>JYJJ01000001.1 GCA_003263775.1 Vibrio maritimus
TTAGAGAACCCGATGCGAAAGCGTCGGGTTTTTTATTATCTAGAGTTTGGTTGCTTCCTTTTCAAGGAAGTCGAGTCCCGGTTGGATGCAACCCCAGCCACTCCGCCAGCTATTAAAGAAGCCTCGTCGAAAGACGAGGCTTTTTGCTATTTGCGATATACTCAGCCTCAGCCTCAGCCTCAGCCTCAGACTAGGCTCGACTTTTGCCAACTATTTAACTCGCCTTCATATGGCTTTGAAATATTAGCTAGGTGAGAGGATAGCTCTTACTCTTCCTTCATGTCTTACCAAAACCACACCTCCAGGTTGTTGTAAGATTCAGCTCTTCGATGCTTTACTCTACAGGCTTCGGCACCGACCATTTGATTCAGATCTTTAATAAGAAACTTAATTTATTTCGCAAATTTAATCGCCATCATAGTTTCCGATATCGCCGCTTTTAATGGTAACGCTGTCATGTATTCTTCATTACAATGCAACATTTCGTACGTTATCAGTATCTGAGCAGAAAAATGAAGTTAAAAAATCAGACATATTTATTATCTCTAATTATCCTTGTTGCCGTCGTCGCTGTAGCAATGTCGGGCCTTTGGTCACTTCGTGTCGCTAGTAACAGTGACAATAAATCTCGAGTCACGGAGATTTTTACAAGTACTTATTCAACGATTGCTGAACTAGAGAAGCTAGCAATAGAGGGGGCGCTCTCCGAATCAGAAGCTAAGGCAATTGCAACCCGCATACTCAGGAACAATGTCTATAAAGACAATGAGTATGTCTATGTCGCCGATGAGCAGATGATGTTTATTGCTGCACCATTGGATCCTCAACTACATGGTACAAGCTTCCACGATTTCAAAGATAGTAACGGTCGTAGTGTCGCTGATATCATTTTGAATAAGCTGGGCAATACGACTGGCTCTCTCATTGAGTATCACTGGTCTCAAGCGCTCCCAGATGGCTCAGTAGAGGACAAGTTGTCTATTGCTGAGCGTACGCCTCATTGGAACTGGGTCGTAGGTACGGGTATTGGCTTCAACGAAGTTAACGAACGCTTCTGGTCAACCGCCAAATGGCAGTTGTCATTTTGTTTAGTCATTATTGTTGCCATCGTAGGCCTTTTGCTAACTTCTCTAAATAGAATGACTTCTATCCTAGGCGGAGAGCCTTCTGATGTTCTTAAAGCAGTACGCGACGTTGCTGATGGCAAGCTAAAGACAAACTTTGAGCACAAAGCAATTGAAGGCAGTATTTATCATTCAGTACAGACAATGAACCTCTCACTTGCTTCATTGCTATCTAGCATCGAGAAGGTAACCGCTTCTATTACGTCACAGCTCTCGGACGCTGATTCTCGCTCTTCGGTTATCGCGTCGCTAACATCTACTCAGCAGCAAAGTACAGAGATGATAGCTACGGCTATGACCGAAATGGCGTCCTCTGCCTCTCATGTTGCTCAATCGGCCACTGATGCGGCGCAGAGTACGGATGAAGCAGATAAACAGAGTCAACAAGTGAGTCAGCTTATTCTCGCAACAGTATCGAACATTGAAGGCTTAGCCACACAGTTAGAGGGCGCTAGCACCGCGGTATCTGAACTCGACAGCGATGTTAACAATATCGCGCGCGTTCTCGATGTTATTGGTGATATTGCAGAGCAGACCAACCTTCTCGCATTGAATGCAGCCATTGAAGCGGCACGTGCAGGCGAACAAGGAAGAGGCTTTGCAGTCGTTGCTGATGAAGTGCGCAACCTAGCAGGTCGCACTCAACAGAGTACCAAAGAGATTCAAGAGATGATCGGTAACTTACAATCTGGCTCTCAAAACGCGATTCAAAGTATTCTACTTTGTGCTGAAACGAGCCAGGCAACGGTTTCTGAGTCTCAAACAGCCTCTCGGGCACTTCAAGAAGTCGTCGTGAGCCTTGAAGCCATTACCGAGAAAAGCCAACAGATCGCGACAGCGGCCGCTGAGCAAACAGAAGTGAGTGATGATATCTCACAACGCATCAATATGATTGAGCACAGTGGTAGCGAATTAAGAGGTGTTGTCGACGAAACTAAGCGAGCAACCCAAACATTAAACCAGCTTTCTGAAGATCTAAGTTCCAAAGTCGCTCGTTTTGAAGTGGCTTAACATAAAATAAGGTTGGCTGTAGGCGTTAAAATTGATACTTTTTTGGTGCTTGGGAACTGTCTCAAGTCCAGTAATAACGTGGTCTACAATTGTCTGATCCACTGCTAGGGCTTGTTTTTGAGCACCAAACGAATAAAAATAGAACGCTAAGTATATAAAAGCAACAAACGATATTTTTTTTGCAATTTAGTGTTGACCTAAAGGCCGAAAAACCGTTTAATACACCTCGTCGCCCGGATAGCTCAGTCGGTAGAGCAGAGGATTGAAAATCCTCGTGTCGGTGGTTCGATTCCGCCTCCGGGCACCACAATTTAGATTGTTGGTGCTAAGACAATTAGTACGAGCAATAATAAAATAAAGTGTCGCCGACTTAGCTCAGTAGGTAGAGCAACTGACTTGTAATCAGTAGGTCACCAGTTCGATTCCGGTAGTCGGCACCATTTATTTACGTAAAGTAATTCCCCCTTAGTTCAGTTGGTAGAACGGCGGACTGTTAATCCGTATGTCGCAGGTTCGAGTCCCGCAGGGGGAGCCACTTTTAAAAGTAAGCGAAAGCTTGCTTTAAGTGCCGACTTAGCTCAGTAGGTAGAGCAACTGACTTGTAATCAGTAGGTCACCAGTTCGATTCCGGTAGTCGGCACCACTTTATTGCGAAAAGCAATTCCCCCTTAGTTCAGTTGGTAGAACGGCGGACTGTTAATCCGTATGTCGCAGGTTCGAGTCCCGCAGGGGGAGCCACTTTAAAAAAAGCCGCATCGAAAGATGCGGCTTTTTTGCATTTGATGCTCCCAAGCTTTGTAAGCTTGATGTCCCCAAACTCAACTCATATCTATCTTAATACTACTCAATCTACTCTGTTGTTTAGAGTCGGTCTCTTGAAGCTTTAGCATCAGTCTTAAGTCGTTTGGTGAGTCTGCACTGTGCAGAGCATCGCTTTGATTGATTTTATTCGCCAGAACAAGGTCATATAGGGCTTGGTCGAAGGTTTGCATTCCGACTTCTTTGCTTTTACTCATCGCTGTTTTGATTTCGTGGAGATCGCCTTTGCGTATCAGCTCAGCAACTCTGGGGCTATTAAGAAGTACTTCAAATACCCCATGTCGACCTCGTCCGTTTTTATCCCTTATCAACTGCTGTGCGACGATCCCTCTTAAGTTGGTTGAAAGATCAAACAGAAACTGCTCTTTGCGCTCCTTGGGTACGAGATGAAGTACTCTTTCTAATGCTTGGTTGGCGTTATTGGCATGCAGAGTCGCCATACATAGGTGGCCTGTTTCGGCGAAAGCCATCGCATATTCCATGGTTGCACGAGTGCGAATTTCACCAATAAGGATCATGTCGGGAGCTTGTCTGAGTGAATTTTTTAGAGCGACGTCGTAGCTTTCAGTATCTAACCCCACCTCTCTTTGGGTCACAATGCATTTCTGATGTTCATGCACAAATTCAATCGGATCTTCCACGGTTAGGATGTGCCCACTTCGATTCCGGTTACGATACCCCGTCATCGCAGCCATCGTGGTTGATTTCCCAGATCCAGTTGCACCAACCACAAGTACTAGCCCACGTTTGGCGATCGCTAAGTCTTGCAGCACATCCGGAAGTGCTAGTTCTTCAAAGCTAGGTATTTGGGTTTCGATGCGACGTATTACCGCACCAGGGAGCTCTCGCTGAAAAAAGGCACTGACGCGAAAGCGGCCTATCGCTTTTACGATTGCGAAGTTTGCCTCTTTAGTCGCGAGATAATCTTGTTGAAGGTTAGTATCCATAACAGCGTTTAATAGCTTGAGAATTGCTTGCTCGGTGAGTGTTTCTCCCCTGGACTTTAGCTCGCCATCGACTCGATACAGAACAGGTGCTCCCACCGTTAGGTAGAGATCCGAAGCTTTCAGCTCTAGCATGTGATTTAGAACGTCATCAATGATTGGCATAGTGCTTCCTTACTGGAACAGAGTGTCATTTTGAACCACTTTTTTACTGACCTCTTCAATATCGATTAGGCCCTGAGAAAGAAGCTGCCTTGCGTGCTGTTCCATAGTTTGCATTCCATTCGCAGCGCCCGTTTGGATAACCGAAAACATTTGAGCTACCTTGTCTTCTCTGATGAGGTTACGTATCGCTGGGGTACCAACCATGATTTCATGACATGCAACTCGGCCACCCCCTAGTCGCTTAAGGAGTGTTTGTGCAATGACGGCGCGCAATGACTCAGAGAGCATAGAGCGAACCATGTCTTTATCTTGGCCAGAAAATACATCAACAATCCTATCTACAGACTTCGCCGCAGAGTTAGTGTGCATAGTGGCAAAGACTAAATGCCCAGTTTCAGCAGCTGTCAACGCAAGGCTAATGGTTTCTTGGTCGCGAAGCTCGCCGACAAGGATAATATCTGGGTCTTCCCTAAGTGCTGAGCGAAGCGCGGATTTAAAACTATGAGTATCCCGGTGTACTTCACGTTGATTAACCAGGCATTTCTTATTGCAGTGAATAAATTCAATTGGATCTTCAATGGTCAAGATGTGTTTGTTTTGATGTTCATTGATGTGATTGACCATGGCAGCGAGCGTGGTGGATTTACCAGAGCCGGTTGGTCCTGTTACCAGTACTAGCCCATTCTCTAGGTTGCAAGCTCGGCGAACTGACTCGGTGCACCAATGCTGTCGAGTGTCGGTATCTCGGTGGGGATGGTTCGAAACACGGCTGAGCAGCCGCGTGATTGATTAAACGCATTGGCGCGAAAACGGCCGATATTGGGAAGTTCAAACGAAAAGTCGACTTCTAAATTCTCTTGGTATTCGTTGCGCTGCTTGTCATTCATGATGTCAAAGATGAGTTTATGTACTTCTGAATGCTCTAATGCCGGGATACCCAGTTTTCTCACTTCTCCATCGATGCGCACCATAGGGGAAACCCCAGCAGAAAGGTGTAGATCTGATGCATTATGCTTTACACTGAAGTCTAGTAACTCGGTGATATCCATTCATTTTCCTTTTGACTTTAAATCTATGACTAGCATTCAGAACAATATACAACTTATTAACTCGCAAATTGCAGCAACAGAGCAAAAGTGCGGGAGAGTGCAAGGTGAGGTGCAACTGCTCGCGGTAAGCAAAACCAAGCCTGTGGAAGCGATTCTAGAAGCCTGTGATGCCGGGCATCGTATGTTTGGTGAAAACTACGTGCAAGAAGGCATTGCAAAGGTAGCGCTGTTTAGAGAGCAACATGCAGGCCTAGATATCGAGTGGCACTTTATTGGTCCTATTCAATCGAATAAGACTCGACCAGTGGCTGAGCATTTTGATTGGGTGCACACCATCAATAGAGATAAAATTGCGCAGCGTCTAAACGATCAAAGACCGGCAGATATGCCTCCGCTTCAGGTACTGATTCAGGTAAATACCAGTGGTGAAGCCAGTAAGTCTGGTGTTGATGATGAGCAGGTGTTTGAGCTCGCCCAGTTGATATCCGAACTTCCCAACCTCACGTTAAGAGGAGTGATGTCTATTCCCGAAAACGTCAGTGACTATCAATCTCAGCTTGTAGCCTTCAACGCTCTAGCAAAAGTGAAAGATGCACTGGCAGAGCGCTATCCGCAGGTTGATACGTTATCGATGGGAATGAGCGGAGATATGCAAGCGGCGATTGAAGCGGGCAGTACCATTGTGCGTATCGGCACTGCAATATTCGGCGCAAGAGATTACAGTAACAAAGCTTAGGCAGCACCTCGCTTAGCTTTCATTTTAGGATTAGTTTCATGGAACAAAGAAAAGTCGCCTTTATCGGAGCGGGCAACATGACGCGCTCGATAGTTGCAGGTCTGGTCGCTAGTGGATATGAACCAAGTCAAATCATTGCCACCAACCGCAGTGAAGAGAAGCTCACGGCTTTGCAACAAGACTATGGCGTGCAGGTAACGACTGACAATGTTGCCGCAGCGCAGCAAGCTGATGTTGTCGTCATGGCGGTAAAACCGCAATTAATGGAAGAGGTAGCAAAGCCACTTCAAGTCATCGATTTTAGCAATAAGTTGGTTATCTCGATTGCTGCGGGGATTAACGTTGCGAGAATGCAGCAGATGTTCGCGTGTGAGTTAAACCTTATTCGCGTGATGCCAAACACACCATCACTGTAGGTGAGGGTATGAGTGGCCTGTTTGCTTCCAATGTCACTCCTGAGGCCGATAAACAGTTTGCGGGTGACCTAATGCAAGCGGTCGGTAAGGTATGCTGGGTAGAGCAAGAGTCAGGCATCAATGATGTGATTGCATCAGCTGGTAGTGCGCCTGCGTATTTCTTCTTGTTTATGGAAGCGATCCAGCAGCAAGCAATAGCCAGTGGCTTTGATGCAGATACTGCGCGCTTGTTGGTACAGCAAACGGCATTAGGCGCTGCAACTATGGTGGCTGCTAACCCAGACACCGATCTTGCGACACTGCGTCAGCAAGTGACTTCAAAAGGTGGAACGACTGCCGAAGCGGTACGCACCTTTGAAGAAAGTGATATTCGTGGCATTGTAGCCAAAGCGATGCAGGCGGCAGTGGCGCGTGCAGAAGAAATGGAAAAACTGTTCTAATCCCACTAATGATTATTCGTAAGGGCTTTATATGAATTCAATGAGTTTTTTAGTTTCGACCGTGTTTGATCTTTACATCATGGTCGTTATTTTGCGTATTTGGCTGCAGGCTGCGCGAGCGGACTTTTACAACCCGTTCTCTCAGTTTATCGTCAAGGCAACGCAACCAGTGGTAGCGCCATTGCGTCGTGTTATCCCATCGATCGGCAGTCTTGATATGGCAACGCTGTTGTTTGCTTATATCCTAAGTGTCGGTAAATTTATTGCACTAGTGATGGTCTCTTCTGGTGGTGGTATTAGCTTAGATGCGGGCTTCTTTATCTGGGGAGCGCTATCGCTACTTAAAGCAGCTGGTGGATTGCTATTCTGGGTGTTGCTACTTCGAGCAATTCTTAGCTGGGTCAGCCAAGGTCGCAGCCCAATTGAGTATGTATTCCATCAACTGACTGAGCCAATGCTTGCGCCAATTCGCCGTATTATCCCTGCTATGGGCGGCTTTGACCTGAGTGTATTAGTGCTGTTTATCGTGCTGCAGTTTGCCAACATGCTGATGGGCGATATTATCGGTCCAATCTGGTTCCGACTATAATGTCAGCCGTTACTTTGGTGGGTGATGACCTGGTTTTACGTATTTACGTACAACCTAAGGCGAGCCGAGATAAGTTGGTAGGACAACATGGCGATGAGTTTAAAGTCGCTATAACTGCCCCTCCCATCGATGGCAAAGCCAATGCCCACCTAAGTAAATACTTGGCCAAGCAATGTAAAGTAGCGAAAAGCCAAGTATTGATAGAGAAGGGCGAACTCGGTCGCCATAAACAAGTCAGGATAATTGCGCCCACGCAAATACCTCAGGAATTCCAAGCCCTCTTATGAGGGCTTTTTACAAGGAGATAACAGATGAAAAAGTCGTTGTTATTCATCTTTGCTGTACTCATGAGCAGCGCTGCAGCCGCAGGCCAGTTTAAAACCATCAAAGATGCAGAAGTGCATTATGTTGTATTTAACTCGACGTTTATGACGCCAAAGATTGCCCGCAGTTACGGCTTAAAACGTAACGAGCATATCGCTACCGTTAATGTGAGTGTGCTTGATCGGGCTAGCGCGGGTAAACCTGCGATGGAAGTAGGCATCAAAGGGGTTGCTAAGAACCTTATCGGTCAAATGAAAACTCTAGAGTTTAAGCAAATCAAAGAGGGAGATGCGGTATACTACCTCGCTCAATTTCCGATCGTGAACGAAGAAATGTATCAGTTTACGATTGATATCGACGCCGGAAATAAAGGCCGTGGCCCGGTTTCCTTTAGTCAAAAGCTTTATGTTGAACCTTAACCCCGAGATACTCTCATGAACAAAAAAATCGTCCTAGCAACCGGTAACCAAGGGAAAGTTAAAGAGATGGCAGACCTGCTGTCAGACTTTGGTTTTGAGGTTCACGCTCAAAGTGAGTTCAACGTTTCTGAAGTCGCTGAGACCGGAACGACGTTTATTGAAAACGCCATCATCAAAGCCAGACATGCGGCAAAAGAAACAGGTTTTGCCGCGATTGCTGATGACTCTGGTCTAGAGATTGATTATCTGAAAGGTGCGCCTGGCATCTATTCTGCTCGCTACTACGGTGAAGGTGCAACGGATAAACTGAACCTAGAGAAAGTGCTTGCCGAAATGCAAGGTGTACCAGAAGAGCAAAGAACGGCGCGTTTTCACTGCGTACTGGTATTGATGCGTCATGAGAACGACCCAACGCCACTGGTTTGTCATGGTAAGTGGGAAGGCCGAATCTTAACGGAAGCGTCGGGTGAAAATGGCTTCGGCTACGACCCTATTTTCTTTGTTCCTGAGGAAGGCTGCGCTTCTGCCGAGCTTGAGCCTGTGCGTAAAAAGCAGCTTTCTCACCGTGGTAAAGCGCTCAACGAGCTTTTCGCGACGATCAAGACTCAAGGTCTGTAAACGATGTCGACGTTATCTGCCATCACTCCACCGCCTCTAAGCTTGTACATTCATATCCCATGGTGTGTGCAAAAATGCCCTTACTGTGACTTTAACTCTCACGCGCAAAAGGGAGAGATACCTCAGCAGGCTTACATCACGGCACTTCTTGAAGATTTGGATGCTGATATCGCTCGTTATCAACTTACTGACGATGAGCGTCCATTACACTCGATCTTCATTGGTGGTGGTACGCCAAGCTTAATTGCTCCTGAGCTTATTGAGGAACTACTGGATGGTGTAAGGCAGCGAATCCCATTTCGTGATGATATTGAAATCACCATGGAAGCCAATCCAGGTACTATCGAAGCGGCAAGGTTCAAACGCTATCAAACTGGCGGTGTGACTCGTATTTCAATCGGTGTTCAGAGCTTCCAGCAACAAAAGCTTGAACGGTTGGGGCGCATTCATGGAGAGAGTGAAGCCATTAATGCAGCAAGCTGGCTCATACTATAGGTCTGAACAGCTTTAACTTAGATCTGATGCACGGTCTTCCAGAGCAGTCGGTGACGGATGCCCTCAGTGACCTGCAGCAAGCCATTGATCTTGCGCCACCGCATCTCTCTTGGTATCAGCTAACCATTGAACCGAACACCTTGTTCTATTCAAAACCGCCGACCTTGCCAGACGATGACGATCTTTGGGATATCTACGAGCAAGGCCACAAAATGCTTGAAGAGGCTGGTTATCAGCAGTATGAAGTCTCCGGCTACAGTAAACCAGGCTACCAGTGTCAGCATAACCTGAACTATTGGCGATTTGGTGACTATCTAGGGATTGGTTGTGGCGCTCACGGCAAGTTGAGTTTTTCAGATGGTCGTATTGTTCGCACCACTAAGGTGAAACACCCTAGAGGTTATCTCAATATGCTCAAGCCTTACTTGGACTCTGAGATGGAGGTCGAAGCCCAAGATAGACCGTTTGAGTTCTTCATTAACCGCTTGCGTCTTTTAGAAGCTTGCCCTAAAGCTGAGTTTACCGAGCGTACCGGATTAAGCATGAGTGTAATTGAAGCTCCGATGATGCGCTGTATCGACAATGGTTACATTGATGACCTTGGAGATAGCTGGATAGTGACCGAAAAAGGTAAGCTGTTTCTCAACGACGTATTAGAGCAATTTGAATTGGAGTGACGGTTTATCAATACCGTAACTTACTTCTATTGACGTTGCATTTTGGTTACAATTCGCGCCCAGGGAGATTTTTACTGTAGGGATGCAGTAACTTGTTGAAATAACTGGGCGCTATATGATTCTTTCGTTGGTAAAAATTGTCGTAATGCTGACACTCGTGTCGGTCATTTCTAAAGTTACTTTTCTGGGTTGGTATGAAACCAACTACGCAGACACTTCATTGTTAGAGTTTCTAAAAGCTGTTGCGTGGGGCGTGCGATTCGACCTGACGGTCTCTATGTTGCTTACAGGTTTAAGCTTACTTTTGCTTACTCCATTTGCCTACTTTAAGCGCTTCTATCAAGGCTTGTTTCACATTTGGCTATTTGCTTGTGGTGCGTGGATTATTTTTTCGACCATGGGCGATACTATTTACCTCAGCCAAGCAAACCGTCATGTGACCGTTGATTTGCACCTAGGCAAGGGAATGGAGTTTGAGCTTTTATCAACCGTCGTCACTCAGTTCTCAGGCCTTATTGTTGCCGCGGTAGCCATGTTAGTGGTTTTTACTGCTTTGCTACGGAAATTTCCTCAAAAGATCATTTTTAGCCGACGTTGGTACCAATCTGCATCAATTGCATTGGTATTTGTTTTTGCTGTCGTGACAGCCGTGCGCGGTGGATACAGCGATAAGCCACAAACCCAATGTACGCCTATAAAATTGGTGATGTTAACCAAGCTCGTATTGCTTGGAACGCGCCCTATGCGATTACTTACTACTCGCTAATCGGTGAAGATAAGTCTGGTCACCGTTGGACGCCAGAGCAAAACTCGCAACAAATGGCGGATCTCAGAGCGAAAATAAACCCTGAGCCGAAAACTAAGCTCAATGAGCTCAAGCAATATGACGTAGTGTTAGTACTGCTGGAAAGTTGGACCGCCTACGACATGCAAAGCTATGGCTCTGATGTCAATGCAACACCGCACTTTGATAAGTTGCGTGAACAGTCTTTATCGACTGAAGCGTTTTATTCCAATGGTTTTCGAACCGTGGAAGGTGTATTTGCTACCATGTGTTCGCAGCCTAATCCGGTAGGAGGCAGCGTTGCCGGCACTCGTCTAGAGGGGATGCCATATAGCTGTTTGCCACAACTGCTCAAAGAACGAGGTTGGGAAACATCTTTTGTTCAAGGCAGTGGTCAGGGCATGGTGGGTGCATTTGCTCAGTCCCTAGGATTTAAAGATTCTTACGGTAAGTTTGACTATCCAGAAAAAGGGCAAGATCAAAATTACTGGGGCTATATGGATGACGGTATTTACGATTTTGCGTTGGATAAACTGGCAAGTGCCGGTGATGCGCCGCAATTTGTAGCGATTAACACCGGCACCACACACGATAGCTATCTACCTAACGAGTCTGACTATGTGTTTGGTGATGAAACAGTGGATCAAACACGCCGCAGCGTACTGCACCACTCAGATCGAGCGTTAGGCCGTTTTGTTGAACGTTTGAAATCACAAACCGAGCGACCAACTCTCCTAGTGCTGGTAGCTGACCATACTATGGTGGGGGCGAAAAACGATCTTAGACACGTCTCCATTCCGTTTTTGATCCACGGTATTAATATGGAGATTCCGACAGGCACCTTACCTTTCTCTGCATCACACAAAGATGTCGCACCCACGGTAATTGACCTCTTAGGAGGGCAAGTAGGTTGGTTCTCTGGACAAAGCCTATTAGCGAAAAACTACCAAGAGGGTGCGGATTTTACCGTGAACAACCAGTTCTACTGGCTAGCCAATGACAAAATGATTCAAATTAACGCAGAAAGCGGGCAAAAGCAGGCGTGTTATCGCGTAGGTCGCGATACGGTGAGTTTAGAATCCATAGATTGCGGTGAATCGGAACATACTCGAGCCATGTATGAAAACGGCCTTAATTACCTACTCTATAGTCAGCAGCACTTGTTTGATGGCAGTACTGCGCGCTACTAAAGTTTGGTTGCAATAGATATAAAAGAAGCTGGTGGATACCAGCTTCTTTTGTTTTAAATCTTGAAAACGCTATCAGAAAATTGAGCGACCGATTCGCTCAGAAAGCATTTCTAATGCGCGGGTGCCAGCAAGTGAGTTACCAGACTTATCAAGCTCAGGTGACCATACTGCAATAGTCATCTCCCCTGGAACAATCGCGATGATCCCACCACCCACACCTGACTTACCCGGCATGCAACTCGATACGCGAACTCGCCAGCACCATCATACAGCCCACAAGTCGCCAGCAGTGCATTAAGCTGCTTGGTTTGTGTTGGTGTGATGATCTGCTTTTTGGTGTTGACCGACTGACCTTGGTTGGCAAGGTAGCTAAAGGTCTTAGCAAGGTCGACACAGCTCATTTTCAGCGCGCAAGCGTGAAAGTAGTTATTCAACACAGGGATAACATCGTTATTGAAGTTACCAAATGAGCGCATCAGATAGGCAATTGCAGCATTACGGTCGCTGTGCATCATCTCAGATGCAGCCACAATCTTGTCGTAGACAATATGGCTATCACCAGATAAAACACGCACAAACTCCAGCAGACGCTGTCTAGGCGCTGAAAGGCGACTCTGTAGCAAATCAGCCACCACAATAGCACCAGCATTGATGAATGGATTACGAGGAATACCTTGCTCCATTTCAAGCTGGATTAGCGAGTTAAAAGCCTGCCTGATGGCTCTTTGCCAACGCGTTGCCAGATCTCCTCTGGCTTATACAGCATCATAGCAAGCGTTAAGCTCAGCGCTTTAGAAATCGATTGAATTGAGAAGCTTTCTTCCGCATCACCTGCGGTAATCACTTCACCTTCATTGGTGTATACAGCAATACCCAATTTGTTATTGGGCACATTGGCAAGCGCAGGGATGTAGTCGGCGACTTTACCTTGCCCAATGAGCGGTTTTACTTCGCTTAGGATGGTAGAAAGGATCTGTTTTGTTGGTTTCATGGTTATTGTTCTCCCAACATTAGCGCTAAAAAAAGCCAACGTTGGGTTGGCTTTTCATTAATAAAATTTCTCGTTTTGCTTACGCAGTACGACGGTACTTGATATCCCAAACACCGTGACCTAGACGGTGACCACGAGCTTCAAATTTCGTCAGTGGACGCTCTTCTGGGCGCGGTACGAAATCACCGTCGGTAGCTATGTTTTCAAAGCCAGGTGCTTCGTTCATCACCTCTACCATGTGCTCCGCGTAGTTTTCCCAGTCAGTTGCCATGTGGAAAATACCAGATTCAGGGATAAGTTTAGTTCTTACCATTTCTGCAAAATCTAGCTGAACAATACGGCGCTTATGGTGACGCTTTTTGTGCCATGGGTCTGGGAAGAACAGTTGCATTGTGCTTAGGCTGTTCTCTGGAATCATGTTAGCAAACACTTCAACTGCGTCGTGGCACATTACACGTAGGTTGGTGACACCAGCATCGCGCGCTGAAGACAGGCAGGCGCCAACACCCGGGCTGTGTACTTCAATACCGATAAAATTCTTTTCTGGTGCGTTCTTTGCCATTTCGACTAAAGACGCGCCCATGCCGAAACCAACTTCAAGTACAACAGGGTTTTTATTGCCAAATACCTGCTCCCAATCGAGTAGTGACTCTTGGTAATCAATACCCATTGTAGGCCAGCACTCTTCCATTGCCGATTCTTGGCCTTTGGTTAGGCGTCCTTCACGACGAACAAAACTGCGAACTTTGCGAATCAGTTTGCCATCTTCAGTGTATTCGTTAGTAGTCACTTCACTCATTGGTTTAGCCTGTTCATTCAATAATCAGAGCGGGAATTATCCAAAGAATTTGCCATCAAGCAAGCATTATTGGATCAGAAATTCACGCGGTTTTACTTCTGTTACTAAGTGTGGTGCAATTTCCGGCAAATTATAAGAGAGAAGAGAAACATTGTGACGCTTTTTGCACGCTCAATATTAGACTGGTACGACAAATTTGGTCGTAAACAGTTGCCGTGGCAACAAGACAAAACCGCTTATAAAGTGTGGCTGTCTGAGATCATGTTGCAGCAAACCCAAGTCGCGACGGTCATCCCATACTACGAGCGCTTTCTAGAACATTTCCCAACAGTCGAATCATTAGCTAATGCGCCACAAGATGAGGTATTGCACCTTTGGACTGGGCTTGGCTATTACGCGAGAGCGCGCAACCTACATAAAGCCGCCAAAGTGGTTGTAGAGCAACATGGTGGCGAGTTTCCGTTAACCTTAGAAGAGATGAATGCGCTGCCTGGTGTTGGCCGCTCAACCGCCGCCGCAGTGCTTTCTTCGGTTCATAAACTTCCACATGCGATTTTAGATGGGAACGTAAAGCGAACGCTGGCTCGCAGTTTTGCCATAGACGGTTGGCCTGGTCAGAAGAAGGTAGAAAATCAATTATGGGAAATTGCTGAGCAGCATACGCCAGATGTCGATACCGATAAGTACAACCAAGCTATGATGGATATGGGCGCCATGGTGTGTACGCGCAGTAAGCCGAAATGCACGCTATGCCCAATCGAGTCACTTTGTGTAGCGAATAAGCAGGGTAACCCGCTTGATTATCCAGGTAAAAAGCCTAAAAAACAGAAGCCAGAGAAGGAAACTTGGTTTGTGATTGTTAAGTATAACCAAGAGCTTTGGCTTGCTCAGCGTCCGCAAACGGGTATTTGGGGCGGGCTATTTTGTTTTCCAGAAAGCCCGACAGCGGATATTGAGCCGGTACTTGAAGGGTTAGGTATTCGTGAAGCAATGGTAGCCTCTAAAGACGTTGAGATAGCGTTTAGGCATACCTTTAGTCATTACCACCTTGATATCACCCCAATCGTCGTGACGCTGAACCAGCTTCCGACAATGATGATGGAACCGACTAAAGGTCTTTGGTATAACATTACCCAACCAGAAAAAGTGGGGCTAGCTGCGCCAGTAAAGCAGCTTATAGACACCTTACAACGATATTAATTGAGGATAACATTATGAGCCGTATGGTTTTTTGTGCTCGTCTACAGAAAGATGCTGAAGGCCTAGACTTTCAACTGTACCCAGGTGAACTGGGTAAGCGTATCTTCGATAACATTTCTAAACAGGCGTGGGCTGAGTGGCAATCCAAGCAGACGATGCTGATCAATGAAAAGAAGCTGAATATGATGGATCCTGAACATCGTAAGCTGCTTGAAGCTGAGATGGTAAGCTTTCTATTTGAAGGCAAAGATGTCGTTATCGACGGCTATACACCGCCATCTGAGTAATTGACAAAGGAATGAAGCAAGCACCACCTTACAGGTGGTGTTTTTAAATGGTATCTATGAAGAAGCTAATCTATTTTTTAACGCCGTTACTTTTGCTTGGTTGTAGTCGTGAGTTCATCGAAAAAATCTACGATGTGAACTACGAACCAACCAACCGTTTTGCTAAGAACTTGGCACAGTTGCCGGGTCAGTATGTCAAAGATGTTGCCGCGCTCGACGCTCTTATCAACAGCTTTAATGGCAATATCGAGAAGCGATGGGGTAGCCGCGAAGTTAAAGTCGCGGGTAAAAGTAACTACGTTAAATACATAGATAACTATTTGAGCCGCGCTGAGGTTAACTTTAGCAAGGGTTTGATCACCATAGAGACCGTTTCCCCAACGGAACCTGAAAAACACCTTAAAACGGCTATTGTGACCACGCTGCTTACGCCAGACGATCCGTCTAGCGTTGATTTGTTCTCATCGAAGGGCATTACCCTAGAAGGTCAGCCGTTTTTGTACAATCAGGTCGTGGATCAAGAGAAAAAGCCCATTCAATGGACTTGGCGCGCGAATCGTTTTGCGGACTACCTGATAGCCAACAAGCTTAAAACCAAGAATGTAGACTACAAGAAGGCGTATTACGTTGAGATCCCTATGGTGGCGGATCACTTCAAGCAGCGAAGTTATCAGTATTCGGATATCGTACGGCGTGCCTCTCAGCGCTACGACATTCCAGAAGATTTAATTTACGCCATCATCAAGACTGAGAGTAGTTTTAACCCGTATGCAGTGAGCTGGGCTAATGCCTACGGTTTGATGCAGGTAGTGCCGAAGACTGCAGGGCGAGATGTATTTAAGCTTGTGAAGAATAAGCCAGGGCAGCCAACACCAGAGTATCTGTTCAATCCAGAGCAGAACATTGATACAGGCACAGCGTACTTCTACATCTTGAAAAATCGTTACCTTCGCGATGTGCGTCATCCGCTTTCACTAGAGTACAGCATGATCTCGGCATACAACGGTGGTACTGGCGGCGTACTAAACACCTTTCACCGAACAGATAGAAAGCGAGCGATGAACGATCTTAATTCACTGCAGCCGAATCAGGTTTATTGGGCACTGACGAAGAAACACCCAAATGCAGAAGCTCGTCGCTATTTGGAGAAAGTAACTAAATTCAAAAAAGATTTTAATGCTGGAAAAGGCTAATTTTGCCAAATTTGTCTAAAACAAATACGATTCGCTGAAAAATGCAGCGCTTGAACGCTTTTTTAAAGTTTTTTTCAAAAAAGCGTTGACGGGAGGACCGAAAATCCGTTTAATAGCGCCCCGTTGCCCGGATAGCTCAGTCGGTAGAGCAGAGGATTGAAAATCCTCGTGTCGGTGGTTCGATTCCGCCTCCGGGCACCACAATTTAGATTGTTGGTGTTGTTAACAGAAACACGAGCAATAACAAATAAAGTGTCGCCGACTTAGCTCAGTAGGTAGAGCAACTGACTTGTAATCAGTAGGTCACCAGTTCGATTCCGGTAGTCGGCACCATTTATTTGCCTCGATAGCTCAGTTGGTAGAGCAGCGGATTGAAAATCCGCGTGTCGGTGGTTCGACTCCGCCTCGAGGCACCATTATTTGGTGTTAAGCTGATAATGGTCTTACGACCTAGCTTGCACAAATAATTCCCCCTTAGTTCAGTTGGTAGAACGGCGGACTGTTAATCCGTATGTCGCAGGTTCGAGTCCCGCAGGGGGAGCCACTTTAAGAAAAAAGCCGTATCGAAAGATACGGCTTTTTTCGTTTCTATGGTTCCTGATTTCAAAGTCATAAAAAAGCCCCGCAAGTTATGCGAGGCTATTTTGAGTCGACTTGTTGCTAATCTTGCTGAACTTTTATCTCGCCCTCAGGCTGCGTTTCTTTCTGCATCTCTTTCTCAGCTAATTTTGCCTTCTCAATCATAGGTGTGATGGTTGAGCCTTGAATCAGGATAGAGAACACCACGACCGAGTAGGTCATGACCATGATGATCTCTTTCACGTCGATAAGCTTGTCTTCGATCACCCAGATACCGGATGGGATAGATAGCGCCATCGCAATTGCGAGACCACCGCGTAAGCCACCCCACGTTAAAATGCGCACCGACCAAGGGTTATAGCGGCGGTAGCGCTTAAAGCCTACGTAGCCAGCGCTACACTCAAATAACGCGCACAAAGCACCAGTGGTACCGAGACGGCCATCATAATCCAGTCTTCTTGGTGGAATTGAAACAGCAGCATCGACATACCGATAAGCAAAAACAGCACGCCATTCAAGAACTCATCGACTAACTCCCAGAAATGGTCGAGGTGCTCTTCAGACTGTTTTGAAAAGCCAATGTAACGTGTCCAGTTACCAATCATAATGCCTGATACCACCATAGAGAGTGGCCCTGAGACATGCAGGAATTCAGCAAAGGCGTAGCCTGCGGTTGGGATACCGATAGTCAGTAGCAGTTCCATTGAATGATCGTCAGTGGAGCTGATGAGGTAATGGAATACTAAGCCGAGTACAAAACCATAAACAATGCCGCCAATGGCCTCTTGAAGGAACAGAGCTGTTACGCTGCCAAGTGTGGGTGCTTCACTGCCAAACGCAATAGTAAACAGGGTGACAAAGATAACCAGACCAAAACCGTCGTTGAATAGCGACTCTCCCTCGACTTGAGTTGAAACTCGTTGAGGAGCGTTAAGTTTTTTAACAATAGCGAGAACGGCGATGGGGTCGGTAGGGGAGATCAGTGCGCCAAACAGTAAGCAGTAGATAAGATCAAACTGAATGCCAATCAGTAGACAGAAACCATACAGCACAAAGCCAATAAAGAAGGTGGAAAATAGCGTCGCACCTAGGGCGAGAACGGTGATCTCCCATTTTTGATCTTTAAGGTGCGGCAGTTTGATACCTAAACCGCCGGCAAACAATAGAAAGCCAAGGATCCCTTGAAGTAGGAAATCTTCAAAATCGATATCAGCAACGGTCTCGGTCGCCAGTTCAGTTAAGTGGAACCAATCGTTTTGACCGGCAACTAAGATGAGTAGCGATAGCATCATAGCACCGGCAGTAATCGCGATGGTGGTTTGCATTTTACCTATCTTGCTGTTTATTAGGGCTATTAACATAGCTGCTGCGGACAGAAAGCATAAAGTCTGATAGACGGACATCACTTCACCTAAGTGTGTAAAAAAATGTTAATGGGATTTTGTTCTTCTCCCTCGCGAATATCAATCACTATTTGTGAAATCATTCGTCAATTTTATAGTTTAGAGCGACTCGGGCGATGTCGTTGTTTTTTGTTCGATCAGTGGACTTACTAGGCCATGAACAACTTGTTTCTGTTTCAAGAGTCCGATAGTTTGAGAGGATAACAAGTCAGTAAAGATTTTTTAGACGTCTAGATTTCTAAAAAATCTATGATACGATGACAGCATTAGCAAGGAATGAGGCAGTATCGTGGGAAGCAGTAAGTACGTTGAAGGCAAGAAAGCTCTAAGCAAAAAAACGCAGATAGAAAATCAGCTCAAGCAGCGCATTCTTTTGATTGATGGTGGTATGGGTACCATGATCCAAGGATACAAGCTTGAAGAAGAGGACTATCGCGGCGTGCGTTTTTCAGATTGGCAGTGTGATCTTAAAGGCAACAATGACCTTTTAGTGTTAACTCAGCCAGAGCTTATTAAAGAGATCCATAGCGCCTACCTAGAGGCGGGTGCGGATATTCTTGAAACCAACACCTTCAACGCCACCACGATCGCTATGGCTGACTACGAGATGGAATCACTGAGTGAGGAAATCAACTACGAAGCGGCGAGGCTTGCCAGAATTGCTGCCGATGAGTGGACGGAAAAAACGCCAGAACGCCCTCGTTACGTAGCCGGTGTACTTGGTCCAACAAACCGTACCTGTTCAATCTCTCCTGACGTTAATGATCCCGGCTACCGCAATGTAAGCTTTGATGAGCTGGTGGAGGCGTACTCAGAATCCACTCGCGCGCTGATTCGTGGCGGCAGTGACTTAATTCTTATTGAAACCATTTTCGATACTCTAAATGCCAAAGCCTGTTCATTTGCGGTTGAATCCGTATTTGAAGAGTTAGGTATCGAGCTTCCAGTGATGATCTCAGGCACCATCACCGATGCCTCTGGTCGCACCCTTTCTGGGCAAACTACTGAGGCTTTCTACAACGCACTGCGCCACGTGAAGCCACTTTCCTTCGGCCTTAACTGTGCACTCGGTCCAGATGAGCTAAGACAGTATGTTGAAGAGATGTCACGCATCTCTGAAGGTTTCGTCTCTGCGCACCCGAATGCAGGTCTGCCGAATGCTTTTGGTGAATATGACCTATCGCCAGAAGACATGGCTGAGCATATCGGTGAATGGGCACGAAGCGGCTTCCTAAACCTAGTGGGCGGATGTTGTGGTACCACGCCAGAGCATATTCGTCAGATGGCAAACGCCGTAGAAGGGGTGACGCCACGTCCGCTACCTGAACTGCCAGTTGCTTGTCGACTTTCCGGTCTAGAGCCACTAACCATCGAGAAAGAATCGCTATTTATCAACGTTGGTGAGCGCACCAACGTTACTGGCTCTGCACGCTTTAAGCGCCTTATCAAAGAAGAGTTGTATGACGAAGCGTTAGAAGTGGCTCGTCAGCAAGTTGAAAATGGCGCGCAGATCATCGATATCAACATGGATGAAGGCATGCTTGATGCCGAAGCTTGTATGGTTCGATTCCTAAATCTGTGTGCTTCTGAGCCAGAGATCTCCAAAGTGCCTATCATGGTGGACTCCTCAAAGTGGGAAGTCATCGAGGCGGGTCTTAAGTGTATTCAAGGCAAAGGCATTGTTAACTCAATCTCGCTAAAAGAAGGCAAAGAGAAATTCGTCGAGCAAGCGAAGCTGATCCGCCGTTATGGCGCAGCCGTTATCGTGATGGCGTTTGACGAAGTAGGTCAGGCTGAAACTCGTGAGCGTAAACTAGAAATCTGTACCAATGCTTATCGTATTCTTGTTGATGAAGTTGGCTTCCCACCAGAAGATATCATCTTTGACCCGAATATCTTCGCGGTAGCAACGGGTATTGAAGAGCACAACAACTACGCAGTCGACTTTATTGAAGCAGTAGCAGACATTAAACGTGACCTACCGCATGCGATGATTTCTGGTGGTGTTTCTAACGTTTCCTTCTCGTTCCGTGGTAACAACTATGTTCGTGAAGCGATCCATGCCGTGTTCCTTTATCACTGTTTCAAGAACGGTATGGACATGGGTATCGTTAACGCTGGTCAGCTTGAGATCTACGATAACGTTCCAGACAAACTGCGTGAAGCGGTAGAAGATGTGGTACTCAACCGTCGTGATGATGGTACAGAGCGACTTCTTGATATTGCTGCAGAATACGCTAACAAGGGCGTTGGTAAAGAAGATGATGCCAGTGCTCTAGAGTGGCGTACATGGCCAGTAGAGAAGCGCCTAGAGCATGCTCTCGTCAAAGGTATCACTGAGTTCATCGTTGAAGATACCGAAGAAGCGCGCGTTAATGCTTCAAAGCCGCTCGAAGTGATTGAAGGTCCTTTGATGGATGGCATGAACGTGGTCGGTGACCTATTTGGTGAAGGTAAGATGTTCCTTCCTCAGGTAGTCAAGTCGGCGCGTGTAATGAAGCAGGCGGTAGCGCATCTAGAGCCATATATTAATGCATCTAAGCAAGCAGGTTCGAGCAACGGTAAGATCCTTCTTGCGACCGTTAAGGGTGATGTTCACGATATCGGTAAGAACATCGTTGGCGTGGTTTTGCAGTGTAACAACTACGAGATCATCGATCTTGGCGTTATGGTGCCTTGTGAGAAAATCCTTAAAGTCGCCAAAGAAGAAAACGTCGACATCATTGGTCTGTCAGGCCTCATTACTCCATCGCTTGATGAAATGGTTCACGTCGCCAAAGAGATGGAGCGTCAAGGCTTCGAGCTACCGCTACTGATTGGCGGCGCGACGACATCCAAAGCGCACACTGCGGTTAAGATTGAGCAGAACTACAGCGAGCCTGTGGTTTATGTAAATAACGCATCACGAGCAGTTGGTGTATGTACTTCGCTACTTTCTAACGAACTAAAACCTGCGTTTGTTGAGAAGCTAGATATCGATTACGAACGCGTTCGCGACCAGCATAACCGTAAAAAGCCACGCACTAAGCCAGTTACACTGGAAAAAGCGCGTGCTAACAAGGTCGACATCGATTGGGAAAACTACACGCCGCCAAAACCGGCTAAGCCAGGCGTGCACGTGTTTGAAAACTGCGATGTCGCGACACTGCGTAATTACATCGACTGGACACCATTCTTTATGACTTGGTCGCTGGTGGGCAAATACCCTGCCATTCTTGAACATGAGGAAGTGGGAGAAGAGGCGAAGCGTTTGTACAAAGACGCAAACGACCTACTTGATCGCGTTGAACGTGAAGGGCTCTTAAAAGCTGCGGGCATGTGTGCATTGTTCCCTGCGGCGTCTGTGGGTGATGACATCGAAGTCTACACAGATGAAACGCGCAGTGAAGTTCGCACTGTACTTCATAACCTTCGTCAGCAGACTGAGAAGCCAAAAGGCTTTAACTACTGTCTATCGGACTACATTGCGCCGAAAGAGAGTGGCAAGCAAGATTGGATTGGCGCCTTTGCGGTAACGGGTGGCATTGGTGAGCGTGAACTTGCCGATGAATACAAGGCGCAAGGCGATGACTACAATGCCATCATGATCCAAGCAGTAGCAGACCGATTGGCGGAAGCTTTTGCTGAGTACCTGCACGAGAAAGTTCGTAAAGAAATTTGGGGTTACTCTGCGGATGAAGCGCTGTCGAATGACGACCTTATTCGCGAGAAGTATCAAGGTATTCGCCCAGCACCTGGTTACCCAGCGTGTCCGGAGCACACAGAAAAAGGCTCTCTGTGGGAAATCCTTAATGTAGAAGAAACCATTGGCATGTCGCTAACCACAAGTTATGCAATGTGGCCAGGCGCTTCAGTATCGGGTTGGTACTTCTCACATCCTGATTCTCGCTACTTTGCGATTGCACAAATTCAGCAAGACCAAGTAGACAGCTATGCAGACCGTAAAGGTTGGAGTTTGGAAGAAGCTGAAAAATGGCTTGGTCCTAACATTAACTAGTCTCGATATCTTAAATATCGTCAGTAAGTTAAAGCAAAACGGCACCTTTCGGTGCCGTTTGTTTATCTGTTCATAGCCGTATTGAGTTTGTTGGCTAGCTCTTGTTTTTCGCTTTTGGGAAAACCTTTACCATCTTGATGCGGTTCTCTTCTAGCTCGACAATTTCCATTTGATGCTCAGCAACTTGCACACTTAGGTGACTCTCAGGAATATCTTCCAAGTATTCTAAGATAAGGCCGTTTAGGGTGCGCGGTCCATCGGTCGGTAGCGTCCATTTCAGACCTTTGTTGATATCACGGATATTGGCACTGCCTTCAATTAAGAAGCTGCCATCACCTTGCGGTGTAATTTCATCGGACAGCGTTGGCGCCATCGATGTGGTGAACTCACCAACGATCTCTTCCAGGATATCTTCAAGCGTCACTAGACCGTTGATATCGCCATATTCGTCAACAATGAGGCCAATACGTTCTTTGTTGCGCTGGAACTTGAGCATCTGCACGTTGAGTGGTGTGCCTTCTGGAATGAAATACACCTCATCAGCACTGCGAAGTAGGGTCTCTTTCGTGAACTCATTCTTCTCTAGCATCAAACGATACGACTCACGTAGCCTGATCATTCCTACCACTTCATCAATTTGGTCACGATACAGCACCACCCGGCCATGAGGAGAGTGGGTTAACTGGCGAACAATCGATTTCCAGTCATCATTAATGTTGATGCCGGTGATCTCGTTACGTGGGATCATGATGTCATTAACAGTCACGTGCTCAAGATCGAGAATCGAAATCAGCATATCTTGGTGACGACGTGGGATAAGCGAGCCAGCCTCATTTACCACGGTGCGCAGTTCTTCCGAGCTTAAATGGTCTTCATCGTTATGATCGACTCGTAGGCCAAGCAGGCGGATAAAGCCGTTAGTAATGAAATTAACCAGGATAACCAGAGGCGAGAGCAGCTTCATCAAGATAGTGAGCACGATACTACTCATAAACGACACGCGCTCAGGGTAGAGAGCGGCGAGCGTTTTTGGCGTGACTTCTGCAAACACCAAGATGATCATCGTCAGTGCACCGGTTGCGATTGCGACACCTAAGTCACCAAATAGACGCAGGCCGAGTACCGTCGCGATTGCAGACGCCAATATATTAACTAGGTTATTGCCGATTAGGATCAGGCCGATGAGTCGGTCAGGGCGGCTAAGCAGTTTCTCAACGCGCTTTGCACCTTTGTGGCCTGTTTTGGATAAGTGTTTAAGTCTGTATCGGTTCAAAGACATCATCCCTGTCTCTGAACCCGAAAAATAGCCGGAAATTACAATTAGACCTGCAAGGATTGCAAATAAAATACCGGTCGAAATGTCGTCCAATGCCCTAGAATTCCTTTAGTTAATAGCTGGTTAATTTATGAACTACTTAATCCCTATTGTCAACGCGCCTTTAGTTGTAGTGCGTCTAAGGTCGACTTAGTTCAAGATGATCTCTCTTACAAAGCGGCTGCCAAAGTAAGCAAGCGTGAGAAGTGTGGCGCCCGCGACTGCAAACCATGTGACTTTTTTGCCGCGCCAGCCTTTTTGATAGTGTCCCCAAAGCAGCACCGAATACACAATCCATGCTAGCAAAGACAATACGCCTTTGTGGGCTTTGCCTTGAGCAAACATATCTTGGACAAATACAAAACCTGTGATCAAGGTAGCGGTTAATAAGCCCGTACCGATGAGGATGATATTGAAAAGTTGCCTTTCCACCATCATTAATGGAGGAAGGTTAGGGTTAATCGTTAGCGCTTTCTTGTTTTTCAGCTTGTGATCAAGCCACGCCAGTTGCAGTGCATACAGTGCGCCAATAGACAGCGTCGAGTAAGAGAACAGTGCCAGTGAAATGTGAATCAACAGTTTCGGATTGTGCTCTAGGTGGGTAATAAAGGCCGTCGGTACAAAGGCAGCCGCACTGAGATTGATTGCCGCAAAACTATAGACCACAGGAAGCAAGAACCAAATGCGTGTTTTCACCATCGCGACGCTCATAAATAGCGAGATGATAAAGCTAATCAGTGATGCGACATTAAGAATACTTAGGTTCTGGCCTGTGCCGCTGAAGATTAAATCACTGAGCAATACTGCGTGAAACGTCAGCGCGAGAACAGCACTAACCAGAACAGTTTTTGTACGGATCCCGACCTGATTAACCAAGCCTGGGATGATAGTTGCGATGGCCAGGCCATAAAGTATGGCGGCCGCAATTGCGATTAAACTGTCCATTTTTCCTAAAAAATCGATTGCTTAGAGCACGAATTATACCCTGCATCGTCCTGTTGGGCTACGTCAGATGTAAAAACTATTGACTCGTATTTGATCTTGTTAGATATGACTCTCACTGCTGGCTAAGGTATACTCACTGCAATTGATCGCCCAGTTTGAAGCGAAGAGAAAGAAATGTTTGAGAATTTAACGGATCGTCTATCCAAAACGCTGAAGAATATCAGCGGTAAAGGTCGTCTGACCGAAGACAACATCAAAGACACGCTACGCGAAGTTCGCATGGCGCTGCTTGAGGCGGACGTTGCTCTGCCAGTTGTTCGTGAGTTTATCAAAGGTGTTAAAGAGCGCGCTGTTGGTGTTGAGGTGTCTAAATCACTCACGCCGGGTCAGGAGTTCATCAAGATTGTTCAAGCTGAGCTTGAGCAAGTTATGGGTGAATCGAACGAAGCGCTCGACCTTGCTGCGCAGCCGCCGGCTGTCATTCTTATGGCAGGTCTACAAGGTGCAGGTAAAACCACCAGTGTGGGCAAGCTCTCTAAGCTTCTAAACGAGCGCGAGAAAAAGAAAGTATTGGTTGTGTCTGCCGACGTTTACCGTCCTGCGGCAATCAAGCAGCTTGAAACACTAGCCGGTGATGTAGGTGTGGACTTTTTCCCATCGACTGCCGATCAAAAGCCAATCGATATTGCTAATGCTGCAATCGATCACGCTAAGAAGAAATTCTACGACGTACTGATTGTCGATACTGCCGGTCGCCTGGCGGTTGACCATGAAATGATGGATGAAATCCAGCAGCTTCATACGGCAATCAACCCAGTTGAAACTCTGTTCGTGGTTGACGCATGACAGGTCAAGATGCGGCGAACACGGCGAAGGCCTTCGGTGATGCACTGCCACTAACAGGTGTGATCCTGACTAAGGTGGATGGTGATGCACGTGGTGGTGCGGCACTTTCAGTTCGCCATATCACAGGCAAACCAATCAAGTTCTTGGGTGTGGGTGAGAAGACCGACGCACTTGAACCGTTCCACCCAGACCGCGTGGCTTCACGTATCCTTGGTATGGGTGACGTTCTTTCTCTTATCGAAGACCTTCAGCGTAATGTCGATACTGAGAAAGCAGAGAAGATGGCGAAGAAGTTCAAGGAGAAGAAAGGCTTTGACCTTGAAGACTTCCGCGAGCAGCTTGGTCAGATGCAGAACATGGGCGGCATGATGGGCATGATGGACAAGCTTCCAGGCATGTCTAACCTGCCAGACAACGTCAAAGATAAAGTTGACGACAAGATGTTCAAGCAGATGGAAGCCATCATTAACTCGATGACCATGAAAGAGCGTCAGCGTCCTGAGCTCATCAAAGGTTCTCGCAAAAAACGTATCGCGGCAGGTTCTGGTACTCAGGTACAAGACGTGAACCGCCTTCTCAAGCAATTCACCCAAATGCAGAAGATGATGAAGAAGATGCAGAAAGGTGGCATGCGCGGCATGATGCGTAATATGCAAGGCATGATGGGTGGCATGGGCGGTATGGGCGGTGGTGGTAATCCGTTTGGCCGATAATCTCGCGATTCGCGAAGGGTAGCAGAGCGACTGAAAGCAACTCATTGATCTTTCAAACTGTTACCCAGCTCACATCTTCACCAGTGCCCAAAAACTGGTGAAAAAATAGCTAAACCCCTTGCAATGCCTCGGAATAAGAGTAAAATTCCGAGGCTTTATTTTGGCACGAGACCTCAGGTTGCTCATTTGAGAAACATTTCTGAGGTCATTTTTATTATTGAGAAAGCAAAGAGGACGATATGGTTACCATTCGTTTGGCACGTCACGGCGCTAAGAAGCGTCCATTCTATCAAATCGTAGTAGCGGACAGCCGCAATGCAGCAACTGGCCGTTTCATCGAGAAAGTGGGTTTCTTTAACCCAACTGCTAAAGGTCAAGAAGAAGGTCTACGTCTAGACCTAGAGCGCGTTAACCACTGGGTTGGTCAAGGCGCAACAGTTTCTGACCGCGTTGCTAAGCTAGTTAAAGACGCTCAAAAAGCGGCTTAATTCTAGTTAAGTAAGCAGTATGTCGTCGATGAAAGGTAAAGACACAATGAGCAATCAAGACGAAAGAATTGTTGTAGGTAAATTTGGTTCTACTTACGGCATTCGCGGATGGCTTAAGGTGTTTACCTACACAGACAATCCTGAAAGTATTTTCGATTACAGCCCTTGGTATATTAACCAAAAGGGTGAATGGGTAGAGTACAAAGTCGAAAGTTGGAAGCGTCATAACAAAGGTATGGTGTGTAAACTAGAAGGTCTTGAGGTTCGTGAAGAAGCTCACCTACTGACCAACTTTGAGATTGCGATCGACCCAGCTGTGCTACCAGAGCTGTCAGAAGATGAATTCTACTGGCGCGAATTGTTCGGTATGAAAGTAGTGACCACGAAAGGTTATGACCTAGGGGAAGTAACTGACATCATGGAAACTGGTTCGAACGATGTTTTGGTTGTGAAAGCAAATCTGAAAGATGCTTTTGGGCAAAAGGAACGGTTAGTACCGTACCTTGAAGAGCAAGTGATCAAAAATGTTGATCGCGAAGCTCAACGGATCGAAGTTGACTGGGATCCTGGATTCTAATTCATTTTTAGTAACTCAATAGAGCGAGAGAACAGATGTGGGTTGGCGTAATTAGCCTGTTTCCAGACATGTTCCGCAGCGTTACTGATTATGGAGTAACAGGTCAAGCGGTTAAAAAAGGTCTACTGTCGATTGAGACATGGAATCCTCGTGATTTCACTCACGACAAACATCGCACTGTCGATGATAGACCTTACGGTGGTGGTCCTGGCATGTTGATGATGGTTCAGCCATTGCGCGATGCCATTCACGCAGCCAAACAGGCATCACCGGGTAAGACGAAAGTCATTTACCTTTCTCCTCAAGGTCGTAAGCTCGACCAGACTGGGGTAGAAGAACTAGCGAAAAACGACAACCTTGTGTTGATTTGTGGACGCTACGAAGGGGTAGATGAGCGCATCATCCAAACTGAGGTTGACGAAGAATGGTCAATCGGAGATTTTGTGATGACAGGTGGGGAAATCCCAGCCATGACGCTAATCGACTCAGTCTCACGGTTTGTTCCGGGAGTACTAGGCGATTTTGCTTCAGCAGAAGAAGATTCTTTTGCTAATGGTTTGTTAGATTGTCCACACTATACGCGCCCTGAGGTGTTAGAAGATTTAGAGGTACCAAGTGTCCTCAAGTCTGGTAACCACAAGGATATTCGTCGCTGGCGACTAAAACAGTCGTTAGGCCGTACTTGGCTAAGAAGACCGGAGCTCCTGGAAAACCTAGCTCTGACTGACGAACAGGAACAATTACTTGCCGAGTTCATTAAAGAAACTCGAAATAACAGCAAGTAACCTATTTAATTTAGTATCAGTTTATTCTAGGAATTTAAGAACATGAGTAACATCATCAAGGCTCTTGAAGAAGAGCAAATGAAATCAGGCCTACCTAAATTTGCACCAGGTGACACTGTTGTAGTTCAGGTTAAAGTAAAAGAAGGTGACCGTGAGCGTCTACAGGCTTACGAAGGCGTTGTAATCGCTATCCGTAACCGTGGTCTTCACTCTGCTTTCACTGTTCGTAAGATCTCGAACGGCGAAGGTGTTGAGCGTACGTTCCAAACTCACTCTCCAATGGTTGATAGCATCGAAGTTAAACGCCGTGGTGCAGTACGTCGTGCCAAGTTGTACTACCTACGTGAGCGTTCTGGTAAGTCTGCTCGTATCAAAGAGAAACTTGCTAAGAAGTAATGCTATTTTACTAGCGTTCTCAAAGATTAAGCGGAGTCCTCGGACTCCGCTTTTTTTATGTCTGGATTTGAAGGCATAAAAAAAGAGCCTCCGATGGAGGCTCTAGGTATTAGTAATTGTCTTCCGACCAGCCATCGCTGTCTGACATATCGGGTGCGCCCGGGATCGTGTTCTCTTCATCCGCCCATTCACCAAAATCAATCATTTGGCACTGCTTAGAGCAGAATGGACGAAACGGGCTCTCTTCACCCCATACCACGTCTTTTTTACATTGTGGGCATGGGACAATAGTTGGTTTACTCATAATATTTCCTGAGTGTGACAGTTCACTGAGTTTGCAGTTAACTGACTGGGCAGTTAACTGCAAATCGCTAATTCAAATTCAACATCGTTAGGGTAGGCTTGCCCTGACTCAAAAGCAATAAACTTCACCGTAAAGCGGCTCTTATGGCCTGATACCATTGGGTAAACGCCGTAATGCATTGGAATATTGAGCCTGATGATATTCGCCTCTTCAGCCTCACTTTGAAGCAGGCCTGAACGCGCAATTTGCGGTTTAAAGCGGCCGGTTTCACGAGTGAGTTTTAGCCACAAGTGCAGCGCGTTCATCAGTGGCTTGAGTGACGCCAGCCACATTTCAGCATCATGCATACGCTTGTCGATAGGCAAATGCAGCCAGTGATGCAGTGTTGGCAAGTCAAAACAGCATGCGCCACCTGGCAACCCAAAACGCTGACGAATCGCGCTCAAGAATCGGTCTTCTTTAAAAGACTGACCGAAACGTTCTGCGCCCATCAGTTCACGGTGCACGCTGTCGAGATCGCCTAAGATCGACCCCAGCATCTCTTGATCGACATCGTCGATATTGAGCCAGGCTCTATAGGTTTGTCGCTGTTTTTCAAGATCCTTAGCCAGCTCGCTCTTAAGTTGGATCTGCTCAAAAATCTCTAGTAAATCAAACAGAGACTTAAAGAAGATCTGGTGCTGGTAGTTATCTGAAAAAGACGAGGAATGCTGTAGCTGTCTCAGTAGAGATTCAACTCTTAGGTATATTCTGGTTTTTTCGTTAAGAGGGTGTTCGAATCTATTTGTGATCATGTGCTAGCCTTTAAACGCTTCCTTGCTATTTTCACCGATTTTTACCGCATAATGCTAGGTACTTTTGGTGCAATTGTGTGACTTGGGGCAAAAGTTGAGCGTTGTCAGTATTATTATCAATCACATCATCTGCATGCATTAGTCGGGTATCTCTATCGACTTGTGCTTTGAGTATAGAACGCACCTGTTGTTCGGGCACCCCGTCACGTGTCATTGTTCGGTAAATTTGTGTGTCGGCCTCGACATCGACCACAAGCACACGGTCGGCCATGCTTTGCAAACCGTTCTCGATTAGTAGCGGTACCACGAGCAATGTATATGGGCTGGTCGAGGCATTAAGGCGTTGCTGCATCTGCTGGCGGATCATCGGGTGCAGTAAGTTGTTTACCCACTGTTTTTCCTCATCATTAGCAAAGATGCGTGCTCTAAGCGCTGCGCGATCCAATGCGCCATCAGTTTGCAAAATATCACGACCAAAATGCTGTGCTAATGCGTTTAAACCTTCAGAGCCAACCTCAACTACGTCGCGCGCGATACGTCTGCATCGACAAGGTCGATACCAAACTCATGATGAAACAGATTGGCCACGGTGGTTTTTCCACTCGCAATGCCACCTGTTAAGCCGACTACAAATCCCACTAGTATACTCCCGTTACCGTCGCCAAATAGAAGTGCGTGATGGCATCGCCCCAAAGAGCGCTAACCCAGCCAGCAATCGCTAGGTAAGGGCCAAACGGAAACGCCACATCCAAACCTTTGTTTTGCATTCTAAGCTGAATTAAACCAAACACAACGCCAACAACCGAGGAAAGTAAAATAATCATTGGCAGATGTGCCCAGCCGAGCCAGGATCCCAGAGCGGCGAGCAGCTTAAAATCGCCATAGCCCATACCTTCCTTGCCCGTTAGCAGCTTAAATAGCCAATAGACAGACCAGAGGCAAAGGTAGCCCGCGATAGCGCCAATCACAGATTCTTGCAGAGTGATTGGTGAGATGCCGAACAAGGCGAGGGCAATCCCTGCCCAAAGTAGAGGCATGGTGAGCTGATCGGGTAGCAGCATAGTATCAAGGTCGATAAAGGTTGCTGCGATAAGCACAAATGTCATGGCAATCAGCGCTACACTGTAGAAGCTAAAACCCAGCTGCCAAGCCACTGTAGCACTAAGAACTGCAGTAAGAAGCTCGACAAGCGGATAGCGGATGCTGATTTTGCTCTCGCAGTGACGGCAGCGACCTTTGAGTAACAGCCAGCTTAATAGCGGAATATTGTCGATAATGCGAATGGGCGTTTTACATGACGGGCAACTGCTGCGGGGAATACTGAGATTAAAGCGTCCTTCTGGTGGCGTTATCTTGTATTCAGGGAAGGCTTCTGCACACTCTTCGCGCCAGCCGCGCTCCATCATGATAGGCAATCGATGGATCACCACATTGAGAAAGCTTCCGACAATAAGGCCAAGAATGGCTGCGAATACAACAAACAACCAAGGGTAATAAATCAACACGTCCATTTGCGGCTACACAGGAAATAAATCAATAAGTTAATGTCTATGTTAGCCTATTACGGTCATTAAGTTAAAGATAGGAAGGTACATTGCGACCACAAGCCCACCCACGAGGGTTCCTAGAAAAACAATGATAAATGGCTCGAGGATCTTGCTAGGTTATCAACGGTATTATCGACTTCCGCTTCATAAATAGCCGCCACGCGATTGAGCATGTCATCAAGGGTTCCGGACTCTTCACCAATCATTACCATTTGCAAGACCATTTCAGGAAACGCATCTGCTTGACGCATGGCCAGATGGATTGGCGTACCAGCGACAATATCGGAATGGATAGATTGAATGACTTGCTGGTAGTAGAGATTGTCAGCGGTTTTAGCACTGGCTTGTATGCTGGACAGTATCGGTATTCCAGCGCTAAAGCTGGTGGATAGGGTACGACTGAACTTAGCAATGGACGCTTTAGTGATCACTTGGCCTATGATAGGTATCCGCAATACAAGACGGCTGGTGTAAAGCCGCACGCTGAAACTGCGCTGACGAGCGACCTTAAGACCAAAAGTGACCAGAATAAACAGGTTAATACTCAAAAAGCCATGCTGTTGAAACCACGCTGAAAGACTCAGCACTTGCTGGGTAAACCAAGGAAGGTCGGCATTAAAGCCGCGAAACATCGACTCAAACTCCGGTACTACGGTAGTGAGCATGAGGTAGGTGACTCCAAGTGACACAAATAAGATCATCACTGGATAAATCAGCGCCTTGATCACTTTAGAGCGAAGCATCTCTTGTTTCTCGCGATAGTCGGCTAAGCGCTCAAACACACCCGCTAAATTACCTGAGTTTTCTCCGGTAGCGACCATATCGACATAAAAGCTATCAAAATGACGACTGGCAACCTGCATTACCCGTGAAATCGGCGTACCCGCTTCTAATCCTTTGCTGATTTGCGACAGTATCGATTTCATTTCCGCTTTGGCTTGATTATCAGCAATTAGCTTGATGGCATGAACAATGGGAATACCGGTGCTGAGCATGGTGGCGAGCTGGCGTGTAAGGATGGTGATGTCTTTGCTTTTGATGCGCTGAGTCAGCTTAGTCCAAGTAGAAATGCTGCGCTTTTTAAGCTTACGAATCTGGATATGTTGCTGTTTGAGGGTTTCACGCGCCTCAGGTTCGGTCAGCGCCAGTGTTTGACCTGAGACTTTCTTTCCTTGGCTATTAACGCCTTTCCAGTGAAACGCTTTGAGCGTTGGTTCGAGCTTTTTACCCATACTACTTAACCCATGATTAGAAATAGAGCACGCGCTGCAACTCTTGATAGCTGGTCACGCCATCTCGAAGTTTTTCAATGCCCGATTGTTTGAGGGTGGTCATCCCTTGAGATTGTGCCAACGCTTCTATCTCTTGCATGCTTGCGCCAGTAAGGAGGGCATTGGCGATTTCATGAGTACACTCCATCACCTCATAAATACCCGTGCGCCCCAAATAGCCGTAATTGCAATGATTGCAGCCTTGCTCGCTAGCTTGATAGATAAGCTCATCGTCACCAATAAAGAGGGAATGACGCAGTGCTGCTGACATAGGGTCAACAACCTTACAATGCTGACACAGCTTGCGGGCTAGGCGCTGAGCAATGATGAGTGACAGTGAGGAAGCAAGGTTAACACTCTCAACGCCCATGTTCTTGAGTCGTATCACTGTCTCAGCAGCAGAGTTGGTGTGCAGGGTAGAAAGTACTAAGTGACCGGTTTGCGCTGCTTTCACTGCAATTTCTGCCGTTTCAATATCGCGGATCTCTCCCAGCATCACCACATCCGGATCTTGACGTAGAAACGATCGCAGCGCAGTCGAAAAATCAAAGCCGATCTTAGGATTGATTTGCACCTGATTGATCCCATCAAGGTGGATCTCTACCGGATCTTCGGCGGTAGACACGTTGCGCTCTGCGGTATTAAGGATGTTGAGTCCGGTATACAAAGAAACGGTTTTACCGCTTCCCGTCGGCCCAGTCATTAAGATCATCCCCTGCGGTTTTTTCAGCGCGGCAAGGTAGAGAGATTTTTGCAGTGCGTTATAACCAAGCTGATCAATATCGAGATTAGCAGAGTCGCCATCCAGTAATCGCAATACGATCTTCTCACCCCACATGGTAGGCAGTGTTGACACTCGCATATCAATCGAAGCATTCTCTGATAACCTCAGTTTCAAGCGGCCATCCTGTGGCAATCGTCTTTCGGCAATATCCAACTTCGCAAGGATCTTGATCCTTGCAGCCAAACGCCGGCTGAGTTGCGTGGCGGGCTGGTGGGTTTCAATCAAGATCCCATCACAGCGTAAGCGAATGCGGTATAGATGCTCATAGGGCTCGAAATGGATATCAGAAGCTTTTTTACGCACCGCATCCATGAGTACCTGATGGATAAAGCGACTGACCGGGGAGTCATCTTGGGAGAGATCTTCGATGTTGTCGATCTCAGCGTCACTGACTTGAACTAGATTGGCGAGATCGTCGGAGGTGAGTTGTTTGGTGTTGGATTGCCAAGTATTGCTCTCTTCACCATATAAGCGTTTGATAGCGGAACGAACTTCGAGGCAGTTAGCTAGTACTAGTTCGACTTGCATTCCAGTAGCAAAGCGAAAGTCATTTTCTGTTTCTGTGACTGTAGGGTCAGATACCGCGACAGTTATAGAATTGTTTGTTCTAGAAAGAGGGATGGCATGATGCTTGAGAACAACTTCTCTTACAGCTAGTGAGCGAGAGGTTTCTAGGTACGGATAATCAGAGATGTTAAAAATGGGCAAGGCAAAATGTGTACTTAGTATCTCGGTAATATTATCTACAGTTAATAACTTTAGGTCGAGCAAGCCTTCCGGCACAGAAAGATTCGTCGAAGCAATCCAGTCATTGAGCTCGGATTCCTTCGACTTATTAATTACTCCTGCGTTTTCTAGAACGTAAAATAAAGATGATGACACTTTAGTTATTACAGCCTTTCATTTCAGGCATGTTTGCTGAGGCTTGGCATGTCCATCCATCTGTATCACGTGACAGCGTTATTGTCTCATCTTTGAGGGAACCATCAGAAAACTGAAACTGTAAATCGTTTAGTGCAGAAACACTTATTGTGCCCAGTGTATTTGACCCTGAAGATATCCCTAAGTCATCAACCAAATTGACACCAGTGGATAATGACCCTTCATCCTGATAAATCATCTCAGCAGGAGTTATTAACGATTTCAAAGTTGCAAGACCAGAAGCAGCCTCACCTTTTTTGACGTAATCTTGATATGCAGGAAAAGCCACTGCTGACAGCACCCCAATTACCGCCACCACAATCATCAACTCAATCAAGGTAAAACCTTGCTGCCTTGTTGTTTTTTTCATTTTTCATCCTTAATAAATTAGTTGCACAAAGCGAACATACTCCTGAGATTTATCCCAATAAAGTTAATGACTTAGCGCACTAGAGACGGTTCTAAAAAATGGAGATATGTTGCAGTAAGTTGCAGTTTGAATGCGAGTGATATTGAAGTGAAAGGACTAGCACTGGGTGCGAAATAGTCAGTAAAAGCAATAGGTAACGAAATGTGGGATCAAAAAAGCGAAGCTGTTTGCTTCGCTTTCTATAGATTCTCTGGCTCTTATTCCCAAGGACCAAGAACCAAGAACCAAGGACCGATTTTTAATCCTTAAACCTCATCGACAAATCCATCGCCTTAAGATGCTTAGTCAACGCACCAACAGAAATGTAGTCAACACCCGTTTCAGCAAACTCAGCGATAGTGTCTAGAGTAACGTTACCTGAGTTTTCAAGTGCAGCGCGGCCAGCGTTGATTTCAACGGCTTTGCGCATCATGTCGGTGGTGAAGTTGTCAAGCATGATGATATCTGCGCCAGCATCGATGGCTTGTTGTAGCTCTTCCAGTGATTCAGTTTCCACTTCAACTGGTTTGCCTGGGTTTAGCTGCTTAGCGGTTTCAATGGCTTTAGTGATGCCACCACATGCGATGATGTGGTTCTCTTTAATTAGGTAAGCATCAAACACACCGATGCGGTGGTTATAACCGCCGCCACAAGCCACTGCGTATTTTAATGCGCTACGCAGACCAGGGATAGTTTTACGTGTATCAAGTAGGCGACATTCAGTGTGCGCTATTTTTGCCGCGTACTCCGCAGTCACTGTCGCGCAGCCTGATAGCGTTTGGATGAAGTTCATCGCGTTACGCTCACCAGTCAGTAGTGCGCGCGCAGGGCCTGTTAGCGTGCAAAGCACTTGGTTTGGTTCAACCTTGTCGCCATCTTGCACGTGCCATTCAATGCTGACTTCGCCGCCAAGCTGTTTAAACACTTCATCAGCCCACATCTGTCCGCAGAATACACCGTGTTCACGAGTGATGATTGTGGCTACGTTTTGAGTGTCTGCAGGAATAAGGCTTGCCGTGATATCTGTATTCACATCCAATGTTCCGCCCAAATCTTCACGAAGCGTGTCGGCCACGGCACGTGTGATTTCTGAAGGAAGTTGCTGCTTTAGATACTCAAGACGTTCTTGGCTGTTATGTGTGTTTTTCATCGCTTAACGTGTTTAGTGGGGGAACGAAGTGGGCATGATACTCCTGCTTGTGCGGAATTTCAGCATCAAATCTCGCATTTTATTGGCCGTCGGATAAAATCAAAGCGATAGCGATGTAGATGAGCTCAAAATATATGCAAAACCAAGATAGAACCCATGCCAATCAAGCCGCGGTGAGCGATGCTATGCCAGATACTGCTTCAGGTGTTATCGATGAGCAGGGCTGGTATCCAAGAGCAAGGCAAGTACCTTCTCCCCATTTTGATGCCAGACCCGATGAGGAAGATGTCTCCTTGCTGGTGGTGCACAACATTAGCCTTCCCCCAGGGCAGTTTGGTGGGGGCTATATTGAAGACTTTTTTCTTGGCAAGCTTGATGCAACTGTCCATCCTTTTTTCCATGTGATTAAAGACATGCGTGTTTCGGCGCACTGTTTAATAAGGCGAGATGGAGAAGTGGTTCAGTTTGTCCCTTTTCATGCCAGGGCGTGGCATGCGGGAATGTCGAGCTTTGCTGGCCGAGCAAGGTGCAATGATTACTCGATTGGTATTGAGCTTGAAGGCACAGATTATGTGGCATATACCGAAGCGCAGTATCAAAGTTTGCAGTGCTTAACCTTGTCACTGCAATCGCGTTATCCAGCGATGACTCGTGAACGCATCACCGGGCATCAATACATTGCGCCGCTTAGAAAAAGTGACCCTGGTCTCGTTTTTGATTGGCGTCGTTTCAAAAATTCTCTGTCATAAAAGATTCACTCCACCTCTTAATGTCGATTTCGTGGCCGTATTGTCGCGCCACGAAATATTTTGTTATTCAAATTATTAATAACCAGTGATGCGGTTATTCCTTTCTTTCTTGATATTGGTCAATTTCCTTTGTCTGACAAATAAAGCTCTTTGTTGTTGATTTATAAGGATTTTTATAGCACGTAAATTGCCCAATAAGTTTCCTGTATGTAATTGGTCTGACCATGGGTGTTGATGTTTTAATCTATAAATGTTTCAACAAGGTTAACGCAAGGCCAGTTCTATGATGTGAATCAATTTTTCACTAGACATTGGTGTTTTAAATGTGTTAATTTTTACCCCAACTTATAAATTGGTAATACCAATTAACAGCTCAAGAAAGTAAAAGAAAAAAGAATAATAGTTATGGCTTATCAAAGGATCCGTCAGCCGAAACTTTCGGATGTTATCGAGCAAGAATTGGAGCGTTTGATTGTTGAAGGGACACTTTCGGCAGGACAGCAGCTTCCACCTGAACGCGAGCTGGCAAAGCAATTTGATGTTTCTCGTCCTTCTATTCGAGAAGCCATTCAGCGACTTGAAGCGAAAAAGCTTCTCACTCGTCGTCAAGGCGGTGGCACGTTCGTTAGCGAGAACATCTGGAAAAGTTTCTCGGATCCCTTGTTAGACCTTCTATCTTCTCATAACGAGACTCAACTAGATTTGCTTGAGGCTCGTCATGCTATGGAAGGTATTTCTGCTTACTTTGCCGCTTTGCGTGGCACTGATGAAGATTTTGCTCAAATCGAGACTTGTCTAAGCAATATTCGCATCGCTCAGGAAGCGGATGATGTGGAAGCTGAAGCGTCAGCTGTGATGGCATTTCTAGTAGCGCTTACGGAGGCGGCACATAACGTTGTGTTACTGCATATCGTGAGAAGCTTAGCACCGCTACTTGAGCAAAATGTTCTACAGAATTTAGAGCTATTACATCGCCGCTCTGAGGTGGTGGAGAAAGTCAGTAAACACCGAGCTAATATTGTTGAAGCGATCGTCGCTGGTCAGCCAGAAAAGGCGCGTGAGATGTCGCATTCGCACTTAGCTTATATCGAAGAAACATTGTTGGATTTGACTCGAGAAGCGTCTCGTCGCGAGCGCTCTTTAAGACGAATTCAACAAGATAGTGATTCTTAAAACTAGAAACGCTTACTTTAATTAAGTAGATCCAACCAACAGAAGGATAGATCGCCATGTCTGACATGAAGCATGACGTAGATGCACTGGAAACTCAAGATTGGCTTCAAGCACTTGAATCCGTTGTTCGTGAAGAAGGTGTAGAACGTGCACAATTTCTACTAGAAACAGTTCTAGAGAAAGCTCGTTTAGATGGCGTTGATATGCCTACAGGCATCAACACTAACTACATCAACACCATTCCAGCAGCTCAAGAACCAGCATACCCTGGTGACACTACACTTGAGCGTCGTATTCGTTCGATTATTCGCTGGAACGCAATCATGATCGTATTGCGTGCTTCTAAGAAAGACCTAGACCTTGGTGGTCACATGGCTTCTTACCAGTCTGCAGCAGCATTCTACGAAGTGTGTTTCAACCACTTCTTCCGTGCTCCAAACGAAACAGACGGCGGCGATCTGGTTTACTACCAAGGTCACATCTCTCCAGGTATCTACTCTCGTGCGTTCGTTGAAGGCCGTCTAACAGAAGAGCAGCTAGACAACTTCCGTCAAGAAGTAGACGGTAAAGGTGTTCCTTCATACCCACACCCTAAGTTGATGCCTGAATTCTGGCAATTCCCAACAGTATCTATGGGTCTTGGTCCAATTTCTGCTATCTATCAAGCGCGTTTCCTTAAGTACCTGAATGGTCGTGGTCTTAAAGATACATCTGCTCAACGCGTATACGCCTTCCTAGGTGATGGTGAGATGGATGAGCCAGAATCACGTGGTGCTATTTCTTTCGCTGCGCGTGAGAAGCTAGACAACCTATGTTTCCTAATCAACTGTAACCTACAGCGTCTAGACGGTCCTGTAATGGGTAACGGTAAGATCATTCAAGAGCTTGAAGGTCTATTCAAAGGTGCTGGCTGGAACGTAGTGAAAGTTATCTGGGGTAACAACTGGGACGCACTACTGGCTAAAGATACGACGGGTAAGCTACTACAGCTTATGAACGAAACGATCGATGGCGACTACCAAACATTCAAATCTAAAGATGGCGCATACGTACGTGAGCACTTCTTTGGTAAGTACCCTGAGACAGCTGCACTCGTAGCAGACATGACTGACGACCAAATCTTCGAATTGAAGCGTGGTGGTCACGATTCTTCTAAGCTGTTTGCTGCGTTCAACAATGCAAAAGAAACAAACGGCAAGCCAACGGTAATCCTAGCTAAGACGGTTAAAGGTTACGGCATGGGTGAAGCGGCTGAAGGTAAGAACATCGCTCACGGTGTTAAGAAGATGGACATGACACACGTACAATACCTGCGTGATCGTCTTGGCCTGCAAGACCTTCTTTCTGATGAGAAAGTCGCTGAACTGCCTTACCTAAAACTGGAAGAAGGCAGCGCTGAGTACGAATACCTACATGCTCGTCGTAAAGCACTGAAAGGTTACACGCCACAGCGTCTACCTAAATTCACACAAGAGTTCAAAGTACCAGAGCTAGAAGAGTTTGCTCCTCTACTAGGTGCTCAGAAGCGTGAAATTTCAACGACTATGGCTTATGTACGTACGTTGAACATTCTTCTTAAAGACAAGAACATCGGTAAGAACATCGTTCCTATCATCTGTGATGAAGCGCGTACGTTCGGTATGGAAGGTCTATTCCGTCAGGTTGGTATCTACAACCCAGACGGTCAAGAATACACACCTGAAGATAAAGGCATCGTTTCTTACTACAAAGAAGCAACATCAGGCCAAGTTCTTCAAGAAGGTATCAACGAACTAGGTTCAATGGCATCTTGGGTTGCTGCTGCTACTTCATACAGCACAAACGATCTGCCAATGATTCCGTTCTACATCTACTACTCAATGTTCGGTTTCCAACGTATTGGTGACATGGCATGGCTAGCAGGTGACCAACAAGCTCGTGGCTTCCTACTAGGTGCTACAGCTGGTCGTACAACACTGAACGGTGAAGGTCTACAGCACGAAGATGGTCACTCGCACATCCAAGCGAACACTATCCCTAACTGTATCTCTTACGACCCAACATTTGCTTACGAGCTAGCAGTAATCATGCAAGACGGTATCCGTCGTATGTACGGTCCTGAGCAAGAAAACATTTACTACTACCTAACAGTAATGAATGAAAACTACGCGATGCCAGCAATGCCAGAAGGCGCTGAAGAAGGCATCCGTAAAGGTATCTACAAGCTTGAGTCTCACGAAGGTGCTAAGGGTAAAGTTCAGCTAATGAGCTCTGGTACTATCATGAACGAAGTACGTAAAGCAGCGATTATCCTAAGCGAAGAGTACGGTGTGGCGTCTGACGTGTTCTCTGTAACATCGTTCAACGAGCTAACTCGTGATGGTCAAAACGTAGAGCGTTACAACATGCTTCACCCAGAAGCAGAGGCGAAAGTACCTTACATCACAACAGTTCTAGGTAACGAGCCAGCAATCGCTGCGACTGACTACATGAAGAACTACGCTGAGCAAGTACGTGCATTCATGCCTACTGAGTCTTACAAAGTACTTGGTACCGATGGTTACGGCCGTTCAGACAGCCGTGAAAACCTACGTCGTCACTTCGAAGTTAACGCAGGCTACGTGGTAGTTGCAGCGCTAACTGAACTAGCGAAGCGCGGTGATGTTGAGAAGTCTGTTGTGACTGAAGCAATTGCTAAGTTCAACATCGACACTGAAAAAACTAACCCACTTTACGCTTAATACAGCGCTTAATTAGAAGGTAAATAAGCAATGGCAATCGAAATTAATGTACCTGACATCGGTGCGGATGAGGTTGAAGTTACTGAGATTCTTGTAAGCGTTGGCGACAAGGTGGAAGAAGAGCAGTCTCTTATCACGGTTGAAGGCGACAAGGCTTCTATGGAAGTTCCAGCGTCTCAAGCAGGTATTGTTAAAGAAATCAAAGTAGCGGAAGGCGATTCTGTTACTACTGGTTCTCTAATTATGATTTTCGAAGCAGAAGCGGCCGGCGCTCCGGGTGCAGCAGCTGCTGCACCTGCTCCTGCGGCGGAAGCGGCTCCAGCAGCGGCTCCAGCTCCAGCAGCAGCGGCCCCTTCTGTTGCAAGTGAGCTGAAAGAAGTTAACGTTCCAGATATCGGTGGCGACGAAGTAGAAGTTACTGAAATCATGGTTAAAGTTGGCGATGCAGTAGAAGAAGAGCAATCGCTTCTAACTGTAGAAGGCGACAAAGCTTCTATGGAAGTACCAGCACCATTTGCAGGTACGGTTAAAGAGATCAAGATTGCTGAAGGTGATTCAGTAACAACGGGTTCTCTTGTGATGGTATTTGAAACTGCAGGTTCGGGTGCGGCAGCTCCAGTAGCAGAGGCTCCAGCAGCACCTGCAGCGGCTCCAGCAGCATCGGCTGAAAAAGAAGTTAACGTTCCAGATATCGGCGGTGACGAAGTAGAAGTTACTGAGATCATGGTTAAAGTTGGCGATACAGTAGAAGAAGAGCAATCTCTAATTACTGTAGAAGGTGACAAAGCTTCTATGGAAGTACCAGCACCATTCGCAGGTACAGTGAAAGAGATCAAGATTGTTGAAGGTGATTCAGTAACAACTGGCTCGCTAATCATGACGTTCGTTGTGGCCGGCGCAGCACCTGCTCCTGTAGCAGCTCCTGCACAAGCAGCGGCTCCAGCATCTGCACCTGCAGCGGCTCCAGCAGCGAAAGCGGATGCAGCACCACAAGCGAACGACTTCCAAGAAAACAACGACTACGCACATGCGTCTCCTGTTGTTCGTCGTCTAGCTCGCGAATTTGGCGTTAACCTATCTAAGGTTAAAGGTACTGGCCGTAAGAGCCGTATCCTTAAAGAAGACGTTCAGTCTTACGTTAAAGATGCACTTAAGCGTCTTGAGTCTGGTGCTGCGGCATCTGGCAAAGGCGGTGACGGCTCTGCTCTTGGTCTACTACCTTGGCCGAAGGTTGACTTCAGCAAGTTTGGTGAGACTGAAGTTCAGAAGCTTTCTAAGATCAAGAAGATCTCTGGTGCCAACCTACACCGTAACTGGGTAATGATCCCGCACGTTACACAGTGGGATAATGCGGATATCACAGCTCTAGAAGCGTTCCGTAAAGAGCAAAACGCTATCGAAGCGAAGAAAGATTCAGGTATGAAGATCACGCCACTTGTGTTCATCATGAAAGCTGTTGCGAAAGCACTTGAAGCCTTCCCTGCGTTTAACTCTTCTCTATCGGAAGATGGCGAGAGCATCATTCTTAAGAAGTACGTGAACGTTGGTATCGCAGTGGATACGCCAAACGGTCTTGTTGTTCCTGTATTTAAAGACGTGAACAAGAAGGGCATCTACGAGCTATCTGAAGAGCTAATGGTTATCTCTAAGAAAGCACGTGCCGGCAAGCTAACTGCTGCAGATATGCAAGGTGGCTGTTTCACTATCTCAAGCCTAGGCGGCATCGGTGGCACTGCATTTACTCCTATCGTAAATGCACCTGAAGTTGGTATCCTTGGTGTGTCTAAGTCTGAAATGAAGCCAGTATGGAACGGTAAAGAATTTGAGCCGCGCCTACAGCTGCCACTTTCACTATCGTACGATCACCGTGTGATTGACGGTGCGGAAGGTGCACGTTTCATTACTTATCTAAACAGCTGCTTGAGCGATATTCGTCGCTTGGTACTTTAAGGTAGCTGATTGACCCCCTCTAGCTCCCTCCCTTATAAAGGGGGAGAACTACGGCTCGCTCCTAGCGTCGCATCGCCCTTTTTTAAACAAGCAATGCGCAGCGTGCTTTTAGTTCCTCCCCTTAATAAGGGGAGGTTAGGAGGGTAAAAAAACCAAATTCATACAACAATTCCCCGTGAATTGTCGTCTAGCTCACAGGCTAAATTGATTTACTTTTCACACCATTAACATCTCTGTAAAATGTTGGCGGTCTGAAATCATAAATATTTAAACTCATTCCGCTATAAACGTTGTCATAAGGCGTTTGAGCGAAGTTTATAAAAAAGAAAATCAATACCCACTCAGCCTGTTAGGGATAATGACTACAAGAGGTCAAAATGAGCAAAGAAATTAAAGCCCAAGTTGTTGTACTTGGTTCTGGTCCTGCTGGTTACTCTGCCGCATTCCGCTGTGCAGACCTAGGTCTTGAAACTGTTCTTATCGAACGTTATAGCACCCTAGGTGGTGTTTGTCTGAATGTGGGTTGTATCCCATCTAAAGCACTTCTTCACGTTTCAAAAGTTATCGAAGAAGCTAAAGCAATGGCTGAACATGGTGTTGTTTTCGGTGAGCCACAAACAGACATCAACAAGATCCGTATCTGGAAAGAGAAGGTTGTAAACCAGCTAACTGGTGGTCTTGGCGGTATGGCTAAGATGCGTAAAGTTAACATCGTTAACGGTTACGGTAAGTTCACTGGCCCTAACTCTATCCTTGTTGAAGGTGAAGGCGAGTCAACAACAGTAACGTTTGACAACGCAATCATCGCAGCAGGTTCTCGTCCGATCAAACTGCCATTCATTCCACACGAAGATCCACGTATCTGGGACTCAACTGACGCTCTTGAGCTAAAAGAAGTACCAGGAAAACTGCTTATCATGGGTGGTGGTATCATCGGTCTAGAAATGGCAACGGTTTACCACTCGCTAGGTTCTAAAGTTGACGTCGTTGAGATGTTTGACCAGCTTATCCCAGCCGCGGATAAAGATATGGTTAAGGTTTACACCAAGCGTATTAAGAACAAGTTCAACTTGATGCTTGAGACCAAAGTAACGGCTGTTGAAGCGAAAGAAGACGGTATTTACGTTTCAATGGAAGGCAAAAAAGCCCCTGCTGAAGCTGAGCGTTACGATGCAGTTCTTGTTGCTATCGGTCGTGTACCAAACGGTAAGCTTCTTGATGCAGAGAAAGCGGGTATTGAAGTGGATGAGCGCGGCTTTATCAATGTTGATAAGCAAATGCGTACCAACGTTCCACACATCCACGCTATCGGCGACATCGTGGGTCAACCAATGCTTGCTCACAAAGGTGTGCATGAAGGTCACGTAGCGGCAGAGGTTATCTCTGGTAAGAAGCACTACTTTGACCCGAAAGTTATTCCTTCAATTGCTTACACTGAGCCAGAAGTGGCATGGGTCGGTAAGACAGAAAAAGAAGCGAAAGCAGAAGGTATCAACTACGAAGTGGCGACATTCCCATGGGCTGCATCTGGCCGCGCTATCGCGTCTGACTGTGCTGATGGTATGACTAAGCTTATCTTTGATAAAGAGTCTCACCGTGTCATTGGTGGTGCTATCGTTGGTACTAACGGTGGTGAACTGCTTGGTGAAATCGGTCTGGCGATCGAGATGGGTTGTGATGCAGAAGATATCGCTCTGACTATTCACGCTCACCCAACACTACACGAATCTGTAGGTCTTGCAGCAGAAGTATTTGAAGGCACAATCACTGACCTTCCAAATGCTAAAGCGAAGAAAAAGAAGTAAGTTCTGAATAAAGAAAAACGGCCAGTATTGATACTGGCGTTTTTTTATGGTCTTGATAAACAAGTCTCGATAAGCAAACTATGATGCGTGCGCGTCACCGTTGTTGTAAATACACACCATATCCATATAGCAATCAGTGAGTGATTTTACTGTATCGCTATCGTTCGTGCGCATTGCTTCTACAAATAGTGAGTAGCAAAGGCCATGGAATAGGCTAGTTAGGTGTTTTGGATTGTGGTGCGGGCAAACCTCGCCGCGTTCAATGGCCTTAATAAACATGTTTTCAATTAAAGCTTGGCTGGTTTTGTTTGAGCTAACAAACAGCGGCCAAACTTCATCACGTGTTGATGTGCTCCACTCAAACCAGACTTTATTCCAGTGACAATCTTCGACCACCATGTCGACCACACCATCTAGGATGTTCACCAAGTTGTCTTTGATGTTCACATCTAGGTCAATCGTGTTGGATAGAAAGTTTGAATACTGGCATACGACGTGATTGAGTACTTCATCCACTAAATCTTCACGAGTTGGGAAATAGTTGAATACTGTTGCCACTGAGACCTGTGCGATTTCAGCGATATCGGCGTGTCCCCCGCGTCCAATGTCGCGCTTTGCAAATACTTCAAGCGCTATCTCCATAAGCTGTAGTTTACGCTTTTGCGGAGACAGACGAGTCCTAGGTCTTTTTACTATAGAGTCCATATTGTTTTTCCTTGCCAACGATTGTCGAGGTGGTGACTTTTTATTAGTCGCCTTATTCCTCGTTTATTATGAGTCAGCCATTTCACATGACGGAAAACCACATAAACCCTTCGACCGATGACGTTATACCAGTCTTTGTAGGGTTATTTCCAAAATGGAAATTAACTGCTCCTATTTTTCTAATTCCAAATAAGTGTAATGGTGCATATGTTAATGGTCAATAGTCATACACTGATAATTATCATAATTAAGAGTAATTTATCTGCGTATCACATTTTGTTGTGAAATTAATATAAATTTTCAACAGAAGACGTTAACAGTGGAGCGGTTATTGTTGTTGCTACAAAGGACTATGAGCGTGCTGCGGGTTTTTATCGGATGGTATAAAGTGATACTATTGCGCGCAAATTGACAGGCATGCCTAGGCGAGCGACTTTATCTTGATGTTTTATACTCTATCAAGGTGCGCGGTCATGGCTGCGTTTGTTCTACCCACATACCAACATCGAGATAGATATGAAACATACTGTAGAAGTCATGATCTCTGAGCAAGAAGTTCATGAGCGTGTACAAGTGTTAGGCAAAGCCATCACCGAACATTACCAAGGCAGCGAAGATCTAGTGATGGTCGGTCTGCTTCGTGGTTCATTTGTGTTTATGGCGGATTTGGCGCGTGCGATTGATTTGACCCACTGCGTGGACTTCATGACTGCTTCTAGCTACGGCAACACGATGGAAAGCTCTCGCGATGTGCGCATTCTTAAAGATCTTGATGATGACATTAAAGGTAAAGACGTACTGCTAGTTGAAGACATTATCGATACAGGCAACACGCTAAACAAAGTGAAAGAGATTCTGTCGCTGCGCGAGCCTAAGTCTATCGAGATTTGTACGCTACTGGACAAACCTTCTCGCCGTGAAGTTGACGTTGATGTGAAGTGGATTGGTTTTGAGATCCCAGACGAGTTTGTTGTGGGCGTAGGTATCGATTACGCTCAGAAATATCGTCACCTACCATACATTGGCAAGGTAGTGCCTCAAGAGTAATCTCTCGAGCAATAAAAAAGCCCACTTTAGTGGGCTTTTTTCGATTCTGTGCGAGGTATTTTTACTCAGCGTTGAGAATTGTCTGCATTGCAGTTTGGTAGTTTGCTTCTAGCGTCTCGCGGCTTGAGCAGCGAACGCCCAAATCTTGCAACTTACCATCGCCGATACCATAGACAACGCCATGCACTTCCACATCTTGGCCTCTTTCCCAAGCGTTTTGCAAGATAGTTGAGTTACCTAGGTTGTACACCTGTTCAGCAACGTTGATCTCGCAGAGCTTGTCACCCCACGCTTCACGTGGCAGTTCATTTAAGAAATTGCGGTGCTTAAGGTACAGATCGCGAATATGTAGAAGCCAGTTATTGATAAGACCTAATTGAGGATTGTCGATCGCCGCATTCACGCCGCCACAGCCGTAGTGGCCACACACGATAATGTGTTTCACCTTAAGCACGTCAACCGCGTATTGCACCACAGACAAGCAGTTTAAGTCGGTATGAATGACTTGGTTAGCCACGTTTCGATGAACAAAAAGCTCACCTGAATACAGGCCTGTTAGTCGCTCTGCTGGGACTCGGCTATCGGAACAACCGATCCAAAGAAAACCCGGGCTTTGTCCCTCTTCAAGCTTAGCGAAATACTCTGGACGCTCAGAGGTGATCTCTTGCGACCATTTTGAGTTGTTGTCAAAAAGTTGTTTGATTTCCGGCATGGTACTTCCCTTCAATAAGTCGCCACACTATACACAATGTTACAAATTGAATCTCGTTAAAAAGTGTCACAAATTCACTCATCTGACGTGTTCTTGCACGTAAAATCAGTCATTTAACGATTGCGTGACAAATTGTCATAACTTATGTCGAATGAGCAGTATTTAATAAATATTAACTCGTCGACACATTTGTTAACCTGAATCAATTTTTTGGTTATTTTTCAGGGATAGTAATGAAGTTGGGACGTCGTTTTGAAGATATTAACCTAAAAGGAGATCTGTTTGGTGGTGTGACCACCGCGATTATCTCTTTGCCACTTGCGCTCGCATTTGGTGTTGCCTCTGGAGCAGGCGCTGAAGCGGGTTTATGGGGCGCGATCATGGTTGGCTTGTTCGCCGCGTTATTCGGCGGTTCATCCACTTTGATTTCCGAGCCGACCGGTCCGATGACCGTCATTATGACGGCCGTGTTAACCAGCATGATGGCCAAATACCCAGAAACCGGGCTAGCCATGACCTTTACTGTGGTCATGATGGCGGGTGTGTTTCAGATATTGCTTGGTACATTGAAGCTAGGGAAATACGTCACCTTGATGCCATACAGTGTGGTGTCGGGTTTTATGTCAGGGATTGGCGTTATTCTTATCATACTTCAGTTAGCACCTTTGCTTGGGCAAGCCGCACCATCTGGGGGAGTGATTGGTACCTTAACAGCGCTGCCAGATATGTTGGCGAATATTGACGTAGCAGAGCTGTTTTTGGGTGCGTTGACACTCGCGATTCTGTTTCTATTACCTAAAAAGTATCGTCAACATGTGCCGCCACAGCTTGTTGCCTTGGTGGCAGTGACACTGTTGTCCGTACTGCTATTCGACGATGGGTCGATTCGCCGCATAGGTGAGATTCCTGCGGGCTTACCGTCACTGGTGATGCCGCACTTCAATGCCGAAATGTTCACCGAGATGGTGATAGATGCTTTGGTACTCGGCACACTTGGCTGTATCGATACACTGCTTACTGCTGTTATCGGTGACTCACTGACTCGTAAAGAGCACGACTCTGATAAAGAGCTACGTGGTCAGGGTCTTGCTAACCTACTGGCTGGTTTGTTTGGTGCGCTACCTGGTGCTGGTGCGACGATGGGGACAGTGACCAACATTCAGGTTGGGGCTCGTTCACCTCTTTCTGGCGTGATTCGCGCTTTGGTACTGATGTTGGTGGTTTTGGTCGCCAGTGGTTTGACAGAGCCGATCCCAATGGCGGTTCTAGCAGGTATCGCGGTGTATGTGGGCTTCAATATCTTGGATTGGAGTTTTATTCAGCGAGCTCACAAAGTCAGTATCCCGGGTATGGCCATCATGTATGGTGTAATGCTTCTGACAGTGTTTGTTGACTTGATTGTTGCAGTCGGACTTGGCGTATTCATCTCAAACATCATCATTATCGAGCGTTTGAGCCGCGAGCAAGCAAGACAGGTAAAAGCCATTAGTGATGCTGATGATGACGATGTGCCACTGACGGATGCGGAAAAAGCACTGCTTGATAAGTCGCAAGGTAAAGTACTGTTTTTCTATTTGTCAGGACCGATGATCTTCAGTGTATCGAAAGCGATCTCTAGGCAGCACTCGAGCATTTCTGATTATCAAGCGATGATCCTCGATTTGACGGATGTGCCTATGATTGACGTGACAGTCGGTTTGGCATTGGAAAATGCGATTAAGGATGCGCAAGATGCTCATTGTCATGTGTACTTACTCTGTCCACACGATAAGATCCGTCAGCAACTTGATAAATTCCACGTTATTGATTTGGTCCCGGATGACAATATCTTCATTCAACGTGAAGCGGCTTTAGAGGCGGCACATGTGGCGACGGCATAGGGACAGGTAGCTTTACAGGAAAGCGAGTGCTGATTTATCACACTCGCTTTTTTTATATTCATTTTTGCTAATTGACTTGAAAACTGGTGCAGCAATCATCATGTGTAGTACCATCAGATAACTTTTCGATATTGATGGAAATATTCCAGTTTCTATCAAGGCAGATTTTGGAAACGAGCTATGGTCGCATTAGAAATAGAACAGCTAAAAAAAACATACGCCGGCGGCTTTGAAGCGCTTAAAGGTGTGAGCCTGACCGTTGAGCAAGGTGACTTTTACGCATTGCTTGGGCCTAACGGAGCGGGGAAGTCGACCACCATCGGCATTATCACTTCATTGGTTAACAAAACCTCAGGTAAAGTGAGCGTGTTTGGTCATGATATCGATAAAGAGCTAGAGCTCGCGAAGCAGCAATTAGGCTTAGTGCCGCAAGAGTTCAACTTCAACCAGTTTGAAACGGTGGAGCAAATTGTCCTCCAGCAAGCGGGTTACTACGGCGTACCGAAAGATGTCGCTAAACAAAGAGCACAGAAGTACCTATCTCAGCTTGATTTGTGGGAAAAGCGCAGCGAGCGTGCTCGTCATTTGTCGGGTGGTATGAAGCGTCGTCTGATGATTGCTCGCGCCTTGATGCATGAGCCTAAACTGCTGATCTTGGATGAACCAACCGCAGGGGTGGATATTGAACTTCGCCGCTCTATGTGGGATTTTCTTAAAGAGATCAATCGTCAAGGTATTACTATTATTTTGACGACTCACTACCTTGAAGAAGCGGAGCTGCTGTGTCGTAACATCGGTATTATTCAGCGCGGTGAGCTGATTGAGAACACGTCGATGAAAGCGCTGCTGAATAAACTGCATGTCGAGACCTTCATTCTTGATATCGAAGGTGATGCAGATATCCCTGAGCTTGAGGGTGTGAATGCGCAGCATCTGGTCAATGGCTCTTTAGAGATTGAAATTGAGAAGACTCAGGGGCTTAACCATATCTTCAGTCAGCTATCGGCTTCTGGCATTAAAGTATTATCAATGAGAAACAAAGCGAACCGACTTGAAGAGCTGTTTGTCTCCATTGTTCGTGAACAAACGGAGACAAAATAATGAACATGTATGGTTTGTATTGGACGGCTTTTAAGAGCTTACTGACCAAAGAGATCAATCGCTTCACACGTATTTGGGTGCAAACTCTGGTACCGCCAGCGATCACCATGACGCTGTACTTTATTATCTTTGGCAGCCTTATTGGCTCACGCATCGGCGAGATGAACGGCTTTAGTTACATGGAGTACATTGTGCCGGGTCTTATCATGATGTCGGTAATTACTAACTCTTACTCCAACGTGGCATCGTCATTCTTCAGCGCTAAGTTTCAGCGCAATATTGAGGAGTTGCTCGTCGCACCGGTGCCAAACTACATCATTATTGCAGGCTTTGTGATGGGCGGCGTAGTGCGTGGGTTACTCGTAGGTACCATAGTGACGATTGTATCGCTGCTGTTTGTCGATCTGCGTGTAGAGCACTGGGGCATCATTATTGCGACGGTATTTTTAACCTCGGTAGTATTTTCACTGGGCGGTCTCATCAACGCCGTGTTTGCTAAGACATTCGATGATATCTCTATTATTCCAACGTTTGTGCTGACCCCACTGACTTACCTTGGCGGCGTATTCTATTCGATAAGCTTGCTGCCTGATTTTTGGCAGGGCGTGTCGAAAATCAATCCTATTGTCTACATGGTCAACGCGTTCCGCTACGGATTTTTGGGTGTGTCGGATGTAGGGATTGTGACATCTTTTGGCGTACTCTTAGCGTTTATCGTGGTACTTTATGGTGTAGCCCATCATTTAGTGACCAAGGGAATTGGCCTGAGAAGCTAAGGCTTTTTGGCAAGTTCCAAGATCACAGCGACAAGCGAATGAAACAAGTGGTGGCCTCGGTCACCACTTTTGTTATGAGTCGAGACAAGGACGACAAATGCAACTGCCTCCCGAATTACAACAAGACGCTGATAAGGCGTTAGCGCAACTCAAAGACACCTATTCCGATTTCTCCCAGTGGTCTCAAGAGAGACTAACTCAGCTTCAACAAGTGACGGCAATGAGCAAGTTTGTCACCGAAGCGCTGCAACAAGATCAAACGCTGTTTGAACAACTGCCAGTGATGCTCGGTGAATCAAGCCGCGAGCAGGCGTATCGAGAACGCTTGGCGGCTTTACTGGCGGTATGTGAGCAAGAAGTCGATGGCCACCGCGTACTGCGCCGCTTTCGCAATCGGGAAATGGTGTATATCGCTTGGCGAGATTTCCTCAATGATTGGACGCTAGAGGAGAGCTTAAGCCATTTGTCGATGCTTGCGGAAGCGATGATCTTTGAGACTTATCAATGGCAATACCAAGCGTGCTGCAAAGAGTGGGGCACGCCGTGTAATGCCGCAGGTGAAGCGCAGCCAATGTTGATCATTGGTATGGGTAAATTGGGTGGTGGTGAGCTTAATTTCTCCTCCGACATCGACCTTATTTTTACTTATCCAGAAAACGGTGAGACGCAAGGCGCTCGCCGCTCAATCGCGAATGCCCAGTTCTTCACTCGTCTTGGCCAGCGCATCATAAAGGCGCTTGATCAGCAAACTTTTGATGGCTTCTGTTATCGCGTAGATATGCGTCTAAGACCATTTGGGGAAAGTGGTCCTTTGGTAATGAGTTACGCAGCACTGGAAGATTATTATCAAGAGCAGGGGCGTGACTGGGAGCGTTACGCCATGGTGAAAGCTCGGGTGATGGGGCGTGAGATGTACCCTGAATACCAGGAGCTTAGACAGATGCTGCGCCCTTTTGTGTTTCGTCGTTACATCGACTTTAGCGCTATCCAATCTTTGCGCCGTATGAAGTCGATGATCAGCAGCGAGGTAAGACGTCGTGGCCTAGGTAACAACATCAAACTCGGAGCCGGTGGCATTCGTGAGGTCGAATTTATTGCTCAGGTGTTTCAACTGATCCGCGGTGGCCGTGAGCCAAGTCTGCGTGGCCGAGGCTTGCTGGAGACATTGGACGCCATTGAAACATTGAAGCTGCTTGAACTAAACGAAGTCAATCAGCTGAGAGACGGATATTGTTTCTTGCGTCGTCAAGAAAACCTTCTGCAAGCGATGGCCGATAAGCAGACTCAAACTCTGCCAGACAATGAATCGGAACAGCGCAAGCTTGCCTTTGCTATGGGCTTTGACGACTGGAAGAGCATGCTCAGCGCTACTGAGCAGCATATGCTTAACGTCCATAGCGTGTTTGCAAACTTAATTGGTGAAGATGAAGAAGACGAAGACGCTAATCCAATCGCTAAGCACTTTCATGAGCTGTGGGATATGGTTGGCCGTGCCGAAGTTATCGAACACATCTTGCAGCATGACCTCAATGTAGAAAATGCACAAGACAAGTGCGCGACCATTCAGCAGTTCAAAGCCGATCTGGCTAAAAAGACTCTAGGTCCAAGAGGACGTGAGGTACTCAACCGATTGATGCCAAAAGTCTTCAGTGCCATTTATAGCCACAAAGATGCGGAATTCGGTTTACCACGCGTGTTGCATGTTCTACATCGAATTGTCACTCGTACGACATACCTAGAGCTGCTCGATGAGCATCCTGCAGCACTGACTCAGCTTGTACGGTTGTGTACTGCCAGTCCTATGATTTCAGAGCAGTTGGGGCGCTACCCAATTCTTTTGGATGAACTTCTCGACCCCGCTCATCTCTACAATCCAGTGCCTTTGGAGTCTTATAAGACCGAACTGCGTGACTACCTTGCTCGCATCCCTGAAGAGGATATGGAGCAGCAGATGGAGGCGCTAAGGCAGTTTAAGCAAACTTGTATTCTTCGAATCGCCGCAGCCGATATTGCGGGCGTACTGCCAGTGATGAAGGTAAGCGATCACTTAACTTACCTAGCTGAGGCGATTGTCGAGGCGGGCATTAACCAAGCTTGGCAGCAAATGGCAGCCAAGTATGGTGAGCCACACATCTGAAAGACCGTGGCAGCAAAGGGTTTGCTGTTATTGGCTATGGCAAAGTTGGTGGTTGGGAGCTTGGCTATAATTCAGACTTGGATATCGTATTTATGCACGACTGCCCTGTGAGCGTGTATACCGACGGTAAGAAAGAGATTGATGGTCGTCAGTTCTACCTGCGTTTAGCTCAGCGCATCATACATATCTTTTCGACACGCACTGCGTCGGGCATCTTGTATGAAGTGGATACTCGATTGCGCCCATCTGGGGCGTCAGGGCTATTAGTAAGTCCAACCGATGCGTTCGATGATTATCAACACAATGATGCTTGGACTTGGGAGCATCAGGCATTAGTGCGAGCACGAATGATTTATGGGGATGCGCTATTGGAACAAGCGTTTGGCGCTACCCGCCACAACATTTTGTGCAAGTCTCGCGACAAAGCCACACTGATCGAGCAAGTGGTCGATATGCGTGAGAAAATGCGTGACCATTTAGGCGGTAAGAAAGCGGGACGCTTTATGCTCAAGCAAGACCCTGGTGGAATCACCGACATTGAGTTCTTGGCTCAGTACCTGGTGTTGCAATATAGCTATGACAAACCGAAGCTGACGCGTTGGTCCGATAATGTGCGCATCTTCGAGTCGATGATGGCACAAGGGGTGATGGAAGAAGAACAAGCGATGGCACTAACCCATGCATACACCACACTGCGTGATGAGATCCATCACCGCAACCTTCTCAATTTGGATGCAGACGTAGCCGAAGAAAAATTTGAACCGGAAAAAGCCATTGTGGTCGAATCATGGAATGCCTGGCTTGGAACCCGCTAGCGAAAAGCATGGCTTGTTTTAGTAGTGCTGCGACGAGTTGTGCTACTATCCCATCAAAGGCTTGCAGAGATAAAGCCAAAGTAAATTATGATAAGAAGATGCCATGGCATCTTCTTTGTCACTATGTGGAGTACAGAAATGAAACCCATCCTACCGAATTACAGCGATTCTGGCGTATTAATTGTTGGCGATGTGATGCTTGATCGCTACTGGTATGGTCCAACGGGGCGCATCTCACCAGAAGCGCCAGTACCTGTAGTGAAAGTAGAAAACAACGAAGAGCGTCCAGGTGGTGCTGCAAACGTGGCCATGAACATTGCCTCTCTTGGTGGCCATGCTCACACCATTGGTTTAGTGGGGATGGATGAGCCAGCGAAAGTGCTGACCGAGACGCTGACTTCACTGAAAGTGAAATGTGACTTTGTTGCGTTGCCAGACTACCCAACCATCACCAAACTGCGTGTATTGAGCCGTGGTCAACAGCTTATTCGTCTCGACTTCGAAGATAAGTTTGAGAACACAGACCCAGAGTTGGTACTGGCGAAAATGGAGCAAGCGCTACCCGATGTTCGTGCCGTGATCTTATCGGATTATGCCAAAGGCGCACTAGAACACGTTCAGCGCTATATTCAAAAAGCCAAAGAGGCTAGCGTTCCCGTATTTATTGACCCGAAAGGCGCGGATTTTGAACGCTATCGCGGTGCAACCTTACTGACACCAAACATGGCTGAGTTTGAGCATGTTGTGGGGAAAGTGAAGAACGAACAAGAGCTGATTGAAAAAGGCAATGCACTTATCGATCAGTTCGACTTTGAAGCGCTACTGGTGACGCGAAGCGAGCACGGTATGACCTTGCTACGCCGTGGTCTAGAGCCATTCCATCTACCGACTCAAGCCAAAGAAGTTTATGACGTAACAGGTGCAGGCGATACGGTGATTTCAGTATTGGCGGCATCGGTTGCAGCAGGCAAACCGCTAGATGAAGCGTGTGCACTGGCTAATGCAGCAGCAGGTGTGGTTGTTGGTAAACTGGGTACGTCAACGCTTTCAACGATTGAACTTGCTGAAGCCATTCACGGTAGTCAAGATACTGACTATGGCGTGATTAGCGAGCAAGCACTTATTGAAGCTGTTGCTAAAGCGCGCGCGAAAGGTGAGAAAGTGGTCATGACCAATGGCTGCTTTGATATCTTACATGCTGGTCATGTTTCTTATCTTAACCACGCAGCAGAGCTTGGCGATCGCTTGATTGTGGCGGTCAATACCGATGAATCTGTGCGTGCATTGAAAGGTCCGGGTCGCCCAGTGAATCCAACGGATCGCCGTATGGCAGTACTTGCTGGTCTGGGTGCTGTGGATTGGGTAGTACCGTTTTCGGAAGAGACGCCGCGTCGTTTGATCTCTGAAGTGCTTCCATCACTGTTGGTGAAAGGTGGCGATTACAAACCAGAAGAGATTGCTGGTGGTAAGGAAGTGATTGCGGCGGGCGGTGAGGTTAAGGTACTTAACTTCGAAGATGGCTGCTCAACAACAGAAATCATTGAAGCAATTAAAGGTGGTAGAGGCTAATTTAAGCCCTAATACCAAAAGAAACAAAAGGGACGCCGAGGCGTCCCTTTTTGGTATTACTGACTATGAGTTAGTTTGCTTTCTTAAGGCCAGCATTGATATCAATGATATCTTGCTCACTCAAAGTACCTACAGATTGACGTAGGTTTAGCACACTCACGATGTAGTCGTAACGAGCATCAGATAGGTTGCTTTCTGCATCGTACAGCGCCTGAGTCGCTTCAAGTACGTCAACGATAGTACGCGTACCCACATCGAAACCTGCTTTGGTTGCTTCTAGTGCTGATTCAGCAGAAATTACCGTCTGCTCAAATGCACGGATTGCACCGATAGAAGAGTTGATGTTGTTGTTGTTCGCGCGAACGTTACGAACTACCGAGCGGTAAGTTTGCTCTAGCTGTTCGCTTGCTTCAACGTATGCAAACTCTGCTTGGCGGGTTTGCGAGGTAATGTTACCACCGGTGTATAGCGGTACCGATAGATTGATGCCAGCGTTAAACGCATTTACTGTCTCAGAAGGAGTACCATAGCGACTGTTGTTGCTGTTTCTTTCGTTGTCGTAGCCATAGCCACCATCAAGGGTAAGCTTAGGCAGGTGACCAGAGCTTGCCAGCGTGATGTTGTCTTTAGCGATATCTTGGCCGATACGCGCAGACAGTAGGTCTAAGTTCTTCGACTGTGCTTCTTCTAGGAAGAAGTTCACGTTTTGCTCAGGGCGAGCCGCAGCGAAACGATCGGTATCAAGGATATCGATATTGTTGTGCTCTTGACCTGTGATTTCACGCAGTGCTTCGTATTGGTTCAGTAGGTTGTTTTCTGCAACCACTTCATCGGCAAGTACGCGGTCATACTGAGCTTGCGCATCATGTACGTCGGTAATTGCTGATAGACCTACTTCAAAACGCTGTTTAGTCTGCTCTAGCTGACGAGCAACCGCGGCTTTGTTGGCGCGAACAGATTCAAGAGCATCTTTAGAACGTAGCACTTCAAAGTATGCTTGCGCGGTGCGAAGGATTAGGGATTGTTGCGCCGCTGCATATTGAGAGTCTGCTTGACGAGCCGTTTTCTCTGCCGTGTCTAGCGTGATCCAACTTGCACGGTTGTATAGCTCTTGAGAGAAGCCAACACCAGCCGTTAGATTAGTACTGTCCTGAGGATCAAAGTCAGACGAAGTAAAGTCTAAACCCGCTGTCAGATTAATTTGTGGTAGAAGTGTTGCACGAGCAGAATTGATCGCTTCAAATGCACGATCACGTTGAGCGGCTGCACGTAGCAACTGAGGATCGTTTTGCTTTGCTTGATCGTAGATCTCGGTTAGGGAGTCGGCCCATGTCGCTGCACTTACGCTTCCTAATGCAGCTGTAATAAAGAGTGGAAGCAGTTTTTTCATTTGTCCTAATCCTGCCTAGTAATACTAATAAAGGTATGATTCACAGTTTAACTTAAATTGGCCGTAATTCACTCGAAACTTTGCACTTTTTTACGCAAGCTCACCAAAAGTTGAGACAAATAATTAACCAGAATCAAATTAATTTTGAATTTTTACGTGAAAAATTGAGCCGTGTCCTTGGTAGTCGCTCTATTCCTTGAGTAACTATAAGGTTCACGGAAGTCAGAGGTCGATGATGAAAGACGGATTACAGCCAAACGAACAGTATACGCCGCAAGACGTAGAGGTTGTGTCAAAACAAACCGTATTTAAAGGTTTTTTTGAAATGGTTCAGTTTCGCTTCAAGCATAAGCGCTTTGAAGGGGGCTGGAGTGCATTAATTGACCGAGAAATGTTTGTTCGTGGTGATGCAGCCGCTATGCTGCCTTATGATCCGATCACTGACCAAGTCGTGCTTATTGAACAAATCCGTGTTGGTGCTCTTGAACACTCTCATCCATGCAAATAGAAATTGTTGCCGGCATTGTCGATAAGCAAGAGAGTATCGAAGAGCTGGTTTGTCGTGAAGCAGTGGAAGAAGCGGGCGTTGATGTTAAGCAGTTAGTGCCCATTACGCGGTACTACCCATCTTCCGGTGGCTGTAACGAGCGAATTTCTGTGTTTGTTGGTCATGTTGATGCGACGCAGGCGTGTGGTGTTCACGGCCTTGAAAGTGAAGGTGAAGACATCCGTGTGAGCGTGGTATCTCGCGAACGTGCTTACCAAATGGTGGAGAATGGCGAGATTGAAAATGGCGCCTCCATTATCGCCTTACAATGGTTACAACTGAATTACCAAAAGCTCAAGCAGCAATGGTAGAGGGAATTTTTTATGGCTCGCGTTGTCGATACTAATACGTATCATGTTGATCTTGCTGAGTTAATGCGTGTTTATGAAACTAACTACGCTAAGCTCAATCGCTTGATCCCAACACAGCCAGAAGTAGGGGATGTGCGCTGCTATCAAGCAGGCTCACTGACTTACCAATTAGAAGTGCGAGAAGTGACGAAGTACACAACATTGGTTGAAATTTTCCAAGATGATGAGCTTCCTGTTTTCCCATTGCCTAAAATGACCGTTAGGCTCTATCACGATGCAAAAGTGGCAGAGGTAAGTGATTGCGAAAACGCGTCTCGCGTCCAAGCAAGGTACGATTACCCCAACGCAAAGATGCATCAAAAGGACGAAAAATTTCAGTTCAATCAGTTTTTAAGTGATTGGCTGACGTTCTGTTTAAAAAATGGCATTAGTCGAGCTCCGATCATGTATCGCAGCTAACAAGAATTATAATTTCAGGTTTTTAATATTTTGAACACAACACCCAGTGATGAATCTCAGTTAAGTAGCGTTAGGTTGCTGCAATTAACGGACACGCATCTGTTTGCGCCTGATGATGGTTGCTTACTGAGTGTTAATACCCAAGATAGTTTTCACGCCGTCGTAGCGGAAGTGATGCAGCAAGGTACACCGTTTGATGCCTTGCTCGCGACGGGCGATATTTCTCAGGATCATACCGAAGCGTCGTATCAAAAATTTGTCGCTGGCATCGAGCCGTTAGGCTTGCCTTGTTATTGGCTGCCTGGCAACCATGACTATAAGCCGTGCATGAACAGTGTCGTGAGTGCACCGCTTATTCAAGATGTGACTTACGCGTTGCTCGGTGAGCATTGGCAAGTATTGTTGCTTGATTCGCAAGTGGTTGGTGTACCTCACGGTCGACTCAGTGACAGTCAGCTGGACTTTTTGGATCGCAAACTGACTGAGCATAGCGACAGACATACATTAGTGCTATTGCATCACCACCCGATGCTGGTGAATAGCGCATGGCTTGACCAACACTCGCTCAAAGATGCGCACGAGTTTTGGCAGGTGGTGGAAAAGCACAACAATGTTCGCGCTGTATTGTGTGGCCATATCCATCAAGAGTTGGATCACCTTCGCAATGATGTTCGTGTGCTTGCAACACCTTCAACGTGCGTGCAGTTTAAACCAAACTCCAATGAGTTTGCGCTTGATACTCGCTCACCAGGTTGGCGCGAGCTAGAGCTGTGTGCCGATGGTGAAGTAAAAACAACGGTAAAAAGGCTACCGCATGGCGCATTTCGTCCCGATTTTAATGCGGAAGGTTACTAATGAGCGCAAAGCGTCCACTGCTTCTTTATATCCACGGCTTTAACAGCTCACCAAAGTCGTTTAAGGCTCAGGCTATGTTGGCGTACTGCCAGCAGGCGAGGCCTGATATCAAAGTTGTCGTGCCGCAAATGCCGTGTTTTCCAGAGCAGGCTGCGTGCTACCTTGAGCAAGTCGTGGGTCAATACCAAGCGGACTACCAGATAGCGCTGGTTGGAAGCTCGCTGGGCGGTTACCTATCAACTTGGCTCAACAGCCATTATGGCTTTAAAGCTGTGTTGATAAATCCAGCAGTTAAGCCCTACGAGCTATTACTAGACTATTTAGGTGAACAGCAAAACCCATATACGCAGGAGCGTTATGTGTTGGAAGCGAAACACATTGATGAGCTCAAAGCGCTCGATGTCGAGATCATTCAATCTCCTGACGATTTTTGGCTGTTACAGCAAGAGGGCGATGAGGTGTTGGATTATCGCCAGGCGGTCGTCAAGTATCGTCAATGTAAGCAAACCGTCGAGGAAAATGGCGATCATAGCTTTGTCGGTTTTGAACGATTCCCTGAACAGATTATCCGCTTCCTAGGGCTGTAATCGTCGCTTTTTTCGTCTCCCCTTGAGGAGACAGTCATAATTTTCCCTCCAACTTCTGCGTGAAACTTGACAACACTTGCGTTGAGCCAGACTATGATGTGTCTGTACTTGCGCGTAGCCCGCAGTGGTGCACTATTCAACGATGCACGATTTAACAAACGGGCCAGCGACACTAAGTCGCAATCTCTATTTTTGCTGCTAAGTATCAATCATTATTTGAGTAAAATTTCCGTATTATGACAGAACAATATAATGCTGGAGCCATTGAGGTTCTCAATGGTCTTGAGCCAGTACGTCGCCGACCAGGGATGTATACGGATACAGCGCGCCCAAACCATTTGGGACAAGAAGTTATCGATAACAGTGTCGATGAAGCGCTAGCCGGACATGCCTCTAAGGTACAAGTCATTCTGCATGCCGACCAATCGCTAGAAGTGATTGATGATGGTCGTGGTATGCCAGTCGATATCCACCCTGAAGAGAAGATTTCAGGTGTTGAGCTTATTTTCTGTAAGCTCCACGCAGGTGGTAAGTTCTCGAACAAAAACTATCAATTCTCCGGCGGTTTGCACGGGGTTGGTATCTCTGTGGTTAACGCACTTTCGAAACGCGTTGAAGTTGCAGTGCGTCGCGATGGTCAAGTGTATGAAATGGCCTTTGAGCACGGCAATAAAGTTCAAGAACTGACAGTCACTGGCACTTGTGGTCGCCGCAATCGCGGTACCAGCGTTCATTTTTGGCCTGATGCGAGCTATTTTGACTCGGCGAACTTCTCGGTCACTCGTCTGGTGAACAACCTGCGTGCGAAAGCGGTGTTGTGTCCGGGTCTGGAAATTACCTTTACCGATAAGGTAAATGGCAAAGATTATAAGTGGTACTACGAAGATGGTCTAAAAGACTATCTAGCGGAAGGCGTAAAAGGCTACGCAGTCCTACCTGAAGCACCATTTACCGGCGAATTTTCTGCTGAAACGGAAGCGGCAACCTGGGCTGTTATCTGGCAGCCAGAAGGCGGTGAGATGATCACCGAAAGCTATGTTAACTTGATCCCAACAGCTCAAGGCGGTACGCACGTTAATGGTCTGCGTCAAGGCTTACTGGATGCGATGCGTGAGTTCTGCGAATTCCGTAACTTGCTACCTCGCGGCGTCAAGCTAACCGGTGATGATGTGTTTGAGCGCTGCTCATACGTACTGTCCATTAAGATGCAAGATCCACAATTTGCTGGACAAACCAAAGAGCGCCTCTCTTCTCGTCAGTGCGCGGCGTTTGTCTCAGGTGTTGTTAAAGATGCCTTTAGCTTGTGGCTGAATGAGAAGCCGCAGCTTGCTGAGCAGTTAGCGGAAGTGTGTATTGCCAATGCTCACCGCCGTATGCGCGCAAGCAAAAAAGTGGTGCGTAAGAAAGTGGCTTCTGGCCCTGCGCTACCAGGTAAGCTCACAGACTGTTCGCAACAAGACTTAAACCGCACCGAAATCTTCTTCGTGGAGGGTGACTCGGCGGGTGGTAGTGCCAAACAGGCACGCGATCGTGAGTTCCAAGCGTGATGCCATTGCGCGGTAAGATCCTCAATACGTGGGAAGTATCGGCAGACCAAGTTCTGGCGTCGCAAGAAGTGCACGATATCTCCGTCGCTTTGGGCATCGACCCGGATACCGAAAACCTTGAAGGCTTGCGTTACGGTAAGGTGTGTATTCTTGCCGATGCGGACTCGGATGGTCTTCACATTGCAACGCTGCTATGTGCACTCTTTACCAAGCATTTCCGCTCGTTGGTTGCTGCCGGACACGTCTATGTCGCCATGCCACCTCTGTATCGTATCGACTGTGGTAAAGAGGTGTTCTACGCCCTTGATGACGATGAAAAAGATGGCGTGCTTGAGCGTCTGAGCAAGAAGAAAGCGAAGATCAACGTCCAGCGATTCAAAGGTCTGGGTGAGATGAACCCACTTCAGCTGCGAGAAACCACGATGGACCCTAACACCCGTCGCTTGGTGCAGTTGACCATTGATGATGACGAAGCCACTAATGAAATGATGGATATGCTGCTTGGTAAGAAGCGTGCTGATGATCGTCGTAGCTGGCTACAAAACAACGGTGACATGGCTGAGGTATAACAATGTCGACTGAAATGTCTTTTGATGGTGTAGAACAGCTGCCTCTGCGAAAGTTCACTGAAGACGCCTATCTGAATTACTCAATGTACGTGATTATGGATCGTGCATTGCCTTACATCGGTGATGGATTGAAACCCGTACAGCGCCGCATTATCTATGCGATGTCTGAGCTGGGTCTGTCCGCATCGGCGAAATACAAAAAATCGGCACGTACCGTTGGTGACGTGTTGGGTAAATACCATCCACACGGCGACTCGGCGTGTTATGAAGCCATGGTATTGATGGCTCAGCCATTCTCTTATCGTTACCCATTGGTGGACGGTCAAGGCAACTGGGGTGCCCCAGACGATCCGAAATCGTTCGCTGCGATGCGTTATACCGAAGCCAAGCTGTCTAAGTTTGCAGAGGTACTGCTGGGTGAAGTTGGCCAAGGCACGGTTGAGTGGCAGCCAAACTTTGACGGCACGATGAAAGAGCCGAAGATCTTACCGGCACGATTGCCTCATATCCTGCTTAATGGCATCACGGGTATCGCAGTTGGTATGGCAACGGATATCCCACCGCATAATATGCGAGAGATTGCCGACGCGACAATTCATCTTATTGATAAGCCAAAATCTGAGCTTGCTGAGGTGATGGAGTTTGTTAAAGGGCCTGATTACCCAACTGAAGCTGAAATCATTTCACCGCAAGCCGACCTAGAGAAAATCTATCGTACCGGCCGTGGTAGTGTGAAGATGCGAGCAGTTTGGCATAAGGAAGGCTCGGAGATTGTCATCACCGCGCTTCCACATCAGGTTTCTGGCGCTAAGCTACTTGAGCAGATCGCTAACCAAATGCGCGCCAAAAAACTGCCAATGGTAGATGACCTGCGCGATGAATCGGATCACGAAAACCCAACGCGTATCGTTGTTGTACCGCGCTCAAACCGCATTGATTGCGACCAGCTGATGAATCACTTGTTCGCATCGACCGATCTTGAGAAGAACTTCCGTGTGAACCTCAACATGATCGGCCTCGATAACCGCCCACAAGTGAAAGGTCTGATACAGATCTTAACGGAGTGGATTGAGTATCGCCGTGAGACAGTACGTAAACGCCTCCAGTATCGCCTAGACAAGATCCTAGCTCGTTTACACATCCTTGAAGGTTTGTTGGTTGCTTACCTAAACCTAGATGAAGTGATTGAGATCATTCGTACGGAAGACGATCCAAAAGCCGTGCTGATGGCACGCTTTGGCATCACGGATATTCAAGCGGATGCGATCTTAGACACCAAACTTCGCCACCTTGCGAAGCTGGAAGAATGAAGATCCGTGGCGAGCAAGACGAGCTTGAGAAAGAGCGTGAGAAGCTTGAAAAGCTACTTGGCTCTGAGCGTCGTATGAACACGCTATTGAAGAAAGAAATCCAAGCTGACGCAGAGAAGTACGGTGACGACCGCCGCTCTCCAATCGTTGAGCGCGCAGAAGCGAAAGCGATGACCGAGCGTGACTTGGTACCTAGTGAACCAATCACGGTTGTGCTGTCAGAGAAAGGCTGGATCCGTCATGCGAAAGGCCACGATGTGGATGCGAGCGGACTCAACTACAAAGCGGGTGATAAGTTCTTAGCCTCCGCTAAAGGTAAGAGTAATCAGCCAGCGGTGTTCCTTGGCAGTGATGGACGCAGTTACTCGTTGGAATCGCACTCGTTGCCATCGGCTCGCAGCAAGGTGAACCGATTACAGGGCGACTCAACATCAGTGCGGGCTCGACAGTGCGCCAGGTGGTGATGGGTGAAGAAGATCAGCTATGGTTGATTGGTTCTGATGCAGGTTATGGCTTTGTGTGTAAAGGTAGTGATCTGCTATCGAAGAACCGAAGCGGTAAAGCGCTGGTAACTCTGCCACAAGCTTCTGAAGTGATGACGCCAGCAACGGTTGGCGATCTTGAGTCAGACGAAATCTTAGCGATCACCAACCAAGGCCGTATGTTGTTGTTCCCGATTAAAGATTTACCACAGCTAGGCAAGGGTAAAGGGAATAAGATCATCAACATTCCATCGGCTAAGGCGAAGGCGCGTGAGGAGTTTGTTTCTCACTTGATGGCGTTGCCACAAGGTGTATCCATTACCCTTTATGCTGGCAAGCGTAAGCTTGGGCTGAAAGCGAGTGACCTGGATAACTTCCGCGGTGAACGCGGACGTCGCGGTGGCCTACTGCCACGAGGTCTTCAGCGTGTGACTCGTATTGAGATAGAGACTGGCAACGCACCAGAAAGTGCTATCGAAGAAGAGTAACCCAATAAAACAAAAACCTCCGACAATGTCGGAGGTTTTTTTATATCTGCTTTAAAGAGCCAGGTCTAGTGATGCGTTAGTCTCGGCTGTCTTCACCCACAGTGACCGGTAAGATAAGCTCTTTGCCGTCCCGCAGCAGTTTCACGTCAACCGTAGTGCCGGGTCTAAGGTCGGTAACTAAATCCAAAACGCCTTGACGGCCATTCAGTTTATTCCCGTCAATCATTAGGACGATGTCTTGCACTTCAATGCCCGCTTTGGCAGCCGGCCCTTCGGGATCAAGCCCTAGCACTATGATGCCACCAATGTGTTCATTACCAAGTAGGCGAGCAGTGACGGAGTTAATGTCTTGACCATCAATACCTATGTAACCACGGATAACGCGTCCATCCGCGATGATTTTTTCCATGATTTTGCTTGCCAGTTGGTAAGGAATGGCAAATGAAATACCGTAGGTTTCTAAATCAGTTGCTTGTTGGAATGAAGCGGTATTAATACCGACAAGTTCGCCCAGCGTATTCACCAATGCACCACCTGAGTTACCTTGGTTGATGGCGGCATCGGTTTGAATGAAGGCTTGAATGCCGCCAGCGCTAATGGATGAACGTCCCGTAGCCGAGATGATACCAAAGGTGGTGGTTTGCCCTAAGTTGTACGGGTTACCAATCGCCAGTACCACATCGCCCACTTTTGGTGAGTAGTTTGGGTTGAGTGGGATAACCGGCAGGTTACCCCCTTCAATGCGCAGTACCGCAATATCCGTGCGCTGATCTTTACCAACGAGCTGGGCTGCAGCAACGCGCCCATCTTGCAGTGCGACAATGATTTGGTCAGCATTGGCGACGACGTGGTAATTGGTAATGATGTAGCCTTTGTCACTGACAATTACGCCGGAGCCTAGGCCTTGCGTTGACAGTGTGGTGCGATCGCTTTCTTTATACTGACGACTGTAAATATTGACGACTGCAGGTGCCGCCTTGCGTACCGCTTGATTAAATGAGACTTGCTGAGATTGGTCGTATTCAGGTTGCGAGACGATATTATTCGGTATGACGTTTTGTCTGAGGGAAGGTACCGCCAGTAGCACCAAGAGTGCTGTGATAAGACCCATAGATACAGAGCGGATTAAAAAGTTCAGCATTGTTCCCTCGAGTTGAATCGAAAATATAGCCGCAATGTCAGACTTAGCAAACGGTTACCTTGTTAAGTTAGTATTAACTAACTCGCAAAACGAGATAATTTTTTGAAATCAACCGAAAAAGTAAAAGACGTACAGCAGAGTTGGAAAGGATATCATTTATACCGCTGAGAATAAAAGAGCAGCCTTAATAGGGCTGCTCTATGACACAAAATTAACCAAGCTCCGTCGTGATTATCTAACGACCAGGTAGATGGTTCTGTCGCCGCGCTGAATGTTCAGTGCTAGTACGCCAGGTTTTTTTCTCGAGCAGCTTACGCAGCTGAGCGACGTTTTTCACTCGAGTACGGTTAACACCGATGATAATGTCATCTTTTTGTAGCTCGTACTGAGCGGCAGGAGAGCCTTCTGCAACCGATGTTACCTTAACCCCTTCAATGGCATCACTGCTGGTCGTATTAGCAAACTCTGCACCAGTGAGTCCTTCATGAAGCTTGTCCGCTTTGGTTGCTGATTGTGTGGATTCTTTCAGCGTCGCTTCGAAAGACTTTTCTTTGCCATCACGAACCACGCCAAGCGTGACCGTTTTGCCCGCCCCGAGAGTGGCGACTTTGGCACGTAGCTCGCTAAAGGTGGAGATTTTCTTGCCATTTACCGAGACGATGATATCGCCAGCTTCCAGCCCTGCTTTGTCTGCTGCGCTATCAGGTACGACTTGGCTGACAAACGCACCTTTGCTTGAATCATAGCCGAGTGCTTCTGCAAGCTCTGAGGTGACTTCGCCACCTTGAACGCCCAGCATGCCACGTTTCACCTCACCAAACTCAATGATTTGACCGGTAAGGTTGGTCATCATGTTCGATGGGATGGCGAAACCAATACCAACGTTGCCACCATTTGGTCCTAAGATGGCAGTGTTGATACCAATAAGCTCACCGTTGAGGTTTACCAAGGCGCCACCGGAGTTACCACTGTTAATAGCCGCATCGGTCTGGATGAAGTTTTCAAAGTTTTCAATGTTGAGGCCACTTCGACCCAATGCGGATACGATACCGGAGGTAACGGTTTGTCCTAGACCAAATGGGTTACCAATCGCGACGGTGAAGTCGCCAACACGAAGCCCGTCTGAATCAGCCACTTTAATCTCTGTCAGGTTCTTAGCACCATCTACTTTTAGCAGGCAACGTCAGACATTTCATCGCCACCAACAAGTTCAGCATCGAACTCACGTCCATCACCAAGTTTGATACGGATCTCTTCCGCGCCATTGATGACGTGATAGTTAGTCACGATGTAGCCTTTCTTGGCGTCAATAACGACACCGGAGCCTAGCCCGCGGAATGGGCGCTCTTGAAGCTGTTCAGTAGGGAAGTCAGGACCAAAGAAAAAGCGGAACTGGTCTGGCAGTTGTTGTCGAGAAACTTGAGTCCCCTCTACAGCAATGCTGACCACCGCCGGGGTAACCTTTTCTAGCATAGGTGCAAGGCTTGGTAGTTGCTCACCATTAACAGACAATGGTAAAGCGGCCGTCGCAGGTAGTGGGGCGATGATTGCACTTAGGCTTAACGAAAGAACAGTTAACGCAAGTACGGGTTTTTCATCATAAAACTCCTCATAGGATCAGTAAGGTTTATGACTCAACGATTGTGGTAAAGTTCAGCCTTAATATAAAAACGGCCAGCAATTGATTCAATGGCTGGCCGATTACGGTGTTTCTAATTAAGAAGCTTTGGCTGTGGTTACGGGCTCTTGAGCGATGGCCGAAGGGGCTTCAACCACTTCTTTTTTCTCTTCTCTCAACAGACCGGTTGCACCGTTAACATAATCTTTAGGTGGCTGATCGGCAGAATCGTTAGCGTCAACGACTTCTACGTTGTGTTCAGCGATTTTCTTCACAAATGGATTATCTTGCTCAGGCAGGTTAGGCATTAGCTCAGTAGAGGTTTTAGCCATGTGCTGATAAAGCTTGGTGTAGTCTTTGCCCAGCGTGTCGAGCATTTCTGCGGTTTGCGCAAAATGATCCGACAGTTCTTGTCTTTGCTGTTCTAATGCAAACTTAGCGGACTCGAGGTCTTTTTGTAGCGTCTTTTGTTTCTTGTATTGTGGAGTAGTCAGTCGGGAAATCACAATTCCTAGAATAGCACCAACTAGCAAGCCGACAATGGCATATATCCAAGGCATAACAGCTCCTTTATAATGATTATTAACATGTGCGTTACCAAGTGGTTACACACGTCGTATAGCATGTTACTATGAGATTTCGAGCCAATAAAGCAAAAATACGCGCTCTTTAGCCCTTGGATCAGTGTTGCGAGTAATCCATGACGCCCATAGAAAGATACGAACATGATATAAAAACAAATGGTTTCCAGGCAGATCCCGCCCAACGCACTGCAGTGGAAGCCTTAGACAAATTACACCTCCAATTTAGTGATTATTTAAAATTTGAAGCGCCGCCGCTTTCAATGATGCAAAAGCTGCTAGGCAAGAAACCAGAGCAAGCAGTGCCTCCCAAAGGGCTGTATTTCTGGGGCGGAGTAGGGCGCGGTAAGACCTATTTGATGGACGCATTTTTTGATAGTTTGCCGACATCGAGAAAAATGCGCGTTCACTTCCACCGCTTTATGTACCGTGTACACGATGAACTAAAACGGCTTGGAGACGTTGAAAACCCGCTAGAGAAAGTCGCCGACACCTTTGAATCCGAAGCTAAAATTATTTGCTTCGATGAGTTTTTTGTCTCAGATATTACTGATGCGATGATTCTAGCGACTTTGCTACAAGAGCTGTTTAAGCGTGGGGTTGTCCTTGTGGCAACGTCCAATATCCCTCCGGAAAACTTGTATCGCAATGGTCTCCAGCGTGCTCGGTTTATGCCAGCTATTTCGTTGATTCAAAGTCAGTGTGTGGTGCTAAATGTCGACAGCGGTATTGATTATCGACTGCGCACGCTTGAGCAGGCAGAGATTTACCATTTCCCTCTCGATGAAGCGGCAAACCAAAACCTTGAGCGCTATTTCAATCAGTTGGTGATAGACGATCGCGTTCATGAGGCCAGTATTGAGATTAATCACCGTGACATTGACGTGTTTGCCGCCGCTGACGATGTCTTGTTCGCGAGCTTCGCACAATTGTGTCAAACCATGCGCAGTCAAAACGACTATATAGAGATGTCTAGAATTTATCACACGGTGCTACTGGCTGATGTGAAGCAGATGGATGCCAAACTGGATGATGCCGCTAGGCGCTTTATTGCGTTAGTGGATGAATTTTATGAAAGGCGGGTAAAACTGATCATTTCAGCCGAAGTCGCTCTAGAGGAGTTGTACACTCAAGGTCAATTGGAGTTTGAGTTTAAGCGCTGTATTTCGCGTCTCACGGAGATGCAAAGCCATGACTATTTGGCTTCTGAGCATCTACCTTGATGTTTTTGGCCAATTTGTCCAAAAAATAGATGATTTTTTCCGCGAGCTTCTCTATAATCCTGCGACCCACCGTTACTGCAGGCGAGTTTCTTCAAACTTTTTGAGGAACGATGCGAGAGTTTCAACACTCGAAGGGGTGATGTATGGGCTCTTAGACAGTGGGAGCGAAAGCTCCTTAAGTGTAAATTAAATTAACGGGTTATTATTAGCATGAAAACTTTCGTTGCTAAACCAGAAACTGTAAAACGCGACTGGTACGTTGTAGACGCTGAAGGTAAAACTCTTGGCCGTCTAGCAAGTGAAATTGCATCTCGCTACGTGGCAAACATAAAGCTGAATACACTCCGCACACTGACACTGGTGATTACATCATCGTTGTTAACGCTGAGAAAGTTACTGTAACTGGTAACAAGGCTAAGAACAAAGTTTACTACCGTCACTCTGAGTTCCCAGGCGGCCTAAAATCAATCACTTTTGAAAAGCTGATCGATCGTAAGCCTGAAATGGCTCTTGAGCTAGCGGTTAAAGGTATGCTACCACGTGGTCCTCTAGGCCGTGCTATGTACCGTAAGCTTAAAGTTTACGCTGGCGCTGAGCACAACCATGTTGCTCAACAACCACAAGTACTAGACATCTAATCGGGGATTTCGAAAATGGCAGAGAATCAATACTACGGCACTGGCCGTCGCAAAAGCTCAGCTGCTCGTGTTTTCATCAAACCAGGCACTGGCAATATCGTAGTTAACAAGCGTGAACTAGAAGTATACTTCGGTCGCGAAACTTCTTGCATGGTAGTTCGTCAGCCTCTAGAGCTAACTGAACTAACTGAGAAGCTAGACCTATTCGTTACTGTAAAAGGTGGCGGTATTTCTGGTCAAGCAGGTGCTATCCGTCACGGTATCACTCGCGCGCTAATGGAATACGATGAAACTCTACGTCCTGCTCTACGTGCAGCTGGCTACGTTACGCGTGACGCTCGTTGCGTTGAACGTAAGAAAGTTGGTCTACGTAAAGCACGTCGTCGTCCACAGTTCTCTAAGCGTTAATTTTCTCCTTACCGAGAAGATTATGCTTTCCAACTTTATGTTGGAACGTGGAATCAAAAAGCTCAGCTTCGGCTGGGCTTTTTTGTTTTTATACGTCCAATAACCCTACTAAATTCAGAAACTCTGATCTTCATTCTCTCCTTTTCCCTCCTTTTGTGAACTAGCAAGCGAATTCCCGCTATAGATGTTACGAAAAGGTAGCTTTATCTTGTCAAAAAGTAGGGTTTTCTTTATCATTTGCTATCAAATAAATACAACTAAAATTCGTATTTTGTTAGCCATGCTCTACTGGTCGGAATCGATGTCTGAGCAGACTCAAGTAGCCAAAATAATTAGTACTATTGGCTCGTTCAATTTGAAGGAAAATAGCCCAAGGAATGGTTCCCCAATGGGTTATTCCATCTAAAAGAGCAACTTGGATTCGCTCAGTGTTGACCCAAAGGAGCAAATGGGAGAAATGTTGGATGAGCAATGCGCCTTTAAATAACGGTCGCAGGCGTTTCCTTACTGCGACAACTGCGGTTGTCGGTGGTTTGGGAGCAGCTGCAGTCGCCGTTCCTTTTATTAAATCTTGGAACCCAAGTGCCAAAGCGAAAGCCGCTGGTGCCCCTGTTGAAGTGGACGTCAGTAAGCTCGAAGAAGGTCAAATGGTTCGTGTTGAATGGCAAGGTAAGCCGGTATGGGTTGTGCGTCGCGCGCAATCTGTTGTGGACAACCTAAGCAACCTAGCCAGTCAGCTACGTGACCCTGATTCTGCGGAAGAGCAGCAGCCAGAGTATGCACAGAATGTGTACCGCTCCATTAAACCGGAGTACTTTGTCGCTGTTGGTTTCTGTACCCACCTAGGTTGTTCGCCTACCTATCTTGCTGATTCCTTTAGTGAACAAGTCCAGGGTGTGAAATCGGGTTTCTTCTGTCCATGTCATGGTTCTAAGTTTGATATGGCTGGTCGTGTTTTCCAGAACGTACCAGCACCACTCAACCTAGTCATTCCTAAACACATGTACTTGAGTGATACCAGAATCCTTATTGGTGTTGATGAGGGGGATGCATAATGCAAGCGTTACTTGATTGGGTAGAAAAACGTCTACCTGCGATGAATGCTTATAAAAAGCATCTATCCGAATACCCAATGCCAAAAAACTTCAACTTTTGGTATCTGTTTGGTTCACTAGCGATGCTAGTGTTGGTCAACCAGATCCTAACCGGTATTTGGCTGACAATGAACTACGTACCTTCTGGTGAAGGTGCGTTTGCCTCTGTTGAATACATCATGCGTGATGTGGAATACGGATGGCTACTGCGCTATATGCACTCAACGGGTGCCTCGGCCTTCTTCGTTGTTGTTTACCTACATATGTTCCGTGGTCTTATCTATGGTTCTTATCAGAAGCCGCGTGAGCTGCTTTGGGTATTCGGCATGCTGATCTTCCTTGTGTTGATGGCAGAAGCATTTATGGGTTATCTACTGCTTGGGGACAAATGTCTTACTGGGGTGCACAGGTAATCATCTCGCTATTTGGTGCGATTCCAGTTATCGGTGATGACCTAACGCTTTGGATCCGTGGTGACTACATCATCTCCGGTGCAACGCTAAACCGTTTCTTCGCACTGCACGTGATTGCTCTACCAATCGTACTACTACTGCTGGTTGTACTGCACGTACTCGCTCTACACGAAGTGGGTTCAAACAACCCAGATGGTATTGAGACTAAGCTTCCGAAAGGCAGCATGGGCGATGACTACAAGACGCAGTTCAAGTTCCACGACTACTACAGCAAGAAATACGACATCATTGATTCGATTCCTTTCCATCCGTACGGTACGGTGAAAGATCTGGTTGGTGTAGCTGGCTTCTTCTTCCTGTTCTGTTATGTGCTGTTCTTTAATCCAGAGATGGGCGGTTACTTCCTTGAGCCACCTAACTTTGAAGCTGCGAACCCGCTGAAGACACCTGAGCACATTGCTCCTGTATGGTACTTCACTCCGTTCTACGCGATTCTGCGTGCGGTACCAGACAAGCTACTAGGTGTAGTTGCAATGGGACTATCGATTGTATTCCTGTTCCTACTTCCTTGGTTCGACCGTTGTAAAGTTCGCTCTTATCGCTACAGAAGTAAGATTCACCTAATTAACATCATCCAGTTCACCATTAGCTTTATTGCTTTGGGTATTCTTGGTGCGCTACCAGCGACGCCAACGTATACGCTACTGGCTCAGATCTTCAGTTTAGGTTACTTCATGTTCTTCGTTCTGCTGTTCTTCTACAGTAAGAATGAAAACACCAAGCCATTGCCAGAGAGGGTGACATTCAAATGAAAAAGTGGATTGTAGTACTTTTCGCATTGCTGCCATCTCTAGCACTAGCCGCTGGTGGTAATGTAAATCTTGATAAAGCAAACAATGATTTGACGGACAAAGCGTCGCTTCAAAACGGTGCTAAGCTGTTTATGAACTACTGCTTTGCGTGTCACTCGACGCAGTATCAGCGCTATGAGCGTGTAGCAACTGACTTGGGTATCCCTGTCGATCTAGCCAAAGAAAACCTAGTTTTCGATCCAGAAGCAAAGATCGGTGACCTAATGGTTAACGCTATGCCTCAGAAACAAGCAGCAGCTTGGTTTGGTGCTGCGCCACCGGATCTTACTTTGGTTGCTCGTGTTCGTGGTGTGGATTGGTTATACACGTACCTACGCACGTTCTACGTCGATCCAAGCCGTCCGTTTGGCGTGAATAACACCACATTCCCAAATGTTGGTATGCCGCACGTTCTTGAAGAGCTACAGGGCATTCCAACGCCGATCTTCGAAACTAAAGTAGTTGATGGTGAAGAAGTTCAGGTGATTGTTGGTACTGAAACCGATGGCGTGGTGAGCTGAGCTCAAGTGAGTATGACGATGCGGTACGTGACCTAGTTAACTTCCTTGAGTACTCAGGTGATCCTGTGAAACTCGAGCGTCACGCACTAGGTTGGTGGGTGATGGCGTTCCTAGTCATCTTCACTATCGTCGTTGTGCTGCTCAAGAAAGAGTATTGGCGTGATGTTCACTAATTGTGCTATCATAGCGCGTTAATTCCAATTTGTTCACAATGGAGGCCTCGCCTCCATTGTTTTTTGTAAGTATCCCGGAGCTCCATGGCTGTAGCTGCCAATAAACGTTCTGTGATGACTCTTTTTTCCAGTGCTACTGATTTGTATAGCCACCAGGTTCGAATCGTTCTAGCGGAAAAAGGGGTTAGTGTTGAAGTCGAGTTAGTGGATGACGTAAACATCCCAGCTGAGCTTGCTGAGCTAAACCCATACAAGACTGTTCCAACTTTGGTCGATCGTGAGCTAGCCCTTTACGACTCAAAGATCATCATGGAATACCTAGATGAGCGTTTCCCTCATCCACCGCTAATGCCAGTATATCCGGTAGCGCGTGGTAACAGCCGCCTAATGATTTACCGCATTGAGCGCAACTGGTACTCGCTAGCTGAGAAAGTAATGAAAGGTTCTGCAGAAGAAGCAGAAGCGGCACGCAACAAACTTCGCAATGACCTACTGACTCTAGCGCCTATTTTTGCTGAGTACGAGTACTTCATGAGCGAAGAGTTCAGCCTAATTGATTGCTACCTAGCTCCACTATTGTGGCGTTTGCCAGAAATGGGCATAGAGCTTGTTGGTCCTGGCTCAAAAGAAATCAAAGTGTACATGAACCGTGTATTTGAACGTGATTCATTCCTAGCTTCTCTAACAGAAGCTGAGCGTGAGATGCGTTTGGTTCGCTAGTCCTTATAGGTTTCTCTCGAGACGATGGATATTGAAAAAATGACACCTCGCCGACCATATATGCTTCGCGCATTTTATGATTGGCTAGTTGAGAATGATTTAACCCCGCATATTGTTGTTGATGCAAATATGCCGGGTGTGCGAGTTCCTTTGGAGTTCGTGCAAGATGGTCAGATTATTCTTAATATTGCTCCAAGAGCGGTTGGTCAGCTTGAGTTGGGTAACGAAGCGATTACGTTTCATGCTCGATTCGGTGGTAAGCCGCACTCTGTGATTGCTCCTTTGTATTCAGTACAAGCGATTTATGCTCGTGAAAACGGCGCAGGCACTATGTTCGAACCTGAAGATGCGTATCTTTCGATTGAAGAAGAAGACATTTCAGAGCCAGAAGTGGTGACAGGTTTGTCCGTGGCAGCAGAAACTGAGCAGCCAGAGCAAAGCAATGAAGAGCCTAACGGAGATGATGAGCCGCCTAAACCAAAAGGGCGACCAAGTCTTCGCGTAGTCAAATAGCAAAAAGCCGCATCGATATGCGGCTTTTTTGTACCTTCCACACCTTACCTTTTTCTCATCCCTTCGCTAACAGCAACTCTCTTCTTGCTTTTGAGACGTGTAAAAAACGTGCCACTGTATTAGACTTTAGTCTAATGCTGATTAAAACTTGACCTGTTAAGTGTAATCAGTAAACTAGGCGTTCTTGGAGTAAGGTCACACTTTTTTGTTCACATTTTCTCCTTCCTCAAGAATGGAATTTACTTTTGATTGGACAGTATTCACTTGGATGTCAATGAGTTAGGTGATAGAGGTTTGTTATGTACAATCACTTTTTGGTAAGGCTCACCATCGGCGCTTTGGTCGTACTGGGTATTAAGTTGAGCGCATTATACTTTTTGCCTATGGTGCTTCTGCTCAACACACATCATAAAGAATTCTTTGGATGGTAAAAATCGGGGCTAGCCCGATTTTTTGTTTAGTTCATTTCGATTTCGCTGACCGTCGGTTCGATGTCTTTCATCATATCGTTGAGATATTGGGTCAGTTGTTGACGAGCCCCGTCGATGTCTTTATCGAGCGTTAGCTTCATCATCTTCTCGTGCTCTTCAAGGTTAAATAACTCTGAGAAGGCTTTAGGCGAGTGGCTTAGTGAGATGCGGCGATAGCGTTTGACTTGTCTGATGATGTCATTAAAGAAGTCGAGCATGTTCTTAGAGAAGCATCCGCTGAGCAAAGAACTATAGAAAGCTTCTTGACGATCTTCCCATTCCTGCCAGTTAAAATTATCCCCTTGGAACTTGAAGCGAGATAGCTTGTGGAACTCTGTTAGGATTTCTAACTCCCAACTTTCGCTGCCTTGCTGGATTGACTTCTCCAACAGTACCGACGAGACAACCTTCAAGCTTTCATACAAATCATACAGCTCTACCTTAGAAATAGGTGCTACCCAGCAGCCTTTTTGTGGTTCGAGTTTGACGTATTTAATCCACGAAAGTTGAATCAGTGCTTCTCGAATAGGAGAGGCTCCTACGTTGTACTTTTCCTTAAGCTCAGCGACCACCAGTTTTTGGTTAGGCTTGAGCTCCCCCGATAGAATATCCTGACAGATCATTTTAGCGACTTTGTCTGTCAATGTTGGGCTTGACACGTTACACCTCTTAACTCAGAAAATAAAATCTGGAAACGCACGGCGGTATGCCGTGTTGTAAAGCATGTCTGATAGTACAGCGTGTTGAAAATTTGGGCAAGAAAATTATAAAAAAAAGAGGGCGTAAGCCTCTTTTTATAGATATTTTGTATATATCTTCGGAATTATAGTACGTGAACAGACGCTGTGTTCGTAGTACCAGATGCTACTAGTGCACCAGAAACCATAACTACGATGTCGCCTTTCTTACCAAAACCAGATTCTAGAGCGTACTCTTTACCGTTTTTGTAGAACTCATCAGTGCTGTCGATTGAATCAACAAGAACTGGACGAACACCTTTAGTAAGAACTAGCTGTGCAGCTGTTTTAGCGTTAGTCGTTAGAGCAACGATGCTTGCTGTTGGGAAGTACTTACGTACAGAACGTGCAGACTTACCACCTTCAGTAGCAACGATGATTAGAGGAGCAGCTAGCTTCTCAGCTGTGTCTACTGCACCTTTACATACTGCTTCAGTGATACGTAGGCGTGGGCTGTCTAGGCGAGAACCTAGTTCAGCTTTCAGTGCGCCGTCAGTACGGTTAGCGATTTGAGCCATGATAGTTACCGCTTCAACAGGGTACTTACCTTTCGCTGTTTCACCAGAAAGCATTACTGCATCTGTACCGTCCATGATTGCGTTCGCAACGTCACCCGCTTCTGCACGAGTTGGACGTGGGTTGTTGATCATAGAATCAAGCATTTGAGTTGCAGTGATAACAGTCTTACGAGCACGGTTACACTTCTCGATCATCATCTTCTGAGCGAAGATTACTTCTTCAGCTGGGATTTCAACACCTAGGTCACCACGTGCAACCATGATGCCGTCAGAAAGCTCAAGGATCTCGTCGAAGTTATCTACACCTTCTTGGTTCTCAATCTTAGAGATGATGTGGATGTTTTCGCCACCGTTTGCGTTTAGCACTTCACGGATTTCTTTAACGTCTGCTGCTTTACGGATGAAAGATGCAGCTACGAAATCAACGCCTTGCTCACAACCAAACTTAAGGTCGTTCTTATCTTTTTCAGATAGAGCTGGAAGTTGAACAGAAACGCCTGGAAGGTTAACACCTTTGTTTTCACCAAGTGCGCCGTTGTTAAGAACTTTACACTTAACTTCAGTGTCAGTTGTAGAGATAACTTCCATTTCGATTAGACCGTCGTCTACTAGGATAGTGTTACCAGCAGAAAGATCTTTTGCGAAACCTGCGTAAGTTACAGCAACAGTGTTTTTGTTACCTACAACAGCGATGTCAGTTGTGAAAGTGAATTCTTGACCAGCTACTAGATCAACGTCGTTGCCGCCTTCTAGCTTGATAGTACGAATTTCTGGACCTTTAGTGTCTAGAAGAATTGCAAGTTGCTTACCTACGTTTGCCATTACTTCACGGAAGTTAGCAATACGAGTGCCGTGCTCTTCGTAGTCACCGTGAGAGAAGTTTAGACGCATAACGTTCATGCCAGCGTTAACAAGCTCAGTTAGCTTCTCTACTGATTCAGTTTTAGGGCCAATCGTACATACGATTTTGGTCTTTTTCATGGAAGATACTCTCCGGTAAATATTATTACAATTTGAAAGTTAGTATTAGTCTCTCTAGAAGGCTAGGGATGCCCACAAATAATTCACGTGAGCTATCAATTTCTTTCTCTAGTTTCGCTTCTTCTAGGAGTGAAAGTCTTTCATCAAGTTTAGTCATTTTATGACTAAATGAGGCGCTTTCTAGGCCACTTTTTTGGGCACTTACTAGGTTAATTCAGTAAGATTGCAAAAAAATAACCGCTAATTCTGTAATTTTTTTTCTTTTCGGGCACGAATTCTACCACCGAATTGATCGGATTTCACCGTGCATAAGTTGTTTTAGAGCAAGGTTTCGGCGCTTAAGATTTAATTTTTGGATCAAAATAAATAAACCGGATGAATCACCACCATTTGGTAACTTTTTTTCAAAACTGACAGATGTGCGGTAAAACAAGGTGTAAAACGATTGCGTTTAACTTTTGTCGATAATCTCTGCGTATTTAGTGTGATTTGTCATCACATTGAGATAGGAGTCAGCAGTTTTTACACGGTTGTGAATCTAAAGAGATGACCGCTTACCTAAAGGTGATGTTGGTAAGCGGATTGTCATTAATGGCGTTAACGGTGACGCTCTGGTCGATTACTAGATTGGTTAAGCAGTTGGTTTGCAGCCAAAATCTGACGAGACATACTTTTGACCGAGGCATCAAGAATATCGATACCCCAAAGCGGCAGTTTGTCCGAAATAGAATAAAAAGCCCATTGGCCTTTTCGTCTGTCAGTGACGATACTGCAGTTTCTCAACACCGCAAGCGCGCGAGATATCTTCGGCTGAGATTCCTGAAGCGCCTCACACAACTCGCCCACGCTCAGTTCGACCTCGGTAAAGATCATTAGCGTGATCAAAAGGCGGGTTGGATCGCTCAAGCATTTATGTACCACCAAAGGATCGAAGTCGAGATCGTGTGCATCGCTGTGAACCGTCATAAACAGATCAATGCGTTTTTGCAGATCATATAAAGAGGCTTCGAAGGAGGTTTCAGAGATCGATGTCGGGCTAGGGAGATCCCAAAATAGACTTTCGTTACTATTTTCAAATACCCCACATTCACGCTGCGCTGATGAACATAAGGTAATGACATAATCAAAATGTTCGCCTTGGAACTCTTCAATAGATTTAGAGCGCAGAGCATCAATAGCAAACTCGGCTTGTTGTAAAGTTTCGATGGTTCGATTGTCGACCTGACTTGGGCTACTGCCTGCGCTAGATGCCTGATAGAGCGGCGCATAATCTCTGTTAACAATGGCTTCTGCCAGTTGCGAGCGCGCAGAATTTCCACGGCAAACAAAGAGAATTCTTTTGGTCATGGTTTCCTCTAGTATTAGGAGGGACTTTTGAGGTGTTGGGGATATTATGGAAGGCTTTGGCAGTGAAAGAAAGACCTTTCCTATCGGAAAGGTCTTGTCAGAAATGGGGGAGGCCGTGACAGGAGCGTGGTGGAAGCGTTACGCTGCCTGTTCAAGTTTGGTGTTGGCGATGGATCTTAAGTTATCCATGGTTTCAGCATAGCTGGTTTCTTTACCAAATAGACCAGCAGTGCCCAAGATAAAGTATTCAATCTTATCTTTTAGCTGCTCAATCACTTCCGGGCTAATCGCACCATCGATAGCGAGTTTAGTCTGAGTGCCCTGTTTTTCGATCATCTCGATAATACGATCAATACGATTAAAGGCATTCGGAATGAATTTTTGACCCGCAAAGCCAGGATTTACCGACATCACTAGAATCACATCGGTGACATCAAGCACATCTTCAATCACACTCAGTGGCGTTCCAGGGTTAATCGCTAGACCTGATTTAATGCCCTTAGCTTGAATGTTTCCCAGTGTTCGGTGCAGATGAGGAGGCGCCTCGGCATGAACATACATCAAGCTTGCACCTAGGTCGGCAAAAAGATCGATGTATTGATCTGGGTTAGACAGCATTAAGTGCACGTCATAAGGAATCGAAGTGGTGTCACGGATCGCTTTGATATCTTCAGGACCGAGTGCAAAGTTAGGCACAAAGTGGCCATCCATTACATCGATATGCAGCATATCAACCTTCGCTTTCTCCAGTTCCGCTAGCTCTTGTGGCAGTTTAGCGAAATCGACACACATCATTGAGGGACAAAACTTAGCCATGAGCGTGCTCCTTTTCAATGTCTGCGATTTGGTTAACGCGGTTTTGGTGGCGACCACCTTCAAACTCACCTTCTAGCCAACGATCAACAATCATTTTAGCCAGTTCAATACCCACGACTCGAGAGCCAAATGAAAGAATATTGGTGTCGTTGTGTTCACGAGAAAGTTGGGCGGTATAAGGATCGCTACAAACTACGGCGCGGATCCCAGGAACCTTGTTAGCCGCTAGTGAAATGCCAACCCCTGTTCCGCAAATCAAAATTCCGCGATCGGCTTCACCCGATTTCACCGATTTTGCTACCGCTAGACCATACTGAGGGTAGTCAGTGCGCTCTGGAGATTGGGCGCCCAAGTCGATCACTTGGTGACCTTTTTGCTCTAAGTGGTTAATGATTAAAGCTTTGTGTTCGAAACCTACATGGTCACAACCGAGAGAGATGATCATTTTGTTGATACCTTAGCCGATAAAGTTGGGTTTAGTTTACGTAAAAATTCACAATAGTAAATTATTAAATTTCACTTAGAATCCAAAATAAAAGCTAACCTATTGTTTTTTATTTAAAATAAATTTTACGATAAAATTCACGATTGTGTTAATTTCATAAATAAATTTATTTTGTGACAATGATCGTCGTCTGCCATGCAAAGGAGTGATAGATTGAAACGCAATTACTCAACAAACAAATCGCAGGATGAAGTGATGTCTTATTCGTTGATTGCAGAAGAGCTGGTGAGCTCGTTAGGCGGTGAAGAAAACATTGTCTCAGTGGCACACTGCGCCACACGTTTACGTGTGATGGTGGCCGATGAGAAAAAAATTGATAAAGAGAAAATTGAAGACACTGATAAGGTGAAAGGGGCGTTCTTCAATAGCGGTCAGTACCAAATCATCTTCGGAACAGGTACCGTAAACCGAGTGTTTGAAGCGGTTCAAAACCTAGATTTGACGACCTCTTCAAAATCAGAAATTAAACAGGCCGCAGAGCAGCAAGGTACGGCATTACAACGCGCTATTCGTACGTTCAGTGACGTGTTTGTCCCGCTGATTCCTGCACTCGTGGCAACGGGTTTGTTCATGGGACTTCGCGGCCTCGTAACGCGCCCAGAAGTACTGGCTCTATTTGGTCTTACGCCTGAATCTATCCCGGCTAATTTCATTCTTTATACTCAAATTCTGACGGATACGGCGTTCATCTTCTTACCGGCAATGGTAGCTTGGTCTGCAAGCCGCGTGTTTGGTGGTACCCCATTAATCGGCTTGGTGTTAGGTCTTATGTTGGTATCACCGGCACTGCCTAACGCTTGGGCGGTGGGTTTTGGTGAAGCGAGTCCGCTGATGTTCTTTGGCTTTATCCCTGTGGTTGGCTATCAAGGCTCGGTGATCCCTGCATTTATTGCCGGTTTCTTAACGGCCAAACTGGAACGCCGCATTCGCTCAGTGATGCCAGAGGCGTTTGATCTGGTCATGACCCCGTTCCTAACCCTACTCATCATGAGTGCGGTTTCTCTACTCGCGGTTGGTCCACTATTCCACATGGTGGAAGTGGCAATGGTAGAAGCGACGAAATATCTGTTAGACCTACCATTTGGTTTAAGTGGTCTGTTTATTGGTTTCGTTTGGGATCTGATTGTGATTACCGGCGTACACCACGTCTTCAACTTGCTTGAAATCCAGCTTCTTGCAAACGAAGGCAGTAACGTGTTCAACGCTCTAATTACTGGTGCGATTTCTGCTCAAGGTGCGGCGTGTCTGGCGGTGGGCATGAAGACTCAAAGTAAGAAGCTGAAAGCACTATGTTACCCATCTACAGTATCGGCATTCCTTGGCATTATTGAGCCAGCTATCTTTGGTGTGAACTTACGTTACTACCGTCCATTTGTCTTCGCATTGATTGGCGGCGCTGCGGGTGGCTTTGTAGCGCAAATTCTTGGTCTTGCAGCAAGTGGTATGGCGGTGACGGTAATCCCAGGCACCTTGCTTTACCTAGACGGTCAGATTCTATCTTACCTACTGGTGCATGCTGTGAGCTGCGGTGTGGCGTTCTCTCTAACGTACACCATGGGCTTCTCAGACAAAATGCTAGAAAAGAAATAAGCGATTTAATGACCAGCCTCCCTGTCTAGGGAGGCTTTGGAGTTTTTATGACAGACACTCAATACCTGCTGCAAACCATCGAATCTTTACTCAATGTGCCAAAACAAGGTGAGCACGATCCTTACCGTCCAGTTTGGCACTTTGCACCTCGTGTCGGTCTGCTTAATGACCCAAATGGACTGAGCTTCTATAACGGTGAGTACCATTTGTTTTATCAGTGGAATCCACTTGAATGCGAGCATGGCGCAAAGGCATGGGGACTTGCGACCTCAACAGATATGATCCATTGGCAACATAAGCCGCTGGCTTTGGCACCAACAGAAGAGTACGAGGTCTCTGGTTGCTATTCTGGCTCTGCAATTGAAGTGGATGGCAAACTAGAACTGTTTTATACCGGTAATGTTAAATACCCACAAGGTGGTCGTACTGCTTACCAATGCCGCGCTCAGCTGAGTGAATCTGGAGAAGTGAAGAAACTTGGTCCGGTGATGGATCTACGGCCGGTTATAGCGGTCATGTGCGTGACCCTAAGGTTTGGCGCCATGGTGATGACTATTACATGGTGTTAGGTGCTGAAGATCTTCAAAAACGAGGAGTGGTTATTTTATATCGTTCTCGCGATTTAACCACGTGGCAAAAATGCGGAGATATCTACGGTACAGACATTAACGGCAAACAAGACAATAACTTCATGCTCGAATGCCCAGACTTGTTCCCGTTAGATGGTAAAGATGTCCTGATTACCTGCCCGAAGACTTGGATTGATATCGACGGTAAGGCGACTGAAACCTTTGATGTTGAAGTGACGATTGGTTCGCTGGATTACCAGCAGGCTGATTATCAAGTAGAGAGTACCTGTTTGCTGGATTATGGCTTTGACTTCTATGCACCGCAAACATTTGAAGACGCAGACGGACGCCGCTTGCTGTTTGGCTGGATGGGTAAGCCGGATGAGTATGAATCTTATCAACCGACCAAGGCGTTTGGATGGATTCATCAAATGACTTGCCCGCGCCGTTTGACGATTTTGAATAATGAAGTGTTGCAGCAACCAGCAGAAGAGTTGGCGACAATGAGACGAAACCACCTCTCTGGTCATTGCTTATCTACGTCCCTTGTGGGGCTGAGTGCAGAACTGTTATTGCAAGATATTGATGGGGCGACGAGTACGATTACCATCGCAGACGATCTTGTGTTAGAGGTGACACCAAGTGGTGTGACAACCAAACGTAAGAATCTAAAAACGGGTCTGTGGCAACAGAAAACCTGGCAAGGTAAAGCAACATCACTGCAATTACTGCGTGATAGTTCTTGTGTGGAAGTGTTTATTAACGGCGGACGAGCGGTCATGACCAGTAGGATGTTTGGCAAAGCGAGCGGCGTTATGCACGACTGTGGTTTCCGATTTGAAAGTGATAAACCAATGTCTTATCAGCATTGGACATTAGAAGGTTAGCGTTTGGATACGCAAAGCTCACTTGTGAGTGAGGAAAAGCCAGAGGTTTTAGGGTTATAATGAGGGAAATACTTTGAGAGCTGTGTTGAATGTTTTGAATTCGAATCAAGTTATTCCCAACATACGTATGATGATACCGTCACTAACCAAGACGGAGCAGTCGATTGCAGAGAACTTTTTGCTGCCACACTTCATGCAGAAGTCGACCTCTATTAATGAGGTAGCTGAGCGTTTAAGTGTCTCGCCTGCACTGATCGTAAAGGTATCTAAAAAGTTAGGATTCAGCGGCTTTAAGCAGTTGAAGGAGTCGCTCTATGCTCAGAGTGAGACCCAAACTTATGCGCCAAGCGAGCGTTTATTGCCTGACGACAGTGCTGAGAAGATTGTCTCTAAGGTGCTACAGAACTCCATCAATGCGCTGACTGAAATCTTGAATTTTGTCGATGTGGCTATGGTTGATGCCGCCGCCGAAGCACTGTTGAAAGCGCGCAACATAGAGCTGTTCGCTGTTGGCGGATCGAGCATCATTTGCGAAGACTTTCAGCACAAGTTACTGAGAATTGGCATTAAGTCTTCAGTGCCAAAAGATCGACATTTGATGCTGATGTCAGCGAGCATTATGAAAGAGCAAGATGTGGTGTTGGTGGTGTCGCATTCGGGACAAACGGTTGATCTTATGGATGCAGTACGCCAGGCCAAGCGATCTGGAGCGACGGTGATTTCGATTACCAATAACTATCATGCTGAGCTTTCTTCACTGTCTGATATTCCCCTGTACGCGCCAGCGTCTCCCGAGCCAGTGCTCGGTAAGAATGGCACCGCAAGGCTGGTGAAATTGGCCATGATTGATAGCCTCTATGCAACCATGGCGAGCAAAATGCCATCGCTTGCCGAAGAGAGCCTGAGCAAGACCATTAAGGCCGTTGAGCGTTTACACCGTTAGTTCACTGCTCAATCCGACGCCAAAAATAAGCCCATCAACCTTCCTAGGTTGATGGGCTTTTCTATACTTGAAATCTCTATATGAAAGTTTTGTGACAGCGAAAAAAGATCCTTGACTCTTTTTTGTTGGGTTTTAATATATACGTATATCCATATATGAGTATTTAAAGATGCTTCCACATGAGTTTTTTAAATTGATGTCCGATGAAACCCGTATTCGAACCCTACTTTGGGTATCGGCCAACGGCTCAGTCTGTGTCAACGATCTGGTGGAGGCGTTGGGAGAGAGCCAACCTAAGGTATCGAGGCACCTTGCTATGCTAAGGCAAGCAGGTGTGCTCAAGGATACAAGGCAAGGGCAGCATGTCTTTTACAGCTTAGCTGAAGGGTTGCCGGGTTGGCTCTATCGAACATTGAAAGGGCTTGAGCAATCGAACTGTTTGCAAAGCGCCTATCAACTAAACTTTAACGAGCTTGCGTCATCATCAAACGATGCCTAGAGCTTGACGGTACAACCGAATATTTTACGTAATTAAGAGATTAAGTTATGGCGATTAAAGTAGGTATTAACGGATTTGGTCGAATTGGCCGTTTGGCGCTTCGCGCAGCATTTGATTGGGACGAGTTAGAGTTCGTTTTGATTAATGACGTTGCAGGTGATGCAACCACACTCGGTCACCTATTGGAGTTCGATTCAGTACAAGGTACTTGGCATCACGGTGTAGCGGTTGAAGGTGATGAGCTTGTGGTAAATGGCAAGCGCATTAAAACGACTCAAGAGCGCGATATCGATGCGATTGATTGGTCTGGCTGTGATGTTGTGATTGAAGCAACAGGTGTGCACCGTAAAACTGAATTCCTAAACAAATACCTAGATCAAGGCGTTAAGCGTGTCGTGGTGTCTGCGCCAGTGAAAGAAGAAGGCATTGCCAACATTGTTGTCGGTGTGAATGACGAAATCTTTGATGCAGCGGCTCACCGCATCGTGACAGCAGCATCTTGTACCACGAACTGCATTGCGCCTGTAGTGAAGGTGATTCACGAGAAACTGGGTATCGAGCAGTCGTCTTTCACGACTATCCACGACCTAACCAACACGCAAACTATCCTTGATGCGCCGCACAAAGACTTGCGTCGTGCTCGCGCATGCGGCATGAGCCTTATCCCAACTACTACCGGCAGCGCAACGGCTATCGTTGAAATCTTCCCTGAGCTAAAAGGCAAGATTAACGGCCACGCGGTACGTGTACCTCTAGCGAATGCATCACTCACTGACATCATCTTTGACGTTAAGCGCGATACAACAGCTGAAGAGGTTAACGCACTTCTTAAGGAAGCATCACAAGGCGAGCTAAAAGGCATCCTTGGTTTTGAAGAGCGTCCGCTGGTTTCTATCGATTACCGTGGCGACCAACGTTCAACCATCGTTGATGCGCAATCGACTATGGTGGTTGGTACTCGCATGGTGAAAATCTACGCGTGGTATGACAATGAAATGGGCTATGCAACGCGCACAGCAGAATTGGTTCGTAAAGTCGGTCTAGCGGGGTAATGATGATGCATCCAACATGGGAACTAAACGTCGATAACGCAGCCTTGGTGTTAACGCCTTGTCCAGGTACCAAAGAGGCGTCATTAGATGAATCACTAGCTCAACTTAAAGAGCAAGGTGTCACGGTTATCGTTACCGCTCTGGATAATCACGAGATGGCAGAAGCAGGCGTCTCTGAGCTTGGAGAAAAAGCACAGGCGCTAGGCATTAAGTGGTTCCAAACGCCAATTGAAGATGATCGCGCACCTGGTACTGAGTTCGCAGCTGACTGGAAAGCAATCTCACCAGAACTGCATCAAGCGGTAGAAGCGGGCGAGAAAATTGCGATGCACTGCATGGGCGGTTCGGGTCGTACCGGTCTTCTTGCGGCAAATCTGCTGCTTGAGAAAGGTTGGGAACTTGAGACGATTCGCCGTGAAGTCCAGGCACTACGCCCTGGTGCTTTCACCAAGCAGCCTCAAATTGACTACGTAGAGAAGCTGGCTGCGACTTTCTAATCGGAATCTCTTTAGCGAGTCAATTCAGTTAGAAAACTCAGCGAATAAAGCCCTCTGATGAGGGCTTTTATCTCTGAATCCTTACCCCTGTTATTAGGCAGAAGAATTATGTTGTCTAACCTTAGCAAAAGCGTTCGCCAGTATATGTTGGTGACGTTCAACTACTGGAATTTCACCATTACCGATGGTGCCTTGCGAATGCTGGTGGTGCTTTACTTCCACGATCTCGGCTACAGTTCGCTTGCCATTGCCTCACTGTTTCTTTTTTATGAGTTCTTTGGTGTGGTCACCAATCTTATTGGCGGCTGGTTAGGGGCGCGTTTAGGTCTTAACCGCACCATGAACATTGGTCTTGGGATGCAGATCTTTGCATTGTTAATGCTGGCAGTTCCAAGCACTTGGTTAACCATTCCGTGGGTGATGGCGGCTCAAGCGCTTTCAGGGATTGCTAAGGATCTGAATAAGATGAGTGCCAAAAGTGCCATCAAGACCTTGGTTCCAGATGAGCAGCAAGGCGCGCTTTATAAATGGGTGGCCATCTTGACTGGGTCAAAGAATGCGCTGAAAGGTGCAGGCTTTTTTATCGGTGGTTTATTGCTTTCGGTTCTTGGCTTCCAATATGCCGTTGCAGCAATGGCAGCAGTGCTGACACTGGTGTTTATTGGCAGCGTTATCAGCTTAGAGAGCGATATGGGTAAGGCTAAAGCGAAGCCTAAATTCAAACAGATCTTCTCGAAATCAGAGAGCATTAATATCTTATCCGCTGCGCGAATGTTCCTGTTTGGCGCTCGTGATGTTTGGTTTGTGGTTGCCTTGCCAATTTATCTTGGTTCTATCTTTGGTTGGGATCATACCTTAGTCGGTGGATTTCTAGCGTTATGGGTCATCGCTTATGGCGTGGTACAAGGCGTAGCACCAAAGATTACTGGCAAAGCGCAGGGCAGAGTGCCAGATGGCAGCGCTGCTATGTGGTGGGCGCTGGCGTTAGCCGTGGTCACAGGCATCATTGCTTACTGTGTTCAGATGCAATGGTATCCGCAAGTGGTGATTGTTGTCGGGCTGTTGATTTTTGGCGCTATCTTTGCGGTCAACTCATCCCTGCACAGCTATTTGATTGTGAGTTATGCAAAAGGCGATGGCGTGTCGATGGACGTCGGCTTCTACTACATGGCTAATGCGATGGGGCGTTTGATCGGCACTGTGTTGTCTGGTTGGGTGTTCCAGGTTGCGGGTCTTGCGGCTTGCATGTGGGTGTCGTTTGCCTTCTTGGTACTCACGACGATTATCTCTATTCGCTTGCCTGGCGCGCCTAAAGCGGTTGCTGGATAACGGAATTGAATAAATAACAGAGTCAATCGTTAAAAGACGATTGACTCTTTTTCGTTTCAGGCGTATGTTTATCGTCAAAAGACGATAGAGGATACACAGTGACCAGTTGTAGCGTTGAAAATCCAGACATGTTTATCGCCACAGAGCAGCAGTTAGCCGCAGAAAAGAAGCTAGCCGCGCAAGCGAAGGCATTGTCGCACCCGGCGCGTATCCGAATTATCCGAATCTTGTCTGATTTAGAGCGGGCTGGTGGCTGCTTGAACAGTGACCTTGTATCGCAGTTGGGACTTGCCCAATCAACCGTTTCTGAGCATTTGCGGATACTTAAAGTGGCGGGGTTTATCAGTGCAGAATCAACACCACCGAAAGTCTGCTATCGCATACGGCGTGATGCGTTAAACGAGTTTTCTGCGTTGACCTTATCAACATTTGATTAGGCCAATTCGAATCAATAACATCAGTGAGTCGCAATGCCGACTTTTATTATCACTTAACTATCGTTATTCGACGATTAACGATATTGGAGAGTTACCATGTCTCAGCTAGCCATTGAGCAACCAAAAAAATTGGGATTTTTGGATAGATTCCTAACCTTGTGGATCTTTTTAGCAATGGGGTTTGGCGTGCTATTGGGCGTCGCTTTTCCAACTCAAATCGAAAGCTTGAATGAGTCAATGACGGTTGGCAGTACCAACGTACCGCTTGCTATTGGCCTTATCTTGATGATGTATCCACCGCTTGCCAAAGTGAATTACGGTTTGATGGGTAAGGTGCTGCAAGATAAGCAGGCTGTCACTCTCTCATTGGTGATGAACTGGTTGGTTGGTCCGATCTTGATGTTTGTGCTAGCCCTAACTTTCCTTGGCGATGAACCTAGCTTGATGACAGGTGTTATCTTGATTGGCCTCGCACGCTGCATTGCTATGGTATTGGTGTGGAATGATATTGGTGGCGGTAACAAAGAATATGGCGCAGCCTTAGTCGCGCTTAACAGTGTATTCCAAATTATCACCTATAGCTTCTTGGCATGGCTATTCATTACTGTGTTGCCACCTAAGTTTGGTTTCCAAGGGCAAGTGGTGGACATCTCGATGGCAGAGATTGCCGAGAGCGTAATGATCTATTTGGGTATCCCATTTTTGGCAGGCTTTTTGAGCCGCAAGATCTTAGTCGCGAAAAAAGGCGAGCAGTGGTACAACGACACTTTCATCCCAGCGGTATCACCGATCACTCTTATCGCGTTGCTTGCCACTATTGTGCTGATGTTTAGCCTTAAGGGCGAGATGATTGTAGAGCTACCAATGCAAGTGGTTCGTGTCGCGATTCCATTGACGATCTACTTCTTCTTGATGTTCTTTGTAAGCTTCTTTGTGGCGAAAAAGATGGGCGTGCCATTCGATAAGAATGCGTCTATCGCTTATACCGCGACAGGAAATAACTTTGAACTGGCTATTGCTGTAGCGATTGCTGTATTTGGTTTGAACTCACCAGAGGCGTTTGCGGGCGTGATTGGGCCACTAATTGAAGTACCAGTGCTGATTGCACTAGTGAACTTTACCTTAAAAATGAAGTCTCGCTATAACGCGTAATGACAATAAAAAATGGAGCGCTTGCGCTCCATTTTTTATATTTAAGACGGATTTTTTAAACGGACAGAACGCTTGGTATGTTTGGCTCGGTACATCGCGAGGTCGGCTTTTTTCAGCGTGATACGTAAACTGGTTTGATAGGGGGCATAACCGATGCTGTGACAAAGCATGGGGTATTGAACAAAGTTATCACGAAACAAAACGGAGAGCTTATCTAGCGCTTGGTTTAGCCTTGCTTCATCTTTATCGTGGGTCAAAACCACGAACTCATCACCACCATATCGAACCAAAATATCCTGTCCGGAGAAAGCTTGACGCAAACAGCGTGCGAACCGCATCAATACGATGTCGCCCTCACTGTGGCCTGAACTATCGTTAACGTGTTTGAAGTTATCAAGGTCGATCACTACACAAAAACCAGAATGCCAGTTCACTGAGCTAAGGTAGGCCAGATTGTGCAGCTTGGTGAGGGGATCGGTATACGCCTTTTTTTCAAAAAACTTCACCTCATGATGTAAGTCGGACACATCAAAACTGGTGGTGTAAATGTAAGGTTCGCCATCAATGTACACTTTAAACTTCAGTACATTGAAGTAAGAGACAGAGTTTAAACCTTGAAACGTGAGAATTTTCGGCGCACATTGTCCTGCCTCTATGTATTCCAAGCTGGCATCGTGACACTCTTTGAGCATATCTCCGACGTTGCTTGGTACGAGTTTGGCTAATTGACTGGCATTGAGGCCTATAGGATCTGCATCAGAGTATTGGCGTAACCATGCAGTGAATTGGTCGTTTAGATAAACGTATTGGTGCTGCGCATTGCGAATCGAAAGAAAGCCAGGGAAATGGCGAAATAGCGCCAACGCCTGTTGGTACGTCAAATCTGTCACTGCGAAATCTCATCGTTTCTTTCAACCTCGAAAGCGCTTGGCTAACAGAAGTTTCTGAAAGAGTTATAGTTTTTGAGTGCTTTCTATCATGCCTTTTGCATAGGAACTGTGATGCGTATCATTCTGTGACTAGTTCTCAAGGAAGTTCGTCCTCATTCTCAGTTATGAGACAAGGTGAACACAAAAAAAGCAGCTTTTGCTGCTTTTTAGGTCGTTTAGACGTTCCTACCATTTAAGGCGTCTAGTGGTTGTGACGGTGAAGATAATGACCGGCATTGTCGCTACCCATATAGCGAGCAAGGGAGCGCTGTGGGACTCGTCTTAAGTCGACGACAATCAATCCATCGAGAGCATTGTTAAAGTCAGGGTCGACATTAAAGCTGACAAGCTTGCCGTTGAGACTGAGGTACTGTCTGAGTAGTACAGGCACACCTTTACCTTGGTCAAGGCGTGCGATAACACGAGAGAGTAACTGCATATCAGCCAGCGCGGACAGCAACTGAGCGTTCCAATTGGGATGAGCAGCAAGCTTGGGTGGGTTAGGGGCACTGACATGCTGTGCACTGTCTTGGTCATAGTGATGCAAGGTCATGGTATCAGTGAGCAATTGTCTTGCTACATCGCTATAGTCACTACTGATACTGACCGGGCCAAACAAATGGTATAGTCTGGGTGACGATGCACAAACTCGGCGATCCCCTTCCAAAGCAGCAAAAGTGCACTCATGCTCTTTTGATACTCTTCAGCAATCACGCTGCGACCCATTTCAATCGATTTGCCCATGGTAGCCAAAAAAGGGTGTTCATAGTCAAAAAGAGTGCGCGAATAAAGACCTTGAATGCCGTGTTTCTCTAGCAATTTATCAACCAGACCAAGACGGTAAGCTCCCACTAATTTATTGTTCGCTTTGTCCCAAATAAATAGGTGTTGGTAATCCTTATCAAAGTGGTCGATATCCAGTGCTTGCCCAGTTCCTTCGCCTACCAAACGGAAGTTGTGTTCTCGCATGCGTCCAATCTCATGCATTAAGGCAGGAATATGATCCATGGTCGTGCAGTAGACATCAAACTCACCGCTAGACAGTAGGTGGTGCTGCGATGGTAGCTGGTCGATATCGTTCAGCAGTTCACTCAAAGGTAGAGCAGAGGCAACCGGCTCTGGGTGTGCTCGTGATGACGACTGTGCATTAAGGTTCGTTGCTGCTGTTGGCGTTTGGCTTTGCTGTTTGCTCAGTAGATAAGTATTGAGACGAAGATAGTTCACCAGTTGACGATTATCTAAGGTATTGACCTCTTTGAACTTGATGGCTTCCCCAATAGAAATGCTTATGGGGCGATTTTTCTTGTTCAGTAGCTCACGGCCGAGCATGGCCGTTCTAAGTATTGGGTGAACCTTGCCCGCGAGATAAAAACGTTTGGAGTTAAGGCCGCCAATGTGAATTGGGACGGTCAGTGCTTTGTTTTTCTTGATGAGCGTGCTGACCGAGCGGCTCCACTCTTTATCCTCGAGGCGAAGTGCTTTGCTATCGACCAGTTGTGAGACTTCGCAGCCGGGAACACTAAGAGTGCGCCACCTTGTTCGAGGTGATGATTTGCTTGGCGTAATGCGCGAGTATTGGACTTGTGCGCATTCGCGCCATCAAATACATCAACACCAATAAACAAGGGTTCAAGCTCGGGAACCAGTTTTAGAAACTCATTGGCGAGGATCTTCACATCTTTGCGGCGTTGCAGCAAAAGCTCAGCAGGATGACGCCTCAACACAACCCAATGGGTGGTTGGCGACAATGAGGGTCGCTCCCGTTTGAGGCAAATTATCTCGACTTCCAGTAACAATGTGATAATCAATGCCCAAGATCTCGAGTGCAAAACGAAGAAAACGCTCGGTATCACAACCTGGTGGACGCTGTGCATATAAGTGGTCTAATACAGAAAGGCCGGTAGCCACTCGGCAACATTTTCTGCAATGCCCAGTGGGGTTTTTCTCGGTAAGCGAAACGGGCTGGTGGTATCCATAGCAACCTCTAAACAATTTCCATGTAATGTCGTTAAGAGGGTATGACGTCTATATGTCAGAATTGCGTAGACTAGATGGAAGATGGATGACGTATTGATGTCAAACTGGTGACGAGATTGACAATAAGCAATAAAAAAGAGCGCCGAAGCGCTCTTTGTATAAGAAAGGGATAGTTAGAATGAAGCGTTGACCGATAGTTTAAAGCGGCGCTCATTGCCATAGTGTACGTCCGTAACTACACCGTGGCTGGTGCTGCCACCCGTGCCTGATACATATTCGGTATCAAATAGGTTTTCGATGTTGAAGCGGAAATCCCAAGTTACATAGTCGCTGCTGATTTTGTGCGATGCACCGGTATCCACGCGGGTGTAACCATCAAGTGTGACTGTGTTGGCGTTATCTGCCCAGCGCTCACCTTGATAGAACAAGCCGATATTAAATGCTGTCGCGTCAGTAAATGCGTAGCGTGTCCAAACAGAGCCAGACCATTCAGGTACGTTTGCTGGAGTCTTATCTTGATATAAGTCGTGCTTGTCGTACTTGGCATCTAGGTACATGGCAGATGTCATCACAAACCAGCTATCGGATAGCTGACCTTGCGCACCAGCTTCAGCACCGCGGTGGTGTTGATTACCATTTTGAGTAGTGAAGCCATTCTCTTCGATACTGATATTACGTTTTTCGATATCAAATAACGCACCCGTCAACAGTAAGCGGTTATCCAAAAGCTCCCACTTAGTACCCAATTCGTATTGGCGGCTCTTTTCTGGCGTACGCTCAGTGATAGAGCATCATCATTGACAACATTGTCGACTGGATTGAAGCTTTCCGAGTAGTTAGCATAGATGCTGCCGGAATAGTTTGGATGATAAATCACGCCAAATTTCGGTGAGAATGCTTGGCTGTCGTTCGCGCCTTTCACGGTTTCACCGTTACTATTAGTGCCATCTTTGAAGTACTGATCGTAGCGGCCACCCACAAGCGCTTGCCATTGGTCGTTGAAAGTAATCAGATCTTGCGCATAGATGCCGTAGAAGTGGTTGCTACTTTCGTAGGCAGTATCGTCATTGTGATAGTCTAGACCTGGATTCTTAGGAGATTCGCCTGGTTTGACATTGATGGAGCTACCTTTAACTCGCAGCTGAGTGTAGTCATAAAACTGACCGTTAACGCCAAGCAGTACTTGGTGATCAACATTAAGTGCTGTGAAATCACCATGTAAGTCAGCATGGAATGCTTGAGTCTTCCAGGTATCATGACGGTCAAACGGACTCATTGTGTAGCTACCATCGACGATGGTTTGATCCGTCGGTTTTGGGCTAGAGTCATAACGGTGACGCTTCATATGCTGTGAGTTATAGCTGAAGTTAGCGCGCCATTGTGAGTTGATGAACACATCAAGATCAGCACCCCAGTTTTCCACATCGTTGTTGATGAATGACCAAGAAGCATCGCGGATCATATCGCGATCACCAATTCGGTTGCCTTGCATGTCTAACCAAGAACCCGTATCCAGTGGCGCATTGTCGTTGGTCTTTTCATAGTTAACAGACAACAGACCCCAGTCAGACAGATCCGCTTCAATCACACCATAGCCTAGAAAGCGATCACGCTCGCGTTGTTCACCATTAGCATATTGACGAGATTCCACTGCGTCTTGTTTCACCAGCACAGTGCGACCTCTCAATGTGCCAGATTCATTAAGCGCACCAGAAGCGTCAATGTGATAGCGAGTGCTACCAAGGTGGTCGATATCGGTACCAACATTGACCTGTGGTGTCGCGGTTGGCTTTTTAGACACCATGTTGATCATGCCACCAGGCGCCGAGTTGCCGTAAAGCAGGCTCGACGGTCCTTTGATAACCTCGATACGATCTAGGGTCTCAATTGGCAGCATGTAATGAGTAAAGAGTGAGTGACCGTTTCTTAGATAGCCATTGGTCGACGAAAGCTCAAAGCCGCGCAGATAAAATACTTCGCGATTCCACTTTTGAGAACCAGCATTCACGCTGGCGTCGTTTTGCAGTGCTTCACCTAATGTGGTGGCTAACTGCTCATCGAGCACAATTTCAGGAATGACGTTTACCGACTGAGGAGTTTCTAGCATGGTGGTGTCAGTGCGCATGGCGCCGCTGGCACTATCGACTTTATAGTCGTCGAAGCTTTGGGCGTGTATTACCAAGGTTTCGTCAGTTATTGTTGGTTCTGATTGGGCAAATACCGGAGAAGTATTGAGTGCAAGTACCACTGCACTGCAAAGTGTGGTCACTTTGAAATTCATTGGGGCTATCCTAGCTCGATTATCCGAGACAATTGTTTTTGTTATTAGCAGAACGAACCTGAAATAGGTCTACGATTGAACTGCGGAATGAATGCTAATGCGATTTATTATTATTTGCAATTAAAATAAATGTAAGCATTTGTATCTTTTGTAGGCGCAAGGGATTGATTGCATAGAGCTGGTAAATAATGTGTAATTATCTTGTTGTAATTAAGGAGGTTCTATCAATGGAATGGGGACAAGAACAACAAAAACAGAGTTACCGTTTCTTGCAGCCGGGAATGAAACTTACCTTGTCTTCGGTGAGTGATTCAGACATCAAAGGCGTGGCTGTCACCTTGCTTGGCTACAAGGTTGATGAGTTTATTGTCGTTGACACCTCGGGACTGACTCCGGCTGTACAGCAGAAAATCAATGACGGTGAGTTTGTGGTGCGTGGACTTTCCGATACCCGTTTTGGTCACGTTATTGCTTTTCGCTGCCGTGCTCGTTCCAGTTCAGAATTACCTTGCAGCCATCTCTTCTTATCATCGCCGACCGAGTTTGTATCCAAGCCGATCCGCGAGCATTCTCGTTATAAGCTCTCGATGCCTTGTACCGTGTCTTATGGTCAATCCTCTATAGAGGGTAAAATCGTCGATTTCTCTCTAGCGGGATGTGGGGTCTACCTAGAACAAGCTCATGACTTTTGTAAGGGTTTAGAGGTGAAAGTGGAGTCGGCACTGAATCAGTTTCTGCCTGCAGGGATGGTGTGTGAGGTAGTAACAGTGCGAAAGCAGGGTCGCGGCAGTTTGCTAGGTATCCAGTTTAACCAGCAAGTGCTGATGTCGAACCGCTTAAAGACCACTTTAGCGGAACTGTCCCTCGCGGTTTCCTAGTCCTGACTTCATGTCATAGAAACACTGCTGCGCTTACTTAAGTACGCTGAACGTCAAGCCAGTGGTATGCGCTCGTCAAGATTAAGCTAGTGGGTGCTCACTTTTGTGCCTAGGATGCAACAATGCTTTTTCTTCGCTTATTTCAAGGTGTAAACTGTGCTATATAAAGAGCAGAATTTCTCAATGGAATGTTCCGACTTATGCGTATCTTCACTCTTGTGCTGCTAATGGTTTTTTCTTGGCTTCAATACACCCTTTGGTTTGGAAAAAACGGCATTGTTGATTTCCAACAAGTGGATACAGAAATCCAAGTACAGCAACAAGTTAATGGCAAATTACAAACTCGCAACGATGAAATGTTTGCCGAGATTGACGATCTTAGACAAGGGTTGGATGCCATTGAAGAGCGAGCACGACATGAGCTAGGAATGATTCAACAAGGAGAAACCTTCTACCGAATCATAGGTGAGGACAACCAATGATCCCTGAGCATCACCCTATTATTGCTATCGTACCTGCAGCAGGTGTTGGTAGTCGCATGCAAGCGGATATTCCCAAACAATATCTCAAAATCCACGAGCAAACCATTCTTGAGCACACCCTAGAACGTTTGTTGGCGCATCGAAGTATCGACAGTGTCATCGTTGCTATTAGTGACGGTGACCCATACTTTGAGGGCTTATCGTTTATCTCGGATAAGCCTGTCATACGAGTGTCTGGTGGCAGTGAACGAGCAGATTCAGTGCTGTCGGCCGTTGAATACGTTAAAGCGCGTGTTCCTAATGCGTGGTGCTTGGTTCATGATGCAGCAAGACCGTGCATTACCCATGAGGATATTAACAAACTCATCTATGAAGTAAGCACTCACCCGGTTGGTGGTATACTCGCAGCCCCCGTGAAAGACACGATGAAGCGCGCTAACGATGCACAAGGTATCGACCATACTGTTGATAGAGCGGGTCTTTGGCATGCATTAACCCCGCAGATGTTTAAAGTGGAATTACTGCACAGCGCGCTTAGTGATGCGCTCGCAGAAGGGGTCACGATCACTGATGAAGCATCAGCGGTTGAGTGGACCGGCTTGTCTCCACTGTTAGTCGAAGGGCGCAGCGATAACATTAAAATTACTCGTCCAGAGGATCTCGCTTTGGCGGAGTTTTATCTCAAAAATAAGGAATTAGAACAATGAGAATAGGTCATGGCTTTGATGTACATAAGTTTGGTGGTGAAGGCCCTGTTATCATTGGCGGTGTCGCCATTCCTTATGAACAAGGGTTAATTGCCCATTCTGATGGTGATGTGGCTTTGCATGCGTTATGTGATGCATTGTTAGGCGCTATTGCGGCGGGCGACATTGGCCGTCATTTTCCTGACACGGATGAAGAGTGGAAAGGAGCCGATAGCCGAGCATTGCTGCGTGATGTCTACAGTAAGGTCAAATCACAAGGTTATGAGTTAGTGAATGCTGACGTTACCATCATGGCACAAGCACCAAAGATGGCTCCGCACATTGAAGCTATGTGCCAAACTATAGCCGCTGATTTGGAAACCGATATTGGCAACATCAATGTAAAAGCAACCACGACGGAAAGACTCGGTTTTACAGGACGTAAAGAAGGTATCGCCACAGAAGCTGTGGTACTGATCAACAAAGTAACGTCCTAAAGGCAAATATCATGACTGATGTGTTAGACAACCTGAATTATCTTCACGGCAAACCTGCGGTTAGCGCTAAGTTTAAAGCCAGCAACCAAGACTTCGTTGTGAATGAGGTTCTGGGATTCGAGTTCGCGGGAGAAGGGGAGCATCTGATGCTCCGCATACGAAAAAATGGTGAAAACACCAGTTTTGTCGCCAATGAACTGGCCAAAGTGTGTGGCGTAAAATCGAAAGATATTGGTTGGGCCGGCCTTAAAGATCGCCATGCCGTGACCGAGCAATGGCTAAGTGTCCATTTACCAAAGAAGAACGTTCCAGACTTTAGCGCCTTCTTAGCGCAGTATCCTAGTATTGAGATAGTGGCGACCGACTGGCACAACAAAAAGCTGCGTCCTGGCGACCTTACTGGCAATGAGTTTGCGATCCGATTGACTGAAGTTTCAGATGTTGAAGCACTGAAAGCGCGTTTAGCGCTGGTTTGTGACTCTGGCGTGCCAAATTATTTTGGTCAGCAGCGTTTCGGACACGATGGTAACAACGTGAGCGAAGCGAAGCGTTGGGGGCGCGACAACGTGCGCACTCGCAATCAGAATAAACGCAGCTTGTATCTCTCTGCGGCGCGCTCATGGATCTTTAATCACATTGTTTCAGAGCGTTTGCAGCAAGACTGCTTCAATACTGAACTAGCAGGGGACATTCTTGACGAAACTGGGATGATCACCGCGGCATTGGCAGGTGATAATGCGCTGCCTACCACGGATGATGCCGAGCTGCTTGAGCAACGCATTGTCGATCAAGAGCCAGATTTGATGGCACTTATCCGCGGGAATCGCATGCGTCACGACAGACGCGCTATTGTGTTAAAGCCTGACTCATTGAATGCACAATGGGATGAAGACTCGGTAACACTAAGCTTTTTCTTGGATTCAGGGAGCTTTGCGACCTCGATTCTTAGAGAGCTGGCAAATGTAGAAGAAGTAGAAAGGCAATTCTAGGGTTCATGGAAACAAACAAACAGAGAATCAAAGTCCTCATCAGTAATGATGATGCGTACACGCCGAGGGAATTCGCACATTAGCGGCGGAGCTGGCAAATATTGCTGATGTAACTATCGTTGCACCAGACAGAAACCGCTCGGGTGCATCGAACTCATTAACACTTGAGCAGCCGCTGCGTGTTAATGAAATTGAACCCGGTGTTTTCTCGGTTCAAGGAACGCCAACAGATTGTGTGCACTTTGCGCTTAATGAATTGATGAAAGACGATCTTCCCGATTTGGTTCTGTCTGGCATCAACCATGGGGCTAACTTGGGCGACGATGTGCTCTATTCTGGTACTGTAGCAGCGGCTATGGAAGGGCACTTTCTAGGCGTTCAATCTATAGCGTTCAGCCTGGTCGGTAAAACGCATTTTGCCGCAGCGGCGCTCGTCGCTCGTCAATTTGTAGAACGCCATTTAGCGACTCGTGTACCGACTAATCGACTGTTGAATATTAACATCCCAGATAAGCCGCTGGCGCAGCTTGGTGATGTTGCGGTGACTCGATTGGGTGCCCGTCATCATGCTGAGGCGATGATTAAGCAGCAGGATCCAAGAGGGCACGACATTTATTGGTTGGGACCTCCGGGGAAAGAGCAGGACGCCGGAGAGGGCACCGATTTTTACGCGGTTGAACATGGGCGCATTTCTATTACGCCACTGCAGGTGGATTTGACCGCACATGAGTCAATTGGTGCGATGGAACGTTGGGTGTCAGGGAGAGAGTAATTAATGAACCCACAAGCAGCGAAATTAGTGGAGTTTATCCGAGCGCACGGTGTGCTGATACCCGTGTGCTGGATGCTATTTTTTCCGTACCCCGTGAGCAGTTCGTCTCACAAGCGATGATTCACCAAGCCTACGATAACAATGCTTTGCCTATTGGGGCTGGGCAGACGATTTCTCAGCCTACATTGTCGCGAGAATGACAGAGCTGCTTGAGCTGACACACGATACTCGAGTGCTGGAAATCGGGACTGGCTCAGGCTATCAAACTGCCGTGCTGTCGCAGTTGGTGGAGCATGTCTATTCGGTTGAGCGAATAAAGGCACTGCAATGGGAAGCAAAGCGCAGGCTAAAGCGTCTTGATATTTATAATATTTCCACCAAACACGGCGATGGCTGGCAAGGCTGGCAAGCCAAAGGGCCGTTTGATGCCATTATCGTCACGGCTGCAGCTTCCGAAGTCCCTCAAGCCCTATTGACCCAGCTCAATGATGGTGGACGTTTAGTGATCCCTGTCGGTGATAATGAGCAACAACTATTAAAAATCACTCGTAAAGGTGATAGTTTTACTACCGAAGTTATTGAATTAGTGAGGTTTGTTCCTCTCGTAGCAGGTGAATTAGCGTAAATGCAAAAGCGGCTAAAAGCAGTGGTCTCCGTTGTTTTTTTGTCCAGTGCACTGGTTGGGTGTGCTGGGCATTCGCCTGCGCCTGTCTCAAATCTGGGAGGCAAGTACGATAGTGTTTCTCGAGGCAGTTATCGTGGTAGTTACTATGAAGTGCAAAAAGGGGACACCCTATATTTCATCTCATACGTCACGGATAAAGATGTTAAAGATCTGATAAGGCTCAATAATCTCAAGAAACCTTACACGATTCACCCAGGTCAACGTTTGAACTTATGGCGTCCGGTCTATTCCCCTCCGGCATTTGCTGGTTCTGGTTCTGGTGAGGTTGCAACCGCCTCTGCAGCAACGGCTGCAGCGAGTTCGAGTGCTGCGACAGCTGCGTCAAAACCGCCGGCAAAAGCGGGTAGCTCATCAACGCAAAATAGTCAAAAAACCACCGCAAAGAAGGTTGATCAAACTCAAACAAAGGAGTATGGTGAGGCTAAAGGTAAACAAAATGTTAACAACACTAAACCCCAAACGGTAAAACAGACAACCAAGCCAGCCGCGAAGCAAAGCGTCGCCAAGGCGAAACCAGCACCGAAACCGGCGCCAAGTACAGCGGCAAAAGTATCGAGTTGGATCTGGCCGACTAAGGGTCGTGTCATAAAGAACTTTTCTGCAGGGGACCAAGGAAATAAAGGAATCGATATTGCAGGCCGCCGAGGCCAAGATATCGTCGCCACTGCAAAAGGAACCGTGGTTTACTCAGGCAACGCACTACGTGGTTATGGAAACCTCGTTATTGTTAAGCATAACGACAATTACCTAAGTGCTTACGCTCACAATGACAGACTATTGGTATCGGAAGGACAAAGTGTTAAAGCCGGACAAAAAATCGCTACGATGGGAAGCTCCGGAACCAACAGCGTTAGACTGCACTTTGAAATTCGTTATCAAGGAAAATCAGTAAACCCAAAACGCTACTTGCCGTAACTGCCGTATAACGAATACACCATACGAAAAGCTACTTGCAATTTGATTGACTTAATCAGAGAAAGTTAGCGACATAGTTGAGTTGTCATGTCTTGCTAGCTCGCCAGGGGGAGGCGCTATGAGTATCAGCAATGCAGTAACCAAGAACGAAAACTTCGACACCAACAGTGAGACCGTTGATGTTGTAGAACCTACACTGACTAACGATGACGCCGCTACAGAAGCTGAAGACAAGGATTTGTACGATGCTTCTGCGAAAAGCTTAGACGCTACCCAGCTCTATCTTGGCGAAATCGGCTTTTCACCACTTTTGACCGCAGAAGAAGAAGTGCTCTACGCAAGACGTGCACTGAAAGGCGATGAAGCAGCCCGTAAACGCATGATCGAAAGTAATTTGCGATTAGTGGTTAAGATCTCTCGACGCTACAGTAACCGTGGTCTAGCGCTTCTCGATTTAATTGAAGAAGGCAACCTAGGCCTTATTCGTGCGGTAGAGAAGTTTGACCCTGAACGTGGCTTCCGTTTCTCAACGTACGCGACATGGTGGATTCGCCAAACGATTGAACGTGCTTTGATGAATCAAACGCGCACGATTCGTCTGCCTATCCATGTTGTAAAAGAGCTCAACATTTACCTGCGTACTGCGCGTGAACTGTCCCAAAAGCTCGACCACGAGCCAACCGCTGAAGAGATCGCACAGAAGCTAGATAAGCCGGTCAGTGATGTCTCTAAGATGCTGAGACTCAATGAACGTATTAGTTCGGTTGATACGCCAATCGGTGGTGACGGTGAGAAAGCACTGTTGGACATCATTCCGGATTCAACGCATTCAGATCCAGAAGTCTCAACTCAAGATGACGACATTAAATCATCGCTTATCCACTGGCTTGATGAACTGAACCCGAAACAAAAAGAAGTGTTGGCACGACGCTTTGGGTTATTAGGCTATGAGCTTCAACTCTCGAAGAAGTAGGTCGAGAAATCAATCTAACTCGTGAGCGTGTACGTCAGATTCAGGTCGAAGGTCTACGTAGACTGCGTGACATCCTAGTTAAGCAAGGCTTGAATATGGAATCACTGTTCAACTTTGATGACGATTAAACCTCTATCTAGCTAACCGCAATAAAAAAACCGCCGAAAGGCGGTTTTTTGTATTCAAAGCTATGTTTTAAAGCGTTATGCCCAGCCGTTAGGACTCTTCTTACGACGTGGAATAATGTGCGGAAGGATAAGGCCAAACAAAAGGCCGATACCCGCAACACCACCACCGTACATGAAGTAACGTAGTAGTAGGTCTTCTTTCTGTGTATCCAGCTTAGCGCGTAGCTCGCGGATTTCAGTTTGAGAAGACGTGAGCTGTGCGCTGATGTCAGAGTAGTTTTGCTCAAGCTCAGCAATTTGCTTGTTACGTGCTTCTAGTGAGCTGACTAGACCACCTTTCTCGCTGTCCGCTGTTTCGCGGGCATTTGATAGCTGAGATTTAACTTGAGTCAGTTCTTTCTCAAGGCGAGGTAGGCGTACCGCCATGCTTTCTTGTGTCGTGACGAACTTTGACTCTACCCAGCCTTTACGGCCGCGGCTGTCTTGTACTTGTGAGTAGCCCGTTTCACGGTTAGAAGATAGCAGTTGCACTTTGTCACCAGCGTTAATGCTGCCGATGATACGATACTGAGCGCTTGGCCCTGAGTGCAGATAGGTAAATAGCTTGTCAGCAATATATCGATCTTGAGCCAACGCCGCAGGAGCAGCGAGTAACGACACCATGATCATGCAGATCAGTTTTTTCACAGTAAGTCCCTTAAGTGTATCAATGGGGAATGATGAAGAAAGTAGCGCTGGCAGCAAGGCTGATACGCACTCTCAAATTGTAAACTTTTTAGAATGGGCAAATAGTATGAAGTTTCTTAACCGGGTGCAACAAAGAAGGGAGGCAAAGCCTCCCTTTATTTGAATTTGAGCCAAATATGACGTGAGCTTCACATCTCTCTGACTTTATCTAAGCCTTGGCTTATGCGCCAAATACCGCTTGCATCATGTAGTAGAATACCACTGCTAGCAGTGCACCAGCAGGCAGGGTTACTACCCAAGAAGCTACGATGTTACGGACAACGCCTAGGTTAAGCGCTGCGATACCACGAGCGAAACCAACACCCAATACCGCACCAACTAAAGTCTGTGTTGTCGAGATTGGTAGACCCGTACCAGATGCTAGAACAACGGTACACGCTGTTGCGAGCTGCGCTGCGAAACCACGGCTTGGAGTTAGCTCAGTGATGCCTGTACCTACAGTAGCCATTACTTTATGACCCATAGTCGCAAGACCCACAACGATACCGATACCACCTAGAGGGAGAATCCACCATGCGATAGTGCTCTTAGCTGTGATTTCACCCATGTGCTCTACCGTAGATACAACAGCAGACAGTGGACCAATCGCGTTTGCTACGTCGTTTGAACCATGTGCAAATGCCATCGCACAAGCTGTGATAACCATAAGTACGCTGAAGATACCTTCTACGCCGCTAAAGCCATGGTCTTCTTCACGGTCTGCAAACTTGCGTTGGATGTAGATGTAACCGCCAATCATAACTAGAGACGAAACGCCTGCAGCCCACGCCCACGCTTCCATACCTTCAAGGTGCAAGCCTACGTGTTTTAGACCTTTCTTGATGGTTACCAGCGCAATCACCATAGTTGTGATGAACATGTACACTGGAACAAAGCGTTTAGCGTTAAACAGTGGCTTCTCAGTATCAAAGATCAGGCGCTGTGCACTGACGAAGATAAGGTAAGCGAAGAAACCAGAAATCACAGGCGTGATAACCCAGCTACCTACGATGCCTTTTACTGAGCCCCAGTCAACCGCTTCAGTACCCACTGACACACAAGCGAAACCGATGATCGCGCCGATGATTGAGTGAGTGGTCGATACCGGCCAGCCCATGTAAGAAGCGAGCAATAGCCAAGTACCTGCCGCCAATAGCGACGACATCATACCGAATACAAGAACGTCTGGCTGGTGAGCAAACAGCGAGGTTTCAATCACACCCTTACGGATAGTGTCTGTTACCTCACCGCCAGCAAGGTATGCGCCGGCGAATTCGAAGATCATCGCGATGATGATAGCTTGCTTAACTGTTAGAGCTTTAGAGCCAACAGAAGTACCCATTGCATTGGCAACATCGTTTGCACCGATACCGATCGCCATAAGGAAACCGAACATCGCCGCAACAAGAATCAGGATAGTGCCGTAGTTTGCAAGAATATCCATTGTAATACCTAGTTTTGTTTCATAACAAGCGGAGCAAAAGTCTGGCGCAGGGCAATCTCTTAAGCATTGTCTGTGCTCAACGCCTAATACTTCTTCGCTCTTTGTTACTTAGTTAACGTGTGTTTAAGACCTAGACAGCATGAGTTCAAGACGAGCGCCTACGCGCTGAGCTTGATCTGCAATACCGCCGACCCATTCAAGAATTTTGTACAAGAACATGACATCGATAGGATTCATATCTTGTTCAATCGTCATCAGTTGCTGACGAAGCTGGATTTGCATGGCATCGGTATCATCTTCGATGACATCGAGTTGGTGAATCATCTCTGCTACCAGAGTCACTTCACGACCTTTAAAGCCCGTCTCAAGCAGTTCATCTAGCTCGTTGATAACATTCTGAGCTTGGTTAGCTGCATCAAGACAACGCTTCACGTAAGCGATGAAGTTTTCTTGAAGTGGCGCAGGAATGACAAGTTGGCGACCGTAAACACGACCGGCAATGTCTTTGGCAAGGTTGGCAAGCTTATCTTGCTGCGTCAGTAGCTCTAGCATATCGCTACGGTCTACAGGCAAGAACAGGCCGCGTGGTAGTTTAAGACGGATCTCACGTTTCAAAACGTCGGCTTCTTTCTCAAGATGAGAAATCTGCGCACGGATCTCCGCTGCTTTCTCCCAATCACCCTTCGAGCTAGTCTCGAAGAAGTTTACTAGATGAGAGCAACATTCTGTTACGCACACAACGTGGCGCTGCAAAGGCTTAATTGGGGACTTTGCAAATAACCCCATAATTGTATTTACTGGCATGGTTGTTCAACCTAATTAATATAACCTGAAATAAACATACACCAATATCATGGTGAAATGTTGAGCGATGCTATAAAGCGCGCATGTTAACCCATTAAAACGCCGATTTAAACTGTTTTAGATCATCATTTGGGTGATATTTGTCACTTGCTGATTAGTACAATTGCTCATATCCTGTTGTGAGTGTCCCCGAAAGGTAAAACTATGGAAACCGAGATAGAACTGAAGTTTTTTGTTTCTCCTGATTTTTCAGAAACTTTGCTCAGCAAGATTGCGGAAACAAAAGTACTTCAGCACAGTTGTCGCGAGTTAGGAAACACTTACTTCGACACCCCCGATAACTGGCTTCGTCAGCATGACATTGGACTGAGAATTCGTCGTTTCGATGATGTTTTTGTGCAAACCATGAAAACCGCCGGTCGCGTTGTTGCGGGATTGCATCAACGTCCTGAATTTAATGCTGAACACACATCAAATGACCCTGATCTGGCGCTACATCCCCTCGACATCTACCCTGAAGGGCGCAGTGTTGAAGAGCTACAAGCTCAATTGGTGCCGATTTTTGCCACCGATTTTACCCGTGAGCAATGGTTGATTGGTATGGCCGATGGTAGTCAGGTAGAAGTGGCGTTTGACCAAGGTTTAGTGTCATCTGGGGACAAAACTTACCCTATCTGTGAAGTCGAACTTGAGCTGAAGTCTGGTCAAACAGACGCGCTATTTACGCTTGCTCGCGCCTTCTGTGAAGCGGGCGGCATCCGTCTTGGTAACCTAAGCAAAGCCGCGCGAGGCTATCGTCTAGCGGCGGATTATGCCGGCGATCCGGTGAAAAGCTGGAACTGGTGGACACTACGGATACAGACAGTGTTGAAACCTGCTTTATTCAATCTCTCGAACACGCCTTAGCGCATTGGCACTACCACGAGCAGATCTACACCGAACACGAGTCGATTGAGGCGCTGCTCGAAATCAGCCACGCGCTGAGCTTTATTCGCCAAACTTTGACCGTATATGGCAGTATCGTACCTCACGCGCTAGTGCTATCGTCAGGCAAGAGCTGAAATGGCTAGAGCAAGAACTTGCTTGGCTAAAGAGCTATGAACATTTTGAAACACTTTTGGAAGACAAAGGGCACGTGCTGCGTAAGCTTGATGCTCGAAAATTCCTCGTTTCAGAGCTCAAAGAACGCGAGCAAGACCTGCCAGATCGCGAAGAAATGCTGCGACTGATTCATTCTGGGCGTTATGCGGGTCTGCTACTTGATCTTAGCCGTTGGATTCTATCTCGCGGTTGGCAGCCGTTTTTAGATGACAAAGCACGTGAGAAGATGGCTCAGTCAATTAAGCCATTCTCGATGCAGCAGTTGGCGCGCACTTGGGCAGAGCTGATGGATGCGTTCCCGCCAGAAAAATCACTGACGCGTCAGGAGTACATTGAGCAGCAGTACCGACTGATGCGCAACCTGTACACGGGTGTTGGTTTCGCTAGCCTATACAGTATGGAAGAGCGCAATAACTTCCGTCTGCCGTGGGCGGACTTGCTGCAAGGCATCGATGATTTGCTAATGTTAGAGCTTTTAGAGCCGCTGGTTGAAAAACTGGAAGGGGAAGAGCGTGAGCAGCTTGAGCGCTGGCTACGTCGCCAAGAGAGCTCGATTCTGCACGCCATGGAGCAAACTAGGCAAATCAGTATTGAAGCTGAGCCATACTGGCAAAACTAGTACCAGTTAGAGTAAGGAGGCTATAAGCCTCCTTATTTTTTCTCGCGCTCTAGCGATTCAATTTTCTGCTCCATTTTCTCCAGCTTATGCAAAATCACCTCTTGCTGATTAAGCACCTTCTGCAGCATCACTTCTTTGTGTTTGGAGCGTCTTTCATCCATAGAGCTAGGTGAGGACAAGAGTGATGTTATCAAGCCTGAGGTCATCCCGAACATACCGACACCGCAGATAATAATGAGCCCAGCCAAAACCTTACCTGTGGCAGTAACTGGGTAATGATCGCCGTAACCGACTGTCGATACGGTAACAAAAGCCCACCAAACCGCGTCACCAATATGCTGGATATTCGCATCAGGGTCACCACTTTCCGCCCACATAATCAGCCCCGCGCCCACCGTAATTAGCAGCACAAGCAGTAGCAGGATCGAGGCGATCGTCGTCTCATGCTTGTTGCGAGCAAGCTGTCTCAATAAGGTTTCACCAGAGCGAATGACAAGCACTACGCGGAAAATATGAAAGACACGAGCAAAGCGCAGTGGCTCGATCATCGGCAGACTGGCGAGGAAATCGATCCAATGCGTTTTCATAAATTGCACTCGATCTGTGGAGCGGATCAGATCCACAACAAGTTGCAGAATAAATAAGCTACAGATAATAAAGTCGAGGCCGATAAGAACAGTACGCTCATCCTCGTTGATGGGAGCAAACAATAAGGCTGAGATCACAAATAGAGCCATAAAAGAGAGGATAAGTGACAATAAACTCAGAGGCTTAACTTCAGTTTTGGTATCATTTGCTTTCATACGAGGCTCGAAATAAATAACTTGGTCTCATGAGTCACAATTCCCCCTACGGCTTTGGCATGCAGGCAAGTGATGATGACATTCAGTTAGAGAAAGATTCTCTAACTATATAATAATTAATGGAGAACGGATAATGACCGCACTGACATTTAAACCATGGGAGCGACTCATCACCGATGTACGCTTGATCCCTAAGATGTTGATGTTGATGATTTTTAGTACCGTATTGCTGATTGGTAAGCAGTTGTGGGATGCAAGCACATTTTACGACTCCCTTCTTGCCGCAACCCAGAACGAAGCAATTGCTCAGCAGCACTACGAAGCCTATCTAATTCAAGTCGTATGGCAGACAGCCCTAATGATTGTTCTCTTCGTGGCTCTACTGCTGTTTGCCGCGAAAACGATGCTTAAGCAGACCAACTACTTGAGTGACGCGATAAAACGCATGGCTGACAAAGATCTTACCGTTCCTGTGCTGATGGAATGTAAAGATGAATACGGCGATGTGGCGCGTGAACTAGAGAAAACGCGTGTCCACCTGCAAGACATCATCAAGACTCAGGTGGCGACCTCTCAAGAGCTCGCAACCCTGACCGAGATCATGACACTCAGCATGTCTGAGACCAAAGAGTCTTCTCAAGAAGAGTTCCAAGAAATTGATCAACTGGCGACGGCAATGAGCGAAATGACGTCGACGGTACAAACTGTAGCTGATCATGCGCACAATGCTTCACAGCTGACTGAGCAAGCGTCGGGTCAAGCCGAGACAGGTCAGCGCTTTGTGCAAGGTACCGTGACTAAGATGAGCGAACTGTCGAATGACATCTCTGCATCAGCCCAGGCGGTTAACCAAGTTGAAGAACGTGTTGAATCGATTGGCAGTGTTGTTGGTACTATTCAAGGCATTTCAGAGCAAACAAACTTACTTGCGCTTAATGCGGCGATTGAAGCAGCACGTGCGGGTGAAGCTGGTCGTGGTTTTGCGGTAGTAGCGGATGAAGTACGTAACCTAGCGCAGCGCACGCAGCAAGCGACGGTTGAGATCCAAGAGATGATTTCTCATCTGCAATCGAGCGCGAATTCCGCGGTAGAGCTGATGGAGAAAAGTGTGGTTGAAGCTGCAGATGGCGTGGAGCTTGTGACCAATGCTGGTGCTGAGCTTGATGGTATCGTTAGCCAAGTAAACCAAATCAATGACATGAACTTCCAAATCGCGACCGCAGCGGGTCAGCAAAGCAGCGTAGCGGAAGAGATGAACCAAAACCTCACCAACGTTCGTGAGTTGGTTGAAGCGTCAGTGACAGTGGTGACTGAGTTGCTTGAGACATCTGAGATGATGCAAAACAACGCCGAAGAGCTGGACGGAAAGATCAAATCATTCCGAGTTTAATTCGAGTTCAGTGTGTTTAAGTAAAAGCTTAAGCCTTAAAAAAAAGCGGCTTACTTGATATCAAGTGAGCCGCTTTTTTATTGTTTGATAATCATGACGAGGATGATTATTGATTCTCTTCGCTGCTAGCTTCAGATTCGACAGGGGTTTGCTGGAGCTCAAGCACCTGATTGTCAATCAAGCGTGCCTTACCCAAGAACGCGGACATCAAAATGACCGCATGAGTCGAACTTTCGCTGATCGCTTGTAGTGAGTGTGCATCACGAATGAAAATCTCATCCGGGTGCAGGCCAGCAGCACGCAGTTGATCATTGGCATCTTCGACAATCGACGCGTAGTCGTCACGGCCGCCACGAATGGCACTGTTCACCCAACGCATGGTTTTGGCAAGCACCGGTGCACGTTGACGCTCATCCATAGTGAGATAACCATTACGCGAGCTCATTGCTAGGCCGTCCATTTCACGGACAGTCGGCACACCAATGATCTCGATATTCATCGCCAGATCGCTCACCATTTGACGGATCAGAGCCAGCTGTTGGTAGTCTTTCTCACCAAAGCAAGCCACGTCAGGTTGCACGATATTAAATAGCTTAGCGACGATGGTGGCAACGCCTCTAAAGTGGCCTGGACGCGATGCGCCTTCTAGCATGTGTGAGATGCCCGGTACTTCAACGAAGGTCTGTTTGTCTAGGCCTTGCGGGTACATCACTTCAGGTGTCGGTGTGAAGACCAAGTCGACCCCTTCTGCGGTCAGCTTACTGAGGTCATCTTCCAGCGTGCGTGGATAGTTGTTGAGGTCATCCGCGCGTTCAAACTGCATAGGGTTAACAAAGATACTCGCTACCACTACATCTGCATTCTCACGAGCTTTACGCATCAGCGTTAGGTGACCTTCGTGAAGGTTACCCATAGTCGGAACAAAGGCAATTCGGCGTTGTTCACGCTTTAGCTGAGCAATTTGCTCTCTAAGTTCTGCAATATCAGCGAAAGTTTGCATGATTCCCCCTAGGCAATCGTATGAGCGTCGTCTGGGAAAGCACCGCTTTCCACATCCGCGATATATTTAGCAACGGCGCTACGCATGTCGCCCGTTTCAGCCAAAAAGTTCTTTGAGAATTTAGGCATGTAGTTCGCTGAAATGCCAAACATGTCATGCATAACTAGGATCTGACCATCGGTGCCATTGCCGGCGCCAATGCCGATAACAGGAACATCAAGCACTTCCGTAATGCGCGCAGCAAGTTCAGCAGGAACACACTCAAGCAGAATGATCTGTGCGCCTGCTTCTTGCAGTGCAAGTGCATCACGTACCATTTTGTCGGCGTTCTTTTGATCGCGGCCTTGTACCTTGTAGCCACCAAAGATGTTCACACTTTGTGGGGTTAGACCTAGGTGAGCACAAACGGGAACCGCACGCTCAGTCAACATTCTTACTGTATCAACCAGCCAGTCGCCACCCTCTAGCTTCACCATGTTTGCGCCAGCGCGCATCAGTGTTGCTGCGCTTTGACACGCTTGCTCTGGAGTTGCGTAGCTCATGAATGGCATATCAGCCATCAATAAGCAGTTAGGGCTACCAGCACGCACTGCGCGCGTGTGATAGGCGATGTCTTCGACAGTCACTGGCAAGGTGTCGTTGTGGCCTTGCAGTACCATGCCGAGTGAGTCGCCGACTAAAATAACAGGCATCTCTTGGCTTTCAAACAAAGCCGCAAAGCTCGCATCATACGCGGTGGATGTTGCAAATTTGCGACCTTTCGTTTTTCCACTTCATGAGGTCGTTAATGTTGATTTTTTTCATTTTTAATCCTTATTAGGGGCTTGGCTAGGATTGCCAAACTCTGAGCCCGTTGCGGTCGACTTGGTCGATAAGTGCAGTAAGCTCAGTCCCGTCAGGGAGTTGTAAATTTGGTGCGATTTCCATAAGCGGATAGAGAACGAACTCACGTTGTTTCATCCCGTAGTGTGGAACGGTTAAGCGCTCGGAATCGATCACCTCATTGCCGTAAAGAATGATGTCGAGATCGAGAGTTCTTGGGCCCCATCTCTCATCTTTACGGACACGCCCACGTTCCAGTTCGATAGCTTGGGTGCAATCGAGCAGTTCCAAAGGCGTTAATTCAGTAGAAACCTTTGCCACAGCATTGATGTAGTCGGGCTGATCTTGTGGCCCCATCGGTGTGCTGCTGTAAAGGGAAGAGCAAGCTAGTAGCTCGCTCTTTGGTAGTGTTTTTAATGCCTCAATAGCCACTTTGGCTTGTGAGACAGGATCGGAAAGGTTACTGCCTATCGCAATGTAGCAAATGGTCATTACTCAGCACTCTTGGCTTTTTTCGCTTTTGGGCTGCGTCTACGACGTGAGCCAGAACGCGAGCTCGAACCACCAAGGTCGTTCACCATGGCTTGGCGCATATTGCGACCTGCTGATTGGAATGTGCCCCACCATTTAGCCAGAGCGGCCACTTCACCACCCTCGATTTCGCCACGCATTTCGAGGAAGTCGAAGCCGGCGCGGAACTTGTTGAGCTCCATAAGGCGGAAAGCGCGTTTACCAGAGCGGCGCGGTAGGCGAAGTTGTAGTTGCCAGATCTCGCGAATCGTCGCGGTGTGACGACGCGGAATGCTGTCGACTTCACTTGCTCATCAAGGACAATGTTGCTGGCTTCCATCATGGCGTCGTATTCGGATAGGCCGCGTTCCATCAGCTCTTTGGTGTGCTCCATCATTGGGTACCAAAGCATGGCTGCGAACATAAATGCTGGATTGACGCGTTTACCTTCCTCGATGCGCTCATCGGTGGCATCAAGGACTAAATCAAGGACTTGCTCAGACTGAGATGAATAGTCCTCGGTAAAGTGCGGCGCAATGAGTGGGAACAACTGTTGGAACAAGTTGTACTCACGCATCAGGTGATAGGTTTCTAAACCGTAACCAGATTGCAGCAGCTTGAGTGACTCTTCGTACAAACGTGCAGACGGGATGTCACGCAATAGTGGCGCAAGCTCTTCAATCGGTGCTGCTGTATCTTCCTCGATATCAAAATCGAGTTTGGCGGCAAAACGAACCGCACGCAGCATGCGAACAGGATCTTCACGATAGCGCACATCAGGCTCGCCAATCAGACGAATCAAGCGGTCTTCAAGATCTTCAACACCGCCAGCGTAATCGTGAATCGAGTAGTCACCAATGCTGTAGTACATCGCATTGATGGTGAAATCACGACGCTCAGCATCTTCATCAATGCTGCCGTAGACGTTGTCACGAAGCAGCATGCCTTCTTTGCTCTGCTGAGAGATATTTTTTTCTTGCTCTTGGTGGTGACCTCGGAACGTCGCGACCTCGATAATGTCACGCCCAAACATGATATGAGCAAGGCGGAAACGACGGCCAATCAGGCGACAGTTTCTAAACAGCTTCTTGATCTGTTCTGGCGTTGCGTTAGTCGCTATATCGAAATCTTTAGGTTGTTCTCCAAGCAGCAAGTCACGCACGCCACCACCAACGAGGTAGGCGTCATAACCTGCACCGTTTAAGCGGTATAGGACTTTTAACGCGTTGTCGCTGATTTGCTTGCGCGAGATGTTGTGCTCGTCACGTGTATAGACCTGTAACGATATGTCACTATATACATGATGAGTTTTTTGGGAATTTTCTTTTTTATTCATAGTATTAACGCAATTAAGGTTCGCGAAACCGGGTGGTTTTTACCCAAGTTTCGTGCCTGACGCATGAAATTTGCCGCTTATTCTAGCCTAGAGCGCCCCATTTGAGAATGGTGGTTTGATTTTGAGCTGGTCTGGAAGCTGAGATAGCTGCCAATTCTCAACACCCCACTGGATGATTTTGGCGATATTTTGACCAGTTATGTCATCATTGATCTTAAAGCCTAGAAAGCGCATCGCATTAAGCAGAGTCGGTTTTGGATTGTCGAGATCAATCGCTGTCGCATGATTTTGCTTGGACAATTTATTGCCACTATCATCAATCGCGAGCGGCAGATGCAAATAAGTGACAGGCGCGGCACCTAACGTTTTGTACAAGCTGATTTGGCGCCCGGTTGGCTCGATGAGATCCGCACCGCGCACGACCTCTGTGATGCCTTGGTAGATGTCGTCTAGCACCACGGCAAGGTTATACGCAAACAAGCCATCACGGCGTTTGATGATGAAATCTTCCTGAGCAAGGCCATCTGGAATCGCCAGTGTGCCGTGTTTCTCATCAACAAAAGAAGAAATTGGATAGTGCATTTTAAGGCGCACTGCGCAGCCTTGGCTGTCTGCAAGTGCTTTGTCGCGGCATGTCCCTTGGTAGAAACCGCCAGCAGCCTTAATTTGCTTACGAGTGCACTCGCACAGATAGACTTGCTTCTCAGCTAGCCAGCGGTCAATTTGCGCTTGATAGGCAGCCAGGCGCTGACTTTGGAATAAGACCTCACCATCCCAATGAAGCTCATAGGCTTTTAGGGTTTGCAGAATCAGCTCTGCGGCGCCTTCAACTTCTCGTGGTGGATCGATATCTTCGATGCGAACCAGCCAAAGTCCATTCTGAGCCTTAGCTTGAAAGTAACTGCCTAGTGCAGCCACGAGAGAACCAAAATGAAGGGGGCCTGACGGAGAAGGGGCGAATCGACCAATATACATAGTGCTTAAATATAGACAGTGCTTAATTGTGTTTGAGGAGTGGATCAAAAAAGGGAGCGTTTGCTCCCTTTTTTCGCTTGTTAGCCTTGCATCTGTCTTTCTTTGATTTCTGCAAGTGTCTTACAGTCGATACATAAATCAGCTGTAGGACGCGCCTCTAAGCGGCGGATACCGATCTCGATACCACAAGATTCACAGAAGCCAAAATCGTCTTCTTCAATCTTGTTTAGCGTCTTTTCGATCTTTTTGATCAAACGACGCTCGCGGTCACGGTTGCGTAGCTCTAGGCTGAACTCTTCTTCTTGAGAAGCTCTGTCAACCGGATCAGGAAAGTTAGCTGCTTCGTCTTGCATGTGGTGCACAGTACGATCAACTTCTTCCCTAAGTTGGTTGCGCCAAGCGCTTAAGATTTTAGTAAAGTGATCCAATTGAGGCTGTGACATGTATTCTTCACCAGCTTTTTCTTGGTATGGATCAACACCTGCAATGGCTAGGATGCCTAGCGCTTTTTTCTTAGATTCTGGCATGCAGCATCTCCTACTTACACCTAGTCAACTGTGCGAACAGTTAATTTTAAGGCGGGTATCTATAGCAAAAACAAATGCCGGTGGCAAACGATGTTTGTTAATCTTCTTCTCAATGTGAAGTGGCATCACTTTTGACTGAAATCCAGCGCCGATACGAGCCTAATTTCATTGTCAGAAAACGCTGCCTTGTAACAAATCACTTCAACCCCAGCTTGCCTTGCTTGCTCAAGTAATTGTGAATATTTCGCATCTATATGGTGTGCCACTGACACTTTTTCAATCCCTGAATGCAAAACTGCGAAAAATAATACGGCTCTATGTCCTGTTTGAACCATTTCTGTGAGCTCTCGCAGGTGCTTCTGACCACGAGTGGTCTTGGCATCTGGAAAATACCCTTGTCCCGTATCGCCTTCATCCAGCAGTGTGACACTTTTTACTTCGATGTAGCAATCAGTGCGATCACTATCTTGCAATAAAATATCCACTCTGCTGTTTTCTTGACCGTATTTCACCTCTGTCTTTAGAGTTTGGTAACCAATCAGCTCTTTTACAACGTTATTTTTGATCGCTTCAACCACTAAGGTGTTGGCTCTGGCCGTATTGACACAAATAGAGTGTCCCGCTTTGGTGTGGGTCAGCTCCCAACTGTTTGGGTATTTGCGCTTTGGGTTGTCGGAGGTGGAGTACCAAACGGTCGAACCCGGCTCAGCGCATCCCGTCATGGCACCTGTATTGGCGCAGTGAATGGTGGCCTCTTCGCTATCACTAAGCGTGATGTCAGCTAGGAAGCGTTTGTAACGCTGGATGAGTTTCCCTGATTTGAGTGGCGGATCGAAGTGCATTTTGAGGCCGTTTTTTATTAGAATGATGAACTTCATTACAACATAAGGTCATGCCCTTGTCACAGTTGCCTATCGAACTCGTGTTGCCACAGCTCACCCAAGCCATTGCAGCATCGAACCAAGTTATCCTTAAAGCGGCCACTGGCGCTGGTAAATCGACCTACTTCCCGTTGAGATTGCTGCAATCTGGCACTGTTAGCGGCAAGATTATTATGCTAGAGCCTCGGCGTATTGCGGCACGTAATATTGCAGTCTATATCGCTTCGCAACTCGGTGAAGCCGTGGGTAAGAAAGTGGGCTATCGCGTGCGAGGCGAGAGTAAAGTCAGTGCAGAGACAAAGCTAGAGATCGTGACTGAAGGTGTATTAACCCGCATGCTGCAAGACGATCCTGAGCTGACGGACATTGGAATGATCATCTTTGATGAGTTCCATGAGCGCAGCTTGCATGCGGATACTGCGCTCGCTTTTGCGTTGGAAAGCCAGGAAGCGCTGCGTGATGATCTTTGTATTGTCGTGATGTCGGCAACGTTAGATGCCAATGATCTCAAACGCGTACTTCCTGATGCGCAGTATATTGAATCTGAGGGACGCTCTTTTCCCGTTGATATTGACTATCAGCCAATGTCGCAAAACGATCGACTGCCTGAGTTTATGGCGAAACAAATTGAGCGCTTGCTACTTCGTGAGTCGGGATCTTTACTCGCATTTTTACCCGGTGTGGGCGCGATCAAGCGAGTGCAAGAGCTACTTGAGCAGGCGCAAATAGAAGCCAGCGTTTGTCCATTGTACGGGCAGCTCGATTTTGCTGCGCAGCAAGCGGCGATAGAGCCGTCAAAACTCGGTGAGCGTAAAGTCGTACTGGCAACCAACATCGCGGAAACCTCACTGACGATTGAAGGTATTCGATTAGTGGTCGATTCTGGCCTAGAAAATCAAGCATGGTTTGATTTAAAAACCGGTATCTCTCGTCTAGAGCAGGGCCGTATTGCTCAATCTTCGGCGATTCAGCGTGCTGGCCGAGCAGGACGAATTGAATCAGGCTGTGCGTTCGCCTTTATAGCGAGACTCAATTTCAATCACAGCCAGAGCAGAGTACCCCGGAAATCTTGCGCAGTGACTTGGCCTCGTTGCAACAAGAGCTTATTCGCTGGGGCTGCACCAATGCCGATGACCTTGCTTGGATTGATGCGCCAAAACACACCCATCTTCAGCAGGCACGCGACTTGCTGACTAAGCTCAAGCTCATTGATAGTGCAGGAAAAGCCACACAACTTGGTCAGAGGGCTTATCAGCTTGGCGTTGAGCCTCGCTTAGCGAGCATGTTATTGCAAGCAGAAGCGCTTGGTGAGCAAGCACTTAGCTGTGCTATTGCGTTGTGCGCCTTGATTGAGGAGCCAGAGCGTAATGAAGTCGATGTGCGCCAATCGCTGCATCGTTGGCAGCAAGGCACTATCGCGCGCCGATCGCTTCTCATGCAGCGAGCCAAAGCCATTACCTCTCGCTTTAAGCATGACTTCTCGCTTGGTCGTGTTGAGGAATCTTTACTTGGCGTTGTCGCAGCGTTGGCATTCCCCGATAGAATAGCGCTGGCGCGAAATCATTCAGGCACTATTTGCTCGCAAACGGCCACGGTGCTTCGTTGGATAATCAGCATCGCCTTTCTGATGAGAGACTGCTGGTGGCACTGGATTTAATGCGCGCAGGACAGGGCAGTAGTGCGATTTACAAGGCACTGCCGATTGATATCGATGAGTTGGAAAGCACTCTGCCGGGACTGATTGAGACGTTGAACGTTGTTGAGTGGGATGATGACAAAGGTCGACTCGTTGCCAGTGAGCAGCGCCGTATTGGTGCAGCGGTGATTACCAGCCATGAGATCCCTGTGCCAGATGACGCAGACACTGCCAGTGCCTTGCTTGGGTATGTTCGTCGCAAAGGCTAGACGCCTTAAACTGGAGTGACAGTGCTGAGGCGCTTATCCAGCGAGTGCAATGCGCAGCCCTATGGTTGCCAGAAGACAACTGGCCAACAATGAGTCAAGAAGCATTACTTGTTGACCTTGAGCAGTGGCTACTGCCTTTTATGTCAGGCATTAGTAACGCCAAGCAGCTAAAGAAAGTGGATCTAATGGCCGCCTTAGGAGCGATGCTGGGTTGGGATAAGCAAAGGCTACTCGACGAGCTTGTGCCCACGCACCTTACCGTGGCGTCAGGTAATCGAAAACGGATTCGTTATCAGGTAGGAGAAGCACCGATGCTATCGGTGAAGTTGCAAGAGATGTTTGGAGAAAAAGCGTCGCCAACCATTGCTCGCGGTACTCAGGCAATTGTGCTTGAGCTGCTTTCACCTGCGCAAAGGCCACTGCAAATCACCCGCGATCTCGCGGCGTTTTGGCAGGGAGCCTATAAAGAAGTACAAAAAGAGATGAAAGGGCGTTACCCCAAACATCCTTGGCCGGATGATCCGATGAATCATCAGGCGACCAGTAAAACCAAAAGACAACTAAATTCATGATAGTAAGAAATAAACAAGCGGCGCCGGGCAAGAAACCTGCGCCAAAGAAAACGCCTGCCAAAACGGCGACAAAACGCAAAACAACGCCACGTCGTCCAAAGCGCAAATCGACGCGCGGTAAGAAAGGCAAAGTGGGCTTAGGCAAACGTCTATTTTCCATAGGTTGGAAACTGGCGTTAGTCGGCGCGGTTGCGATGGGGGCGGTGATTTACTACTTGAATCAAGTTGTAAAAGAGCGCTTTGAAGGGGAGTTATTTGAGCTGCGACAGTGGTTTATGCTCGAGTGCTTAACCTCTCTGTGGGGGATGCAATTACACCGGCTCAGCTTCGTAATGAATTGGACGTACTTAGCTATCGCAAGGTGTCTGCGCCGCGACATCCCGGAGAGTATTCGTCCTCATCAACGAAAATAGAGCTGATTCGTCGTCCATTTGAATTTGCGGATGGCCCTGAGCCTGATCGCCACGTGATGCTTTATTTCAATGACGGCACACTGTCTCGCATTCAATCGCTAGAGCAAAAGGGCGATCTAGGCTTTTTGCGTATTGAACCGAAAATGCTGGGCATGCTTGAGAAACAAGCGGATGAACAGCGTCTGTTCCTAAGGCGTGACCAGTTTCCAGAGATCATGATCGATGCATTGATTGCTACCGAAGACAGAGATTTCTATCAACATGATGGTATTTCTCCAACAGCGATCGCTCGTGCCTTTTTCGCCAATATTCGCGCCGGACGCACCGTGCAAGGTGGCAGTACGCTGACTCAGCAGCTAGCGAAGAACCTGTTTTTGACCAGTGAACGCACCTTATGGCGCAAAGTGCGAGAGGTACTGATCGCGCTGATTTTGGATTACCGCTACAGCAAAGATCAGATCCTAGAAGCGTACTTGAATGAAGTGTACTTGGGACAAAGTCGAGGTGAAGCGATCCACGGCTTTGGCCTGGCGGCGCGTTTGTACTTTGGACAGCCGCTGCAAGATTTGCGTATTGATCAGCTTGCACTGTTAGTCGGCATGGTAAAAGGACCATCTTACTACAATCCAATCCGTCATCCAGAGCGTGCCAAACAGCGTCGTGATTTGGTACTAAAGCTGATGATGGATCAACAGATGCTCACTGGACGTGAATTTGAAATGGCCGCATCGCGCGATTTGGATCTGCAAAAAAATCCGCAGATCGCCAGTCGTCAGCCTGCTTATTTCCAACAGCTTAAGCGAGAACTTAGCCGTAAGGTCGGCGACAAGATCAAGGCTTCAAAAGGTGTCAGGATCTATACCTCACTCGATCCGGTATCGCAGGATAAGTTAGAAAAAGCGATCGCCAAACGTGTCCCTCAGCTTGAGAAAACCTCGGGCAAAGGACTAGAAGCGGCAGCGGTTGCAGTAGATAGAACGACGGGTGAGATCCGCGCTATGGTGGGCGGTAAACGCACCGGATACAGCGGCTTTAACCGAGCACTGAATGCCAGTCGCCCGATTGGCTCTTTGGTGAAACCCGCTGTCTACTTGACGGCTTTAGAGCAGCCAGAGAAGTATGACTTAGCGACGACATTGCAAGACACACCACTGACCTTAAAGGGCAGCAAGGGCAATGTATGGCAGCCGCGTAACTACGATCGTAAGTTCCGTGGCGATGTGCCTCTGTATCAAGCTCTGGCGAAATCACTCAACGTACCGACAGTGCGTCTTGGTATGTCTTTGGGCATTAAAAACGTGTCGGATACTTTAGTGCGCCTTGGTGTCGATGCTGACGAAATCCGTCCGGTACCATCGATGTTCTTAGGGGCAATATCGTTGACGCCTTATCAAGTGGCACAGATGTTCCAAACGCTGTCGAATTCTGGTCGCCAAGCTGAGCTATCAGCTCTGCGCTCAGTGGTTACCGTCGATGGTGATGTGATTTATCGTTCGCTGCCGAAAGCGAGTCAGAAAGTGCCTCAGCAAGCGGCATGGCTGACCACATTTGCGATGAAAAAAGGCGTGGCAGAGGGAACGGGACGTTACTTAAACAGCAAATTTGCTTGGGCGGCACTGGCAGGTAAAACT
>JYJJ01000002.1 GCA_003263775.1 Vibrio maritimus
TAGAGGGGGTAAAAAACACGCGCTCCCAACCCAACCCCAAACAACCACCAAGGGCGAGTGCTACCACACTCGCCCTTGTCGTAACCAGGAACCCAACATGACCCAACCTCTAGACCAACTCCTTACCATCATGGCGCAGCTCCGCGACGAAGAAAAAGGCTGCCCATGGGACAGAAAACAAACCTTCGAAACCATTGTGCCTCACACCATCGAAGAAACCTTTGAGGTGGTCGATGCGATTCACAACAAAGATTGGCCGAATCTAAAAGAAGAGTTAGGCGACTTACTGTTCCAAGTCATCTTCTACAGTCAGATGGGCAAAGAGCAGGGGCTGTTTGATTTTAATGAGGTAGTAGAAGGGCTTAACGAGAAGCTTACCCGTCGTCATCCGCACGTTTTTTCTGACGTCGAGTTTGAAGATGAAGCGGCGATCAATGCTAATTGGGAAGCAGAGAAACAGAAGGAAAAAGCCCAACTAGGCAAAACTGCGCAAAGTATTCTAGACTCAATACCACAGTCGCTTCCCGCGCTTTCCAAAGCCAACAAAATCCAGAAACGTTGTGCAAAATTTGGCTTCGATTGGGATGCACTTGGGCCTGTGGTTGAGAAGGTTCAAGAAGAGATTGAAGAGGTCGTTGAAGAAGCGATTCAAGTCGATGTAAACGAAGACAAATTGGAAGAAGAAGTCGGCGATCTCTTGTTTGCAGCAGTGAATCTTGCTCGCCATTTGCAGAAAGACCCTGAAGTGGCGCTAAGAAAAGCCAACGACAAATTTTCTCGCCGATTTAAGGGGGTAGAGGCGCGTGTTGCGGAGGAAGGTAAGTTATTGACGGACTTCAGCCTTCAAGAGCTGGATGCGTTTTGGAATGATGTAAAAAAACAAGAAAACTGCTCGGATTTGTGAACAGGTTCTCACTGGTGTACGTTTCTACTATTGATTTGAAGCAAAAAATAAAAATTTTGAATGTGATAAGTTTCACGTTGTGGCGGTAAAGGGCTTCTGGTATATTTGCATCCCGTCCAGAAGAAATCCATTTTCCCTCATTCAACCAACTTCAGGTTAAACATGACGACAAATTATATTTTTGTTACTGGCGGGGTAGTATCCTCTCTAGGTAAAGGTATTGCAGCAGCATCTCTTGCAGCAATTTTAGAAGCACGTGGTCTTAAAGTGACCATGATGAAGCTTGACCCTTACATCAACGTTGATCCGGGCACAATGAGCCCAACTCAGCACGGTGAAGTGTTCGTCACGGAAGATGGCGCTGAAACTGACCTTGACCTTGGTCACTACGAGCGTTTCATCCGTACCAAGATGACAAAACGCAACAACTTTACTGCTGGTCGTGTTTACGCTGACGTTCTACGTAAAGAACGTCGTGGTGACTACCTAGGTGCGACTATTCAGGTTATCCCACACATCACAAACGCTATTAAAGATCGTGTAATCGCTGGTTCTGAAGGCCATGACGTTGCGATCGTTGAAGTTGGTGGCACAGTTGGTGATATCGAATCTCTACCATTTATGGAAGCAATCCGTCAGCTAGCGGTTGAGCTTGGTCGCGAGCGTGCAATGTTCATGCACCTGACTCTAGTTCCTTACCTAGCAGCTGCGGGCGAAGTGAAAACTAAGCCAACGCAACACTCGGTGAAAGAGCTTCTATCTATCGGTATCCAACCAGATATCCTTGTTTGTCGTAGCGATCGCATGATCCCTGCAAACGAGCGTAAGAAGATTGCTCTGTTCTGTAACGTACAAGAGAAAGCGGTTATCTCAATGAAGGACGTAGATTCTATCTACAAGATCCCTCAGCTGATTAAAGCGCAAGGTCTTGACGATCTTGTTTGTACTCGCTTTGGTATTAACGCTCCAGAAGCAAACCTATCTGAGTGGGAACAGGTAATCTACGAAGAAGCGAACCCAACGGGTGAAGTCGTTATCGGTATGGTTGGTAAGTACATTGAACTACCAGATGCCTACAAGTCGGTAAACGAAGCGCTTAAGCACGCTGGCCTTAAGAACCGTCTAAACGTGAAGATCAAGTACGTTGACTCACAAGACGTAGAGACTAAAGGTGACGAAGCACTAGCGGGTCTAGACGCAATCCTAGTTCCTGGTGGTTTCGGTGATCGTGGTATTGAAGGTAAGATCCTTGCTGCGAAATACGCTCGTGAGAACAAAGTTCCTTACCTAGGTATCTGTCTAGGGATGCAAGTTGCGCTTATCGAATACGCTCGTAACGTAGCGGGTATGGAAGGCGCACATTCAACAGAATTTAACAAAGAGACGAAATACCCTGTGGTAGGCTTGATCACAGAGTGGGTTGATGGTGAAGGTAAAGTTGAAGAACGTACCGAAACCTCTGATCTTGGCGGCACAATGCGTCTTGGTTCTCAGCTATGTCACCTTGAGAAAGGGACGAAAGCATACGAGCTATACGGCAATGCGAAGATCCACGAGCGTCACCGTCACCGCTATGAAGTGAACAACGTACTTCGTCCTCAGATTGAAAAAGCAGGTCTAAAAGTTTCTGGTCTATCAGCAGACAAGAAGCTGGTTGAAGTGATCGAGAACCCAGCACACCCATGGTTCGTAGCTGCGCAGTTCCACCCAGAATTCACTTCAACACCACGCGATGGTCACCCACTGTTCTCTGGCTTTGTTAAGGCAGCAGGTGAGTACCAGCGCGGTACTGAAGAAAAGTAAAAAGGATACGGGCGGCAGCGAAGGTTGTGCGGCTGCCCTAAATTTGACATTTATATTTAATGAGAGGAAACATTAATGTCTAAGATCGTTAAAGTTCTAGGTCGTGAAATCATCGACTCACGTGGTAACCCAACTGTTGAAGCTGAAGTACACCTAGAAGGCGGTTTCGTAGGTATGGCTGCGGCTCCATCTGGCGCATCTACTGGTTCTCGCGAAGCTCTTGAGCTACGTGACGGCGACAAAGCACGTTTCCTAGGTAAAGGCGTTCTTAAAGCTGTTGAAGCTGTGAACGGTGCAATCGCTGAAGCTCTAGTTGGTAAAGACGCTAAAGCTCAAGCTGACGTTGACCAAGTAATGATCGACCTAGACGGTACTGAAAACAAGTCTAAGTTCGGCGCGAACGCTATCCTAGCTGTTTCTCTAGCAAACGCTAAAGCTGCTGCAGCGGCTAAAGGCATGCCTTTGTTCGAGCACATCGCTGAGCTAAACGGTACTGCTGGTCAGTTCTCTATGCCTCTACCAATGATGAACATCATCAACGGTGGTGAGCACGCGGACAACAACGTTGACATCCAAGAGTTCATGATCCAACCAGTTGGTGCTAAGACTCTTAAAGAAGGTCTACGTATCGGTGCAGAAGTATTCCACAACCTAGCTAAAGTTCTTAAGTCTAAAGGCTACAGCACTGCAGTTGGTGACGAAGGTGGTTTCGCTCCTAACCTTAAGTCTAACGCTGAAGCTCTAGAAGTTATCGCAGAAGCTGTTGCTGCTGCTGGTTACGAACTAGGTAAAGACGTAACTCTAGCTATGGACTGTGCAGCATCTGAGTTCTTCGACAAAGAAGCTGGCATCTACAACATGAAGGGCGAAGGTAAGACTTTCTCTTCTGAAGAGTTCAACCACTACCTAGCTGAGCTAGCTAACCAGTTCCCAATCGTTTCTATCGAAGACGGTCTAGACGAGTCTGACTGGGATGGCTTCAAGCACCAAACTGAACTACTAGGTGACAAGCTTCAACTAGTAGGTGACGACCTATTCGTTACAAACACTAAGATCCTTGCTGAAGGTATCGAGAAAGGCGTAGCTAACTCTATCCTTATCAAGTTCAACCAAATCGGTTCTCTTACAGAGACTCTAGCTGCTATCAAGATGGCTAAAGACGCAGGTTACACAGCAGTAATCTCTCACCGTTCTGGCGAAACTGAAGATGCAACTATCGCTGACCTAGCGGTAGGTACTGCTGCAGGTCAAATCAAGACTGGTTCTATGAGCCGTTCTGACCGTGTTGCTAAGTACAACCAGCTAATTCGTATCGAAGAAGCTCTAGGTGAAAAAGCACCATACAACGGTCTTAAAGAAGTTAAAGGTCAAGCTTAATTCTTGATTTTTAAAAGACTTTGAAAAAGCCGCTCAATAGAGCGGCTTTTTTTATGCTCAGAATAGCCACACAGATTTGTGACGTTTGTCATCAAAACGGGTAACAGTTTAAGTAACAGCATCCAGTATGTTACTTCTGAATTTCGTCTTTTCGGTTAAAGTGACTACAGTTTTCATAAAAACGTATTCCTACTTATACAGAGGACATTACCATGCTAAAGTTAGCAGCCCTACTACTACGTTTAACAACGAGTACTTCTCATTCATCGTTTCTGAATCTTGGAAGCACATCGGTGCATCTCAAGCTCACGCTGATATCCTAGCGCACAACCTACTTGTAGGTGGCCTACAGGGTAAACTACACCAAGGTCTGGGTGTTATCGAAGCGGTAACTATCCCTTACGAAGCGGGCATCCTTGACACGACTACGACTCCAGAAATCGAGTCTGAAGGTGAAACTTGGGCTGTTTACAACGGTAAGAAGTCTTCTGGCCACTACGTATGTACGCTAATGGCTCAAACGGCTATCGAGAAAGCACGTAAGCACGGTATTTCAATCGTATTTGGTTACGACCACTGTGACGGCGGCAACTTCTCTAACTACACACAGATGGCTATGAAAGAAGGCATGTTTGCAATGTCTTCAAACAACTCTGTACCTCTAAACGCACCATTCGGCGGCATGGATCCATCAATGTCTTGCCCTCCGTTCGATGCGGCTCTAGTTGGCGGTGAAGAGCTTCCATTAGTAACCTCTATCATGATCGGTGAAGGTTATGACTCTCACATCTGTGACGCTATCGTTAACGACCGTGACCTACACGTTGCAGCACTTGTTGACCAAGACACGGGTGAGCTAACTGCTGACGCTCGTAAGTGGGGCTCTCTAATCGAAGGTTACGGCCGCGTTGCTGACTGTAAAGCACCATGGACGTTCCTAACGCCACGTCTATACTCGCTTAACATCTGGAACGAAGTAATGACTGCAATCATCAACCCGAAAGGTAAGATTGCTCCTGAGCTTCCAGCTGTACCAAGTGACTTCTTCACTATGGAAGATGCACCATGTCCAGTAGGCGGTTCTTACATCCTAGTGATCGACCCAAGCCACTTCGGTCCTATCGAAGAAGTGAAGCGTAAGTCTGACATGTTCGTTAAAGCGATCAAAGAAAACCGTCCACGCGCTGGCTTCAACGAAGTATTTATCCCAGATGAGTGGGGTCTAAAAGCTCTTGCAACTGCTACTGATGAGCACCAAGTAATGGACGCTCACTGGGACGGTTTCAAAGACTTCCTAAAACGTTCTGGCACTTCAATCGAAGAGCTAAACGCGAAGTGGGAAGCAAAAGTTGGCGCTGAGCGCGCTGCGGAAACTATCCGTAAGTAATTGAAAATCATACGCACATGATTTTAAGCCCGGTCCTTTGGACTGGGCTTTTTTTTGCTTGTAACCGACTGTTACTGGCTTAGGGAGATTAGCAGGGTTATTTTGAGGCGGACTGTCTGTATTGCTTTGGGCTACAGCCCTCAAACTTGCTGAACGCGCGAAAAAAGGGTGGTGCAGAGTGGTAGTTGAGTAGCTCTGCAATTTCAGCAATGGGCAGCGAGGAATTGACCAAGTACTCTTTAGCAAGCTGCATTCGTGTATCCAATACTAGCTGCTTAAAAGTGGTGTGTTCCACTTCTAGTTTTCGTCTAAGCGTGCGAGAGGTCATGTTAAGGTCGTCAGCCACCATTTCCATCGTTGGTAAGCCGTATTTCATTTGGCTGAGTAGCTTAAAGCGAATTTGGTAGCTCAGCGGAGAGTCTAGGCTATCGTCGAGTCGCTGGCTTTGCACGGTGGCGATATGGGCAATGATCGCAGGTTGTAGCGTAATGTCATGGTGCACCCAATCGACGGGAAAGCGCAATTGATTGTTGTTGGCGTTAAAACTCAAGTTATCGGTAAATATCTCTCGATACAATGGAGCGTAATTTGGCTCTTGGTAGGAAAAATCGACAAAAACATATTGAGGTTTAAACAAGTCGCCAAGAAAGTTTTTAAGCCAAGGTAGTAGTGCACAGAGACTCTTCAATATTGTAGTGCTGTGCAGAACGTCCTTCAGAGCGGTCAACAATGGTGATGTAAGCCCATTCGCTATCGTAGCCAATATGAATATCCACATAATCTTTGGTCACAAACGAAAATTGTAATCCAGTATCGAGCAACTGCTTAATATTTTGACAGTTGATCATCGCATAGCCCCAGGCGCCCATATCTTGCAGCTTGAGTCGCTTGGCGATGCGCAGCCCCAGTCCATCGATGTGCAGTTGGTTGACAGTTAGGTTGATCAGTTGGTGCACTTGGGAGACATGGATTGGGTGGTAGTGGCCTTGATTGATACGCATGATGTCGGCTTTACGTAAAAACTGATGTGCATCGAAGTCACTGCCCATAGACTGTCGAACGATCGCTTCCCAATGACCAATAATCGCTTGTAAAAAGTGTTGATGGTTCAAAGAATACACAGATATTGTCCTGAAGTATCATGTTGCTGTCCTGAAGTGTAATTAATAACATCCGGTTTAGCCACTATAATAACCCTATCTTGAGAAGTCGCCTGAGCGGTTACTCCAATAACTAGAGGAATTATCCATGTTTAAGCCAAAACGTGTTGAAATTGCGAAAGACAAACTAGACCTATACCAAGACATCTACTGGAACAAGTCAGATGCGGATTTCTACATCAACGAAGATATTGCTCCTATGCAAGCACGCATGGCTGAGCAGGGTGTTGAAGCATTCAGCCTGCTAGGTAAGCAGCACGTTGGTGCATTTGGTGCGCCATATGTGAACAGCTTTGAAGGCGTTGATATCGCAATGTACGGCCTAACCATGGATAAGTGCTCACCAAACGCTGGTGGCCACAAGTTCGGTCCAGCTGCTATCCGTGAAGCATCAAAAACGGGTATGGGCATGATTCACCAAGACGGTACTATGCCGTTCGAACTATGTAACATCATCGACTACGGAAACTGGGATGGCCTAGGTCAATTCAACCTAGACGAAGAAATGCGTGCAGCTCAAGAAGTGGTAGACGACATGGTTGTTAACCACGGTATCACGCCGTTCTTCTTCGGTGGTGACCACACAGTTGCTTACCCTGGTCCTGCGGCACTAGCGAAAGTTCACGGTCCTGTATCGCTAATTCACATTGACGGTCACTTTGACCTGCTGACTCGCAAAGACTTTGACTACGAGTCATACTCAGGTAACTGGTACTGCCGTCTAGCATCAGAAGGTGCTATGGACCCATCAACCAGCTTTAGCCTTGGTATGCGTGGCCGCTGGTGTGCATCACAGCAAGGTAAAGCGAAAGCGATTGGTGGTAACTTCTTCCTAGCGGATGAAATCTACGACCTAGGCATCGACTACATCGTTGAGCAAATCCTTGAGAAGCAAGGCGACGGTCGTCCAGTCTATCTAACGTTTGACCTAGATGGCCTAGATCTTCTAGACCACAGTGCAAACTCAAGCCCAGATCCATTCGGTGTTTCTGCGCGCATGTACTACGACATCTTCCGTAAGCTTCGTGCAACTAAGCGTATCAACCTAGTAGGTGCAGATATCGCGGAATTTGCTCCTCAGAAGAACTCTGACGAGAAAGATGCGCTACTAACTGCAGCATTCGGTTGGGAGCTACTGACATGGTTGGCAGAGTGTCGCCACATTCGTGAAGGCAAGAAGAACCCAACAAACTGGCCAATGAACTTCGGTCGTAACATCGAGTTCTAATCTGGCTTCAGATAGAAAAATGCCCGCTCATTTGAGCGGGCATTTTTTTGGCAAAAGGAAACTATTTGCTGAAGTTCATTGCCATCGCAGCAGCAATGTTGCGAGACGTCATCTCGACATTAAACGCCGCTTCTTTCAAAGCCGTTGGCAGATCGGTCGCGCCCAGTACCACGCTGTAAGCTGCATCAATACCGTGCTCATGGACTACCGCACAATCTTTCGCGGTGCTACCAGCAATCGCGATCACAGGAATATCGTATTGTTTAGCGGTGCGCGCCACACCAATTGGCGTTTTGCCATGGATAGTTTGGCTATCAATGCGGCCTTCACCGGTGATCACGAGATCGGCATCTTTTACCACTTCACTCAGGTTTACAGCGTCCATTACGATCTGAATGCCCGGACGAAGCTCGGCATCGAAAAGACCTAAAAGTGCAGCGCCTAGACCACCCGCAGCGCCAGCACCAGCGGTATCTACGACGTCACGACCATTGGTTGATTTAATCACTTCTGCGTAGTGCGCCAGGTTACTGTCTAGCGTTTCAACCATCTCAGGCGTTGCCCCTTTTTGCGGGCCAAATACATGAGAGGCGCCTTTCGGGCCACATAGTGGGTTATCTACATCACATGCCACTTCTAGCTTGATATCCGCTAGACGAGGGTCTAGCTCTGCAAGGTCGATGCGGCTGAGCTTGCTTAGCTCACCGCCACCAAAACCCAGTGAGTCGCCGTTGGCATCAAGCAATTTTGCACCTAGAGCTTGCGCCATACCAATACCACCGTCATTGGTCGCACTACCGCCGATACCGACGATAATGTGCTTCACTCCGCGATCCAGCGCCGCTTTAACCAGCTCACCCGTGCCAAAAGTGGTGGTCACTAGTGGGTTGCGTTTTTCAGGTTCTACCAAATGAAGACCGGATGCTGCCGCCATCTCAATGATAGCGGTTGAACCATCACCCATCAGACCGAAAAAGCCCTCAACGGTTTGTCCGAGCGGCCCAGTTACGCCACAAGTAACAATCGAGCCGCCAGTGGCATCAACGAGCGACTGCACTGTGCCTTCGCCGCCGTCTGCCATCGGAAGTTTGATGTATTCGCGTCGGTGAAGATTTTCTTAAATCCTGCCTCAATAGCTTCGGCAACTTCCATGGCCGTTAGACTTTCTTTGTATGAATCTGGAGCGATGATAATTTTCATAATTAAACCTTAAACAAATAGACCGAACACACCGAAGATCATTACTGAAACGAACGCGATCATTAGACCAACCGCAGACTCGTAAGGAATGAGTTTTAGACGCTCGCGAATATCCATATGCACTGCGCCGCCTGTGGCGTGGAAGAAACTACCGTGTGGCATGTGATCCAGTACAGTAGCACCAGAGTGAATCATGGCTGCACCCGCTAGAGCAGGAACGCCGAGTTCAAGAATGGTGGAGCTAAATACGCTTGACGCTACCGCAGTACCAGCTGTGGTCGATGCGGTTGCGAGTGCCATCATGGCACCTGAAATTGGAGCAAGAAGGTATGATGGAAGACCAGAAGCGGTTAGCACATCAATAAGACCGTCTTTAAGACTGAGTTAGCGATGATGCCAGCAAGGGTACCCGTACCAAGAAGCATCACAGCCACTGGTGCCATACGCGATAGGCCAGATACGGCAAAGTGGTTAGTGTCGGCAAAGCGACCCATGACGACGGCACCCATCAAGCCACCGAGTGGTAGTGCGATGAGCGGGTCAACGTTGATGCCAGCAATAGGGCGAAGCGCAAGCAGAGCGATAGCAACAAGAGGAGCCACAATGGCTGCGCCAAACTTAGGTAGCTTAGAGTGGTCAACAGCAACGACTTCGCTCTCTGCGACTTTAGAGCCTTTGTTTACCAGCTTTTTCGCGATGAAGTAGGCGAAGATCATGCCGCACAGACCAGGGATAACACCTGCTGCCATCACCGAGGTAAGAGGTACGTTGAATGCGTCTGCTGCTGCGATCGCATTTGGGTTTGGCGACATAACGTTACCCGCTTTACCACCGCCGACCATCGCCAGCAAGATAGCGGTTTTAGAGATGTCAGCACGGCGTGCAATCGCCAGTGCGATTGGTGAAACAGTAATAACCGCAACGTCAACGAATACGCCAACCGCAGTCAAAATCATGGTGGCAATCGCTAGGGCAAGAAGCGCGCGAGTTTCGCTACTTTCTTAACAATGGTTTCGGCAATAGAAGTTGCAGCGCCGGACTCAATCAGCACGCCAGCCAAAACACCCGCAGCCAGAATACGGAGTACTGCAGTGACAATGCCTTGTGCACCACCGATCATTAGAGCAACAGTATCGGTGAGAGAAACGCCGCCGACAACACCACCGACAAGAGCGCCGATGATCATACCGTAAGCAGGTGGAACTTTCTTAAGGATAAGGGCGATGGCAACAATCAGAGCTGCTAGTGCGCCTAAGGTAGAGACTTCAATCATGGTTTGTTTTCCGCAATTTTAATAATTTTTTCTTTGGGTCTAAAAACCCTTATTGAGCGGAAGAGTAGCCATTTAGGGGGAGGTTTTCTTTATGCGAGCTGACGAATTTATCACTGGTGATTATGGTTAATTTGTGCAAATGCACAAATTAACCATTTTGTTACAAACATTTTAACGCTAGGTAGAGTTGTACTTTTTCATCTAAGTTGTTGATGTTTAAGTTAGTTGTTTGCTCTATTTTGTCGAGTCGGTATCGCAAAGTGTTACGGTGGATATGGAGGGATTCACAAGTTTGAGCCAGATCGCAGTTTTGCTCAAAAAAAGTGCGCAGCGTCTTTAGAAGCACGCCTTTGCTATCAGCAGCAATCAGTTTTTCAATTGGAGTCTTTAGCTGATTGGCGCGCCATGGGTCGTGTTTGATGCTGCTTATTAGTACCGATAACTTGCGGTCTTGATAAAACAAAATAGGACCATCTAGGCTGTGGCTACTTTCGATCGTCGCTTTGGCGGTTTCATAGGATTTGGCAATACCGACCAGTTCAGGGAAGTAGTCACCTATCGCCATTTGAATTGAAAAATCACACTCTTGGTCGATACGCTTTAGCAGCTTTGCCACACGCTTCTCTTCTTCTTTGCGGCTCCAAGAGTCATTAATAATCGTCACTGGCTTCAAAACCACGATCTCATTCATCGATACCGAAGCGATCCCGACGATGTTATCGCGCTCTGGATACTCCAATAGATGCACTAGCTTTTGTAGGTGTTCAAGTGTTACTGGCTCGCCCGGTCGTGGGATCACTTTGATCACCGTAGCAACGCGAGGCTGGGCAAGGTCGAGATCGAGCCTTTGTGCGATGGAGAGCAATTGGCCTTCGTTTAAGCTTGAGCCTTCTATTAGTTGTAGAAGCAGCTCTTCGCGATGTCGTTTATTCCATTGCACCTGCGACATTAAAGCCGCCTGTTCAACGATAAGCTCGGCGGTCATCTTGACCAGCTCACCGTAACTGCGCACTTCTTCCGGTGTACCAGAGATACCCACTACACCAATCACGTTCTCGTCGTAGATAATAGGTAGATTGATGCCTTTTTAACCCTGAAAGGGTAGAGGCAACGGAGTCATTGATCTCTAAGGTGCGGTTATCGCGGATCGCCAGTAGCGCGCCTTCGTGGATCTGATGCAGCTAGAAGGATCACTTGAGCCAATGATGACGCCATTTTCGTCCATCACGTTAATAGAGTAATCGATGATCTTTTTCGCACGATCGACAATTTGTTTAGCAATGAGAGAGTTAAGCTGCATACGTTGAACATGTTATCGGAAGATGCTTTTGAGTATACCCGATTGTCTTGCAAACTAAGGTATAATCGCCGCGAGATTACCAAGAGAAACAGTGATGGAATTCGAGTTTATTAAAAACAGTTTCACAGGTGAGTACCTAGTGAGATGCGAAATGGGCCAAGAAGTGATAGCCCGATTACTACAAGAAGAGATCAGTACCAGTGACCGCACCATCATGGAAATTACCGCATTGCTCACTCAAGCTGCCCAGTTTTCGGGCAATGAGTTTAAATGGCAAGGTAAAGAGATCTCATTAAGTGTGGTGGACTCCGAGGTTCATGTTTACGAAAATTCCTTAGCTTTTGACAGTTTAATGGAGATGGATGAAGAGTTTTCTGTTTACGAGAGTGAGAGTTATAGCGAGTGTGGACTAGAGGATTTTCGCTCGGTTTTAGCGCAATGGGAGCGTTTTATTCACAACAGGTGGTGACCCTTTGCCCCAAATTTGCACACTCCTAGTGCTAATAACATAAAACGCATTATTTTTGTGAACACCTTGCACCAATAAAGTGCAAGGTGTTTTCATTTGTATAACATAAAAACATCAATTCTATATTTTTCAACAGGTTAAAAAGTTGGCACGCACCTTGATTACTAGAATACGTAACAGGGATAAAAGGCGAAGGGGATGCCATGAAACTTATTAACGCAATCATTAAACCATTCAAACTCGATGATGTAAGAGAAGCACTTGCAGATGTTGGTATTGAGGGAATGACCGTTTCTGAGGTCAAAGGATTTGGCCGTCAGAAAGGACACACAGAATTATATCGTGGTGCGGAGTACCAAGTGGACTTTCTACCGAAAGTAAAACTTGAAATCGCGACGCACGCAGACAACGTAGACCGAGTTATTGAAGCGATCACTAACGCTGCTCAAACCGGCAAGATTGGCGACGGAAAAATATTTGTGTACGACCTAGCCCAAGCAGTACGTATTCGTACGGGCGAAATGGACGCTGAAGCACTTTAAGGGATTGGAGAACTTATTATGGAATTAGCAACGACTGTAAGCGAACTACGTTACGCGCTGGACACTTTTTACTTTCTTATTTCAGGCGCATTAGTAATGTGGATGGCGGCAGGTTTCGCCATGTTAGAAGCGGGCCTAGTCCGCTCAAAGAACACAACAGAAATCTTAACGAAAAACTTCTGTCTTTACGCGATTGCGTGTACTTGTTACCTCATCGTGGGCTACAACATCATGTATGTGGATAACGGCGAAGGCGGTTGGCTACCATCATTTGGTGCGCTAATTGGTACGCAAGGTGAAGGCGCAGACCACTCTCTAGAGTCGGACTTCTTCTTCCAAGTAGTATTCGTAGCGACAGCAATGTCAGTTGTCTCTGGTGCGGTTGCTGAGCGTATGAAGCTTTGGTCTTTCCTAATCTTCTCTGTAGTGCTAACAGCGTTTATCTACCCAATGGAAGGTTACTGGACATGGGGCGGCGGTTTCCTATCAGAAGCAGGCTTCAGTGATTTTGCAGGCTCAGGTATCGTTCACATGGCTGGTGCAGCAGCAGCTCTAGCAGGTGTTCTACTATTAGGTGCTCGTAAAGGTAAATACGGTAAGAACGGTGAAATCCACCCAATCCCAGGTTCGAACATGCCACTAGCAACACTAGGTACGTTCATCCTATGGCTAGGTTGGTTCGGTTTCAACGGCGGTTCTCAGCTAATGGTTTCTGATTTTGAGAACGCAACAGCAGTTGGTCAAATCTTCTTAAACACCAACGCAGCAGCAGCGGCGGGTGCAATTGCAGCAATGCTTGTGTGTAAGACAACGTGGGGTAAAGCTGACCTAACAATGATTCTTAACGGTGCACTAGCTGGTCTGGTCGCAATCACAGCAGACCCACTGTCTCCATCACCAGTTTACTCGGTAGCAATCGGTGCAGTAGGTGGCGCGCTAGTGGTATTCAGCATCATTGGCCTAGACAAGCTTAAGATAGACGATCCAGTAGGTGCTATCTCAGTTCACGGTGTGTGTGGTTTCTTCGGCCTAATGGTTGTTCCTCTAAGCAACGGTGATGCAACGTTCGGTGCACAGCTTCTAGGTGCGGCAGTTATCTTCGGTTGGGTATTCGCAGCAAGTCTAGCGGTATGGGCGGTACTGAAAGCAACAATCGGTATCCGTGTATCGGAAGAAGAAGAGCTCGAAGGTATGGACATGCATGACTGTGGTGTAGGTGCTTACCCAGAATTTGTTAGCATGAAATAATATTTAGTTACATTTTTATTAAAAACCTGCCTTATTAGGCAGGTTTTTTTTATGTCAGATCATTGTTTTTAAAATCTGTATGAATATAATAACGCAACTGATAAACGTTCTCATTATGAATTAAAGGAACTAAACAATGAAAAAACTGCTAACTCTTTCTGCAATCGCAGCAAGCTTTGCCGCTCCAGCGATGGCTGCGGAAGAAGTCAACGTTTACTCTTACCGTCAACCTTTCCTTGTTGAACCAATGTTCAATGAATTCACTAAAGAGACGGGCATCAAGGTAAACGTGAAGTTTGCTAAGAAAGGTTTGGCAGAGAAGCTTGCTCAAGAAGGCGAATACAGCCCAGCTGACGTTGTGCTTACAACGGATATCAGCCGTCTTGCTGAGCTAACAGATAAGGACGTAGTTCAAGCGGTAGACAGCGACGTGATTAACTCGAACGTTCCTGCTCAGTACCGTGATAAAGAGAATGAGTGGTTTGCACTGACTCTACGTACTCGTAACGTTTACTCATCTCGCGACCGTGTTGGTAAGCTAGGTGCAGAATTCAACTATGCAGACCTTGCTAAGCCAGAGTATAAAGGCAAAATCTGTACTCGTAGCGGTAAGCACCCATACAACGTATCTTTAGTTTCATCTATGATTGCTCACCACGGTGAAGCGGAAACTAAAGAGTGGCTAGAAGGCGTTAAAGCTAACCTAGCTCGTAAGCCACAAGGCAACGACCGCGCACAAGTTAAAGCGATCAAAGAAGGTCTTTGTGATGTTTCTCTAGGTAACAGCTACTACCTAGGCAAAATGGTTAACGACAAAGAGCAAAAAGCTTGGGCTGATGCGGTTTACATCAACTTCCCGAATCAAGAAACCACTGGCACACACGTTAACGTGAGTGGTATGGCAATGGCGAAATACTCGCCAAACAAAGAAAATGCACTGAAGCTAATGGAGTTCCTAACAGGCGACAAAGCTCAGCAAATGTACGCAGAAGTGAACTACGAGTACCCAGTAAAAGAAGGCGTTAAGCGTTCTGAGCTTGTGGAATCTTGGGGTGACTTCAAAGCAGATACTATCTCGCTAGATGACATTGCTGGTTACCATAGCGCTGCGATCAAATTGTTAGATGAAGTTAAGTTCGACCTATAATCGAAAAAAGGGGGTATAATGCCCCTTATTCAATCTGGTTTATGACTTCTCGACTTCGCGTCGCCTGATGTATGTTTAGGCAATGAAAGAAAAAAATGTTGTTTGGAAAACCAGTAGTGGAGTGCTTACTCTGCTACTGGTTTTGCCTATTTTAGCGATCTTCTATACCGCACTTGGTGAATCAAGTGATCTTTTCGCACACCTGATGTCGACGGTGATGCCCACCTATATCCTCAATACCATCAAACTGGTGGTTGGTGTTCTGCTGCTTTCTCTTATTTTTGGTGTACCAAGTGCTTGGCTGATGGCTATGTGCCGCTTGCGACGGAGCGAGTATTGCAATGGGCGCTGGTGCTACCTTTGGCGATGCCGGGCTATATTATTGGTTATATCTTTACCGATTGGTTTGATTTTGCCGGCCCTATTCAAGTGTGGCTGCGTGATGTGTTTGCCTGGCAAGCGGGCGACTACTGGTTCCCGGATATTCGCACGGTTGGTGGCGCCACGGTTGTACTGTCTTTGGTGCTTTATCCCTACGTCTATCTGCTGTGCCGCGCGGCATTTATGGAGCAAAACGTCTCTTTACTGCAATCGGCAAGACTTCTTAAGTGCTCGCCGTTAGAAAGCTTTTGGCGTATCTCACTGCCACTCGCGCGTCCCTCTATTGCGGTAGGCCTGTCGCTGGTGGCGATGGAAACCATTGGTGACTTTGGTACGGTAAGTTACTTTGCTGTCAGCACTTTGACTACGGCGGTTTACGATACTTGGCTTGGCTATTCGAACTTGAGTGCTGCCGCAAAAATTTCCGCCATGATGATGGTGGTGATTGTGCTGCTACTGGGCGCAGAGCGTTACAGTCGCCGCAAGCAGAAACTGTTTCAAAGTCAGTACAACAGTCATGAAGATTTTCGTTATGAGTTACGTGGCTGGAAAAAATGGGCAGCACTAACCTGGTGTTGGGGATTAGTATCGGCAGCGTTTATCTTCCCGCTTGGCCAACTGGTGATTTATGCCTACAAGTACTTTGAGCAAAGCTGGACAGAAGAGTTCCAGACTTATGCCATCAACAGCTTGCAGGTCTCTATCATTGCCGCCATCATCGGTGTGATCGTCGCTTTAGTAGTTAACTTCTATCGTCGCCTAGATCCAAGTCGTAAGGGTGTTGTTTTCATGCGTGCCTCGTCGCTGGGCTATGCCGTACCAGGAACGGTTTTAGCGATTGGCGTGATGGTGACCGTCCTGTTTATGGATCACTCTGTGAATGACTTTGCCAAAGCAATGGACTGGCAGCGCCCAGGTCTCATCTTCTCTGGCTCGATGTTTGCGCTGATTTTTGCCATGGTGGTGCGTTTTTCAGCGGTAGCGATTGGCAGTATTGAAACTAGTCTCAGCAAGGTTTCCCCGTCGCTAGATATGGCTTCACGCACTATGGGCTGCAAGAAGAACCAGATGTTGGTTCGCGTGCATTTGCCGCTCATTAAGCGTGGTGTATTGATTGCCGGTCTCTTGGTGTTTATTGAGTCGATGAAAGAGCTCAATGCTGCACTGCTGCTGCGTCCATTCAACTTTGAAACCTTGGCCACCTACGTATTTAACTTTGCCTCAGATGAGCATTTGGAGCTTGCTGCGATGCCAGCCGTCTTGTTGGTACTCGTTGGCTTACTGCCGCTCATTATTGTTAACCGTTCATTGGAGCAAAATCACTGATGACCACTGCACTGTCGATTGAAAATTTATCTTGTCAGTATGACGATCAAACGATTCTTGAGAACTTGTCTCTAGAGGTTAATCAAGGTGAAATTGTTTGTTTGCTGGGCGCCAGTGGCTGCGGTAAAACCACATTGCTGAAAGCCATCGCCGGTCTATTGCCGCTCTCAGCAGGTAAGATGACGCTGGGTGAGCGTGAGATTGATAACGGTGAAACTTGGATGCCGCCAGAGCAGCGCAACATTGGCATGATCTTCCAAGACTACGCGCTTTTTCCTCACCTTACGGTGGCGCAGAACGTTGCATTTGGGCTTAAGGGCACTCCGAAGTCAGAGCAAGATGCTATCGTCATGGAAATGCTTTCACTTGTGCATCTAGAGCAGTTCATTGACCGTTACCCGCATCAGCTATCGGGTGGTCAGCAGCAGCGTGTGGCGATTGCGCGCAGCTTAGCGTACAAACCTGATCTATTGCTACTTGATGAACCGTTTTCCAACATTGATACCCAAGTACGTCATGAGCTGATCCGCGAGATCCGCAAAATCTTCAAAAAACAGGGTGTGACCGCGATTTTCGTAACTCACAGCCGTGAAGAAGCGTTCGCCTTTGCCGACAAAATGGCAGTGATGAACCAAGGCGTAATCGAGCAATATGGCTCGGCGTCGGAGCTCTATTTCTGCCCATCGAGTAAGTTCGTTGCGGACTTCTTAGGTGGTGGTAGCTATCTGCAAGCCAAACATATTAACGACTCAACATTCGATACCGCTATCGGCCAAGTTGAAGCTCAGTCCTGTGCCTTGATTGAACACGGTGCAGATTGCCAACTCTTGGTGCGCCCACAACACATTCAACTGACTCAGTCAGATAAGAGCACTATTACGGTTATTGAGCAGCAGTTTATGGGTGACCATTGCCGTTATGTGGTGGACATTGAAGGCACCCGCGTATTGGCAACCTCATTAGAAGCGCTTGATGTTGGCCAAAGTGTCGCGGTGAGTGTTGATGCCCAAGGCATCGTTGCTTTTGCTTAACGCATACTCTGGAAACTAGAGCTCGATACGCTGACCATTATTAAGATAGGTGGTGCAGGCCACACGGAGTAGAGAGGTGAAGTTACCGATTTCGCCTCGTTTTTCGACTACTTCCCGATAAATCCTCGATAGAAACTCCGCCACCGATATCTCGGCGTCCTCTGCAATCTCTTCAATGATCTTCCAAAACACCGCTTCCAGTCGAATGCTGGTGACGACGCCGTCAATGCGCACGCTACGCGACTTCAATTCAAACAAGTTGGTTTCGGCACCAGAGTAGATTTCACACATTGGTGAGCGCTCCAATGAACAGTGGGTTTGAATAGCATAGCGGCTACTGCGCGATTGTCTGTTGTGCTTTAGTCTTAGTCGAGTAGCTTGTTGAGTTGAGCTAACCAAGCAGGGTGTGCAGGCCATGCAGGTGCGGTGACAAACTGGCCGTCAGTAATTGCTTCCGTGACCTCAATATCAGCGTAGCTGGCACCAGCGAGTTTCACCTCTGGGGCACAGGCCGGATAGGCTGAAATAGTGCGTCCTTCAATGACGTTAGCGGCTGCAAGCAGTTGTGCACCATGGCAAATTGTGGCAATCGGTTTTTGCGTTGCCGCGAACGCTTGTACTAACTCAATCACCTCTGAGTTCAGTCTTAAGTATTCTGGTGCACGTCCGCCCGGAATGAGTAGGGCATCAAAATCAGTCGCATCGATGCTGCTGAAGTCTGCGTTGAGGGTAAATAGGTGCCCCGCTTTTCGGTGTAGGTTTGGTCGCCTTCAAAATCATGTATCGCGGTTTTGATGGTGTCGCCTGCTTTCTTTTCAGGGCAGACCACCGAGACTTGGTGTTCCACCATCAGCAGTGCTTGAAAGGGCACCATGAGTTCATAATCTTCCACAAAGTCGCCTGCAATAATAAGTACCTTCGCCATCGTGTTCTCTCCTTGTTACTTGTCGTGGTTGGGAAATGAGTCGCTGAATTGTGAAGTTAACAAATTTTTTACAATGCTTGGTAGTAGTGGATTACTACAAAAAAAAGCCCGGAGACAGTCGTTCCGGGCAAAGATGTTCTCCACCTATAGGGAGCTTTTTGCTAATGGGCGGTCAAGAAGGTGAGTCGAGAGCGCTTAGGGCAAAAAGAAAAGGAAACAGTGACTACAAAGACAAAAAGTCTTTCATCTGTTGAAGAACATATTCCGCTTGTTCCTTGTCTTCCATTTCACAGAAGATGCGCAGCAGTGGCTCGGTTCCAGAGAAACGCGCAATCACCCAGCCGCCATTTTTAAAGTACACTTTCGCGCCATCGGCATAGCTAACTTTTTCTACCTCATACTCAAACTCAGGAAGCAGTTTCTCGACGTAGAGTTTGTGGTATAGGCTGTCTTTTTGTGATGGTTTAAAGGTGCAATCACCTTCGGCGGTATAGGCGTAGCATACTTGCGTAGATCTCTGATAGCAACTCGGAAAGCGTCTTCTGAGTGACACTAAGCATTTCGACCAGCAGACTAGAAGCAAATACACCGTCCTTACCTTTGATGTGACCGCGAATGGTCAAGCCGCCTGAGCTCTCACCGCCAATCAGTGAATCGTCTGCTTCCATTTGACTACTGATGTGCTTAAAGCCTACGGGAACCTCAAAGCTCTTTTCACCGTAGTCGGCAGCGACCTTATCCAGAAGATGAGTGGTAGCGATATTACGAACCACTGAGCCTTTCCAGCCTTTGTACTCAAGTAAGTAGTAGTAGAGCAGTAGTAGGACTTCATTCGGGTGAATAAAATTACCTTGCTCATCAATGATGCCTAGGCGGTCAGCATCGCCATCGGTACCAATACCGATATCGTAGCCCTCTGCCGCCACGAGATGCTTAAGACGATATAGCGTCGCCGCACTAGGCGAAGGCATCAAGCCGCCAAAGTCTGGGTTTTTGCCATCGTTGATGACGTCAACGTCACAGCGGCCATTGATAAGCACAGTCTGCAATGCGTTTTTCGCCACCCCAAACATAGGATCAATAAGCACTTTAAGATTGGCGTTTTTGATAGCTTCAATGTCGATAAGGTCGATGATCGAATCAACAAACTCGTTCATTGGGTTGATCACGGTGATAGCGCCTCGCTCGACGCACAGATCGAAATCACCAGAAATGACTTCTTGTTGAGTCAGTGTGGCAATCTGCGCTTCTATCTTCTCGGTGATCACTTCATCAGCGTCACGACCGCCTTCAATAAACACCTTGATGCCGTTGTAATCCGCCGGGTTATGAGACGCGGTGATGCACGCAGAATACGCGCAGCCCATGCTTTTCGCTTTGTACATAACAATCGGGGTCGGCACGAACTTGTCGATAAAGCTCACTGGGATACTGTTAGCTGCCAATACTTCTGCAAACCAGCGTCCCGCCTTGTCGGATAAAAAACGGCGGTCATAGCCAATCACGAACCCGCGCTCTGCCACGTTTTCGGCTTTAATTATGTTAGCTAGCGCCTGCGCGACGAGCTTCACGTTGTCCTTAGTGAATTCTTCGCCAATAAAGGCGCGCCAGCCGCCTGTTCCAAATTTGATCATCTCTCTCTCCTAAGAGGTTATCTGCTCATGCAGTGTGACCAATGATGAGCTCACACAGGAGCTCATCATTGCAGAAGGGCGAATTAGCCCAGCACCACATGAACTTGGTTCACGCTGCCTTCCGCTTGCGGTGGAATAGCCCCCTCAATCGCTTCGCCGTTTAGGGTGATAGATTTCACGCCTTTGCTAACGTTGCTTGGATTGTCGACTTTGATCTGATACGTCGCACCGCGCCATTGGCGAGTCACTTCAAACCCTGGCCATTCTGTCGGAATACATGGATCAACACTAGGCCATCAAAGCTCAGCCTTACACCTAGGATGTAATTGGTCGCCGCGAAGTAAGCCCAGCCAGAGGTTCCCGTTAACCAAGGGTGGTTAGCTCGGCCATGATCTTGGTGGTCACGACCCATGATGAACTGCACATAAGAGTATGGCTCTGTGATGCGCGTTTCGATCATGTCGTTTTGGTTATACGGGTTGAGCGCGTCATAGTATTTCATCGCTTGATCGCCGCGCCCCAGTTTTGCTTCAGCGACCCATGCCCATGGGTTTGGATGCGAGAAGATCGCGCCGTTTTCTTTTACCCCTTGATAAACGCGAGTGACGAAACCGATATCATCGTTTGGTGTTGCAAAAGACGGTGCATTAAGGTGTAAGCCGAAGTCTGAGTAGAGATACTCATCCACTGCGTCCATGGCTTTCTTGCCGCGTTCTTCGCTTACCGCGCCAGACACCACTGCCCAAGTGTTGGATTCAAGGTGAACCTTACCTTCGGTTTGTGTGCTGGTACCAACCTTATCGCCGTTTTTGGTGATACCACGGATGTACCAGCCGCCGTCTTCATCCCAAAGGTGCGTTTCACAGGCGTCTTGAACTTTTTGCGCCATTTGTTGGTAGTAGGCGACATCATCAAGCTCACCACGGTTACGTGCGAGGTCAACGAAGTCTTGCAGCGCCCAGTAATGTAGGAAAGCCACCATGGATGATTCGCCACCGCCGAGGTTTAGACAGTCATTCCAGTCTGCGCGCAGACCTTTAGCGATACCAGTAGCCCCCACGTGCTCATCGGTAAAGTTAAGTGCCGCTTTCATGTGCTCGTAAACGGTCGCATTGCCGCCGTCAGCGTATGGGATCACCTCATCAAAGAAGTCTGTTTCGCCGGTTTCCATCACGTAGCGACAAATCGTTGGTACTAACCATAAATGATCGTCTGAACAGGTATCGGCAATGCCGTGGATCTTGTCTTCATCACTCGGTGTTGGAACTACGGTTGGTGATTTTGATGGCTCTACATCGGCTTTATCTGGATCGAACCAGTCTGGATCGAATAGGTGCAAACCGTAGCCCGCTTTCACCTGACCACGAAGTAGATCAACGATGCGTTTGCGTGTCATTTCTGGTGCTGAGTGAGGTACCGCCATCGCATCTTGCGCAGTATCGCGATAACCTAAACCAGTACGACCACCCACCTCAATGAAAGAGGCAAAGCGAGACCAAACCACACAGGTTTCTGCTTGGTACAGCGTCCATGTGTTGAGCATGGTGTCCAGACCTTCGTTAGGCGATGTCACTTGGAATTTAGCGCAGCGCTCATCCCAGTGCGCTTTAATCGCATCGAAGGCTGCATCGACTTCAGACAAGTCTTGGTACTTGGCACGCAGACGCTCACCGTTGCCTTTGCCAATACCCAGTACGTATGCGAAACGCACTTCTTCACCCGGGGCAATAGTAAATTGCTTGTGTAAAGAACCACAGTGGTTGTAGCAGGTTTGGGTATGGTTCGAGCATTGACCTTTTTCAACAGCGATCGGGTTTGATTCATCGCGGTACAGGCCAAGGAAGCTATCACGCTGACCATCGTAGCTGTCCGGAGTGAACGTAGACGCTAGGTAGTAGTAACCTTCAAAGTCATTGGTGTTGTAAAACAGGTCGTATTCAATTACGCCATCTTGGTAGCTGGTGCCCGCAGAATAGAGCGACATCTGATGGTTTTGGTTGTCAGAGGCAATGTGGCTAAATGAGAACTCAACAAATGAGAACGCGCTGATGGTACGCGGTTTGTCGCCAGTGTTGCGGATAACGACATCCCATACTTCCGCATCTTCACCTTTTGGTACGAACAGCGTTTTGGTGGCTTCGATGTCGGAGTATTGGCATTTGAATTTAGAGTAAGACAAGCCGTGACGAACTTCGTAATTGGCTTCATCTAGGCTTTTTGCCACAGGCTGCCAAGAGATTGACCAATAGTCGCCTGTCTCGTCATCACGTAGGTACACATAGTGTCCAGGACGGTCAAACGTTGCGTTAGGACGGAATTTCGTCACGCGATTGTATTCTGGGGAATTGTAGAACGAGTAACCGCCCGCATTGTGCGAGATGACGGTACAGAACTTTTCTGTCCCTAGGTAGTTAGTCCAAGGAGCAGGGGCATCGGGACGAGTGATAACATATTCTCGGTTCTCGTTATCGAAGTAGCCGTATTGCATGATGATATCCTTATTGGGGAAATTAAAACCGTTTGTTTGTTATTGGCGCTGCGTTTGGTATTGCGCGCCTTGTATTCCTTGCCCTGTCGGCCAAGGGTGCTTGTACTTCACGCGCTGCCTGTTGAGCAAACTGAGATGGCGTTTAAGCGTGACAGAAAGGCGCGATAATCTTTGTGGTTGTTGGTGCTCCATGCGGTTTCTGCCAATGCAGTGAGGCGTGGGAACATCATATAGTCGAGTGTCTCTGGTGAAGTGATCCTCTCTGTCCAGACAGCCGCTTGCATGCCCAAAATGCGCTTTTTGACGGGATCATCTGGATGCAGCTGAGCCAGCGGCTCATAGTGATAGGCTTTCTCAAGGGTGATGGTATTCGCGCTATGCACACCTGGCTCATTGACGTTGTCATCTTGAGCCATGTCGAGGTAGGTACTTTGGCCTGGCTGGAGAATGACGTCGTAGCCGAGTTTGGCAGAGTTAATTGCCGCTTCTTCACTCAGCCAAGAGTAAACAATGGTGTCTTTACTGACTTTGTTGACCAGGTTGCCTTCTTCCCAGCCCAGCATGCGCTTGCCAAGTGATTTCAATTTATCTTCGACATGACGCAGTAGGTGGCCTTGAAGATCTTTCGGGTTGTGATAGCCATGTTCGGCCATCAATGCATGGCAGCTTGGGCTGTCACTCCATACTCCAACTGGAACTTGGTCTGCGCCAATATGAATGAACGGAGAAGGAAACAGAGCCGCCACTTCTTCAAACACGGTATCAAGAAACTGATAGGTGCCTGGTAAACCTGGAGAAAGTACGTTATCGCAGTAGTTCTGGGCACTGCGATAACTAGAGCTGTCTTCTTTATCGACCAGCAGATGTGGCAACGATTTAATCGCGGCACGGCTGTGACCCGGGACGTCAATTTCAGGTATGACTTGGATGTTGCGTGCAGCGGCGTACTCAATGATCTCAGCCACCTCGTGCTGGGTATAGTAGCCGCCATAGTCGCGCTGGATACTGTGCAGTTGAGGCTCTAAAACGCGCTCCGAACCGCGCCACGCACCCACATCCGTCAGTTCAGGAAAGGCGTGGATCTCAAGGCGCCACGCTTCATCGTCGGTCAGGTGCCAATGAAAGGTATTGATCTTGTAGTGAGCAAGGAGATTCAAAAGACGTTTGATTTCGCTTATTGGCTGAAAGCTGCGAGCGCTGTCGAGCATGACGCCGCGATAGCGAAAACGCGGAGCATCGTGAATTGAAACGTGAGGGACATACAAGGTTTGACGGTCTTTATCGAAGTCCATCAATTGCATCAGTGTTGCGCAGCCATACACAAACCCGGCGTTGCCATTGGATTCAATTTCAATTCCGGTGTGATCAACACGCAGTTTATAGGCTTCATTGTCTAGCACTGGTGAGTGTCGAAAACGAATGTCTTGCTGACCGATGGACTTGGTCGTGATCGCGAACAAACGATCGATCTCATCTTTGAGCCAATTGGCGACCGATTGCATTGCTTGATCTTCGACGCAGATCTGGCTGTAACGAGTCAGCTCGTACACGCTGTCGCCAAGCTCGATGGATTGTGGCTCTGGGATCAGACCGTGTCTGCCTTCAAAGACATCGCCAATTGGATTCGATTTGTCTTCTCCTGACCCAAGTACAATAGGGGACGTGGTCACCGGGTACTGGGTTAAGCTGTCAGTATTGAGGTAGGCTTCTTTAATGCCATCATTGAGTGATTTGAAAGGCGCTGTGGCAATACAAAACTCAACATACACATGGTTGTTGGCGTACAGCGGTGTGCCTTCAATATTGAGGCTGCAGAAGGTGCCGACTTGCGTAAGGTTACCTTGAGATAAGCTGTCTGGCGCAATAAAACGCTCGAAAACAAAATGCAGCTGCCAATTGGCATGGCTTTTCTCAGATAAGTTATGCAAGGTTAAGCCAAAGCGGCAGCCTTTTGGCAAACGCTCTACAATGGCTAAATCGACACGAAAATCCATATCCGCCCCTTACTAGTACAGGTTGTGTTTCTCAATGCCTGCCATCATCAAAGCACCATCCATCGCATCTCCTTGTGGAGCCACGATCCAGCGCTGTGCAGCAGGCGATAACCAATCGAAGATGCGTTCAGCGATGCTGCCCATCAGGCAGATCTTGTCGGCACCGCACTGGTTTAGCGCGCAAAGGAACATTTCAATATCGTCTGCGGTCTGTTGTAGCAGTGATTTGGCTAAGCCGTCATTGAGGTAGGCGTATTCAAAAATTGCCGGTGAAAACTGCCCGTAATCGCGCGGCAAAGCACTTTTAGACCACTCAACAATCGCATCAATATCGTGGTTGAAATGGGTCATAACAATCTCAGCGAGAGGGGAAGCAGGCTTAATGCCGTCTTGAATTAACAGCACTTGCTGAATCAGTCTTAGTCCCATTACTGCGCCGCCGCCCTGGTCGGAGATTGGGAATTCTCGGCCGCCAACGACATGCTGCTGATCACCCTGAATGCAAAGACCAACAGAGCCAGTGCCAGCGATCATAATTGCGCCATCTTCGCCTTGATGGGCACCTAAACAAGCACCATAGCCATCAGTATTAAGCGTCACGCTGGCAAACGGATGTGCGGTATTCATAAAGGCGTGATAACTGGCTTTGTGTTCGGCTCCGGCAAGCGCAAGGCCAACGTCCATCTGTGAAAACGATGACGCGTCTAAGCCGCCTTGCATTGCTGCTTGCTCGATGGAATCGATGATAGATTGCATGGCCAATTCAGCGCCTAGCATGATGTTGGCACTGCCGCTTTTGCTTCGCCAATGATATTGTTACTGTCATCGATAATTCGAGCGCGGCAGGAGGTTCCCCCACCGTCGATACCTACTTTATACCTAGCCATGATGATTCCCTTTATTTTTTATAGTGTTGTTGCCACAGCGCTAGAGCCAGCAGAAGCCAGCCTGCGTGAGGGATCCATTGCTCTCCCCAGCGCCAGTTCTGTAGCATGTCGTCTTTCTGTTTTTCTGGTTTGAAGGAGATATCGGATTCATCTTCAAACCCAGATGTGATGCCATTACACACACCGCCTAAGGCGTTAAAAAAGCCAATTTCAGGTAGGTAGTCTGGATTGTTGTGACCATGCCCATCGAGCATGCACATGTCGTATGGGTTAGCGCCGAGGATCCAGTTAATACAGCCATTGGCATAGTGTTCGAGCTGAGCTTTAAGTTCATTATTAACAAGATGTGGCTGAGCTAATAGCGCCATGGAGGCAAGAGAAGCGATGCGGGCATTTTCCCCTTGCCACCAGTAACCCGATTCGTTGTTGTGGGGAACGAAAAACGCATTGTGTTTCTCGCCATCGACCGCTTTTACATATTGTCTTGGATAACCAAATGGGTTGTAGGTCTCATCAGTGATAGACACTTCAAACTGACAGGCTTGGGTCAACAGTGATTGAACTTGCAATGCGCGCTGGTGATCTGGTTCGATGGCGAGGTATTCAGTCAGTGCGATCACGGGCAGTCCCGCCTCTGCGGCGTGGAAATAAGGGCGGCTACCATCCGAGTTCGCTGACCAGTAGAAGCTGTGCTGCTGGTCACTTTGAGCGCGTTGACTTAGTGCCTCTACCCAGTCGCGAACTTCGCTCAAGTATTGCTGCTCGCCGCTGGCTTGGAATAGGGCGATGCTGGCCATGAGTGCGCAGTATTCGTCGATAATGTTAGCTGTTTGGTCGTTCAAATAACGGCTGTTGTGCTCTTTGAGGTGCCAGTAGCCTTTTTTCGCCGCTTCTAAGTAGTCTTGAGATTGCTCGCGAGATAGGCTCGCAACCTGACTGGTTTTCGCAAGCGCCGCGATACTCATGCCACCACCTTGGCGAAAGCCGGCTTCGAAGTCACTTTTCTTATGACCAAGCTGAGTTTCGTAGGCACAGATTTCTCGCTGCGCGGTATCTTTGCTCCACTTATCAAATACCGTCATGTAGAAGAAGCCACTCGGGTGCTGCATGCGCTTAAGGAACTCTGCGCCATGCAACGCTTCTTCAAGCAGTCGTGAGGTGACAAAATTGGGCTCTGCTTCTTTGCCTACCAAGTCGTGGGCTTTGAGCATGTTCCAAACCACCATGGGAATTTGCTGGGGGTTTAGGTAGTTGGCATAGGACAGGTGACTTAAGTACTTGCTCACATCACCAGAAGCGTCATACCAGCCGCCGTGCACATCAACGCGTTGTGAACTCCCTACAATGGGAGCGTTCTTGTCTGCGATATCAAATTCACCGCCACAGCGCTGTGATTTGAAGTAGTGAATAATGTCGGAGAAACTGCGGTTGTGAAGTGAGGTGTCGCCTACTTCAAACGTTTGTGATTTGATGTTTTGGTAACGTAAATAGTAGCGGCCTTGCTCTGTCCACTGACTAAAGTCGATAGTGAAGAAAACACCCATATGCCAATTATCCACTTTGGAGCCACCGATAGGATTAAGCTCAAGCACAATCTCGTCACTTTGCGCATCGACTAAGAATGCGCTTGCAACTTCATGTTGAGCGAGGGATGCCATTAAAATGGCACGCTTCTCGCTATTTGCGTGGTAGCCAATGTGGTTGGTCAGCAGCTGCATGTTCTCTTCCATTACTTCTCTCTCGGTAAGGATGGGCTCCCAAAACGGGAGCCAAAAAGTTTAGTTTTCGTATAAATAACAACGGACAAAGTGGTTGTCAGACAGCTTAGTGACACCAGGCAGTGCTTCACGACATTTGCTGGTGGCGTGTGCACAGCGACCTGCGAATGGGCAGCCGACTGATTCTGGTGTCCAAAGTGGGATTTCACCTTTGTTACCAGCCAGTTTTGTATGAATAGACTTCGCTGGATCAGGTACAGCTGAAACCAAAAGCTGGGTATACGGGTGTTGTGGGTTAGCAATGACCTCATCGGTATCGCCCCATTCCACCATATGACCGACGTACATCACTGAAATGTCTTCAGCGATGTAGCGTGCAGTTGCAATGTCGTGGGTGATGTAGAGCAGCGACATCTGCTTCTCAAACTTCATCTCTTCCATCAGGTTGAGAACACCGGCACGAATCGATACATCGAGCATCGATGTTGGCTCATCCGCTAACACGACTTCTGCACCGACAGCGATGTTTCGGGCTAGGTTAACGCGCTGTCTCTGACCGCCAGATAGCTGGTGTGGGTATTTTGCTGCGGTCTCTTTTGGCGGGATCAAGCCCACTTGTTCTAGAAGGCTGTATACACGCTCTTCGAGCTCTTTTTTGTTGCCCTTGCTGACCTTGTTGTGGATCAGCAGCGGACGCGCGATGTGATGGAAAATAGTATGGGTTGGGTTTAGCGAGCCAAATGGGTCTTGCCATACCATTTGTACGCCTTCGCGGTATTGCATTAGATCGCGGTTTGACTTGATCTCTTGAATGTCACGGCCGCGATATTTGATTTCGCCGCCGCTCGGGGCATACATCTTAGCGATCATCTTAGCGGTGGTTGATTTACCCGAACCCGACTCGCCAACCACGGCAAGGCCGCGGCTCTTGTACATTTTGAACGAGACATCGTTAATGGCTCGCATCATAGGTTGAGATAGGGCATTACTGTTGATAGGGAAGTCCTTAACAACATTGTTGCCTTCTATCAGTAGTTCACCAAAGTTGCTCATAATGGTTCTCCAGAAATCCTTGTTAGTACTTACTTATTTCGCTGGTGGTCGTTATGACAACTCTTGCGCAACGGCAATTGGTTCACCGTACAAGTGGCAGTTAGAAAAACGGTTGTGCTCGATTTGACGCAGCTTAGTAGGTACTCGTGTACATGCTTCGTGAACACGTTCGCAGCGCGCCTGGAATCGACATCCCTGTGGTATTTCCAAAAGGTTCAATGGGTTACCTGGAATACCCGTTAGCTTAGTTTTTGGTCCCGTCAGTGGTGGGAATGAGCTACCCAGACCTTTGGTGTAAGGATGGTATGGCGACTCTAGGATCTGTTTGGACGGTGCTACTTCAATCAGCTCACCGGAATACATGATGCCGATGCGATCGGAGAACTCGACCATCAAAGAGATATCGTGGGTAATGAACAAGATAGAGAAACCAAACTCTTCTTTTAGTGCGTAGATCTTCTGTAAGATCTCGCGCTGTACGACTACGTCGAGTGCCGTAGTTGGCTCATCCATGATGATCATTTTTGGATTCAGCGCTAGAGCAATCGCGATAACCAGTCTTTGACGCATGCCGCCAGAGAATTGGTGCGGATAGTCGTTCAAACGACTTGGGTGAATATCGACGATTTCTAACAAACCTTGTGCGCGTTTTACCGCTTGCTGACGAGTTAAGTTAGTGTGACGCATAATTACATCGCAGAACTGCTCTTCCATGGTGAGTACAGGGTTTAGTGCGTTCATCGCACTTTGGAACACCATCGACATCTCACTCCAACGGAACGTTTGCATGCGTTCGTCACTGTATTGAAGAATGTCTTCACCGTTAAACAGCACCTGACCACCGCTGATGTATGCAGGCGGCTTATGCAGGCGCATTAATGAGAAAGCTACAGTGGATTTACCACAGCCAGATTCACCAGCTAGGCCAAATACTTCGCCCTTGCCGATATCAAAGCTGACATTGTTACAGGCACGGACATCGCCAGCATCAGTAATGTAGTCAACACAAAGGTTACGGATTGAAATTAGTGGGTCTGACATGATTAACGATCTCCGCTCCATAGTGCATTTTGTGGCGCGACTTCCACGTCACGTTCTTTTTTGTCTTGTGCTTGGATCTTCTTCCAGCGCTTCATACCTTTGTGTGAACGAAGCTGAGGGTTAGCGATTTCGTCGACGGCAAAGTTAAGCAGTGCTAGGCCCGTTACCAAGAAGGTCAGTGCCAAACACGGTGCAAGTACTTCCCACCAGGCGCCAATGAGCATTGCTGATGATGTTTGCACGTTGTAGAGCATGATGCCCCAGCTGATAGTGTTTGGATCGCCCATACCTAGGAATGAGATGGTCGCTTCCATCAAGATGGCGTACATCACCGAACCGATGAAGCTTGCACCAACGATAGAGATAAGGTTTGGTAGTAGCTCAACAAAGATGATGCGAAGACGTGACTCACCCAGTACTTCAGCCGCTTTTACAAACTCTTTTTCACGTAGAGAAAGGGTTTGTGCTCGGATAACCCTCGCGCCCCAGGCCCATGACATACAGCCAATCACCAGAGCGATGGTCAGCGGTCCTGCCTCACCAATGAAAGCTGCCACAACGAAGAGGAGTGGGAATGGCGGAATGACCAACATGATGTTCATCGCTGCGGTAAGCACTTCATCCACACGGCCGCCAAAGTAGCCAGCGGAGATGCCGATAACCGTTGCTAGAAAACACACTGTAAGGCCTGCACCAAAGCCCACCATAAGTGAAACACGTGCACCGTAAGCAACCTGCGACCAAACATCACGACCCATTCGCGTTGTGCCTAGTGTGTGATCGGCTTTTTTCGACATTAGCAGAGTACGGCGATCATCGGCGAGATTAGTGGCAACCCACCCGTCCGGGTTAGATTGCGCCATTTTAACAATGACACCAGGGTACTCATGAGAGTTACCAGTGCGTTTGTCTGGGGCGTGTTTGGTAATCAGCGGTGCTGCAACCGCCACAAAGACGAACAAACCAATGATTGAGAGTCCAAGTCTGGCCGTTCCATTGCGCCATACAAGCTGTAAGAAACCTTTCATGGTTATTTGCCTCCCTTACGTAGACGAGGATCAAGTACGACATAAAGCATGTCTGCCGCTAAGTTAAAGAAGAGCATAAACAGAGTCATAATAAGTAGCTGTCCCTGCAGTACTTGGTAATCACGTGCGTGAATCGCGTTGAGTAGTACTGAGCCAAGGCCAGGGTAGTTAAAAATGATTTCGATAATTAACTGACCACCGATAGCCACACCAAGAGACATAGAAAGTGCCGTTACACTTGGCAGTAGTGCGTTACGAGCGGCGTAGTTAAAGACCACGCGGTTTTCACTTAGGCCCTTACCTTTGGCCATGGTGATGTAGTCTTCATTGAGTAGGTTAATCATGTTGTTACGCATGTTTACTAGGAATCCGCCGATTTGAATCACAGTTGCACAGATAAGCGGTAGTACAGCGTGATACAGCACATCTTTGATGAATTCCCAACTTGTCCAGTCAGGGATCTGGCCGGCGGTATAAGCGTAGCCTGTAGGGAACCACTTAAGGCCAATCGCGAAGATGAACATGGCCATCATTGCGATAACCACTTGCGGCATCGCTTGAATAATCAGCATACCTGGAGTGATGAACGTATCGAACTTAGAACCACGTTTCCAAGCGGCGAAGATGCCAAGTACCGAACCAATAGAGAAAGAGAGAATAACCGCGGTACCAGCCAAGAATAGTGACCAGCCAAATGCGCTGCCCAGCAGGCTGTTTACGGATAGCGGGAAGTACTTGATAGAAGTACCGAGCTCCCAGCTCAGAATGTTCTTCATGTAGTGAAGGTACTGAACGAAGTAGTTACCATCGACAAAGCCAAGCAGCTCTTTCATGGCTGCAATACGCTCTGGGGTAACCTGTACTGTTGCGTTAGCGAACATCATCGTGACCGGGTCGCCCGGCATTGCACGAGGAATAATAAAGTTGATGGTGGCTGCAACGAGAAGTGCCACCAAATAAAAGGACAAACGTCTTAAAAAATAACCCATAACTCACACCTTAATTACCCAGCTTTTTCCTTTTTGCTGGTAGCCTCATCTCAAAATTTGAAACGAGTAACCCCCTGACGACGAGCGCCACGTATCTATAAATCACGTTTGGGGGAGGAAAGCGGTACGGACGTACCGCTTTTAGTTTGTGTTTACTTACTTAACTGGTTTTAGGTCCAGTACGTGAAGTAGACGCTCTGGGATACCAGCCCAGATGTTTGGACGACCCTTAGGATTTTGCTCGTTCCACCAGCCCGCAAAGCGAGTTGTGTTGTATTGGTACATGTAAGCACCAGACATCACAGGGATGGTTACCTGATCTTGAGCGATAATCTTCTGGATGCCATGAGCGATTTCTAGCTGCTCACCTTTATCCGCTGTTTTGTAGAAGCTGTTTAGAAGCTTGTCTAACTCTGCATTTTGGTAGAAGTGCATTGCGAAGCGCGGCATACCATCACCTGATTGAAGCGCAGAGTTGTAACCTGTGTTCCAGTATTTGTGTGGATCCGAACCGTGGAAGTAGTTGGTGTACGCTACGTCGTAGTTGGCTTCTAGCATTGCTTGGTTGTACACAGAGAAGTCTGGTGTACGTGCTTTCGCTTTGATGCCTGCTTCAGCGAGTTGCTCTACTGCAAGTTGAACTGTGTTGTTAAAGTCAGTCCAGCCGTTTGGCGATTGAACTAGAAGCTCGAATGACTTACCAGATGGAGTATCAACAAAACCGTCGCCATCTACATCTTTAAAGCCCGCTTTAGCAAGCAGTTTCTTAGCACCTTCAACATCGTACGTGTTAAAACCTTTGTACTTGTTGTGCGTAGCTTCGTCAGACCAAGTCGCAAATGCATAACCTAGACCTGATGCGAAGTCATTCACAGTGCCGCCGCCGTAGAATGCGATGTCGATGATAGTTTGACGGTCAAGTGCCATTGAGAATGCGCGACGGAAATCAACGTTGCTTAGTGCTTCCGCTTTCACTGGATCTTTGTGCTTGAAGTTCACTAGGAACGCTTGAGTGCCTGATGGTGGGTACCAGTACTGGTGGTTAGGTGATGCTGCTGCATAAGTGCGGTCAATATCTGGAATGAATGATGATGTCCAGTCCATCTCAGAGTTAACCACTTTACCTAGGAACTGGTCGTTGTTCGCGATTTGTGGAACGCGCAGACAGTCGACTTCTAGATTATCGTTATCCCAGTAGTTCGGGTTACGACATTGAACGTATAGCTGAGGAGTGAACGTGTCGATCACTGTGAATGGGCCAGAGCCAACAGGGTTTTCGTTTAGGAATGTTGTTGGTTCTTTTACGTCCTTCCAAACGTGCTCAGGCACGATTGGCACCTTAACGATTTCATATGGAACGTTAGAGTTTGCTTCAGTTGCGTAGAACTTCACCTGGTAATCGTTAAGCTTCTCAACTTTAGATACCCAAGAGTTGATACCACTTTGGTCAAGTGCTGAGTTCTCTTGAACTAAGTTGAATGAGAAAATGACGTCGTCTGCATCAAACGTTTCGCCATCAGACCACTTAACACCTTTACGAATATCAAACGTTACTGACATTAGATCATCAGCGATAGTGAAGTTTTCTGCCAAGCGGAATACAGGCTCATTGCCGTGCATTTCGTTAAAGACAACAAGCGGCTCGTATAGGAAGTCGGTTGTTGTGTGCAAGTAGGTTGTACCCAAGAATGGGTTGAAGTTGCGTACAAAGGTGTTGAACTCTTTAGGGTGGATAGTGAGTTCGCTGCGTTCTGCGGCTGTCGCTACAGAGCTAAAACCTGTAACTGCGGTGGCAATAATTGCTGTCGCTAGTGCTGTTTTTTTAATATGCGCAAGCATAGCTATTCCTTACTATTTGCTTTTGTTTCACAGAGAGACCAAGTGCTTCCCTCTCACATGTTTGCTAAAGCCTACCTCTTTGATTGTTCCTAAAGAGTGGCCTGTAGGCCTTAGGCGTTACTAAGAAAACACCTTAAAGCACAATTTATCAATTACGCTCTCCGTTAAAAACGTCAAAATAACTATTACCATCGTCAAAAACGTTAAAAGCGGGCGTTTTTGACGGCTTTTTAAGCAAGTTAGGACGGTGATTTGCATCACTTATTTGTCTCTATTTAGCTTGGTTTGTTAGTGGTTACTATCATTTTTGTCTTTTAAAATAAAAGACTATGAGTGATGGTGTGCAAATGGTGATAAGGATCACTTGTGAAATTGGCTCGTTAATTTACTTCGGAAATTAGGATGGTCGATTTGTTGTGATGATTATCGCAAACTGGTGAAGTTTCGTCTCTAATAGGAGGTAATTAGCAGAAAACGATGATGTGGCAGGTGTCATTATTGGTAGGTTGAATGCTTATTTCTCGACGCTAATTTTATCCCGTAATGCAGTGTTATACCGAGCGACTGAATGTGCTCGGCTTTGTTGCCTAGGCACTGTAGGGAGCAAAAAAAGCCTGAGCTACATAATGTACTCAGGCTTTTTGGTGATTCGTAGGGCGACTACTTAGTATGAAAAATCTGTTCAGTCTCAAGTGAGGTGAAGGCGCGAATTTGACGCCATACGTAGTAGAAAATACCAAACATCATTAGCATGCTAGGAATCGCGATAGCCGGGTAGCTGTATAAGGTTAACTTGCCTAATTCTTCATTAAATGCAGCAGTACCCGCTGGGCTTGTCACTATCCAGGTGGCCAGAAAGTAGTTCATCGCCGATGAAAATGCGAAGGTACTGGCGAATAGGTAGTTCGATGACATTAGACAGCGCTCAAACGCCTGCGTCTTACCGTTTTGCTCTAGACGCTCATTAATCAATGAGAGATTGAGTACAGTATCGTTGAGGAGCACTTTCTGCATCATTGGATAGCGAGTGAATGTAGAAGCCAGCACAGCTAGACCGATCAAGCCTGGAATTAGCGCTTCTTTCAGTGCCAACCAGCGAGTATCTAACTCCAAAAGACCAATACCACCGGTTAAAAGTACGCTGATAAAGCCTAGAGCCGCAATAAAGTTAAACTTCTTATTACGGATCAGATCCATTCCGCCATAGAGCACAGGAAACAGCAGAGCGACAACCAGCGCCATCGCAGTACCTAGATGTTCATCACCACTAAACTTCATCAGAATAAAAGAGGGGATAAATACGTTGAATAGGATTTCAAATAGGGGATTCGACTTCTTCGCCGTTGTGGTACTCATAATAGTGTGCTGACTCTAAGTTGTTACTGTTTTGTTCTATACAGGGCAGTGTTCATTGCTTGATAACAGAAGTAAAGCATTAAACACACAAGATGTGTAACGACGTATAAAATGAGACATGGTTAATGCCTTACGATTCCGCCTAAATACGATAGACAAAGCAAAAGACGCATGGTTTCTACATGCGTCTTTCTATCACGCGTTACTTCTTTCGAACCGCACTCAGTCTAGATGAATCTAGCCACTGATTTTCAAAGAGCATCAGCTGTGATTCTGGAAGAAATTTAAAGATATTCTCCGCAGCAGTGTAATTAATATGCCCCAGGTCTCTATAGACAGGAAGCCCGTCGATCTCCGCTAGACACTCGGCGTTTTTATCACAGGTTGCAGCATAGATGTCGAGGTAGATGACTTTTGGGTTGTTGCTGGAAATACTCGTAAAAAGCTTGCGATAGAAGCTGACACGAGTGTCATTCTCACGAGTTTTTATACGTTTTAGGGGCTCTTTGCCATCCCTTAATCGCCTTGCATTAAAATGCTTAGGTGAAACGGGCATATTGGCGACGTCACTCATTAGTACCGGAGTTACACCAGCCTCAATTATCTCATTTACTAAGCGTCGTATTGAGTATTCAAACGCAACTTCCGAGCTCTTTGCATCAATGATGTCTGTATCGTACTTCTTTAGTAATCCACCATGTCCGCTTTTAGGATCGGTCTCAAGGTAGTTGACCCAGTTGTTTGAGATGAATACATACTTAGGTTTTACTCGTTTGATAGCATCAAGCATGCCTTGGTTAATATCATCACAATAGTCACGATACTTTTTGTTGATGTAGATATCTACAAATAAAAACGAAGGGCAATAATGAGGGTCTACGAAAGTGTTGAAACCATACTTTTTACCAATTTTGGAGACTAGTCCTTGAAAGTGGTGCGCGTGTGAATCACCGAGGAGGAAAGCGATATCTTCTCGATTGCTTGCTCCCCAACCCTCTGAGTTAAAAGGCTCAATGTCAACGGTCGAAGTGACAGTGGAAGGTGCAGATCCATCGTCTGGAACTAGGTCAAGATAAGCACGCTCTTCAGGACTAGTGAACTGTGACGCGCCCATGTTGCCTTCAATGTGCTTGCATATCATGACATACGCGAAAATTGGTAGCGCAAAGTAAAACGTAAATACGATCCAGCTTTTCACCTTCGCTTTTCTAAGTGGGGTCTCATAAAAGCGATAGGTGAGACCTGCAGCACCGACAGTAACTGCTATTAACACAACTGCACTAAAGAAAGTAATAGGACCGATGTGAGTTTTCCAAATGGAAATTAAAACCCAATGATACATATACATTGAGTAAGAGATGATGCCTATATAGTTCATTGGACGTGTTGTAAGAGCCTTGTAAACAACGCCACGTGTGTCTGAATAGGTCAACATTACGCCTGTCGCGAGTAGAATGGGGAGTGCAGCGAACCCGGGGAATGGAAGGTCACCATTATAGATAATTGCAAATATCGTAAGGAATGCGAATGCTAGAGAAAATAACACGTTGGAGCGATGTTTGATCTTAGTGACTGCTAAAATCACGCCGAACAATAGTTCAAACGCACGACTCTGTAGTAGGTAAAATGCATCGCTCGAGAAGTAGGCTTGAACTGCCAGTTTATGTGAGTAAAGCATCGATGACAGAAAAACAGCAACCAACAGAGTAACGAGCGCTTTTTGAGTTTTTAGATAGCGGCATGCAATCATAAATATGACAGGGAATACCAAGTAGAACTGTTCTTCAACTGCTAATGACCAAAAGTGCAACAAGGGCTCTAGTTCTGCTTCTTTTGCCCAGTAGCCACCGTGATTGTTAAAGTGCACGTTGGCAATCAATGCTACAGCATGTCTTAAACCTCTTGCAAAGTGCAGAAGGTCACTAGGGATGAAACTGACATAAGCGTAGATTAGTGCTATGCCTGAAACTAAGAAAAAGACGGGCAATATTCTCTTTATTCTTCTTACATAGAAATCAACGAGTGAGAAGGATTGGTTGTTGATGTCTTTGATAATCAGACTGGAAATCAGAAATCCAGATATCACAAAGAAAATATCCACCCCAAGAAACCCCCAGGAAGAATATTCGGGTTTAGGTGGAAGATAATCACAGACAGTACAGAGAAGGCTCTTAGACCATCGATATCAGGTCGATATGTCAACAATTTGTATTCCTCTTTGACATTGAATGGAGGTTGCTAGTGCAAGAGGTGGTCTCTGAAACTGTCATTGATTGCTGACGTTTAGCCATAGTTCTGCCTCTAAAGATGCGTTTGCTTAGATACTACCCCTCATCCATTATGGGTCTACCTTACTGATTAATAATGAAAAGCTTCTAAGTTAAGTAATGCCTTTATGCTTCCTTGGTCCGGGTATTTTGATTTCATTACTCAGCTCTAAATCTATAGTGTTTGAAGCTACGAGAACTTGTTACACCATAGAAAGACAATATCTCTATAAAACATCCGATGCTCTGCTTCGAATGAGTGCATTTTAATCATGTGGCCGTAAACAAAAACTTTTTTATTTGTATGTTTTGGTGGGCGATATTGGTATTTGGAATGGTATTGATTTAGAGGATGGTTCGGAGGTAAAGGGAGGTAGATTTACGAGGCTAAGCGCAAGGGCTTTATACTTCACTAACTTTTATTTTTCAATTATTAGCGTTCGAGATAACAGGCACAAAAAAAGGTTAGTAAACTTGATGTTCACTAACCTTCTAAAATTTGGTGGCCCCTCGCAGACTTGAACTGCGGACCAATCGATTATGAGTCGACTGCTCTAACCACTGAGCTAAGGGGCCAATAGGTGGATGATTATAGGGGAAGGCTGCGCGAGTGTCTAGATGCAGTGTAGGCTAATTGCGCTTGCTTTTTAGTCACTTAAACTCGGTAGATACAAAAAAGGTGAGCTAGTGCTCACCTTTTTGCTAAAGCTTGATGCGATTACTCGTCAAGGAAGCTGCGCAGTGTTTCTGAGCGGCTTGGGTGACGTAGCTTACGTAGGGCCTTTGCTTCGATCTGACGAATACGCTCACGCGTTACGTCGAACTGCTTACCCACTTCTTCTAAAGTGTGGTCAGTGTTCATATCGATACCAAAGCGCATACGCAGTACTTTCGCTTCACGAGGCGTTAGACCGGCTAGAACGTCTTTTGTTGCGACGCGTAGACTTGTCATTGTTGCTGAGTCTACAGGCAGTTCTAGCGTGGTATCCTCGATGAAATCACCTAGATGCGAATCTTCGTCGTCACCGATTGGTGTCTCCATAGAGATTGGCTCTTTCGCGATTTTTAGTACTTTGCGGATCTTATCTTCAGGCATCTGCATACGCTCTGCCAACTCTTCAGGAAGTGGCTCACGGCCCATTTCTTGAAGCATTTGACGAGAGATACGGTTTAGCTTGTTGATAGTCTCAATCATGTGCACTGGGATACGGATCGTACGAGCTTGGTCAGCGATTGAACGCGTGATAGCCTGACGGATCCACCATGTTGCGTAAGTCGAGAACTTGTAACCACGGCGGTATTCAAACTTATCTACCGCTTTCATCAGACCGATGTTACCTTCTTGAATCAGATCCAAGAATTGTAGACCACGGTTGGTGTATTTCTTCGCGATAGAGATTACTAGACGTAAGTTCGCTTCAACCATCTCTTTTTTCGCACGGCGAGCTTTAGCTTCACCGATAGACATGCGACGGCTGATGTCTTTAATGTTTTGTACCGAAAGCGAAGTTTCTTCTTCGATGATGTTCAGCTTCTGGATAGAGCGGCGGATGTCATCTTCGTAGCGCTTGATCTTGTCGGCGTATGGCTTGTCTGATGCCAATACTTCGTCAAGCCATGCTTCGCTTGATTCGTTGCCAGTAAATAGGGCAATGAATGATTTCTTAGGCATTTTGCCGTACTCAACCGCTTGACGCATGATCAGGCGCTCTTGAGTACGTACACGATCCATCGACGTGCGCAGCTCATTCACTAGGTGATCGAACTGTTTTGGCGTTAGACGGAATTCACGGAATACTTCTTGAACAAGTTCGTGAGACTTTGCTACTTGTGGACTGTCATAGCCAAACTCGTTAACAGCCAGTTGCAGATCTTGGTATGTATTGCGAAGTGCAGTGAACTTCTCCAGAGCAAGCTCAGGATCGATGCCTGTATCTTCCTCTTCTTCGTCCTCTGAATCGTCGTCACTGTCTGCATCTTCTTCGTCTTCATCTTCAAGATCAGATTCAGACAGTTCAGAACCGATGTGCGTAGCAGTAGGCGCAGCCGTTTCGTCTTCGTTTGGATCAACAAAGCCGTTGATAACGTCAGTTAGGCGAAGTTCTTCCGCTTGTACTTTGTCAAACTGTTCAAGAATATAAGGAATAGTACCTGGGTACTCGGCCACTGAGCTTTGAACTTGGTTGATGCCATCTTCAATGCGTTTTGCGATGTCAATCTCGCCTTCGCGAGTCAATAGCTCAACGGTACCCATTTCACGCATGTACATGCGTACTGGGTCAGTAGTACGACCGATTTCACTTTCAACGCTTGAAAGTGCAGCTGCAGCGGCTTCGGCTGCATCTTCATCAGTGATGTTGTTGTCATCATTCAGTGCTAGGTCATCAGCATCAGGAGCAGTCTCTACTACCTTAATACCCATGTCATTAATCATCTGAATAATATCTTCTACCTGTTCGGAATCGACGATTTCCTCAGGTAGGTGGTCATTTACTTCTGCGTAGGTCAGATAGCCTTGTTCCTTGCCCTTAATGACAAGTTGCTTCAGCTGTGACTGCGGATTTTGGTCCATAGACGATATCCAACTTAAGATCTGGTGAAGGAATTTTAGTATGCGAAATGCAAACCACTAATATTAACAAATTTATTCGTTGCTGACTAACTGAATTGGGTTACGCTTTTAAGTCTAGCATTAAGGCTAGCAGCTCCCGTTTTTCTTCGACTGATAAGCCGACACTTCTTTCTTTGGCCTGCAGGTTTTCAATTTGCTTTTCAATGCATTGGGACAATATTTTGTCCAATGAATCGATAAATACGTCTTCTTGGTTGTCATCGTCAAGTGGAATTACCCAACTTGCGAGACGAGACAGAAGTGCCTCATTACTACTTCCACGCCATTGTTCTAATAGCTGGCCTGTAGTCATATGGGGATGTGCTTGACATTTATCAACCACTTCCACAAATAAATTAAGCCCAGGCAGTGATAAGTCTCTCACTGTGGACAGATCAGGTACCATTTCAGCATAGCTCGGATTTTGCAAAAGTAGAGCGATGACTTCACGCATTGGTGTGCGTTTGATTTCTTTATGAGGCTGAGCTCGCGTTTCTTGCTGGCCTTGCTTATCAATTAACTGTTGAAGTTGCCTTTCATCAACTAATCCCAACTTACGGCCAAGCAGTTCTCTCAAGTATAGTCGCAATGTGCCACCAGGCACTTTGTCGATAAGTGGCACCGCTAGCGTACTGAGCTTTGCCATGCCTTCTTTGGTTCGTGTATCGACCTGCTGCATCAGCGAGGAGAACATAAACTCTGACAGAGGCATCGCGTTTTGCACTTCTGTTTCAAACGCGTCTTTGCCATTTTGTCGAATGAATGAGTCAGGATCCTCGCCATCCGGCAGGAACATGAACTTTAATTGCCTACCATCATTGAGGTAGGGCAATGCATTCTCCATTGCGCGCCAAGCGGCATCACGACCTGCTCGATCACCATCGTAACAACACACGACGGTGCTGGTTTGGCGAAACAAAACTTGAAGGTGATCGCCGGTGGTCGAGGTACCGAGTGAGGCGACAGAATAATCCACGCCATACTGCGCTAGAGCGACCACATCCATATAGCCTTCGACAACTAAAACCTGAGGCGGCTCGCGGTAGGCTTGCAGTACCTCATACAGTCCATAAAGCTCTTTGCCTTTATGAAAGATCGGTGTTTCTGGTGAGTTGAGATACTTTGGTGTACCGTCACCTAAAACGCGCCCACCAAAACCAATCACTCGTCCGCGTCGGTCACGGATTGGAAACATGATACGACCGCGAAAACGGTCATAACGATTACCCTTGTCGTTTTCAATCAGCATACCGCCAGACACCAACATGTCTTGCGTGGCTTTTTGCTGACCAAAGTTCTTGCGTACACTGTCCCATTCGTCAGCGACGTAGCCGATACCAAACTTTTGAACAATCTCTCCAGAGAGTCCGCGGCCCTTTAGATACTCTATAGCGACTTTGTTGGTGGAAACTTTAAGTTGATCGCGATAGTACTGGCCGATCGTTCCCATAAGATCATACAAAGATCGTTTTTGTTCGCTATTGGCGGTAGGCCCTTTGGAGAAATTACCCGGTTGTCCACTGCGCTGCTCTCTAGGAACATCCAAACCTAACGATGATGCCAGCTCTTCAATCGCTTCTACGAACTCGAGACGTTCGTACTCCATGAGAAAGTCGATGGCATTACCATGCACACCACAGCCAAAGCAATGGTAGAACTGTTTCTCTTGGCTGACGCTGAAAGAAGGGGTCTTTTCGTTATGGAAAGGGCAGCAAGCACCGTAGTTCTTGCCTTGTTTTTTAAGTTTTACGCGCGTGTCAATGACGTCGACAATATCAAGCCGAGCGAGAAGGTCATCGATAAAGCTGCGAGGGATTATTCCTGCCATAAAACCTTTTTACAAGAGAGAGATACAAACAAGCCGTGCGTTCCAAAGGATAGCACGGCTTGCTGCAATTTGGTTGGGTGGTTAAGCGAGTTTAGCGCGAACTAGACCACTTACTTTACCCATATCTGCACGGCCTTGAATTTGTGGCTTAAGCACGCCCATTACCTTACCCATGTCTTGCATGCCCGCTGCACCAGATTCGGTAATGGCACTATCGATTAGTGCTGCAACTTCATCATCGGTCAGTGGTTGAGGCATAAAGTCCTCAAGTACGGCAATTTCAGCTTGCTCAGCTTCAGCAAGGTCTTGACGACCCGCTGCTTCAAACTGCGTTACAGAGTCGCGACGCTGTTTAACCATTTTAGTCAGCACGGCAAGAATGTCATCTTCGCCCAGAGTGATCTGTTCGTCGACTTCACGTTGCTTGATGGCTGCTAAGGCTAAACGAATAGTACCAAGGCGCAATTTGTCCTTGGCTTTCATCGCTAATTTTTGCTCTTCTTTGAGTTTATCAATCAGAGCCATAACTAAAATCCTATCTGGACCTAGTTATTAGTACAGGCGAACGCGACGAGCGTTTTCGCGAGCTAGCTTCTTAGCGTGACGCTTTTGAGCTGCTGCTTTAGCGCGTTTGCGAACTGTAGTTGGTTTTTCATAGTGCTCACGACGACGCACTTCAGAAAGGATACCTGCTTTTTCGCAAGAGCGCTTGAAACGACGTAGTGCAACGTCGAACGGTTCGTTTTCACGTACTTTAACTACTGGCATATGCCTTTCACCTCAGGGGTTAACTGTTCATTAATGCTGGCGCTTTTTGGTTAGTACTAAGAGTTCATGCTTGAGCCCTTTGTTCTAAGCGTAAAACCAGCTAGATCAAAAATGGTGCGGAATTTTAATCCGATCCCTAGGGCTTTGTAAAGTACTTTGTCGCCTATCTCTTGTACAAAATTTGTTTGCGAGCCCATGACGCGGTAATATTGCGCCAATTTCGAAATAAGTCGAGAACAATATGCGCATTCTAGGTATTGAAACCTCTTGTGATGAAACTGGCATCGCAATCTATGATGATGAGAAAGGACTGCTGTCTCATCAACTTTACAGCCAGGTAAAACTGCACGCCGATTACGGCGGTGTGGTGCCAGAATTGGCATCACGCGATCACGTGAAAAAAACGATCCCATTGATCAAAAAAGCACTCGCAGACGCGGATCTTACTCCAAAAGACATCGATGGCGTGGCGTATACCGCAGGTCCAGGTTTGGTTGGAGCATTATTAGTGGGTACGACGATTGGTCGCAGCATCGCTTACGCTTGGGGCGTACCAGCGGTGCCTGTTCACCATATGGAAGGCCACCTTCTAGCGCCTATGCTTGAGGACAACCCACCGCCATTCCCATTTGTGGCGTTGCTGGTGTCTGGTGGTCACAGCATGATCGTTGAAGTGAAAGGTATCGGTGAATATCAGATCCTTGGTGAATCTATTGACGATGCCGCGGGCGAAGCGTTTGATAAAACGGCAAAACTCATGGGGCTTGATTACCCTGGTGGTCCACTGTTGTCTAAGCTTGCTGACAAAGGCACGCCGGGCCGCTTTAAGTTCCCGCGCCCGATGACGGATCGTCCTGGCCTAGATATGAGTTTCTCCGGCCTTAAAACGTTTGCTGCTAATACCATTGCAGCTAACGATGATAGCGAGCAAACTCGTGCTGATATCGCTTATGCGTTCCAAGAGGCGGTGTGTGAAACGTTAGCGATTAAATGTAAGCGTGCACTTCAGCAAACCGGTATGAAGCGCATCGTGATTGCTGGTGGTGTGAGTGCAAACCGTTTCTTGCGTAAAGAGCTGGAAGCGTTAGCTAACAAAATGGGCGGTGAAGTCTACTACCCACGCACTGAGTTTTGTACCGACAATGGCGCAATGATTGCCTATGCGGGTATGCAGCGTTTGAAAAATGGTGAAGCCGCTGAGCTTTCGGTAGAGGCGACACCGCGTTGGCCGATTGATCAGCTAAGCCCGATCAAAGGCTAAACATGAAGGTCACGCAAGTGGCCTTTTTTAATGACAATTTTTCACAAAACTCCTAAAGTCGGTGACTGAAAGACCGTGCTAGAGTCTGGATGAACAACGTATTGGTTATTATGGATTAGGGAAAGGAGCGACATGAAACAATTTACCATTGATGGACAAGTTATGGCGTACCAGGATGTCGGTGAAGGTCCGGTTATTCTGTTTGGTCACAGTTATTTGTGGGACAGCCAAATGTGGCAGCCGCAAATTGAAGCGTTAAGCCAGCACTATCGCTGCATTGTTCCTGACTTATGGGCTCACGGAGAGTCGCAGGCGGCACCGGCGTCAATGAGTAACCTTGCGGATTACGCCAAGCATCTATTGGCTTTGATGGATGAGCTTGGCATTGAAACCTTTTCAATTGTTGGCCTATCGGTTGGTGGTATGTGGGGATCAGAGCTAACGGCACTAGCACCAGCACGAGTCAAAAGTTTGGTGCTGATGGATACGTTTGTTGGTTTAGAGCCAGAAGTGGCGCACGCCAAATACTTCTCAATGCTGGCGACGATTGCTGAGCTTAAAATGGTACCCGCTCCCATTGTCGAAGCGGTCGTTCCTCTGTTCTTCGCTAATAATGCTAAGCAGGATAATCCGGAACTTGTCTCGAGCTTTGAAGCTAAACTGGCCGCTCTATCCGGTGAGCAAGCAGAGCAAGTGGCTCGAATCGGTCGCATGGTATTTGGTCGCCGCGATCTGTGTGATGACATTGAAAAGTTTGCATTGCCGACATTGATCGCAGTAGGTGCTGAAGATAAACCACGTCCAGTGCTTGAGTCATACTTGATGAATGATCTGATCACGGGCAGTTCGATCAATGTGATCCCGTCGGCAGGGCACATTAGTAATCTAGAACAGCCTGACTACGTGACGGCTATGTTGACTGAGTTTTTATCGCAGCATGCCTAATTAACGAATCACGCATACTCAAAGAGCAGCCATAGGCTGCTCTTTTCTTTATAAAGTAAAACGCTATGAGGTTTTCTTCTTACCGAGTTTCGGCTCAGTGCCTTCAACCAGCCTACGAATATTCTGGTGGTGTCTGAGGAGAATAAGACAACTTAGCATCGCTACAGGTAAAGTGAACAGCGGGCGCGCCATCCAAGTATAAACTGGCGCCATAAGTACAGTCACAATAGCCGCAAGAGAAGAGTAGCGAAATAACACTGCAACCAACAGCCAAGTGCCGGTAATGAGACCGGTGAGATCCCAACCAATCGGAGCAATAGCGCCAAGGGCTGTCGCGACCCCTTTGCCACCTTTAAAGTGGAAAAACAGTGGGTACATGTGCCCAAGACAAGCAGCAATGGCAATGACGCCAAGTACCACAGCATCAATTCCCATGTAGTAACCCGTCCAAACAGGAATGGTGCCTTTGAGCATGTCGCACAGCAAAACAGCGATGGCTGCACCTTTGCCGCCGGTGCGCAGGACATTGGTCGCGCCCGGATTGTTGGAGCCGACCGTTCTTGGATCGGGCAGCCGCAGTAGACGACAGATCAACACGGCGCTCGACACTGAGCCGAGTAAGTATGCTGCGATGATCATAGCAAGTGCTATTAGTGTCATTGGTGTCCTTTTCGCAAGAAATTATCCATAGGGACTGATATCATAACGAAAATAGTACGTTTTTTCCCGACAAATGGGTATCCGACCTCTAATCAAAGGACAAATCATGGCATTGGATAAAGTATTCATTGAGCAGCTCGAAGTGATCACTACCATTGGGGTGTATGACTGGGAACAAGAGATTAAACAAAAGCTTATTCTTGATATCGAAATGGCACAGACAATGCACCAGCAGGAAAAAGTGACGATGTTGCCGATGCTTTAGATTACTCCAAAGTGAGCGAAGCAGTGCTCAATCACATTGAAAACGGCCGCTTCTTACTGGTTGAACGTGTCGCGGAAGAAGTCGCTGCGATCATTCAACAGCAGTTCAATGTGCCTTGGGTCAAAATCCGCTTGGCGAAACCTGGCGCAGTTCCACAAGCGAAAAGCGTTGGCGTAGTGATTGAACGAGGTCAGGCATGATCACCACCTACATTGGCATTGGCACCAATGTGGAGCGCGAGAAACACATCAAAGCGGCATACCAAGAGTTAAATGCCATTGGCATGAACTTGGCGTTGTCACCTGTGTACGCATGTGAGTCTTTTGGCTTTGAGGGCAATGAATTCTTTAACATGGTCGTAAGGCTCGATACCGAGCTTGCCTTGATGAGTTGTCTTCAGCGTTAAAAAGTATTGAAGTGAAGTGGGGACGCGCTGCTGATGCGGCAAAGTTTCAAGATCGCACGCTTGATCTTGATATCTTGTTGTATGGAAAAGAAATTTCACAAAAAAAACCGCTGTTACCTCGCGAAGACATATTTAAATATTCCTTTGTCACACAGCCGCTGTATGATCTCGATCCTCAGTTAGTGATTCCTCAAGACGGACGAACCATAAAACAGATTTTAGAGGCCATGTCTGATGTGGACTCACTGAAAAAATCGATTTTCAATTTTAGTTGGTAGTAGTTAACAATGAGTTATTTTGAAGCCTTTATTTTGGCACTGGTACAAGGATTCACCGAATTCTTGCCTATCTCGAGTTCGGCTCACTTGATTTTGCCTTCCGCTATTTTGGGGTGGGAAGATCAAGGACTAGCCTTTGATGTCGCTGTACACGTGGGGACGTTGGCCGCTGTGGTGATTTATTTCCGCAAGGAAGTGGTCACCCTATTCAGCGCCCTGTTTGGCTCTATTTTCAAAGGTGAGCGCAGCAAAGAAGCCAAGTTGGCATGGATGATCGTGCTGGCAACGATTCCGGCCTGCATCTTTGGTTTGCTGATGAAGGACATCATTGAGCTTTATCTGCGCAGCGCCTACGTGATTGCGACCACGACGATCGTATTTGGTTTACTGCTTTGGTGGGTAGATAAAAACGCCAAGCTTGCGGATGATGAGTACCAAGCGGGCTGGAAAAAAGCCTTGTTTATCGGTTTGGCGCAAGCAATGGCGATCATTCCAGGTACGTCACGCTCTGGCGCGACCATCACCGCAGCGCTTTACCTTGGCTTTACCCGTGAAGCGGCAGCGCGTTTTTCATTCTTGATGTCAATCCCAATCATCACACTGGCGGGTGCGTACCTTGGTCTTAAGCTCTTGACGGGTACTGAGCCTATTCACGTTGGCTTCTTGCTTACCGGTATTGCAGTGTCATTCGTGAGTGCCTACATCTGCATTCACTTCTTCTTGAAGTTGATTTCACGCATGGGCATGACACCGTTTGTGATCTATCGATTGATTCTAGGATTCGGCTTATTTGCTTTCCTACTAATGAGCTAGAAAACTGACCAAGGACCAAGGACCAAGGACCAAGGACCAAGGACCAAGGACCTAGGCCCTAGAACCTAGCTCCATTTCTATCGCTTGAGCTCGGCGTCTGTCGAGCTCTTCTTTTATCGCCTTACCTTTAAATCCATCGCCAATGATGGACTGTACATCCACATTAATAGCGGCTTGGTAGGCAAGCCTAAAGCGCTCTGCCTGCGGGTAGGCTTCATTCTCTAATCCTTTTCTTCCCTGATGATCCGCTTGGCAGCACAGCAGTACTTGTTCGAGTTTTTCTGGCTTTCGCCACACGTCTAGTTTGGCAAAAATCTTCACGAACGTACTTGGTTTGAGTTCAAAAGCGCGATGGACATTGGAGTGCTGGGCACAGACCGCTAGCGCCAAATCGCGATAGTCATTGGGGACTCGCACTCGGTTACTCAGCGCTTTAATCACTTTCTGGCCAGTGTGGGTATGCAGCTTGTGGCTAGGCCATTCCTCTTTTGGGGTTAGCGCTTTACCTAAGTCATGCACTTGCGCGGCGAATCGTACCGTTGTCAGTTCACTCAGTTTAGCTGCTTGCTTAGCTACCATGAGGGTGTGAATGCCGGTATCAATTTCTGGGTGCCACTGCTCTGGTTGTGGTACGCCAAACAGTGCGTCGAGTTCTGGAAGTACCACCTTGAGCGCGCCGCATTGGCGTAGTATGTCGAGAAAAACCTCTGGAGAGGGAGTAGTGAGAGACTTATGCCATTCTTGCCAAACGCGCTCGGCGGTCAGGAACTCCAGCTCACCTTTCATAACCATATCTTGCATTAGCGCCATAGTCTCAGGCGCGACGTGAAAACCTAGGTGCGCCAGTTTGGCTGCGAATCGTGCCACGCGTAATACACGCAACGGATCTTCACTAAAGGCAGGAGAGACGTGCCTTAATACTCGTTGTTCTAAATCGGCTTGGCCATGATAGGGGTCGATAAGGTTACCCTGATTATCTTGGGCGATGGCGTTGATGGTGAGATCGCGGCGCATCAGATCTTGCTCTAGCGTTACGTCGGGTGATGAGAAGCATTCGAAGCCAGTGTAGCCATTGCCAGACTTACGCTCGGTACGTGCCAGAGCGTGCTCCTGTTTGGTTTTTGGATGGAGAAAAACCGGAAACTCTTTACCAACCGCTTGGTAACCTTGCGCCAACATGTGCTCAGGTGTGGCACCGACCACGACCCAATCTTTGTCATAGACTTCAATATTAAGCAACTGGTCGCGTACTGCGCCCCCAACAAGATAGACTTGCAAATTGGCTCCCCTTTTTACTACTTAGCCGTTGGCATTCCTGTGCGCCAATGGTACTTTGCTTTGACTGATATTGTAAGGTTAACCCATGTATAAGGATTATTTTGGCTTTCGAGAAGTACCGTTCTCGATTGTACCCAGCTCACGCTATTTGTTTTTGAGCCAGCGCCACCGTGAAGCGATGCAACATTTGCAAGCAGGCCTTGGTCAAGGCGGTGGCTTCGCCATGCTCACTGGCGAGGTCGGTACCGGAAAAACCACCGTGGCGAAAGCCATGCTGGCGTCGTTAGATGATAAAACTGCGTCGGGACTGATCCTTAATCCAACCTTTTCCAGCCAAGATCTTCTTGAAGCTATTTGCGATGAGTTTTCCATCGATTATCCACCGCAAGCTTCTCTCAAGCAGCTGAGCCAAGCTATCTACCAGTACTTGCAGCACAATGAGCAGCAGGGCATCAACACATTGGTGGTTATTGATGAAGCGCAGCATTTATCAGCGGAAGTGCTCGAGCAGCTTCGCCTACTCACGAATTTAGAAACGGACGACCGTAAGCTGCTTAAAGTGCTTCTTATTGGTCAGCCAGAGCTGCAACAGAAACTGCGAACGACACAGCTTCGTCAACTTGCGCAGCGAATTACTGGACGTTACCACCTATTGCCACTCTCAGAGGGTGAAACGCGCCAGTATATTGAATTTCGTTTATCTACTGCGGGTGGAGACGCATCGCTATTCAGCAAGTCTGCGGTAGCGGTGATCAATAAAGCGAGCCAAGGTATCCCTCGATTGATTAACCTTATTGGTGACAAGGCGCTGCAATACGCTTACCACTCAGGTGAAAAGCGCGTTTCGAAATCGACAGCGCACAAAGCGTGTGAGGATATTCTTTCATTTCAGGCGCCAGGGGTAGGCAACAGTACGCAAGAGTCTGCGCTGCGACAAGCCATTAGCCGCTATGCATTTCCCGCACTGCTTGGTGTTAGCGTTGCGGCTGGGCTCTATTGGAAGGGCGCCGATGCACTGTCATGGGTTCAACAAACCATGCTATCACCCAAAACACAGCAAGTGGTCAGCGAGAGTGCAGCGGCTCAGCCAGCAGCAATCACTGAGCCTGTTCCTGAGCCCGTCGTTCACAACGTTCGAACTCAAACGGACTATCCAGTAGAGTTGCTGCAATCGCTATTTAGGCGTGATGACAAAATAGCGGCTATCCAAGAGCTTTATGCGGTATGGGGCTACCAAGCCGGTGTGCTAGATGGCATGTGTGAGTCAGGCGCAAACAGCTTATTCCAATGTCAGAAATACCTTGGCACTTTAGAACAAATTATTGGCCAGAATTTACCTGTGGTGATGCCGTTGTATCACTTAGGTGATGAGAGCTATGTGGTGCTTTATCGTGTCAGTGGTGATGAGGTGGAAGTCCTCAATGGTCGCGAGCGCATTGTAATGCCAAAGAGCTGGCTAGAAGCTTTGTGGACAGGTGAGTACTACTCTATTTGGCAGCGTGACATCTACACCACATTGCGTTTAAATCAACAAGGAGAGCAGGTCGCTATATTAGACAGCAAGCTATCTCAAGTCTTGGGTGAGCCTGCATCCGGAAGCGATGTGTTTGATAAAGCCTTAGAGCGAAAAGTGGAACTGTTCCAACGTTGGCAAAAGATGGATGTAGACGGTATTGCAGGCCGCAATACCTGAAAAAGCTTGAATTGATGACACAAACGGATGCGCCAACACTAAGCGCGCCAACGATAAACATGGATGAGCCACAGGAGGCGTTACAATGAATCGTATTCAGCCCTTAAGCCTGCTTGTCGCCACACTTATTTCACACTCTTTGATGGCGCAGGCAGAGGTTGAGAATACCTATCGCGTATTGTCATACCCTGAGCTCAGTGAATTGAAGCCATTGCCAAAACGCAGTCAATCATCAGCAGTGGAGAGTTTGCCCGTGCCATCCGCAGTCACTGTGACAACAGACACAGGTGTAAATGAGCCATCAGGCAGCAGGTTGTGACGCCGGCCTCCACACAAAGTAACCAAGCGACAGCGCAAAATGCTACAACGCAAAATAGTAGCGACGAGCTGTTTGGGCTCGAGGATCTGGACTTGTCAGGCTTGGATCCAGAGATTGCTCGTAAGGTCGCGGCAGCGATGAACAATGAGCCGAGCGATCCGCGATTACGCAATGCCGACCATATTGCCCTTGAAAGCAATGAAGCGCGTTATCGTGGGCGACTACCCGCGCTCAACTTCCAAACTCATATGTATTCTTCCGATGTCAATCGCCGATGGATAAAGGTGAACGGTCAAGAGCTTAAAGAGGGTGACCGTATGAACTCGATTCAACTGCTGGCGATTGAGCCTCAGTCGGTGACTATTCGTTTTGATAACGACATCATTGATATTCCCGCGCTTTATGAGTGGGGAGGATAAAAAAACGCTCGCTAGTTTTATCTAGCGAGCGTTTTGATTCTGTTATCTTTCTGGCTATTTCTTCTGAGGCTCCGCTTGAGATTGCGTTTCTTCGGCATGGCTAACCGGTTTGACCGCAACTAATCCAAAGCTTTGCTTCGGGAACAGATATTCAGCCTCTGCAAGCACTTGTTGCGCTTTATTTATCTCGCCGCTGCCTTGGTAGGCCAGAATCAAATTGCGATAAAAGGCCGGCCTTGGCTTGCTTTTAATCACTTCCACAGACCAATCAATGTAAGGCTGTATGTACTCAGGATTATTGGTAGATAAGCCAAGTTTGAGGTAGGTGCTGTAGAGATCCCAGTGATAGCGATCTTTCCATACCACGGGGTTGGTAACTTTTTCTAACAGACTTGCATTCACTGGCTGTGACTTCTCAAACTGTGTGAGTACATAGTTAGTGTGTAAGGCCGCGGCATATAAACACTGACTAGAATTGGAATCAGCAATGAAAATACTCGGCAAGTGGTTTTAGTTATACTGCTGAAAGAGACGCTTTTGAGCCTTGGTGTGCGTTGGTCTACCCAGTAAATCAAGATCACGAACGTGATCCAGTGGATCAGTGAGTGATAAAATGGATACTCCAATTGACTGTGCAGAAAAATAGGCACAAATAGCGCAAAAATCGCCAGTCGAGTGCCGGGCTTGGCAGTATAGATACGACTCAACACGAACAGCGCGGCTAGTAAGATCCCTAGAATCGGCAGCAGTCCACCTTCAACGCCCCATAATAGAAGCTCGTTGTGGGGGTGATCAAGCGCAGGAAGTCCAGGAGCAAAGCTGTCATTGAGTTGATGCTGTCGTGCAGTATAAATCAAGTATTCAGGTTCGAACTTTCCTAACCCATAACCTGTAAACGGCTTTTCAATCAGCATATCCAGCGACTGACCGTAAATGGTAGAGCGGATATCTTCAAGTTTAGCCTTGTTCGTGATGAGATTCTGACTGCCAGAGTTAGTAAAGCCCATCAGTAGGCCTATCGCCAGGCCGACCAGGGCCGCGAGCGTCCAGCCTCTAAAGCGCTTACGTGTAGAGTGGCGATAGAGATATGGCACTAATAACACAAAACCAGTGGTAGCACCTATCCAACCTGTACGAGAGGCCAGTACAACAATCAGTGGCAATACGATAACAGGCATTAAGTACAAGATGGAGACATCACTAATATGCCAGTTGTACTTGTGTTTTTGTCTCGCGAGCAAATAGCCGGACAGCACAAACCCGGTCGCTAGAAAGCTCGCCATCACATTTGGCTGTTGGAAAATGCCATACGGGCGATTGCTGACTACGTCATATCCTAGAGGGTTATTGGCGCCAAGGAGGAAATACTGAACGTAGCCGAACAGCGCTTGGATACAGGCAGCAAGCACCACCAACCACAGTAAGCGTTGCTTTTGCTTATTGGTAAACTGAAACTGCTGCAACAACACAAACAGTAAAAATCCGCTCCATAAGCCGATAAATCGTGGTATTACTCCTTCAATATTAGGGTGGCTGTAGAGTAGTGGTGCACTCATTAACAGACAGGCAAGCCCAAGGCCTACAGTCAGTTTGCTGTACTTAAGTGCTTGGTTAGTACCAAGTTGATACAGACCAATCCCTAACGCGAATGCGAAGGCTATCCAAGCCGTGTTATTGAATGACAGTGCTAACCCAGTTCCGCCTGGATTAGGCCAAAAGAAATGCGTCGCAACGAGAAACAGCACCGCCATAGCGGTCATAAACTTGCGATTGAGTGGCGGGCGAACTTTAATCGGCTCGAGTTCGGTGCCATTGGTATGAATGATAGCCATAGTTGTGACGAGTAAAATCCAAGAAATAACGGGGCCAACATTGGCCTCCCGTGATAATGCTCTAATTTACCCTTTTAGCATAGGCTTTAGGAAGCGTGCGGTATGCGAACCTTCGACTTGGGACACAGTTTCTGGTGTCCCTTCTGCAATGATTTGGCCGCCCCCTGACCGCCTTCTGGGCCTAAATCAATCACCCAATCTGACGTTTTAACAACATCGAGGTTATGCTCAATGACCACAACGGTATTGCCGTGATCGCGCAGACGGTGCAGCACCGAAAGCAACAACTCAATATCATGGAAGTGCAGACCTGTGGTTGGCTCATCCAAAATGTACAGGGTTTTACCCGTATCACGCTTAGAAAGTTCGCGCGCGAGTTTGACACGTTGCGCTTCACCGCCTGATAGGGTTGTCGCGGCTTGACCGAGTCGAATGTATGACAGGCCAACATCCATCAGGGTTTGCAGTTTTCGGGCAATCACAGGCACAGGATCGAAGAATTCACGTGCATCCTCTACCGTCATTTGCAGTACTTCATCAATGGTTTTGCCTTTGTAGCGCACCTCCAACGTTTCGCGATTATAGCGCTTACCTTTACATACATCACAAGGTACATATACGTCTGGGAGGAAGTGCATTTCTACCTTGATTACGCCATCGCCCTGACATGCTTCACAGCGGCCGCCGCGGACGTTAAAGCTGAAACGTCCAGGTTTGTAGCCGCGAGAGCGAGCTTCTTGGGTGCCTGCAAACAGCTCACGAATCGGCGTGAAAATGCCTGTATATGTCGCAGGGTTCGAGCGAGGTGTTCGACCAATAGGACTCTGGTCGATATCAATCACTTTGTCAAAATGCTCCAGACCTTCAATCTTCTTGTATGGCGAAGGCTCTGCAGTCGTTGCTCCGTTGAGCTGAGTATGGGCGATCTTAAAGAAGGTGTCGTTGATCAGTGTTGATTTACCTGAACCAGAAACGCCGGTAATACAGCTAAACAAGCCAACAGGAATAGTGAGGTCAACATTCTTCAAATTGTTGCCTGTCGCGCCTTGTAGCATGACCACTTTTTTCGGATCGATTGGCGTGCGCTGCTCCGGAATCGCAATTTCGCGCTTACCGCTAAGGTACTGTCCCGTTAAGGATTGTTCAGAAGCGATGATATCCTCGATAGTGCCTTCGGCAACCACAGAACCACCGTGTACACCGGCGCCTGGGCCAATATCAATCACGTGATCAGCGGTGCGGATCGCATCTTCATCATGCTCGACCACCAATACGGTGTTACCCAAATCACGCAGGTGGGTTAGGGTGTTGAGTAAGCGTTCATTGTCACGCTGGTGGAGGCCGATGGATGGCTCATCCAGCACATACATCACCCCAACGAGACCAGCACCAATTTGACTTGCTAAACGGATACGCTGAGCTTCACCGCCTGAAAGCGTTTCTGCGCTACGTGATAGGTTGAGGTAATTCAGTCCAACGTTGACCAAAAAATGTAGTCGATCGTTGATTTCCTTCATGACCTTCTCGGCAATTTGCGCGCGCTGTCCTTCTAGTTTCAAATGTTTGAAAAAGTCCATCGCTTCGCTGATGCTCATCTCAACGATTTCTGGCAGCGTGGTATCGTCGACAAACACATTGCGCGCTTCTTCACGTAAACGAGTACCGCCACAAGTGCCGCAAGACTTGGTTGAGATGTATTTAGCGAGATCTTCTCTTACTGAGTTGGATTCGGTGTCACGATAACGACGCTCTAAGGTATTAAGGATCCCTTCGAATGGGTGGCGTTTCACGCGAATATCACCACGATCATTGACGTAGTTGAATTCAATTTCGGTGCGGCCGGAACCCGTCAAAACGACATCTTTGATCTTTTTTGGCAACGAGTTAAATGGTGCAAACAGATCAAAGTCATAATGTTTGGCGAGCGATGTGAGCATTTGGAAGTAGTAGTAGTTCTTTTGATCCCAACCACGAATCGCACCATCTGCAATGCTTAAACTGTCGTCAACAATGACGCGCTCTGGGTCGAAATATTGTTGTACGCCCAGGCCGTCACAGGTGTGACAAGCGCCCGCTGGGTTGTTGAATGAAAACAGTCTCGGTTCCAGCTCTTGCAGGCTGTAGCCACAATATGGACATGCAAAGTTCGCTGAAAAGATAATGTCTTCTTTCTCGGGTTCATCCATCCAACCCACGCCGACAATACCGCCAGAGAGTTCTAGTGCCGTCTCAAATGATTCAGCAAGACGTTGCTGTAAGTTGTCGCGTACCTTAAAGCGGTCGACGACTACTTCGATAGTATGCTTCTTATGTAGCTCGAGGGTAGGTGGATCGGACAGATCACAAGTTTCACCGTCGATACGAGCACGAATAAAACCTTGCGCGGCAAGGTTTTCTAATGTTTTGACGTGCTCACCTTTGCGCTCTTTGACTATCGGCGCCAGTAGCATCATCTTTGAGCCTTCCGGCAGCTCGAGTACCTTGTCGACCATTTGGCTGACTGTCTGGGCGGCAAGTGGCACTTTGTGGGTAGGACAGCGTGGCTCACCGACACGAGCATAAAGCAGTCTTAAGTAGTCATAGACTTCGGTAATTGTACCTACTGTGGAACGTGGGTTGTGAGACGTCGACTTTTGCTCAATTGAAATCGCGGGTGATAGACCTTCAATATGGTCAACATCAGGCTTTTCCATTAAGGATAGAAATTGTCTTGCATAAGCGGACAGAGACTCCACATAGCGACGTTGCCCTTCGGCATAAAGGGTGTCGAAGGCGAGTGATGATTTGCCAGAGCCAGATAGGCCGGTGATCACGGTGAGTTTGTCGCGAGGAATTGTCAGGTTGACGTTTTTCAGGTTATGGGTACGAGCACCCCTAACTTCGATATTGTCCATTATTGCCACTCATGTAAAACGTAGTGTGACAAGTATTACATAGTGTGAAGTTTGTGCAAAGAAATACTGGATAAAAAAACAGGTCAAACAAAAGCGCGACGTAGAGAATTTACGTCGCGCTTGATTCAATGATTATAGACTTGAAGCTCGCTTATGCTTTCTTTGTCGCGTGTTTGCCAAGCTCAGCCGCTTTCTCATCTTTCAGATATAGGTTTTCAAAGCAGTAGTTTGTCGCTTCGATGTAGCCTTCAACGCTACCGCAGTCAAAACGCTTGCCCTTGAATTTGTAAGCCAATACGCAGCCTGCTTTCGCTTGCTTGAGAAGGGCGTCAGTAATTTGAATTTCGCCACCTTTACCTGGTTCAGTCTGCTCGATGAGCTCGAAGATATCTGGAGTCAGGATATAACGACCAATAATAGCAAGGTTGCTTGGCGCAGTGCCTTGCTCTGGCTTCTCTACCATGTCATCAACACGGAACAGGTCGTCTTTGATCATCTCGCCAGAGATCACGCCGTATTTGTGTGTTTCATCTTCTGGTACTTCTTGTACAGCAACAATTGAGCAACGGAATTGCTTATATAGCGCTACCATTTGCGCTAACACGCCTTGTTCTTCGTTGACGCAAAGGTCATCGGCTAGGACAACAGCAAAAGGTTCATCACCAACGAGTTCACGACCTGTCAGGATCGCGTGACCAAGACCTTTCATCTCGCGCTGGCGAATATAGGTAAACTGTGCAGAGTCGATGATGTCGCGAATATCGACCAGTAATTCTTCTTTATTAGTACCGCTAATTTGGTGCTCAAGTTCGTAGTTTTTGTCAAAGTGATCCATGATGGAATGCTTGCCACGACCCGTTACGATGCACATGCCGTCCATACCAGCTTGAATAGCTTCTTCCACGCCGTACTCAATTAGTGGTTTGTTCACCACTGGCATCATCTCTTTTGGCATCGATTTGGTTGCCGGAAGAAAACGAGTTCCATAACCCGCGGCCGGGAATAGGCACTTCTTAATCATGATAACACCCTTTATCTTTATAGGTTTCAATTCATTGCCAATTGTGGCGAATGGGATTAAGTCTACAGACTAACAAGCGGTTATGACAGTAGAAATGTTGTGAAGTTCGGTTCACATACAGACAAAGAGATTGAGAGCAAAAAAAGCGTTCAAGATAAAAGGTGTTGATTGGCCCAAGCGATAGCCTGCAATCGATTTTTTACCGATAGTTTGCGAAATATCTGATACAAGTGTGATTTGACCGTTGACTCAGTAATGTAGAGGTCTCCGGATATCTCCAGGTTACTGGCGCCTGACTGCAAACAACGTAGGATCTCAATTTCACGAGAGGTTAAGTCGACCACTGTCGTGCACGTGTTAGCAGAAACCACGTATCGATAATGGTGCAGTAATTGACTGGCGACATCTCTTGGCAGCCAGTTTTTACCATTAATGATTTCACCGAAGCCAAAAGTAATCTTATTGCCATCTTCATGGCTGTAGAACAGTCCTTTTAAATGACCATACTTAAGGATCTCTTCAGTGGTTAAACGGTGTGGGACATTGATCAATATGGTCTCAAAGTTTTTACTGGCAAGGGGGAGGTTCAATACCTGTTTAAACAGATCGAGCGACTCTTCATAGTCAAACAGTAAGATTCGATTTCTCGGCCCTGTTGTGGCGTTCAATAGATCTTGGGGTTTAATGGTCTCGATAGGATTAATGCAGAGATTGGAGAGCGCCTCAATTCGTTCGGTAACTTCAAAATCTTGACCGAGGCTGACGTGTTGTATGGTGCGTTTGTAACTGTTTTTTCTCATCGTCACTAATAATTTTTGCCGCTGAATTAATGTGCATGTTGGTGTATATAAGGGTGGGCGGCTAGTGTCGGCAACACGAAATGGGAGAGACTTAAACTATTTTAAGTAATTGATATGTGTATAAGGTGGGCGGTGTGCCTAGATGGGTTGAAATTTCGGCGCTAGACTTATATTCAAACACCGAGCTGGGATTGTAGGATAGTTCACATAAGCGCTGTTGCTGTCTTGTGGGTTCATGGTATCCTACTGGGCTATTTTAAAACACACTGTGGTTACGGAGCAAAACATGGCAAGCCGTGGAGTAAACAAAGTCATTCTAGTGGGTAACTTAGGTAACGACCCAGAAATTCGTTACATGCCAAACGGCAGTGCCGTGGCGAACATTACAATCGCGACCTCGGAATCGTGGCGTGACAAAGCGACTGGTGAACAGCGCGAGAAAACTGAGTGGCACCGTGTTGCGTTATTCGGCAAGCTAGCGGAAGTAGCCGGTGAGTACCTAAGAAAGGGCTCTCAGGTTTACATTGAAGGTCAACTACAGACGCGTAAATGGCAAGATCAAAATGGTCAAGACCGTTACACAACTGAAGTTGTAGTACAAGGCTTCAACGGTGTGATGCAGATGTTAGGTGGCCGTCAAGGTGGTGGTGCTCCTATGCAGGGTGGCATGAACCAAGGTGGCATGCAGCAGCAAGCACCACAACAACAAGGTTGGGGTCAGCCACAACAACCTGTTCAACAGCCAGCTCAACAGCCAGCTCAACAAAAGCCTGCGCAACAGCAGCCACAATACAATGAGCCACCAATGGACTTCGATGACGACATTCCGTTCTAAATCGAACACCTTTGTGCGTAGTGAAGCCTATTCACAGTACAGATGCTGAAAGGCCGCGACATTCGTCGCGGTTTTTTTTGTTTCTTAGAACCCTGCCATGGCTTGTGACTTAACGGTTTTGGCTAAATTTGATATAACAAACAATCAGCTGCCTGGCTGTTTTACTCTTGATAATTGACAGGCGATAGCGACATTTCGTTCAAAAAGGACTTTGGCAAACTATGAGGCAAACCCCCACTCTAAAACTGAGCACGCGCTTGGTCGCTTTTGTTACAGTCATTGTAATGAGTGCGGTTTTCATTCTATTCGTGGGTGGAACCTTATCCATCAAGCGGATGGGACAAGAGTATCTCAATCATCATCTTGCAGGGATCGTGAAAGTCATCGATAAAGAGCTTGAGGATCCCGATGCTGCCTACATGATGCAGCGCTGGATGCCCAAAATGCTACAGGCCAGCAATATCATTGAAATGCAGCTGATGTCTTCTGCTGGCGTGGTTTATCGGTATAAAAATACCTCACCGATGCTCGACAGAACCATAGTGTATGAGCAAAGCTTCGATTTAGAACGAAACGAAGGCTATCGTGTCGAGTTTGTTGCATTGCCTCCTTATCTCGATGTGCGCTACTCCCTTGAAGCTATGTGGTCGGTGACTCTTGCGTTTGGCCTTATCGTATTTTGTTTAATGCAAGGGGTGAAATGGCTTCGCAAGCAACTCGTCGGCTCAGAGCTCTTGGAAGAGCGAGGGAGAATGATCCTCGGCGGCCGAGTTGAACAATACGCAAAAGGCGACGAGCGTGAATGGCCGTACACCGCCAGTGAGGCGCTAGATATTCTGATTGAAGAGCTGCAAGATGCTCGTCAAGAGCGTAGCCGCTTTGACACCTTTATCCGCACCCAGACGTTCTTAGATCCTCTTACTGGAAGTGCGAACCGAATTCTGTTTGATAGTAAGCTAGAGTCAGCCCTGCAAGAGAGTGGCGCGCAAGGTGGTGTGATCTTGTTCCGTATCGAAGATTGGGAGCAAGCACTAGAGAAGCTTGGAAAAGCTGAGGCAGACGATTTTCTCATTGAAGTCGGGGAAGTGCTCTCTCAAGCGGTACAAAAATACCCCGATGCGATTTTCTCTCGCTATTACGATGCAGACTTCGCCATATTCATTCCACACCAAAGCTCCAAAGACGTCGCCGCCTTGGCTAGTCAGTGCATCCGTCAAATGGAGAAAGCGCCGCCGCCGGTTCCTTTGGATGAAGACAACTGGTGCCACATTGGCGTGAGTATGTACTCAGAAGGTGAGCGTCGCGGTCGCATTATGGAAGAGGCGGAAACGGCGCTTAAGAGTGCCCAGCTGCAAAAAGTGAATAACTGGAGCCGCTTCCAAAAACAAGTTCAGAAATTTGATGAACGCGGCAGTGTCCGCTGGCGCACGCTATTTGACCGTGCACTGCTACCTGAAAATCTGCTGATTTATACTCAGCCCTGTTACCTCTATGAAAAAGGGAAGGAGCTCGCTCCGCTTCACAAAGAACTGTTTGCTCGTATCGATGATCCAGAGCGAGGCACTGTTAAAGCGTCTCGCTTCCACTCGGCTTTATTGCAAGTGGGCTATGAGTCTAACTTCGATCGCGCTGTGTTAGGCAAAATATTCAGAAGCATTAAACAGGGTAAGATTACTCTGCCGGTGTCGATTAACGTATATGTGGTGCCCTTTGCTAACAAAAACTACTTCAAATGGTTTAGGGACGAGTTATTGCAGTTGCCAGTCAGTGTTCGTAGCCAGCTTAGCTTTGAGTTTTCTGAGGCGCGCTTAGTGCAGCATTTGGACTATATCCGTCCGGTAGTAAAAATGCTGTCTGGTTTGGGATGCACCGTCATCGTTGGTCAGGCGGGTCGTTCGATCGTCAGCACTCACTACATTAAAGATCTGAAAGTGGACTATCTGAAACTGCATCGCAGCTTGGTTAAGCGTATCGATCAGCGTGACGAGAACCAATTGTTTGTGCGCAGTATGGTTGGGGCGTGTGGTGATGCACCTACCAAAGTGATAGCCGTTGGTGTTGAGACCAAGAAAGAGTGGCATACGTTAATAGATCTTGGTGTTAAAGGGGGTCAAGGGCGCTACTTTGCCGCTGAGACTCAGCTGTTGCCAGAGGCGCAGGCCAAAACAACATCGATTAAACCAGGGCGCCGTAACCGCTGGAAGCGAACCTAACGGTGAGTCAAAAAATAAGCGCCTAAAAGGCGCTTATTTTTTATCAATCAACTTAAGAACGACTAGTTGATACGCGGTCGATACTCAGTCCAAGACTGATCATCGAAGCTGTAGAACTGTGTATCATTCACTTCGAGCATCGTTGTACCTGAGTTCTGCGAGATAACCGGTGTCGTCGGTAAGCCCTGTGTCAGCGAGGTTAGAGACGTTGCTTTACCCTCATACATATTGCTGCTTAAGATATTAGCAAGCAGATCGCTTAGCGCTAAGAAGCTTACTGGCTGCTCAACATCGATTTGACTGCGGTTTTCAATCGCTACGTCACCAAAGAACTTTACGCCAACCGGCACATTAGTGATGGCTTTGGTTGGTATTTCACGCATCCCAGAGATTTGCATGCGATCGCCTCGCACCGCAGCACCGTGCTCAGGAAGTAGCACGACAACGACATTGCGTTTACTTGCCTTTAACGTTTGGAAGAAGGCATACAGCTCATCCAGCAAGATCTTTTGTTGGCGTTTGTAGGTCACTAAACGTGAACCAGATTGACCCACCACTCGGTTGCCATCGTGAATACTAATGGTGTTATATAGACTGACCGTAGGCTTGGTATGGTTGATTTGCTCCCACTGAGAGAGGATTTGCCCATCACTATAAATTCGAGTGCCATCGAACGCATATTGAGATGGTGTCAGGGCCTCAATATCGACGGCTGGTGAAAAGTTGCCGATGTTATTGGCAATGTGTTTGTTGAAACCATCGAATTTACCGTCATGGTTCATAAACACTTCTTTCTCATAGCCAAGGCGTGCAAGCTGATCAAACAAAGAACATTGCGCAGTCAAATTATCATTAAATAAGTCGGCGTGAGACTGCTGACCGCAGTTCGCGCGCAAAATACGCAGTACCGCAGGTCCGCTGTAAGACGTTGCTGAGTTAAAGTGCTTAAACAGGATATCGAATTCTTTAAAGATCGGGTGATCAATGTTGCCGGAATACTCTAAGTCATCCCAAGCCAATGAACAGACACTCAGAAACAGGATGTCAAAGTTAGGCTGCGTTGCTAACGCGTCTATGTTCGACAAACTTGATGTTTTAGAGGCTTGATCGCGAAAGAATTGTCCTACATAGGTGGTGAGACCTTCTGATGACGTATCCACGGCAACTTGAGTCGGCGCCGTTGTGGTTGGTGTATTGCCTGCGATATTGGCGGTCGTTTCCACTGCTTGGCTGGTGGTAAATGACATCTGCCAAAATGAGCTTGGAATAGACGCAATCACCATACCTACGACGACGAACGCGGATAAACGTAGGATCTGGCTCAAATAGAGATAGCCAACGATGAGTACAAAGCCAAGTAATAGAAAGTCTAGGGAAATAAAATCCTTAGCCAGCGCCAACAGGTAGACAGTGTCGAATTGGCTGACTAAATCCCACTGGCTAAATAGCCGCTCCAATGGTGGCAAATAGGAATCATGGTGTAGCAGCAGCAGTGCCAGACCTATCGCAATGATATGTCGGGTAATGTTGAGCCAGCGATTGCGTAGTGGGATCACGACAAAGCAGAGCAAACTGAAATTGTAGAGCGGTGAAAAGCTCAGAGTATCGCTGGCGTATAGTGCCAATTTCAGGGCAAAGTACAGTGTCCACCAACCGAGTGAAAAGTGAGCTGAGGGTTTGGTTCTATCCATGGTTAAAACTTGGTTTCTCGTAAATGCTTAGGACGTTTTTTGAGTTTTGTAATTAGCCTTGATAATAGACGCACGATACTCGGTGCGACGATACCGAGAGCCAGGCCAACAGCGGTAAATACGCCTGCGACCGTTAAAAAGTCTTCAATATTCATAGTTGATCCCAATCTACACGAGAAGCAAAGCGGCTAGCTGGGGTCGCATTGTCAAGCTCTGCTTCGGTGATGCTTGGTTTTTCTGGGTAATCAATACCTTGTATGTTGGAAAGTCGCGTTACGATTTCATCAGCATCCGTGTATTGTGATTGTTCAATAAACAGTTCATTCGGTGCCACCGCAAACACGTTCAATAACGCCTGATGAATCTCATAACGTCTTAATGAGCTAAAAAAGATCAAAATGCGGCCATCAATTTGACAAGCGATATCCCCTCGGCGCTTCATTTGACTATAGGACATTGCCTCACTAAGTGGTACTGAAGAGAAAGGGGTTAACTCGACCAACGCATACTCAATTTGCGTATTACGACAAACCTCGATGGCATTTAGCGTTACCGATTTAAATGAGTTGTAGCTGATAAAGCCACTTTCATCGACAGGGCTTTCAAACTGTTTAAATAGCGACGTTTCGGATAGGTAATTTGCTTCCATTTTCGTCATCGACGCCAAGCGTATTTGGTCGTAAAGCACGGCATCGCTTTTCGCGTGATCGACAATGCTTTGAGCCCCTGCTGTGATGAGCATGTGGAAATCATTGTAGCGAATACAAGGGCTTAGTTCTTTAATGACAAAGTGCACACCATCCCCATAACGCTTCTTGTTATGGAGAATGGTTTTAGCGACACGCTTGATGTCATCAAAACCGCCACAAGGGAGTACAACGACAGTTGCGACGCTGGTTTCGAGCACCGCATTAGGGAAGTTAAATTGCTCAAATAACTGAAACCCATGCTTATGGACAAAGTCACGGCTTGCCGCTTGAGAAGAAACTAATACGGGCAAAATCTGCCTGTTAACTTGATTGCCTGCATCATCTGACAATAAAAACAGCTTATTGGCTAATTGAGTTTCACCATCTTGATAATGGATAGCCTTGATAAAAGTTTGTTGATTATGCTGTTTTAACTCACCAAGAAATATCCTTTTTCCCCGTAAAGATTGTTTATATTCCTCAGGATTAATCGAATTATTAATATCCAGTAACAAAATTGTAATATTTATAAAATCAATTGTTGTTTGTTCGATCGCAAAATTAACATCTAGTTTTGAACTCTGCTCCAAGTCGAGCAATATACAGATATGAACATTATTATTAATAGGCAATCTTGATAAATCATCCAAGAACTCAGCCATTGATAGTGCAGGATTTGAGAGGAATATCTGCGAGAAACTATGGTTGATTAGTTCGGTAGATTTAACACTGAGCTTGTCAGTTTGTGTAAGAAAATCCTTACCAGATGGGGAGGTAAATAGGTCAGCTTTAGTCTCGAAAAGTGGGGCTTTTTCGTGGTGGATTAGCAGGTTTTCCAATGCCTGCCAAGAGTTAATGTGCATGATTTGCTGAATCATTGGCCTAATTACCATAAGTAATAGTGATATTAGTTGGGGCTTAGTGTACTATGCGTACAAATTTAGAACAAACTTATCTTAAGCTGAGTAGTAGAAGGTAATGCAAAACCATACCACCGATGTCGAACAAATTTATAAATCGTACGGCATTCCAACTTCTGGGTATCAGAATCTGGAACGCAGTAGCGAAATAAAGTTATCGCAAAGTAAATGGAATTTTTTGCAATCAGAAAATACAGAGCAGAGTGAGTCGCCAGAATCAGCATTTGCTACGCTTAATAGTCAGACGGAGCCATCTCAGGCATCGTTAAAAGAGGAATAAGTTTTTCATGTCCATATTGTTGGTAAAAGGTATTCATGCGGGAGTGGGGGCAAGTACTGTCGCCGCGAACCTGGCGGCTGCCTATACCGTGCTTGGACATAAAGTACTTTTGGTTGACTTAGACCCCAAGAATCTTATGGGCCCCTGGTTTGGCCATCCAACCGATAAAGCTTCTGGGTGGACAGACGCGGTATCTAGCATTCAAAGCTGGAAGCAAGCTTTACTACGTGATCCGATTGGTAGTTATTTCTTGCCTCACGGCGCTTCTTCTCTGACCTCGAGTGAATACGCTAGCTATTTAGATGAAATGCTAGCGGCTGCGCGAGACAAATTTGAAATCATCATTATCTCTGCGCCACATGATATTGAGCTGTCGTTAACTCTAGCACCCTCATTGCTGACATTGCGGGTCGTTAATCCAACCCCGATGTGTGTGACCTTATTAAGCCGTCAAATGGCACTGAGCCCTCCCGATAGCAACACCTTGTTTGTCCTTAACCAGTGCCGTCATGATATTGCCTTGCTGCGAGATATGACTTTGGTGCTGGAAGATATGCTCGGTACCCGACTTATTTCGGCACATCTCTACTATGACATTGCGATTCAAGAAGCTTTTGCCATGCTTGGTAATGTGATGACTGCTGCGACGCGCTCCAATGCGGCGGTTGAATTTAGACAGTTGGCAACCGTTGTGTTGTCTCAGGTAGAAAAGAACCAGCTTCGCTCATAATCATGTTTGTCGCCCGATTTGTTTCACCAAACCTGCTGCATCAGTTTAGCGGTTCGATTCAGCTGCCCGAGTTAGCGTTAAGGAATCGACACACGCTGCTGTTGCTATGCTTTCTGATTTTGCTGGCTGGCACACGAGTGACGCCAACACGCTCAGACTGGGAGCGAACCTTCCCACACATCGACTTGAATCACTTCCGCTTTAGTGACAACTTCCGCCTGCTTATTCAGTTGTGTTGGTTAGCCTTGATCAAGCAAAACTTTACTTGGCAGCAGTGGCGTTTAACGCGTCATCTTCGCGCCATCAATCAGGTGATTTCGCGTTTCTTTACCGCTTGTCGACGCTTTTCGGCGACTGCCGTAACAGCCATTGATGACCAACTTGAAGGGCAGGGTGTAAAGCGAACAGCAAACCATTTCATCCCTGATAGCTTGCTTTATATTGTACTTATTGTGTTGACGGTGTTGTGTTTGACCGTGCCATTTTCCATTACTGCGCAAATAGTGTTTGTGGCGGTATTGGCGATTGTTGCAGCTTCTGTTCGCGGGGTAAAAGGCCGCTTGCCGAACATGCTGCTTATCATCCTCTCTCTTATCGCTTCATGTCGTTATTTATGGTGGCGATACTCGTCGACCATCAACTGGGATAAAGATCTTGATATGATGCTCGGTTTGGTACTGCTGATGGCAGAAACCTATTCGTGGATGGTGTTGATTTTAAGTTATTTCCAGACCATTTGGCCGTTAAATCGTACCCCAGAAACCTTGCCGGATGATCCCAAAACTTGGCCAAGTATCGATCTTTTCATTCCCACCTACAATGAAGAGCTGGATGTGGTTAGAGCCACGGTACTCGCGGCAACCGCGATCGATTGGCCAAAAGACAAGCTTAATATTTATATCTTGGACGATGGTAAACGTGACTCATTCCAGGCGTTTGCTGAGCAAGCCGGTGTTGGCTACATTCGCAGGCCGACCAATGAGCACGCTAAGGCCGGTAACCTTAACTACGCACTAAAGCAAACTCACGGTGATTATGTCGCTATTTTCGACTGTGATCATATCCCCACCCGAGCGTTTTTTCAGGTGACGATGGGGCGTTTGTAAAAGATCCCAACCTGGCCCTAGTACAAACGCCACACCACTTTTTTTCGCCGGATCCGTTTGAACGTAACTTATCGCGTTTTCGTCAACTTCCGAACGAGGGCAATTTGTTCTACGGCTTGATCCAAGACGGTAATGACATGTGGGATGCGACCTTTTTCTGTGGCTCGTGTGCGATCTTGCGTCGAGGACCGTTGGAAGAAGTTGGGGGCGTTGCGGTAGAAACCGTGACGGAAGATGCTCACACCGCTCTAAAAATGCATCGATTAGGCTATCGCAGTGCCTATCTTAAAGAGCCGATATCGGCCGGCCTTGCGACGGATAGTTTGTCGGCACACGTGGGTCAGCGTATTCGCTGGGCGCGTGGCATGGCGCAAATTTTTCGAACCGATAACCCGTTACTTGGTAAAGGATTATCTTGGCAGCAGAGATTGTGTTACCTCAACGGCATGATGCATTTCTTAAGTGGTATTCCACGGCTTATTTTTATGGTCGCGCCTCTGGCCTTTTTGATTTTGGATGCCTACATCATCTATGCCCCAGCGATTGCTATCGTACTGTTTGTCTTGCCGCACATGTTTCATGCCAACGTGGCAAACTCTCGGATACAGGGTCAGTACCGACACTCATTTTGGGGTGAGGTGTACGAAACGGTATTGGCCTGGTATATCGCGATTCCAACCACCGTGGCTTTGTTCGCACCGGGACGCGGCCGATTTAACGTGACAGCGAAAGGTGGGTTGATAGACAAGCGCTTTTTCGACTGGGACATCAGTAAACCTATTATCGGCTTGCTGCTACTCAACCTTCTCGGGTTTGCGGTGGGTGTTTATCGTTTGTTTGATTACCAGTTTACCGACACGACGACCGTACTGGTGAATTTGTTCTGGGTCATCTACAACCTAATTGTGCTCGGTGTTGCATTAGCCGTGGCTGCTGAAGAAAAACAAGTGCGTATGGCGCATCGTATTGAAGTCAATTATCCGGTGTCGTTTATGACGACATCTGGACACCACTATCCAGCGACACTTAAAGACTTCTCGTTTAGTGGTCTTGGTATGCAGATAGATCCTGCCATTGAAATCCAACTTGGTGACGAGATCCTAGTCGCGTTGGAGCGTTATGGCATTAAAGAATCGTTCCGCTGTGTGGTGCGTTTTAGTCGCAATGGCGTCGTCGGCGCTGAGCTTTTGCCGATGACGATGGAAAAAGAAAAACGTTTTGTTCAGTGTACGTTTGCTCGCTCAGACACATGGTCTAAGTGGCAGCAAGCCTATGAGCACGACAAGCCGCTTGAGAGCTTGAAAAGCATGCTTTATGCCAGCGCGGTTGGAATAAAAAAAATGATTGAGTTTAGCCCCTCGGCGATCAGAGTGGCGGTTTTTAAGTGGGTCGATATGATGAGGAACCTTGCCTCCTATCGTCCTCGCTGGATTGTATAGGATATTAGAATGAAACTGATTCACGCGTTAATGCGAGTGATGCTCGGGGCGAGCTGTTTGCTGTCTGCCTCTGCTCTGGCCGATTTTGTTGATACGTCTCCAAAGCAAGTAAGCTATACCTTCAGCGAGATTGCGGGTCCTTCTTCAATCACCATTCGTGGTAGTGGTGGCACCGCTTTTCTGGGATTTGGCTCTCGTCTTGATCAGATCATAACGGGTGGTGAGCTGGATTTGTATTTTTCGCCTTCTCCAGCACTGCGCGCGCGCGTGTCACATCTTCGTGTCTATCTTAATGAAGAGCTGATGGATGTCGTGGACTTCCAGCAAGATGGTGCCCACAAGCTGGAAAAAAACATCCGTCTCGATGGTCGTTTCTTCAAAAACTACAATCAGATAAAGTTCGAACTCATTGGTCGCATTGACCAAGAGTGTAGCGATGCTAGCGATCCAGCATTGTGGTGGGAGTTAGGTTCGGCGAGTCGTATTACCCTTGATGTGCGTAATATTGATGTGGCTAACGAACTTAGCTTACTTCCTGCGCCGTTTTTTGATGCACGTGACTTAAAAAATGTCACCATCCCCGTCGTATTGCCGAGCGATTTTGGTACCCAAAATCTTCATTCTGCTTCGGTAGTGGCGTCTTATTTTGCTAGCCAAGCAAAATGGCGAGAGGTGAGTTTCCCTGTTTACCAGCAAGACGCGCCGAGCCAGCATGCTATTGTGCTTGCGACCAATGAGCATCGACCAGACCTAGTTAAAGACTTACCAGAGATCACTCAACCAACAATCCAAATGGTCACGCATCCGAGAGTACCTGGCAAGAAATTGTTATTGGTGCTGGGTAAAGATGAGCAGCAACTGGAATTAGCGGCACGAGGCTTAGTGGCTGGCAGTCAGTTGATGTCCGGGGAAGTTGCTTATATCAATAGCGTGACTAATGTTGCGCCGCGCAAGCCTTACGACGCGCCTAACTGGTTGCCGACAGACAGAGCCGTTAAGTTCTCTGAGCTTATTGAGGGGAGTTACCAGCTTGAGTCGCAAGGGGTCGAGCTAAACCCTATTCGTGTTGATTTCACTCTGCCACCTGATCTGTTTACTTGGAATGCGAACAGCGTGCCGATGAAACTTAGCTATCGTTATTCGCCACCACTAAAAGGCACCAAAACCTCGCGCTTGAATATTTCCGTCAATGATCGCTTTGTGCGAGCTTTTCCGCTCGATGAAAACAAAAGTGAAGGTGAACAAGATACTTGGCGAGTACCTATTTTAGGTACCGAGTCGTTTACCGGTAAGTCATCGGCGCAACTGCCAGGGTTTAAGATCTCCCAGAACAACACGCTGGCGTTCAATTTTCAAATTGCCAATGTATCCACTGGTATCTGTGAAGGGATCGGGCCGACAATTAATTATGCGGCGATTGATGGTGCGTCGACGCTGGATTTCTCTGGCTTCCCACATTATATCCGCATGCCGGATGCACAGTCGTTTGTTAGCTCGGGTTTCCCATATTCACGAATGGCTGACTTGTCTGAAACGGCTGTCGTGATAACCCCGAAGCCAAGCGCAAAAGAAGTCGAGTTACTGCTCAATACGGTCGGCTTTATTGCTAAGAAAACCGGTTTACCTGCTTATCAATTTAGCTTATCCGAGCAGTGGGATGAGTCGATTTTGAGCGACAAAGATATTTTGGTACTTGGCGTGCAAGCAGCAACTAAGCTCGATTTGACATCGACGGCGTTAACACATGTTAGCTCTAGCGAGGCTGGTCGCTTTATAGAAGCGACAACCGTGTCTGAAAAACCTCAAGCACAGGGGCTGGCAAAACTGTCTGGTCGCCAGGCAACCATTAGTGCCAATGTGCGCGCTCGCGGCGAGTTTGCGTCTATCGCCAGCTTTGAATCGCCATTTTCTAAGCAGCGTACAGTCACCGTGTTGTCTGCTCGAAATGATGGCTCAGTTCCTCTTTTGTACACTGCTCTCAACGCTGGAGCCAATACCGTTAGCGGCTCTGCTGTGGCGATCACCCCGAGTGACATCGTGAGTCATCAAGTTGGTGACTACTATTATGTCGGTTCATTGCCGCTTTATGATCTGGTTTGGTACCACTTCTCAGACAGACCCATGTTGATGGTCGCTATCGCACTGCTATTAGTGGTGGCCTTTACCATGGTGATGTGGCGTATGCTTTCACGCTATGCAAGACGCCGCTTGGCGAGTCAGGTTAGCACTCATAAAGGAGCTGAATGATGAGAACATGGTTGTTCGCGTTTGCCATGATGCTAAGCACAGTAGCTCCTGTGAGCCAAGCCGAGACTTGGCAGCAGTGGCAAGCGTTTAAATCCGTCTATATGACGCCTGAAGGGCGTATTGTTGATGGCTCTGATGACAGACTTATTACCACATCGGAAGGGCAGTCTTATGCGATGTTCTTTGCCCTCGTTGCAAATGATAAAGCCGCGTTCGATACACTATATAACTGGACTCAACAGCATCTTGCTGGAGGCGATCTCACCGCTCGTCTGCCTGCTTGGTTGTGGGGTAAAACGTCGCAGGGTTACGGCGTTATCGACAGCAATTCGGCGTCAGATTCGGACCTGTGGATAGCGTATACCCTGATTGAAGCGGGACGCTTGTGGGGCAGCGACTACTATCAAAACGTTGGATACCTGCTCGCCAAGCGCATTCTCAAAGAGGAAACGGTCTCCTTTGGGGCGGGTAATAGGCAGCTTTTGCCTGGCAAACAAGGCTTTGAGCAAGGGGGTAAGATAAAACTTAACCCAAGTTATGTACCGTTACCTGTTTTAGCAGCCTTCGCCCATCGCGATACTAAAGGGCAGTGGCGCGATCTGTACTCTGGCTCTCTCGTGTTACTGCTCGACAGTCAGCGCAAGGGTGTGAGTCCGGACTGGTTGCTCTATGATGGTAAAACAATTAGCTATGACGCAAAGACCACAGACATTGGTAACTACAATGCCATCCGCAGTTACCTTTGGGCTGGCATGATGCCGAGTGATATGGAAGGCGCACAGCCACTTGTTGACTCATTTAAACCTTTTATCTCACAGGCTATTAAGCAGCAATACACACCACTTAATACCTATGCACAGAGCGGAAAAATGGATCAGCGTGGCCCTATTGGGTTTGATGCGGCGCTACTGCCTCTAATCGGCTTGAATGGAGACCAAGAGGTGACGTCAAACTGGGCAGGTCGAGTCGCTGAAAATCTCGTAACTGAACGCAATAATGAATATTACAACAATGTGTTAGCGTTATTTGGATTAGGCTGGTACGACAACCAATATCGATTCAATGGCCAAGGAGAGTTGTTAGTGCCGTGGGCGGAGAGTGATCAGCTGTGAAGGTAACGAGAGCATCGAGCCAAATTTCTGCTGCGCTTTTGAGTGTACTTTGCTCCTCTGCGTGGGGCAGCGATGTACCCTCGGTGTTTTATCGCTCAGCACCAGACTGGCTTGAAAACCAGATAGTGATTGGTGAGCTCAAACAGGACGAGACCCTTGTCGAAGCAGCGGTAGAGCGCTGGTTAGCGATAACTCCAGATAGTCCTGAGGCTTTGTTCGCAAAGGCTCGCTGGCTGGTAAGAAACAACCGCGCTGATGAAGCAGGTACACTCTTCAAGCAGTTGAACAACCAAGCAGACCCAGCTTTGGTTTCAGCTTTTGGTAACTATCTAGAATTACATACCACAGAGCGCGATCAATACAATCAGGCTTTGCTGTTGCAGCGCGGCGGCCAAAACGAAGCTGCGTTAAAGCTGTTTGAGGAGCTCTATGGCTCCGAGCGTCCAGACATTATTAGTGAACTTGATTATCTCGGACTCAAATCGACATTTCCAGAATATCAAGAGCAGGTGCTTGAAGCGTATCAGCAATTGGATCGCGCGTTTCCCAATGTGGGTGAAATTCGTCTTGGTCTTGCTCGGCACCTTTCGCGCTATGGACGAGAACCTGAAGCGTTAGCGATCTATCGCGACTTAGCGAATGACTCACGCCTTGGCGTATTCGCCAGTACTCTTTGGATGACCGAGCTGCAAACTGAGCCCATGTCTCAGCAGTGGATGGATACTCATGAACTGATAGCCAGTTATCATCCAGAGAACTTAGGTATTCAACAGCAATACGAAACGGCTAAGCAGCGCTGGGAGCGCGAAAAGACGCTGCGTAAAGACCCGGTATACCGTGGTAAGCTCGCGGCGTTTGCACGCATTGAAAATCGTCAGTATGACGCCGCTACATTCAAGGCACTGCAAGTAGCCAACCGCAAGTACCCCAATGATCCGGAAATCTTAGTCGCGCTCGGTCGCTACTACTACCATAACAACGATTATCAAGCTTCAGTGAATGCGTTTAAAAAAGCGCAGCAGCTTGATGATTCGCCAGACCTCATCGATTTTTACCAATCTGAGATTAATTCGATTCGCTTTTGGCAAGCACTCGATGCCTCAAGGCGTGCTCTGAGTGCAGAGCAATACAGCACAGCAATGCAGCAAGCGGATTTGGCGCTGTCACTCGATAATAGCGAGCCTTTTGCTCATATCATCAAAGGACAGATTTTTCTGGCGCAGCAAGAGTATCGTCCAGCACACCAGGCGGCCAACAAAGCATTGACCTTGGCGCCAGACAACAGTTCAGCGCTGCAACTTTGGGTGCAAACTTATGCGCCAGATAAAGGGCATGAGGGTGAGTACGCCGCATTGCAGACGCTTAAGCCTGCACAAATCGAGCAAATTGCAACGTATGCAGCGGAGGTTGAGCACCTTGTGGTCTACGATAAGCTGCTTAAAAGCCAGTCTCTGCCGGAAAATGATCCGCTATTTCGCGCGCAGTTTAAACGTGTGCTCGAAAGTGATGCTTACCTACCCTGGTTAAACAAAGACATAGCAGAGCAGTTGCTACGTTTAAACCAGCGCCGTTTGGCCGATACTGTGATGAGTCGTGCTTATCAGCAGCACCAAGACAATGAACATACTCACGCGTACACCTTGTACTTATCGGGTCAAGGGCGCTGGGATGAAGCGGTTGCGGTTGTGAATCAATCTCCCGCTCAGCAGCTTACGTCAGCGGAGCTTTCAACATACTCTCGTGTAAAGCTGGAGTATTACCGCCAGCAAATCGCTGAGCAGCAGCTTAGAGGTGATGAGTTGGTTGCCTTTATTGAAAATATTGCCCGTCATGATCGCCCAACAGCAATTGTATTGTGGTCCGAGACCCCATTTGATGAGCGCGCCCAAGCGGAAATGGATGCAGTGGATATCGCATCGCTCAGTACGCCAGAGCTTGAGCTGATGTCGCAAGCGGCGTTTGATATCGACAACGCTGATTTTCACCGCGCTATCTATCGAGAGGCTGAGCAGCGCAAAGTTCTGTCAGACATTATTGAGCAGCGCCAGAGCTTGTTTGATGCCGATAGGCTGCTGGCTGAAAACGAGGTTGAAGCTGCGTCAGAGATTTATTTGGCGCGTCTTAACGATGGAGTTGTGCTTTCTCAACAGCGCCTGAGCACTTGGCTAAGCGCCGCACCACAATACATAGACCCTGTGTTGGATATTCAAGCGCAGCGAGTGTTTGAGCTTAGCAACGAGCAAGTCGTTAGTAGCTTATCGCTAGCGCTAGAAACCGACAATCAGCCCTACATCAATTTTTTCAACAACCATCTGCCATTAAAACCGCTCAATGCTTTCAATTATTGGCAGTTGCAAGAAGCGTCGTTGTCTCAATCCAACGATGCGTTGACTCAGCAGTACTCGCGTCAAGCTTTGCTATTGGATGATAAAGAGCGCTTGGGGCTGACCCGAGTGCGAGATATTGGTAGCGCGTATCGTGATGCTGACGACAACTGGATGACCAACGACATTATTGCCACGCTCGATAGGATTGATGAGCGTCAACAGTCCTATTTCATCGTCGGTGGTGAGTTTAATAATGTGCCGGGTGGCTCTAAATACCTCACCGTTCCTTTTGAGCTTGGCATCGCTATTCCAGAGTGGGAAGGACGTCTCAAGCTTCGTACTGACAGCGTTTATCTTAATAGCGGCTCGTTAACGTATTACGATACCAATGTTGAGTTTGAACGTGACCGAGTGGGACAAGCCTTCTCTGTTGGTTGGGAAGCCGAAAATTGGCAAGCGGATCTTGGCACCACGCCTGTTGGTTTCCGTTATACCGATTGGGTAGGCGGCATTGAAGGGATAACCGAGTGGGGCGATGTGACTTTACGTGGTAATGTCTCTAAGCGCCCTGTTACGGCGAGCTTTATCTCTTACTCTGGATTATCAGTGACGGATCGTACAGGCATTACCACTGAGTTTGGTGGTGTGACCCGCAGTGGCGCCACAGTGAGTGCGTCTTGGAACGACGGACGTCCATATGGTGTTTGGGGTTATCTTGAGTACCATCAGCTCACTGGCAACAATGTCGCTGATAATGATAGAACCTCTGGCATGTTGGGTAGTTACTACAACTTTATTAGTAATGATGATGAGGTGTTCTCTTTAGGTGGTGCCGTGTTTTACATGGGCTATGAGAAGAACGTCAATGAAGTGATTATCGGCCATGGTAAATATTACAGCCCGCAAAACTACACATCGATTTCCTTGCCTGTGTCGTACTATCGTCGTCATAGCTTTGATTGGACATATGGGGTGAGGGGCACGGTTTCGCTATCGAATGCTTCCTTTGATGCGCCATACAATATCCCGGGCGGCACTGCTTCGTCATCAAGTGGTGTGAGTGCGGGACTGCAGTTTTATACTGAATATCGAGTGAGCGATCATTGGAGCTTTGTTGGCTATGTATCGCAGCAATTTGCGAGTGATTACCAGCGAGTGTATTCAATGTCTATCTTAAGTATCACTTCGATCCTAACTGGCGTAAGGCTCGACTACAGCCAGATCCGCTAAGGCTGTACGCGGACTATTTCTAGTCCGCGCATTTCGCTTCTTATCGAGTTTACTGCGGACGCTGTTTGAAGAATTTAGCGCGCTGTTTGACCCATTTGTTTGCCCAGTCGACTGGCGCATTCTGGTACGCGCGTTCGACGGTTTGGTTTAAAACGCGAACTGAGGGTAAATAGTTAAGAGTCTCTTGAGCGCCACCTAGTTTAGCGATGTCGATGTCCGTCAGTGAGCGGGCGGCGAACATCAGTGAATTGAGGTAAACCGTTCCTGATTCAGAGCTTTCGGCGGCGGTGTCGGTAAATAATGCCATTCCTTCTCTATTCATTGCCCAGCGCTCGCCAAGTCCAGGGTAGCGCATGGTGTCAATATGCTCACCATCGATATAGAGCTTGTAAACCACATCGCCAGTTTCAGAGGTGTAGAACACTAGACCAATACGGTACCAAGTGTTAGCGACAATAGCGCCTGCGTAATTTGGATTAAGCCCGATTTCACCGACTGGTGAGAGGAAAATATCAGGTGCAACGCTACCTGGTTCAGCGTCAATAATTGCACGGTATTTTTCATCTCCGGCGTCTTGCTCTGGCCACAAGACATCGAATACTAAAGTGTAGTTTGATAGTCTATTGAGATTAGCAAAATCACCGTTAGCGGCAACGTCGGTAGCCAGTTTAAAACTACCGGTTTTTAATGTGTTTAGCTCCCCAAGTTCAATCACTGAAGCATTGCTACCGTCGGGAAGCAGCGGTAAAGCAAAAGACTCGGTGGTACCACAGCGCAGCAGTTCGCTATTGCAAAGCTGTTGCTCATCCGACGTATTCGTAAGCGTAAGGCTCGAAGCGATGTTTTGCTCTGGTGCAAAGATATCGCTCGTATCTTCAAAATTCCAAACCGAGGTTATATTAGGGGCGTTTTCATCACAGCTGAACAGCAGTTCGTCAGTGTCGATGTATTGGCAGTTTGCGGTACGTTTACGCGCATAGGCATCAAAAATCTCCCAAGCTTCGCCAACAAACTGTGCATCTTCTTTAAGGTAGTAACTGCCGTTAAAGAACAGCTCAGGATTCCAAGCAGCCGATTTAAATAGTCCGACTTGATAGGTCTTAGCTGAATCGATATCGCCTAGCGCTGGACCATGGTAATCAAGACCACTTTCATGATTAAGCATAGCGCTAAGCGCTTCGCCTGATACACTCACTTGATACAGCGATGAGAAACCAGGGGTATTAGCAGGCTGGCGCTCAATCGGATAGGCGTGATGAAAGTCTTCTTGGGTCAATGAGCCCGGAGCCCATATCTCGCTATCTTCAATTTCTCCGCGATTGAGGAAGCTGGCATCTATCTGATAATTGGTCCCTGACTTGGGTGCAGTAAAGTCAGTCAAACTGTCATGCAGAATATCCAAGATGCCATCGCGGCTTGGTTGTTTGAGTGATACCGCAATTTCGGTGTTCGCGTCGGGAGCGTAAGTCCCCATGATGCCATCGATACGACGTTTGGTTGTCTCGTTAATCGGCAACGATTCGGTAATATCGAGTTCGGCAATGGTTTCGGGCGTTATTGCGGTTTTGGTGGCGAGGTCAAACGTTACGGTGACGTCGGTGTAACCTTTAGCATTAAAGTCAGGCAGCAGTACTGTTGCACCATTTACTCTAGTGGTCTTCGGTGAGTCGTGAGTGTGTCCGCCTAGCACAAGATCGATGCCGTCAACAAAGTCGCCAATGCGACATCGGTACCATGGCCGAGGTGGCTGAGCATCACCATATAGTCCACTTGATCGCCATAATCAGCAATGATCTCGCGAGCACGTTCGTTCCAGTCCCAACGCATTCTGAAATCGTCAATAAAGTCTACTTGAGGCTTAATCTCTTCATCTAGTTCATTCCAAGGCCCCGACGTCATGCCAAATACACCCACCTTAATGCAGCCCACTTCTGCAATAGCAAAGTCTACTCCTGCAAATCCGGCTGGGTCATTACCATAGTATTCGGTGTTAGAGGCGAGTACCGTTGATACATCGTCTTTTGCGTACTCTAATAACTGCTCAGGCCCCCAGCAAAGTCGTGATTACCAATCACGCGGTAATCAAACTCCAACGCTTGCGTGGCCTCAAGCGTGGCATAGCCCTCTGATAGTTGCTCCGCAACCGTTCCTTTTTCATAGTCATCACCACCATTGGTAAACAGGGTGTAGGGCTCTTCGGCAAGCGCATTGACATGAGCTTGTTTGATTTTGCTATAAAACTGCTCGCGATAACCGAAATGGCCGTGTAGATCAGCGACGTGGATAAAGCGAATGGTCTGCGTGTCGGCGCTAGTGTCACAGGCTGGTCCGTGAGACTTAGTCGGTGCAACTGGAATGGTATCGCCAAGCGATACGCTGGTGTCATCGTTACAACCAGAGAGCAATATTGTGGATAGGGCGCTGCCTAATGCGAGCAATGTGAAGCGGGTACGTGTCATCGAAAAACCATAGCTAATCAAAGTGGAGAGCAAAAGCATGCATAGGATACCAGACTCTGGTTGGTAAACTATCACTAGTGATGGAGTTATTGGTGGGTTTTATGTGGTGGTTCGCATTCAGCAGTGTTTGAGAGAAGGGATTTGCGGGCGGTAGACCTATATCGAGACGTATTGGAGCTGCCGCAGGCGCTATTGGTTGGGGTGGTATAATGCTGACTGCCAATAAATCCTGTGAATTTTTTGCGTTAAGTAAGGAAACTGTAAGAAAATGGGGGTTTCCTCCAATGTTTCTGCTTCAATGCCTTGCTGTGATGGCGCGGCATTGGTACATTTAGTGCAATTTTTGTCTTCTAATTCTTGCAGGACGAGCGAAGAATATGTTTAAAAAACTGCGTGGCATGTTTTCTAACGACCTATCGATTGATTTAGGTACTGCCAACACACTGATTTATGTAAAAGGACAGGGTATCGTCCTAGACGAGCCTTCTGTTGTAGCTATCCGCCAAGACCGTGCGGGTTCAGCCAAGAGCGTTGCGGCCGTCGGTCATGCAGCGAAACAGATGCTAGGTCGTACACCTGGTAACATTTCTGCCATTCGTCCAATGAAAGACGGCGTGATTGCTGATTTCTACGTGACTGAGAAAATGCTTCAGCACTTCATTAAGCAAGTTCACGACAACAGCGTATTGAAGCCAAGTCCACGCGTACTCGTGTGTGTGCCTTGTGGTTCTACGCAAGTAGAGCGTCGTGCAATTCGTGAGTCTGCGCTGGGCGCAGGTGCTCGTGAAGTCTACCTCATTGATGAGCCTATGGCGGCAGCGATTGGTGCTGGACTTCGTGTTTCAGAACCAACAGGTTCTATGGTGGTCGATATCGGCGGCGGTACAACGGAAGTGGCGGTGATCTCACTAAACGGTGTGGTTTACTCATCATCAGTTCGTATCGGTGGTGACCGTTTTGATGAAGCGATCATCAACTACGTACGTCGTAACTACGGTAGCTTGATCGGTGAAGCAACGGCTGAAAAGATCAAACACGAAATCGGCTCTGCATACCCTGGTGACACGGTTGAAGAGATCGAAGTTCGCGGTCGTAACCTAGCTGAAGGTGTGCCACGTAGCTTTAGTCTAAACTCAAACGAGATCTTAGAAGCGCTTCAAGAGCCACTAACTGGCATCGTATCAGCAGTGATGGTTGCGCTAGAGCAGTGTCCACCAGAGCTAGCCTCTGATATCTCAGAAAACGGCATGGTACTAACGGGTGGTGGTGCACTACTTCGCGACCTAGACCGTCTACTGACTGAAGAAACGGGTATTCCAGTTGTTATCGCTGAAGATCCACTGACTTGTGTGGCTCGTGGTGGCGGTAAAGCGCTTGAGATGATCGACATGCATGGTGGCGATCTATTTACTGAAGAATAATGGTTTCTCTCTAGTTTTGGTGTGGTACTGAAACTAGAGTCGCATCAAGGTTATGAGTACATGAAACCAATATTTGGTCGAGGTCCGTCCTTACAACTTCGGTTATTTCTTGCTGTAACTCTATCAGCCGGCTTAATGCTGGCTGATAGTCGTTTAGACACATTCTCCAATTTCCGCTATTTGCTGAACAGTGCCGTCGCGCCTATTCAATATGCCGCCAACTTACCGCGCAGCATGTTCGATGGTGTCTATGAGCGTCTCAATACCCGTCAAGGCTTGGCTGAGCAGAACATCAACCTCAAACGTGAAGTACTGCGTCTGAAGAGCGACCTTATCTTGCTCGATCAGTATCGTGAAGAGAACCAGCGTTTCCGTGAGCTACTTGGTTCGTCTTTTGTGAGAGATGAGAAGAAAGTGGTCACCGAGGTGATGGCCGTGGACACTTCCCCTTATCGTCACCAAGTGGTGATCGATAAAGGTCGTATTGATGGTGTTTACGAAGGCCAGCCGGTTATCAATGAAAACGGTATTGTCGGTCAGGTGACGTTCGTTGGGGCGCACAATAGCCGAATTATGCTATTGACTGATACCAACAGCGCGATCCCTGTACAGGTGATCCGCAATGACATCCGTGTCATTGGCTCTGGTAACGGCTCTATTGATGAGGTCCAACTGGAGCACATTCCAACCAGTACCGATATTCAGCCCGACGATCTTCTTGTGACGTCTGGACTTGGTGGTATTTATCCGGAAGGTTATCCGGTGGCGCACGTTAAGTCGGTGCAACGCGATAATCGTCGTGAGTTCGCCAACATCATCGCAGAGCCCGTGGTTGATTTTGATCGTTTACGTTACCTACTTTTGATCTGGCCGAATAACGATAGGCAGCAGCAGGAAGTGGAAGATATCCTCAATGCAGAATAAAGGATTAACACACAATTATGGCTAACCGCTCTTTTCGCAGTCATATGGTGATTGGCACGTCGCTGCTGGTGGCGTTGGTGCTGCAAACCATCCCATGGCCGGGCGTTTTGGATTTTATTCGCCTTCATGGCTATTTTTGGTGCTCGGTTACTGGGTGTTGGCACTGCCGCACCGCGTGAATGTCGGAACTGCCTTGTTTGTCGGCTTAGTGTGGGATTTGCTTGTTGGCTCGACGCTTGGCATACGCGGCATGATGATCTCGATTGTGGTTTACGTCATCGCACTTAACTTTTTGGTATTGAGAAACATGGCATTGTGGCAGCAGGCAACGATTATGGCGCTGTTGTCTATGGTGCTCGAAGTGTGCATCTTTTTCGGCGAGTATTTGATCCAAGACGTGACTTTTAATCCAATGTCGCTGTGGAGTGGTTTGATTAACTGTATACTCTGGCCATGGATGTTTTTACTGCTACGTCGAGTAAGAAGGCATTGGCATGTCAGATAATCAGTCTGTATCACGCGTTGTATTGGCGTCCACATCACCACGCCGCCGAGAATTATTGACTCAACTGGGCTACGAATTTTCCATTGTTAGCCCAGACATTGAAGAGCAGCAGCAAGAGAGTGAAGCGCCAGAAGAATACGTGGCGCGTTTATCGCTAGAAAAAGCCCAAGCAGGGTTTGCTTTAAGTCATCAAGACAGCGTGGTTGTGGGTTCTGATACTGTGGTTGTGCTCGATGGTCATGTATTGGAAAAACCGAGCGACTTTGACCATGCCAACCGCATGCTGAGTAGCATGTCCGGTCAAAAACACCAAGTGCTGACAGCAGTCAGCGTGGTAAGCAAATTAAAGCAAGCATCGGTGGTGGTGACCACGGATGTGTGGTTCAAAACACTCAGCCAACAAGAAATAGAACGATATTGGCAAAGTGGTGAACCGAAAGATAAAGCTGGCAGTTATGGTATCCAAGGATTAGGTGGGCGTTTTGTTACTCGGATCGAGGGCAGCTATTACGCCGTAGTGGGACTGCCGCTGTATGAAACTGACCAGCTCTTGCAAGAATTTATAAATAATTAAAAATATTGAGGTGCGCTCATGAGTGCAGAGCTGTTGATAAACGTAACTCCCAGTGAAACAAGAGTTGCGATGATAGAGAGTGGAATTCTCCAAGAAGTCCACATTGAACGCGAAGCCAAACGAGGCATCGTAGGGAACATCTACAAAGGTAAAGTCAGTCGCGTGCTTCCGGGGATGCAAGCGGCGTTCGTCGACATAGGTCTGGAAAAGGCCGCGTTTCTTCATGCCTCCGATATTGTCCCTCATACCGAATGTGTCGCTGAGAACGAGAAAAAACAGTTTCAAGTACGCGACATCTCTGAGTTAGTCCGTCAAGGGCAAGACATTGTTGTGCAAGTGGTCAAAGACCCACTGGGCACCAAAGGCGCTCGCCTAACCACCGACATTACCCTACCTTCACGATACTTAGTATTCATGCCTGGAGCGAGCCACGTAGGTGTGTCACAGCGTATTGAAAGTGAAGATGAACGCCTGCGCCTTAAGCGAGTTGTCGCCGATTACTGCGATGAGAATGGCGGGTTCATTATTCGTACCGCGGCTGAAGGTGCGAATGAGAAAGAGCTGGCGCAAGATGCCGCGTTTCTTAAGCGTTTGTGGACTAAAATCAACGAGCGCCGTACTAAATACAAGACACGTTCGACCTTGTATGGTGAGCTGGGCTTAGCACATCGTATCTTGCGTGACTTTGTTGGTACCGAAATCACCCGCATTCAGGTCGATTCTCGTTTGATCTTCGAGAGCCTAAAAGAATTTACCAGCGAATTTGTTCCTGAATTAGAGTCGCTATTAGAGCTCTATGAAGCGATAAGCCAATCTTCGACATGTTCGATACAGAGAACGAAATTCAGCGCTCATTGGAGCGCAAGGTCGATCTGAAATCGGGCGGATATTTGATCATTGATCAAACTGAAGCCATGACCACGGTAGACATCAACACCGGTGCATTCGTCGGTCGTCGTAATCTGGAAGAGACCATCTTTAACACCAATGTTGAAGCGACTCAGGCGATAGCTCGCCAGCTGAGACTGCGTAATCTAGGTGGGATCATTATTATCGACTTCATTGACATGGGACTGGATGAACACCGTCAGCGCGTTTTGGCTTCTCTTGAAGCGGCACTGTCAAAGGATCGCGTAAAAACCAACATCAATGGCTTTACTCAGCTTGGTTTGGTGGAAATGACCCGTAAGCGCACCCGCGAAAGTATTGAACATGTATTGTGTAGCGGTTGTCCAACTTGTGAAGGTCGAGGTTCAGTGAAAACGGTGGAAACCGTCTGTTATGAGATCTTACGTGAGATCACCCGAGTCAACCGAGCTTACGATGCTGACAAATTTGTGGTTTACGCGGCTCCTGCTGTTGCAGAAGCGCTAGAAGGTGAAGAGTCTCATGCACTCGCGGAACTTGAAGTCTTTATTGGCAAGCAAGTGCGTATTCAAGCGGAACCACTGTATATTCAAGAACAATTCGATGTTGTTATGATGTGATGAGAAGTTTGTGAGTCCTCGCGTTAATCAAATCATACGCCTATTTCTCTGGCTATTACTGACCGTGCTGGTGTTACTTGCCTCCACGGTCACAGTGCTGCGTGTCGGCCTGCCTCAACTGAACAAAGTTCAACCTGAAATCGTCACTTGGATAAACCAATCGACGGGAATGAATGTCTCGCTTAAGGACGTGCGCGGTTTTTGGCGTAACACTCACCCATCAATTTCTCTTCAAGGAGTATCCGTTGGTCTCCCTGACAGTCCTGAAACCAAATTTGAAGTTTCTAATCTTGAACTCGAGTTCGACCTAGTCCAAACCGTATTACAGCGTCAGCCTGTATTGGCGGATATGGTGATCAACGGTATGACTCTGGACGTTCGTTCGGTGGATCTGCTCAAGGCGGCGGAGAGTAAACCGTCCGAGTCGGCAACCAACGCGCCTGCTAAAAGTGGTGAGCAGTTAATCCAACGTTTGGACAACTTACTGTTGAGACAGCTTGACCGATTCACGGTAGCGGACTCGACTATCCACTATACCTCTATTTCTGATGAGGCTCGTCAGTTAGATATTGAGAACTTGCAGTGGCGTAACGAAAAACGTCGCCACTTAGCGCAAGGTGTGGTGTCCATTGCCGATGCTAATCTCAATGCGCTTGAAGTGCGAGCGGACTTTGTTGATAACGGCTCTTTGACCAGGGTGACGGGCGATTTTTACGTTACGGTGGATGAAATGTCGCTGTCTCCTTGGCTATCGGATGAGCAGAAGCAGCAAACGGGCATTGAATCAGGCTCTGTTAGCCTAAGAGCTTGGCTTGAGCTAGACAATAGCAAAGCAAAAGAAGTCTATTTGGATGTGCTTCCTTCTGAACTCAGTTGGAAAAGAGACAATCAGCAACATGACCTCATCGTTGAGTCTGCGGTATTACATCTATTGCCATCCACCTCGGGTTGGCAATTGAATGTACACCAAGTGCAGGCGCGTACTGATGAAGTGACTTGGCCTGAGCTGGATATTGCTGTTGATTGGAATCGTGATAATCAATGGCAAGTCAATGTCTCCGAGCTCGATGTTGATAGCTTAAAGCCATTGGCGACATTGGCTAATAACGAGACCATTGATCAATGGTTGTCGAGACTTAACCCGGGCGGCCGTATTGAAGACATCCGCGTTTCTCAACTTGCTGGTACTGATTCGATTAAGTATTCGGCGTCATTAAAACAAATGTCGTTATCGCAATGGGGACTGTTACCTGGATTTTCTCATGTCTCAGGCCATCTGCGCGGGAACACTGAGCGGGCTTATGCGCGAGTGTCGGTTATTGATGATAAGTTCCCGTACGGCGATGTATTCCAAGCGCCTTTAAATATCAAGCAAGGCTTGGTTGACATTCATTGGGAGAATCATGGTGAGCAAGGCTGGTCACTGTGGTCGGATAAAGTCACGGCTGCCACACCAGATTTGCAAGTGCTTGGTGCCTTCCGGCTCGATTTCCCTAAGAACGATAGTCCATTCTTGTCCTTCTATGCTGAGGCTGACCTATACAACGCAGGGGAGGTGTGGCGTTACCTGCCAACTCTAGCAATGGGGCAAAGCTTAACGGATTACCTATCTGCGGCGATTCAAGCGGGTCGCGTGAACACTTCTAAGCTTTTGTGGTACGGCAAGCTCTCTGATTTCCCGTATCGCGACAACAACGGTATGTTCCAGGCGTTTGTTGGCCTGCGTGATGCCAAATTCAGCTTTGACACCAATTGGCCGCCGCTTACGGATCTGCAGCTCGATTTGTTGTTCCAAAACGAGAGCATGTATCTCGACTCGCGTTCTGCGACTTTAATGGATGTGAAAGGGCAGCGTATAACTGGTCGAATCCCTCAGCTGCGTGGTGATGGTCATCTTGAAATTGAGGCGAAAGCAGCCGGAAAAGGCAGTGCGGTACGTGATTATATGACCGCTTCACCTTTGGTGGACTCGGTTGGTGCCGCGCTAACAGCGGTTCAAGTTAGCGGCGATGTTAATGCCGACTTCCAGCTTTATATTCCTTTTGGCGGCGATGACACGCCATCTAGAGCTTGGGGTCATGCTGAACTAAGCGACAACCATGTTGAGATTGATGCTCCGCCGATGACGCTTGAGGAAGTCTCTGGTCGTATTGAGTTCGATAATGATGTTGTTAAGGCGACGGGATTGTCTGCGAATTTGCTTGATCAGCCAATCAATTTGGACTTCCAAGGACAAAATGCAAGTAATGGCTATGCGGTGAAGATTAACTCCGTTGGCGACTGGAGCACCAAGCCGCTAGAGCCTTACATTGGTGACAAGGTTGTCAGCCGCTTATCAGGGCACGCACCTTGGCATCTGGATGTCGACATCCAGCTCAATGATGTGGGTTTTACTTATCAGCTTGATTTGGATGCAAACCTAGTCACTATTGCCAGCGATTACCCTTATCCACTGAGCAAGTCGTTTGGTGACGCAGGTAAAGCAAGGCTTCAGGCTTCAGGCAACCAGGAAAATATTACTGCTCGTTTGCAATTGCCGTCGGTGAAATATCAAACTGAAATTGACATTACTCAGCCAGTCCCGGTGCTTAAAGCGACCAACTTAGTGCTTGGTGATGGCGGTTTTAAAATTAGCCCAATTGTCGGCCATCACTTCCAAGTGCGTTCAGACACTATCGATTTTGATAAGTGGAGTGAGGTATTTAAAGAGCCACCGAGTGACAAAAAAGCGGTGCTGGATGACTTACCGAAGCCAGAGTTGCCACTGCCAAAGCGTGCCAGTGTAGAAGCTAAAGAGCTGATATTAGGCGGAATTGAATGGCACGATGTTAATTTCGATGCTAGATATAAAAAGGGTGGTTGGCAGTTTGCACTGGATAGCCAAGAGGCAAAAGGTGAAGCCAGCTACAGTGACAACAATGAACTCCATGTCGCGTTGAACCGTCTTCACATCTATGTGCCGGCGCTCGATGAGATTGCTGACCAAGATGAGTCGATCATTACTCAAGAAAACCCAGATGCGCCGAGCGTGAGCGATTTCGAACGTTCGTTGTTTAACGCATTGCCCGATACCTTGCTAACCATCGATAACTTTTGGTTCCAAGGTTACAAAGTGGGCAAGGTCGACATGGATGTCTCTAGGCAGGGCAATAAGCTGGTTTGGAACAAGCTGCAGCTCTCTAGCGGTGCCAACCAAGTGGATATTGATGGCGATTGGATGGTGTCCGGCGATCAGAATAAGACCCAAGTGAACTTCGCGGTAAAAGGTGAGAATAACAGCGATCTCATGGAGCGTTTTGGTATCACCACGGGTATTCAACGCGCACCGTTTGAAATGAATGCCAAACTCGATTGGGAAGGCGCGCCTTGGTCCATGCGCCTTGATACCGTCAATGGTGATTTGAAAACCAAGCTTGGCAAAGGGGTGATCTCCGATGTGAGTGGCGCAGCGCGATTGCTTGGTCTGTTCAGTCTCGACTCTATTATTCGTAAGATGCAGCTCGATTTCTCGGATGTGTTTGACAAAGGCATGGCCTTTAACTCGATTACAGGCAGCGGCCGAGTTCGTGATGGTGTGTTCGTCACCAACGACATCAAGATGGATGCGGTAGCCGGTGATATGAGAATCAAAGGATTGGCCGATCTTTCTAAACAAACGGTAGATGCTGAGGTGAGCTTTACCCCTGATATGACTTCTGGCATTCCTATCATCACCGCGTTTGCGGTAACGCCACAAACGGCGTTGGTCGTGTTGGCTGTAACGACAGTGATCTCACCGGTTGTTGAGGTAGTCACGCAAGTCAACTATTCGGTAAAAGGGCCGCTTGATTCACCGACCGTTAGTGAAATATCCCGCAGTAGCGTGAATATACGCTGCCTGAGGATCTTAAGAAGGAGAAATAAGTCGTCTATGAGCATGGAACGCTTTGGAATCATACAAATGACCTCGGGGCCAGATCCGCAACGTAACTTTGAGCACATTGAGCAAAAAGTCGCGTTCTTGGCAGACAAAGGTATGCGCTGGATATTAACGCCTGAAAATGCGTTGGTATTCGGCCAACGCCGAGACTACCACCAACACGCAGAATACTTGGGCAAAGGGGAGTTTCAAAACAAACTCGCCAATCTTGCTAAGCAATATAGCGTGAATCTGATCATTGGCAGCTTTCCGATTCGCATTTCCGACAGCGAAGTGTCGACCACCACACTGGTCTTTGACAGTAATGGGCAGCGTATGAATCATTATGACAAGCTGCACATGTTTGACGTCGATGTGAATGACGCCCATAAGACTTATCGCGAGTCAGAAACCTTTAAGGCCGGGGCAATATTGCATGGTGCCGACAGATTTTGGCGCGATAGGGTTGTCTATCTGTTATGATTTGCGCTTTCCGCACTTGTACTGCGCACTTAGGTCACAAGGCGCGAATGTGATTGTCGTGCCTGCTGCCTTTACTGCGGTGACCGGCAAGGCGCATTGGGAAGTGCTGCTGCGAGCGAGAGCCATCGAAAACCAATGTTGGATCGTTGCCGCTAACCAATGTGGTACTCACCCATGCGGTCGAGAAACTTGGGGGCGCTCTATGGTAGTGTCTCCATGGGGAGAGATCCAAGGCCAACTTGAGCAGCAAGCGGGCACCATTACTGCCGAATTGAATTTTGATGTGGTCGAAGAGGTAAGACAGAGCATGCCTGTCGCTAAACATATCCGCTTCGAGCAACATCTCCACTAATTATACTTATTAAGAGCACTCAAATATGGAACGCATAGAAGACGCGCTACTAGGCCCAACGGGTCTCTCTGAGCAAGATATTGAAGCTACGCTGGCGAGCATTGCGACTCGTCAAATTGACTATGCAGATATCTACTTTCAATCCAGCTGGCACGAATCTTTAGTTCTTGAAGACAGCATCATCAAAGATGGCTCTTTCAACATCGATCGCGGTGTGGGTGTGCGCGCCGTAACCGGTGAGAAAACCGGTTTTGCTTACTCCGACCAAATCACCCTTGATGGGCTGAAGCAGAGCGCAATCGCAGCTCGCGGTATTGCCCAGCAAGGTCAAAGCGCTCAAGTTAAAGCGCTGACTCGCAGCGATAACCAAGCTTACTATGCGGCAGTAAACCCGCTGGAAAGCTGGGAAAAGCAGCAAAAAACTGAGCTGCTAAAACAGCTTGATGCCTACATCCGCACCAAAGAGCCACTAGTCAAAGAAGTATCAGTGAGCTTAAGCGGTGTCTATGAACAGATGTTGGTTGCAGCAACCGATGGCACCTTTGCCGGCGATGTCCGTCCATTGGTTCGTTTGTCGATCAGCGTACTGGCGCAAAAAGGCGAGCGTCGCGAACGTGGCAGTGCGGGTGGCGGTGGCCGATATGGTTATGATTTCTTCCTATCAACGGAAGAAGGTCAGCAGGTTGCTTACAACTACGCTGACGAAGCGATTCGCCAAGCTCTGGTTAACCTTGAGGCGATTGACGCTCCAGCGGGCATGATGCCAGTAGTACTCGGTGCGGGTTGGCCGGGCGTACTACTGCATGAAGCGGTAGGCCATGGTTTAGAAGGCGACTTTAACCGTAAAGAATCTTCAGTCTTCTCTGGCAAGGTTGGCGAGCAAGTGACTTCAAACCTTTGTACCATTGTTGATGACGGCACGCTGCAAGATTTGCGCGGCTCGCTCAACGTCGATGATGAAGGTGTACACGGTCAGTACAATACTCTAATCGAAAATGGTGTATTGAAAGGCTACCTACAAGACAAGCTCAATGCGCGTCTTATGGGCGTGAACCCAACGGGTAATGCGCGCCGTGAGTCTTATGCTCACTTACCAATGCCGCGCATGACCAACACTTACATGCTGCCGGGTGAGCACTCTCCTGAAGAGATCATCTCAACGGTGAAGAAAGGTCTGTATGCACCAAACTTTGGTGGTGGTCAGGTGGACATCACCTCGGGTAAGTTTGTGTTCTCAGCCTCAGAAGCGTATTTGATTGAGGATGGCAAGATCACTGCCCCTGTGAAAGGCGCAACGCTGATCGGCTCGGGTATTGAAGCGATGCAGCAAGTGTCCATGGTCGGCAATGATCTAGCGATTGACCGCGGTGTGGGCGTGTGTGGTAAAGCAGGACAAAGCGTGCCAGTCGGTGTCGGTCAGCCGAGCTTGAAGCTGGATGCCCTAACCGTGGGTGGCACGGACTAATAGAACCGTATAGAGCCTAGGTATCGATACCTAGGCTCTTTTTTTTGCCTACAAATTCTCCTCAGCAAACTCCGCCAATCGACTTCTCACCACTCCATTGAGGTGAATATTGGCACTGCCACCAAAGTTCTTAAATCGCTCTACCATGTAAGTCAGTCCTGATGTCACCGGCGTTAAGTAAGGCGAATCAATCTGCGCTAAGTTACCAGAGCAAACAATCTTGGTGCCTTCACCACAGCGTGTGATGATGGTTTTGATTTGCGATGCGGTTAAATTCTGGCACTCATCCAAAAGCACAAACGCATTTTGAATCGAGCGGCCGCGCATAAAGTTTATCGACTTAAACTGAATGTTCGCTTTATCGCAAATGTATTTAAGTGACCCTTCAGTGCAGTGATCGTTTTTGTGCAGTGCCTCAAGGGTATCGGTGATCGCCGCCAGCAAGGCATCATCTTCTCTTCTTCAGTACCCGGTAGGAAACCGATCGACTCACCAATGTCCGGCGTGTTTCGGGTCACGATGATCTTATCGAACATGCCGCGCTCTATGGTCATTTCCAGTGCAGCGGCCATGGCAAGCAGGGTTTTACCACTACCGGCCGCACCCGTGAGAATGACTAAGTCAATGTCCGGGTCGAGCAGAGCGTCCATCGCCATGCCTTGATAGATGTTTTTTGGTCGAATATCCCACGCTTGACGGCACAGCATGCGCTCTTGGCTTAAGTCGCGAATTGTCACCTTATCACCGTCGATGTCGGCCACTCGTCCGGCAAAATCGCTCGACTCATCGATGAGGTATTGGTTGATGAAGGTTGGGTCAATCGCCTCTCGGTCGAAGGTGTGATAGGTCTTGCTGGCCAAGGTTTTGGTCTCGACCTCATCAATGTGTTCCCAAAACGCACCTTCCGACTTTTGAAAGCCCTTAGTTAGGTACTGCACATCGTCAATCAGTTGGTCGGTTCGATAATCTTCAACAAAGCGCACGCCAGCGCCTTTGGCGCGTAGTCGCATATTGATGTCTTTTGTCACCAACACCACTTCGCGTGGTGAACGTTTGTTTTGCAGATAGAGCACTGCATTGAGGATCCGGTTGTCACCTTCTTTGTCGGCAAAGGCTTTGACCGTTTCTTGCAGTACGTAATCAGCGAGGATGGAGAGGGTGCCCGTTGCGTCTATATTGCTGGAAAAGGGAATGCCTTCAGAGATCTCATCGGGCGTGGCGTCTTTAAAAATATCTTCGAGAGCTCGAATAGCGACACGAGCATCACGCGCGACATCGCGCTTGCTGTCTTTAATTCGGTCGAGCTCTTCGAGAACGGTCATCGGAATGACGACGTCGTGTTCCTTGAATGAAAAAATGGCGTGAGGTTCGTGGAGAAGGATGTTGGTGTCGAGAACGAAAATTTTACGGTCGGTATCGCCCATAGAGTCTCCTTGCCGCAACTGGCGCTTGTCCTTTGCGGTTAACTCAGATGGCGATCGAGTCAGACTGTCTGTCCACATTCGCTGCTTCTAGCTAATTCACTGTTTCTAGCCAATTCACTAGTGCTAGCAATGCTGGGGATCTACGCTGGCTCTGATGTCCTATCTTAGTGAGTCAACCGTGTTACGTTCAATTGAAGTGCGTTCAAATTGAACCTGATTCCCTGTAAGGCTAACGAGAGAGGTAACTATCAGGGCTTGGCGAGTAGTTACATGTCGTTAACGTTTACATTCTGAGTATAAGTGAAAAATGTCACTTTCGTTCTCAGAAATGACACTGTTTTTTTGCAGTTTGATGTCAACCACGACAATTCAAAAAAAACTCTGCTTTTCCTTGTAATTGGCGTGACCTGTATCACGCCTTCAAGTAAGATTAGCGACCTTTCATTTAGGGGATGGGGCGAGCAAAATTTGCACTATCACCTACTATTATTTGGGCGGAGTATTGAGCTCAGGGTGCCACGACTTGGCAGGCTGCGTTACCGCTGAAATAACAAAAATCGACACGAATTGAGGTAGTCTCTCTATGACATTTGCTTTAGGGCAGCGCTGGATTAGCGATACGGAAAGTGATTTAGGTTTGGGTACGGTCGTCGCACTGGATGCGAGAACAGTATCACTTATGTTTGCAGCATCAGAAGAGAATCGCGTATACGCTCGTAGCGATGCGCCTGTCACCCGAGTTACGTTTAATGTCGGTGATGTCATTGAGTGCCAAGAAGGCTGGTCACTAGAAGTTGAAGAAGTGATCGAAGACCAAGGTCTCTTCACTTACGTGGGTACACGCCAAGATACTGAAGAAGCGAATGTCGCCCTGCGTGAGATCTTCCTCAGCCACCAAATTCGCTTTAACAAGCCACAGGACAAATTGTTCGCAGGTCAAATTGACCGCATGGATAACTTTGTGCTGCGTTACCGCGCGCTGAGCAACCAGTATGAGCAACACAAGAGCCCAATGCGTGGTCTATGTGGTATGCGTGCTGGCCTTATTCCGCATCAGCTATTCATTGCCCATGAAGTGGGTCGTCGTTACGCGCCTCGTGTATTGCTTGCCGATGAAGTAGGTCTAGGTAAGACCATTGAAGCGGGCATGATCATTCACCAGCAGGTGTTATCAGGTCGTGCGCAGCGTGTGTTGATTGTGGTACCTGAAACCCTACAGCACCAATGGCTAGTCGAAATGATGCGCCGCTTTAACCTACACTTCTCTATCTTTGATGAAGAGCGTTGTATTGAAGCGTACGCAGAAGCAGATAACCCGTTTGATACACAGCAGTTCGTATTGTGTTCACTGGATTTCCTTCGTAAGAGCCGCAAGCGTTTTGAGCAAGCCCTTGAAGGCGAGTGGGACTTATTGGTGGTTGATGAAGCGCACCACTTAGAGTGGAGCCAAGAGCAGCCAAGCCGTCAATACCAAGTGGTTGAAGCATTGGCAGAAAAGACTCCGGGCGTGTTACTACTGACTGCAACCCCAGAGCAGCTTGGCCGTGAGAGTCACTTTGCCCGTCTGCGTCTTCTGGATGCAGATCGTTTCTTCGATTACGACGCATTTGTTAAAGAAGAAGAACAATACGCCCCCGTTGCCGATGCGGTAACGGCGCTGTTCTCAGGTCAAGCGTTGGCCGATGAAGCCAAAAACCAAATTACCGAACTGCTGTCTGAGCAAGATGTTGAGCCACTGTTCAACGTGCTAGAGAGCAATGCGAGCGACGAAGAGAAAGCGACCGCACGCCAAGAGCTTATCGATAACTTGATGGATCGTCACGGTACAGGTCGCGTTCTGTTCAGAAACACTCGCGCGGCCATCAAAGGCTTCCCAACGCGTAATGTGAACTTGGTACCGATGCCAATCCCGCAGCAGTACACTACTTCAATGCGTGTGTCTGGCATGATTGGTGGCAAGATGACGCCTGAAGCGCGTGCCATGAAGATGCTTTACCCAGAAGAGATCTTCCAAGAGTTTGAAGGTGAAGATTCCAGCTGGTGGCAGTTCGACTCACGCGTTAACTGGCTGATTGAGAAAATCACCGCCAAGCGCAGTGAGAAAGTCTTGGTGATTGCGTCTCGTGCCAGCACAGCGCTGCAGCTTGAGCAAGCACTGCGTGAGCGTGAAGGTATTCGCGCGACGGTATTCCATGAAGGCATGTCGATTCTAGAGCGCGATAAAGCGGCGGCTTACTTTGCGCAGGAAGAGGGCGGTGCTCAGGTTCTGATCTGTAGTGAGATTGGCTCTGAAGGTCGTAACTTCCAGTTTGCTAACCAGCTAGTGATGTTCGACTTGCCATTCAACCCAGATCTTCTGGAGCAGCGTATCGGCCGCTTAGATCGTATCGGTCAAAAGCGTGATATCGATGTACACGTTCCTTACCTTGAGGGCACGTCACAAGGTATTCTTGCCCGTTGGTTTAACGAAGGTCTGAATGCGTTTGCCGAAACCTGTCCAACCGGTCGCATGGTGTATGACCGTTACCAAGATAGCATCATTAACATGCTAGCCAGCGGTGATACCAGCGAACTTGATGAGGTGATTGAAGGTTCACGTCAATACAACCAAGAGCTGAAGCACGAGCTGGAACAAGGCCGTGATCGCTTGCTAGAAATGCACTCTAATGGCGGTGAAGCGGCGCAGCAGATTGTTGAGAAGATCTCAGCAACGGACGGTGATACTAACCTAGTGACGTTTGCGCTGAGCCTATTTGATACCATAGGTCTAAACCAAGACGACAAAGGTGAAAATGCCTCGTGGTGACACCTTCTGAGCACATGATGGTGCCAAGCTACCCAGGTCTTCCATACGATGGTGCCACGATTACGTTTGATCGTGATACTGCGCTGTCTCGTGAAGATATGAACTTCATCAGTTGGGAGCACCCAATGATCCAAGGCGGTATCGACTTGGTAATGAGTGAGGGTGTAGGCACGAGTGCGGTATCGCTTCTTAAGAACAAAGCGCTGCCAGTGGGTACGATTTTGCTTGAGCTGGTCTACGTTGTCGATGCGCAAGCGCCGAAGCAAAGCGGTATTAGCCGTTTCTTGCCGCCTACACCAATTCGCATGATGATGGATGGTCGTGGCAACGATCTCTCTTCACAAGTTGAGTTTGAGGGCTTTAACCGTCAACTTAGCCCAGTAAACCGTCATTTGGCGAGCAAGCTAGTGAGCTCAGTTCAAGCGGACGTTCATCGTCTGATTGAAGCGGGTAACGGCGCGGTTGAAGAGAAGGTGACTGCGGTTCGTGAAGATGCGCACAAAGCGATTTACGCGAGCCTTAACGGTGAGCTTGAGCGTCTGCAAGCCCTGAAAGCGGTGAACCCAAATATTCGTGATGAAGAGATTGAAGCGATTGAGTCTCAAATCACTGAGCTAGATGGCTACATCAATAAAGCGCAAGTACAGCTTGATTCGCTGCGCTTGATTGTCGTTAGCCACAACTAAGCCTTGAGTTAAGAGCTTAGAGTTAAGAGCTTAGAACTAAGCGTTTCAAATTAGCATTTCGCCATTGCGAGATGTGATTGATACAATGGCGCAGCGTAAGTTGCGCCTTTTGTTTTTCCTGTCAGCTACTTTGATTTCCACTGCGAGACCCTGTTATGGCCATGCTAAGTTACACCCCACCCACAGAACCTTGGACTGATATTGTCTATGAGGATGAGCACATCCTTGCGGTCAACAAGCCTTCTGGGCTACTGTCTGTTCCGGGAAAAGCGGCGGAGCATTACGATAGCATGTGGAGCCGTTTAGTCGCGGACTACCCGGATATTCAAGTGGTGCACAGACTTGATATGTCGACATCCGGCCTTATGCTGCTGGCGAAAACCAAAGAGGCGGAGCGTTCGGTTAAGAAGCAGTTTCAATACCGTCTGACGCACAAGATTTACTATGCTCGCGTTTGGGGTACACCGAAAGAGAGTGAAGGCCTCATTGATCTGCCCTTGATCTGCGATTGGCCAAACCGCCCGCGTCAAAAGGTGTGTTATGAGCATGGTAAGCCGTCACAAACCTACTATCAGGTGGTTGAGCAGGAAGAGAAAACCAGTATCGTTCGTCTGTTTCCTATTACCGGTCGCTCCCATCAATTGCGCGTTCATTTGCTGGCGCTCGGTCATCCTATAGTGGGTGATGAGTTCTACGCTCATGAAGAGGCCATGAACTATTCTGACCGCCTTGAACTGCATGCCTCAGAGCTTTGCTTCTATCATCCGCAAACTGAGCAGCTTCAGGCGATTTTTGTTCCATGTGATTTTTACCCTCAGACCGAGCAACTTGTGATTGAGCACTTTGACCCAGCGCCACAATTACCCGATTATAAGACTCTTCCTCGGCCATAAATAACTGTCGGCCGTGAACATCAAAGGAGAGATCATGGCCGCTAAAAAGATTGTGTTCTTAGACCGAGACACGATTCCAGCTCACATTCATATTCCCACCCCTGCTTTTGACCACCAATGGGTCAATTACGCCAAAACTGAGCCTCATGAGGTGATACAGCGAATAGCTGACGCCGATATCGTGGTGAGTAATAAAGTGTTTTTAGGATCGGAAGTGCTGAGTAACGCAGCCAAACTTGAGCATATCGCCGTTGCTGCAACGGGTGTCAACAATGTGGATTTGGACTACTGCCAGCAGCGCGGTATTCGAGTCACCAATATTCAAGGGTATGCGACCCAATCCGTCCCTGAACACATCATTGGATTGCTGTTTGCCTTAAAACGTAACCTTTTGGCCTATCATAGTGATATTGCTGCGGGTGAGTGGCCGCGACAAAACAAGTTCTGTTTCTTTACTCATCCAATTCAAGATATGGCGGGCTCGACACTCGGTATCATTGGCAGTGGCGCGCTTGGGCAGGCTACGGCCACATTGGCACGTACCATTGGCATTAAAGTGCAGTTTGCTGAGCGTAAAGGTGCTGCCCAGTGCCGCTCAGGCTATGTCGCGTTTGATAAGTGCCTAGCCAGTAGTGATGCGATTGCATTGCTGTGTCCACTTACTGATGAGACTCGTGATCTGATTGATGCTGATGCGCTTTATAAAATGAAGTCGACAGCTGTGCTTATTAATACTGGACGTGGTGGCTTGGTTGATGAGACTGCGCTTGTCACCGCGCTAAAAGCGGGAGAGATTGCGGGTGCTGGCGTGGATGTTTTTACCGAAGAGCCTGCTCCTATGGACAACCCGTTAATCGCCAATCATCAATTGCCTAATTTAATACTGACGCCACATGTGGCGTGGGGCAGTGACTCGTCGATAACCAAGTTGTGCCAGATATTGGTCAGTAACCTTGAAGCTGCGATTGACGGTGTTGACCAGAACCGAGTGATATAGCGAGGCACAGTTTAGAGCTGGCACAAACAAGAAGTCCCACACGCAGTGGGACTTTTTAGTAGACATTCGGTTAGCTTGTCTGTGGCTTAGCTTGCCTGTGGTTTTACGACTAGCACATTAATTGGCGAGTTTTGTACTACTTTGCTTGCCACTGAGCCAAGGACAACCTTATCAATCTTCGAGCGCTTATGGCTCGGCATGACGATAAGGTCGGCACCAAGGCGCTCGGCAAAATCTAGGATAGTCGCGTAAGGCTTTCCTTCAGTGACGTGCACCTTGTAGACTACATCATCAGAAATATGCTGGTCAGCGAACGCTTTCAATTGCGCTTTCACATCATTTTTCATCTGTGCTGCGGCATCTTTGGGGAAGTAGCTTGCGACCATAGACATGTGAATGCCAGGCAGAACATTCAGTAAATGCACTTCAGCATTGGAGTGTTTGGCGTGCCAAACTGCGATTTCTACGGCTTTGTCTGAAAAGCCTTTGTCATTCAGATCGACAGGAACAAGGATTTGCTTGTACATGTTATTTCTCTTTTTGGTTCCTACCCTACTAGCATAGGGTAAAGCATAAGCTTGGCTAGTATTATCCGTTCCGTTTAAAGGTAGAAGCTCCAAGCATTCAAACTTGGAGCCCAACTTACCTATGCGCTCAGGTTTTCACGACGAGCACGACGCTTTTGATTCATCGCCATGGCAATAAGCAAAAGCAGGGCAGGTACAAATACCCACTCCTTCATTGGTCTATCCGCGTCCTGCACGATAGACTTGATTTCCCAGTCAAAGTCTAGACCGGATGCCTCAGCCGGGCTACCGAACTCAACCATATCGACAATCATTTTGCCGTCAGTCTCGTTGAGCATTAGACCCATAGATGCAATGCGATCGTCAGCACTTACCGCGTCATCCTCAAATGGCAGGCGTACCGTCTTCTCGACGTATTTACCTTCCAGAGTTTCACCGGCGACTCTCAACTCAAGCGATTGTCCAACATTTAGGTTTTCAGTAATTTGAGCTATCTCAACACCAGGTGAAAGAACCTTCGCTGGATAGATCATGTCCCACCAGAAACCCGGCCTGAAGAAGGTGAAGGTGAGTGCTAGAAGCAGTACAGTTTCCCACCATTTGTTTTTAGTGAACCACCATCCTTGTGTTGCTGCAGAGAAGATAAGCATCGCTATGACCGCAGAAATTACCGTCAGTGCCAAGTGCCACCAAGAATCAATGCCCATCATCAATAGCTGTGTATTGAAGATAAACATAAACGGCAGAATGGCGGTACGAATATCGTAGGTAAAACCTTGAATACCGGTACGGATAGGATCTGATTTAGCGATCGCAGCAGCCGCAAAGGCAGCAAGACCTACTGGAGGGGTATCATCAGCAAGAATACCGAAATAGAACACGAACAAGTGAACTGCAATCAGTGGAATGATCAGGCCGTGCGCTGCACCAAGCGTTACAATTACCGGTGCCATTAGTGTTGATACCACGATGTAGTTTGCCGTTGTCGGCAGACCCATACCTAGGATAAGCGAGATAACCGCAGTAAACAGCAGCATTAAGATGATGTTACCGCCAGAGATAAACTCGACGAAGTCGGTCATCACAAGGCCAATACCAGTTAGGGTTACCACACCCACTACGGTACCAGCAGCCGCTGTCGCCACGCCGATGCCAATCATGTTTCGAGCACCAGATACGAGACTTTCTGCTAGGTCAACGAAGCCTGCTTTAAGCTCTTCGGTAACATCATTGGTTTTTGCCATCAAAGCAATCAAAGGACGCTGAGTGATCAGAATGAAGATCATAAACACCGTTGCCCAGAATGCGGACAGACCTGGTGAGAAACGCTCTACCGTCAAACACCAAACCAGAACCACGATTGGCAACAAGAAGTGCAAGCCAGATTTAATGGTTGGGCCTGGATCTGGAACTTCATTTAGCTCTGCATCAATCTCAATACCGCCTTCTTTGGCGTATTTAGCAGAAATGCGTAACAAGCCGACATAAGAGAGCAGCAAGGCGACACCTACGATAGGCGTTGCTGCATCACCAAACACATCTTTGGTCCAGCCAATACCGTAGTAGACCACGGCGCTGATGACACATAGACCCAAAATAGTGCCGGTAAACGACAGCAGGCTTTGTACCAGTGTTGGGTTGTGACGACGAGGAAGTCCTGTCATACCAGCCTTACAGGCTTCTAGGTGCACGATGTAAATAAGGGCGATATAAGAAATTAGAGCGGGCAGAAGTGCAGCTTTGATCACCTCAACGTAAGAGATGCCGACGTACTCCACCATCAAGAACGCAGCTGCACCCATGATTGGTGGGGTGAGCTGTCCATTGGTGGACGCGGCCACTTCGACTGCGCCAGCTTTAGTGCCCGGAAAACCAACACGCTTCATCAGCGGAATAGTGAAGGTACCGGTAGTCACTACGTTGGCAATTGATGAACCTGACACTAGGCCAGATAAACCAGATGCCACTACTGCTGCTTTCGCAGGACCGCCGCGCATGTGGCCAAGTAGTGAGAACGCAACTTTTATGAAGTACGCGCCTGCGCCGGCACGCTCAAGCATGGCGCCGAATAGTACGAACAGGAATACGAACGAGGTTGATACACCAAGTGCAACACCAAATACACCCTCAGTGGTCAGCCATAGGTGTGACATTGCTTTATTTAAGCTCGCACCTTTATGCGCGATGACGTCCGGCATGTATGGGCCGCCAAAGGTATACAGTAAGAATACCGCAGCAACCACCATTAGTGGTGGACCAAGAGCTCGGCGAGTTGCTTCTAATAGCAACACCATACCCGTGACCGCAGCGACGATATCCATCGTTGTCGGTGCACCAGAGCGCCCAGCAAGCTGGGTATAAAACAAATAGATGTAAGCGGCAGAAAAACTGCCCGCAAGCGCCAAAATCCAGTCAATGGCAGGAATTCGGTCACGAGGCGAATTCTTCATTGCAGGGTAGGCGGTAAACGCTAGAAAAATAGCGAAGGTTAGGTGAATAGAACGCGCTTCAGTGTCGTTCAGTACGCCAAAGTTAAATATAAATGGCAGTGGTGAAGCGTACCAAAGTTGAAACAGTGACCAACAAAGTGGCACGAACCAAAGAATTTTGGATGGGATCCCCTTAGGGCTGCGTGCGCCTGTGTCGGCCTGTGCGACCATGTCTTGCACATCTTGCGACGGTTGTGTTGTCTGCGTCATGTACGTTGTCCTTTATTATTTTTGGATTCGTGACGTTTAAGCCAAAGGCTAATTAAAAAGGCACGAACCTATTTCGCATTTAACATTGTAGTCAATGGATGCAAACGTGTAGCAGTTGTTGTGTTTTGGGCTCTTAATGACGGGCTTGGAAAGAGAGCCCAAATAGCCACACCAGTTGGATGCACTGGTGTTGATTGTTTTGAGTGTTACTCATAATAGAAAAGCTGTAGGGGAAGCGATGCCTCCCCTACGAAGTGGTCTTATTTTAGTAGACCGACTTCTTTGTAGTACTTCTCAGCACCTGGGTGAAGCGGGATAGATAGACCTGCTTTCACCATGTCTTCTTTCTTCAGGTTAGCGAACGCTGGGTGAAGACGTTTGAACGTATCGAAGTTTTCAAACACAGCCTTAGCAACGTTGTAAGCTGTTTCATCAGAAACGTCTGACGTGGTTACCATGGTAGCAGCAACACCGAAGCTGTTTACGTCACCCTCAGTGCCACGGTACATACCTGCTGGAACAGTGCTGTAAGCGTAGTAAGGGTTTGCCGAAACGATTTCATCGATTTTTTCGCCAGTCGCAGAGATTAGCTTAGCTTCACAAGATGTTGTTGCTTCTTTGATTGATCCGTTTGGATGGCCCACAACGTAAACGAACGCGTCGATTTTGTTGTCACAAAGAGCTTGTGAACGCTCAGAACCTTTTAGTTCAGAAGCCAGTTTGAAGTCATCGTTAGTCCAGCCCATTGCGTCCATGACTACGCCCATTGTTGCGCGGTCACCAGAGCCTGGGTTACCGATATTCACACGTTTGCCTTTAAGGTCAGTGACGTTGTTGATACCAGCATCAGAACGAGCGATGATGTTGAATGGTTCGGTGTGCAAAGAGAACATCGCACGAAGCTTTTTGTAAGGGCCTTGCTCTTCAAATTTGCTTGTGCCGTTGTAGCCGTGATATTGCCAGTCAGATTGAACGATACCGAAATCTAACTCACCAGCACGGATAGTGTTGACATTGTAGATAGAACCACCAGTGGACTCTACTGAACAACGGATGTTGTGTTCCTTACGGCCTTTATTCACAAGCTTACAGATTGCGCCGCCAGTAGGGTAGTAAACACCCGTCACCGAACCTGTACCGATTGTGATGAACTCTTGAGCATTAACAGCGCCAGCGCCCATAACAGCTGCGGCAATAGCACCGATTTTAACAAGTTTCTTAAATGCCATGAATTTCCCTTCCTTATTCATTATTAGCCCTGAATAACTATAGTTGTCTTCAGAGGTTTCCTATGTGGAAACGGCATCTTTTTCAATCCATATGTTGAAAAAGTGGCGCAATCATACCAAATAATTTGGAAGAAAATTACTGGATTGTTAATAGATATAGGGGATTTGTCTGTGCTAGAAATAGAAAGATGTGATGTATTTTTGGAATATAAGTCAAATAAAACAAATAATTAAAGTCAATTGGAAGGCTGGGGTTTGATTTTTTCAAGATGTGATGAGTGTCACGGAACGGATTGCTCCGTGACAGAATGTTCTGAATGTTAACGTTTAAAACTTAGCCAGCGTATTCGAACAAATCACAAACAGAATCAAACAGCTGTTTGGTAGAAACGGTCAGCGTTGGAGTAATAAAGATTGTGTCGTCGCCTGCAACAACGCCTAAGATACCTTCAGCCTTGCCGAGTGAGTCGAGCAGTCGAGCGATAAGCTGTGCAGCACCAGGACCAGTATGAATGACGACTAACGCGTTGTTATGGTCAATATCGAGTACCAATTCACGCAGTGAACTCGACACAGTAGGTACGCCAAGTTCAGCCGGTAAACAGTACACCATTTCCATTTTGGCGTTGCGGGTTCTCACTGCGCCAAACTTAGTCAACATACGCGACACTTTTGATTGGTTAATATTTTCAAACCCTTCGTGTTTTAACGCGTCGACAATCTCACCTTGAGAGCCAAATCGCTCTTCTTTTAACAACGCTTTAAACGCGCGAACCAGATTATCTTGTTTGTCATTATTGCGCATATACGCCTCTTATTCTTCGTTCTACTCGCAGTGATCGCCGTATTGTGGCACAGAACCCGTATCTTAACCAACTTATCCATGGTTTCTGCCGACAATATCACTTAAACCTATGTCACAAAAAAGCACCATAACCTCATAATTAACAAGGTAAAAGGTGGGTTTTAACGAGGGTGTTTACGTGCTAGTTTAGTGGCACGTTATTAGCGAGTTGCGTGACCTCGCAAAGCTGGGGTTAATTGATTGTAATCGATTAGTGAATGCTATAGCTTTTTACTAGCTGATGAAAAATTACCCTACAAGACTATTAATAAGAGATACCAATCTCAAGGAGAACTACCATGAAAGTAGCTGTTATTGGTGCCGCGGGTGGCATCGGTCAAGCCCTAGCTCTACTACTTAAGAACCGTCTTCCAGCAGGTTCTGATTTAGCCCTTTATGATATTGCCCCTGTTACACCTGGTGTAGCGGCTGACCTTAGCCACATCCCGACGCCAGTTTCTATCAAAGGTTATGCCGGTGAAGATCCAACTCCAGCGCTTGAAGGTGCCGATGTGGTACTTATCTCGGCGGGTGTTGCACGTAAACCTGGTATGGATCGCTCTGATCTGTTCAATGTTAACGCTGGTATCGTGAAATCTTTGGCAGAAAGAATCGCGGTAGTTTGCCCGACAGCGTGTATTGGTATCATCACAAACCCAGTGAACACGACTGTGCCAATTGCAGCAGAAGTGCTTAAGAAAGCCGGTGTTTACGACAAACGCAAGCTGTTCGGTGTAACAACACTGGATGTGATTCGCTCAGAAACCTTCGTTGCTGACCTAAAAGCAAAAGATCCAGGCGATGTGCGTGTACCGGTTATCGGTGGCCACTCTGGTGTGACAATTCTTCCTCTTCTTTCTCAAGTAGAAGGTGTTGAGTTTACGGCTGAAGAAGTCGAAGCATTGACTAAGCGTATTCAAAACGCTGGCACTGAAGTTGTAGAAGCAAAAGCTGGCGGTGGCTCTGCAACGCTATCTATGGGTCAAGCGGCGTGCCGATTTGGTCTAGCGTTAGTGAAAGGCCTACAAGGTGAAGAGAACGTCATCGAATGCGCGTACGTTGAAGGTGATGGTGAGCACGCTCCTTTCTTCGCACAGCCAGTTAAGTTAGGTAAAGATGGCGCAGAAGCTATCCTTAGCTACGGTGAGCTAAGTGATTACGAGAAAGCAGCTTTAGACGGCATGCTTGAAACGCTAAACAAAGATATCGAGATTGGTGTTGAGTTCGCGAAATAATCGCCAAGCCCTGCTAATTTAGCTTCTTTATATTCAAACCCAGTCTTTACTAGACTGGGTTTTTTGATCTATCCCTAAAGGAACGCGTAAAAAACTTGGTGTGAATTGGGGGATGGATGATGGAAATAGACAAAGTACGTAAAGGGATGTGGGTCGAGTCCCAGCACGGCGTGGGTCAGGTGCTAGTTATAGACAAAACGTCTAATTCTGTATTGGTCGAGCCACTTGGCAGTGATGTCCAGTGGGCGTTAGACGCTGACGAGATCCAAGAGGACCAACAGCTGCACAATGGCTGCGAACAATACTATTAAGAGAGCGGCGAGCAAAGTTAAAGTAAAAAGGGGTAGCAACTCGAGCCGCTACCTCTTTATTATGCGCTGCGTTTAACGGCCATATAGGCCAGTGCGACCAACGCCTCTTTATATTCACTATCAGGAACCACAGAAAGCGCGTCAATCGCTTTATCTGCTTCTTTTAAGGCGATGTCTTCAGTGTATTTAAGCGAGCCTACACGTTCCATTGTCGCCATGATGGCATCGATTTTGTCTAGGCCGTTGCCTTTCTCAATCGCTTCACGAATCATTTCGCTCTCGTGTATTTCACCGTGCTGCATTGCGTGGATAAGCGGCAGTGTCGGTTTGCCTTCTGCAAGGTCGTCGCCAACGTTCTTACCCATGTCTTCACCACTAGAGGTGTAGTCCATCACATCATCGATCAGTTGGAACGCAGTACCTAAATACTTGCCGTAGTTTTGTAGGGCAAGTTCTACTTCTGGTTCGGCATCATTGAGTATCGCGCCAACTTGCGTTGCGGCTTCAAATAGACGTGCGGTTTTAGAATAGATAACCTGCATATAGCTATCTTCACTCGTGTCAGGGTCGTTGCAATTCATCAGTTGTTGAACTTCGCCTTCCGCAATGACATTCACTGCATCACTCATTAGTTCTAAAATGCGTAGCGAACCGAGTGCTGTCATCATTTGGAATGAGCGTGTATAGATGTAGTCACCCACCAATACACTTGCCGCATTACCGAATGCCGCGTTTGCGGTCGCTTTGCCGCGTCGCATGTCGGACTCATCAACCACATCATCGTGTAGTAGAGTGGCCGTGTGGATAAATTCTATAAAGGCAGCAGCTGTGGTGTGAGCATTCCCCTGATACCCCAGCGCTTTGGCGGATAGGATAGCAAGAAGCGGTCTTAATCGCTTTCCACCGCTGCTCACGATGTAAAAACCAAGCTGATTGATAAGGCTAACTTCAGAGTTTAATTGTGCTTGTATTGTTTCATTCACTTTTGCCATATCGTCGGCAGTCAGTGCTTGGATAGCTTTAAAATCCATTACGTACCCGGTTGAGCTTAGAGCCTATAAGGCTTAATCGTTGGTTATAATCTGTGAATAATACACTAAAAAACGTTGATTAATACATGGTGAAAGGGCATTATTGCGGCACTTTCGATTGGCGATTAGTGTTTCGCCAATTTTTTCAAAATATGGCTTGTCATAGGGTAATCATTCGCGTAGAATCTGCGCCCTATTGATGATTAGTTTAGCGCACACCCTATTTGTTGAAATAACAATCAAAAGGCTGTGCGGAAAAAGCGGAGTAAAATATGTACGCTGTTTTCCAATCTGGTGGTAAACAACACCGTGTAAGCGAAGGTCAAACTCTTCGTTTAGAGAAATTAGACGTTGAAACTGGTGCAACTGTTGAATTTGATAAAGTTCTACTTGTTGCTAACGGTGAAGACATTCAAGTTGGCGCTCCTCTAGTAGAGGGCGGCAAGGTTGTTGCTGAAGTAGTACAACACGGTCGTGGCGATAAAGTTAAAATCGTTAAGTTCCGTCGTCGTAAGCACTCTCGTAAGCAACAAGGTCACCGTCAGTGGTTCACGGAAGTGAAAATCACTGGCATCAACGCTTAATCGATTAGGAGAGTTTAACAATGGCACACAAAAAAGCTGGTGGTTCTACTCGTAACGGCCGCGATTCAGAAAGCAAACGTCTAGGTGTTAAGCGTTTCGGTGGTGAGTCTGTTCTTGCAGGTAACATCATCGTACGTCAACGTGGTACTAAGTTCCACGCTGGTACTAACGTTGGTATCGGTAAAGACCATACTCTTTTCGCTCTTACTGAAGGTAAAGTGAAATTCGAAGTTAAAGGTCCTAAGAACCGTAAATTCGTTAGCATCGAAGCTGAGTAATTAAGCGTCTCGCTAAATTACACAATGCTTTCAAGCTGAATTCAAAAGCCCTGCCGAGTCGGCGGGGTTTTTTATTTGTATTGAAATGAAGGCAGTCGATAGAGACGAATCTCTAGGTTTGGTCTTTGCAAAGTAAGGTCTAGCTTAGTGGGGAGTCGTCTCTGTCATCTGCTAATATGTAGTGATAATCGAATGAAGCCATAAGGTGCGTCGTGATGACGCTTGAGCCTTTTGGTGGGTAAGCGAAGAAGTAGTCGGAGTAAGAGATGAAGTTCGTTGATGAAGCGGTAGTAAAAGTCCAAGCGGGCGACGGCGGTAACGGTGTTGTTAGCTTTTGGCGTGAGAAATTTGTAGCGAAAGGTGGCCCTGATGGCGGCGACGGCGGCGACGGCGGCGATATCTATATCGAGGCAGATGAAAACCTAAATACACTAATCGACTACCGTTTCCAGCGTTTCTATGAAGCGGAACGTGGTGAAAATGGCCGTGGTGGTAACTGTACTGGTAAGCGTGGCAAAGACAAAGTCATGAAAGTGCCAGTCGGTACGCGTGCGGTTGATATTCACACCAATGAAATCGTGGCAGAAGTGGCTGAGCATGGCAAAAAGGTCATGGTTGCCAAAGGCGGTTGGCACGGTCTTGGTAACACACGTTTTAAATCATCGGTTAACCGTGCACCTCGTCAAAAGACGCTAGGTACCAAAGGTGAGATGCGTGAACTGCGCCTTGAGCTACTTCTGCTTGCAGATGTGGGTATGCTTGGTTTGCCAAACGCAGGTAAATCAACCTTCATTCGCGCGGTATCTGCAGCAAAACCTAAGGTAGCTGATTACCCATTTACCACCTTGATCCCAAGTCTTGGTGTTGTGAGTGTGGTCCCTGAGAAGAGCTTTGTGGTTGCCGATATCCCGGGGCTAATTGAAGGTGCTGCGGATGGTGCTGGCCTTGGTATTCGTTTCTTGAAGCACCTAGAGCGTTGTCGCGTGCTGCTGCACATGATCGATATTATGCCTATCGACCAATCTAACCCAATCGAAAACGCATTGACCATCATCGATGAGCTTGAGCAATACAGTGAAAAACTGGCTGATAAGCCGCGTTGGTTGGTGTTCAACAAAGTTGATCTGATGCCAGAAGAGGAAGCGAATGAAGTGATCCAAGAGATCCTTGATGCGCTGGGCTGGGAAGATGAATACTTTAAGATCTCGGCAGTCAACAAGCACGGCACTAAAGAGCTTTGCTACAAGCTGGCAGACTTTATGGAAACCCTACCACGTGCTGAAGAAGAGATCTCTGAAGAAGAGAAAGTCGACTTCATGTGGGATGACTACCATAAAGATGCTATGTCAGGTAAAGACGTGATTACCGAAGACGATGACTGGGATGATTGGGATGACGAAGAAGATGACGGGCACGTTGTCTACGTTCGTGACTAAATCCGCATCTAGAATGAAAAACCGCAATTGTTATTGCGGTTTTTTTGTACCTAAATCATTTCTCTGACTCAGAAACTGAGGCAAACTAACCGGCTCAAACGTTTGCACTTTGTTTGGCAGAAACCAATCGGCCAAACAAATTATGGATTGGCAATACATTTGCTAGAACAACATGCTTGGAAGGATACATGGCACCTAATCAAAGAGCAGTCTCTCGGCTGATTGCTCAAGCAGGCCAAATGCTGTTAGCTCATGGCGCTGAAAGCACCCTTGTTGGCCACATTACACATCGAATTGGAAAAGCAGCAGGCATGGACGAAGTGGAAGTGTCGCTCTCTGCCAGCTCTTTAGTTGTCACTACCGTTTATAACGAACATTGCGTCACCACTGCACGTAGAAGCCCAGATCGAGGCTTGAACATGCGGGTCGTTACACAGATTCAACGCATCTGCATCATGATGGAGAAGGGCATTCTCGACTATCAACTGGCTCAAAAAAAGCTTAATCAAATCAGCCCTGAGCGCTATAACCGCTGGTTAGTGGTGGTGATGATAGGCCTTTCTTGCGCTGCTTTTAGCCGTTTGGCTGGAGGTGATTGGGCAGTGTTTGGAATGACCTTTTTAGCGTCTGGCTTGGGTATGATTGTCCGTCAGGAGTTTGGTCACCGTCACTTTAATCCGCTGCTCAATTTCGCGATCACAGCTTTTGTTACTACGTTAATCTCGGCACAAGCGGTGATTTATGGAATCGGAGACAAACCTCAGTTGGTGATGGCTTCTTCGGTATTGATGTTAGTGCCTGGTTTTCCGTTGATTAACTCGGTGGCCGATATGCTCAAGGGCTATGTCAATATGGGAATAGCTCGCTTTGTAATGGCAAGCTTGCTGACGCTCGCGACGTGTTTAGGCATCGTCGGTGCGATGAGCATTACTAACGTTTTAGGGTGGGTACAGTAATGATGGAACTACTACTTGCCCTGCTTAATGATATGTTTTTCGCCGCGATACCTGCGGTGGGTTTTGCTTTGGTATTCAATGTGCCGCAAAATGCCTTGGCTTATTGCGCTATCGGCGGCGCGATCGGTCATGGCTCACGCTTTCTAATGATGCATTATGGGGTTCCGATTGAGTGGGCGACTTTTTTTGCTGCGACCTTGGTTGGCATGATTGGTGTGCATTGGTCTCATAAATTCTTGGCGCACCCGAAAGTATTTACTGTTGCTGCCTTGATCCCTATGGTACCTGGCGTGTTTGCGTTTAAAGCGATGATTGCGATGGTAGAGATCAATCACTTAGGCTATACCCCAGAGCTATTAGCGACGCTTCTTGAGAACTTTTTGAAGGCGATGTTCATAATCGCTGGTCTCGCAGTTGGTCTTGCGATGCCTGGGCTGTTATTCTACCGCCGTCGCCCAATCGTCTAATTAGGAACAAACAAACATGATCATCAGTATGATAGCCGCTATGGCAGACAATCGTATCATTGGTAAGGACAACCAAATGCCGTGGCATTTACCGGCTGATTTTGCTTGGTTTAAGCGCTGTACTATGGGCAAACCTGTGATTATGGGGCGTAAGACTTATGAATCCATCGGACGTCCACTGCCGGGGCGTCGCAATATTGTTGTGAGTCGTAACAGTGAACTGTCTATTGAAGGTGTGGATACCGTGACTTCGCTTGAACAGGCATTGGAGCTGGTTAGCGATGTCGAAGAAGCGATGATCATCGGTGGCGGTAGCTTTTATAATCATTGCTTACCGATGGCAAACAAGCTCTATCTGACCTACATTGACGCCAAGCTTGATGGTGATACCCAATTTCCTGACTGGGGTGAGGATTGGCAGCAAAGCCACAGCGAGCACTACAGTGCGGACGAAAAAAACGCCTACAACATGGAATTTGTGGTGTTAGAGCGTTAAGTTTTTACTGCTCGCCAGTTGAGAGACTGGCGAGTTTTATCGTCTTTTACAACGCGGGTTGACTGAATAGCGCTTTGTCTTCCCAGCGGATCATAGTCAACTCTCCGCCCCAAACACAGCCAGTATCAAGCCCTATTACCTCTTCGCTGACATAACCACCCAGCGCTGCCCAATGACCAAAGATCACAGTTTTACTTAATGGTTCACGTGATGGAAGGGCAAACCAAGGTACATATTCACTTGGATTGACTTCTGAAGGGGGAAGCTTGCAACTCATGTCTAAGCGACCATCAGGAAAACAAAATCGCATTCGGGTGTAAGCATTGATGGTATAGCGAAGTCGCTCAATCCCTTTGAGTTCAGAAGACCAGGCGTCTGGCTCATTGCTATACATGTTTTTGATAAGTGATTGCCAATCGTCTCCGCGCAGCTTGTTTGCCACCTTTTTTGCGCATTTCTTCGCTTGTTTCAGTGTCCATTGTGGCGAAATACCCGCATGACAAACAACAAACTCATCATGTTCGAGCAATAGTGGTTGTTGTCTAAGCCAGTTAAGTAACTCGTCTTTGTCGCTCGCTTCAAGAATGGGTAGCGTTTTGTCCTTTGGCTTTGCTTTGTGAACGCCTAAAGACACCGCAAGAAGATGTAGATCGTGGTTGCCCAAACAAACCTTAGCCGCATCTCCTAGCGATTTTACATACCTAAGTGTTTCTAAAGACTTTGGTCCTCTAGCGACGAGATCGCCAGCGAACCAAACAGTATCTTGTTGCGGGTTGAAGCTAACGCTAGCTAATAAAAGCTGTAGTTCATCGAGACAGCCTTGAATGTCTCCGACAATGTAGTTGGCCACGGTGTTCCTTAATTCAGTATGTTGGGAATGGCTAAGCGGAATGGCTCAATTTCGGTGGTAAACTGTTTACCGTTGGCATCTAGCATGATGTAGTGCCCTTGCATTACACCGAGTGGTGTTTCGATTGCGGTACCGCTGGTGTAGGTATATTCATCATTTTTTTCTATCACCGGCTGCTGACCCACGACACCGTCGCCTTCTACGGTTAGCTGTTTGCCATTGGCATCGGTAATGAGCCAACGTCGGCTGATCAGTTGAACCGTTTCCTGACTCAAATTCTTGATAGTAATGATGTAGGCAAAGACATAGCGGCTGTTGTCTGGATCGGATTGTTCTTCAACGTATTTAGTATGTACTTGGCATTTAACGCATGGCGTGGTCGACTCCATGTCAATCTCCTAACTGCTTGAAGTGCATATTCAGATATGACAAAAAAAACGCTCAATAGCAAGCTAGTGAGCGTTTTTTCTGTTATTGATTTCGATTACCCATGGTTGGCATCGAGCCAGTTTGCCATATCAACAAACTGTTGCAGTGTCAGGTTCTCTGGGCGCATTGATGGGTTTACACCAAGCTCTTCCAGAGTGTCAGCAGACATAAGTGCTTTGTAGCAGTTACGTACGGTTTTACGACGTTGGTTGAAGCCTTCACGACATACACGATCAAGCCACTTGAGGCTAGTCGCTGGGTAAGGCAGTTCTTCGTAAGGAACGAGACGCACAACTGCAGAGTCTACTTTTGGCGGCGGAACGAATGCCGTTGGCGGTACTTCAAGTACGGGTACCACTTTACAGTAGTACTGCGCCATCACCGTCAGACGTCCATAAGCTTTGCTGCCCGGACCCGCTGCTAGGCGGTTAACCACTTCTTTTTGAAGCATGAAGTGCATGTCTTGAATGTCTTTATGGAATTCAAACAAGTGGAACATCAAAGGCGTAGAGATGTTATATGGCAGGTTACCAAAGATACGCAGTTTGTTGTTTGGCTTCACCAGCTGGGTGAAGTCAAAACGCATTGCGTCGCCTTCGTGGATGGTCAGCTTGTCTGCAAGATCTGGGTGGTTGCGCAGACGCTCTGCCAGATCACGGTCAAGTTCGATAACCGTGAATTTATCAACTTCTTTACCCACTGGTTCAGTAATCGCGCCGAGACCAGGGCCGATCTCAACCAGGTTTTGGCCTGGCTTTGGATTAATTGAAGATACGATACCATCGATGATGTACGGATCGTTCAGGAAGTTCTGACCAAAGCGTTTTCTGGCCTTGTGCCCTAAGTGGACATCATTTCTCATTGTCTGCTCTCTACTAAGTCTATTGCGTACGCCAGCGCTGTCTCAAAGCTGCCAAAGTCTGCTTGGCCTGTGCCAGCAAGATCAATCGCGGTGCCATGATCAACCGATGTCCTTATAAAAGGTAGACCAAGTGTGATGTTTACTGAACGACCAAAGCCTTTGTATTTCAATACAGGGAGCACTTGATCGTGATACATGCCTAAGACAGCATCCGCTTCGCGTAAGTATTTGTCATTAAATATCGTGTCGGCGGGAAGTGGGCCAACAAGCTGATAATTTTTCTCTGTGCGAAGTTTTTCTAGGGTAGGAGTGATGGTTTCTATCTCTTCCATACCAAGGCAGCCATCTTCACCCGCATGAGGGTTTAGGCCGCAGACATAGATGTTTGGCGTTTTGATGCCAAACTTGGTGACCAAATCATGATGCAGTATGTCGATGATGCGTGTTACGCGATCCTCGGTGATGGCATTAGGTACCTCCGTTAACGGAAGATGCGTTGTAACCAGTGCAGTTCTTAACCCTTCCGTTGCCAGCATCATCACCACAAGTGGTGTATTGGATACCTCTGCAAAGAACTCTGTATGGCCACTAAAGCTAACGCCAGCGCGATTGATCACCCCTTTGTGCACAGGGCCGGTGACAATAGCATCAAATTGACCATTCATACAGCCTTTTGCGGCTTTTTCTAGGGTATTTAGCACGTACTGACCGTTTCTTTCGTCAAGCACACCAGCTTTTGCTGGTACCGCGAGTGGTTCATGGAGGATAACAAGGCGGCCTTGCCGATGAGCGTCAAAATTTTGTTCGTCGAAGTCTACTAGTTCAACATCGATACCCAGTTGTTTAGCTCTATCAGCAATCAGTGATTTATCAGCACAAATGACCACCTGATGTGACCACGACTTTTGCGACAAAGCCACCGCTAGATCGGGGCCAATGCCCGCCGGTTCACCGGCGGTAACAATAATGCGTTTAATTGGCTGCATTCTCATCGTCCTCAACCATTTCTACAAAGGCACTCGCACGAAGCTCTTGGATCCATGCTGATGCTTCTTCATTAAACTTACGGTTAAATAGGATGCGGTATGCACGGTTTTGCATCGCAGAACCTGTTTTATCGACATCGCGGCGATCGAGTACTTCGACAATGTGCCAGCCGTGAACGGTTTTAAATGGTTCACTGATCTGTTTAAGCGGTAGGGTCTCTACTTGGTGTTTAAACTCAGGCACGTAAAGCTCAGGGGTTTGATAGCCGAGTTCGCCACCTTGTACGGCTGAGCCTGGATCTTGCTGAACTGTTCAGCCATTTCAGCAAAACTCGCTTCACCTGATTGAACCTTTTGAATAATGGTGTTTAGCTGACGTTTCACGCCTTCATCACTAAGGATGACCGTTGGCTTGATCAGAATATGACGAGCATTGACTTCAGTCACAGAGACGGTTTCTAGGCCTTTCACATCTTCGATTTTTAGGATGTGAAAACCAACGCCACTACGAAATGGACCAATGATAGTGCCTTTGGTTTGCATATTAATTTGGTCTGCAAAGATGGTTGGCATTTCCTCTTTACGCATCCAACCCCAGTCGCCGCCTTCCAGTGCTTTTGGTCCTTTAGAGAAGGTATAAGCCATGGTCGCGAAGTCTTCGCCGCTGTTTAGACGTTCAATGATAGTTTCCGCTTGTTTCTCTTGAACACTCTTGTCCTCACCATCGTTAAAGCGCAGCTGAATGTGTCGGATCTTGTAAGTCACCGTTGCGTCACTTTCTTTTGCGAGTAGCTCTGAAAGGTTATCAACCTCTGCCGGAAGAATGTTGATGCGCTGTCTTACCATGGCATTACGTGCTTCACTAGCAGCGATTTCATCACGAATTTGTTCACGAAATGCTTCCCATGATAAACCTTCAGCGGCCACCGTTTGGCGAAGCTGCTCTTGAGTTTGCTCGTTGTTCGCTGCAATATCGCTAAGTGCTTGTGATAGGCGATTGTCATCGATACGAACGCCAATACGCTCTGCTTCTTGAAGCTGCAGTTTTTCTAGGATCAGTTTATCTAAGATCTGCTCTAGTAAAATATCGGCTGAAGGCAACTCTTGGTTGTTCTTACGTGCGTTAGCTGTGAGGGTTTTGGTTGCTGAGTCAATATCACTTTGCAAAATCACGCCATCATTAACGATGACTCGAACGCGGTCGAGTTCAACAGGCTCCGCTGCTGCTTGAAACGACATAGCCGCCAATAGACAAGTTGAAAAGAGTGTACTAATAAATTTCATCGATATTCCCAGTGAAAACTTCACAGACTATGAGTCTGTGAAGTGAATTAAGTTCCTCACCCTGATTAACATGCGGGCTACTAATTATTAAGTGTAAATGGTCGGCTATAGCCAAGTGCATTTCCACTTGGTGATGGTGGTGGAGCAGTGCTGCCGCCAAGACCTGTTATACCGAAGTTTACTCTGAAGTTTTGCTCGAACACCGGATCATTGCCGATGCCATTTTCCCAAGATCTTAGCTGGTTACTGAAGTCAAACCCAAGATACCAACAGTCAGACTCGTATTGAATTTGTGCGAGCCACTCCATAGACACATTTTCGGTTGTATCGTAAAAGTATTGACCCTTCACAATCCAACTTGGGTTGAATCTGTATCCGCCCAAAAGGCCCAATTGTGAAATGCCCCTTCGGGTGATGGAGTCTATGTTACTGAAGTTGACAGTACTTTCTATGTATTCTTTGGTCACGTATCGATAATTGGCTTGAATATAGTCACCACCAACTCGATATTCCAGCGCACTATTACCTACAGAAACTTGCGAACTGTCAATGTCATACTGGATACCACCACGATAAAATACTTTATCATTGTAGTTAAAATCAGTCTCTACCGCCCACGCAGAGTAGTTTGACAAGTTGTCATTGGTCGAATTGCTAGGGTTTTTAGTTCCTGCATCGAGATAATAAATTTGGCCAAATGAAACGGCGAGTCTCTCTTTGTTCGACGCATCGAATAGGCGACTTGTTGCCCCATAACTAATTTGGTTGGCTGCCGCGATCTTGTCTACCCCACTGAACTTACGCGTTCTAAACAGCCCATAATAGTCGGTTTGAAGAAGCGTAGTATCATATTCATAGATACCGCTTTGATCGACTTCTGGTACATATAGGTATTGAACTTGTGGTTCTAGAGTCTGGGTGTAGTCTTTGACAAATGCAGTATCTCGCTCTAGTACGAGGCCAGCATGAGTTCTAAACTGTGGAATGTTTCGGAAAACAGTATCCTCCAGTGGTCGAATACTGCCATCACTATCTTTCACTGGGTTTCTGATATCTTGATCGTAGTAAGTTGATAGATATCTGGCTTCGGTAGTCCAAGTTCCCCAAGTTGTTGCTAGTGGCAAAGTTATACCCGGTTCGATATGTACTCGAGTAGCTTCTGGCTTATCATCGTCATTGACTGTAAAATGGGATATGTGGCTGATAAGATCAAAATTTAAATCGCCGTAGAAATTGGGCAGGTAATAGTTGGCTTCAAACTGCGGCGCTAATTGATAAGGTTGACTGTTTTCTACAAGGATTTGGAAATCTCTTACACGTAAAGCTGTATCCCAGTTTGCTGTACGGTAGGTGAGGGTCCCCTCTTGCAATAATTGACCATCAGAGCGATTGCCGAGACTAGAATCTAGGTCTGTGAAATATTGAATGTCGCTTACTTGGGAGTAATCAACCTTTAACCCCCAGTGAGAGTTAAACTTCGTGCTATTCTCGAATTGAGTAGCCCAACGAGCCCCTTTATCGACAAACTTTTTATCTTCACCAAGAACTTCTGCTCTTAATTGACCTCTACTGCTATCAGTGAGGTATCTGAAATTTCCCTTTAACTGCAAACCACGATTTTGCATATAGTTAAAGTTGGTTAATAAGTCATAGTTTTCCGCTAAGTTCCAGTAAACAGGTAGATCAAACTCAAAGCCGTTTTTAGAACCAAGAGAGGCGGATGGTCTTAATACACCGGTTTTACGTGTGTCACCAATAGGCATCTGCATGTAAGGAAGGTAGAAAATCGGTACGTTTTGGACTTCGACTCGAGAATTGTAGAGAGTTGCAATCTCTTTCTCTGGATCGATCTCCATATCAGAGGCTAAGAAACGCCAGGAGTTATCACCCTCAGGACATGAGGTAATGGAGCCGTCTTCAACTTCGTACAGTTTCTTACCGGTCTTTGAAATAAAAACGGCATCGCCACGCCCAGGAGTACATAAAAACTCATACTGAGTATTCTCTAGGGTGAGCTCGTCTTTAGTGATGTTATTGGTGACTTTGTCAGACACGGCGCGTATCTCACCATCGTTCATGACGACGTTACCTTCAGCAACAACAATATTTTCTTGTTGGTGCAAGGTCACGTTGTCAGCAGTTATAGTTTTTCTACCTTGAACCATGACAACATCGCCTTTATATGTCGCACTTTGTCCGTTTATCGCTTCCAGAGAGTCGGCCTCAATATTGATTGGCTCTTGATTGGAGTCTGAACTTTGTGCAGTATCAACGGAGCATTGCTCTGCTGGTGGCATGGGTTGTCCACTGTTTTTCGATGTTTCTTCGGCATTTGCGTAAGACGCTAGCAGCGCAGCACCAATAGAGGCCGCTAGATAAGTGCGGGAAAAACGTGACATCGAGTTGTACTATCCTGTTTAACTTGATTCATTCAGTTGAATTCGATTGATATTGAATCGTTTATAAGACGGCCTCTATCATAAAGGAAATTGACCTCAACGACACTAGTAGACTGCGAATCAGCGCAAAAATTCATAAATAAAGAGCACATACTTCACATGATAGGTAAAATTTTAGGCGTATTTTTCGGCATGTTGTTTGGCGGACCGTTAGGGGCGCTGTTTGGCTTGTTTTTGGGGCACCAGTTTGATAAAGCGCGCCGACTCAACCAGTCCGGCTTTGCTCGTGGTGGATTTAATCGCGGTGGGTTTGGTGGAGCAGACCAAGCGCAGCGCCAAGAAGAGTTTTTAAATGCCGCTTATGCGGTGATGGGACATGTGGCCAAAGCCAAAGGGCAAGTGACACCAGAAGAGATCCAGCTTGCGACTATCATGATGGATCGCATGAATCTCAACAATGAGCAAAAACGTGCCGCGCAAGAAGCATTTCGAGAAGGAAAATCCGCTGATTTTCCGCTTGAACGTATACTCGATAAAGTTCGTATCTCCTCTGGTGGTCGTCATGATTTATTGCAGTTCTTCTTAGAGCTTCAAATCTCAGCCGCGTTTGCAGATGGCAGTATTCACCCGACGGAGCGTGAGGTCTTACATCGTATCGCGCAAGGTTTGGGCTTTTCTTCTCAGCAGCTTGAGCAGCGCCTGCGCATGCAAGAAGCGGCTTTCCGCTTCCAACAAGGTGGTGGCAACTTTGGTGGTGGTCACTACCAAGGTGGTCAGCAGGGAAGTTGGCAGCAAACAAGCAGTGCTTCGCAGCTTTCTGATGCTTATGATGTGCTGGGTATTTCTGAGGATGCCGATTCAAAGGCTGTTAAACGTGCCTACAGAAAGCTCATGAATGAACATCACCCAGATAAGCTGATGGCGAAAGGTCTGCCGCCAGAGATGATGAATGTGGCGAAAGAGAAGTCGCAAGAGATTCAGAATGCTTACGATCTCATCAAAAAAGTGAAAGGGTTTAAATAATGTTGACGGACAAGGACGTACTCGACTTCTGGTTTCAAGAACTATCACCAAAGGATTGGTTTTCTGGAGATAAAGCACTGGATGAGGTGATTGCTCAAAGGTTTGGAGCGCTTCATGAACAAGCGAGACAAGGGGAGCTTTATCATTGGCGCTTAACGCCCGAAGGCAGGCTTGCAGAAGTCATCGTGCTCGATCAATTCTCTCGAAACCTGTTTAGAGGAACCCCTGAGTCTTTTGCCTCGGATCCTATGGCTCTAGCATTGGCACAAGAAGTAGTCTCGAGTGGTGCTGATGAGAGGCTAAAACCTGAGCAGCGCACCTTTCTTTACATGCCCTATATGCACAGCGAATCGTTGAAAATACATGAAGAAGCGGTACAACTGTTTAAAAGCAATGGAATCGAAAATAACCTAGACTTTGAGTATCGCCACAAAGCGATTATTGAGCGCTTCGGGCGATACCCTCACCGAAATGAGATTTTAGGTAGGGAGTCTACCGTAGAAGAGATTGAGTTCTTAAAACAGCCCGGCTCAAGCTTTTAACCCTTACTTCTTGTTCAAGTCCCAATCGTAATCGTATTTGATCTTGCCATCGAAATTGGCAAGATCAGGGCGATACTTCGCCATATGCTCCAACGCTCCACCATCTTGCACAAAGTCTGCCTCAAACCATTCATAAATCGACGACAAAGTAATGGTATTTCCTGAAATGCTCGCGCCTTTCGATGAATTCACGAATGCATTGGCAGCACTCTCTAACAGCGCTTCCGTGTTGTCAGCGGTAAATGCCTGAGTCTGCAGATTCGGGCAGCCAAGGCTCGCACAATTGACCGCATAATGCGTTCTTGGATCATTCCAAATCGGGCGTAGTATACGATGCTCAATATCGTTTAAGGTGAGCACATGCCCGGTAATGGTAATCACCTCCTCTCCCCAAGGACCAAAGCTGAATAAGCCTCCAAGCTTAGTGATGGATTTCACTGGGTACTCATCAAGGATCAAATCAACCGTGATGGCGTTATAGAGGTTCACCCAGTAGGCGTACTGCTCAGCGCGGCTAAGTTGTCTTGGGTCGATTCGAGCTAAATCATTAATGTAGGTTTTGAGCGCTTGTTTATCGTTGGGAGAAACGCGGACATAGCGCACAAGGGTATTCTCGCCTTCAGTGACTAAGTATCGGTCCAGAAAGTTCTGCCATGCTTGGTGCGAAACACTTTGCGTGTTGCTGTCATTACTTTGATCCCAGTAGGACCAAAGCTCAGATTTTGGTGCCGCGAAAACACTGGTGGAAAACATGAGAAAAACCAAAGAGAGAACACGTAGCATAGCGAATATCCATTCCGTTAAGTGATTAATCCAACAGACCCGACTCTGAGCCGAGTTCTTTCAGTGTAGTGAAAATCGAGATAAAAAAATCCCAGCCTTGCTAAGAAAGTAGGGCTGGGATTGGATAGTTTAACTAAATCGCTAGCGGATTATTTTAAGAAGCTAGGGATCTTAGCTTCATAAGCCGCGATCTTCTCTTCGTGCTGAAGCGTTAGACCGATGTTGTCCAGGCCGTTCAGTAGGCAGTGACGGCGGAATTCATCGATCTCAAAGCTGTAAGATTGACCATTTGCAGTCACTTTCATCGCTTCTAGATCAACGGTGATCTCAGCACCTTCATTGGCTTCAACATAGCTAAATAGCTCATCAACTTCTTGTTCTGTCAGACGAACTGGCACCATCTGGTTATTGATGGAGTTGCCGTAGAAGATGTCTGCGAAACTTGGTGCAATCATTACTTGGATGCCGTAATCCGCCAGTGCCCAAGGGGCGTGCTCACGAGATGAACCACAACCGAAGTTTTCGCGAGCAAGCAGAATGCTGGCACCTTGGTAACGTGGCGCGTTCATGACAAATTCTGGATTATCTTGTTTGCCCGCATCGTCTAGGAAGCGCCAGTCGTGAAATAGGTGCTGACCAAAACCTGTACGAGTTACCTTTTGCAGGAACTGTTTAGGGATAATCGCATCGGTATCGACGTTGGCTGCATCAAGAGGGACGACTAAGCCGGTGTGTTGTTTAAATCCTGACATGGTATGTTCCTTCTTAGTCTAGCTCTCTGATATCAACGAAATGTCCAGCAATGGCTGCCGCAGCGGCCATCGCAGGGCTTACTAGGTGCGTACGACCATCACGGCCTTGGCGACCTTCGAAGTTACGGTTACTGGTCGATGCACAGCGCTCTTGTGGACCTAAACGGTCGTTGTTCATCGCAAGACACATAGAGCAGCCCGGTAGGCGCCATTCGAAGCCTGCATCCTTGAAGATAGCGTCTAGACCTTCCGCTTCAGCTTGAGCTTTAACTTGCTCAGAGCCAGGAACGATCAGCGCTTGAACGTGTGAAGCAACCTGACGACCTTTGGCAATTTCTGCCGCTGCGCGCATGTCTTCGATGCGAGAGTTAGTACAAGAGCCAACAAAGACCTTGTCTACCTTGTAATCTTTTAGAGATTTACCCGCTTCCAGGCCCATGTAAGCCAGCGCTTTTTCTGCTGATGCTTTTTCAACTGGGTCGGCGAAGCTTTCTGGTGCAGGAATTGGCTGATCAACCGCGATAACTTGACCTGGGTTAGTGCCCCAAGTGACTTGAGGCTTGATGTCAGCACCGTTTAGTGTAACAACCGCATCAAAGGTTGCGTCAGCATCGGTTTTGAACGTTTTCCAGTATTCAACCGCAGCATCCCATTCAGCACCTTGAGGAGTGAATTTACGGCCTTTTAGGTACTCAAAAGTGGTCTCATCGGGTGCGATAAGGCCCGCTTTCGCGCCTAGCTCGATAGCCATGTTACATACCGTCATACGGCCTTCCATTGAAAGGTCAGTGATGGCTTCACCGCAGAACTCAACGACGTATCCAGTACCGCCAGCGGCTGTTGTTTCGCCGATGATCGCGAGAACGATGTCTTTTGCCGTCACGCCAGGTGCGACTTTACCCTGAACTTCGATTTTCATGGTTTTGGCGCGAGACTGTTTAAGAGTTTGCGTCGCTAGAACGTGCTCAACCTCTGAGGTACCGATGCCGAAGGCTAGTGAGCCAAATGCACCGTGAGTCGCGGTATGAGAGTCACCACATACGATCGTCATCGCTGGCAGTGTAATGCCCAGCTCTGGGCCCATTACGTGCACGATGCCTTGGTATTTGTGGTTGATGTCATAAAGCGTTACACCAAACTCTTCACAGTTTTTCGATAGCGTTTCCATTTGGATACGTGCCATCTCACCTGAGGCGTTGATGTCTTTAGTCGTGGTTGACACGTTGTGGTCCATAGTGGCAAATGTTTTGCCTACTTGGCGCACTTTACGGCCTTTTTCACGCAGGCCATCGAAAGCCTGTGGTGAAGTCACTTCGTGAACCAAGTGACGGTCGATATAAAGGATTGGGTTTTCACCCTCAGCTTCGACGGCGATATGAGCGTCGTAGACTTTTTCGTATAGAGTTTTAGACATTGCTTAATTCCTTGCTTCCCCTAGCCGAGTTGAACGGCCGTCGGCTAGGGCAGTGTTTTAATTATGAATTCAGTACGTACGCTGCGATCTTGTCACCCATCTCAGAGGTGCTCAGTGCTGGCTTGTCACCGGCTAGATCGGCAGTTAGCTCACCTGCTGCAAGTGCTTTACTTACGGCTGCCTCAATATCTTGTGCCGCCGCTTCTTCACCTAGGCTGTAACGTAGCATTAGCGCAGCAGAAAGGATTTGAGCAACAGGGTTAGCGATGTTCTTGCCTGCGATATCTGGTGCACTGCCGCCTGCTGGCTCATAAAGACCAAACTGACTTTCGTTTAGGCTTGCTGATGGCAGCATGCCCATAGAGCCTGTGATCATCGCACATTCATCAGAGATGATATCGCCGAAGATGTTTGAGCAAAGCATGATGTCGAATTGTGCAGGGTCTTTAATCAGCTGCATCGTCGCGTTATCGATGTACATGTGGTTAAGCGTGACATCTGGATAGTCCTTCGCAACTTCTTCTACCACTTCACGCCACAGAATAGAGCTCTGTAGAACGTTCGCCTTATCAATTGAGTAAACGTTCTTGTTACGAAGGCGAGCTGATTCAAATGCGATCTTAGCGATACGCTCGATCTCGTAGCGGTGGTAAACCTCAGTATCAAACGCTTTCTCTGTTGGGCCTTCTCCTTCGCGACCTTTTGGCTGACCAAAGTAGATGCCGCCAGTGAGCTCGCGAACAACCACGATGTCGAAGCCTTTCGCTGAGATATCAGCACGCAGCGGAGAGAAGTCCTCTAGACCTGCGTGAATCTGAGCTGGGCGTAGGTTACAGAACAGTTGGAAGTGTTTACGAAGTGGAAGAAGCGCACCACGTTCAGGTTGATCGTTTGGCGGAAGGTGTTCCCACTTAGGACCGCCAACCGAACCAAATAGAATCGCATTCGACTCTTCACAACCTTTTACTGTGCTTTCAGGAAGTGGGCAGCCGTGGTTATCAATAGCAATACCACCTACATCAAACTCTTCACGCTCTAGGGTAATGTTGTGTTTCTCTGAAATTGCATCAAGCACTTTATGAGCCTGAGCCATTACTTCTGGACCAATACCGTCACCTGGTAGAACCGCAATCTTGTAAGTACCTGCCATGGGGCTAATTTCCTTAAATGTTGTATTTGCTTATATTTTTATGTTGACTCGTTTTTCACGAGCCAACGAATTTTCTTTCTAGGACCAAGGACCAAGGACCAAGGACCAAGGACCAAGGACCATCTTTATACCGTTTCAGCCTTGCTCTGCTTCATCACTTCGATTTGATCCGCACGATGAATACTATTGATAACATGAAGTAGTGCCTGACCTGAAGCCTCAACGATGTCGGTTGAGACACCCGTACCGTGATATTTGCGACCTTTGTAGTTCGCGATGATATCCGCTTGACCTAAGCCATCTTCACCTTCGCCTTTCGCCGTCAAATCAAACTTGTCCAGCACAATGTCATAGCCCGTTACGCGATAGATACATTGGTAAAGCGCATCAACCGGACCGTTACCCACAGCCGCTTCGCATTTCTCTTCATCACCGCATTGGATCTTGATGCTAGTGGTTGCCATGATGCTGCCTGATTGCACGCTCAAGTAGTTCAACTTAAAGAAGTCGTCTTCTTCACGCAAGTTAGCAAAGTGCATTAATGCTTCTAGGTCGTAGTCGAATACTTGACCTTTACGATCCGCAAGTTTCAAGAAGTCTTGATACAGGGTATCTAGGTTGTACTCATGCTCGCTGTAACCCATTGAATCCATATGGCTCTTAACGGCAGCGCGACCAGAGCGGCTGGTTAGGTTCAACGCTTTGTTTTTCAGACCAATAGACTCAGGAGTCATGATCTCGTAAGTATTTTTATTCTTTAGCATGCCATCTTGGTGGATGCCTGAAGAGTGACTGAACGCGTTGGCACCAACAATCGCCTTGTTGTCTTGAATCGGCATATTACATAGCTGAGACACTAGCTTACTGGTGCGGTGGATCTCTTGGTGCTGAAGACCGGTGTGAACGCCTAAGAACTCTTGACGCGTTTTGATGATCATCGCAATTTCTTCTAATGAGCAGTTACCCGCACGCTCACCGATACCGTTGATGGTCCCTTCGATTTGTCGAGCACCAGCTTGTACAGCTGCGATGGAGTTTGCCACTGACATACCCAAGTCATCGTGACAGTGCACAGAGATGATGGCTTTGTCGATGTTTGGTACGCGATTGAAAAGAGTCTGGATGATGCCACCGAACTCGTTCGGCACGGTGTAGCCTACTGTATCAGGGATGTTGATGGTACGAGCGCCAGCATCGATAGCGGCTTCTACCATACGACATAGGTTGTCGATAGGGGTACGACCAGCATCTTCACATGAGAACTCGACGTCATCGGTGTAGTTTCGAGCGTGCTTAACTGCTTTTACGCCCATCTCAACCACGTCGTCGTAACTGCGGCGTAACTTATCTTGAACGTGTACCGTTGATGTTGAAATGAAGGTATGGATACGGAAGCATCCGCCACTTTCAACGCTTCGGCCGCAGCATCGATGTCTTTCGCTACCGCTCGAGATAGAGCACATACACGGCTGTTTTTGATGTGTTTTGCGATGGTCTGTACCGATTCAAAATCACCTGGAGAGGAGATAGGGAAACCAGCTTCGATAACATCAACACCTAGACGCTCGAGCGCGTAAGCAATTTGCAGCTTCTCTTTCACTGTTAGACTTGCTGAAAGTGCTTGTTCGCCGTCACGCAATGTGGTGTCGAATATAATCACCTGATCGTTCATATTTGCTTCCTCTTTATCCAGGTTAATCGTTTACGTCCAGTTCAATCGATATAAAAAAACCCGCTTGTGTAAGCGGGTTTTTGGAATTCTTTATGTGGTGTTTTTCGTCCACAACCTACCCGCGCGATGTTTTCACGATAAGGAGGAGGTTCAGGAGTAGAGAAAAACGTAATGACACTGTTATGCGTTCCACAAAAATAAGTTACAAGATTAGTACCGCACTCAGCTTCATGCGTCAAGGGTTAATCTGAATTTTTATGGATATCGGAGCAGTTCGCTGTTTATTGTAAGTGGGGGGAGGGAATCGCTAACTCATAATTAATCATCTGATTAATATTTGATGAATTTAACTGTTCGCGGATTGAACAAGCTTTACTCTACAATTAATCGATGATTAATAAAAGCAAGGATTGGTATGACGAACGCGACAGAGACCACACGTACAGTTGGTCGCCCCAAAGAGCGCACGGATGCTAGGCACAAGCTGCTTACTCATGCTAGAGACCTATTTGTTGTGATGCCGTATGACAAAGTCTCAACACGTCTTATCGCGCAAAAGGCGGGCGTTAATATCGCATGATTCGCTACTACTTTGGTAACAAAGAAGGTCTATTTGAGACCATGGTGCGAGAAACCTTGCAGCCAATGAAGAACAAAATGGAATCGCTGATGAAAAATGGCGATTACGGCAATCTCACTGACTTCATGCGTACTTATTATTTTGAAATGAATAAAGTACCACAGTTTCCACGTTTGATGTCTCAGGTGATGCACATGCCTCCGTCAGCCACGCAGCGTCGCTTGTTTGAAAAGGTGTTTGCAGACCTTGGTCGTCCAGATCAAGATTTAATGTTTAACAAGATGTCAGAGCTTGGATTGTTGCGTGAAGGGCTGAGCCCACGCATGTGCAAAATCTCACTCATTAGCCTAATGGTGTTTCCATTTGTTGCACCGCCTGCTCTTTTGAGTTTGCATGGCATTGAAGTCAATGAAGAATTTTTAAACGAACTCCTCGAACATAACATCGCCTTGCTTAAGCGTGGGTTGTTGCGTGACCCATCCTAATTAAAAGAATATATCTATATGAAGTCTATGAATAAAAAATTCCTTTTCTTTCCTGCTTTTGCAGTAGGTGTCGTGGCTTTAATCGCCGCAGTTAACCTGCGTCCAGATGTGCCAACCAAACCTGCTGGCGATCGTTCACGTGTGGTGGATATCATGCCGCTACAGCCTCAGATGTCAGCCCCAGTGGCGATTGGTTTTGGTCGCGCAGAACCAAAAGTTCAATGGCAAGCCATAGCAGAGGTAACCGGGGCGGTTATCTATAAACACCCCAATCTTGAGAAAGGCACAGTGATAGCAGCGGGCACAGAAATTCTCCGCATTGATCCTTTAGATTATGAGCTCAAGCTATCTCAAGCCATTGCCGATCTGAAATCGAGCCAAACCCAACTGGCGCGCTCGATCAAGAAGAGACTAACTTAAAGCAGACTCTGTCGATTGAGATGAATCGTTTGAAACTGGCGGAAAACGAGTATCAGCGCCGTGTGGACCTAAATAAGCGCGGGCTTACTTCACAGTCTGATGTTGATACTCAGCAGCAAAATATGCTTTCACAGAAGAAGTTAGTCCAAGAGATTGAAAACCAACTGGCGTTGATGCCAGATGAGCGTGGTGTATCTGAAGCGCTAGTTAAAGTAAATCAAGCGAAAGCCGATGAAGCACAGCGTTCGCTAGAGAAAACCCGCATCACGCTGCCGATGACGATGCGTATCTCAGAGGTTGATGCTGAAATCAATCAGGTGGTCAACTTACAACAAACCATGGTCACCGCGCACCTTAATGATGTTATGGAAGTAGAAGCTCAGTTGTCGATCCATGACCTACAACTGCTTTCAGACACGCTCTCATGGGATGAAAATCAAGCAGAGCGCGGCGAGCTCGATAAACTGCAAGCGACAGTAGAATTAAGTAGTGGCAATCTAACCGCGACTTGGCCAGCAAAAGTTGCTCGCGTTAGTGAAACGGTTGATGCCAACCAAGCCACTGCTGGAGTGATCCTTGAGGTTTCTCAGCTACCAAGCAGCAACGGCTTAGCAGGCACACCAGTGTTGGTTAATGGCATGTTTGTGAAGGCGACAATTGAAGGGCAAAAACAGCAATCTTGGTCTGTTCCTGAGCGTGCTTTGCATGGCGACAAGATCTACTTGATGAACGCCGAAAATCGATTGGAAATGCGTGATGTGAATATCGAATATCGCCGCGATAACCAAGTGATCATTTCTGGTGATCTCGGAGCGGGTGAGAAAGTGATCCTCAACGACATCTTGCCTGCCATTGAAGGGATGCTACTGCGCGATAGTCAAAGTGATGATGACAACGCTGGAGAGGTCACCCAATGATTCGATTTTTCTCCAAACACCCAACGGCGGCGAACCTGCTGATGTTGGCGCTGCTGATACTGGGTATCAGCTCGTTGTCGACCATCAAGCGAGAAACTTTTCCTGAATTTGATCCTCCTTACATCATGGCTGCGATCACTTATCCAGGAGCGTCTCCGCAAGAAGTGGAAGAGAGCTTGTGCGTACGTATGGAAGATGCCGTTGACGGCCTTTCGAACATCGTCGAGACCAAGTGTGAAGCGATTGAAGGCTCGGCAAGACTGACCCTCAAGCTTGATGAGAAAGCTGACATCGGCCGAATGCTGGTGGATGTTCAAACCCAGATCAACGCGATTAACGATTTCCCAGATGAGATTGAATCACCTGTCGTACAAGAACTGGATTGGAACGAACCGGTTGTCGATGTGGCGATTACCGCCGAGACCAGTTGGCCAGAGCTAAAAGCCTATGCGGAACAGCTAAAGCGCACGCTTAAGCTCGACTACGGGGTCTCGCTCGTTGATGTCAGTGGCTTTTCCGATCACCAATACCGCGTAGAGCTGAATACTCAAATCATGCGTCAGCTTGGGTTAAGTATCGGTGATATTGCCACCCAGATCGGCAATCAAAACATTAAGCTGCCAAGCGGTAATGTCGAAACGGAAGATAAGAACTTTCTGATTCGCTTTGATGAGAGACGTATTACCCCTCAAGAGTTAGAGTCGATCGTTGTCGGTTCTAGCCCAAGTGGTGCGTTAATTCGTCTCAAAGATGTCGCAACCATTACCGACCGATTCGAATTGGATGAGCAAAAAGTCCTGTTTAACGGCAAGCCTTCTGCTGTGCTTAAAATCAGTAAGAATAAAGAAGACGACGCGCTACGCGTGAAAGAGAAGGTGACGGAGTTTGTTGAAGCTCAGCGCCTAATTGCCCCTGAAGGGGTCACGCTTGAGATGACCAATGATATGTCATCCATACTGTGGGACCGTCTGACCATGATGGTGAAAAACGGCTGGCAAGGTATCTTGTTGGTGTTTGCAACTATGTGGCTGTTCTTTAGTTTCCGTTATTCATTCTGGGTAGCTGCGGGCTTGCCGGTGGCATTTCTTGGTGGACTGTTCTTGATGGCGAACCTCGGGCTCTCTATCAACATCATGTCTCTGGTGGGGCTGCTAATGGCGATTGGTATCATGATGGATGATGCTATCGTGATCGCAGAGTCGATACAGGCGCACCTAGATCGTGGGCAGAAAATTGATGATGCGGTGATAAACGGCGTTAAGAAGGTGCTTCCTGGTGTTATTTCATCTTTCTTAACCACCATATGTATCTTTGGTAGTTTGCTGTTCTTGCAAGGGGAGATGGGCGCGGTACTTAGAGCAGTACCTCAGGTGCTGATACTTGTCTTATCCTTGAGTCTAGTTGAAGCCTTCTTGATTCTGCCAAATCACTTGTCTCACTCGTTGCACAAGCACAACCGTGAAAAACAGCCTTTGAAGTTTAAACGTGTGCTGCTGGAGCGCTTTGAACACTTTAGAAATACCACGCTAGTGAATGCGGTAGATAAAGTCGTCTCTTATCGCTACGCCTTCATGGGCAGTGTGTTCGCAGCGTTGCTTATCTCGGTCAGTCTACTGGCTGGTGGTGTGGTGAAGTTCAATCCATTCCCAGCACTGGATGGTGACATTGCCGAAGCACGTATTATTCTGCCGCCGGGGCATCTTTGTCTCAGACCGAGCGAGTGGTCGATAAAATCGTCCTATCCGCTGAAAAGCTTAATAAGCAGTGGAGTGAAGAGGTGGAAGGTGGTGAAGCTTGGTGAAACAGATCACCAGCCAGTTCAACACTAACCGAGATGCCAACGAGTCCGGTCCTCATATCGCTACGGTTAGACTGGATCTGCTGAGTGCAGAGATCCGTAACACACTCATCGATGAGTTTATTGATGCTTGGCGCGAAGATGTAGGTGAGCTTGCTGACCCAATCTCCATGGTGTTCAAGCAGCCAACAATGGGGCCGGGTGGCCGTGCGATTGAGGTGCGTATTGCACATGACGACCTGGACATGCTGAAAGCTGCGTCGGTGGAGATCCAACAATACCTGAATGAATTTGATGGTGTGAGCGGCGTGCTCGATGACATGCGCCTCGGTAAAGAAGAGATTTTAGTCAAACTGCGTCCTGGTGCTGAAAGCTTTGGGGTCAACGGTCAGATGATCGCAAGTCAGTTGCGTGCGGCCTTCTTTGGTCAAACCGCCGATGAGATCCAAGTCGGTGTTGAGAACATCAAGATTGAAGTGAAACTCGACAAGCAAGATATCGGTGACATTCAGCAGCTATCGAACTTCCCGATTTTCTTAGCAGACGGCTCGCAAGTACCGTTGGCATCCGTCGCGACGCTCGATTTTCAGCGTAACTATGTTCGTATTCAACGTGTTAACGGCCTAAGAACGGTCAGCGTATTTGGTGATGTTGATACCAGCAAAGCGAGCTCAACCGATATCATTAGGCAGTTCCAAACCGAAGAAGTCGCTAAGCTGCAACAAGAGTACCCGGGACTGCGTTTTGACTTTGAGGGGGAAACCAAAGACAGCGCAGAAACGGGCGCATCGATGGCTAAAGGGTTTTTGCTCGGGCTATTTGGCGTCTTCACCATTCTTAGCTACCAGTTCAGAAGCTACCTAGAGCCGTTTGTGGTGATGCTGGCAATACCGCTTGCCTTTATCGGCGTGGTTTGGGGGCACTTGCTACTTGGCACTCGATGAGTATGCCAAGTATTATGGGCTTTGTGTCTTTGGCGGGGATTGTTGTCAACGATTCTATCTTGCTGGTGCAGTACATACGTCACCACGTTGATGAAGGTGACTCCGTGCATGACTCTGTGGTGAAAGCGAGTCGTGAGCGCTTCAGAGCTGTGTTCTTAACATCGATGACCACTGCTGCGGGTTTGCTGCCATTGCTTACCGAGACCAGCCTTCAGGCTCAGGTTATTCAGCCTCTGGTTATCTCAATTGTGTTTGGTATTTTTGCATCCACAGCTTTGGTGCTTTTCATGATTCCTTCGGCCTACGCCATTCTCGCCGATTGGGGATTGGTTCATAAACACGAAGAGCTTTAACACGCCATAAATCTTACCTCTCAATTAAATGAAAGTTGGTGACTAGGGTTCCTCTAGCGCTAACTTTCATCATTTCTCCAATAAATCGTCACCGAATTGTCATTGTTGCTGACTACTTTTTGATCATGAACTGCGCGTCTAACAAGGAGTAGGTTGTGCGAACGATTGAACCCATAGCAAGAATGGATTTGGCTTTTTCATTGTTTTGTTTAAAGCATCGCTTTAACGCTCAAGTAGCATCGGTGAGTCGTTGGGTGTCTAAAACGGGCGACGGTCATTTGTACCTGTTACTTGGCATCGCTGTTTTTTGGATAGATGGATCTGTTGGCAAGCTATTTTTTGCCGCAGCCTTGTTAGCGTTTGCTATCGAGTTGCCGATTTACTGGTTAGCTAAAAACAGCTTCAAGCGTCGCAGGCCTGAAGAGTTTTCTCATTTACTGCAAGCTTTTATTACTCCCTCTGATCGCTATAGCTTACCGTCGGGACATACTGCGGCCGCGTTTCTAATGGCGACCATTATTGGTCAGTTTTATCCCGAGTGGCATGACGCCGCTTTGATGTGGGCAGTGCTCATTGGCGCTTCACGTATTCTGCTTGGTGTGCACTTTCTTACCGATGTTGTGATTGGTGCGGTACTGGGGATGTCATCGGCGTACGTTGCGCTCGAATATGTGCAAACTTGGTTAGGAGGCGTGTAAATGAAGATACTTTATGGCGTGCAGGGTACAGGCAATGGTCATATTGCTAGAGCGAGAGCGATGAGTCAGGCGCTAGCCAGTCATGATGTGCAAGTCGACTTTTTATTTTCCGGCCGAGAGAAAAGTAAGTACTTCTCGATGCAGCAGTTTGGTGATTACCAAACGCGCCGCGGGTTTAGCTTCGTGACGGAAAACGGCCGTGTGAACTATATGAAAACGGCATTTGAGAACAGTCTACCTAACTTTATTCGTGAAGTCAGAGAGCTCGATGTTTCTGGCTATGATGTGGTGGTCAATGACTTTGAGCCTGTTTCTGCTTGGGCGGCAAAGCAGCAAAAAATTCCCACAGTGAGCATTAGCCACCAAAACGCATTTCTGTTTGATGTCCCTCAAAAAGGCGCCAATTGGTCGATGATTCAGTGATTCAGCACTTCGCACCGTCACAGTATCAGCTTGGTTTACATTGGTATCATTTTGGACAGCCGATTTTGCCACCCATTGTGCATACGTCAGGAGAGGATGTGACCTCTGAAGACTTTATTCTTGTCTACCTTCCATTTGAAAGTCCTGACGCTATCGTCGACCTGTTGCTGAGGTTTGGGCAAAACAACTTTATTTGTTACCACCCTGAGAATATTGAACAGGCGCAGATAGAAAACATCTTAATGAAACCGCTTGGTCATGAGAGTTTTCAGTGCGATCTCCATCGCTGTGCTGGTGTGATTGCGAACGGTGGCTTTGAGCTGCCGTCAGAAGCGCTCAGCTTGGGTAAGAAGTTACTCGTTAAGCCGCTGGATGGTCAGTTTGAGCAGCAAAGTAATGCAGCAACGCTTGATAGTTTGGGGCTTGCTCAATCTATGGACTTTCTTGATGCCAGTGTGATTCGCGATTGGTTAGATGAGAAACAAGCTGAACGGGTTTTTTATCCAAATGTTGCTGAAGGCATTGCCGATTGGCTAGTCAGCGGAAATTGGTCATGTAGTGCTAATTTGCGTAAGCGCCTTTGGGACAAAGTCGACTTTCCTAGTTACGCCTCAGTTTAAGCGTACTTCACCATAACCTGACCAATCTTGAGGTTAGTTGGGCATAACAATAACAAGACCCGAATCGCACTTTGATTCGGGTTTTGGTGTTATTGTTATGGTTTATATGCAACTGCGCGCCTTTCCTTTGTGTTCAATAATGTTCCATACCGATAGATATTAACTATATGCTATGCGAATGGTTGTGGTTGTCTTTTGTGCGTGCATTAAATAGGCTCTGTTCTCCCTTTTGGTGGGTGTCATAGTGCTTGGTTATGTATCCAATCGTTTTGCCCAACAAAAGTTATTAAAAATATAATTTATCTTTTTTTATATATGATGTAACTTATTGTTGTTTAAGGTTATTGCTTTTCTCTCGATAAAATTTGATGATTCTTTGTCAATCTTGTTGGTGTTGAGTTAATTATTGGTGGATAGTTGGTTTCGTCCTCGAAGTATGCAGAGGATTAATAGAATGACGTAAGGTACACCACAGGCGATGACGCTGTTCTCATTGTTCTGTTTTATTGGTTACCTACCCCCAATAGTCGAGATTGAAATTACACGAGGCTTACTAAATGTTAGACAAAAAAGATGCTATGAGCGCAATCGCTAGTTACCGCATGGAAAGCACATTACGCGGCGTAGATCTAAACCTATTGACTGTATTCGACGCAGTGATGCAAGAGCAGAATATCACTCGCGCGGCGCACAATTTAGGTATGTCGCAACCTGCAGTAAGTAACGCAGTAGCGCGCCTTAAAGTGATGTTCAACGATGAACTGTTCATGCGCCAGGGGCGTGGTATTCAGCCAACTCAGCGTGCACGTCAGCTATTTGGACCTGTACGTCAAGCGCTTCAGTTGATCCGTAACGAGCTACCAAGCTCAATCTTTACTCCAGAGACTTCAACGCGTCTATTTAAGATGGCGATTTGCTCTCCTTGTGATATGCGTTTTGCACCGCGCATCATGCAAACTATTTCTGAGCAAGCTCCACACGTTCAGCTTCATCTAGATGCAGAAGCAGACCGTCAGCTGGCAGACCGCATGCGTTTCCAAGAGATCGACTTCGTTATCGATTACGCTCGTTACGACGCTCAAGGCTTTTCAAGCACTGAGATCTTCCAAGATGAATTGGTTGTTGTAGCGGCGAAAAATCACCCACGCATTCACGGTGCAGTGAGCACAGCTCAGCTAGCGAACGAAAAGCACGCTAAGCTATCAAAAGTTCACGGCGTTCGTAGCTTCTCAGAGCAAGCTTACCGCGACCTAGAGTGCCAAGCGTCTTACGAAGGTACTAGCCTAAGCAACGTACTGTACGTTGTTGGTCAATCTGAGCTAGTCACCATCGCTCCACGTTGGTTGGTTGAAAACGCAGTAAACAAAGATCAGCTTCAAGTACTGACGCTGCCAACTGAAAACAACAAGATCAGTGGCTTCCTGAGCTGGCATGAATCTAGCGAAAAAGACAAAGGCCACATCTGGTTGCGTGATCAACTAATGGTTATCTGTGGCGAAGTGGTTGCTTTGTCATAATCCATTACAACTTAATTCTAAAAGCCCTGAGTACGATGTATTCAGGGCTTTTTTCATACTGGTCAGAAGCTTATTATCACCCAGCGGAAAAGCTGCCAGGAATTATTGATAACTTTGATGTCGGTCTGTTGCCTTTTTCGGCGGCACAGGTACACTTGTGCGCTCAAAAAGGCTTACATGTGTAAGCTAAAAGGTAAGATAGAACATGGCTAATTTAGATTTCCATATCGTAACTAAGATTCGTGAACGAATTGCACAAGGTGGCGACAAGATCGCCTTACGACATAAAATCAACAATGTGTGGCAAGGGATTAGCTGGAAAGAGTTTGGCGTTAGCGTAGATGCGCTGTCACTCGCGCTACTCGGAAAAGGAATCCAACCTCAAGATAAAATCGGTATCATTTCCAATAACATGCCGAAATGGACCATTGCTGATTTGGCTGCGCTTCAAGTTCGCGCAGTGACTGTGCCCATTTACCCTACAAATACACCAGCCCAAACCAGCTACATCGTACAAAACGCCGACGTCCGCATTCTTTTTGTTGGTGAACAAGAGCAATATGATGCTGCCGTTTCCATTTATGACGAATGTGAGCAATTAGAGCTGATCGTCGCGATGAGCGAAGAGATTGTTCTGGCTGACAATGATTTTTCTATGACTTGGCAGCAGTTTACTGCCGATGTAAGCAGTGACGTCCAACCTGAATTAGACGCGCGACTTGAGCAAGCTAACTATGACGATTTGCTGACGCTTATCTATACATCGGGTACCACAGGCCAGCCGAAAGGCGTAATGCTAGATTACGCCAATATTGCCGCTCAGCTACAAGGACACGATGAAAGATTAAGCCTTAGTGAAAATGATGTTTCGCTGTGCTTCCTGCCGCTTTCACATGTTTTTGAGCGTGCATGGACCTTCTATGTATTGTACCGAGGCGGCACGAACTGCTACCTACAAGATACAATGCAAGTACGTGATGCACTTGGCGAGATCCGCCCAACCGTAATGAGTGCTGTTCCTCGTTTCTACGAGAAGATTTTCTCAGCAATCCACGAACGTGTATCTAAAGCACCTGTCCATCGCAAGATCCTATTTACCTGGCAGTGAACATGGGCGCCAAAATGGCGCAGTGCCGCCAAGACAATGTGGAACCTTCATTCTTACTCAAGAAGAGTTACGCGCTAGCGGACAAGATCGTATTAGGTAAACTTCGCGAGCTATTAGGCGGTCGGATTAACTTCATGCCATGTGGCGGTGCGAAATTGGATGAAACCATTGGCCGCTTCTTCCAAGCGATTGGTATCAACGTCAAGCTTGGTTACGGTATGACGGAAACCACAGCGACCGTTTCTTGCTGGGATGATACCTGCTACAACCCAGGCTCCATTGGTATGCCGATGCCCGGTGCGGAAGTGAAAATCGGTGCCAATAACGAGATCTTAGTGCGCGGCCCTATGGTGATGCGTGGCTACTATAAGTTGCCAGAAGAAACCGCTAAGACCTTTGATGCTGATGGCTTCTTGAAAACGGGCGATGCCGGTGAGTTTGACGCAGCAGGGAATCTGTTCATTACTGACCGCATCAAAGAGCTAATGAAAACCTCAAATGGCAAGTACATTGCTCCCCAAGCGATTGAAGGTGCGATTGGCAAAGACCATTACATCGAGCAGATTGCGGTCATTGCGGACACTCGTAAGTTTGTCTCGGCTTTGATTGTGCCTTGCTTCGATACGCTAGAAGAGTATGCCAAAGAGCTAAACATTGCTTATCAAGATCGCTTAGAGCTCATCAAGCACCACCAAGTGGTGGAGATGTTTGAAAAGCGCATCACTGAGCTGCAAAAAGAGTTGGCTAAGTTTGAACAGGTCAAGAAGTTCAAACTGCTTCCTAACGGTTTCTCGATGGATAAAGGCGAGTTAACACCGACGCAGAAACTGCGTCGCAAGGTGATTAACGACCGTTATCAAGATGAAATCGAAGAGATGTATCGCGATACGCCTAGTAAGTAATCGCCTCTCTTCAACGAAACCCTCATAAACGAAAGCCCCAGCAAATGCTGGGGCTTTCTTGTTTCGGTTAGTTGTTGGCGTAAAGCAATTCGCTGTATCTGTCTAATGTATCGAGACGAATTTGAGCATTGGCCAAAAAGGTTTGCTTCGCTTTGCCCGTCAGAGACTTCGATTGCGGTAGTTTGACCGTTCTTGGGTTCTTATGTACGCCGTTGACCAAGAATTCATAGTGTAGGTGAGGCCCTGTGACTCGTCCTGTTCCGCCGAGTGTACCGACTGTTTGTCCCTGTTTCACTCGCTGGCCGGTTTTAACCTTACGTTTTTGTAGGTGCAAGTACTTGGTAATAAAGGTATTGCTATGTTTAATAAACACATAGTTACCATTAAACTGGTTGTAACTTGATTTGATTACAGTACCGTCACCAGCAGCCCAAATTGGCGTACCAACAGGCGCGGCATAGTCAGTGCCTCGGTGGGCTCGTACTTTACCTGTCACTGGATGACGTCGGTTCGGGTTGAAGTTGGAGGTTACACGACGAAAATCCAAAGGCGCACGTAAAAAGGCCTTCTTCATTGCACGGCCATTTTCATCGTAATAGTTACCTGTTTTGTCATCAAAGATAGCGGTAAACGTATCATTTTGGTTTTTAAAGATAGCGGCGATGATCTTGCCACGGCCAATCACTTCGCCTTCGACGACTTTCTCTTGATACAGCAGCTTAAAGTAATCACCAGAGCGGATATCTAACGCAAAGTCGATATCCCAACCAAAAATACCCGCCAGCTCCATGATTTGGTTGGCCGTCAGTCCTGCGCCAATTCCGGCATTCCAGAAGTTTGAGCTGATTTCGGCTTGAGCGTAGTTATATTGGTAGTCGACCTGCTTTTTGTCCCAGCTAGAGGTAAAGCCTTTGTCGGTTTTGGTGACTTTGAAGGTCTCATAGTCATTGATGCGGCGCTTTAACTGCACGAAGTCGCTGTTCTCGTCAAAACCAAAAGTCAGTTTGTCACCTGGACGTAAGCGTGAAAGCTGCTTCTTAATGTCATCGTTGGTATAGATAAGGTCATGAAGTAGGCGAGGGGAAAGGCCAAGACGTTGAAATAGAATGGCGGCACTCTCTCCAGAGCGAACGGTGTGTTCTTCCCATTTTAGTACCACGGTCGGCGGAGCGGCATTGCCAACAGGGAATGCATCGCTGTCAATGGAGAGCGCGTAGTGCTTGCCAATTTCGAGTCTGTCGTTGCTATCGTCGAGCTCTGAAATGTCAGGCAGAAACAGTGCAACGACGATAATGGCACTAAAAAAGGCGATGAGCGCGCGGTGTAGCAAGGCAAGCGCTTTAAAACAGAGACCATGAGCGTTTAATTCAACATTATTTTTGTAATTTCCTAAACCAAATAGTCTAACTGGTTTCAAAAAACATCGCTATTCAAGTAAGATGTCCAACTAAACTATTTTTGCCAAATCTGTGGGAGTGAACAAGAATGGCGAACCTTGAAGCAGCGTTGGCTGAAATCAAACGCGGTGTCGACGAGCTAATTCCAGAAGAAGAACTGATTGCGAAGCTAAAAGAGAACCGTCCTCTTCGCATTAAACTGGGTGCCGATCCAACTGCGCCAGATATTCACCTGGGCCATACCGTAATTCTAAACAAACTACGTGCATTCCAAGACCTAGGTCACGACGTGACGTTCCTGATCGGTGACTTCACAGGTATGGTTGGCGACCCGACGGGTAAGAACACAACTCGCCCACCGCTAACTCGTGAAGACGTACTGCGTAACGCAGAAACGTATAAAGAGCAGGTATTCAAAATCCTAGATCCTGCAAAGACTAAGATTGCGTTCAACTCTGAATGGCTATCTGAGCTTGGTGCAGAGGGCATGATTCGCCTTGCTGCAAACCAAACTGTTGCTCGTATGCTTGAGCGTGACGATTTTAAAAAGCGTTACGGCAACAACCAGCCAATCGCAATCCACGAGTTTATGTATCCACTGCTTCAAGGTTACGATTCAGTAGCGATGGAAACGGATGTAGAGCTTGGTGGTACTGACCAGAAGTTCAACCTACTCATGGGGCGTGAACTGCAAAAATCACACGGTCAAAAACCACAAGTTGTGCTCACTATGCCACTACTTGTTGGTCTAGATGGCGTGAAGAAGATGTCTAAATCTGCTCACAACTACATTGGTGTGAGTGAAGCTCCTTCTGAAATGTTCGGTAAGATCATGTCTATCTCTGACGATTTGATGTGGAGCTACTACGAACTGCTGTCATTCCGTCCACTGGGTGAGATTGCACAGTTCAAGGCAGACGTTGAAGGTGGTGCAAACCCTCGTGACGTTAAGATCTTGCTTGCAAAAGAAATCATTGCTCGATTCCACTCAGAAGCAGATGCTGACGCGGCGGAAAAAGAGTTCATCAACCGTTTCCAAAAAGGTGCGATGCCAGAAGAGATGCCTGAGTTCGACTTCGATGCAGGCCTTCCAATCGGTAACCTACTAAAAGAAGCGGGCCTTGTGAGCTCAACATCTGATGCTATGCGTATGATCCGCCAAGGTGCGGTGAAGATCGACGGCGAGAAGGTTGAAGATACTAAGCTAGTACCAGCAGCAGGCCAAGCGGTTTACCAAGTAGGTAAACGCAAGTTTGCTCGCGTGACGTTGAAGTAATCTTCAATAGCTTGAAACTGCTGTAAAAACCTCCTTCGGGAGGTTTTTTTGTATCGGTTGATTGCCGATTTACAGGCATAAAAAAACAGACGCTTGTGCGTCTGTTTTTAGTATTCGTTTTGCTTAACGTCTCTAATTATAGAGACTCAGTAAAGGTACGAGCGATAACGTCACGTTGCTGTTCTGGCGTTAGTGAGTTGAAGCGTACTGCGTAACCAGAAACACGGATAGTTAGCTGTGGGTAGTTCTCTGGGTTAGCTACAGCGTCTTCTAGAGTTTCGCGCTTAAGAACGTTCACATTTAGGTGCTGACCGCCTTCGATCTTTGGAGCAGCTTCGATGGCTACTTCACGGCTTTCGTACTCACCTAGGTCGCTAACAGCGATAACTTGGTCAGCTTCAAAACCAGCATTTGCTGCTACACAACGAGCTTCGTTTTTCTCGCCGTCGATCAGCCAAATTGAGTTTAGTAGATCGTCGTTTGCTGCTTTAGTAATTTGGATACCTTGAATCATCACTATCTCCTAATCCACTTTCAGAGTGGTAAACTTATGGTGTTAATTTTCAAATTTTGTTGAGCTGGTTTATGTATAACCCGTTGTGGTTATTTTAGTATTGATTTAGATCAAATTACAACAAAAAACATTAAAAACATAAGGGTTAATTTTTTGACCAAGGTCAACTAAACCTTTAAAAATGGTGTGTCTAAATGATATTTTAAGTATTCAAATTTATTTGAGTGCTCATTTTGTTGTAATAAAACTACAAATTGAGCCAATTTATTGCTCTGGGAACCAAAAATCAACGATTTCCATAGCTAAAACTGAAAGTATAAGATCGCTAAATAACAGTTCTAAAAATGTGATCTCTATCGGGTGGAAGCAAGATGAATAAATTTATTGGGGCGCACGTTTCTGCGGCTGGTGGTGTGGATAATGTGCCACAAAGAGCCCATGCGATTGGTGCAAACGCTTTTGCGTTATTTACTAAAAATCAGCGTCAATGGGTGGCAAAGCCGCTTGATGAAAAAGTCATTCAAAACTTTAAAGCGGAATGTCAAAAATACGGCTTCCGAGCGGAACAAATTCTTCCGCATGATTCCTACTTAATTAACTTAGGTGCACCTGAGCAAGAGAAGTTAGAGAAGTCTCGAGCGGCGTTTATTGATGAAATGGAGCGCTGTCATCAGCTTGGTTTAACCTTACTGAACTTCCATCCTGGTAGTCACCTAAAGAAGATTTCCGAACAGGAGTGTCTTGACCGAATCGCTGAATCTATCAATTTAGCGCACAAGGCCGTCCCTGAGGTGATTGCGGTGATTGAGAATACAGCGGGGCAAGGGACAAACCTAGGTTGGCGCTTTGAGCATCTGGCACACATTATCGATAAGGTAGAAGACAAATCACGCGTCGGAGTCTGTCTTGATACGTGCCATACGTTTACCGCGGGTTATGATCTGCGGACAAAAGAGGCATGTGAGGCGACGTTTGCGGAATTTGATCGTGTTGTAGGCATGCACTATTTGAGGGCTATGCACTTAAACGATTCAAAGATCCCGTTGGCAGGTAAAGTGGATCGCCATCATTCGCTGGGTAAAGGTGAGATCGGTTGGGCTTGTTTTGAGTATATTGCCAAAGATGAACGATTTGATGCTATCCCTCTGATTTTAGAGACAATAGAGCCCGAAATCTGGGCCGATGAAATCCAACAACTGAGACATTTTGCTATAAATAGTTAATTTCTTACTGTTGGATTATGCGTTTTTGGCATCTTTCTTTCATACTGAGTTACATGCATGTTGCATAAATCTGTGACTCTAAAAAGGTAGGTGCCATTATGACTCGTCCAGCCGCTCCAAGACCAAGTACAACACGTTCATCGCGTTTCCCAAGTCCAAACCGTCATATTCATTGTCATGGACACTACCGAACGCCCCAGATGAAGAATCAGCATCATTGATATACTGACAAACTAAAAACAGCACTGACGTTCAAATTGCGCGTCAAAGGTGCGTGGCGTAAAGCAAATGACAGTAGTGGTGACCCTCCGTTGAGTGATAGACTACGCCCCAGATTTCATCATCTAGGGAACGACAATGACAACACTCACCTGGCAAGACGTCATCGGTAAAGAGAAACAGCAAGCATACCTTCAGCAAACCCTAGAGTTTGTGGAGCAGCAGCGCGAAGCGGGTAAAATCATCTACCTCCAGCGAGTGATGTGTTTAATGCATTTCAATATACCGAATTTGCCGATGTGAATGTGGTGATTCTTGGTCAAGATCCTTATCACGGTCCCAATCAGGCACATGGTCTTTGTTTCTCGGTACTTCCGGGAGTAAAGACGCCGCCGTCGCTCGTCAATATGTATAAGGAACTCGCTCAAGATATTCCTGAGTTCGAGATCCCCGCGCATGGTTATCTCAAAAGCTGGGCTGACCAGGGTGTATTGCTTCTAAACACCGTACTTACGGTCGAGCAGGGGCAGGCACACTCTCACGCTAAGTTGGGTTGGGGAACCTTCACCGATAGAGTGATTGAAGCACTAAACCAAAACAGTGAGAACATTATATTCTTGCTTTGGGGAGCTCATGCTCAAAAGAAAGGATCGATGATCGATCGTCAAAAGCATCATGTATTGACCGCGCCGCATCCATCGCCTCTATCGGCACGTCGAGGTTTCTTTGGTTGTGGTCATTTTTCTAAGACGAACCAATTACTAAAAGAGCTTGGTAAACCTGCTATCAATTGGCAGCCAGTACTCGACTAGTTCTATCTTTAAGTTGGCGATTTTTCGAGCACCATCAAAACACGCTTCCAGATTCTCTTATACACTTACAAGGAGTATGGATATGGGAGAAGGATTATGATGATCGAAAGGATTAGGCGTGAGCACGGCTATATGGTGCGATTGCTGGCGATATTGAACCGAAAAGTGCACTTGCTAGAGCAAGAGCAACCTATCAACTACGGGGTGATCAAAGAGATTGTTGATTACCTTGCTAATCACTCAGAGAAAATCCACCACCCTAAAGAAGACATTCTTTATCACTACTTTATCGATAAGTATGGCTCGCAAGAGCATATCGATAATTTAGAAACGGATCACCAAGCATTGTCTGAGAAAACGCATTCGTTCTTGGACATTGTTGAGATGATTCTGCACGATGCGGTGGTGCCGCAAGAGCTGTTCATCGGGCGGTTATCGGAGTTTATCCAAGATCAGAAGAAGCACCTTGATTTGGAAGAGCAATCGGTGCTGCCATTGATTGAAAAGCGTTTTACGACCTCGGATTGGCAGCAGGTGGAGAGCCAGTGGACTGTGGTAGAGGATGATCCGGTCTTTGGTGAGACGATTGCTGACCGCTATAAACAGCTCGCCCAACGGGTTAGACAAAACGAATTGGAGAGTGTTTAGGGGTCTATAAATAATAATTCCCTCCGTAGAGGGAATTATGAGTTTCATTTCTGCGAGTAAAGCGCGTAGGGAAGACTTAGTGTGCTCGACTCATCTGTTGTAGATATTGCAGCCAATCAGCGCTTTGCGTGGTTGGCTTAATTCGGTGTGCTTGTTCGACCACCTTCGTCGCCTTTGCGTAGTCTTTCAATCCCACATAAGCACGTACTTCCAGCAGTAATCGCTCTTGCTCTGGCATGCCTTTTACTTTGCCAAGAGACGTTAATGCTTGTTTGAAATCACCCTGCTGCAGTTCAAGTCGCGATACTTCCTCATAGTATTTCCCATTCAGCCTTGCTGCTGCGAGCCAAGCCGTCTGTGCGTTTGTCCACTCGCGCGCCATTTGCCAATGTCTAGCTTGCTTGATGATGGTGTCGATATCGGTCTCTTTCACTTGTAAGTCAGCGTACGACTCTGCCGCTTTTTCGGGAATACCTTGTTGAGAGTAGAGCTGCGCTTTACTCAGCTTCAAATTGTCCGGGACTTGAATACCCGCTCGCTCTGCTGAGACTAATGTCGCGAGCGCCAACTTGTAATGTTTGGTTTGCATATACAGTGAACTAAGCTGCTGCCACCACATGACGTTATCTGGCTGCAGTGCGAGTAATTTTTGCGTGGTTAGAATCGCACTTTTCAGATGGTTTAGCTGCATCTCAGCACTTAGCTGTAAGCTCAGTGGTTGCAGTTTTGGCGTGCTATCGAGCTGGTGGTAGTGTTTAATCGCTGCAAGTAACGACTTCCACTCTTGAAGCAGGTAGTGAGCGCGAGCCTTGTTTAACCAAACTCCGGTGATCTGCTGCTTCGACAGCTTTTCGTACGAGTTTGCTGTCTTGGTCAAGTTGTTAAAGTGAACCAGTGCTTTCTCAGGCATATCTTCGGAGAGCATAAGCTCGGCAAGCATACGCTCTGTTTGCCAACCCTGTTCATCTTTAAACGCTTTTGTGTCGACGGCGATTTGCAATTGCGTGATGGCTCTCTTTGGCTGCTCGGCTTGCCAGTAGTAGATGCCGAGCATGCGAGCTACATACGCCTTGTCAAAGCTCGCGTTAGGCTTTAACCCTTCTAGTAGCGTGATGGCTTCGTTAAGTTTCTCTTCCTGCTCTAGCTCGTAGGCTTTGGATACTTGAGCTGCGGTGCGCATTCCAAGCTCTTGGCTTGCGAATGCACTTCCGGTTAACACGCTAAGAGATAGGGCAAAGAGCGCTAATACACGTTTACTCATTGATTCAACTTAAACTCTAATTTTACGGTCTGGCCAATACGAGGCGTTGCCTTTCCATTGACGACCATAGGCTGATATTTCCACTGTTTTAACGCGACCATAGCCTCTCGCTCAAACATGCGTTTAGGGTTGGCTTCGACCACTTCGATATCGGTTGGACGACCACGTTCATCAATGGTGAAAGACATCACCACATAGCCCTGAATATTGCGCTGCAAAGCACGACGCGGATAACGTGGCTCTTTGCGATGTAATGGCATGACTTGTTGGTTTTGGCCAATGTCCGGCACAGTCGGTGCGTTTAGCGACACGCCCGCAACCTGAGTCGATACTGAAATATTCGGCAGCTGTGGAGTGCTTGGCGTTTGAACGCTAGATACCTGAGAGCTTTGCTCAACCACTGCTGCAGACGGCGGGGTGGATGGCATTTTTGGTGGCTCTGGCAAAGTACGTTGCCGTCTTGCGGTCTCACTGTCGGGTTCAACCATCACGAGGTCATAGCTCAACCTTGGCTTATCATCTGGCTTAGATTTAGGGCCAATATCAATCATCCAACTCATAAACGAGAATAGGGCAAACGCGAGGGCGGCGGCCAACGGTATGCTCGCAAGTACTCGAAGCATCTATGGACTCTCCGTCGCCAGTGCAATCTTGGTAACGCCAGCGCCTTTAGCGCTGTCCATTACTTCGACAACGGTGCCATTGAAGGCATGTTTATCGGCTTGAATAACCATAGAGGCATTAGGTTGTTCTAGAAGCAGCTTCTCAATGGTCGCTTGCACTCGCTCAACATCTACACGGCGTTTGTCGATATAAATGTCGTTGGACGATGTGATTGCGACAAAGATGCCAGCATCTTTTTGACTGACCGCATGGCTCGCCTGAGGGCGGTTAACATCAACGCCGGACTCCCGCACGAAGGAGCTTGTAACGATGAAGAAAATAAGCATGATGAAGACAATGTCGAGCATCGACGTCATATCGATGTTGGCGTCATCATTTTGTTTTCTACGGTGACCTAATCTCATTGTGAGTCTCCATCAGCAGACTGGCTGGTTTTAGCAATAGCGGTTTGACGCTCACTACGCAGTAGCTGCTCAAGTTGAAGCAGGCTCTTGCTGCTCCATTTTTGAATACGGGAAAAGGCGAGCATGCCGGAAAGTGCAGCAACCATGCCCGCCATTGTCGGGATAGTCGCCATAGAGATGCCTGCTGCCATCAATCTTGGTTGCGCACTGCCTTGCGCTGCAAGGGTATCAAACACGGTGATCATGCCGGTTACAGTACCGAGCAAACCAAGCATCGGACACAGACTCAATAGACACTTCAGTAAGTTAATGTTCTGCTTGAGTTTATTCTCCGCCTCGCTAAGCATGGCGTTGCGCTGGGACTGGGCATACCAAGAGTAATGATCTTGGCGCATCACCCATTTGTCCACCCAGGTCTTTCTCTCTGAGGGAAAAATCTTGGCGAAATAGATGACGCGCTCAAAGGCTACCACCCAGAAGATGAACACAACGGCGGCCAGCCACCAAAGCACTGGCCCACCTTGTGTCATAAACTGATTTAAGTGCTCGCTTCCTGGCAACCAACTAAAGAGGTTATGCGGCATACGCTTGCTTAGTCTCCATGGTTTGCGCTTCAGCTTGCTCTGCGACAAGACCCACACTCTGTCTTTCTAGAATATTGCGGATTGTTTCTGCTTTTGAGCTCAATAGGTTGTGAGCAAGAAGCAGCGGCATAGCAGTAATCAAACCAAGAACCGTAGTCACAAGCGCCATTGAGATGCCGCCAGCCATCACTCTTGGTTCTGCATTGCCAAATTGTGTGATGACCTGGAAGGTTTCAATCATACCCGTTACGGTGCCGAGTAGGCCAAGCATTGGGGCAATTGCTGCCAGAAGTTTCAACATGCTCAAACCGCGCTCGAGATGCTGCTGCTCATCCATGATAGATTCAAGAAGTCGCAGCTCAAGGGCTTCTACGTGCAGTTTTTTCTCGCTGTTATAGACGCTGAGTACACGACCTAGCGGGTTGTCGGTTGGCGTTTCTGGCGTTTTAAGCTGCTTTTTAATTTTTTGTTCTGTCGTCGTAAGTACCACTGCACGATATAGTGCGATGATCATACCAATGGCAAAGAGAGCGGCGATGATCTTACCGACAATGCCACCATGGGCAAAGCGCTCGCTAAGGGTTGGGTTATCCGCAAGTTGCTTGTAGATGTCTCCGCGGCTTGGGTCGATAAGCGTTGCGGTTTGACCTGTCACGATGCCCGCTGTTTCTGCCGATGTCGGTACTTCTTTGGGTAGGCGAGGGAAATTGCTCGCCAGTTTACCGTTCCAGTCAACTGGGCCGTGCCCAGCAAGCAGCGCAAAGTTACCTAAACGAGTCGCGTTAATCGTGGTGATTTCACCGGCGCCGTTAACAAATGGCACTTTAACGTCAGCATAAGTGGCACTTGAGGCGATTTGCGCTTGGTAGGCTTCCCACAGGCCGGTAAGTTCTTGAATAGAAGGCAGTGTTTTTGCAGCAACAATGTTGTCAATCGCTTGAATTTGCGCAGACTGCTGCGTGTTTGCAACAGACTGCTCAAGTTCGACTTGCAGTTCTTTCGCTGATTGACGCACCACGCCAAACAGTTCACCTAAGCTACCTGTCTCTAGATGCAGTTTCTTTTGCTGCTCTGCCAAAGTACGTTCGTTTTCTGAGAACGCAGTGCTCAAGGATTCGATGCTGGCTTCAAGCTCAGCTTTACGACTTTCCAGCTGTGCTTTGCGTGCGACAAGTGATTGTTCTTCTTTCTTGAACTTGGCTTCACGTTCACTGTTGTGAGCACGCTCTTGTTGCTGTGCTGTCTGTGCTTTTGATGTCAGCGAGTCCGCAGCAAAGCTTGGTTGTGATAAGCCGAATGCAAGCAGCGCGGCGAGGAATACGGAATTGCGCATTAGCTTGGATCCTTTTGTAGAGACATTGGAAGCTCAATCAGAGCTGGAGAAGCTTGTTTATTGGCAATGGCAAACGCTTTATCAATCTGTGGCGCTAGTGAAGCGTCGACAGTAACCCAGCTGTTTTGGTGGCTATCCCAAGTCCAGTACTGGTTGCGGTCTAGGCTGCGAGCAACCAATGATAAACGACCTAGGTACAATTGTTCTGCTTCGATCTCGCTACCAACATTAATAAGAGAACGGTAACTACCTAGCTTGATGCCGTAGTCCATTTCTATCTGATAAGCCTCAAGAATGCGGCGGTACTTCTCGGCATCACTCACATCGGCCTGCGGCATCAGCGCTTTTAGCTCATCGAGTCTTGCTAGGCGAGCTTGCTGACGAATAGGCTTGTCGCTAGCAATGTGTTGTTCCAGACCTTCGAGCATCTGGTACATCAAAGGGACAACACCTTGGCGAGTGTCACTGATTTGCTCAAGCTGCCTATCAATGCTCGCCATCTCTTGCTGCTGATTATCGACGACATCGTTTAGGTGACGCTCATAAACCTCAAGATTAGCGACTTCTTGCTCAAGCATGGCAATATCGGATTTAAGCTCAAAGGCTTTATCGCTGCTTTGGTTGATGCGAGCTTGGCTTTGCGCGCTTTGTGTGATGGTTTGAGCTTCGACATTGCGAGCTGTGTTGAGGTCATTTGCACTCGTGACACTGCTGATGGTTAGCAATGGAAGTGAGCACAACGTGAGACGAAGAGCCGTCTTGTTCATTTCTATAGCCTTCTGCTGTTACTAGAAAGTACCGATAGTGTATTAGGATGACGTCGACAGCACTGCGCTGCTATCGAACGAAACGAAGGCGTATTGTAGGGCAAGCGCAAAAAGAAATACAGACTAAATGATATTGATATGAGTTATCATTTGACTTTCGTCAATTTGTTCTCGATGGCAAATCATCAGCGTGTATGCGACAGATAAAGCAAAACCCTCTAAAAAGAGGGTTTTGCGTGTCATCAGTGACGAAGTTTCAGGCTCATCGCCACCGAAAATTCTTGATTGAATGTTGAGTGATTAGAGATCGACGTCGTCGATTGAAAAGTCTAGCCCGATGTCCATATCGTTGAGTTCTTTTTGTAGGCGTTGTCTGTCTTTAATGGCCTCAATTTCTCGCCATTTTCTTTTGACAGGTTTTGAGCGAGCGGCGCGCCCTCTAGGTGCGTCTACTTCCGTAATCTCATCCAGTTCAAAGCCATCCATAAGCTACCTCACTTGTTTTGTTCTCCCTACGGAGCCCTTTAAGTACCACATTCTTACGCAGACTAACTTTGATATGTTTCTCATTTGTTTCGAGACTATGAATGTTTTATGCCATTTTGAACTCAATCTCACACTTTTAGAGCTTCAATTCGAATAAAAAATGACCACTTAAATCACAAATTGCAAAAGAGTCCTTCAGTGAGTTTTGTTAACGCTCTGTGCGAATCAGGCTGAAGGGCAACGTTTGCGTGCTACGATAAGCATTCTCATTGCCTGATAACTGCTAAAAAGTACCTCGTTTGGTAAATGAGCGTAGACCCGTTGTGCTAACAAGGCTTGCACTAATTTTGGCTAACCCTATGCGCTTTGCGGCTAACACCTGTAGGTTGTTGTATATTTGATGCTAACTTGAGGCAAAAAAGTGAAGCATTTGCTTTGCTTAGTGTTAACTTTTCGTGATTTTAAGGTGAAAAATAACAATAATATACCACCGATTGCGTATTGCTTTTTCGTGAGCATGGCTGCAAAATCCGCTCCGTCAAAAAATACGCCGACTTGTATGCCGTTCTCAAGTGGTAAGAAATACAAGCTAAGTTGCCGTGAAAAAGAAAGAAATGAACAAAACTTCACGGATGGAGAAGACCATGGCGCTTAGGACGCACTCGGAAGTGCAGCTCGGACTCTAACTTTAAGTGAGGTTTAAAGTGACAGACGTTATTAATCTAATGAACGATCTACTTTGGGGATCGATTCTTGTTTATTTGCTCGTAGGTGTGGGGATTTACTTTACAGTACGCCTTGGGTTTATTCAGTTCCGCCATTTCGGTCACATGTTCAGTGTGCTGAAAAACAGCCGCAAAGCAGACACTGCTGGTATTTCATCTTTCCAAGCACTTTGTACCAGTCTAGCTGCTCGTGTGGGCACAGGTAACATGGCAGGTGTGGCTGTTGCACTAACGGCAGGTGGCCCTGGTGCTATCTTCTGGATGTGGTTGATTGCAATGCTGGGTATGGCGACATCATTCGCAGAAAGTACTCTAGCGCAGCTATACAAAACTAAAGATGACGACGGTAACTACCGTGGTGGCCCAGCTTACTATATGGAAAAAGGTCTAGGCATGCGCTGGATGGGCGTATTGTTCTCTATCTTCCTTATTATTGCTTTTGGTTTGGTGTTCAACGCGGTTCAAGCAAACGCGATTGCCAATGCGATGAATACCGCGTTTGGTTTTGATCCAATGATCGTGGGTGTGGTGATTGTTCTTATCTCTGCATTCGTTATCTTTGGTGGCGTACGTAAGATTGCGCGTACTGCGGAGCTTATCGTTCCAGTTATGGCGCTGGCGTATCTTGTTCTGGCATTTGTTGTCATGTTCATGAACATTGAGAAAGTGCCAGATGTGATAGCTTACATCTTTAAGAGCGCATTTGGCTTCCAAGAAGCCGCAGCGGGTGGTCTAGGTTATGCTATCGCTCAAGCGATGATCCAAGGTATCAAACGTGGTTTGTTTTCGAACGAAGCCGGTATGGGTTCTGCGCCAAACGCAGCAGCTTCAGCAACACCGTATCCACCGCACCCTGCGTCTCAAGGTTACGTACAGATGCTAGGTGTCTTTACTGATACTATCGTTATCTGTACTGCGACTGTGGCTATCATCCTAATGTCGGGTGAATATGTACCGCACAGTGAAATCACGGGTATCGAGCTGACTCAACGTGCATTGAGCTCTCAAGTTGGTGAATGGGGTGGTATCTTTGTCGCGGTTGCGATCTTCTTCTTCGCGTTTACCTCTATCATTGCGAACTACTCGTACGCAGAAACGAACCTGATTTTCCTAGAGCATAACCATAAAGCGGGTCTTGGTCTGTTCCGTATTATCGTACTAGGTATGGTGATGTTTGGTTCAGTGGCAACGCTGCCAATGGTTTGGGCGCTAGCGGATGTGTCGATGGGTCTGATGGCCATTGTTAACTTGATTGCGATCATCCTGCTATCGGGCATCGTGATCAAGCTTGCTAAAGACTACAATCAGCAGCTTAAAGCAGGCAAGGTGCCAACCTTTGATGCCAACGACTACCCAGAGCTGAAATCTCAGCTTGAAGAGGGTATTTGGGATAACAATAAGGAAACAGCGAACAAGTAATCGCTTTTACCTATCTCAAAAATAGAAAAAGCCATGCACTATTTCATTGATGAAAGTGCGTGGCTTTTTTTATACTGAAGCAAATCAATATTAAAAGAGTAAAGTCATGCTTATCGTTGTTTCACCCGCTAAGACCCTAGATTACGAGTCGCCGCTCGCGACTGAGCGATTCACTCAACCGGAGTTGATTGAGCATTCTGCAGAGCTTATTCAAGAGTGTCGTAAGCTTACCCCAGCCGATGTCTCTGCTTTGATGAAGGTGAGCGATAAGATCGCTGGCTTGAACGTCGCACGTTTTGAAGAGTGGTCACAAACGTTTACAACAGACAATGCTCGCCAGGCAATCCTTGCTTTCAAAGGTGATGTTTACACTGGATTGGAAGCAGAAAGCTTGTCAGAGGATGACTTTGACTTTGCTCAGCAGCACTTACGCATGCTGTCTGGCCTTTATGGTCTGCTTAAGCCATTAGATTTGATGCAGCCTTATCGTTTAGAAATGGGCACTAAGCTTGCCAACGAGCGTGGCACTAACCTATACCAATTCTGGGGCGACATTATCACCAACAAGCTCAATGATGCTCTTACTGCACAGGGTGACAATGTGCTGATTAACCTAGCGTCTAACGAGTACTTTAAAGCGGTTAAGCCAAAACAGCTCGATGGTAAAGTGATCACGCCGGTATTCAAAGATTGTAAGAATGGCCAATACAAGGTCATCAGCTTTTACGCTAAGAAAGCGCGCGGCATGATGGCACGTTACATCATCGAGAACCGTATTGATTCGATTGAAAAACTGACGGCATTTGATGTCGCTGGCTACTACTTTGTTGAAGAAGAATCGACGGCGACAGAGCTGGTGTTTAAGCGCGAAGAGCAGTGATTAGATATCGAAAGTGATCAAAAAAGGGTGTCAGACCAAGTCTGACACCCTTTTTCTTTTATCTAATGCTCGCGCTTATTTCTTCTTAGCGCTTTTCTTTTTCTTCACCGCTTTTTTCTTGTCGTCTTTCTTCGGCTTTTTCTTCTTGAAGACTGGCTTTTTGTGCGTTGGACGCATGCCGTCGATGAAGCGCTCTTTGATGGTCTCTTTAGTGTAGCGAGCGACGCGATCCATCATTGGTTGATCGTGTGCTTCTACAATAGAGATAGCGATGCCTTTTTTACCTGCGCGAGCAGTACGACCGATGCGGTGCAGGTAGACATCAGCACTGCGTGGCATGTCGTAGTTGATAACGTGAGAGACATCTGGCAAATCGATACCACGTGCGGCGATATCGGTCGCGAGCAGGACATTCACTTGGCCATCACGGAAGCGGCTGATCGCGTTGTTACGACGATCTTGTAGCATCTCACCTTGGATCCACGAGCATGGGATCTGTGCGCTATCTAATTGCTGACGAAGCTCGCCTAGGCGCTCGCGCGTCTTTACAAACACGATAGTACGCTGAGCTTGCTCGGTCAGGATGTGTTTTAGCAAGTTCAGTTTGTGATTCGCATCATCGGCGCGGTGATACCACTGGGTGATCTTTTTGCGTTCGCGAGTTGATGGCTGAGCTTCGAGCTCGGCTGGATTTTTCAAAAGATCAGCAGTGAAGCCTTCTACACCACGACCTTCAAGCGTTGCAGAGAACAGCAACGTTTGCTTACGCCAGCGACACTCTGCTGACAGGCGATCAACGGTTGGACCAAAGCCCAAGTCTAGCATGCGGTCTGCTTCATCAAGTACTAACCATTCGATAGCACGGCAGTCAAAGCGCTCCGCCTCGATGTACTCCATCAAACGACCTGGTGTTGCTACCACGATATCTTGAGTCTCTGCCAGTGTTGCGGCGTGAGAGTCATAGGTGACACCACCGGTAATGGTCGCAACTTTAAGGCGAGTGTACTTCGCGAGTGCCGTTGCTTGCTCTGCTACTTGCATTGCCAGCTCACGAGTTGGCGTGAGGATCAAAATACGTGCTGGACCTGCTTCTTGCGAGGGAAGTCGAGCAAGTACTGGATTGCTGGAATAGCAAAGGAAGCGGTTTTACCTGTTCCTGTTGGTGCAGAGGCAAGAATATCCCTTGCATCCAATGCTTGTGGAATAGCCTGAGCCTGGATGTCAGTTGGGCGGCTAAAGCCCATTTCTTCAATCGCTTCTAAAAGGACCGGATCTAGATCGAGTTCGGCAAAGGTTCTGATCACTATAGTGTCTCCACAAGACGTAGGTTAACCCTGAGCAAAAAAACATCAAACAGGGAAAAAGTAGGGCGGCTATTATACTCAAACGAACGCGCGGCGCACTTACATTTTAAGGTAAAAGTCCTTAGTTAGAGTAATAAAGTCCGCAGAATATCCACTGGCGTCACCATGGATAACTAAATGCTCCTCTCTACACTCTTCAAATACTTTACTCAAGGTAAACAGCAGACGGTGACAAGGCTTTTTTGGGGTGGTTTGTACTCGGCATAGACGTGTTAAATACCAACCTTGCTGCTTAGCCATTGCGATGAACTGTTCACCCTCTGGTGTTGGCAGAACAAAGCTGGCTTGCCCTTCCTCAATAAGTAAGCTGTGGCAGCGCTCTAGTAATTGTTCATGTGCTAGGGTGTGAGTATGTCTGGCAGTGGCTCGTTGGGCATTTTGCGAGACTTCACCGCTATTGAAGTAGGGTGGGTTGCAAATGATTCCCGTAAAACGTTCGCTAAAGTTTTGCTTTAATACATCGCCTTGAAGCAGTGTTAATCGTGCACTCCATCTGCTGGCAGTGAAGCTGCGTTTGGCGTCTTTAATGGCTGTGCTGTCGATATCGACGCGGTAATCGCGGCAGTTTGAAAACGCTGAGCGCACATTAAGGCTAAAAGTCCAGTACCGGTGCCAATATCAAGCAGCTGCTCGGCGTTGGTAAATTGTGCCCACGCACCAAGAAGTACCCCATCGGTACTAACTGGCATCCCGGATTGACCATCGAGAATTGCGAACTGTTTGAATTGAAAGCCTTTCGTTTTTGATGTGCTGCTAGTCATAAGTTATTTTGTTAATCGTTTGCTTTTAAGTGATAGGTACTGTTGTTAAATTGTTGAGTAGTGATATGTGCTGTATGTAAGTGGTGTGTGTAGGAAAATGATCGAGATAAAATTCCATATTGATTAACTACTCTAGTTAATCAAACTGCTTTCGAATCAATTAAACAAATTTATATAGTGTTTATATCTATATCTATTGCTTATTGACTAGTGATTCGTCATTATGCCCGCCTTATTTTACGAGGGAACCAAGATTCCTTCTATAGAAACACAACATAACAAGTAAGGGCATATCTGTGAAACAGACGTTAAAAACAACAGATATTATAGCAGTCGGCTTTATGCTGTTTGCGTTTTTCCTTGGTGCTGGCAACATCATCTTTCCACCACTAGCGGGTCAATTAGCGGGTGAAAACTTGCTCCCAGCGATGACCGGCTTTCTTCTCACTGCAGTAGGTCTTCCTCTTATTACCATTATTGCTGTTGCAGTGGCAGGAGGCTCTTGGGAGCACCTGACGAAAGATTTGCCAAAGAAAGCGGCGACGCTTATTGCGGTACTGATCTTTATTATTATCGGCCCTGCATTCGCCGCGCCTCGTACTGGTCTAGTAGCCTATGAAATGGCGATTCGCCCATTCTTTGCTGACGCCGCCCAAATACACCTAACGATTTTCTCAATCCTGTTTTTTGCTGTTGCTATGTCATTTGCTTGGTCGCAAGGCAAATTGATTGATGTTATCGGTAAGGTGCTTACGCCAGTTCTGTTTGTTGGCCTGATTGTTCTTGCAGGTGCGGTATTCATTGACCCGCAAGGTGAGATGATTGCTCCAGTCGGAGAGTACCTAAGCCAGCCTCTGACCAAAGGTTTCCTTGAAGGTTACAACACCATGGACACCTTCGGCTCTTTGATGTTTGGTATGTTGATTGTGGATGCACTGCGTAAGAAAGGCATCACAGAGCAAGCGGCAACGACTAAGTACCTAATTAGCGCGGCATTCATTGCAGCAGCGGGTCTTGCGTTTGTCTACATCTCACTGTTCTACCTTGGTGCGACGAGCGCAACGGTTGCAGCAGGTGCTGACAACGGCGGTGCTATCTTAAGCCAATACGTACAAGCGTTGTTTGGTCCATACGGTCAAATCGTTCTTTCTGTGATTGTATTGCTAGCGTGTTTGACGACGGCGATCGGTCTGATCTCAGCGTGTTCTGATTACTTCAGTTCACTCACATCTATCAGCTACCAGAAATGGGTTGTGATCATTGGTGTTGCATGTGCTGTTGTAGCAAACGTTGGTTTGGCACAGCTTATCTCACTATCGGTTCCGGTACTGTTTGCACTATACCCAGTAGCGATTGCGCTAGTCGCTTTGACATTTACTCGCAAGTACCTAGCGAACCCGAAACTTGCTTACCGCGTGGTTATCTTAGTATCACTGGCATTTGCTATGATCGATGCTGCGAAAGTAGCGGGTATTGATGTGTCTGCATTCAACGCATTGCCACTGTTCAGTGTGGGCATGGGTTGGGTAATGCCTACGTTTGTTGCGATTGTTTGCATGTGCTTTATTGGTCGAAGTGACCAAAGTCTAGAGCAAGAAGCTGCCTAATTGGGCATGCTGATAGTAAGTCTACCAGTAAGACTTCAACAGAACTAAAAACGCGCCTTGATAGGCGCCGTTTGTTTAGGTATTTTTTCTTTGTCAGCATCAAAGCGTTTGCTGATACTCAACAAGGATCTGCTCAACCCAGCTTGCAATGCGCTCGTCACTGAGCTCGTATTGAGAGTCTTCATCCAAAGCGAGACCGACAAACTGACTGCCATCTTCGGTGAGTGCTTTTGACGCTTCAAACTCGTAGCCTTGGTTATTCCAGTAGCCAATAAATTGAGCGCCGGTTGGTTTAAGCTCGTCGTGTAGCATGCCCATGCATCGAGGTACCATTCGCCATAGCCTTCCTGATCGCCTAACCCGAACAGAGCGACGACTTTTCCACTGAGTGATACACCGGAGATTTGATCCCAAATAGCGCCCCAGTCTTCTTGGAGTTCACCAAAATCCCAAGTGGAAATGCCTAAGATAAGCAGGTCGTATTCGCTCATCTTGGTAATAGGCGTCTCTTTTACGTTGAATATATCGACGATATCAGGGCCGATGATGTCGCGGATTTTCTCTGCAGCCATCTCGGTGTAGCAGGTGGACGAGCCGTAAAATAAGCCTATTTTCATAACTTCACTGTATCTTGGTTGTGATGATTGGCCAAGATTCTACTCTGAATTCGACCATCTTTGCAGCGCTTATTCGCTAGGTGGTGGTTTTTTATGGCAATCTGGTTTTTTCTCGCTTACTCTGTTCAAAGTACTGTATAAACATCCAAGAGGTAGTCGTGAGCGACGTCAATATCCAAGATCAGGGCTTAGTGGAGCAATTTCTCGATTCCATGTGGATGGAGCGAGGGTTGTCAGAAAACACCTTGGCGTCTTATCGAAATGATTTGGTGAAATTGTTGAAATGGATGCATGAGCACAACTATAAACTGGATTTTATTAGCTTAGCGGGCCTGCAGGAGTATCAAAGCTGGTTGGCGGATCAAAACTACCAGCAAAGCTCAAGAGCGCGAATGCTGTCTGCCATCCGTCGGTTGTTCCAATATCTGCACCGAGAAAAACTGCGCTCGGACGATCCGACCGCTCTATTGGTGAGCCCAAAGCTTCCTAAGCGACTACCGAAAGATTTAACCGAAGATCAAGTAACGGCGCTCCTGGACGCGCCCGATCCGAACGATCCAATAGAGCTGCGTGACAAAGCGATGCTAGAGCTTCTTTACGCTACTGGCCTTCGTGTTACAGAGCTTGTCAGCCTGACAATGGAAAACATCAGCCTGAGACAGGGCGTAGTGCGTGTTGTTGGTAAAGGCAACAAAGAGCGTTTAGTGCCTATGGGCGAGAACGCCATTGATTGGATCTCTGAGTTTATCGATAAAGGTCGCCCGCAGTTGCTTGGTGAGAAAACCTCAGATGTGGTGTTTCCAAGTAAACGTGCAAAGCAGATGACCCGACAAACCTTTTGGCACCGTATTAAGTTCTATGCTGTGTTGGCTGATATTGATACCGAGCTATTGTCGCCACACGTATTAAGACACGCTTTTGCGACGCACCTATTGAACTATGGTGCAGATCTGCGTGTCGTACAGATGTTGCTAGGGCATAGTGACTTATCCACGACACAAATTTATACTCACGTAGCAACTGAACGATTGAAGAACATTCATAGCCAGCATCATCCAAGGGCTTAATTTAACGTTTTCTATACAAAGGTGATTTTCATGAGCGTATTACGCCGCTTAACTCTACTTTCTCTGCCATTTTTCGTGACGGCTTGCGGTGCAGAAGAGTCTCAACCAAGCCAAGCAACACCAGCAACTGTCGTTGAAGCGGCGGCGGTAAGCAGCGCAGCAGATGAAGCGGCCATTCGTGAACGATTTGCCAAAATCGGCATTGAGGTATCAGAAGTCGTGGCTTCAGATATTGCGGGCCTGGTAGAAGTTCGTACTCCTAGCGGTATCTTGTTCGCGTCACCATCGGGTGATCATTTCATTGCCGGCACATTGTACTCGATTGATGCTGATGGTAATTACAAAGACGTGATTGCTGAGCGCCAAGCGCCAATCAATGCGGAAAAAATTGCCTCTTTTGCTGACACAGTCATCGAATACAAAGCAAAAGACGAGAAGTACGTAGTGACGGTATTCACTGATATTACGTGTGGCTACTGTGTGAGACTGCACAGCCAAATGGAACAATACAACGACCTTGGAATTACGGTGCGCTACCTTGCTTACCCACGACAAGGCGCGACAGGCTCGGTAGCTGATCAAATGGCGAAAATCTGGTGTTCAGAAAATCCAGCTGACGCGATGCACGATGCGAAAGTTAACCGCAAAGAAGCAGTGTTTGATGGCGACCTGAATCAGTGCCAAGAGACCGTAGCTAAACACTACGAGCTGGGACGCGAGCTAGGTATCAGTGGTACGCCAGCAATCTTCCTACCAAATGGTGAAATGGTCGGTGGCTACCTTCCTCCTGCTGATCTTCTAAAGCGTCTACAACAAATTCAATAATGATTAGGATTGGGGCCTTTTAAGGCCCATTGCATTTTATGATAGAAATCCAACGCCGTCCTGATGTCGATATTTCGATACTTCCTGACTCTATTCCTGCATTGCTGCGCCGCCTGTACATCAGCCGTGGTGTGAGTGATGTCGCTCAATTGGAAAAAGCGGCTAAAGGGCTGCACTCCTTTCAACAGCTAGCAGGCATTGACGCTGCTGTTGAGCTGCTGTTTGAGGCGATTGAGCAGCAAAAGCGCATTATCGTCGTCGGTGACTTTGATGCTGATGGTGCGACGAGCTCGGCGCTTTCTGTGCTGGCTCTTCGTATGCTAGGCAGCCGTAATGTGGACTACTTGGTCCCTAACCGTTTTGAAGATGGCTATGGCCTAAGCCTGAGGTAGTCGATCAAGCTATCGAGATTGGTGCAGAAGTCATCATGACCGTTGACAATGGTGTTTCTTCGATTTCCGGGGTGCAGTACGCCAAAGACAATAACATCAAGGTGCTGGTGACTGATCACCACTTACCGGGTTCAGAGCTGCCGAATGTGGATGCCATGGTCAATCCCAATCTCAATGAGTGTGGTTTTCCTTCAAAAGCGCTTGCCGGTGTTGGTGTCGCGTTTTATCTGATGATGGCGCTTTGCGTTTATATGAGAAAGCGCAATTGGTTCGCCGAACAAGGCATGGCTGAGCCAAAACTGATGGAGCTGATTGATTTGGTGGCGCTCGGTACCGTCGCCGATGTGGTGGCTTTGGATGAGAATAACCGCATTTTAGTGCACCAAGGTCTGCAGCGAATTCGAGCAGGCAAAGCCAGGCCCGGTATTCAAGCTTTGATTGAAATCGCTAAGCGCGATGCAAGAAAGCTGGTGGCATCCGATTTTGGTTTTGCGCTTGGTCCACGAATCAATGCAGCAGGCCGCTTGGATGACATGTCGTTTGGTGTTGAGCTTTTGATGTCGGATAACATCCACGCCGCTCGTCGTATGGCTAGTGAACTTGATGGACTTAACCAGACGCGTAAAGACATCGAAGAAGGCATGAAGCAAGAAGCATTGGCATTTTGTGAACGTTTGCAAATTAGCGATAAGGCGGCGCTGCCATATGGCCTAGCGCTGTTCCAGCGTGATTGGCACCAAGGTGTGATTGGTATTTTGGCTTCTCGTATCAAAGACAAGTTCCATCGTCCGGTGATAGCGTTTGCCGATGGTGGCGAAGGAACGATTAAGGGGTCTTGTCGTTCTATCCAAGGCTTACATATGCGCGATGCGCTTGACCGTATTGATACCCAGAACCCTGGACTGATTTTGAAGTTCGGTGGTCACGCAATGGCTGCCGGCCTTGCTATCATGGAAAAAGACTTCGAGCGCTTTAGTAAGTTGTTTGATGAGGTGGTACGTGAAGAGCTAGGAGATACCGCGCTAAAAGGCATTATCTTGTCAGATGGTGAGTTAGCACCGGAAGAGTTTTCCATGCATACCGCAGAGCAGATCCGTGCTGGAGGTCCTTGGGGGCAAGCGTTCCCTGATCCTGTGTTTGATGGTGAGTTCAAAGTACTGCATCAAAAGCTGGTGGGTGAAAAACACCTCAAGCTTATGGTTGAGCCGATGCACAAAGGGTTTGGCACCAACATTATGCTGGATGCGATCGCCTTTAACGTGGATCTGCGCCGCTGGCCAGATGCCTCGGTGAAAACGGTCACTCTCGCTTACAAACTAGATATCAACGAGTTTCGCGGAAACCAGTCATTGCAACTGATGGTCGACCATATTGAGCCTCGATAGGGGCTTGATATTTCGGTCAAGGAAAATCGATATTTTCCTGTATCTTCGTCACATTTTTGAGTAGAATTCTGCGGTTAAATTCTACTCATAAATGCTGAGCAAATATGTTTGAAATCAATCCTATCAAAAACCGCCTACAGGATGTGTCTGAACGCACAAATATCCTGAGGGGGTATCTTTGACTATGACGCTAAGAAAGAGCGTCTAGAAGAAGTCAACGCAGAACTTGAACAACCGGATGTATGGAACGAACCTGAGCGTGCGCAAGCACTCGGTAAAGAACGTGCCTCATTAGAAGCGGTTGTTGAAACCATCGACCTTCTTGACCAAGGTGTAGAAGACGTAGACGGTCTTCTAGAGCTTGCGGTTGAAGAAGAAGACCAAGAAACCTTCGATGAAATTGAACCAGAACTTGCTGAACTGGAAGCCAAGCTAGAAACGCTTGAGTTCCGTCGCATGTTCGCTGGTGACCACGATGCGTCAGATTGCTACATCGACTTGCAATCGGGCTCTGGTGGAACTGAAGCGCAAGACTGGACCAACATGATGCTACGTATGTATCTTCGTTGGGCAGAAGCGAAAGGCTTCAAGACAGAAATCATCGAAGTATCAGAAGGTGAAGTTGCTGGCCTTAAAGGCGCAACAGTGAAGGTATCGGGCGAGTATGCTTATGGTTGGCTACGTACAGAGACAGGTGTTCACCGTCTAGTTCGTAAGTCACCATTTGACTCAAGCGGCCGTCGTCACACTTCATTTGCTTCTGCGTTTGTTTATCCAGAGATTGATGACAACATTGATATCGAGATCAACCCGTCAGATCTTCGTATCGACGTTTACCGCGCTTCTGGTGCGGGTGGTCAGCACGTTAACACCACGGAATCTGCGGTTCGTATTACTCACGTTCCAACGAACATCGTGGTTCAGTGTCAGAACGATCGTTCTCAGCATAAAAACAAAGACCAAGCGATGAAACAGCTACGTGCAAAACTGTTCGAGCATGAACTGCAAAAGCAAAATGCAGAGAAGCAAGCGAACGAAGATGCTAAATCTGACATCGGTTGGGGCAGCCAAATTCGCTCTTACGTACTTGATGATTCACGCATTAAAGACTTGCGTACTGGCATTGAAAACCGCAACACTCAAGCGGTTCTTGATGGCGACTTGGACAAATTTATCGAAGCTAGCCTAAAATCAGGCCTGTAAGCTTTTCACCACTTTAAAACAGGATACATCGAAAAATGACTGATGCTGTTCAAAACGAAAACGTACAAGAAGAAAACAAGCTGATCGCTGAGCGCCGCGCAAAACTGGATCATATCCGTAAAAGCTGCAAAGCTAACGGCCACCCAAATGATTTCCGTCGTGAGCACCTAGCAGGCGACCTTCAAGCGGAATTTGGTGAGAAGACGAAAGAAGAACTAGAAGAGCTAAACCACGTAGTGGCAATCGCAGGCCGCGTTATGGCTAAGCGTGGTCCATTCCTAGCGATTCAAGAAACGTCTGGTCGTATCCAAGCATACGCAGCAAAAGATGTTCAAAAAGAGCTAAAAGAGAAATACCAAGGCCTTGATATCGGTGACATCATCGGTGTGAAAGGTGCACTGCACAAGTCTGGTAAAGGCGATCTTTACGTGAACATGGAAGAGTACGAGTTGCTAACGAAAGCACTTCGTCCACTACCAGAGAAGTTCCACGGTCTCACTGACCAAGAGATGCGTTACCGTCAGCGTTACGTTGACCTAATCGTTAACGAAGACTCTCGTCACGCGTTCATTATTCGCTCTAAGCTAGTATCGGCAATCCGTAACTTCATGAGCTCAAAAGGCTACCTAGAAGTTGAAACGCCAATGATGCACGTGATCCCTGGCGGCGCGACGGCACGTCCATTTATCACGCACCACAACGCACTTGATATCGACATGTACCTACGTGTTGCACCAGAGCTTTACCTAAAACGTCTAGTGGTAGGTGGCTTTGATCGCGTATTCGAGATCAACCGTAACTTCCGTAACGAAGGTCTATCGCCACGTCACAACCCAGAATTCACAATGATGGAATTCTACCAAGCGTATGCTGACTACAAAGATCTGATGGATCTCACTGAAGAGATGCTAAGCACGGTAGCGATGGATGTTCTAGGTTCAACGTCAATGCCTTACGGTGACGAAACCGTTGAGTTTGGTGGCACTTACGCTCGCATGAGCATGTTTGAAGCGATCAAACACTACAACCCAGACCACGCTGAAATTCAAGCGCTAACAGAAGAAGACCTAACTAACCGTGACAAGATGGTAGCGATTGCTAAATCTGTACACGTTGAAGTAGAGACGTTCTGGACATGTGGACAGCTTCTTGAAGAGATCTTTGGTGAGACGGCTGAGCCTCAGCTAATCCAGCCAACGTTCATCACTGGCTACCCAGCAGATATCTCTCCACTGGCGCGTCGTAGCATGATAACCCATTCTTCACTGACCGCTTCGAGTTCTTTATCGGTGGTCGTGAAGTAGCGAACGGTTTCTCTGAGCTTAACGATGCAGAAGACCAAGACGCGCGCTTCAAAGCTCAGGTTGATGCGAAAGACGCGGGTGATGACGAAGCGATGTACTACGATGCAGACTACATTACTGCACTAGAACACGGTCTACCACCAACAGCGGGTCAAGGTATTGGTATCGACCGTCTGGCGATGCTATTTACTAATACGCACACCATTCGCGACGTTATCCTATTCCCAGCGATGCGTCCTCAGCAGTAAGTTCTCTGCTAAGGTTATGATTTCCTACAAAGCCTCTCTTCGGAGAGGCTTTTTTTCATGCCAAATTTCCTTGAATGTTTATAGAAAAGTCATAAATCGTGCACTAGTCTTATTTATGAGACACCTCTGTACGTTTTAAACGCGATTTGCGTGTTTGATAGATAGGTTTATTTGCATAGAATTAATCTGTTGAATCTAAAATAATAATAGGAATGATGTAATGGGAACCGAATTTCGGATGGATTCAATCCCCGGCTCTTTGGTCGTGGTGGGTGGAGTTTATGAGCCTTGGCTGTCTGTTCTGGAGCAAGCGGGCTGGCGTTGCACGCAATGCTCTGATCTTCGCAAAGCAGATGCGCTGTTTTCTGAGATTGGACCATGTATTGGTATTGTCGATCTCACGCGAGATGATTTTAGCCTAAATGGTATCGCGAAACTCGTTAGTACCCATAAACAGGTGCGTTGGATAGCGTTTATCCGTGAGTCACAACTCAGCTCAGATACGATTTGCCAATTTATCGTCAACTTCTGTATCGATTTTTTCACCACGCCAATTCCAGACTCAAGGCTCATGAGTACCATAGGTCACCAACTTGGTATGCTCAAACTTGAGCAAAAAGTGTGGCCGCACAATGGCAACGACAATGATCTAGGAATCGTCGGCAGTCGCTGCCTATTAGACGACTACGTGACCAAATACGACGTATTGGCCCAACAGACGTGAGTATTATGATCCACGGCGAGGTTGGTGCAGGCAAGGAGTCGGTCGCTAAAGCGATTCATCGCTGTTCAGCTCGCTCGCAAAAGCCGTTTATTGCTGTCAATTGTCGTGCGTTCTCGGATGCTCGATTCGAAAACGAGTTTTTTGGTATGCATGACGCTTCTCAGAGTTCATTGTTGGATCAAGCATCAGGTGGCACCATTGTCCTCAACGACATATTCACTCTGCCACTCAAGCAGCAACTTAATTTATTAAAGTTCTATCAAGATGGGCAAATTGAAACTGCTAAAGGCATCAAGGAGTTTGATGTGCGTATTTTAGCGGCCGATTCATCAGATATTGAGAAAGCCTTGGGTGACGGCACCTTTAACGAAGAGCTCTTCCATTGCATTAATGTGCTAAGAATTAATGTCCCTAGCCTTAAAGAGCGTGCGACAGATATTGCGCTATTGGTGACACATTACATAAACCAATTTGCGAAAGAGTTTAATTCGCCTGTGAAGTCCATTGACGATGATGCAATTAAGTCACTGACTTATTATCATTGGCCTGGAAACGTGAAAGAGCTAATGAATCAGGTGAAGCGGGCAGTATTAATGACTGAAGAAGAAGTGCTAGCGAAAAAACATTTTGAGCTACCGGGCACGTTTTCTGGTAAACGTAGTTTGAAAAGTATTCGAGAGCGTTCAGAGCGTGATGCGCTTATTCTAGTGCTCGATAGTCATAATGGGCAGGTAACCCAAGCGGCAAAAGAGTTAGGTATTTCCCGAGCGACGATGTATCGCCTATTGAACAAGCACAACTTGATCACAGAAGAGACGATGTAGCGTAAGGGCAGGGTTTTGAACAATAAAAGGTGCTTCGCACCTTTTTTGGTTGAATAGGCGCCGTTTTTAGTGGTTTACATTGTTATTGCACAGAATGTTGATGCAGCTCGCACTAAGTGGGCTTGAAATAATATCAGGTTGTATTTTGCTTAAATAAAATAAAGTACCATATTTTGGTGTCTGACTGATTAAATATTCGGCAATAAAACACTCATGATCGTCATCACTAGAGTATTTATTTGTTTTTCACTTTTTTATATATGTTTTGTTGATTTAATAAACGAACTGCATAAGAATTAACCGTGAGCGAGACGCTCATTTACCCAAATTTCAGGATTAATTAAGTCAGTATGGAGGCACAGAAAATGATGAATCGTATTTCTTTTATCAACGCTTGTGCTGTTCGCCGTACTGATGCTGATCATATGTGTGGTCTAGTTTGACACCACTATTGCCGATAAACCCGTGGCAAGTTCAGCACAAGCTTAATTAATCCGTAACCTTATGAGGCTGCGGAAATAGCAGTCACATAAGAGTCTATATATCTTTCCTAGACCGCTATTTCTCTCCTCTTTATTTCTTAATCTGGAGATTATTATGCGTACATCTGTTTATCTAACTATCGCAACATGGCTAATTAAAGCTGACATTCAAAAAGAAGAGCGTGAGTGGAAAAGACGCTACCGTCGCAATGCGTATCAACTACCACTTCACAACGAGCACCTGCTAAGAGACATCGGCCTAGACAAAGAGGGTCGTCCACTTGGTCACGTTGCTGCTCCTCAAGTTGTCGCTAAGCGCAAAGCTCGTCATCTACGTCGAGAATTGCAGTCAAGATTAGTTACGTAACTTAAGGCGGGCAGAGTCACTGCCCGCCGATGACTTGAGATAGCGAGGCTGGATCATATGTCCATTCCTCGCACACACTAGAAAGTAAGACTAGGGGCAAGGGTTTGAATATCTTGCCCCTATTATTTGTAGCTCTTCTAACAGTTCATCGGACAAGGTAACGTCAATACTATCGATATTACTTTTTAGTTGGTCGAGATTGGTGGCACCAATAATGTTGGAGGCGACAAAAGGACGTTGATTCACAAATGCCAGCGCCATTTGTGATGGGGCTAGGCCGTGTTTATGAGCAAGATCTACATAGGCCTGAGTCGCTTCGATGCCTTGAGGCGTGAAATATCGAACAAAGCGTTCAAATAGCTACAACGTGCGCCTTCTGGTTTTTGTCCATTGAGGTATTTACCGCTCAAGCAGCCGAAGGCTAATGGTGAGTAGCGAGTAGCTCAACCCCTTCATGATGACTGATTTCCGACAGCCCACTTCAAAGCTTCGATTAAGCAGGTTGTACGGGTTTTGAATGGAAACGATTCTAGGTAAGTCGTGCTTTTCCGCTAACTTGAGCAGTGTCATTACACCCCATGGCGTTTCGTTCGATACGCCGATGTAGCGAATTTTCCCCGCCTTAATCAGCTCGTTTAGTGCTTCGAGCGTTTCAATTAAGGTGACTTCTTCATTGTCGTCAGGATAAGGGTAATTGAGCTGGCCGAAACAGTTGGTTTTACGCTGTGGCCAATGAAGCTGATAAAGATCGATATAGTCGGTTTTTAATCGAGTGAGGCTGTCATCAAGCGCTTGATGGATGTTGCGGCGATCTAGGCTCATATTTTCGCGAATGTAAGGGACGTTGCGCGGGCCTGCAACCTTGGTTGCCAAAACGACTTTTTGTCTTTTATCAGAATGCGATAGCCAGTCACCGATATAAGATTCAGTTAACCCTTGCGTGTTCTGCTTAGGCGGAACTGGATACATCTCAGCAGTATCGATGAAGTTGATCCCACGTTCAACGGCATAATCAAGTTGTTCAAAGGCTTCTTGCTTGGTGTTTTGCTCACCGAATGTCATGGTTCCCAAACAGATTTTACTGACTTCGAGCGAAGAGTGTGGGAGCTTGTGGTATTTCATTGAGCCATCCTTGCTTGTTGTTATTTGATTCCACTATACCCCGTTTTTATAAAAGATCTGCTCATTTTATGCGCAACTGGCTGCGCTTTGGCTAAACTGATAGTGATAAGTCACGCATTATCCACATAAGCAGAGGAGGTGGACTATGCAAAAACATCAGCTCGATCGTTGGTTACATGGACATCATAAAGAGAGTTATAAGCCACCTAAGGTGTTTGTGATCGGTTGTGCTGATATTTCACACTATTTACTTGCAGTGGAATACAAGCACAAACTCGAACCCATTAAACAAGATGATGAGCCTATTCATTACGAGTCATTAGATTCTGTAAAAGAAGCACTGACACGTCTCGGTGTGGAGAAGGCCTATTTAAGGCTCCACAACGCGTATGATGAGTGCGGCAGCGCTGAGATGAATCGCTATTGCGATATTGAACTCAACTTGCACTGAGCATTAGGCTAAATCAGGCAAAGTAGGTTTCTAAAATATAGCCTGTAAAGCTCGCTCTGAGGTAAAAGCCTCGGGGCAGGGTTTTTATTGGTTGTCCATTGGCGCCATACGCTTCCGTCTTCGCTCGGCTATTGGCGGCTTTTGGCCTTATTTGCAGCACTTCACCGCTTCTGGCGGTAATTTGATTAACATCACCGAGTGCAATCAAATCCATGAGCTCTTCCCAGTCGTTTTTAAGTAATGTCTCTTCATGCATCGAAGGGCTCCAGATAAGCGGTGATCCCACACGTCTCTCTGCGACAGGAATTTCACGCTCCCCCTCTACAGGTAACCAAAGGACTCGCGACAGTTTGTTGCGAATATGACTGGTTTCCCAGGTTAATCCAGTGATCCCTGTTAATGGGGCGACACAAACGAAGGTCGACTCTAGTGGTTTGCCATTGTAGCCAATTGGGATGCTTTTTAGCTCGACACCGATTTCAGGAAAATCTTGTACAGGTTTGCTACCCGCCGTCGCACCAAGGTGCCATTCCAGTAATTGGCCTACCCAACCCTTGTCTCGTTTGAGATTGTCAGGTACTCGCATATTGGCTTGTTTGGCAAGATCGCCAAAGCTCATACCAGCGATTTGACGGGCGCGTTCTAACAGTTCGGCTTCGGATTTTGGGGCTGTGTTCATCGGTGTTAATGTCGCTGTTTTTTCCAATCATCGCTAGTTTACCATGAGAACGGTTTCGCGCTCTGTACAAAAAAAGGATCACTTCGGTGCAAACTTGATCTATTAAATAGTTATCCACAGAAAGAAAAGGTTGATTGCCACTAAAAATGGATGCATGGATAAATAATCAGTATATTTAAGCCGACAAACTGCTTGAAATATCGAGCTTTGTATGAAAACTGGCATTCCCAATGTGGATAAGCCTGGCAGTGGTTGATCTTTGACCGATCTGAGTGGTGGTAAATAGAAGTAGTTAAGATTACGTAGAATTAACAATGATGACCGTTTTAATTGTTTGTTTATTATCATTTTATTTCTTTATTCTTTTTTTGCTTAAGTTTCTTTAACTGTGGTTTTTCGATGATTTTTCTGAGAGATCAAAGATTCTGCACACAGTTATTCACAGAAAAGGTGAATAAATGTGGCCTATGTCTCATTGTAGTGTTGATAACTAGAGTGTTGTTTGAATCTTATCCAGTGCGCGACAAAGAAGTGGTAATTGTTCAAATTTACACATCCATAAGTTTGCTCAAGTTGGGGATATGTGGAAAAATCAAGGTAATGAAAATTTAATTGAGGTTGGCCAGTGATAGATGGCGATGGTTACCGACTGAATGTTGGTATTGTAATCTGTAACAACCATGGTCAGGTCTTCTGGGCTAAACGATACGGACAACACTCATGGCAGTTTCCTCAGGGCGGTATTGACGAAGGTGAATCCCCTGAAGAAGCCATGTATCGAGAACTGTATGAAGAAGTGGGATTGACTAAGAACGATGTTAAAGTCGTTGCGGTCAGTCGCCACTGGCTAAGATATAAGTTACCTAAGCGCTTGGTGCGCTGGGATTCGAAACCGGTCTGTATCGGGCAAAAACAGAAATGGTTTTTACTGCGCTTGGACTGCGATGAGTCCAAAATCAATATGCAGCGTGGTAATACCCCTGAGTTTGATGGTTGGCGTTGGGTAAGCTACTGGTACCCAGTTAGACAAGTGGTTTCGTTCAAGCGTGATGTCTACCGCCGTGCGATGAAAGAGTTTGCTTCGCTAGCGATGCCGTTTAAAGAACGAAAATTTAAAGGCAAAAGAAAGCATCGAAGAGGGTAAGTATGCTATCGCAACTAAGGGATATAGTTGAGCACGTCTCAAAAGTAGAAGACGTGCATGCAGCCCTCGAGATGTTAGTGCAGCAAACGTGTTCAGCGATGAACACCGAGTGCTGCACCATTTATCTTGCCAACGACGATAAGCAGCGCCTAGAGCTCATGGCGACCCAAGGGCTTACCTTCCAAGGTGATACGATTCATATAGGCTTCAATGAAGGCTTAGTAGGCTTAGTTAAGCGTACTGCCGAGCCTATCAACTTGGCAGAGGCCGCCAAACACTCCGCATTTAAGTTTTTCCCTGAACTGGGGGAAGACGTCTATCACTCCTTTCTTGGTACGCCCATCATCCATCGTAAGCAAGTGCTAGGTGTGTTGGTTGTACAGCAAAAAAGCTCCCGTCAGTTTAGTGAAATGGAAGAGTCTTTTTTGGTCACACTGTCTGCGCAAATTGCGGTATTGATTGCTCATGCGATTGCCCAGGGACATGGCTTTTTTGATGACAATGCCGCGCCTGTTATTAAGGGCATTGGCGCTTCTTCTGGTGTTGCGATAGGCCCTATTTGGTGGGACAACACTCAGCCAGATCTCAGTGACGTATTTCCTGCGTCTACGCTCGATGTAGCGCGTGAGCAAGAAATGCTCTCAGTTGCGATTGAACATGCGTTAGCGGACTTTAAACGTATGCGCAAAAAGCTCGATTTAGAGCTCAACAAAGATGCGCTGGCGATATTTGATCTGTTTACTCACTTGCTCAACGATCCGATGCTGAGAAACGATCTCAAAGCTCAGATCCAAAAAGGAGACAAAGCGGATTGGGCACTACGCCAAGTCGTCGAAAGCTACGCTAACCGCTTTGCAAAAATGTCCGATGTGTACTTACGTGAGCGGGCGCAAGACATTAAAGAACTTGGTCAGCGACTGCTGTTCTTCCTTCATGACACCGAGTACCCCATTCACGAGTTTAACGAGCCCGTGATTTTAGTGGTCCGAGAGCTGACGGCTTCGATTTTAGCCTCTATTCCGAAAGAGCAATTGCTTGCGGTTGTGTCGCTGGAAGGTGCGGCAAACTCACACGCGGCAATTTTGTCTAGAGCCATGGGTATTCCTGCAGTCATGGGGGTCAATACTAACCCCGAACTGCTTAGTGGTAAGCTCGGTATTGTCGATGGCTATAGCGGGGAAATATTCCCAGAGCCAAGCCAAGAGCTGCTATTGGAATACCGCGAGCTGGTCAGTGAAGAGTCGGAACTGTCACAAATGGTGGAGTCGACGGCTAATCTCGAAGCCGCCACTAAAGATGGTCAGCGTATTCAAGTGATGCTCAATGCGGGTCTTAGTGCAGATACCAGTATCTCCATCAACAAGAACGTTGATGCGTCGGTTTATACCGCACCGAAATTTCGTTCTTACTGCAGCAGCAGTTTCCATCGGAAGAAGAGCAGCTTCATCAATATCGCTCAGTGCTGAGTGCATACTCGAATAAGCGAGTTGTCATGCGTACACTGGATATTGGTGGCGACAAAGCATTGCCCTATTTGCCTATCGAGGAAGACAATCCATTCTTGGGCTGGCGAGGGATCCGTTTTACCCTAGATCATCCTGATATCTTTCTGATTCAGCTCCGTGCGATGCTACGAGCCAGTATTGGCATCGACAATCTGAGCATTTTGTTGCCAATGGTCTCTTCTGTACAGGAGTTTGATGACGCGGCAACCCTGATTGAACAAGCCTATCAGGAAGTGCATGAGGCGCATCCAGAAGTGAAAAAACCACAAATTGGTGTGATGATTGAAGTTCCATCGATGCTGTATATCTTGCCGTTCATGGCAGAGCGAGTCGATTTTGTTTCGGTGGGCACCAATGATTTAACCCAATACTTATTGGCGGTTGATCGTAATAATGCGCAAGTGGCAGATATCTATGAAACGTTGCATCCCTCGGTGCTTGCGGCAATGAAACACATTTTTGCGACTTGCCAAGCCTATGACTTACCAGTGTGTATTTGTGGCGAGTTGGCAGGTGACCCTATTGGCGCGCTTCTGCTTGTTGGCTTAGGTTATGATACTTTGAGTATGAACACTTCTAACGTGGCAAAAGTGAAGTACTTACTTGCGCAGAGTTCACTCGATGAGCTTAAGCAACTTGCTGACAAAGCACTGATGCAACCCTACGGAAAAATCATCTACAATCAAATGCGCGATTTCTTTGAGGCCAAAGGTCTTGCAGGCTTTATCCGTGCAGGTAAATTTTAACTCTTATATTTTGGTCTTGTTGTGAATTACGAATTGATATTGCTGTTGCTACTGCTTGGTGCCGTGGTAGGAACTATGTCGGGCTTGCTGGGTATTGGTGGCGGTCTGATTGTTGTACCTGCGCTGGCGTTTTTGCTGCCTAAGTTTGGTATTGGTAGTGAGCTTGTCATGCATATCGCGCTGGCGACCTCTCTTGCTTCGATCATTATTACCTCAGGCTCATCGGCGATAAATCACCTTAAGCTAGGTAATGTTGATTTGTTTGTGATTAAGTGGCTTATGCCGGGCGTGGTCATCGGCGGATTCGCTGGCTCTTACATCGCAGAGTGGATTCCATCGCACTACCTACCAAAGGTGTTTGCTTTTATCGTTTTGATGTTAGCGATTCAAATGTTCTTATCGATCAAATCTCAATCAGTACGGAATCTGCCATCTCCTTTTATCACCACGTGTTGCGGTGCGGGAATTGGTATGGTGTCGAGTCTTGCAGGCATCGGTGGCGGCTCTATGTCGGTGCCATTTTTGAGTAAACATGGCGTTGAAATGCGCCGCGCGGTGGGTTCTTCTTCCGTTTGTGGTTGTGTGATTGCACTGGCAGGCATGTTAGGCTTCGTGTTTCATGGTGCGAAGGTTGAAGGGTTGCCCGAGTTCAGTATCGGTTATGTTTACCTACCGGCTTTGTTTGCGATTGCTGCCACTTCAATGGTGACGACGCGATTTGGTGCCAAGTTGGCGACGACAATGCCAACACCGAAACTTAAAAAGATTTTTGCAGTCTTTCTATTGTTCGTGGCATTTTCTATGATGTTTTAGCCCCATTATTTAATAACTTTAAGTGAGCGTTTTATGTCTCAGGGATATATCCAGTTTCCAAATATTGACCCTGTTCTGTTTGAGTTAGGTCCGCTGTCTGTCCGTTGGTACGGTTTGATGTACTTGATCGGTTTTGCTTTTGCTTTGTGGCTTGCCAATCGCCGTGCAGATAAGGCAGGTTCTGGTTGGACTCGAGAACAGGTGTCGGATCTTCTGTTTGCCGGCTTTCTTGGGGTAGTTATCGGTGGTCGTGTCGGCTACGTATTGTTTTACGGTTTCGAAGAGCTGCTACAAGATCCGTTGTACTTATTCAAAGTGTGGACTGGCGGCATGTCGTTCCATGGTGGTTTGCTGGGTGTTATCACTGCGATGTTCTGGTACGCGCGTAAGAACGGTCGCACTTTCTTCAATGTTGCGGACTTTATAGCCCCGCTGGTGCCGTTTGGTTTGGGCATGGGACGTCTTGGCAACTTTATGAATAGCGAGCTTTGGGGACGCGTGACGGATGTGCCATGGGCGATCATCTTCCCGAACGGCGGTCCGTTGCCACGCCACCCATCTCAACTGTATGAGTTTGCGTTAGAAGGTGTGGTGCTATTCCTAATTTTGAACTGGTTTATTCGCAAACCTCGCCCAGAAGGCTCTGTATCTGGCTTGTTCTTGCTTGGTTATGGAACCTTTAGATTTATGGTAGAGTACGTGCGCGAGCCGGATGCACATCTTGGTTTGTTTGGCGGATTTATTTCAATGGGCCAAATCCTCTCATTGCCAATGGTGATCATTGGCGGCTTGATGGTCGCGTGGGCTTATAAAGTTAACGGTGCAACCGCTCCAAAAGTATCGAAGTAATAGGAATTGTCGTGAAGCAGTATTTAGACTTATGTCAGCGAATTGTTGACGAGGGTGTTTGGATTGAGAACGAGCGCACAGGTAAACGTTGTTTAACCGTGGTTAATGCCGATCTCACTTACGATGTTGCTGGCAATGCCTTTCCATTGGTCACTACTCGCAAGAGCTTTTGGAAAGCAGCAGTTGCTGAGCTACTTGGCTACATCCGCGGCTATGATAATGCGGAAGATTTTCGCAAGTTGGGCACCAAAACATGGGATGCCAACGCTAATCTTAATGAAGCTTGGTTAAACAACCCATATCGTAAAGGCGAAGACGACATGGGACGTGTCTATGGTGTTCAAGGTCGCGCATGGGCGAAGCCGGATGGCGGCCATATTGACCAACTGCGTAAGATTGTCTATGACCTTTCAAAAGGTGTTGACGACCGTGGTGAAATTCTTAATTTCTACAACCCAGGTGAGTTCCATATGGGGTGCTTGCGTCCATGTATGTACAGCCACCATTTCTCTCTGTTGGGTGATACCTTATATCTAAACAGCACTCAGCGCTCTTGTGACGTGCCGCTTGGACTTAATTTCAATATGGTTCAGGTGTATGTGTTCTTGGCCATCATGGCGCAAATCACTGGCAAGAAGCCAGGTCAGGCTTACCACAAGATTGTGAATGCGCACATTTATGAAGATCAGCTTGAGCTGATGCGTGATGTGCAGCTTAAACGTGAGCCTTTGGCCGCGCCAGAGTTTCGCATTAACCCAAAAATTAAGTCATTAGAAGATCTTGAAACCTGGGTAACGCTGGACGATTTTGAAGTGATTGGTTACGAGAGTCACGAGCCGATTCGTTATCCGTTCTCAGTATAACGTTTCGCGTTAGGAATCGAACAAAAACGCCGAGCAGATCAGTCTGCTCGGCGTTTTTTTGTGACCAGATAATAGCTTTGCTACGGAGTAATAGCTTCGTTACCAGCTAATGGCTTCACGTTCGGTAAAGAAGCCAGCAGTTGGACCATCATCTTCTAGTGTCGCTAACCAGATCGCGGTGTCGGCACCTTCACGTGGCGTTTTCAGCTTCACGCTGTCTCCATACTCTGGAAGCTCGTCTAGGTTCATACCGGAATCGACCCAGCCAGGCAGTAGGAATTCACCTTAATCCCAAATGGCTCGAGCTCTTTGGCAAAAAGGACAGTGTTAGCGTTGACGCCAATTTTTGAAGACTGGTAGGCAGCACAGACATCGTCTCTCCACGGAGAGCGCATATTGGCAAGCTGAGAAAGTTGCGCTGCTTGGCTCGAGACATTGACCACGCGTGCCCCAATGGACTTTTTCAGCAGCGGAGTTAAGGCTCTTGTAAGTAAAAATGGCCCAATCTGATTGACTTCAATCACTCGTCGATAAGTGTCTTCATCGATCAGCGATGGGTGCTTGCCAAAATCTGCCAAGATCGAGGCGTTGTTGACCAAAACATCTAAGCGGCCAAACTCATCGCCTATCTTATTAGCGATAGCCGGAAACATGGAAGACATCGCAAGATCGATTTTAACGTGCGATGCGAGGTAGCCTTTATGACGGAATTCATTGGCGAGGGCGCTGCAAGATTGGATGTCCGCCATGATCACGTGGAAACCTTGTTCCATGAGCATTTCAGATGTGGCGAGACCGATCCCTTGAAACGCACCGGTAACGAGTGCGATTTTGTGCATACTGGACCTTTTCGTCGAGTTGATTAATTGCAGTCTATCGCTGGGGGAAAAGGGATGGCAGTAACATAGGGGGATGTTACCTCTAGGTAACTGCCAAAGTGTGAAGGTAAAACGTTAGTCGTAGTAGTACTCTTCAGCGATTTCCTCGTCGACGATCTCTTCTTCGACTATTTCTTCTTCTACTGCAACGTCAGTGACGACTTCACACGCTTCTTCATCGTAAGCGCCATCTACGGTACCCACAACTGCACCTGTACCGCCACCAATGGCTGCACCGGCAGCTGCTCCGCGACCGCCGTCAACAATACCACCGACAACAGCGCCTGTGATTGCACCATCTACTGCTCCATCGATAGCGCCTTCTGCGGTTTGGTCACAGTAGTATGCAAAGCTTGGTGAGGCGATAAGTGCGCTGAGAAGTAGAATTTTTGTTTTCATGACAGAGTCCTATACATAGTGATTGCGTAATAGAGTAAACAAGGACTTAAACTTCGGTAAGTTGGTCAACGTCAATCTTGGGTCAGTTTCTAGTCGGGGTATTGTTGAGCTGTATTGACGGCTAGTTTTAGTGGGTTATGTGTCAATAATAGGATGCAAAGACTCAACAATAGGCTGCCACTTGCGAAGCGGTAACCGCTTGACTCATAATGAATTGAGAGAGAAATAGGAGAGCAGAAAATGCGAGCGTATGTATGGATATTAGCGGCCCTGCTGGTGGGCTGCAGTAGCGGTCCTGATGAGATTAAAGTGGCCGATGAAAAGCTGTTGGTCAGTTATCAAGATGCGAGCCCTGATGCGACACCTTATAAAGGTCAGCCTGCACGCTGGGGTGGGGTGGTTGCAAAGCTCACTAACCCGTCGGCAAGCAGTAGTGAGCTGCAAATCAGCTATTTTGAACTTGATGCGAAAGGGCGACCAGATGAAACCCGACAAGGAAGTAGCCGTTTTGTCGTTAAGGTAGAGCGATTTTTAGACCCGAAGATTTTTGTGCTTGGTAAGCCAATGACTTTTGTTGGCACGATTGAGGGACAAACGGATATTAAAGTGGGCGAGCAGACCCTTTCTGTTCCGGTGCTAAAGGCATCGAACTACTATCTGTGGACGGAAGATAAACGCATCAAAACCTATTATGTCGGCGATCCGTACTACAACTATTATTATGACCGCTATTACTATTGGGACTACGTGGATGAAGTCGACCTTATCGAGCATTACGATGCCTATGACGCCTACGACTATGGTGATTTCTAAAAACAAAAAAACGCTCAGCATAGGCTGAGCGTTTTTCTATTTTTTGTCACGGTATGGCATTAGCGAATTCGTTAAGCGGTTAGCGCTAGAATCGAACCCGGAATAACCACGAAAATAGACACTAGGTAACCCGCAACAACGGCTTTGTTCTTGATAGCCATATCAGAGATAAAATCGGCGCCTTTCACTGGTAGTTCACGTAGGAACGGAATACCGAAGATAAATACCGTTGCCATAATGTTGAACACTAAGTGTACTAGAGCAATCTGCAGAGCAAACACGGCGTATTCACCAGATACTGCAGTTGCAGCAAGCAGACCTGTAATACAGGTACCAATGTTCGCACCTAGCGTGAATGGGTACACGTCACGAACTTTCAGCGCACCTGTACCTACTAGTGGAACCATTAAGCTGGTGGTTGTTGATGAAGACTGAACCAGTACTGTCACGATTGAACCAGACACGATACCGTGAATTGGACCACGACCAATTGCGTTCTTTAGAATTTCGCGAGCACGGCCAACCATTAGGCTCTTCATGAGTTTACCCATCACAGTGATGGCAACGAAGATAGTCGCGATACCAAGCACGATAAGTAGTACACCACCAGTCACACCACCAAATGCACTGAGCGGCTCTTGAATCGCGCTCACGACTGGTTTGGTGATTGGTTTGATGAAGTTAAGCCCCTTCATGCTCATGTCGCCTGTTGCCATCATAGGCGATACCAGCCAGCTAGAGATCTTGTCTAGCACACCGAACATCATTTCCAGTGGCAGGAAGATAGCAACAGCAAGTAAGTTGAAGAAGTCGTGAATCGTTGCACTTGCAAAAGCACGTTTAAACTCTGTGTTACAACGAACGTGACCAAGACTGACCAGGGTATTAGTTACTGTGGTACCAATGTTTGCACCCATGATCATTGGGATTGCTGTTGTAACAGGTAGGCCACCGGCTACCAGGCCAACAATAATAGACGTAACGGTACTAGAAGATTGGATAAGTGCCGTAGCAACCAAACCGATCATCAAGCCTGCAACTGGGTGAGAAGCAAACTCGAACAGCACTTTAGCGTGCTCGCCAGTCGCCATTTTGAAGCCACTACCTACCATAGAAACAGCAAGTAGCAATAAGTAAAGCATGAATGCCAAGTTAGCCCAGCGCAGCCAACGCGTCGTAGTCGACATAGGAGTCGTCGCTGTAGTTGCTTGGTTCATCATAGTTTTCTCCGTTTGGCCTTGGTTAATCTATTTGCGGCCTGTTGTTGAATCTGACGCGATAGTAGAACTCGAATATTACAGAAATATGACGAAACTATTTCTATGTGATTTAAGTGCGATCATCGGTTGATTTTTGTGCTGTAAATTTGCATTTACGCATTTAACTTATTGATATTAAAGGGAGTGATTCTTTTTGAGAAAAAGAGATTAATCTGACACTATTGATGAATTAAATCGATTTATATTGACCACTTTGTCATTTATATGACAGTAGTGTGGCGAATGTGACAGTGCTTATTTCGTAAAAAAGATGGGTAAGTTGTTTTTGCTATCGGTAATATCGAATATTGTTGGCGTGGCGAGATTTTGCTATAAAAGAGAGTCACTCAATTTAGGCGATTTAGCATGTCTCATCTCAACTACAACCATTTGTACTACTTCTGGATGGTGTGCAAACAAGGTTCAGTTACCAAAGCAGCCGATGCGCTGTTTCTGACTCCACAAACGGTCACCGGTCAAATCAAAGCGCTTGAAGAGCGTATGGATGGCAAACTGACTAAGCGAAATGGTCGAAGTGTTGAACCCACTGAGCTTGGGCAGCTGGTCTATAAATACGCCGATCGAATGTTTGGACTTAGTTATGAGATGTTGGACATCGTTAACTACAGCCAGCGCTCTAATCTATTGTTTGATGTTGGTGTCGCGGATGCTCTGTCTAAACGTCTTGTTAGTAAGATTTTGATGACGACTATCCCCGAAGATAACAACATCCATCTTCGCTGCTTTGAATCAACGCACGAAATGTTGTTAGAGCAACTGGCTCAGCATAAGCTGGATATGATTCTGTCTGATTGCCCAGTGGACTCTAGCCAAAGTCCGGGGTTGTTCAGTAAAAAGCTGGGTGAAAGTCGTATGAGCTTCTTTACTTCAGGGCATTTGGAGAATGTTCGTTTTCCTGAAGTACTGGAACAGACTCGGCTTCTTATTCCAGGTAGCCGTACATCTATGGGCCGTAAAGTGATCCAATGGTTTGACCAACAGGGGATCCAGCCGAATATTTTGGGTGAGTTTGACGATGTTGCGTTGATGAAGGCCTTCTCTATGTACAAAGACGATGTCATCTTCCTCGCACCGAGTATCTACATGTCGGAAATAAAAGATAAGCGTAACTTGCAGTTGATTGGAGATATTGAAGACATTAAAGAAGAGTATTACGTAATCTTCGCAGAGCGAATGATCCAACATCCAGCGGTAAAAAGTGTCTGTGAAGCGGATTTTACTGATCTGCTTGCGTTTTAACTTTAGAGTTAGTTATCAATTTACTTATTTCAACAACAGTTAATTAAACAAAGCGTTAGCATGCGCGGGCTAACCATGTAAAATGTGTCGGAAATTGCCAGCGTTATGATTTTCTGTGACAAAGACTGGCACATTGGCAACGGTATCACCAAATGAATAGAGGTAGATTATGAACTTGCAGGATATGGAGAAAAACGCATCACAAGCGGTAGTACTCTTAAAAGCGATGGCTAATGAGAGACGCCTGCAAATTCTGTGCATGCTACACAATACAGAGTTGTCGGTCGGTGAGTTGTGCGCGCGTTTAGAATTGAGTCAATCCGCATTATCGCAACATTTAGCTTGGTTACGCCGCGATGGATTGGTTTCCACGCGTAAAGAGGCACAAACGGTGTTTTATACCTTGAGCAGCAGCGAAGTTCGCCAGTTGATTGAAACGTTGCATGGTATGTACTGCAGCGACGAGTAAGCGATGACGTTCGCTACTTTGTTGTAGCGAGTGTTTTCTTGTTAATAGAGAAAACAGTCAATACAGAAAATGCGGATACAAAAAAACCGGCCTTAGCCGGTTTTTTTAACACAATACAAAGTCTAAATTATAGAGCTTTGATTGCAGCAGAGAAGCGTGCCTTGTGACGAGCAGCTTTATTCTTATGAATAAGGCCTTTAGTCGCCATGCGGTCAAGGATTGGAGTAACTTCTGCAAATGCTGAAGTTGCTGCTTCTTTGTCGCCAGCTTCGATAGCTGCGATTGTTTTCTTCATGTAAGTGCGCATCATAGAACGACGGCTAGCGTTGTGCTGGCGACGTTTCTCAGCTTGGATAGCGCGCTTCTTAGCAGATTTACTGTTTGCCAAGGGTCTAACTCCCAAAAACTTAGTTCGGTGACAATTTAAGGGCGAGGAATATCCCTCATTTGCGCTCAATTGTCAAATGATTTGTGCAAAAACCCGACGATATAAAACAATTTTTGATATCTGTGGGCTATCGCGGTTAAGATGGCGGGGATTCTAACAGTATTTTTCGACCAATGCTAATACTAATCCTCTCTTCAATAACAAAGGCTATTGAAACCGATAAATAGCAAAGCATTGGCTAGGTAATTCAGAGGTTATCGTGAGTAAACGCCTTCTTAAGTCTGGCATGATAGTGAGTGCCATGACGCTGGTGTCTCGAGTATTGGGACTGGTTCGTGATGTGGTGGTGGCGAATCTAATGGGGGCAGGGGCGAGTGCTGATGTCTTCTTCTTTGCTAATAAAATCCCCAACTTTCTTAGACGCCTTTTTGCAGAAGGGGCATTCTCTCAGGCATTTGTTCCTGTACTTACCGAATATCATGCCTCTGGTGATAAAGATAAAACTCGGGATCTAATCGCTAAAGCATCCGGTACGTTGGGAGTGATTGTCACTATTGTGACGTTACTCGGTATCCTTGGCTCGAGTGTTGTTACCGCTTTATTTGGTTTTGGTTGGTTTCTCGATTGGCTCAATGGTGGATCTGCAGCACCGAAATTTGAACTCGCCAGTTTGATGCTTAAAATCACCTTCCCGTATCTTTGGTTTATTACGTTTGTTGCGCTATCTGGGGCGATTCTTAACACTTTAGGCAAGTTTGCGGTTTCTTCTTTTACACCCGTTTTTCTCAATGTGATGATCATTGCCTGTGCGTGGTTCCTTTCACCAAACCTGGCACAGCCTGAAATTGGCTTAGCTATCGGGGTGTTTTTAGGTGGTTTTGTCCAGTTTGCGTTCCAAATTCCCTTCCTTATTAAAGAGGGGGTATTGGTTAAGCCTAAGTGGGGCTGGCGCGATCCTGGAGTGACTAAGATCCGCACCTTGATGATCCCAGCGCTGTTCGGTGTATCGGTTAGCCAAATAAACCTGCTGTTTGATACCTTTATTGCCAGTTTCCTAGCCACAGGTTCAATTAGTTGGCTTTATTATTCAGACCGTCTTCTAGAGTTCCCGCTTGGTTTGTTTGGTATTGCGATTGCTACCGTGATTTTGCCGGCGCTGTCACGTAAGCACGTAGACGCCCATAGTGAAGGTTTTGCTCACACCATGGATTGGGCGTACGCATGGTAATCCTGCTTGGCTTGCCTGCTATGTTGGGACTGATGGTACTCGCAAAACCTATGTTGATGGTGCTCTTCATGCGCGGTGAGTTTACGCCTCACGATGTTGATCAGGCGTCTTTATCCTTATTAGCTTATGCATCCGGCCTACTTAACTTTATGTTGATCAAGGTACTCGCGCCAGGCTATTACTCGCGTCAAGATACGAAGACACCGGTGAAATATGGCATTATTGCTATGGCGTCCAATATGGTCTTCAACGCGATCTTTGCTTATTTCTACGGGTATGTTGGCCTGGCAATGGCAACAGCGTTGTCTGCCTTTATTAATATGGCGCTGCTTTATCGTGGACTTCATCGTCAAAATGTCTATCGCATTACCAAGAAAACGATTGGCTTTGTCGTTCGTCTAGTGATGGCTGTAGCTGCTATGGTGGCAGTATTGATGTGGCAGCTACAAGACATGCAGCAGTGGCTGAGCTGGGGCTTATCTGAACGTATTGTTAGCTTGACGGTACTGATTGGTCTTGGAGGACTGACATACTTGGCGGCATTGCTTATTTTGGGAATTCGCCCGAAAGACGTAAAAGCAGCGACAGATTAACAATGATTGGTTATAATCCGTCAGTTTCACACTCGTAACATTTACTCAAGCAGGTGGTTTAGTCGTTTCATGGAACTCATTCGAGGCATACATAACCTTAAAAATCAGCACCATGGCTGCGTTTTAACCATCGGCAATTTTGATGGTGTTCACCTCGGACATCAGCGCGTACTGAATCAAGTAAAGCAGCAAGCATCGCAACTGGGATTGCCAGCGGTTGTCATGACATTTGAGCCTCAGCCTATGGAGCTGTTTGCCAAAGACAAAGCACCGGCGCGTTTGACTCGGTTGCGTGATAAGTACGAGCTGCTTGAGAAAATGGAACTGGACCGCCTATTGTGTGTGAACTTTAATCAACGATTTGCTAGCTTAACAGCAGAGTCTTTTATTCGAGACTTGTTGGTGGGTAAATTGGGTGTTAAGTTCCTTGTCATCGGTGATGACTTTCGCTTTGGTAAAGGGCGTGAAGGCAATTTCGAGATGCTTCAAAAAGCGGGCGAAGAGTTCGGTTTTGAGGTTGTGAATACGGCAAGTTTTCGTGTTGAAGAGACTCGAGTCAGTTCAACAGCCATTCGTCAGGCTCTTGCCAATGACGAGCTTGATGCAAGCGCAGAAATGTTGGGGCGTCACTATACTTTGTCCGGGCGTGTTGCTCACGGTCAAAAGTTAGCGCGTGGCTTTGGGTTTCCAACCGCCAACATTTCACTCAAGCGTTATGTCGTGCCTGTCCGCGGTGTTTATGCGGTGCAGGTGCTTGGTGTTGATGATAAGCCGCTACCAGGCATTGCCAATATCGGTAAAAAGCCAACGGTTGCGGGGACAACGCCCGATCTTGAAGTGCATATCTTTGACTACGAGGGCAACCTCTATGGTCAACAAATTGAAGTGGCACTGCTTCATAAAATCCGTGATGAGAAAAATTTGAGTCATTGGAGCTGCTTAAGCAGCAAATAGAATTGGATGCTGATGTAGCAAGGGTGTGGCTACGTCAGTTTAAGGGTTAGCGGAAGATTCCACCGCTAACATAATGTCTAACTTTCGCCCAATACAACGGAATTAAGAATCGATGAGTGAGTATAAAGATACCCTGAACCTACCTGAAACAGGGTTTCCAATGCGCGGCAACCTGGCCAATCGTGAGCCAGAAATGCTTAAGCGTTGGTACAAAGAAGATCTTTACGGTGAGATCCGTAAAGCTAAAAAAGGCAAAAAATCCTTCGTGCTGCACGATGGCCCTCCATATGCGAATGGTGACATTCACATTGGTCACGCTCTAAACAAGATTCTTAAAGACATTATTATTAAATCCAAAACACTTTCAGGTTTTGACGCACCATATATTCCAGGTTGGGATTGCCACGGTCTGCCTATCGAACTAATGGTAGAGAAAAAAGTGGGTAAGCCAGGTCAAAAAGTGACTGCGGCTGAATTCCGTGAGAAATGTCGCCAATACGCGGCAGGCCAGGTTGAAGGTCAAAAAGAGAGCTTCAAGCGTTTAGGTATTCTTGGTGAGTGGGACAAGCCTTACCGCACTATGGACTTTGCGACTGAAGCAAACATCATCCGTGCACTAGGTAAGATCGCTGATAAAGGCCACTTACTTAAAGGCTTTAAACCAGTTCACTGGTGTACCGACTGTGGCTCAGCACTTGCTGAAGCAGAAGTTGAGTACAAAGATAAAGTGTCTCCTTCTATCGACGTACGCTTTAAAGCGGCCGACGAAGCGGCGCTTTTGTCTAAATTCGCGCTAAGCGAAGGTCATGAAGGCCAGGGCGATATCTCAATCGTTATCTGGACAACAACGCCATGGACACTGCCTGCGAACCGCGCGGTATGTCTACGCGACGATCTTGAGTACGTACTTATCCAAACTGAAGGCGATGATTCTCAGCAACGTCAGCCTGAGCGTATTATCGTGGCTTCTGAGCTAGCGAAAGACGTGATGGATCGTGCCGGTATCGAGCACTTCCACAACCTTGGTTTTGCAAAAGGTGCGGATCTAGAGCTTTCTCAGTTTAACCACCCATTCTACGATTTCACTGTTCCGGCGATCCTAGGCGATCACGTAACGACAGAATCAGGTACCGGTGTGGTTCACACAGCACCTGGCCACGGTCAAGAAGACTTCGCGGTCGGCCAAAAGTACGATCTAGAAGTAGCAAACCCAGTAGGCTCAAACGGCGTTTACTTGCCAGATACTGAGCTATTTGCAGGTCAACACGTGTTTAAAGCTAACGATGCTGTTGTAGAAGTACTGAAAGAAAAAGGTGCGCTACTTCATCATCACGCTTACGAGCACAGCTATCCACACTGCTGGCGCCATAAGACGCCAATCATCTTCCGTGCAACACCGCAGTGGTTCGTATCTATGGACCAAGCAGGCCTACGTGCGAAAGCACTAGAGTCAATCAAAGGTGTTGAGTGGATGCCTGAGTGGGGTCAAAGCCGTATCGAAGGTATGATTGAAGGTCGTCCTGAGTGGTGTATCTCTCGTCAACGTACTTGGGGTGTGCCAATCGCTCTGTTCGTTCATAAAGAGACAGCAGAACTTCATCCAAACTCGCTAGAGCTGATTGAAAAAGTGGCTCAGCTAGTGGAAGAGAAGGGCATTCAAGCTTGGTGGGATGTAGAAATCGCAGACCTACTGGGCGACGACGCTGACCAGTATGAGAAAGTTCTGGATACACTCGACGTTTGGTTCGATTCAGGTGTGACGCACTACTCGGTTGTTGATTCTCGTGAAGAGTTCAATGGCAACAGTGCAGACCTATACCTAGAAGGTTCTGACCAACACCGTGGTTGGTTCCAGTCTTCGCTGATTTCATCTATCGCGATGAAAGACGAAGCACCCTACAAGCAAGTGCTAACGCACGGCTTCGTGGTAGACGGTCACGGCCGTAAGATGTCTAAGTCAATCGGTAACGTTGTTGCACCAAAAGATGTGACTAACAAGCTAGGTGCAGACATTCTGCGTCTATGGGTAGCATCGACGGACTACACGGGTGAAGTTGCGGTTTCTGATGAAATCCTAAAACGCTCTGCAGATGCTTACCGTCGTATCCGTAACACGGCTCGCTTCTTCCTAGCAAACCTAAACGGTTTCAACCCAGAAACTGACCTAGTACCAGCAGAAGAAATGGTGGCACTGGATCGCTGGGCGGTAGGTCGCGCGCTAGCGGCTCAAGAAGAGATCGTAAAAGCGTACGAAGAGTACAACACGCACGGCGTGACTCAGCGTCTCATGCAGTTCTGCTCTATCGAAATGGGCTCTTTCTACCTAGACGTTATTAAAGACCGTCAGTACACAGCAAAACTGGGCGGCCACGCACAGCGCAGCTGTCAGACTGCACTTTACTACATCGTCGAAGCACTTGTTCGTTGGATGGCACCTATCATGTCGTTCACTGCTGACGAAATCTGGAACGAAATGCCAGGTCAACGCGAGAAGTTTGTGTTCGCAGGTGAGTGGTTCGAAGGTCTGTTCGGTCTTGCTGAAGGCGAAGAGCTAAACAACGAGTTCTGGGCGGAAATCCAAACGGTTCGCGATGCAGTGAACAAGCAACTAGAAGCTGCACGTAGTGAGAAAACCATTGGTGGTGCGCTACAAGCTGAAATTACACTGTTTGCTGATGATGCACTAGCTGCAAAGCTTGGCAAGTTAGAAGATGAGCTACGTTTTGTTCTTATCACCTCTGCGGCAACAGTTAAGCCAATATCTGAGAAAACAGACGCAGCGAAAGCGACAGATCTAGAAGGTCTATTCGTCGAAGTAGCCGCGACTGAAAACGAGAAGTGTGACCGTTGTTGGCACCACACTCCGGACGTAGGCACGATTGCGGGTCACGAGAAGATTTGTGGTCGCTGCGTATCGAACGTAGACGGTGAAGGCGAAGTTCGTAAGTTCGCTTAATGGTAAGCTAACCGGAACTTTTGAAAGATTTAACAGCCCCAGTTTTTACTGGGGTTGTTTTTATCAGCTAACTGATTGAACATATAATTCATTGAGTGTTTGCTACCAAAGGTAGTGATAAAGGAAACAGATGAGAGAAACGGCAATCACATTTCGACAATCCGGTGTACGCTGGCTATGGCTAGCGGTGGTGATTTTTATTGCTGATATCAGCATCAAGCTCGTGGTCATGGATAACATGGGTTACGGTTGGGCAAATCGAATTGAGATCTTGCCATTCTTCAATTTGCTCTACGTCCATAACTATGGTGCGGCATTTAGTTTTTTGAGTGACCAAGCAGGGTGGCAGCGCTGGCTGTTCACCGGCATCGCGTTTGTCGTCACTGGTATGCTAACGTACTGGATGAGCAAGCTTCCGGCAAAAGAGAAGTGGAACAACATTGCTTATGCGATGATCATCGGAGGCGCAGTAGGCAACGTGTTTGATCGTGTGGTTCATGGCTTTGTTGTCGACTACTTGGACTTCTACTGGGGTAATTATCATTGGCCTGCTTTCAACCTAGCAGACATGGCGATCTGTATTGGTGCGGCGATGATTATTATCGATAGCTTTCGCAATAAAGAGCAAAAGTAGCGCAGATAACGAATAACCTTAAGCGCTGTGCGTTGATATGCATGGCGCTTTTTTATATAACAAGCTAAATGATAAAGAGCTGCTGTGCGTATCAATCAACACAGACTCAATAACACAAGGAAGCCGTAACGTGAGCATCATTTCCCAAGATAGCGCTGTCACCCTACATTTCACCATCAAGCTGAGCGATGGCTCGGTTGCAGATAGCACCCACAATATGGGTAAGCCTGCGAAATTTATTATTGGTGACGGCAGTTTAAGTGACAATTTTGAAAAATGCTTGGTGGGTTTGACGTCTGGTGACAACAAAGCCATTGAGTTAAAGGCCGCAGATGCGTTTGGTATGCCAAATCCAGACAATGTTCATCATATGGACCGTGCAAAGTTTGTGGGTGACTCTGAGGTTGAAGTCGGTACAATAATGGCCTTCTCAGGTCCTGATGGCATGGAGATCCCGGGTATCATCACAGACATTGCGGGCGATTCCGTAACGGTTGACTTCAATCACCCATTGGCTGGGCAAGATGTCACCTTTGAAGTTGAAATTCTCGAAGTAGAATAACGACAAGACAGACCTAGATAAATACGAAAAGTAATAGCGGTTCCTCAATGAGTAATGAAATGAAAATTAAACTAGCTAACCCACGTGGCTTTTGTGCGGGTGTAGACCGAGCGATCAGTATTGTTGAGCGCGCGCTTGAGATGTATCAGCCGCCAATCTATGTTCGTCATGAAGTGGTACACAACCGCTTTGTGGTAGAAGGCCTTAAGCAGCGTGGTGCGATCTTTGTTGAGGAACTGAGTGAAGTGCCTGATGACAACATTGTGATCTTTTCAGCTCACGGTGTGTCTCAAGCGGTTCGCAAAGAAGCGAAAGCACGTGAGCTGACGGTATTTGATGCCACGTGTCCACTGGTAACTAAGGTACATATGGAAGTGGCCCGCGCGAGTCGCCGCAATATGGAAGTAGTGCTTATCGGTCACGCGGGTCACCCTGAAGTAGAAGGGACAATGGGTCAGTACTCAAGTGAGACTGGCGGCATGTACCTTGTTGAGCGTCCAGAAGACGTTCTAACGCTTGAAGTTAAAGATCCAACGAATCTTCATTACGTGAGTCAAACCACGCTTTCTGTGGATGAAACCGCTGATGTGATTGATAAGCTTCGCGAAGTGTTTCCAGAGATCCAAGGTCCTCGCAAAGACGATATCTGTTACGCCACGCAAAACCGCCAAGATGCGGTTCGTGAGCTGGCTGGTGACGTTGATGTTATGGTTGTCGTAGGCTCGACCAACTCTTCGAATTCAACGCGTCTTAAAGAGCTGGCAGAAAAGCTAGGCACACCGGCATACCTCACAGACACGCCTGATCTGATTGAAGCTGAGTGGTTTGAAGGAAAAGGTCTGGTTGGCGTCACAGCAGGAGCATCCGCACCAGAAGAGCTAGTCAATCAAATCATCGATAAAATCAAAGCGCTAGGCGCAGGTGATGTTGAAGAAGTACTAGGCCGTGAAGAGAACATGTTCTTTGAAGTGCCAAGAGAGCTTCAAGTCAAAGTGGTAGATTAACCCCAAATGACTGCATACCTGATCGGTTAACTAAAAACGCCGCGTTGTTAACGCGGCGTTTTTGATCTTTCCTAGCCTGTAGGACCAAGGACCAAGGACCAAGGACCAAGGACCAAGGACCAAGGACCAAGGACCAAGGACCAAGGACCAAGGACCAAGGACCAAACTACTTCATCTTCTGCGACAACAACCCTTCTGTAGTCGCCAAACGCCAAGATACCCCTTTATCAGAGCTCACAAGCAATACTGGGTGGTGCTGAAATTGCTGACTGTAACGACTTGGGCTACCGGCCAGAACTTCGTTAGGCCAGCGGCGATAATGCTCGCTAACCACATGAATGCAATCCTTGGCATCAGACAACAGCGCGCACTCTTCTTGGCTCGATTTTAAAACACGCAGCGCTTGGTTAAACCAAGTATCATCGTTGAAATTTTGGATCTCATAGGTATACAGTAGGTATAAATTCCCGCGCTTATCCTGGTGCAGTTTTTGAGTGTAGTTTGAATACTGCTGCCAGTTTGGCATCACGATGACACCTTTGTCTTGCCATTGGTATTGACCACTTTCCTGTGGCGTACCAGTTACCCATTCCAGTCGATAGCCGCTTGGTGCACTGGTAGCGGGCGCGGTGTTACGCATCGCCAACACAATACTGTCATCGCTTTGCATAACTGCGTGAACGTAGGTGTAGCGTCCCATAGGCTGACCGACATAATTGACCTTGCTGTCGCTGGATGTGCCCTCTGGATAGCGGCCAACGGGCGTCTCTCGTCCGTAAGAAAATTTATCGTTTGCTGCTACGTTACCCCATAAATTATCGCCATTATTCCATTCACTATTGGTGACGGGCGCTAAGGAGTAACGATGCCAGATCTGGTGGTTGTGAGCGCCAGAGATAAAGTGCAATCGTTTCTGGCTGTCGAGCAAAAGGATAGGTTGATTGTGCCCATCTGGTGTTGCCTCAGAGGTCGAACCGCTCCAACCCATGAACATAACGTCGGCTTGTTCGGTGCCAAGCTGATAGCGAACGTAGTATTGCCCTGTGTTGTAATCAAGGCGATTCAGCGCACTCTCATCGTAGCTAATGGCTGCGATGTGTAAAGTATTACCCTCCCAAATGACGGGCTTGCTGCCTCGATATAAACCTAAGCGAATTGGCAGCGATAGTGTCTCTTCTTGCCAATCGAGTTCATCATTGCCAATGTCGATTAAGCGAGAGATGGCGTACTCGCTATTGCTATTCGATGTGCGGATAAACAGCGGTGGCTGGCTGCCATTACCCACCATTTCAGTTTGTGCTAACCAGTTCTTTTTATAACCCTGCCAGGTCTGGGTTTGTGCCTGATAACGTACAGCACCGTGATCGAGTTTAAAGAACACATCGCCATTATCTTGGAAATATACTTGTTCAATGTAGCGATAGCGATAACCATCTAGCCCATCTGCATTTTGCCTAAACCCAAACTCTTGCTCCATAGCTCTCAGTGATGTGCTGATCCATTCGCCGTTTGGAGTCAGTCTTACCAAGTATGAATCACAGTCGGTACATGGATTGGCGTCGCTATACAGTGATGAATAGACACGGTCGTCGTAAGTCAGTGCGTGTAACGGCTTATTGGTTTTCTCTAGAGTCACCGGATCTTGATGATAGCCAGGTTGACCGTCGCCGACGTTAAACTGGTTCATGTTGTTGACGATCATCCATGGCAGGTTGTTGGCATCAAAATAGGGGCGACCAGGAATGAATCTTGGGTTGTAACCATAGCGCTCACGTTCACCATCAAAAATATTGGCGTACTGAACTGAAGATGAGGCGTCGGAACTTGTCGTGAAATGCGGTGCCGGTAGTGCCGTTTCATCACAATTGTGATCGTATTGGGAGCGAGTCCAGTTGCGGTTGAGATCGGTGAAACTTTGCTGCCAATCGAGCTTACAGTTATTGGTAATTGATGGAGGCGGTGTGGTGCCGCCACTATCGGAAGAGTTACAGCCAGAGAGAAAAACGCTGACGCATAGCATCAAAGAGGATGCTAAAAGAGTAGAACGAGACATGTGATATGACACTTATATGAACAAACGTAAAAAATGATTTCCATTGGAGAAAATGGACTTTACTCATGGGCGTATTTTGGTATCCTACGCCGCGCTACCAGTAGGGTAGTTTTTTCGGAGATAACTATGAACAATACCGACCATCCTCCTAGTATGAAAGGAGAAAAATAGCCTCGCGTCGGTAATTGCGATCTTCGTTCCTACCGCTGAGGTAGGTGTGTTTCCCTTCTATAACATCCTGATATTTTTCTCCTTTACTACTATTGAGTCACTCAATGAGTATGTCTTTTGATGTGTGTTTGGCTGTGTACATAGCCTGACATTGGTGCGCCTAGACTATGTCTTCGTACTTAGCATTGGATCATGCTTTTGGCATTATTTTGTCAATTAGTGAGCCGACTTTCTGATGGTCGTTACCAACGCTAATCGGGAGATTCGCCATGACGGTAATGAGCAATACATATATTGAAAATACAGCACCTCGCTTCTCTGAAGAGGAGATCAGTGCTGCAACGAAAGCATTTCTGCAATACGACACAGATCAGCAATTAAACCTGCTTACGGTAATGCCGATCGATGAAGCAGTAGGTGTGCTACAACACTGTGCCTTGGGACAAGTCCAGTTCTTGATTGAGGAGCTTGATTTGCAAGGGCACGATAAACGAGCAAGACTTTACGCTCACCATTTGGGTTTGATTCACTCAGAAGCGGAAACCACAGGTGGCTATTTGACGACGGGTGTACTCGAGCACGTCAAGCAGCGCATTGGATGGATTGTTACCTTAGCACTGCTAGGCATCGTTTCTGGCCTTATCATTGCACAGTATGAAGATACCTTGAGCCAACTCGTGCTACTGGCCGTTTACATGCCAGTGATTGCCGCCGCTGGTGGTAATACGGGTACCCAAGCCGCAACTTTGGTGATACGTGCACTGGCAACCGGTGAGCTTCGCAAGAGGCAGTGGTTAGAGGTGCTCTGGAAGGAGAGTCGTGTCGCTGTATGTCTGGCTGCCGCAGTGGCACTGGTCATGGTTGGGCGTATTCTGGTCTTTGGTGATGTGAATTCTGCAGGTGGTTTTGATATCAACCTTATCGCGATGGCGATAGCGGTGGCGCTGTTTATTCAGGTCACGGTATCGACAACGTTGGGCGGCGTTCTGCCTATCATTGCTCGAGTGTTTAAACTCGACCCTGCAGTACTGGTGAGCCCAGTACTGGCATCGATAGTTGATATCTCGGGTATGTGGATTTACTTTACAGTGGTTAATCACTTCCTGGGTTTATCTTAACTAACCGCAATCGACTAGGTCGATATTTTGATGATAAAGCGCAGCTACGGCTGCGCTTTGTTGTTTGAGCGTTCCAATGAATAGCTGTAATCGACCACTTGGCGATAATAGGCCTTCTCAAACTGTGTTAACGGTGATTCCACTGGCTTGCTGGTGTTCGCTTTCTTTGGATGGTAGTCAGTGACAAATTGGACAAACAAACTTTCACGTTCACCTTTGCTGCCAAGACCAAACCCCATCATGTTATAGGTGCCAAACAGAGAGCCACTTTTTGCCACGAGCGCGCCTTTTATCGGTGCCTTACGCATACTTGAACGATACTTTAATGTGCCGTTGTTACCGGACACGGGCATGAGTCGAGCGAGCTTGAGCGCGCTGTCGTTGCTGTGAATATAACTCAGTACTTCACGCATTTGACTGGCGGTGACGCGGTTGTTACGGGACAGCCCAGAGCCATCTTCCAACACCGCGAGATCAAGGTTGATTCCAGCCTTTTGCTTAACAATGGCCTTTATCGCTTCGGTGCCATTAATAAAGGAACCCGGCTCGTTAAAATAGTTGGCCCCAGAGTTTTAGTGATGTTATCAGCATACAGGTTATTCGAGTCTTGTAGCATCACAGCAAGCAAGTCATTGAGCGGCCGTGAGCGCTGAACAAACAGCGGCTTGTGTCCCTTGATGTTTGGCGCACCCACTTTGACATCACCGGATAAAGTCACACCGATACGCTGAAGCTCTGATTTGATGACATCGACGGTAAATTGCTCAGGCGACGAAACAGCAAACTTGAGCGGTATTGGCGACTTTCGCTCGACCGCGCAGCCACTTAGCGAGTATTGATTGTTAGGGTTCACTTCAAGTTGCAGATCGCAATGGCTCTGCTTTTGGTAGTCCTTTGAGACGCTCTTTGCAGAAGTGGATGCACTGATAGGTTGATGTGAAGGCACATTGATGCGCGTCGTACCATTTTTATTGGTGTATAGCGCGCCTTGAACACAGTTGCCATCAAGCGTAATCGCAGAGGCCGGTGCACTATAGCAAACACCAAGAATATCCCAAGGCCAGCCAACACCGCGCTGGTAACCTGTAAACACGCTGTCATCCAACCAAATATTGTTAAACCGAGATCCTACCTCTGACTTGGCCTGTTTTAGCATCGTTGTGAGTGAAGCTCGGCTAAACGTAGGGTCACCAGAGTATTTGATAATGAGGTCATTACCTGAAGTATAGAGTGTCGTCTCAAAGCGAAAGCTATCAGGCAGTGCCAGTTTGGCGGCCAAGGCTGTCACGACTTTTAGTGTGCTAGCTGGGGGAAAAAATTGCTCAGTATTGTACTCAACTAGTGCCTGCTGCGGAGCCGATAGAGGCGCGATGAGCTGCGCACTGCGGCTTCCATAAGGGAGATGTTTGGTGGCATCGGCACCATCTGCAAACGTCGCAGTGGAGAAAATAAGTAAACAGGTGAGCGAGAGTTTGGCTGTCATAGCGAATTCATCAGGATGGGCTTAATTTTTAATGTAGGCTAACAACCTATTAAGTCGAGATAAAGCGTTAAATTTTCGCAAAAAGTCGCTTCGAATAGTCTTTGTTCGATACAGCGAAATGGACGCAAGGTCGCTCACACTTTCATACTATCGTCAGCGTGGTTTACCTTGCGAAATCAAAGCCAACTAGGCTATATTGTTGCGTTGCTCAAATAGAACAACTCTGATTGCTATCAGAAAGAGCACCACAGCCAGTGCCAGCAATAAGTGCTTCCTTATTGCCTCAGTATCCGAATCACAGTGATTTGTATCCGCGGATTGATTACACTAGGCTTAATCCAGTTTATTTTTCAAATTGTACTCAGGCCTGCTTGAGTAGGGTTTTATTGTCCAAAGGATGCTTTGGAAAAGAGGTTGTTATAATGGAAAAGGTTCCAATGACTGTACGTGGCGAACAGCAGCTACGTGAAGAGCTAGATCGTCTACTTAAACTTCGTCCACAGATTTCTGAAGCAATTGCAGAAGCTCGTGAACTTGGTGACCTAAAAGAGAACGCAGAGTACCACGCGGCTCGTGAAGAGCAGGGCATCTGTGAAGCGCAAATTCGTGATATCGAGTACAAGCTATCTGTCGCGCAAGTAATTGACGTGACTAAGCTAGACAACTCGGGCAAGATCATCTTTGGCTCTACGGTAACTCTCATTGATATCGATACGGATGCTGAGCAGACTTACCAAATCGTGGGTGATGACGAAGCGGATATTAAATCTGGCCGTATCTCAGTAAGCTCACCAATCGCTCGTGGCCTTATCGGTAAAATGGAAGGTGACGAAGTGACTATCGTGACCCCTGGCGGTCAAAAAGACTTCGAAATCGACAAGGTTGCTTACGTTTAAGCAATGTTGTTGAGAAAAAAGTCGCCCAATTGGCGGCTTTTTTTGTGCCTGCAGTCTGAGTTGTTGTCTTCGTTTTGCTAGCGCTGGTTGTCAGAAAAATGAAAAGGCCGCCTAAGCGACCTTTTCCACTTTGAAACAAATTGTTTCTATAAAACCAACTACTCGGCAAATTACTTGCGTGGCAGTTCGATTTTCTTTTGCTCTGACTGACGGTAAAGAACAAGAGTCTTACCGATAACCTGAACTTTCTCTGCTTTTGTTTCGCGCACAATAGCGTCGATAATCAGCAGTTTAGTTTCACGGTCTTCTGACGCCACTTTCACTTTAATCAGTTCGTGGTGGTCAAGAGCGATTTCGATTTCCGCTAGTACAGCCTCTGTTAGTCCATTTGCGCCCATAAGCACAACGGGTTTCAGTGCGTGTGCTAGGCCTTTTAGGTGCTGTTTTTGTTTGGTGCTTAGGTTCATAACGCGGCCAAATTTATTTACTATTAGGGTTGAAAAGTCGTATTTTAACGCCATCTAATGACGAAGACTATACTTTATTCTAAGGCATGCCTTATTGAGTTGGAAATTGAATGAGTAAGCAAAAACATTCGGCCAGTTCGGGTCGTTGGCTAAAAGAGCATTTTGATGATAAATATGCCAATGAGGCCAGAAGAAAAGGCTATCGTTCACGTGCTATCTTTAAGATTGAAGAGATTCAAAACAAGGATAAGCTACTGAAACCTGGGATGACTGTGGTTGACCTTGGTGCTGCTCCTGGTGGGTGGTCTCAGTACGCTGCCAAAGTCGTTGGCGACGAGGGACAAGTGATTGCTTGTGACTTGCTGCCGATGGATCCTATCTCTGGTGTAAGCTTTCTTCAGGGCGATTTTCGTGAAGAAGCGGTGCTTGATGCACTACTAGAAAGAATCCAACCGGATATGGTCGACGTAGTAATGTCTGATATGGCTCCTAACATGGCAGGTAACTTATCTGTCGATCAGCCTAGAGCTATGTATCTTGTTGAACTAGCATTAGATATGTGTCATCAAACTTTAGCCCCTGGCGGCAGTTTCGTAGTGAAAGTGTTCCAAGGTGAAGGATTTGATGAATACGTAAAACAGGTGCGTGAAGCCTTCAAAGTGGTGAAGATTCGCAAGCCGGACTCATCTAGAGCTCGCTCTCGTGAGGTGTTTATTGTAGCTAATGGCTTCAAAGGCTGAACATTAGTTTACAAAGACAAAATTAACAATGTAGCTACAGCCTAAAAACTGTAGTACCCTACCTTTAATTACAATTAGTTATCGAGAGGCTGACACCTTGAGTGACATGGCAAAGAATTTAATTTTGTGGTTAGTCATCGCCGTTGTGTTGATGTCGGTATTCCAAAGCTTCGGACCGGGGGAAAGTAACGGTCGAGCGGTAGATTACACCACGTTCGTACAGGAAGTTGGCAATGGCCAGATTCAGGAAGCTCAATTCAAAGACAGCGAGATAACCTTTACTCGTCGTGGTGGTGGCAGTCGCTTTGTGACTTACATGCCAGTTTATGATCAAAAACTTCTTGATGACCTAATTAACCAAAACGTGAAAGTTTCGGGTACTCCACCGGAAGAGCAGAGCCTGCTTGGCACTATCTTCATCTCGTGGTTCCCAATGATTCTTCTTATCGGTGTCTGGATCTTCTTTATGCGCCAGATGCAAGGCGGCGGTGGCAAAGGCGCCATGTCGTTTGGTAAGAGTAAAGCTCGCATGATGAGCGAAGAACAGATTAAGACCACGTTTGCTGACGTTGCAGGTTGTGACGAAGCAAAAGAGGACGTAAAAGAGCTAGTAGATTACCTACGTGATCCAAGCCGCTTCCAGAAACTGGGCGGTAAGATCCCAACGGGTGTTCTAATGGTAGGTCCTCCTGGTACAGGTAAAACGCTCCTTGCTAAAGCGATTGCTGGTGAAGCAAAGGTGCCGTTCTTTACTATTTCAGGTTCTGACTTCGTAGAAATGTTCGTGGGTGTGGGTGCATCTCGTGTACGCGACATGTTCGAACAAGCGAAGAAAGCAGCACCTTGTATCATCTTCATTGATGAGATCGATGCGGTAGGTCGTCAGCGTGGCGCTGGTGTTGGTGGCGGTCACGATGAGCGTGAGCAAACCCTTAACCAAATGCTGGTAGAGATGGATGGTTTCGAAGGTAACGAAGGTATCATCGTAATCGCGGCAACTAACCGTCCTGACGTACTTGACCCAGCTCTACTTCGTCCAGGTCGTTTTGACCGTCAAGTTGTGGTTGGTTTACCTGACGTACGTGGCCGTGAACAGATCTTGAAAGTACACATGCGTAAAGTACCTCTAGCGTCAGACGTAGAGCCATCTTTGATCGCACGTGGTACACCAGGCTTCTCTGGTGCAGACCTTGCTAACCTAGTGAACGAAGCAGCACTATTTGCCGCTCGTGGTAACAAGCGAAACGTATCTATGGTTGAGTTTGAACTAGCGAAAGACAAGATCATGATGGGTGCAGAACGCCGCTCTATGGTGCTTTCTGAAGAAACTAAAGAGTCAACAGCCTACCACGAAGCGGGTCACGCAATCGTTGGTCGCTTGGTTCCTGAGCACGATCCTGTGTACAAGGTATCTATCATTCCACGTGGTCGTGCACTGGGTGTAACTATGTACCTTCCTGAGCAAGACCGTGTGAGCATGTCTCGTCAGCACCTTGAGTCGATGATCTCAAGCTTGTACGGCGGTCGTCTAGCCGAAGAACTAATCTACGGTAAAGACAAAGTATCAACAGGTGCATCAAACGATATCGAACGTGCGACTGATATTGCTCGTAAGATGGTGACGCAATGGGGCTTCTCTGAAAAACTAGGTCCTCTACTGTACGCAGAAGATGAAGGTGAAGTATTCCTAGGTCGTAGCGTGACTCAGACTAAACATGTGTCTGGAGAGACTGCGAAACTGATTGATGAAGAAGTTCGTCACATCATTGATCGCAACTATGACCGTGCGAAGCAAATCCTAGAAGCAAACATGGATATCATGCACGCAATGAAAGATGCGCTTGTAAAATACGAGACCATCGATGCAGGTCAAATTGATGACTTGATGGAGCGTAAAACGGATATTCGTGAGCCAGCAGGTTGGGCTGACCAAGCAGCAGCCCAGCAAGAAAAGGCAGAGGCGAAGCCTGAGCCTAAAGCTGAAGAACCGAAGGTAGAAGAGCCAGCAGCGCCAGCTGCGGACTCAGAAACCAAGGCTGAAAATGTGTCTTCTGAGCCAACTAAGAAAGACTCAGAATAATCACTTCTGATTAAGCCCCGAGCCTAGCTCGGGGCTTTTGTCGTTTAAAGCAGTTATGATTTTACAAGCAAACCAGAAAACTCTCTCTCTCGATACGCCACAAGTGATGGGTATCGTCAATGTCACCCCAGATTCTTTTTCTGATGGTGGCAAATTCAATTCAGTGGATGCTGCGCTTGAGCAGGTTGAAGCGATGATCGCTTCAGGTGTGACGATTGTTGATATTGGTGGTGAGTCAACACGCCCAGGAGCACCTGACGTTGAGCTGCAAGAAGAGCTTGAGCGTGTTATTCCTGTGATTCAGGCGATACGTGAGCGATTTGATGTTTGGATCTCCGTCGACACCAGTAAAGCGGAAGTTATGCGCCAAGCGGTAGCAGCAGGGGCGGATATCATCAACGACGTCCGTGCCCTTCAAGAGCCCGGCGCTTTGGAGGTGGCCGCTGAAGCGGGTGTGCCGATCTGTCTTATGCACATGCAAGGGCAGCCGCGCACGATGCAAGCGAATCCTACTTATGAAGATCTTCTGACAGATGTGGCACAATTCTTACAAGAGCGTATCTCAGCGTGTGAAGCGGTAGGCATTACACGTGAACAGCTGATCTTGGATCCCGGTTTCGGATTTGGCAAAACGCTGGAACACAATTATCATTTGCTAGCGCATTTGGATAAGTTTCATCAGTTTGGACTACCCGTGCTTGCCGGTATGTCGCGAAAGTCGATGATTTTTAAATTGCTTGATAAAGCACCTGCAGACTGTTTAGTAGGGAGCTTAGCTTGCGCTACTCTTGCAGCAGTGAAAGGGGCACAAATTATCCGTGTTCATGATGCGGCAGAGACTGTCGAGGCGATGAAAATCGTCCAGATGATGCAATCAAACTTATAAAAACGAATAAGGAAATAAAATGTCACAACGACGTTATTTTGGTACCGATGGTGTTCGAGGCAAAGTGGGTCAGTACCCAATCACACCAGATTTCGTACTTAAGCTAGGTTGGGCTGCTGGTCGAGTGCTTGCAAAGCAAGGCACTAAGAAAGTGATCATTGGTAAAGATACGCGTATTTCAGGCTACATGCTGGAGTCGGCGCTTGAAGCTGGCCTTTCAGCAGCGGGTCTTAAAGCGATCTTTACCGGTCCATTGCCAACGCCGGCGGTGGCATACCTTACCCAGACTTTCCGCGCGGAAGCGGGTATCGTGATTTCTGCATCACACAACCCATACTATGACAACGGCATTAAGTTCTTCTCATCGGAGGGCACAAAGCTACCTGACGCGATTGAGCTTGCTATTGAAGAAGAGCTAGACAAAGACATCGAGTGTGTTGAGTCTTCTGAGCTTGGTAAAGCGAGCCGCCTTAACGATGCTGCTGGTCGCTATATCGAGTTTTGTAAGAGTACTTTCCCCCACAATTTAAGCCTAGCGGGTCTAAAAATTGTTATCGATTGTGCGCATGGTGCAACCTATAAAATCGCGCCTTCGGTATTTAAAGAGCTAGGTGCAGACGTTGTTGCAATTGGTGTTGATCCTGACGGTACTAATATCAACGCTGAAGTGGGTGCGACAGATGTGCGTGCACTACAAGCAAAAGTCGTTGAAGAGAATGCTGCTCTTGGCCTTGCTTTTGATGGTGACGGCGACCGCATCATCATGGTTGACCACTTAGGTAACAAAGTGGATGGCGACCAAATCGCATACATTATTGCACGTGACGCGCTTCGCCGTGGTGAGCTAAAAGGTGGTGTTGTTGGAACCCTAATGACTAACCTTGGCATGGAAAACGGCCTCAAGCAGCTTGGTATTCCATTTGTTCGTGCCGCCGTCGGTGACCGCTACGTAATGGAACAATTGCTTGAACGTGACTGGCGTATTGGCGCAGAAAACTCTGGTCACGTTATTCTACTCGACAAAGTGACGACAGGTGATGCGATTGTGGCTGCATTGCAGGTGCTTGCGTCCGTGATTGGAGCGAAGATGTCACTCAATGAGCTTGCTAGTGGTATGACGCTATACCCACAAGTGCTGATCAATGTTCGCTTCAGTGGCGATGCGAATCCGCTAGAAGCTGACGCTGTGAAGCAGGCGGTCGCCAAAACAGAAGCCGATCTTGGCGATAAAGGTCGTGTACTACTTCGCAAGTCGGGTACTGAGCCCTTGCTGCGAGTCATGGTTGAAGGCGAGGATGACGCGCTAGTGAATCAATCAGCGCAATACATTGCTGATATTGTAAAAGAAAACTGCTAAGTCTCGACGAATTAGCATGAGCAAGAATCAAATTAGTTCTTTTGGTTCTTGCTTATTTTTTATATGATTACTCGCTTATTCTTATCGGTAATTGTTCTTTTGCCCTTTTTTTGAGCGTTCAGTTGCTCGGCGAAAGATTTTTGTCATTTTTCTCTTGTCAGTCAGTGCGGCATTCGCTAGTATTGCCACCGCCTTCACTTAGGAGGCCATAGCCAGGTTTTCAATGCGTTTAGCAAGGAAAGCAGCGCTGGCTCAACAATTAGGAACATAGGTGGACACATGATTCAAGTTCTACTTGTGATTTACCTGTTGGCTGCGCTTGGTGTTATTGGCCTAGTGTTGATTCAACAAGGTAAAGGCGCAGATATGGGAGCCTCATTCGGTGCTGGCGCTTCAAACACAGTGTTTGGTGCTAGTGGCTCAGGAAATTTCCTAACCCGAATGACTGCAATTTTTGCAATCGTATTTTTTGTTATCAGCTTAGTACTTGGCAACATGTACACTCACAAAGGTGAGTCTCAATGGGTTGACCCTACTCAAGGTCAAGTGATTGAGCAAGCAGCTGATACAGCGAGTGATGTCCCAGCTGAAAACAGCGACGAGATCCCTCAATAAGTTGATTGATTCTAACGAATCGAAAAGCTTAGATGCCGAGATGGTGAAATTGGTAGACACGCTAGCATGAGGTGCTAGTGCCTTTGGTGTGAGGGTTCGAGTCCCTCTCTCGGCACCATTATTTATAAACTTGTAATACAGTTTGGTGAGCGTATAATGCTCAGCAAGTCGGACGCGGGGTGGAGCAGCTTGGTAGCTCGTCGGGCTCATAACCCGAAGGTCGTCGGTTCAAATCCGGCCCCCGCAACCAATACTTTCTAAGTGTTGATGGATTGCAAGTTTAGCAGTGTGAAAAAATCACTGCACATCGAGAAAACACCAACTATCTTTTTAGGGTGTTACTTTTTCTCGATGATCAGGGTCCAGCAACAAAAAACCCCGACTTTCGGGGTTTTTTGTTATTTGCGCTTTTTAAAAGGCAGCAAATACAAGTGCTTGGAATTTAAATTGGGCTATATGCCCTTTTTTTGTTTCTGGAGTGGTTAAATGACTGGTTTAGAAAGACAACTTACAGAATTGCTCGAAGCGCCTGTAGAGGCAATTGGCTACGAGCTTGTTGGTTTAGAGTTCATCCGTGCTGGTGAGCATTCTACTCTTCGAATCTATATCGACCATGAAAATGGTATTACTGTTGATGCTTGCGCAGAAGTAAGTCATCAGGTAAGTGCAGTAATGGACGTCGAAGACCCAATTACGGTGGCTTATAACCTAGAGGTGTCTTCACCAGGCCTAGAAAGACCACTTTTCAAAGCAGCACATTACCAACAGTTTATTGGTCACGAGGTCAGCATCGTGTTGAAAATGGCTGTCGGCAACCGTCGTAAGTGGAAAGGTGTAATCCAATCTATTGATGGCGAGACAGTGACCATCCTTGCCGATGGTAACGAAGAAGAAATGGCGCTAAGCAACATTTCCAAAGCTAACCTTATCCCTAAATTTTAGGTCCCTAATAATAAAAGCTTAGAGGCTAGATAAATGAGTAAAGAAATTTTAGCGGTAGTAGAAGCAGTTTCTAACGAGAAAGCTGTTCCTCGTGAGCGTATTTTTGAAGCGCTAGAGATTGCACTAGCAACCTCTTCCAAGAAAAAACACGAAATCGAAATCGATGTACGTGTTGCCATTGACCGCAAAACAGGTGAATTCGAAACCTTCCGCCGCTGGATGGCAGTAGAAGAAGTTGAATTCCCAACGAAAGAAATTTCTATCGAAGCGGCACAATACGACGACGAGTCTATCCAATTGGGTGACTTCGTTGAAGAGCAGATCGAGTCAGTAACGTTTGACCGCATCACTACACAAACAGCGAAGCAAGTTATTGTACAGAAAGTACGTGAAGCTGAGCGCGCGCAAATCGTTGAGCAGTTCATCGACAACGAAGGCGACCTAGTGACAGGTGTGGTTAAGAAAGTTAACCGTGACACCATCATCCTAGACCTTGGTAACAACGCTGAAGCCGTTATCCTACGTGATGACCAGCTTCCTCGTGAAAACTTCCGTCCAGGCGACCGTGTACGTGGTCTTCTATACAAAGTGGCTCCAGAAGCTCGCGGCTTCCAGCTATTCATTACTCGTTCTAAGCCAGAAATGCTAGCTGAGCTATTCCGTGTGGAAGTGCCAGAGATTGCTGAAGAGCTTATCGAGCTGAAAGGTGCAGCACGTGATCCAGGTTCTCGAGCGAAGATCGCCGTGAAAACAAACGACAAGCGTATCGACCCTGTTGGTGCGTGTGTGGGTATGCGTGGTGCACGTGTACAAGCGGTTTCTGGTGAGCTTGGCGGCGAGCGTATCGATATCGTTCTTTGGGACGATAACCCAGCTCAGTTCGTTATCAATGCAATGGCGCCAGCAGACGTTGCTTCTATCATCGTTGATGAAGATGCACACGCAATGGACATCGCGGTTGAAGCTGACAACCTAGCGCAAGCTATCGGTCGTAGCGGTCAAAACGTACGTCTAGCTTCTCAACTAACAGGTTGGGAACTGAACGTTATGACGGTTGCAGACCTTCAGAAGAAACACCAAGAAGAAGCTTCTGCTTCTATCGAAAACTTTATGAAGCACCTAGACATCGAGCAAGACTTCGCGGAAATGCTTGTTGAGGAAGGCTTCTCAACTCTAGAAGAAGTGGCATACGTGCCAGTTAACGAACTTCTAGAAATCGACGGCCTAAACGAAGAGCTTGTAGAAGAGCTTCGTAGCCGTGCAAAAGATGCCCTAACGACACTTGCTCTTGCTCAGGAAGAGTCATTCGAAGGTGTTGATCCAGCTGAAGACCTACTAGCACTAGAAGGTCTAGAGCGTGAAATGGCATTTAAACTGGCTGCAAAAGGTGTAGCTACTCTTGAAGACCTTGCAGACCAAGGTGTCGATGAGCTAGAGGGCATTGAAGGGCTAACAGAAGAGCGCGCAGGTGAGCTAATCATGGCTGCACGTAACATCTGTTGGTTCGGCGACGAAGAATAATAATCAGCAAGGAGGTAGTTGCATGACAAAACTTACGGTTAAAGCACTTAGCGAAGAGATTGGTACGCCAGTTGAACGCCTAATTGAACAACTTGCTGATGCTGGTCTGAAGAAATCAGAAAGCGATCAGGTGAATGATGAAGAGAAGCAAACGCTTCTTACTCACCTTAAGAAAGAACATGGTGATACATCTGGTGAGTCAGAGCCTACTCGTCTTACGCTTCAGCGTAAAACTCGTAGCACTCTGTCTGTTTCTGCCGGTGGCGGTAAGAGCAAAGATGTACAAGTAGAAGTGCGCAAGAAGCGCACTTATGTAAAGCGCAGTGCGATCGACGAGCAAGCAAAACGTGAAGCTGAGGAAGCAGCAAATCGTGAGGCGGAAGAGCGTGCCCAACGTGAAGCCGAAGAGCTAGCCAAACGTGAAGCTGCAGAGAAAGCACAGCGTGAAGCAGAAGAGAAAGCTCAGCGCGAAGCCGAAGAAAAACGTCTAGCAGAGGAAAAAGCTAAACGTGAGGCGGAGCAACCTGAAGCGGATACTGCTAAGCGCGAAGAAGCGGAAAAGGCCAAGAAAGAAATGAACGCAAAGAATGCTGAAGCGAAGAAAGAAGCGGACGAGCTAAAACGTCGTCAAGAAGAAGAGGCGCAACGTAAGGCGGAAGCTGAAGCGGCTCGTCTAGCTGAAGAAGCTCGCAAACTAGCGGAAGAGAATGCCGCACGCTGGTCTGAAGAAGAGAAAAAGTCTAAAGACAACGAAAAAGCAGATTACCACACGACAACGTCTTCGTACGCTCGTGAAGCAGAAGATGCTCAAGATCGTAAAGAAGAGAAAGCACCTCGTCGTCGCAAGAAGAAGGCGAGCGCTCAAGAAGACAACCGTGGCGGCCGTGGCGGTCGTAACCAACGTGGTAAGAAAGGCAAATTGGCTAAGCCAACGTCTATGCAACACGGCTTCGATAAGACAGCCCAAGTTGCTAAGCAAGACGTTGTGATTGGCGAGACTATCGTTGTTTCTGAGCTAGCAAGCAAAATGTCTGTTAAAGCAACAGAAGTTATCAAGGTGATGATGAAGATGGGCGCGATGGCGACTATCAACCAAGTTATCGACCAAGAAACTGCACAGCTAGTTGCTGAAGAAATGGGTCACAAAGTTGTTCTACGTAAAGAGAACGAACTGGAAGAAGCAGTACTGTCTGACCGTGATGAAACATCAGAAGCAGTATCTCGTGCTCCTGTTGTTACTATCATGGGTCACGTTGACCACGGTAAGACATCGACACTTGACTACATCCGTCGTACTCACGTTGCATCAGGCGAAGCGGGTGGTATTACCCAGCACATCGGTGCATACCACGTAGAAACTGACAACGGCATGATCACTTTCCTTGATACTCCTGGACACGCGGCGTTTACCGCAATGCGTGCTCGTGGTGCTCAAGCGACAGATATCGTTGTTCTAGTAGTAGCTGCAGACGATGGCGTAATGCCACAAACAATCGAAGCGATCCAACACGCGAAAGCGGCTGGCGTGCCTCTGATTGTTGCAGTGAACAAGATCGATAAAGAAGACGCGAACCCAGACAACGTTAAGAACGAGCTGGCGCAGTACGACGTTATCCCTGAAGAGTGGGGCGGTGAGAACATGTTCGTTCACATCTCTGCGAAACAAGGCACTAACATCGACGGTCTTCTAGAAGCTATCCTACTTCAATCAGAAGTACTTGAGCTAACAGCGGTTGCTGACGGCATGGCATCTGGTGTGGTTGTAGAATCATTCCTAGATAAAGGCCGTGGTCCAGTTGCTACAGTTCTAGTTCAATCTGGTACGCTACGTAAAGGCGACATCGTACTTTGTGGTCAAGAATACGGTCGTGTACGTGCGATGCGTGACGAACTAGGTAAAGAAGTAACTGAAGCAGGTCCATCTATCCCAGTTGAGATCCTAGGTCTATCTGGTGTTCCATCATCAGGTGACGAAGCAACAGTTGTACGTGATGAGCGTAAAGCTCGTGAAGTAGCAAACTACCGTCAAGGTAAATTCCGTGACGTGAAACTTGCGCGTCAGCAAAAAGCGAAACTAGAAAACATGTTCTCTAACATGACTGCTGGTGACGTTGCTGAACTTAACGTAGTACTGAAAGCGGACGTACAGGGTTCTGTAGAAGCAATCTCTGATTCTCTACTGAAACTGTCTACTGACGAAGTTAAAGTGAACATTGTTGGTTCTGGTGTTGGTGGTATTACAGAAACTGATGCAGTACTAGCAGCAGCTTCTAACGCTATCATCCTAGGCTTCAACGTACGTGCTGATGCTTCTGCTCGCCGTACTGTAGATACTGAAAACCTAGACCTACGCTACTACTCAATCATCTACCAATTGATTGACGAAGTGAAACAAGCAATGGGCGGTATGCTTGCTCCTGAATTCAAGCAAGAAATCATCGGCCTTGCAGAAGTACGTGACGTATTTAAGTCTCCAAAACTTGGCGCAATCGCTGGTTGTATGGTGACAGAAGGTACTATCAAGCGTAACAACCCTATCCGCGTACTGCGTGATAACGTTGTAATCTACGAAGGTGAGCTAGAATCTCTACGCCGCTTCAAAGATGACGTTCAAGAAGTTAAGAACGGTTACGAGTGTGGTATTGGCGTTAAGAACTACAACGATGTTCGCGTTGGCGACCAAATCGAAGTATTCGAAATCGTTGAAATCAAACGTACTCTAGACTAATAGACAAAATCGCTACTCAGTATCAAACTTGAGTATTGATGGTTGTTGAATACGCCATGGGGGCTGGTTATTACCATCCCCCATTCTTTCTATAGTGAGAAAAGAAATGTCAAAAGAATTTAGCCGCACACAACGTGTTGCGCAGCAACTACAAAAAGAGCTTGCTCTTATCCTTCAACGCGAAGTTCGCGATTCTCGCCTAGGTATGGTGACGATTTCAGACGTAGAAGTGTCTCGTGACCTAGCTTACGCAAAAGTATTCGTGACTTTCCTATGTGTGGGTGAGCAAACCCCAGAATCAAGCATTGCAGCACTTCGTGAACACGAAGCTCACATCCGCATGATGCTAGGTAAGCGCATTCGCCTACGCCTTACGCCAGAAGTACGCTTCCAATACGACAATACACTCGTCGAAGGTATGCGTATGTCTAATCTAGTGAGCGAAGTGGTTAGCGAAGATAAGCGCAAGCAAAACGAAGCAGGTCGTAGCGAAGAAAACGGCGCTGAGGGAGAAGAGCAGTAATGGCTAGACGTCGCAAGGGACGTCCAGTCAACGGCGTTATCCTTCTAGATAAACCTACCGGTATCTCATCGAATGATGCTCTGCAAAAAGTAAAGCGTATCTACTTTGCTGAAAAAGCAGGGCACACGGGTGCTCTTGACCCACTAGCAACTGGCATGCTGCCAATTTGCTTGGGCGAAGCCACTAAGTTCTCGCAATTCCTATTAGATTCAGACAAGCGCTACCGCGTGATCGCAAAACTTGGTGAGCGCACCAATACCTCTGACTCTGATGGCGAAGTCGTGGAAACTCGCGAGATCAACGTAACTCCAGAGCTTCTTGATGAGTGCATCGATAAGTTCCGTGGTGAGTCTGATCAAGTTCCGTCAATGTTCTCAGCATTGAAGTATCAAGGTAAGCCACTTTATGAGTACGCTCGCCAAGGTATCGAAGTGCCGCGTGAAGCACGTAAGATCACTGTGTATGAAATCGTCCTACACCGCTTTGAAGGTGATGAAGTGGAGATGGAAGTACACTGTTCTAAGGGCACTTACATCCGAACTATCGTTGATGATCTTGGTGAAATGTTAGGCTGTGGTGCGCACGTGACTATGCTACGTCGTACCGCGGTTGCTAAGTACCCTTATGAGAACATGGTGACTCTTGAGCAGCTCAACGAGCTATTCGAGCAGGCAAAGCGCGAAGAGCGCCAGCCGCGTGAGTTGCTTGACCCACTGCTGATGCCAATGGACAGCGCAGTACAAGATCTTCAAGAGGTGAATGTATCACCTGAGCTTGGTGACTTGCTGCAGCATGGTCAGCCAGTGCAGGTTTCAGGTTTGCCAGTGGATGCGCCAGTACGCATGACCATGGGTGAAGAACGTTTATTCATCGGCGTTGGCGCGATGAATGACGATGCGAAGCTTGCACCTAAGCGACTCGTTGTTTTCCGTGAGGAAGAAAGTGCTCAATAGAGCAACGAATACTCCTTGCTCTAGCTAGAATTATTCCCTATAATTCGCGCTTCGCGTAGCGGCTGAATCAGAGATTGGCTGCTACAAATTTTAAACTTACTCTTATTAGGAGAGAATTATGTCTCTGAATGCAGAAACTAAAGCAGCAATCGTTGCAGAATACGCACAAGGCGAAGGCGACACTGGTTCACCAGAAGTTCAAGTAGCTCTACTTACAGCTTCTATCAACCACCTACAAGGTCACTTCAAAGCACACAAAGGCGATCACCACAGCCGTCGTGGTCTTCTACGTATGGTTTCTCGTCGTCGTAAGCTTCTAGATTACCTAAAAGGTAAAAACCTAGCTCGCTACCAAGACCTAATCAAACGTCTAGGCCTACGTCGCTAATCAGCGTCTGCATAGAAAGTTTGTTAAAAGGGGCTATATGCCCCTTTTTTGTTAGCTAAATTCTTTAGTTAATGGCAAAACTTCCACTAAGTAGTTTATACTACGTCCCGTCTAAACAGAGTTGTCTAAAGCGCATTCGTTTAGTCACAATCTGCTCAGTACATTACAGTCCATTTTGTCGACCGCAGGGTCGCGACTATTCCAAGCACATTTGCTTGCTTTTAGCGGCATAGAACTAGCTGCTTAGAGCAAAGAGCTAAGTTTGTTTGAACTAGTCGCGATTTGTAATGCATTGAGCGCACAATCAAATGATCTGGACTCGCTCCAGAAAAAAGGAAATACAATGTTCGAAAAACCAGTTGTTAAGTCGTTCCAATACGGCAACCACACTGTGACGCTAGAAACAGGCGTTATCGCACGTCAAGCTACTGCTGCTGTAATGGTAACAATGGACGATACGTCAGTATTCGTTTCTGTTGTTGGTAAAAAAGAAGCAGTAGAAGGTCAAGACTTCTTCCCACTAACAGTAAACTACCAAGAGCGTACTTACGCGGCAGGTAAAATCCCAGGTGGTTTCTTCAAGCGTGAAGGTCGTCCTTCTGAAGGCGAAACACTGACTGCACGTCTAATCGACCGTCCAATTCGTCCACTATTCCCAGACGCATTCAAAAACGAAGTTCAGGTTATCGCGACAGTAATGTCTGTAAACCCGAACGTTCAACCAGACATGGTAACAATGATCGGTACTTCAGCTGCTCTTGCTATCTCTGGTATTCCGTTCAACGGTCCTATCGGTGCTGCACGTGTTGGTCATATCGACGGCCAACTAGTACTAAACCCAAGCAACACTGAGCTAGAAAACTCTAAACTAGACCTAGTAGTAGCGGGTACTGAAGGCGCTGTTCTTATGGTTGAGTCTGAAGCAGACAACCTAACAGAAGAAGAGATGCTATCAGCAGTGGTTTACGGCCACGACCAACAGCAAGTTGTTATCAAAGCAATCAACGAGTTTGCAGCAGAAGTTGCTACTCCAGCTTGGGATTGGGTTGCTCCAGAAGAGAACACGGCTCTTAACAACCGCATCGCTGAGCTAGCAGAAGCTAAGCTTGTTGAAGCGTACCAAATCACTGAGAAGATGGCTCGCTACGACCGCATTCACGCGATTGCAGCAGAAGTGAACGATGTTCTTCTTGCTGAAGATCCAGAAGCGAACACGAAAGAAATCCACACTATCTTCCACGATCTAGAGAAGACAGTTGTACGTCGCAGCATCATCGCGGGTAACCCACGTATCGATGGCCGTGAAAAAGACATGGTTCGTGCACTAGACGTGCGCACTGGCGTTCTTCCACGTACTCACGGTTCTTCACTGTTCACTCGTGGTGAAACTCAGGCAATCGTAACTGCGACTCTTGGTACGCAGCGTGATGCTCAAATCATCGATGAGCTAACAGGTGAGCGTAAAGATCACTTCCTACTACACTACAACTTCCCTCCATACTGTGTTGGCGAAACGGGTTTTGTAGGTTCTCCTAAGCGTCGTGAAATCGGTCACGGTAAACTAGCTAAGCGCGGTATCGCAGCAGTAATGCCTTCTGTTGAAGAATTCCCATACACAGTACGTGTTGTATCGGAAATCACTGAATCTAACGGTTCATCTTCAATGGCTTCTGTATGTGGTACGTCTCTAGCACTTATGGATGCGGGTGTTCCAATCAAGTCTTCTGTTGCGGGTATCGCAATGGGTCTTGTGAAAGAAGGCGACGACTTCGTTGTTCTTTCTGACATCCTTGGTGACGAAGACCACCTAGGTGACATGGACTTTAAAGTAGCAGGTACTAACACTGGTATCACTGCACTTCAAATGGACATCAAGATCGAAGGTATCACTAAAGAGATCATGCAAATTGCTCTTAACCAAGCGCAAGGTGCACGTAAGCACATCCTTTCTGTAATGGATGAAGCTATCTCTGGTGCTCGTGAAGATATCTCTGAGTTCGCTCCACGTATCCACACAATGAAGATCAGCGCAGACAAGATCAAAGACGTTATCGGTAAAGGTGGCGCGGTTATCCGTCAGCTAACTGAAGAAACGGGTACGACTATCGAGATCGAAGACGACGGTACTATCAAGATTGCTGCGACTGACGGTGACCAAGCGAAAGATGCGATTGCTCGTATCGAAGCTATCACTGCAGAAGTTGAAGTGGGTAAGATCTACACGGGTAAAGTTGCTCGTCTAGCAGACTTTGGTGCATTCGTAACGGTTCTTCCGGGTAAAGATGGTCTAGTACACATCTCTCAAATCGCTCAAGAGCGTGTTGAGAAAGTAACTGACTACCTGAAAGAAGGCCAAGAAGTTCAAGTTAAAGTACTTGAAATCGACCGCCAAGGCCGTGTGCGTCTAAGCATGAAAGAAGCGGTAGAACAGCCAGCTGAAGCTGCGAATGAAAAAGCGGCACCTGACGCAGAATAATTCGCATTTCTAGACCATTGCGTCTAAAAGCATGCTATAAAGAGGGGGCAATCGCCCCCTTTTTTAGTGCGCGAAGGAAATTACCTGCTATACCATTAAAGCAGCACGGCAAAAAAATTTAATAAAAAGCCGTCAGTTACGCTTAGCGATAGCAGGCATTAAGGAGAAGAATATAGTGAAGTGGTTTCGAATCTTAGGATTGAGTTTAGTGGCCGTCGTGACGGGTTGTGCATCCAACTCATCAACGCAAGATCAGCAGTGGTTGAATCCACCGATGGCAGTGCCTTTACAAGCCAACGTTCAATATGAAGTCCAGGTTGCAAGACTGACTCAGCTACTTCAGCGCAGCGATCTCGATAACGATGTGCGCGCCAAAATGCATTTCGAGCGTGGTTCTTATTTCAATAGTCTGGGTATGCGCGATTTGGCGCAGCTTGATTTCAACCAGTCGCTTCAATTAAACCCAGCTCAACCAGTGGTGTTCAACCAAGTCGGTCAATACTTCACTCAGATTGGTGATTTTGACTCTGCGTATGAAGCGTTTGATTCAAGCCTAGAGCTCGATCCAGCTAACTCTTACGCACTTCGTAACCGTTCTATCGCACTGTACTACGGCGACCGTATTCCTCTAGCGATTGAAGGAATGACACGTTACTACCAAGAGAATCCATCGGATCCATACCGAGCGCTGTGGCTTTACATCATTTCTCGCCAAGCCAGCCCATCGGAAGCGGCGATTACACTAAATAAACAGTATCTTGCTCGTAATAACGACTGGGGCTGGATTTTGGTTGCCTTGATGCTTGACCAAGTATCAGAAGAGCAAGCGTTCCAAGCGATTCTAGCGAGCAGCCGAGATAACAATGTACTGGCAGAGCGTCTGACTGAGGTGTACTTCTACCTTGCTAAGCGTCATCAAATCGACGGTGATTACCCAACAGCAGTTTCGCTTTACAAGCTAGCTATCGCACAAAATGTGTATGATTTTGCAGAACATAAGTACGCATTCCTAGAGCTGACAAAAATCTTTGAAATTGTTCGAGCTCAACAAGCAGAAGAAGCGAAGAAACAGCAAGAAGAACAAGCGAACGCAGAACCAAGCGACGCCTAGTTTCTCTCAATAAATCTAAGACTCTAAAACACCAGCGATAAGCTGGTGTTTTTTTATGCGTTGCAGTTTACTTCCAATACTCCTAAAATAGTTAGCTAGGCTAATTAATAAGTGATATGAATGTCTATAGAAGTCAATTTAGAGAGAATGGAACGCCTCACTGCTAAGGTTTGGCGCAGTTACAGTAAAGAAGATCCACTGTCTCACCTTAGCTTTAATGAATATGACTATCTCAAAACCGTTCAAGCCTCCGAGGAACCGATTAGGCTCACTGACTTGGCTCGAGAGTTAGAGGTGTCCAAGCCGTCAGCCACCAATATGATTAAACGGCTGGAGAAGAAGGGACTGGTGGAACGCTTAGCGTGTCCAGAAGACGCTCGTGCTAAACGGGTAGTTTTGACAGAGAAGGCACGTATCCCTCTAGCGTCAGAGTTGGAAATTTATAGCGTGGTTGCTGATAAATTAAAGGTGAACCTAACAGGCAGCGAGTTTACCTCCCTCAACCAGCTTCTGACTAAAGCGCTAAAGCTTTAATTCCTGCTAGTTCTTAATCAACAGTAAGACTCTGAAGAGTCACTTGAAAACAAATAATCGTAGTAACGTCGTGATGAATCAAAAATCAATTTACCAACAGTTTTGGCGTTATGCCGTACCTACCGTAGCCGCTATGCTGGTCAACGGTTTATACCAAGTGGTAGACGGCATCTTTATTGGGCAGTATATGGGGGGCGATGGCCTTGCGGGCATCAATGTAGCCTGGCCAGTGATCAGTGTCATTCTTGGCTTGGTATGATGATTGGTGTCGGTACTGGAGCGCTGGCGTCGATTAAACAAGGTGAGAGTGATCTTGTTGGTGCGAAGCAAGCTTTGGCAACCGGTTTAATGGCATTGCTAGCGTTGAGTCCAGTTGTTGCTGTCGTACTTTGGCAGTACGCTGATAAGATGATCCTGATTCAAGGTGCTCAGGGGCGCATGTACGATCTCGCGATGCAGTACCTCGACATCTTGATCGTAGGCGGTGTGTTCACGCTCGGCTCAATTGCAGTGCCGTTCTTATTGAGAAATGACGATAGCCCAAATATGGCGACCATCTTGATGGTACTTGGCGCGGTGATTAATATCGTCCTCGATTACTGGTTTATCGCTGTTCTCGATTGGGAACTCACCGGTGCAGCGCTGGCAACAGCGATAGCTCAAGCTGTGGTGACCGTGTTGGGGGTAGGGTACTTCTTTACCTCGAAGGCGAAAATGCGCCTATCACTGCGTGATTTTAGGTTCCAGTGGCCACTGCTACCTAAGATATTCTCCATTGGTATCGCAAGCTTTTTCATGTATGCCTACGGCTCCTTTATGGTAGCACTGCATAACGCTCTGTTTGCGGAGTATGGCTCGATGACCTTGGTCGGCGCATACGCTATCTTGGGTTATATCGTTGCTTTCTATTACCTAATTGCCGAAGGTATCGCTAATGCGATGCAGCCATTATTGAGCTATAACTATGGCGCTCGTCGTGAAGACAATATGCGTAAGCTGTTCAATGTCGCTATGTTCAGTTCCGTACTCGGTGGTGCGGTTTTTGTGGGACTCCTTAACCTGTTTCCTTACCAGGCGGTCTCAGTGTTTAACTCCAGTGAGCCACAGCTTATCGAATATACGGTGGTCGGTATCCGCTTGCATTTATTCTCCATGTTCCTTGATGGGTTCATCGTTGTGGCTGCGGCATATTATCAAGCGATCAGTCACAACCGAAAAGCGCTGTTCGTGACATTAGGAAACATGCTGATCCAACTGCCATTCCTCTACGCTATGCCAAAGCTTTGGGGAGTGAACGGTGTGTGGATAGCGTATCCTCTATCGAACATCGCATTGAGTTTGGTGGTTGGAGCCATGATGTGGAAAGACATTCGCAAGCTGCGTGCGAACGACTATGAGACGGCAACGGTTTAACATCACTGAATCAGAACATTGCCATTAAAAAAGAGCCTCGCGGATTAGCGAGGCTCGTTTGTTTAGATTTGCTTGATATCGAGACCAGCAATCTGATGCCAGTAGCCGTTGCACTGACGATCGAGCGACGCTTGCGGATTGCTGCCGTCTTCATTGGCTCTGAAACGATCCACTTCTGCAAAGGTATCCAGTCCAAGTGGCTAAGACGCACAACGTCGACCAAGCCTTCCATCGATTTAAGATCGTTGATTAGGTTGTACTGATAACCTGACTGGGTTTGAATTCCATTTAGATTAAATACTGACTGACCTTCTTGGCTCTCTACTTGAAGGCCTGTTGGGTATTTAATACAGCAGGTTTCGCAGTCATCTTTTGCTCGGTTTTCCGCGCGAGCAGTGAAGCAGCGTGCAGAGTAAGCTAATGGCAGGTAGCCGTGGCTAAACACTTCGACCTCGAATTGACCGCGAATACCTAAGTCTTCGGCTTGGTTCATCGCGTTCTCAAGCCACTCTCGTGATAGCTCAACCGGCATACACCAACGGATCATGCCTTGTTTAGCAAATAACTGCAGCGTACGAGCGTTGTAGGTGTTGACCGCAGGTCCTACGACAAATGGCACCTTACTTTCACTGGCAAGTTGGATAGCAGACACGTCATTAGCTTCAATCGCAAAGTCACCGTTGTCGATGTACTTCTTCATGATATTCACTTCACTCGGTGCTTCGAGCAATGCCATAGTGGACAGCACCACTTGCTTACCAGATGCGCTGAGCTCTTTAGCAATATCGAACCAATGGCCAGGTTTCATCTCACGGCGCTTAGAACAAACACTCTCACCCAGATAGATGATATCCGCAGAGCTCGATTTTGCTTGTTCGTAGAAGCTCTCTACATCTTGCTTTGGCCAAAAGTACAACAGCGGCCCTAATGCATATTTCATGTGATTTGCTCCTTATTGCCACTTACGGTGGTAAGCACCGAGTGTTGTTTGCGTACCTTCAGAAACGTTGGCCAGTGCACTGTCCCAGCTTGGTTTCACTTGGTATTGCTCTGGATTGCGTTGGTACATATCAATTGCTTCACGCCATGTACGAGTCACTTGCTCGACGTAGGCTGGGCTGCGTTGACGGCCTTCAATTTTCACTGATGCAACATTGGCAGCAAACAGCTCAGGTAGCATAGATAAGGTATTCAGGCTGGTTGGCTCTTCAAGAGCATGGTAGCGCTTGCGCTCACCATCCACTTCCGCTTCAAAGCGGCCTTTACACAAAGTCGGGTAGCCGGCATTTTCACCTTGTGCGTAGCGGTCAATCAGAATGTCATTTAGACGTGATTCTAAACCGGTTTCTGTTTCTTGCCAGCGAACGTATTTTGCCGGAGAACATGCACCTACTGTGTTTGGTGATTCGCCTGTAAGGTAAGAAGAAAGGTAGCAGCGACCTTCAGACATAATGCAAAGACTGCCAAAGGCAAACACTTCTAACTCGACGTCAGATGTCATGTTTCGAGAGAGCTGTTTTACTTGATGGATCGACAGCACGCGAGGCAGTACCACACGTTTGACATTGAAGTTCTTGTGATAGAAGTCGATGGCCGCCACGTTGGTCGCTGAGGCTTGAACTGAAAGGTGCAGTTCAAGATCAGGATATTTGTTCGCGGCATAATCCAGCACGGCGATATCGGCAACGATCAACGCATCCACACCGAGATCGGCGGCTTGGTCGACCGCGTTAGTCCAGCGTTCAAATCCATTCGGGTGAGCGAACGTGTTCAGTGCAATGTGCAGTTTCTTGTTGTGGTCGTGAACATATTGAGCCGCGCGCTCAAGCTTCTTACCTGTAAAGTTAAGACCCGCAAAGTGACGGGCATTGGTGTCGTCTTTAAAGCCGATATAGACGGCGTCGGCACCGCAATCAATTGCCGTTTTTAATGCAGGTAAGTTACCCGCTGGGCATAAGAGTTCCATATGCTCAATACCATAATTCTGTCAGTAGAGCGCATTTTATGAAAAGTTACTGTAGGCGAGTTTGATATAAGGCAGGTTTCGCTTAATAAGCAATGAATTAACACCAAAGAGGTAAGTTTGCTGAAAGGTCAACATCTGGCCTCTTTGGATAACAATTATAACTAGTTTCGGTGGCGACGATTTTGAGCAAATAGCGCTTCCACTTCGTGCTTAGGTTGCGGACGGTGGAAGTGGAAACCCTGAATAGAGTTACAGTTGAGATTTGACAGCAGCGTCGCCTGATGACGCGTTTCCACCCCTTCGGCCACAACCGACAAGTTAAGTGATTTGCCCAAGTTGATGATGTTTTCAATCACCGTTAGCTGCTTAGGCAGGGTATCAATATCCATGATGAACGCACGGTCGATCTTAAGTTCATCAATAGGGAAATGAGCCAGATACGAGAGTGAAGAATAGCCCGTACCAAAGTCATCAATCGACAGTGCAAAACCAAGCTTTTTAATTGAGTTCAGCATTTGCAGCGTGTGTTCGCTGTTGCTCATGACGGCACTTTCGGTCAGCTCGAAGGTAATGCAGCTAGGATCAAGCCCAGTGCTACGCAGTAGGCGCTCCATGTAATCAATGAGTTTAGGGTTACCAAACTGCTCTGGGGACAAGTTGATCGCCACACGTCCCGGCAGAATACCTTGCAGCTTCCAGCGTTTTACCGTGGTAAATACATCGCGCATGACTACGCGGCCAAGACTTTCGATCAAGCCCGCTTGCTCAGCAACTGGGATGAAAGAGGCTGGGCTGATGTAGCCTTCCACAGGGTGCTTCCAGCGTACCAGAGCTTCTGCGCCATTGATGCTGAAATCGCGCGCGTTAACCTTAGGCTGATACCAAACCTCGAGACCATTTTGTTGCAGCGCTTTTTGCAGTTCAATTTCCAGCCATAGACGCATTCGCGCCTCTTTGTTCATCTGGTCGTTAAATTTGACTAATCGGTTGCGACCGCGCGCTTTGGCTTCGTACATCGCAGTGTCGGCATTTTGCAGCAGGATACGTGCATCATTGCCGTCGTTTGGTGATTGTACGCTACCTATGGAGCAGGCGAGTCGTTTGCTAAAGTGGTGTAGATCGAAGGGCTGATTAATCAAGCCGATGATTTTCTCTGCCAGTTCGTCGGCAGCGATATTGCTATCGGGCTCAGGCAAAATGATGCCAAATTCATCGCCGCCTAAGTGAGCTAATACCGCCTCTTGTGGTAAGTAGCGCTTAAGACGTGCCGACACTTCTTGGATCACTCGGTCGCCAATGTGGTGGCCAAGTGAATCGTTGATATTCTTAAAGTTGTCTATGTCCAGGTAGAGCATGACAAACGGTGTACCAGCTTCAATAAAATGATCGAGACAGCGGGTAAAACCAAGTCGATTATAGAGTTTCGTTAGCGCATCAATGTTGGCATCTTCGTGACTGGTTTGTGTCACTGGGCTTGGCTTTTCATCGAGGTCTTGCACTAAGATCAAATGCGCATTGGCACCAAATAAATTCGCCGTGTCGACATGCAACGCCAAGCGTCGCTGGATGCCACAATACTCACTGGTCATAAAGTGCAGTGGTTCTTTGGCGTTGACCTGGTGCAGATCGAGCTGCACTCGTTGGTTATCACTTTCGTTGCGAAGCAAACGCGTGAGTGACTCGCCCAGTAAATCACTTTGGCTTGAATAACCAAATAGTCGCGCTGAAGCTGGGTTAGCTGAGATAATACAACCGTCTTCGACCAATAACAGTCCGTCAGGAATCAGCTCCGTCAGCTTCAAAAACTTAGTTTCAGACTCTTCGAGTGAACGGGTAATGATCTGCTTTTCAGAAGTATCAATGGCATGAAAAACCACATACTCGACCACACCATTGAGCTCAATGGGAGAGATACTAAAATGCAGGCTGGATTCGATGTCAGATTCGTCGAGAGTCACTTCAGCTTCAATCGACTCACCAAGAAAAGCGCGTTCGTAATAAGGTTTGAGCTGGTGGTAGAAACGGGTGCCAAGTACCTCATGATCATTCATACCAATGAGGTCGCTGTGGGTAAGACCGGCCACATCGCAGTAGCGATCATTGACCATCCAATAACGGTGCTCGTCGTCTAAAATAGCAAAAAAGAAGGGGCTATTAGACGTTAACTTAGCAAAGTATTCCTTTAACAATTTGGATGACATCAATGTACTACCAGTTCTCTGAAGCGCTTATATATCAGTAACCCACACACTATAACTGTGATTTATCGGTTAGGAAAGGGTTAAGACAAAAGCAAAAAATTTTTGACGCACAACAGGATTTTTTTTGTACGAATACCGTATTATGGCGTTTCTTAAGTACAAACTAACGGAAAAACCGCGTGTTAGACAAGATTCGTAGTCAACTAGTTAAAAACGCAGCACAAATTTTGCGATCTCCAGTCCATTTTCTGCCGAACAAAATTCAGAATCGTGCCTTGCTTGAAGGACTAAAAACCGTTTTTAAAGAAGCACTTGAGGACGGTGACTTCGAGTTTCTTGAAGATAAGTGGTTGAAAGTCCATATTCGTGATCTAAACCTCAGTTGGTACATTTCCTACAGTGATGAATCGTTGATTGTTGCCGATTTCGAACCACAAGAAGATGTCAGCTTCAGTGGTAATCTCAATGACTTAGTTTTGATCGCTGGTCGTAAAGAAGACCCGGATACGCTATTCTTCCAACGCCGCTTAAGTATCGAAGGTGATACTGAGTTGGGTTTAGAAGTGAAAAACTTGATGGACAGTGTTGATCTTGATGCGCTGCCAAAGCCGATGCTATCTGCACTCATGCACTTAGCTGAGTTTGTACATAAAGGTTGCAACCCGTACCTGACGTAAAAGAGGTGTCTAATGCTTATTCGAACTGAGGCACCTGCCGATATACTGGCGATTGATCGCCTACTGAAGTCTGTATTTGAAACCGATGCTGAAGCCAATTTGGTCATGGCGCTGCGTGAAAATAGCCGTTTAACGCTCTCTTTGGTTGCCTGCAGTGACGAAGGCGAGGTGATTGGTCATGTACTGTTTTCACCAGTATCGATAGATGGCGAAGAGCTGTCTTGGCAAGGGCTTGCACCACTTGCTGTGGCGACGTCACAACAAGGTAAGGGTATCGCGAAAGCTTTGGTTAAAGAGGCATTCGAAACGTTACTCGATTTTGGTTATCCCGCATGTGTAGTGCTTGGTGACCCGAATTACTACTCGAAATTTGGTTTTACCTCTGCGAGCGAGTTTGGCCTAAAGTGCCAGTGGGAAGTGCCAGAAGGCGCATTCCAAGTGCAATCATTAACCGAGCTGACGATTCCAGAGTTATTGGAAGGCAAATCGGGCACCATTGAGTACAGTCCTGAATTTTTAGAGTTGTAATTGAACTCAGCTCAAGCTTGTTGTCTATCGTAGCCATATCCTTATGGCCTACATACGTTTTTGACTTACGTCCGTTTTTAGAATGGCTTGCCGTTTGGCTAACCCTACCTGCTCTGTTACACTTCGCTCAATTGCCTCAAACGGCGCAACATCTTTGCTCAAACCTGAGATACAGGCCAATCTATGCATAACCGCACTACGTTACAGTTGATGGGGATCCAGACCTGGGAATTGACGCACCCTGAGCGACTACCGCACAGTGCTCAAGCTCGCTTTTCTTTGCCCGAATCTTGTCAGTTGTTACTTGTTTCGCCTATGAAACCACAGGGCGACAAGGTTGCCTTTTTCGAAAAGATCCTCAAAGCGATGAAGCTTGAACTGTCCCAGGCGCTACATATTACGCCGGACATGCTGAGTCAATTGAACGCAGAGCCGATGCCGGATTGGATTTGGCTTTGTGGCGTTGAATCGGCAAAGCAGCGACTGGAGCAATGGACAGAGCAACATGCCAATCAGCTAAACCAATCGCCACGTACTTTGATCTCGCCATCGCTGGCAGAGATAGAAGGTCAAGATGCCCACAAGCGTCAACTTTGGAATCAAATCCGTGCCAAACAATAATATTAGCTTCACTCAGATGAGCGAAACACACCTTGATGATGTTATCGCTATTGAGCAGCAAGCACACAGCCACCCTTGGAAAACGTCTATGCTCACTGAGCTAAATGGACGTGGTGCCCACAATGTGGTGATGCTTGAAGATGATAAAGTGGTGGCTACTTCTACGCCCAGAATGTGGTAGGGGAAGTGTCATTACTTAATGTTGCTGTGTCGCCGGCTCATCAAGGGCAAGGTTATGGTCGTCAATTAATTCAGCACCTATTGGCCTACTGTGAGTCTTGCCAAGCTGACAGTGCGTGGCTTGAAGTGCGTGAAAGTAATAATGCCGCAGTATCACTCTATCTGTCAGAGGGCTTCAACGAAGTAGACAGACGCCGAGATTATTACCCAACTGAGCAAGGGCGCGAAGACGCCGTCATCATGTGCTATCACTTCATGTTTTCAGTTTAGTGATGGTCGGACGCCGAGGTAGTGCTATTTCCATCTTGTATAAAATATAGCGATAGAAAGAGTGCTTAGCCTTTTGATTTGTATATAGGTTACATTACCTAGAGTTACTTCGATTACCCTACCAGTGCTTCATACTTCCCAGCAATTATTGATAATCATGGGATTAAAAACATGAAGCACTTTTCAACTCTTTCTGCAGCAATTCTTGCCGCGCTAGCGTTCAATGCGCAAGCAACTGAAGAGCAAACGAATGATCCAGCTGACGTGACTCGCCCACAAACCTACCTAAAAGTAGATTCTGGCGCGAAAGGCAAAGATGGCCTTACTCGTCTGCAACTGAACATGGCAGGCTCTTACAACGAGGATATTGGTTACTTAGGTCAATTTGAAACTGATTTTCAAACCAACCTAGACGGACAAGAAGGCAAGTCGAAGGACTTTGGTCTGTCTCGTATCCGTGCTCGTTACTTCCAAGTACACGCGACGGGCTCAGAAGTGCTTCCTGAAATTGGTTTCTCGCTTGATTACATCAGCTACGGTTCTAACTGGGTAGCGAAACAAAGCGGCACAGAGCAAACAGCTGCAATCGGTGCGGTCGCGAAAGTGATCACCCCATTTGAAAACTGGGTTTCTTACCCAAATGTGGCTGTGATGCGTAACGAGTACGATAACGGTCGTTCAGAGAACGGTTGGCAAGCAAACTGGTTCAACTCGTTCTACCTATCAGAGCAAGGTCACTACGTAACGGTAAACCCACAATATGCTAACTATAACAACGCATTCGGTAAGAACGAGCAGTCGCTTGAGCTTAACTTTGAAGGTGGTGTGCCGCTAACATCTGACGGTAGTATTTGGGGTAACCTAACCTACTCAGAGCACTTCTTCAAAGCAGGTGGCGAGTCACGCATGAAACACCTTGATGGCAACCGTGAAGTTCGCATCGGTGCGACTTGGTTCTTCTAACCCGGTAGTCAAAACAGTTCCTCTCAACTCTAAGGCAAGGATGCCTTAGTCTCATACTTCAACAATCCCTTCATTAATCAAATCCCTTTATTTTTCAACTTATTTACTGCCTGTTACTGGATCGTTTCCAGTTACTAACTGCTGCTAAATGCGCTCAATCGTTACACTGGTTCACAGTGAAATTTTAACCCTGTTTAATCGATGAGGACGCAGAACAATGTCTATGCCTTTTCAGCTCACAGACAAAGTCGTGGTGTTAATTGGTGGTACTTCGGGTATCGGTGAAGCGATAGCCAAACGCCTAATCAATGCTGGCGCCAAACTGATGATTGCTGGCATCAATGCCAATGAGCCTGCATTGCAAACCCTAGAGGCACATTATGTATATGCCGACGTCACTGATGAGTTTTCATTGAGTGAGTTGATGGCGATTGCGTTTGAACGTTTTGGGCAAATTGACGTGTTGGTGAACTGTGCGGGCTCGACCAATGGTTACAGCACCATTATGGAATCGAAAAAGTCCGAGTATAACGCCAACTTTGAAGTCAACGCGCTGGGTACCGCACTCACCATTAAGCATGCGGTGCCATATATGCCAAAGGCAGCAGCATTATCAATATTGCCTCGGTGGCGGGAACTCAAGGGGTGCCTTATCTTGGCGCACTTGCGAGCTCTAAATGGGCGGTGTTAGGCATTACCCAAACAGCGGCACTTGAGCTTGGCACTAAGCAAATTCGTGTTAATGCCGTGTGCCCAACCTCTGTGGATACCCCGCGTGCTTACGCTTCTGGCGGTGAGCCTCAACTGCGAATGGAAAAACGTGCGGTACCACTCGGCCGTATTGCCAAGCCAGAGGAAGTCGCGGCGGTGGTGCACTTTTTAGCGTCAGAAGACAGCAGTTTTGTGAATGGTCAGTCGATTGGTGTCGACGGCGGATTTAGCGCAGGCATGAGTATCGATGCTTACAATCAGCTTGCGCAGTAGGAGAGTAGAATGAACAAGTTAAGTCTAATTATTGGTGCCTGTTTGATGATGCTAAGCTCGATGAGCTTTGGTTACTACTGTGATCAAGAAGCGGAAGGTGCTGTCGTCGGTGCCGTCGATGGTGCGGTTACAGGTGCGATTGTTGGCGGCATTGTTGATGGCAGTGACGGTGCAAAAACCGGAGCCTTGATTGGCGGCGGCGCTGGTGCGGTTGGCGGTGCAATTGATGGCGCGTATTATGAAGCTGAGTGCGAAGTAGCCACCGATGTGATCATTGAAGATGAGTACATCGCAGAAGAATACTTGGCCGAAGAGTATATCGAAGAAGAGTACATTGCCGAAGAAGTGGTGGCAGAAGAGATCATTGAAGAAGAGTACATCGCGGAAGAGATAGTCGAGGAGCAAATCGAAGAGGACTACCTTGAAGAGGCGTATGACGATGATGTCTACGATTACTAGTTCGCATTGACTGTCACCTAATGAACAGTCACCGAGTGAACCGTAAGCTAAAAAGAGAGCCGTTGGGCTCTCTTTTGCTATCTACTGTTTGTCTTCTATGACTTACAAACGAGCAAGCCCTTCAAGCAGCTTGTTCTTAATCGCGGGACTGGAGATAAACGCACCTAGGTAGCGCTCTTCATTGCCCTCAAAGTCAGGACGGATTTGTAGCATCTCTTTGTAGCTGGCTTGCGCTTGTTTGAATTCGCCTTTGTACACCTGAATCACCGCTTTCAGCATCGGCACCCAGAATAGGCGGCGTAGCGATAGCTTGCTGATGGATTTTTCCGCACCGTCAAAGTCGTCTTGCATGATTTTGTGCACCACAGAAACCAGTGAGAACCATGGTGGGCGGAATGGGTTAAGCGCTTTGGAGTTTTCTAGAAGCTCAAGGCCGCGTTCAAACTCTCCCGCCATGCACAATGCCCAGCCACACAGGCCAATTTGATAGGCGGCATTCGGGTTGATCGCAAGTACTTTATCAACGGTTTCGATAATGCCGCTGACATCGTCTTTTAGTTGATACGCCATCAGCATCGCCATTTGTGCTTCTTGGTTGCTTGGCTCAAGCTCCACGGCACGACGAGCGTGATTCAGGCCGGTTTCTACTGCATTGTCTACCTGACCCATGCCTAGCATTTCGGCATCGAAATAGAGCACGGCAAGCATCGCATGTATCAGGGCAATATCCGGTTCGTTTTGTACCGCACTTAGTAGTGCCTGCATGGCTTGCAGGTGGGTATCTTCGGTTAGCGTCATGAGGTAGTGACGATAGCGTAAGGTTGCTTCGTACGTCGACAGATGCTCAATCTTTTTCTGATTGCAGCTGGCGTAGATCTCACGGTGGATAATGCCAAAGCTTGAAGCAAGCTCAGCGACGATTTCAGCGATGATGTCATCTTGAACAGAGAACAGATCGTCGGTGGCTAAATCGCAGGTGTACTTCTCAGCCCAGACTTGCTCACCGCTGTCAGTGCGATAAAGCTTGGCGTAAATGCGTACCTTGTTGCCAAGAGCTTGCATAGTGCCCGAGGTGATAAAAGAGACATTGAGTTTTTCACCCAGACCTTTTACGTCAGCAGAGGTGCGAGGGTCGATATTGGTGTCACCTAGCGCGTGCATCGATACCACTTTAAGCATGTCAAAACGAGCTAGTTCAGTGGCAAGCTCTTCACCAAAACCTTCGGCGAAGAAGCGCTTCTCGGCATCATCGGAGAGCGACAAAAACGGCAGTACAGTGAGAGTTGGGTTTAGCGCCTTATTGGTGTCACCCACCATTTGTGCCAGCGTGGTTGATTGACGTGCCGCTTGAGGGATCTGCGGGGTGAAAATCGGGCTATAACGACCTTTAGGGATCGATAGCACCAATGGGTCGTTTACCCCTTCCGTTAGGTAATAGGTTTCAAGTGTGCGGCGAACACGGCCCGCTTGAATACGTACAATAGGGTCAGCTTGGTGATCAAAATCGGCATCACGATCAAACACTTCGGTCGCGATGGTGAACTGCTTGAGTCGATCTCCATTGCCCGCCAAAGTCTGTTCGACGACGAAAGAGAGTAACTGCTTCATCTTCGGGCTTTGGTCGAACGCTTTACTGGAAAGAATACGATTAAGTTGATCTTTCACTCGGGTTTGATTTTCTTCGATTCGAATATCTAATGGAGCTTGTTCTGACACCGTTTCTGACTCTCTTTTTGTAGGATCTGAGTATTTTGCCACTTTAGGACATTGAAAAATAGTAACGAGTTCACTTCTTAATGAAAAACTAGATATCACTCGCTACTCATACCAATATAAAAGTATGCATGCCGTTAAAATAATAATCTAAACCATAGACTTATCATTACTAACTATAGGCGAGCTAAATGGTTACAGCGAGGGGGGAGGCTGACATTTTTACTAAAAAGTGCCGCTAACTCAGTGGCTTTTGTTATCTAAACGTGATTATTATGTAACTATCTATACCCAGTAATATTGTGCATTTTGCGTGCAAGGAGAGGTCATGGAAAAGACGAGTAGTAGGATAATTCTGGCAGCAATTTCAGCCTTGTGTGTTTCTTCAAATGTAGGGGCGATGCAGCAATTCATCGATCCCAAAGACGGTATGTTCGATGCCAGTCAATGGGTGTTGGACAATGCCATTGGCTTTATGCCTGTGCCTATTATCATCACCGATCCTGCGGTCGGCGTCGGTGGTGGTGCAGCAATGCTGTTTTTCCATGAGTCTGAGAAGCGTAAGCAGCTTCGTGAAGAAAACCCCGATGAAGTGGTCGGATTGCCACCTAGCGTAACAGCGGTTGCAGCCGCGGGAACTGAAAATGGCTCTTGGCTTACTGGAGCATTTCACTTTGGCTCTTGGCAGGAAGATACTTGGCGCTATCAAGGCGGTCTGTTTTACGGATCGTTTAACTTAAAGTATTACCAAGGCGACGTGCCGTTCGATTTCAATATCGATGGTCTCTATTTTATGCAAGATATCGATTATCGGATTGCCGGCAGTAATTGGTTTGTTGGTGCGAAATACTCACTTCTTTCTTCAAAAAGCACCTTTGATATTGGCAACTCTATTCCAGGTATTCCACCGATTGATTTTGATCTCGAAGACGCGGGTGTCGAGCTAAAAGTGACTTACGACAGTCGCGACACCATCTTCACACCTAATGATGGTCTAAAAGCGAAGTTCAGTACGGATTTTCACAATAAAGCCTTTGGCGGCGATGTGGATTACCAAAAAGCGCGAGCTCAGGTGAATTACTTTGCGCCAGTGCGAGATGATCTCATCATCGGTGTGCGTGGCGATTATCAAACAGTGAGCGATGATGCGCCATACTATGCACGGCCATTTATTAGCATGCGTGGTATTGCCGCGATGCGTTATCAAGGCCAAGATATGGCATTGGCTGAGCTTGAAGCTCGCTATGATGTGACGCCGCGTTGGTCGATTGTTGGATTTACCGGAACGGGCAAAGCGGTTGAAGATGGACAGAGTTTTTCTGATGCTGACTATCAAAGCGTTGTTGGTGGCGGTTTTCGCTATTTAGTGGCGCGCAACTTAACATGCGAGTAGGTGTCGATGCAGCTAAAGGCCCAGAAGAGTGGGCGTATTACATTACAGTTGGTCATGCTTGGCAGCTATGATCAAAAAGTGGGCTGGAAGATTCCAGCCCACTTTTGTATTCAAATGAAATAACTCTGAGCTAAGTTTAAGACGTGCCTGTTGCTATTTCCGCTTAAATAACAGTGTCGCCAGTGCCAAGATCATAGTGACGATGATACTTGCGGCGCAGTAGTCTACTACAGAGACAAAGCCTCCCATATCAATCAGCTGTCCGGCAATAAAAGTACCGACCCCAAAACCAAATGCCATAGCAAACATCAGAATGCCTTGTGTCAGTGCGGGTGTGCTCGGGCTAAGTTCATCGGCAATTGCCGGTATCACCATGTCGAACCATGAGATAGCTTGCATTAGCAGTACGATGAGTAAAATAGGCAATAAGTTAGAAACATTGGTGCCAATGGCCAGCCAGAGGCCAATAGCGGTCGCAGCGTAGCAACCCAGTGCGACCATCCAAATTAAGTATGGGCTGTTTTTTTCTGCCAATCGACCCGCAGGTTCGAGCAATAACATGGTCAGTACCGCAGAGCCCGCAAGTCCAAACGCTGAATGCCCTAAATCCACATTAAAGACCTCTTTAATAACTAAGGGGCCCGTTTCCATTAAGTTGCTTGATGTGAACATTGAGACGAACACGGTCGCAAGAAAAAGCACAAACGCTGTGATATTTTGCTTGTTCGAGTTCTCTGCCGGTGAATCACTTTGAGGCGCTTCGTCGAGCGCAGATACTTGCACTTTAGGTGGCGGTGAGACAAACACAGTGATGATTGAGACACACACCAACGCCATTAGCATGAGAAGTTTTTGCTCATTACTCCAACCCAGTAGGCTCACTGTGCCCACTAGAGTTCCCGCAATAACAATACCTAAAAATTGAAATTGGAACAGTCGGCTAAGGCTACGTGCCTGCTCTTTTTCTGGTGTTGAATTGAGAACAAACGTTGGGTTGAGAACCAACAATGAAACAGTACCCACTCCAATACTGAGACCGACAAGTAGATAGGTATAGGTTTCGGTTTGCGCGAAATAAAGCAGTACCAAGGATAGTAGGTGTGAAAAAAGGGCAACTTTCTGCATCTGACGGTGAATGCCATATTTGTCAGCAAGCCAACCAATGAGAGGGGCACTGATGCCAAATAGCCCAATCAATGACATGACACTACCCATGAGCGCGCCACTGCCAGTACGTTCGATAATGAGTGGCGTGAGCAACAGAGCAATGCCTACCCATTGCACAACACCAATAGACATCTGAGCGATGTACCAAGGTTTGAAGGTTTTCATGATATTTTCCAAAAATTGAGGGCACTGAGGCCAAAGTGAAATTACGATAGCTAAACCCATGAACCATGCTTTTAGCTATCGAAACTCAAGTAGCGGAAAACAGTATAGGTAAGTCGCTTGAAGTTAAGCAGTGTGTAACTCGTTGTTACCTAAAGAGAGGCAGTAAGTTACTAAGCCATAGAGCCGCGATAAGACGGCCTCAGGCACCTTGAGGGAAACTAGTGATTGAGAATCAAAGCTAGATCGGTGAAAATAGCGCCCATTATTTTTTCGACGCCTTCGAGTAGTGGTTGGGTCAATGCCTTCAAACGCTATTCTACAAATCAAGAAGATCGAGATTCATGTCAAATCCTCAATTTTTGCAACAAGTTTCTAAGCGTAGAACGTTTGCGATCATCTCTCACCCGGATGCGGGTAAAACCACCATTACTGAAAAAGTACTGTTATTCGGAAACGCGATTCAGAAAGCAGGTACAGTAAAAGGCCGTGGCAGTGCACAGCACGCGAAATCGGACTGGATGGAAATGGAAAAAGAGCGTGGTATCTCGGTAACAACTTCCGTGATGCAGTTCCCATACAACGACTGCTTGGTTAACCTTCTCGATACTCCAGGACACGAAGACTTCTCGGAAGATACCTATCGTACACTGACGGCGGTTGACTCATGCTTGATGGTTATCGACGCTGCGAAAGGTGTCGAGGATCGTACTCGTAAGCTGATGGAAGTTACCCGTCTTCGCGATACGCCTATCGTTACCTTCATGAACAAACTCGACCGTGACGTTCGCGATCCAATGGAAGTATTGGACGAAGTAGAAAGCGAACTTGGTATGATGTGTGCGCCAATCTCTTGGCCAATTGGTTGTGGTAAAGAGTTTAAGGGTGTCTATCACATCCACCGTGACGAAACGATTCTTTATGAATCTGGCCACGGTCACGAAATCCAAGAAGTACGCATTATCAAAGGTCTTGATAACCCAGATCTTGATGAAGCAGTGGGCGCTGATCTTGCTGAAAGTGTACGTGAAGAGCTTGAGTTAGTAATGGGCGCATGCCCTGAGTTTGATCTTGAGTCATTCCTAAAAGGTGAACTAACACCAGTTTACTTCGGTACCGCTCTTGGTAACTTCGGTGTTGACCACATGCTAGATGGTCTGACTAAGTGGGCGCCAGCACCACAAACGCGTCAAGCGAACGAACGTGACGTTGAAGCAACAGAAGACAAGTTCTCTGGCTTCGTGTTCAAGATCCAAGCAAACATGGATCCTAAACACCGTGACCGTATTGCCTTCATGCGCATCGTATCAGGTACCTACAAGCAAGGTATGAAGATGAACCACGTTCGTACAGGTAAAAACGTCAGCATCTCTGACGCAGTAACCTTTATGGCGGGTGACCGTGCGCGCGCAGAAAATGCGTACGCGGGTGATATCATCGGTCTTCACAACCACGGCACTATCCAGATTGGTGATACCTTCACTCAAGGTGAATCACTGAAGTTCTCTGGTATTCCAAACTTCGCACCGGAGCTATTCCGTCGCATTCGCCTAAAAGATCCATTGAAGCAGAAGCAGCTACTGAAAGGTCTGGTTCAGCTATCTGAAGAGGGTGCTGTACAGGTATTCCGTCCGCTGCAAAACAACGATCTGATCGTTGGTGCGGTTGGTGTGCTTCAGTTTGACGTGGTCGTTGCGCGCCTTAAGTCTGAGTACAACGTTGAAGCGATCTACGAGAGCGTTAACGTTGCGACAGCACGCTGGATTGAGTGTGACGACGATAAGAAGCTAGAAGAGTTTAAGCGCAAGAACCAAACCAACCTAGCGTTGGATGGTGGCGATAACCTAAGCTATGTTGCACCGACTATGGTGAACCTGAACCTAGCGCAAGAGCGTTTCCCGGATATTAAATTCCGTGCGACGCGTGAGCACTAATGCTGGTTGATTGAATGGAAAAGCCGCTCGGGAGAGCGGCTTTTTTTGTTTTTGGTAGGGTTATTGAAGAGCCTACCCCCTCTAACTCCCCTTATAAAGGGGGATAACTACAGGCTAGCTCCTATCGTCGCATCGCCGTTTTTGTGTAAGGCGATGCGTAGCGAGCCAGTTGTTCCTCCCCTTAATAAGGGGAGGCTAGGAGGGGTAAACGCGAAGCGTTAGCAGCGCTCTACTCACGCTCCTTAGTATAAGGCACCCCAATCGCCTTAGGCGCCACCGCCTTACCAATAAATCCAGCCAACAAGAACACCGTCAACACATACGGAATCGCTTCAATCGCCTGTACAGGAATTGGGAAGTCACCAATCGACACACCCTGCATACGAATCGCCAATGCATCCAAGAAGCCAAACAGCAAACATGCACCCATTGCCGTAAACGGACGCCACTTGCCAAAGATAAGCGCCGCTAGAGCCATATAGCCCTTACCCGCACTCATGTTAGGAATGAACTGCGCCGTTTGTGCCACTGACAAGTAAACGCCACCAATGCCCACCAGCACGCCACAAATAGCGACCGCAGCGTAGCGCATACGAACCACCGAGATACCTGCGGTATCAACGGCTGATGGCGATTCACCCACCGCACGCAGACGAAGTCCAAAGCGCGTCTTAAACAATAAGTACCAACAAGCTGGGACAATGAAGACTACCATGTAAACCAGAATCGAGTGACCACTGATAAGCTCTGAATAGAGCAGACCAAGTACAGGCACATCCGCGACCGCATCAGCGCCTGGGAAGGTGATAGGCGCAAAGCGCGCGTCGCCCGATAGTGCTGGTGTTTGACCACCTTGCTGGAACCAGTGACGGCCAAGGGTGATGGTGAGACCTGCCGCGAGGATGTTGATTGCCATACCACTGACCACCTGATCGCCGCGGTGGGTGATCGAAGCAAACCCGTGCAGTAGGGCAAGTAATACTGATACGCCAATACCTGCAAATAGACCAAGCCAAGCTGAGCCTGTGACATGTGCTGTCGCAGCTCCAGCAAATGCTGCCGCCAGAAGCTTGCCTTCTAAGGCGATATTAACGATGCCCGAGCGTTCACAAAACATACCAGCAAGCGAGGCAAGGATCAGCGGAGTTGCCACACGCAGCGTGGCATCAAGCATGAGAATTATCGTTTCAAACATAATCAAGCGACTCCTTTCTCTGCTTGTTGTTCAGCTTGTTTTTTGCCAAACAGTTTGAGGTAAGTTCTCTCTAGAGAAGGGCGGAACATGTGCTCAAGAGCGCCAGAGAATAGGATCACCAAGCCTTGCAGTACCACAACGATGTTTCGGTCAACACCGTACTCAAAGCTCAGCTCCGCACCGCCTTGGTACAGGAAGCCGAACAATAAGCTTGCGAGCAGTACACCCACCGGGTGATTACGACCCATCAGTGCTACGGCGATACCAGTAAAACCAAAGCCTTCAACGAAGTTCAGCTTGATTTGGTGTAGCTCACCTTGAAGAACGTTGAGGCCAAAGAAGCCAGCCAGCATGCCCGAGATAAGCATGGTCAAGATGATGATCTTCACATACTTGATGCCTGCGTAATCAGCCGCTGATGGGTTAGAGCCCACAGAGCGGATTTCGTAGCCCCAGCGTGAGTGCCACATCAGTAGCCACACAAACACACAGCACAAAAGAGCAAAGATAAAGCTCAGGTTCATTGGGCTTGGTGCCATTTCAATCCCAACGACCGCTAGGATCTCATGCATCTTTGGCAGCCAACTTGAAGCTGCAAAGACACGGCTTTCTGTTGCCATTGTGGTTTCTGGCTTGAGGATATCGACCAACAAGTACGCCATCAAAGAAGAGGCGATAAAGTTGAACATGATGGTGGTGATAACGATGTGTGAGCCGCGCTTGGCTTGTAAGTAAGCTGGGATAAATGCCCAAGCAGCGCCAAATAAGCCGCCGACGACAATCGCTACCGGGAAGACAATATACCAAGGAGCATACTCGCCTAAGGTGAGACAGATAAGCCCCACACCGAGGCCACCAATGTAAGCCTGACCTTCGCCACCGATGTTAAACAAACCCGCGTGAAACGCGACGGCAACAGCAAGACCGGTAAAGATAAAGCCTGTGGCGTAATACATGGTGTAGCCAAAGCCCTCGGCATAACCAAAGGCACCCGTCCACATCACTTTTGCGGCATCAATAGGATTGATGTCGATATACATAAATAACAGGGCAGACACTAGGAATGCCACCAACACGTTAATCGCTGGTAGCAGAGCCACGGTTACCCAAGCTGGAACTTTTGCTTGGCTCATGCACTTTCTCCTTGTGGCTGGTTGGTCGCTGCCGATTTAAGGTGGTCAGGCATGATGTTTGCCATCATAAGACCTAAGGTTTTCTCATCGGCATCTTCAATCGAGACTTCGCCGACAATCGCGCCATCGAACACGACAAGAATGCGGTCAGAAAGGCTCAAAATTTCATCAAGCTCAACTGAGACTAAAAGCACCGCCTTATCGGCGTCGCGAGCAGCGATGATTTGCTGGTGGATGTATTCAATAGCGCCGATATCAACACCACGAGTCGGCTGTCCGACCAAAAGCACATCCGGGTTTTGTTCCATTTCACGGGCAATCACCAGCTTTTGTTGATTACCACCAGAGAAGTTGGCAGTTTTCAGAGTCGTGTCGTTAGGGCGCACATCCCACTTATCCATGCTCGCCTGACAGCTCTCTTTGATTGCCTGCTTGTCTTGTAAAAGACCTTTGTTGTATTGCGGCAGGTGATGGTAGCCGAGGATATAGGCCTCTTGCGCTTCGAACTTGTTGATAAGCCTTGCTTGTGGCGATCTTCGGGAATATGACCGACGCCAATCGCGCGAACCTGTTGCGGATCGAGAGCCGTGTCTTTATCAATGTGGCTACCGTTGATGTTAATGTTGCCAGAATATGGCTGGATGATGCCGGATAACAGGGCAAGAATTTCGGATTGACCATTGCCAGATACGCCAGCAATACCGACGACTTCGCCTTGACGCACGCCAAAACTCACACTTTTCACACGCTCTACGCCTGCGTCATCGAAGTACTGTAAGCTATCGACTTTGATCAGTTCTTTCTTTGGAGTGGCCTCTGACTTATCGACTTTGAGGCGAACTTTGCGTCCCACCATCAGCTCAGCCAGTTGCTCTTTATTGGTGTCGGCGGTGACCACATGTTCCACCATTGCCCCTTGACGCATGACGGAGATGTTATCGGTGATCGCCAATACTTCACGCAGTTTGTGCGTGATGATCATAATGGTGGTGCCTTGCTGACGAAGTTTGTCGAGGATCTTAAACAGGTGATCCGCTTCTTGAGGTGTTAGAACACCCGTTGGCTCATCGAGGATCAAGATCTTCGCACCGCGATAGAGCGCTTTTAAGATCTCTACTCGCTGTTGAAGACCGACAGGAAGCTCGCCAACTATGGCGTCTAAAGGGACTTCCAAGCCATAATCTTCGGCTAGGGCTTTGAGCTTCTTCTTAGCTTTGCCAAGACTTTCTTGTAGCTTCCATCCATCTTCAGCGCCGAGAACAATGTTCTCGAGTACGGTAAAAGTTTCCACCAACATAAAGTGTTGGTGCACCATGCCGATGCCTGCCTTGATGGCTTCTTGAGAGTTCGCTGGCTTGTAACGTTCGCCATTGACGGTCATCTCGCCTGCATCTGCGTGGTAAAAACCGTAAATAATACTCATAAGAGTGGACTTGCCTGCACCATTTTCACCAATGATGCCGTGAATCGTGCCTTGAGGAACCTTCAGGTCGATATATTTGTTGGCGTGCACCGCGCCAAATCGCTTATCGATCTGCTTGAGTTCGATGGCAATAGGTTGTCCATGTGTCACTAGATACTGCCTTATAATTATACGCCGCTGCTTGAGGGCAACGGCGTTGTTATGGTTGCCTAGGTTATTGATAAAAATACCAATCCTAGGCCTTCATTCTGAATGAGAAGTCGTTAGATGTTACATGTGTTGTCAGACATGTAGTCGTGAACGGCGATCTTGCCCGATACGATGTCAGCTTTAAGGCCGTCTAGGTAAGTCTTCATTTCTGGAGTGATCAGATCTTTGTTGTAGTCATCGTATGCCCACTCAACCGCACCTTCTTTAAGGCCAAGAACCTTGATGCCTGCTTCCCAGTTACCTTGCTCAGCTTCTTCCCATGTGTTGTAAGCGGCTACGCCTACTTTCTTAACCATTGAAGTCAGCATAGTGCCTGGTTGTAGGTGGTTTTGGTTTGAGTCAACACCGATAGCGAAGTTGCCCGCATCTTTCGCTGCTTGGTAAACACCCATACCTGTGCCGCCAGCTGCTGCGTAGATAACGTCTGCGCCTTTAGAGAACTGAGATTTCGCAAGCTCAGAGCCTTTTGCTGGGTCAGCGAATGCTGCAGGCGTAGAGCCTGTCATGTTTTGGAAGGTTTCGATTTGTGGGTTTGCGTATTTCGCACCTTGACGGTAGCCACACTCGAACTTACGAATCAATGGGATATCCATACCACCAACGAAGCCTACTTTATCTGTCTTAGACGCTTTAGCGGCAAGTGCACCCACTAGGAATGAACCTTCGTGCTCTTTAAAGACGATAGATTGAACGTTTGGCTTGTCTACTACCATATCGATGATAGTGAATTGAATGTCTGGGAATTCAGTCGCGACTTTTTCAACAGCAGATGCCATGTTAAAGCCGACCGCACGATTGGAGTGAAACCACGGCTTGCTAGACGACGTAGGCCTTGCTCGCGCTGTGCTTCATTCTGTGGTTCAAATTCACGTACTTTGATGCCTTTGTCTGCATTGAAAACTTTAACACCGTTTTGGAATACAGCTTCGTTAAACGATTTGTCGAATTTACCGGCTGTATCGTAAACCACTGCTGGTTTTGCTGCGAATGCACCAAAAGAAGTTACTGCCACTGCTAGTGCAGACATTTTTAGAATAGTTTTTTTCACGATCAATTCCCTTATAGTGTCGAATGATGGGGCATCATTGACGTTTCGATAGGCTAGGCGATGTCCAAATTACTCGTGCCTAGAAAGTAGTCGTTTGTAAATATCCGAACAGTCATGCTGATAGCAAACCGTTCAGTTTACAAACAATGTGCGACATTTTATCGTTTGCGTGTGCAAAAAAAACGCCTTGCATGGCAGCATTGAGGTGTAAGTCACAACTTAGTGACAAAACACTAACTATTACAGCTATTCTTTGTATATCGGTGCGCAACATCTTGTTATTGCAATCGATTACAATGTTTTTTGACGAAGGAGCGGAGCATCATGTTGAAGTTGTTCAAGAGATGGCTTGCGAAATATGACCAATGGTGTGAGTCACTAGGCTTAACGCCAGAAAATAAGCGCAGTTGTGTGCCTTACAAGAAAGAGCCACAAGACGATGATAGATAGTCACTGTCATCTTGATTTACTCGCACAGCAAAAAGATTTGCAACAAGTGCTCAGCGCTGCAAGGCAGCAAGGGGTCGAGAAAATCATTGTCCCTGCTATTAATGAAAGTAACTGGGCAAGGGTTCAAACTCTCAGTGAGCAGAATGATGACATCTATTACGCTCTTGGCTTTCATCCACAGTTTCTCGATGAGCTGAGTGAATCTAGTCTGGATAATTTGGCTTCAAGAGTTGCCTCGGCAGTGCCAGACAAGTGTGTCGCTATCGGCGAATGCGGTCTCGATTTCTATCATGGTAGAGAAAATGAAACGCTACAAAAACAGTATCTCAACGCTCAAATTGATATTGCTAACCTGAGCCAGTTGCCGATTTTACTCCATTGTCGCAAAGCGCATCAGGATCTGGTGGCAATATTAAAGCGCAATCCTCCTAAATATGGCGGGGTAGTACATGGATTTAGCGGTAGCGTTCAACAGGCGATGGACTTCATCAAATTGGGGTTAAAAATCGGTGTTGGCGGTGTGATCACGTACCCAAGAGCAAAGAAAACACGCGCTACTATCGCCGCTCTGCCGTTGGAAAGTTTGTTAATAGAAACGGATGCCCCTGATATGCCATTAAGTGGCTATCAAGGGCTTCCAAATGAACCAAAAATGGTAAACATGGTGCTAACGTCTTTAATTGAGCTGCGAAATGAATCTGGGCAAACGGTTGCCTCACAATTATCAATTAATGGCAAATTGACGTTTAATTTTTGTGATTAAAAATGCGTTAATTTGTGAATTCGAAATCGTTTGCACTTGCTTTTTGTGATTTTACTCACAAATTTTAGTGTATCCCCCATGTGTTCAGGACGAAAGTGTGAGGGGGTACTACTTTCTTTTCTGTGGGTTTGTATAATCGCCCCCGCTTTTGAGCTTCAAATTTTGTTACACGCCAAATTATTAATTATAAGGAAGTCATAAACTATGAGCCTGTTTATGAGCCTGGTTGGTATGGTCGCACTTATTGCAATCGCAGTACTGCTTTCAGACAACCGCAAAGCTATTAATATCAGAACTGTGGGTGGCGCATTTGCTATCCAATTTGCACTAGGTGCATTCGTTCTTTACGTTCCTTGGGGACAAGAAGTACTACGCAGCTTCTCTGATGCTGTATCTAACGTGATCAACTACGGTAATGACGGTACGTCATTCCTATTTGGTGGCCTAGTATCAGGTAAAATGTTTGAAGTATTCGGCGGCGGCGGTTTCATCTTCGCTTTCCGTGTACTACCTACACTAATCTTCTTCTCTGCGCTTATTTCTGTACTTTACTACCTAGGTGTTATGCAGTGGGTTATCAAGATTCTTGGTGGCGGCCTGCAAAAAGCACTAGGTACTTCTCGTGCGGAATCTATGTCAGCAGCAGCTAACATTTTCGTAGGTCAAACAGAAGCTCCTCTAGTTGTACGTCCTTTCGTACCTAAGATGACTCAATCTGAACTGTTCGCAGTAATGTGTGGTGGTCTAGCTTCTATCGCTGGTGGTGTACTAGCAGGTTACGCATCAATGGGCGTGCCAATCGAGTACCTAGTTGCAGCATCATTCATGGCAGCACCAGGTGGTCTTCTATTTGCTAAAATCATCAAGCCAGAAACTGAAGAGCCAGTTGATCAGCTACATGACATGAGCGCAGAAGGCGAAGACAAGCCAGCTAACGTTATCGACGCAGCAGCGGGCGGTGCATCAGCAGGTCTTCAACTTGCTCTTAACGTAGGTGCAATGCTAATCGCATTCATCGGTCTTATCGCTCTAGTTAACGGTATGCTTGGTGGCATCGGTGGCTGGATTGGTATGCCTGAACTACGTCTAGAAATGATTCTAGGTTGGATCTTCTCTCCACTAGCATTCCTACTAGGTGTGCCATGGTCTGAAGCGACTATCGCGGGTGAGTTCATCGGTATGAAGACCGTTGCGAACGAATTCGTAGCATACTCTCAGTTTGCCCCTTACCTAAGCGAAGCTGCGCCAGTTGTTCTTTCTGAGAAAACTAAGGCAATCATCTCATTCGCTCTATGTGGTTTTGCGAACCTATCTTCTATCGCAATCCTACTAGGTGGTCTGGGTAGCCTTGCACCTAAGCGTCGCGGTGATATCGCTCGCATGGGTGTGAAAGCAGTAATCGCTGGTACGCTATCTAACTTGATGGCTGCAACGATTGCAGGCTTCTGTCTAACTCTAGCTGGCATGTAATTGCTCGCGTTAGGTTAAACAGTATATAGACGCCATTATAAATCGCCCCGTAGCAAGAGATTGCTGCGGGGCTTTTTTGTTATTTGGAGGGCAGAACCTTCCAACGACCCAGATAGGACTCTGGGGTTTGAATAGACAACGGAACTTTTTTGAGATACAAACCGTTTGCGTTTTAATCAGTACTACCGTTTTAGATATCGCTCCTATACTGTATAGGCTACTCAATAACTCAGCGAGTGGGGTTCAAGGAAACGCACCCAACTTCAACACCGATGAGTTGAACAGCCAGAGCCAGTTCTCACCGCAGTTAGGAATAAGGTGATGTAAACGAGCAGGTACTGTGCGGTGACAAGGATAGCAATTGGTAAGGCATTGAGTTTGCCATACCGAGTCTTCAAGGAACCAAGTCCGTTCATTTATTGCTGACGTGTTTGTCAGATAATTAATTGAATATATTGACCGGAGATAGAAATGGGCGATTTAAAATCAGCAGCTCTACGTGCACTTAAACTTATGGATCTAACCACGCTAAATGACGACGACACGAACGAGAAAGTGATCGCTCTATGTCACGACGCGAAAACAGCTGTGGGCAACACAGCAGCGATCTGTATTTACCCTCGCTTTATTCCTATTGCTAAGAAAACCCTTCGCGAACAAGGTACACCAGAAGTACGTATCGCGACGGTAACTAACTTCCCACACGGCAACGATGACATCGAAATTGCTGTAGCAGAAACTAAAGCAGCAGTTGCTTACGGCGCAGACGAAGTAGACGTAGTATTCCCATACCGCGCACTTATCGCTGGCAACGAAGAAGTGGGCTTTGAGCTTGTGAAACAGTGTAAAGAAGCGTGTGGCGACATTCTTTTGAAAGTGATCATCGAAACCGGTGAGCTAAAAGAAGAAGCACTGATCAAGAAAGCATCAGAAATCTGTATCAAAGCAGGCGCTGACTTTATCAAGACTTCAACTGGTAAAGTGCCAGTTAACGCGACGCCAGAATACGCTCGTATGATGCTAGAAGTTATCCGCGATATGGACGTTGCAAAAACAGTTGGTTTCAAACCAGCTGGCGGCGTACGTACTGCAGAAGATGCGGCAGCATACCTAGCAATGGCAGACGAGATCCTAGGCGCAGACTGGGCAGACAACATGCACTACCGCTTTGGTGCATCAAGCCTATTGACCAACCTACTGAATACATTAGAAGTAACTGACGAGACGGCGGATCCAAGCGCTTACTAAGTTACTTTGCGGGATTTGGGGTTTCGCGAATGACCCTCCTAGCCTCCCCTTATAAAGGGGAGGAACCACAGGCTCGCTAGCGCATCGCCTTATGTTTAAAAATATAGCGATGCGACGATAGGAGCGAGCCCGAGGTTCTCCCCCTTAATAAGGGGGAGTTAGAGGGGTAAAACGCTATCCATACTCCTACACCCCTGCAACTTCTACCCTACACTTATTCTGTACTTCAGCACTTCGCTGTGGAGGCACTAATGTATTTACCTCAAGAAATTATTCGTAAAAAACGCGACGGTCATGAACTAAGCGCGGAAGAGATCAACTTCTTCATTCAAGGTGTTGCGAAAGACACGGTATCGGAAGGTCAAATTGCAGCATTTGCGATGACCATCTTCTTCAATGAAATGACCATGCCAGAGCGCATTGCGCTGACTTGTGCCATGCGTGACTCTGGCATGGTTATCGATTGGAGCCATATGAATTTTGGCGGTCCGATTGTCGATAAGCACTCAACCGGTGGTGTGGGTGATGTGACCTCGCTAATGCTTGGCCCTATGATTGCCGCTTGCGGTGGTTTTGTCCCTATGATTTCTGGTCGTGGTCTTGGCCACACAGGTGGTACGCTGGATAAACTGGAATCTATTCCGGGTTATAACATTACGCCAACCAACGATGTGTTTGGTGAAGTGACCAAAGATGCGGGCGTGGCGATCATTGGCCAAACCGGCGATCTTGCACCAGCGGATAAGCGCGTTTACGCGACTCGCGATATTACTGCGACAGTGGATAACATTTCACTTATCACAGCGTCTATCTTGTCTAAGAAGCTTGCCGCAGGTCTAGAGTCTCTGGTTATGGATGTCAAAGTGGGTTCGGGCGCGTTTATGCAACTTATGAAGCATCGGAAGAGCTGGCAAATTCTATTGTTGCTGTTGCTAACGGTGCGGGCACTAAGACGACGGCTATCTTGACCGATATGAACCAGGTACTGGCATCGTCTGCAGGTAATGCTGTTGAAGTACGTGAAGCGGTGCAGTTCTTAACCGGTGAATATCGTAACCCACGTTTGTACGCAGTGACGATGGCGCTATGTAGTGAGATGTTGGTACTGGCTAAGCTTGCAGAAGATACAGAGCAAGCAGAAGCTATGCTTAATGAAGTACTTGATAACGGCAAAGCGGCTGAGTGTTTTGGCAAAATGGTCAAAGGTCTTGGTGGCCCGGCTGATTTTGTTGAAAACTACGACAACTATTTAGAAAAAGCAGAAATCATCAAACCGGTGTTTGCGGACGCTGAAGGCATCGTTTCTGCTATGGATACACGCGCAATCGGTATGGCTGTAGTGGGTATGGGCGGCGGTCGCCGTGTCGCTACCGATGCTATCGATTACGCAGTTGGTTTCGACCAGTTTATTAAGCTTGGCGAAACGGCAAACCAAGATAAGCCACTTGCGATGATTCATGCTCGCAGTGAAGCTCAGTGGCAAGAGGCGGCAAATGCGCTTAAAGCGGCGATTACTGTCTCAGAGGAACCTTATACAGAAACTCCTTGTGTGTACCGCCATATTCGTGCGGAAGATTTGGCATAAGGACGGAGAGAAGTTATGAAACGTGCATTTATTTTAGTGTTGGATTCTTTTGGCATTGGCGCTACCGCGGATGCGGACAAATTTGGTGATGTCGGCTCAGACACTATGGGTCACATTGCAGAGCAGTGCGCGAAAGGTCTGGCAGACAACGACCAGCGCAGCGGCGAATTGAAGCTGCCAAACCTATCTAAGTTAGGTCTAGCGATGGCTCATAAAGAGTCAACAGGTAAGCTAGCTTTGGGCCTTCGTGACGACGTTGAGATCATTGGCGCTTACGGTCACGCGGCTGAGCTATCTTCTGGTAAAGATACTCCGTCAGGTCACTGGGAAATTGCCGGTGTTCCGGTTCTGTTTGATTGGGGTTACTTCACTGACAAAGAGAACAGCTTCCCGAAAGAGCTGACTGACCGCATTCTAGAGCGTGCAGGCCTTGATGGCTTCCTGGGTAACTGCCATGCGTCAGGTACACACGTACTGGATGACCTAGGTGAAGAGCACATGAAGACAGGTCAACCTATCTTCTATACCTCTGCAGATTCAGTATTCCAAATCGCGTGTCATGAAGAGACGTTCGGCCTTGACCGCTTACTAGAGCTTTGCCAAATTGCACGTGAAGAGCTAGAGGATTACAACATTGGCCGTGTTATTGCGCGTCCATTTATCGGTGCAGGTAAAGGTCAATTTGAGCGTACTGGTAACCGTCGCGACCTGTCTGTTGAGCCGCCAGCGCCGACAGTGCTGTCTAAGCTTGTTGAAGAGAAGCAAGGTGAAGTGGTCTCTATCGGTAAGATTGCTGATATTTACGCTAACTGCGGTATCACTCAGAAAGTGAAAGCGACGGGCATTCCTGCGCTTTTCGAAGCGACGAAAGAGCAAATCCAAAAAGCGGGTGATAACACCATCGTATTCACCAACTTTGTAGACTTTGACTCAGCATACGGTCACCGCCGTGATGTAGCGGGCTACGCTGCGGCGCTTGAGTACTTCGATTCTCGAATTCATGAAGTGATTGAATTGATGCAAGAAGATGACGTACTGATTCTGACGGCTGACCACGGTTGCGACCCAACATGGCAGGGTACTGACCATACTCGTGAGCATATTCCTGTTATCGTCTACGGTCAGAAAGTACCAGCAGGTTCTTTGGGCCTTCGTGACAGCTTTGCTGATATTGGTCAAAGCCTTGCAAGCTACTTTGGTACATCCTCAATGGATTACGGGAAGAACTTCCTATAATTAATAGCGGCTGAGCACCTTAGGCGCTCAGCCGTCTCTTGCTCCAATCCTAAAATTTACACGAACAACATAAAGGAAAAAATAATGGCAACTCCTCACATTAATGCGGAAATGGGTGATTTTGCTGACGTAGTATTGATGCCGGGTGACCCACTACGTGCAAAATACATCGCGGATACCTTCTTGGATGACGCTGTACAAGTGTGTGATGTTCGTAATATGTACGGTTACACAGGCACTTACAAAGGTCGTCGTATCTCTGTAATGGGTCACGGCATGGGTATTCCTTCGTGCTCAATCTATGTGACTGAACTTATCAAAGACTTTGGTGTGAAGAAGATCATCCGTGTGGGCAGCTGCGGCGCGGTAAACGAAGACATCAAAGTGCGCGACGTTGTTATCGGCATGGGCGCATGTACCGATTCAAAAGTGAACCGTATTCGCTTTAAGAACCATGACTTTGCAGCAATCGCTGACTACAAAATGGTTAAAAACGCGGAAGAAGCAGCAAAAGCACGTGGTATCGACGTAAAAGTGGGTAACCTATTCTCAGCAGAACTGTTCTACACGCCAGATCCAGAAATGTTCGACGTAATGGACAAATACGGCATTGTTGGTGTGGAAATGGAAGCGGCAGGCATCTACGGTGTTGCAGCAGAATACGGTGCGAAAGCTCTGGCTATCTGTACCGTTTCAGACCACATTAAAACCGGTGAGCAAACCACATCTGATGAGCGTGCAACTACGTTCAACGAAATGATGGAAATTGCACTGGATTCTGTTCTTCTTGGTGACGCTGAGTAATCTAGCGCTCCTTATGAATAGACAAAGCCTCGCAAATGCGAGGCTTTTTTAGTTTTGGCTAACGGTTTCGTTAGGGCTGCTTAAGCAGCAAGTTTTCGCCTTTGTTCTTTGGCTGCTTGCGAAGCAGTACCATCAGCAGAAGTCCACATAAGAAACTCATTAAGATCATCATGTACATAAAGCGATCGCTCTTGCGGTAGTGATGATCTGAGATAGCGGTCACTTTGCCGGTCTCAAAGGTAATGCGAACGAAGCCAATGATGGTGTGGTCGTTAATGATCGGCTCAACCAGTTGCTGACGGCCGATACTCGCAGTGGACAGCGGGGTATCGAGCCCCAGCACGTCACGAACCGTTTTTGCTGCATCACTGGCTGCAACTTTGACCCCTTCCGAATCATATACGGTCGCATCAAGTACTAGGCGCTCGCTAGCAAGTTGGTTGGTCAAAGCACCAAGTCGCTCTTGATCTTGGTCGATTAGCATCTGTCTTGCCGATTGCGAGGCTTGAGAAATCAGAACTTTGGAGAGAACTTCGAGCTGATTGGCTTGAATGCGCTCGTTGCCTTTACTGATCAGCACACTGTTGGTGGTGATAAAAAACACCATGGCACCAATAAGACAAAGCGCGACTAAGCGTAAAAAGTTTCTAAACGAAAACAGTGAACCATCCATAAAAGTGCAAAAGTACTAAGAAATGACGAATTGGTTCATATTGATGCTTGCACAACTAAATTGCAATAGGTAACGTTTTGGGAGCACATTTAAAGGAAGGATTAGCCATGGATGCTATTAAGCCGCTTGCAATCAGTAAGCGTATTCCACTTAAACAACGATTCCCAGAGACGCTTCTCGCTCATTCTTTAGAGCGACGCACAGCAACATGGATTGTTTACGCACCGTACCTGTCGACAGACGTGTTCAACGACTTGGACTTTTATGTTGGAGAAACCACTCGCATTTTAGATATTTGGCAAGTCGGTCGCTACGAGGTTGCACTAATGGAAGGCAACTTAACAGTCGAGCATAGCCAAATATTGGATGAGTTAAATGTCGATTACGCGCGTTTGTGCGACGTCCCCGATCTCAATAAGCCTGGTGTTATTGTGCTAGATATGGATTCTACCGCGATTCAAATCGAGTGTATTGACGAGATCGCCATACTTGCTGGCGTTGGAGAGCAGGTCTCAGAGGTGACAGAGCGTGCAATGCAGGGGGAATTAGACTTTGAGCAAAGCTTACGTCAACGTGTCGCTGCGCTAAAAGGTGCGGATGAGTCGATTTTGGTTGAGGTTCGCGAATCGCTGCCATTGATGCCAGAGTTACAAGAGATGATCAAAACGCTGCAAAGCTATGGCTGGAAGACGGCGATTGCCTCTGGTGGCTTCACGTATTTCTCGGATCACCTAAAAGAGATGTTGAACTTGGACTTCGCCCAGTCTAATACACTAGCAATCAAAGATGGCAAGCTGTTAGGCGAAGTCGTTGGTGATGTGGTCTCCGCACAAACTAAAGCGGACATCTTGCTAGAGCTTGCGGAAGAGTATGACATTGAAGCGCATAACACTATCGCGGTTGGAGATGGTGCCAATGACCTAGTGATGATGGGCGCCGCTGGACTCGGTATCGCTTATCACGCGAAACCGAAAGTGGAAGCACAGGCGCAAGTTGCGATTAAGCATGCTGGTTTGGGCGGGATTGTTTGTATCTTGTCGGGACTGCTGGCAAGGCAGAAAAAAATCGGCTGGTAGGCTGAGTTTATATAGAAGCGATTATAAAAACGGCCCTTATAGTATGGGCCGTTTTTTCTGATAGCTATTCGTCTTCTTAGTTAGCTATTATTCATTTCTAAACGAATTAACACTTCTTCCGTGATATCCACCAACTCGCAGTAGCCGATAATAGAGGTCATTTCATTTTCGAGATTTCGTGCGTGACTGAGACTTAGCGACAAGAGTTCATTAATGTCTTTTTTCATCAGCGTAGTCAACGCATCATACACCGGACCAGAAGTCACACGCAGAACATAGAGTTCACCCATATTGAGGGCATCTTTAATGAACTTGATACGTTGCTGAGTAGATTCAAACTCGTCGCGTACCTTGGTGTGAATCGATTGGATCCTGTCTCCGAGTTTGAGCACACCAACGTAAAGTTCGAATGCGACAGGCTTGGCGCCCGGTTTGCGTTTCAGTGGTTCCGCCAATAGTGAATTGCTGCGACCTTTAAAAATAGGCTCGAGAGCGAGCTTTTGATCGTGACCAATGCGCTCAAAAAACTGCAAGTAACCAGGAAGTGGGAAGTTAACACCCACCGAGCGGCATTTTACAGACGTACCTCGTTTGTCGACATAAACGGGTGTCGAGACCATTTTTCCAAGCAACACATTATGCAGCGCTTCAAGTAGCGATGAGCTTGGTAATATCTCTTGTTGAGCGACTAGTTTGTCCTGATTACTTTCAATAATACCGCGGAAAAATGCGATGGTTTTGACGGTCTTGCCGGACTCGACGAGCTTTAGGTGCGCCGTTTTTCGATCGGCCGACAAGCGAACGACTTCATAGGGCACTTGGTCAAGCGGAATACGTTGGTTGTATCGCTTGAGCTCTAGATAGTCGACAGAGATAATCGAGCCCGAAGGGGTGTTGAGCGGCTCACTTAGCTGAATGCTGGCACCATGCTTGGATAAGTCGACTGTGGCACCAGACAGAGTATTACCTTCCGGCGTTGTCATGACTAATGGTGAACGAAACTGGTATCTAGGCTCTTTGCGGCGAGATTTGGCATCAAAATAAAGACCGCGTGGCTGAGATTTAACGTTTCGTGGGTGTCTAAATCGGTTCAGGGAGCTCGTTGCTAAACGCGGCTTTTCGGTAAATAGGTAGTCACTGGCAGACTTATCGTCACTGATTTCTTGAAGTATGCAAAGTGGGTCAGTTTTTCATCGTGCCCAACCAGTTCGCCGTAATGTTTCGAAATCGTCAGCATATCGTCGGTGGAAAGTTCAAACACCGATAGGCGGAATGCGCGCCAGCTAGCGCGTCGTCCACCCACATGCCAGAACAGTTGTCGCTCTTGGCGCTCGGCCTCTGGCATCATCATTGAGTAAAACAGCTTCATGCCGTTGTGCTCATGGGTAAAGGTATAAAGAACGTTGCTACAACCTTTAATTCCGGCTTTTACCAACATTTCCATACGTTCAGTGGAGAATAAAGAGGCCAGTGATTGCTGGTTACGCTCGTCATTCCAATAACGCCAAATGTCTTGGTTGTTTTCGGTAAGCAAGGCGACCTTAAGATCATTGCCACTGAAAAACAGCGGTAGATTGCAAGCGTGCTTAAGATAGGTGTGTTCAAAACCGCGAGTGCGGGCACGAGTAATACGATCTTGATTGTCGTGGCGAACTTTTTTGGACTCAGTATTGAGCATCTTGTTAACGACGAGCTCAACCGCGTTAGTTCGAGTCAGTCTCAAAGTACGCAGGTATTTCACTGGCGAGACGCCATGCAGTCCATCGACGCCGAGAACGCGATACTCGATCGGCTTGGTGATTTCTTTAAGCTGACTGGTTTCGGCAAGCTCATCGAAACTGACGCTGATGATCTGGCCCAAATCGTAGTCAAAGGTGCCGGGGACTTTGAACTTAGCACCGGAACTTGATAGATCGACACTGAGACCAATGATGGTTTCACCATTTTCTAATGTTATGGAAACTTGCGATTCCACTTTTAATCGACATTCTTTGCGTTTTAGGTCATACCCAAGATTAATTGGGCTAGCTAAATATGGGCTCTGTGGATCGGTAAGATCGCCTCGATGGGCATTGCGCTGCTCATCACCAAGGTTACTAAGGGTCTTTTTATCGACTAAAAGCTCCCACACGCCTTCCGTATAACCACCATATTTGCGGGTTAGGTGGTGATAGGAGTTAAATGCACGATCGTCGAGCCAGTGAGACAGTCCGTCTAATTGATATTCGTGGCAGTTTGTAGATACGCGGCCACGTAAGTCTATACGCTTGTGGCACGGTGCCATAAGACGGTTTAGCTCCATTTTCACCAATAACTTGGTAGAAGGAGATTCACCTTCGGTGACTTGATTCAGCACTAATTCGAAGTCTTCTGCGTGATAAGCTGAGATCAAGCGCTCTGCGATGGAAAGTATTTCTGTTTGCTGCATGAGTTTTGTTAAAGTGTCCCTGTGATGATGGATGCCATCAAAATAAGTACAGCGTAATGCCCTATATCGGCTACCATGCCGAAAACCTTAACGGTATGTACAAGAAAGATAAGGTATTCTTGCACCATATTCTTTGTGTATTGTCATAACTTGACAATACTTTGAGCGTTTGGATGCTCAAAACTAATAGATTAGTCAATAATTAATGCAACCCAGTGCATTTATAGCACCAGAGTAAGTAGGTTAGTTCAAAATATGGCAAAAGCGAAAAGAGCTTATGTGTGTAACGATTGTGGCGCAGATTTCCCACGTTGGCAGGGGCAATGCAATGCTTGCGGCAGTTGGAATACGATCAGTGAGGTGCGTTTAGCGGCATCGCCTCAAGTCGCGCGCAACGAGCGACTAACGGGCTATGCTGGTGGTGCAAACGAATCGACGATTCAAACTCTGTCTGAGATTGACCTGCAAGAGGTGCCACGCTTTACCAGTGGCTTCAAAGAACTAGACAGGGTATTAGGTGGTGGCGTTGTGCCAGGCGCTGCGATTCTGATTGGTGGTAACCTGGTGCGGGTAAGTCGACGCTGCTCTTGCAAGCGATGTGTTGGTTGTCTTCGCAAATGCCGACGCTGTATGTCACGGGTGAGGAGTCGCTTCAGCAGGTTGCGATGCGAGCTTCTCGTTTAGGGCTGCCCAAAGAGCATCTCAAAATGCTCTCTGAAACCAATGTTGACCGTATTTGCCAAATCGCTGAAAAAGAGCAGCCGAAGCTGATGGTTATCGACTCGATTCAAGTTATGCATGTGGCCGATGTTCAGTCTTCTCCTGGTAGCGTGGCTCAAGTTCGCGAATCGGCGACGGCATTAACGCGCTATGCGAAACAAAACAATGTGGCGATTTTCATTGTTGGTCACGTAACGAAAGACGGCACGCTGGCGGGCCCTAAAGTGCTCGAGCACATTATTGACTGTTCCGTACTTCTTGATGGTGGCACCGATAGCCGCTTTAGAACGCTTCGCAGTCACAAGAACCGATTCGGCGCGGTGAATGAGCTGGGTGTATTTGCAATGACCGGACAAGGCTTAAAAGAAGTCAGCAACCCATCGGCCATCTTCCTGTCTCGAGGCGAAGAAGAAACTTCGGGTAGTTCGGTGATGGTGGTTTGGGAGGGGACTCGTCCTCTGCTTGTTGAGATCCAAGCGCTGGTGGATTACAGCCAATTAGCGAACCCACGCCGAGTCGCTGTTGGTCTTGAGCAGAACCGTTTGTCGTTATTACTCGCGGTTCTACACAAGCACGGCGGGCTACAAATGGCGGATCAAGATGTGTTCGTCAATGTGGTGGGGGCGTGAAGGTGACAGAAACCAGTGCCGATCTTGCTTTGGTTATGGCACTGCTATCCAGTTTCCGCGACCGTCCATTGCCAAAAGATGTCGTGGTATTCGGTGAAGTGGGTCTTGCCGGCGAGATTCGTCCGGTACCAAGTGGCCAAGAGCGATTAATGGAAGCGTTCAAGCACGGATTTAAAAAAGCGATTGTTCCTGCGGCCAATATGCCAAAAGGCGGCATTGAAGGCATGCAGATCCATGGCGTGAAGAAGCTTTCAGAAGCAATTTCAGCATTTGATGAACTTTAATGGTGGCTTTTGCTCAATTTCAGGTAGAATACCGCCAACAAAAGTACGATTTTGCGAAATGACATCGAAAAATCACCAAGAGCAGCTAAAATTAACTGCGATCTGGTAACAACACCCAAATCCGTTGAAGCTTGATGACATAAGCCTTGAGAGAGCATTTCTCCCAAGGTGGCGTGCTATCGAGTCGGGTTCGGATAACTTTTTTTTAATACACATGCACGCAGAGGTATCGGTCTTTACAGATTGTGATATACTCTGCGCGCAATTTATACCTTATAAACAGAGTAAGACAATGGCAGATTTATCAAAGTACAGAAACATTGGTATTTTCGCGCACGTTGATGCGGGTAAAACTACCACCACTGAGCGTATCCTTAAGCTTACTGGTAAAATCCACAAAACTGGTGAAGTACACGACGGTGAGTCTACAACTGACTTCATGGAGCAGGAAGCTGAGCGTGGTATCACAATCCAGTCTGCTGCGGTAACTTGTGAGTGGAACGGCCACCGCCTAAACGTTATCGATACTCCGGGACACGTTGACTTCACAGTTGAAGTATATCGTTCACTTAAAGTACTAGACGGCGGTATCGGTGTATTCTGTGGTTCTGGTGGTGTTGAGCCTCAGTCAGAAACAAACTGGCGTTACGCGAACGAATCAGAAGTATCTCGTCTGATCTTCGTTAACAAACTAGACCGTATGGGTGCAGACTTCTTCAACGTTGTTGACCAAGTTAAGAACGTTCTTGGCGCTAACCCACTAGTAATGACTCTGCCTATCGGTCGTGAAGACGATTTCGTTGGTGTTGTAGACGTACTAACTCGTAAAGCTTACGTTTGGGATGATTCTGGTCTTCCAGAAAACTACGAAATCCAAGACGTTCCAGCTGACATGGTTGACGATCTAGAAGCTTACCGTGAAGAGCTAGTTGAGACTGCTGTAGAGCAAGACGACGATCTAATGGAAGCGTACATGGAAGGTGAAGAGCCTTCTATCGAAGACCTTAAGCGTTGTATCCGTAAAGGTACTCGTGACCTAGCGTTCTTCCCAACATTCTGTGGTTCTGCATTTAAGAACAAGGGTGTTCAACTCGTTCTTGACGCTGTTGTAGATTACCTTCCAGCTCCAACTGAAGTTGATCCTCAGCCTCTAACTGACCCAGATACTGGTGAAGCGACTGGTGAAGTTGCTACAGTTGACGCTGATGCGCCACTTAAAGCACTTGCGTTCAAAATCATGGACGACCGTTTCGGTGCACTAACGTTCATCCGTATCTACTCAGGCCGCATGAAGAAGGGTGACACTATCCTTAACTCTGCAACTGGTAAGACTGAGCGTATCGGTCGTATGTGTGAGATGCAGGCTGACGAGCGTAACGAACTTACTGAAGCACAAGCTGGTGACATCATCGCTGTAGTAGGTATGAAGAACGTTCAAACTGGTCACACTCTATGTGATCCTAAGCACGAATGTACTCTAGAAGCTATGATCTTCCCAGAACCAGTAATCTCTATCGCTGTTTCTCCGAAAGACAAAGGTTCTACTGAGAAGATGGGTATCGCTATCGGTAAGATGGTTGCAGAAGATCCATCTTTCCAAGTTGAGACTGATGAAGATTCAGGTGAAACTATCCTGAAAGGTATGGGTGAACTTCACCTAGACATCAAGGTAGACATCCTTAAGCGTACTTACGGCGTTGAGCTAGAAGTAGGTGCTCCACAGGTAGCTTACCGTGAAACTATCACTCAACCAGTTGAAGATAGCTACACGCACAAGAAGCAGTCTGGTGGTTCTGGTCAGTTCGCGAAAATCGACTACCGTATCAAACCAGGTGAGCCAAACTCTGGCTTCACGTTCTCTTCTTCAGTTGTTGGTGGTAACGTTCCTAAGGAATTCTGGCCAGCAGTTGAGAAAGGCTTCGAAGGCATGATGGACAACGGTGTTCTAGCTGGCTTCCCAACGCTAGACGTTGAAGTTGAGCTATTCGACGGTTCATTCCACGCAGTTGACTCTTCGGCAATCGCTTACGAAATCGCAGCGAAAGGTGCATTCCGTCAGTCTATGCCAAAAGCTGGTGCACAGCTTCTTGAGCCAATCATGCACGTTGACGTGTTCACTCCAGAAGATCACGTTGGTGATGTAATCGGTGACCTTAACCGTCGTCGTGGTATGATCAAAGACCAGCAAGCTGGTACTACTGGTGTTCGTATTAAAGCTAACGTTCCTCTATCAGAAATGTTTGGCTACATCGGTCACCTACGTACTATCACTTCAGGTCGTGGTCAGTTCTCTATGGAATTCGAACACTACGCAGCATGTCCAGCAAACGTTGCTGAAGAAGTTATCGCTAAAGCGAAAGAAGACAACAAGTAATTGGTCTTTGACTTCAGATAGTAAAAACCCGCCTTTCGGCGGGTTTTTTTATAGCCTAGTTTTAAGGTTCTATCGTGAGTTTGGCCTTAGAACGTAGTCGGTCTCGATGATGGAGAGGTGCGACATATCACAGCGCTTAAACTCCTCCACCTCTTTGTTAAGCCAAGATAAGAAGGTTTGAATTTTTGGCCGGTTGAAGTGGTTTGCCGGTGCACACACATAGTAGGCAAATCTCGGTTTTAACGCGAAATCACCTATACGAACCAGTGTCCCTTCTTTGATGTATCGGTAAGCGAGGCTGTGCTTTATCAATCCAACCCCTTGCACAGACAATGCCCCCTCTACAACAAAGTGTGCCCCATTATACTGAAGCGTTCGCGTGCCTATTGGCGCACCGACATGATTAAGCCATAAGCTCCAGTCCATATCGGGCCAGGTATCTTCGATTAAGTCGGCTTTATGCAGATCATGAATCGTGTGGATGTTGTGTTGCTCCTGATACAGGGGATGACAAACGGGATAAATAATATCCTCCATCAAAAGTCGGCTCTCGACATCAGGGTATTGCCCCTCACCATATCGAATACAGATGTCCACCGAGTCATCTTGAAAAGTCACCAGTTTATTATTGGGCTCAAGTAGCAGACTAAGCTCTGGGTACTGTTCACGAAAGCTCTGAATTCTAGGTACCAACCAATGCTGAGCAAAAGAGGGAAGGGTGGAGATAGAGAGTCGGTTGGGCTCTGCGTCGTTATGAATGCTCTGGACGCCGCGAAGAATATGTTCAAAGCCCTGACTTAGCTCCTTAAAAAGCGAATGTCCTTCGGCAGTGAGCATGACTTTTCTATGTTGTCGATAAAACAGCTCACAACCAAGTTGCTCTTCTAGCTGGCGTATCTGTTGGCTGATTGCCGCTGCTGAAACATAAAGTGTTGAAGCGGCATCCTTAAAGCTGCCAAGTTTGGCCGCTTGATAGAAATAATACAGGCCTTGAAGTGGAGGGAGTTTTTCTTTCACTTAAGTTTTCCTTAACTCAATGACAGGATCGATCGTTTGTCAGTTTTCTCTGTATGTACAAAAATTATACGAAAAGACGGAGGGAAAACAAATGGACAGAATTATTACGAAGCTCGAATGTGTAGAGCAAGAAAATGATGGACTTCATCTGAGAAAGAATGTCTTAACTGTAGTTAGCGTTTGGTATCGAAACTACAAAACGAGAAAAGCACTTGCAGAGATGTCAGACCGACTACTTGATGATATCGGCATCAGCCCTATGAGGCGAGACAAGAGAGTCGTAGACCTTTCTGGAAATAAAATAGGCGACCCTGAGGTCGCCTATTTTGGATTAAAGAGTGATTACTCTTCCCATACCACCAGTTGACCTTTTGGCCAGTTCTGACCGACTTCGTGGTACTTCTGCTCGAGAAGGTGGCGCTTAATCTTGAGAGTTGGCGTTAGCAAGCCATTTTCAATGCTCCACGGTTCTTTGACCATTAACACACCCTTGATTTGGGCATGGGACTCAAGTTCTTGGTTCATACGCTTGATGACGCGCTCTGCGGTTCGTGCGTAGCGTTCACGGTCAAAGTTCGGGAAGTCATGGGGCACGACCAACAAGATAGGCGCTGGTAGGCCTAATCCGATCAGACACATCATTTCTACTCGACTGTATTCTGCGAGTTTGTTCTCAATCGGCACTGGCGCGACGAATTTACCTTTTGCCGTTTTGAAGGTGTCTTTCTTACGGCCACGAATCGTTAAGTAGCCCTCGCTGTCGATAACACCAATATCACCGGTATGCAGCCAGCCGTCACTGTCGAATGATTCTTGAGTAGCAATGTCATTTTTGTAATAGCCGGAGAACATACCCTGACTGCGTACCATGATCTCGTCATCATCGGCAATTTTCAGCTCAATCCCTGGTCCGCCATTGCCCACGGTACCAATTTTGTCTGCTCTGAATGGATGGTTAATCGTGCTGTAGGCGAACGACTCTGTCATCCCCCAAGCCTCGGTGATGTTGAGGCCTACGCTGTGATACCACTCAAGTAGAGCCGGAGAAACTGGTGCTGAGCCACAGCCAAGTACGCGAGCTTGGTCTAAACCTAGGCCGTCGGCGAGCTTTTTCTTAATGAGTGAATTTACAAATGGGATCTTCAGTAAGATGTTGAGCTTTTTCTGTGGCAGCTTGTCTTGAATTCGTTGTTGGAATAAGTTCCACAGTCGTGGAACCGAGATAAATAACGTTGGGCGCTGCATCTTCACGTCTTCGATAAAGGTATCGAGCGATTCTGGGAATGCAGTTGGCACTCCACCGATGACCGATGATCCGAAGATATAGACACGTTCTGTAATGTGAGCCAATGGTAAGTATGAGAACAAACGGTCATTAGCTTCGATGCCGATGTGATCAATCAATCTTTGTACTGACCAGTTGAACGCGCCATATGTGAGCATTGCCCCTTTTGGCAGACCGGAAGTACCAGAGGTATAAACTAAAGACATCAACTTATCGTCATAGTGAACTGGGCGCTCTTCACTCGGCTGATGATCGGCGACAAGTTGGGTAAAACTATGCTGGCAGCTAGGCGCAGTATCGTAAGGCAGTGAAATGGTGATGAGTGAATCCATTCCACTGATGACTTCACTAGCTGCTGCTGGGTCATCAAGTTTACCGGCGATAAGTACTTTACTCTCACTGTGCGTTAAGCAGTATTCAATAGTGTCTGGGCCAGCCGTTGGGAAAATTGGCACGCTCACATAATCGCCAAGCATCATGGCCAAATCACAGATAAACCATTCGGCACAGTTTTTTGATATCAGTGCCACTTTATCACCAGGTTGCACTCCAAGAGATCGCAGTGCGCTGACGAGTCTTAGCGCTTTATCGGCAACGTCGGCATAAGTAAATTCGACGAACTGTCGATTGATGATTTGTTTGAGATAAACCTCATTTGGTTTTTCATGCGCCCACTTTAGGATCATTTCATTGGGCGGCGGTAGCGTACAGCTAGAAGTAGTCGTTTCGTTATTAGGCTGTATCATTCTTGAACTCCGTTTACGTGTAGAACGATAGATTTTATAGTTGTAGTTATGTTAATTGATTGTTAACAATACAATACTAGTCACTGTGATTAGGGACTGCAAGAAGGGAGTGACTGATAAATGAGGCCTTTAGCACATAATTTGAGTAAAAACTCAGATCTGTTCATGAGGAGTCGCTTCAATGTCGAGCGCAAGTTATGAGATCACTTGCGCTCAATTGAGTGTCAGACTCTTGGTACGTGAACAGACTGCATCACAAGCCTGACTGCGTCTTGCTGGGCTCGTAGCGCTTGTACACAATTACCATCAAGCTTGCCCATGGCCACCATTTTTTCAAGCTCAAGCAGGGCGTGAGTCAATGACCAAGATTCACTGTAATAGCGGTGACTGGTTAGAGCATCAAAAATGTTAGCAACCGTAACAATGCGAGCTGACACTGGTATATCAGCGTGGCGCAAACCTTGTGGGGCACCGCTGCCATCTAAATATTCATGATGATACTGAATGATCTCACGGAGCAATTGCACGCAGGTGTGTTGCTGCTCATGGATTTGTCGTGCCAAATCATTAACTAGGTTTAAACCGTGCTGGATTTGAGCGGTCAGCTGTAAGTGATTTCCCCAATCTTCAAGCCATAGGCTTTGCGAAGAGGTGCCAAGCGCGGAGTATTTTCCAATATCATGCAACTGAGCAAACTGTACGATGTGATCCAAAGTTTCATCATCTAACTGATACAGCTGCGCAAGTTCGGTGCCGATAAGGTGGGCGAACTGACCAACCCGGTAGGCGTGATCTAAGCTCTCATCTTGGTGCTCAAAGTTGGTGCGCCTCACTACATGTCCCAAATCTGTCATCGCATTGACGCAGCGACGTTGATGGGTAATCACTTCGATCAGCGGTGCAGAATGAGCGATGATTTCTTCTCGGGTCGCTGAGTCAAAGTAGTGCGGTTGAGTGGCATCGTAGAACAGCATGCCAAGAAATTGTCCGTCATCGAAAATAGGTTGTGTTAACGACGATTGGTAACCTTGTTCGAGCAACCAATGCGAATGGCTACTAGCACTGGTTACGGTTGATGGGATGTCATTGAGCACTCGCGCTTGTTGGCGAGTAATGCTTTTACCGAGAGAGGACTGACTGTTGATAGGCGCACTGTAATGAAGTAGTGGGTCGCCAAGCGCTGTGCTGTGCGCAAAAGTTTTCAGTGCGCCTCGCATTTCGTCATAACTGGCAAAAGCCAGTCTTACAATTTCAGGAGCTTGATGAGAGATGTCGCGATGGGTGTGTTTAATCGCTTCTCCAATAGTGTGAGCATTTGAGCTCGTATGCAGAGATTGACCCAGTTTTGTGCTATCCATAACTCACCTCCTGAAGATCACCCTTTGTCATGGAGGCATATCGAGTGGTGTGTACTCTGATGGAGCGTGCATGTCTTAGGTGAATCGAGTCATTAATTGTCTTTTATTACCATTAACCCTTTTATTGCAAGTATCACAGGGGCATTTGCCCCCAATAATTAGTGTAGAAACGCCTTAAATAGGTTGCGAGTTATCACAGCAGTAATCCGCTATAACTTTGATTTAGATTAAGTTTGCAATGCTTGGTGCCATGAATCCGGCAGCAGCAAAGTAGATGACCATCCAAACGATCGGTAACTTAAACTGTTTCATCAATAGTGCACCGAATAGCACCCAGCAAAGATCGAGCGGTGTGATGACCGCGCTAGTAAACACGGGTTGATACAGAGCGGACAGAAGCAGTCCCACCACAGCAGCATTAACGCCAACCAATGCACCAGAGACAGAAGGAATGGCAGCCAGTTGTTGCCAGTTTTTCAGCACGCCAACAAGCAGTAAAAAGCCTGGTACAAAAACGCCAAGAGTAGCAATGATGGCTCCGAGCAGAGGCGCTGACGGCAAAAGCTCATAACCGATATAGGTAGCAAAGGTAAACATTGGACCTGGAACGGCTTGAGCGGCAGCATACCCAGTTAAAAATGCATCTTGCGTCAATTGGTCGCCTACAATGTTTTGCAGTAATGGCAGAACCACATGTCCGCCGCCAAACACTAGGCTACCGGCTTGATAAAAATCGGAAAACAGTTGTACCGATGGTGAGTATGCGCCAACGAGAGGGAGAGCAAGCAATAACACAAAAAAGCTTGCCAGTGGTAGCCATGAAAATGAACGGGTGGCAGAGACTGGCTTGTCGTCAGTAACATTGCCATTTGCGAGATAGCGCACGCCAATAACTGCAGCAATCACGAGTACCAGCACTTGGCTTGCCACGCTTTGAAATAGCAGTAGAGTAATGGCGGTACCAATACATAAAGTGACAGTGAGCGGAGATTTACAGAAATTCTTGTACATCCCCCATGCCGCATCGGCTACCACGAGTACTGCCAGTAACTTCAAGCCGTGCACGACATTTTGAAAATAACTGGATTCAGTGAATTGGCTACTTAGCATGGCTAAAAGCAACATAAGTATTACTGAAGGTAAGGTGAAGCCCAAAAAGGCCATGATGCCACCACCTAGACCAGCGCGTTGATACCCCACGGCAAAACCAACCTGACTCGATCCAGGACCTGGGAGGAATTGACTCAAGCAACTATTTGAGCGTACTCTTCATCACTAAGCCAACCAAGCTTTTCAACAAAGGTATTGCGAAAATAGCCAATGTGCGCCGCAGGTCCGCCAAAGCTTACCCAGCCAAGGCCGAAAAAGATTTTGAAGATAGCAAACAATGATGATTGCTTGTGGTCATGCGCGTCGTTGTGCGCAGCAGAAGGTTGAGTAGACACAATATAACCCAATTGATAATCAAATTTTCAGTTGGTACCGATGGTAGAACCTGACATATAATGATTCAAATCGATAGTTTTGATACCTACTATGAATAAAATGGGACAAGAAAAACTGGACTGGAAACGTATAGATCTCAACTTACTGATTGTGTTTTATCGGCTGTATCAGACACGAAGTGTGTCTCTCGCTGCGCAAAAATGCTTCGTCAGTCAGTCTGCGATGAGTCATAGCTTGGCAAAACTGCGTGAACTGTGTGGCGATAGGTTATTTGAGCGCAAAGGGCACCAAATGGTGCCAACAGAGCGGGCAAGTGAGCTGTTTCCCGCTGTAGAGCAAATCCTTAACTTGGTTGAACATAAGGTGCTACCGAGCATCGAGTTCGATCCCAATGAGTATCGAGGGGTGTGTAAAATTGGCTTGACCGATTATGCCGAGTTTATTTTCGGACCCGTGATTTACGATGCTATCTTGTCCGATGCGCCTCATTCAAGGGTCAGCTTTGTCAATGTGAATCGAAACAGCTACAAGCATCTCAGTGAACAGGAAAGCCTAGACATGATCATTGGTAGCATCCCTGAACTTGATGAGCAGTTTGCGAGCCAAAAGTTGTATACCGAGAAACATGTCTGCATATATGACCCGTCTATGGTGAATATTGAACGGGTTGATATTGAAACCTTCGTCTCCTTACCTCACTGCTTGGTGAGCCCAGAAGGTGCGTTCTCAAGTAATGTGGACAAGCACTTGGATGCTGTTGGGCTGAGTCGCTCAGTCACTGCGGTATCGCGCAACTTTCTTACGATTGGTCGGCTTGTTAGTGGACGAGCGATGTTTGCCATCGTTCCAGAAAAAATGGCTCAAATCAGTTTGATGCAATCGCAACTCAGTGCTGTGCCTCCCCCAGTTCCAGTGGCGGACTTTGATATTTCCCTTATTTGGCCAAAGCAGTCTCAGCTTAACGATAAGGCCAAGTGGCTTAAAGAGGCGTTGTATGAGTCCATACTTCGCTCGATACGAGAAAGTAATTTGTAGCTCGAGCTATGACAGCTCGAGCGTCGTCTTGAAGGGGCTAAGAGGTGCAGTAGGTCTAGGTTAGCGCAAAACGTGTCCAAACTTTTGAGCGCCAGCGACGGATCATCACTATTCCACGCAACCACTCATCCATACCAATCGCTATCCAAGCGCCAAGTATGCCGTAGCCCCAGTGAATACCAAGCAGGTAGGCAAACATAACGGCAACGCCCCACATGCTTAAAATACCCATTTGAACCGGAAATTTAATATCGCCTGCGCCTTTGAGAGCCGCGATAAAAATTAGGTTAGAGACGCGGCCTGATTCAACAAAAATAGAACCACCAATGAGTAGGGCTACCAAGGTTACGATCTCTGGGTCTTGAGTGAACAGATCAATCAGTGGATAGCGGAAGATAAACAAGCTCACTACAATACCGGTCGATGCGGCAAGGCCGACGAGATAGTACTTTTGCACGCGATGGAGAATATCATCAACCCAACCTTTGCCAATGAAGTAGCTGGTTTGAATTTGTCCCGCCTGACCGAGTGCCAAGGCAAAAGCGAACGAGACTCGCGTGATGTTTTGTGCATAAGTGAATGCTGCCAGTGAAGCTGTGCCCATTTGCACTACAAAGTAAACAATCGCCATTTGCGCCATGTTATAAGACAGCACTTCGCCGGCGTTCATAACGCCAATTTTCATGATTTTCTTATAAAGTTGTCGTGGAATATCGCGCCATGCAGCAAATGGAAGCTCGATTTTTTTCGCTCGTACCATGCCGATCATCAGTAAAGTACCAATGATTTGACTCACAACTGTGGCCGTAGCAACGCCGCTTACGCCAAAGACGGGCAGTCCAAAAGGCTGATACAGAGCGATGTAGTTACCAGCAATGTTAATCACGCCAGCGATCAGGTTGATCATCATAGGTGAGCGAGAGTAGCCATGACTACGAAGAATGGTCGTCAGTACAATACCCAGCGTCACGTTAAAGGTCATCGAACCACTGATGATCAGATAGTCATAACCGAAGGCCGCAACTTGTTGTTCTAAACCAAACAAGGCAATAAAGTGCTCGGCACCTAAAAATAGCGCTAAACTCAATCCAAAACCCACAACAAGTGCCAGCAGAATACTTGCGACACCTGTTTGTGCCGCCTCTGCGAATTTAGAGGCACCATTGTATTGAGCGATCAAGATCCCAGTACCACTGCTGACCATCATTGAGATCACAATGAGGAAGAAGCTGATCTGAGTGATCACACCGACAGCAGACACCGCTTGATCTGAGTAGCCACTTAGCATGAATACGTCGGTGGTATTGAGGGCTGTGCGCAGCAATACCTCGATAAAAATAGGCCACGTCAGCGCAACGATGTTCATTCTATTACTGAGCGCTGAAGCACGGTTCGACATTGTTTTCACCTAGTATTGTTGGGGTTTTGGTTAAATGGGCGGCAAGTTTACTCTCAATGGTTATAAACACAACACAATAATCACAGCAAAAACTGAGTTTGAAATTATTGTCTGTAAAATAGCGAATTTTGTTCCAGCAAAAGCGTACGCCGGTGAGGTTCCAATAATGTCGGCGGATTTGGCTAAGTCATATTAAAACCACGCAGTCAAAATGACATGATTTTAGTTCAAGTCAATTGGACTCTTTTTGTGACTTAGCATCGTTTACTTGATTGATAATTATAGTTTTTTAAATTGGTACATTTTGTGCTTTAGTCAACAAGATTAGATTTATTGAGTAATTGGTATGATTAACATCGTTGATAAAAAGGCAGAAGAAGCCATTCCTGCGTGGCTTCGTTTAGGGTTTCGTCCTTTTTTCTTATTAGGAAGCATCTACGCGGTATTTGCAGTTGTTGCTTGGGTTGTGATGTTCCAGCATGGCCAGCCGAGCGCATTGGCGGTGCCTGCCTTGTGGTGGCATGCTCATGAAATGATTTTTGGTTTTTCGATGGCGATTGTGGTTGGTTTTGTACTCACTGCAGTGCAGACTTGGACAGGAGTGAACGGCACTAAACATTACCGACTGCTGTTATTGGTGGCGCTTTGGACGATCACTAGGGTGCTGTTTTGGACGCCAATGCCTCTGTGGCTAATCTCATCGATTGAGTCACTTTTCATCGCATTGGTGGCCTATGAAGTCGGCTTTAGAGTCTATCGAGCAAAAGGTTGGCGTAACCTGTTTTTTGTTCCGCTGTTTATGTTGGCTATTTTTGCTAACTTTGCCAGTTATGCAACGATTAAGGGCATGCCTCCGTTTAGCTCAAGCGCAGTATGGCAAGCCATGTTGTGGTGGTTTACTTTATTGCTGTCGATAATGGGCGGTCGAGTGATTCCATTTTTTGCTGCTCGCCGTTTTCAGTATGACAAGCCTCAGCCTATTGCATGGTTGGAGTGGGCGGCAACCTTGCCTTTGCTGGCACTGTTTGTATTGAGCTTTTTCCCGCTTTCTTTTGCGACCTTGGGTCAACCGTTGATGCTTGTCGCCGGTGTCGCCCAGTTGGCTCGTTGGGCTCGATGGAAACCTTGGTTGACGCTTTCTGAGCCGCTAGTGTGGTCATTGATGCTGACTTATCTCTGTTTGCCGTTAAGCTTGTTAAGTCGAGGGTTGCTCTCCAACGCGTTTGCATCTCACGCGATGTTACATCTCTTTGCGGTTGGTGCTTTGGGTGGTGTAGTGCTTGCGATGATAAGCCGAGTGACAATGGGGCACACAGGGCGAGCGATATATAAAGGTCCGAATATGTCGATTGCTTTTGTCGCCGTGATTGTAGCGGCAGTGATACGTAGTGTTGGCGTAGCCTTATGGCCAGAGCATATGTTCATTCTTATTGATGTCAGTGCGGGGCTCTGGACGCTGGCGTTTGCCATGTATGTCTTCTATTTCGGGAAAATGCTTGTGACCCCTAGGGTGGATGGGCATCCTGGGTAAGTTGCAGACACAAAAAAAACCAGCCTCGGCTGGTTTTTTTGTGTCTAGCGATTAGTAAGCGTCGTTATGAACCGTTTGTACCGCGCGGCCTGATGGGTCGACACAGTTTTGGAATGACTCATCCCATTCAATCGCTTTCGCTGAAGAACAAGCAACTGATGGACCACCCGGTACACACTTCGCTGCTGATTCTAGTGGGAACAACTCTTCAAAGATTTCACGGTATGCGTAACCTTCTTTCGTTGTTGGCGTGTTGTATGGGAAGCGGAATGCTGCTGTTTCCATTTGCTGGTCAGTGATTTTAGCTTCTGCCACTTCTTTTAGTGTATCAATCCAGCTGTAGCCTACGCCGTCTGAGAACTGCTCTTTTTGACGCCATGCGATAGATTCTGGTAGGTAGTGCTCAAAACACTCACGTAGGATGTGTTTTTCCATCTTACCGTTGCCACACATTTTGTCTTCTGGGTTGAGGCGCATCGCCACATCGATAAACTCTTTGTCTAGGAATGGCACGCGACCTTCAACGCCCCAAGCTGCTAGAGATTTGTTAGCACGAGCACAGTCGAACATGTTAAGGGCAAGCAGTTTACGAACCGTCTCTTCGTGGAATTCTTTCGCGTTTGGCGCTTTGTGGAAGTAGAGGTAACCACCGAAGATTTCATCAGCACCTTCGCCAGACAGTACCATCTTGATGCCCATTGCTTTGATCTTACGACCCATTAGGAACATCGGAGTAGATGCGCGGATCGTCGTCACGTCGTACGTTTCGATGTGGTAGATAACATCGCGGATGGCATCCAAACCTTCTTGAATGGTGTACGTCATTTCGTGGTGAACGGTACCGATTTGGTCTGCCACTTCGCGAGCCGCTTTCAAGTCAGGTGCACCTTCAAGACCTACCGCAAATGAGTGAAGTTGTGGCCACCATGCAGCAGACTGCTCATCGTCTTCAATACGCATAGCTGCAAAACGTTTAGCTACCGCTGAAGTGATAGAAGAATCTAGACCACCAGAGAGTAGAACGCCGTATGGTACGTCGGTCATAAGCTGACGTTTTACTGCTGCTTCAAGGGCTTCAGTTAACTCTTCTTTGCTGGTGGTGTTGCCTTGTACTGCAGCATATTCGTTCCAGTCACGGATGTAGTAGCGCTGAGGCTCTGCATCTTTTGAGCCGTAGAAACAACCAGGAGGGAACTCGCTGATGGTCTTACAAACAGGTACTAGGGCTTTCATTTCTGATGCCACGTAGTAGTTACCGTGCTCATCATAACCTTGATAAAGCGGAATGATACCAATGTGGTCACGACCTACTAGGTACTCATCTTTCTCTTCATCGTAAAGTACGAAGGCAAAGATACCGTTTAGTTCTTCAAGAAGGTCCGCGCCCATGTCTTGGTATAGCGCCAGAATGACTTCACAATCAGAGTCAGTTTGGAACTCGTACTTACCTTCATAGCGAGCACGAATTTCTTTGTGGTTATAGATTTCACCGTTAACAGCAAGGATGTGTTTTTTATCTTGGCTATACAGAGGTTGAGCACCACTGTTTAGACCAACAATCGCTAGACGCTCGTGCGCTAGAATTGCTTTATCTGAGGCATAGATACCGGACCAATCTGGGCCGCGGTGACGAAGTTTCTTAGACATTTCAAGAGCCACTGGACGTAGAGCGGCGGCATCGCTTTTAATGTCTAAAATACCAAATACTGAACACATACAACTTCCTTTTAGATGAAATTTAACGCTGTTGAGTTCAATTTGCCATCTGCTCAAAAAAAAGCAACCGTGAGGAAGGAAAAATAAAATAAAAGTGGAGTCTTTTTAAATTTCATTCACCAAGATGACCTTTAAGATGAATGTTTTCTAACTTGGGCTATTTTTTGGTCAGGAAAGGAAAAGTCAGCCACTAAAAAGTGGCTGACTGAGGACGATTATTTAAGGTTAGGTTGCAACTGTTCACATACGTGGCGAGCAAAACCGCTGCCAGCTTCGCTGTATATGTTAAATGCTGCGCTTACCCCCATCTCTTCGAGTTCAGCAAGTTGGTCTGGGTAAGCGGCAATCGCAGCAACCTGACCTTTAAACTGTTTGGTTTGCAGCAGTTCAAGCGCCGTTTGGTTCCCTTGGTGGTGGGGCATGGCGAGTAAAACTAGCTTTACGTGGGCTGTATCTAGGATTCGTTCCCAAAAGTCAGGGTCGGTAGCATCACCCGCTATGACGTTACGACCTTCTTGCTGATGCTGCTTAGCCGCCTCTTCACGTACCTCTACACCAAGACACACTTTGCCATAACGCTCGAATAGTTCATCGTAGGCACCACTACCAATACGCCCCATTCCTAAAATCAACACTTGAGCTTCACCAGGGTTGATGAACTGATCACGAGTATTGATATTCTCAGCCGCTTGTTCTTTGAGCCACTTGGCGCTGCGCAGATAAATGGCGTGACCCACACGGTTTAGTGGTGCGGAGATGATAAACGACAGTGATACCGCAATGGCGAGTGCCACCAAGATATCTCCTGAGATCCAGCCTAGCTTGAAAGCCAGACCACCAACAATCAGACCAAACTCACTAAAGTTGAATAGCGTGAGCGTGGTAAGAAGACAGGTGCGAACGCGGAATTTGAAGGCGTTAATGACAACAAAATAGAGTATGCCTTTGAGTGGCAGTAGTAGCACCAGTAACGCACCAAGGATAAAGCCTTGCATGGTGGGTTCGTCGGCTAGGCCAATGTTTAGGAAGAAGCAAACCAGGAACAGCTCTTTTAAATTAAACAGAGACTTTGACAGTTCTGAGGCTTTGCGATGAGAGGCGAGCAACATACCAAGGATTAGTGCTCCTAAATCCGGCTTCATCCCAACAAGCTCGAACAGACCCGCTCCCATCACTAGCGCAAAGAAGATACCGCTTAGTACCAGCATTTCACCATGGCCAGCTTTATCAAGGAACTTAAACATTAGTGGGCGCAGTAGCGGCAGACCAAACAGTGCGATGGCATACCACTCAGGGAATTTACCTGTGGATGCGGTCAAGAAAATTACCGCGAAGATATCTTGCATAACCAAGATACCGATAGCGAGTGTGCCGTAGGTGGCGTTCATTTCGCCTTTTTCCTGCAAGGTTTTGACGGCAAATACGGTACTTGAGAAGGATAGGGCAAAGCCAAGCAGAATGAGTTGGTTGATGTCGAGGCTGGCAAGGCTCGTTACACCGAGGAACTTAAGCCCTAGCAATAACAGCGCGAACAGTAACGTGGATAGCAAGTTATGCACGGTGGCACCTGCCCAGATTTCTTTGGACAGTAAGGTCTTAATATCGAGCTTCAGGCCGATGGTAAACAGCAGCAGCGTTACACCAAGATCGGCAAGAGTGGTAATTGTGGGGGTCGACTCAAAGCCAAAGTCATGCAAAAGGAAACCAGCGAGCAGAAAGCCCACTAAAGGGGGAAGTTGGCATTTGAGTGCGAGAAAGCCTGCGACGAAGGCGACAGTGATGAGAATTAATTCCATATATTTTTATTAGCTATCCACGATAAAAAAGACCGCACGATTGTGCGGCCTATATTCTACTCGAAATTATCTTCAGCGTGCTGAGTTATTTCGCAACATTTGTTCAATCTTCAAGGAGTTTTTGTAACAAAACGCCGTTGAGCATGGCTCGCTTGATCATCGCAAATGCGCCCATCGTTGGCTGTTTATCAATTTCAGACGCCACAATCGGAAGGTCAGTGTGGAAGGTCGTCAAAGATTGGTTTTCAACGTTACGACGAATCGCCGGGAATACGATGTCCTTCGCCATAGTGATGTCACCAGCGATGATGACTTTTTGTGGATTGAACAAGTTAATCGTGATGGCAATGGCTTTACCTAATTGGTTGCTACGCGAACGAGGCTTTGTTTCGCAAGTTCGTCACCATTGAGGGCGTGTGAGCAGACATCTTCAATCGTGATGTGCTCTTTGAGTGCCAGTGTTGACTCGTAGCCTTGATCGATCAGTGTGCGCACGCGCTTAACGATAGAAGGGTTTGATGCGACAGTTTCAAGACAGCCAAAGTTGCCACATTGACATTGCTCACCGAGCGGATCAATTTGGATATGGCCAATTTCACCGACGTTGCGGTTGTGGCCTAGAAAGACTTGACCGTTAACGATAATACCGGCACCGGTACCACGGTGAACGCTGACAAGAATGGAGTCTTGGCAATCGCGGCTCGCACCAAAGTAATGTTCGGCGAGCGCAAGGCCACGTACATCGTTACCCACAAAACACTCGACTTTGAAATGCTGTTTGACCAGATCGGCGAGCTCAAGTTTATCGATGTCGGTATTCGGTACATACTCGACGACACCTGTCGTCGGGTTAACCAAACCTGGCAGAGTGACGCCAATGGCAATCAACTGTTCGATTTTAGGGCTGTGCTCTTTGAGGAACTCGCGCAGCTCTACAATCAAGCCTTCGCTTAGCTCGTTTTGATTGGTGTAGTAAAGCTCTTTGTGAGAAAACGCGAGCTCTTTGCCACCTAGGTCATACAAAGAAAAAGAGATGTAGTCTCGACCTAATCGAACTGCTACTGAGTGGAATGGTTCCACAGCGGTTGTAAGGGAGATAGCGCGACGGCCACCGGTTGAAGCTTGCTGAGCGACCTCTTTAATGAGGCCGCGCTCGAGCAGTTGGCGGGTAATTTTGGTAACGCTCGCAGGCGCCAGCTGGCTGACATCTGCAACTTGAATGCGCGAGATAGGCCCTTGCTGGTCTATCAAACGGTAAACCGCTGCGCTATTGAGTTGTTTTACTAAATCTACGTTACCTATTTGTCCGCCATTCATGCTTAATTTTGCTCGTATTGTCCGTTAACAACCGTGCCTTGAACATTGAAGTCTCTATCAAAAATCGTCAGGTTAGCCACCATGCCGTTTCTGATGCGACCAAGTTTATTGTCGACGCCCATGGCTTTTGCTGGGTAGAGCGTTGCCATGCGAAGAGCTTCGTCCAAAGCGATACCAGCGTGTTCAACTGTATTTTGAACCGCTTCTATCATGGTCAGTGCACTGCCACCTAGGGTGCCGTTTTCATCTACGCACTTACCATCTTTGTAATATACTTTCTTACCGACAAAAATAAAGTATTCCATGTCAGCACCCGCCGGAGCTGTGGCATCCGTCACTAATACGAGCTTTTCACCCTTCACTTTATGCGCGATGCGAATATTAGCGTAATCGACGTGGAAACCATCAGCAATGATGCCTGCATATACGTCAGATGAGTCGTAGATTGCACCGACAACACCTGGTTCGCGGCCTGTCATTGGCGTCATCGCATTGAACAGGTGAGTGGCGAATGTGATACCTGCGTCAAAACCTTTACGCGCTTCTTCATAAGTGGCGTTGGTGTGACCGATAGAGACAACAATGCCTGCGTCACGAAGCTTCTGGATATGCTCTGGAGCATTTTGCTCAGGCGCTAGCGTTACTTTGGCAACCAAATCACGGTGCTCGCAGATCAAGTCAATCATCGCTTCATCAGATTGGCGGATGAAATCTGGGCTGTGGATACCTTTCTTAGCTACATTTAAGTAAGGACCTTCAAGGTGCAGACCTAGAGAGTGATTTTGGTACTGGTTGTGGTAGTCGCGTGCAGCAGATAGAGCTTGACGCATGTTCTCATCAGAAGATGTGATAAGCGTTGGTAGGAAGCTAGTACAACCAGACTTTAGGTTGGCTCTATGCATGATATGAATGGTTTCTGCTGTGATTTCATCATTAAACATCACACCACCACATCCATTGAGCTGTAGGTCAATGAAGCCTGGGCTTAGGTTCGCACCGTTAAGGTCGATACGCTCAATAGAGGCAGACAGCTCTGATTCGTGGACGATAGATTGGATGGTGTCGCCATCAATGATCACCGCATGATTGGTCAGAACATCAGTACCTGTGAAGACCTTACCGTTCGTTAATGCATACATAGTTAGTGAATCCTTGTGTTGTATTCTCTCTAGCCCGTTACGACGCAGCGCTTGAATCATATTGATTTTACTTGATTTCTAGCTCTTAGTAACGAAACAAATTTGTTAGTCAGCAAGTTATAAATAGTTAAAGTAATCAAAGTAACTTAATGATTACATGAGAGTTATTATCGTTTTTTAGCGTTTTAATACGGTATAAAACTTGATTTATATCGCAACTTAACTGCTTGTGTTTGCAACTCTCGTGGCCAGAATCCTACTTAGATTTGGCTATTTTTTCGTATGATAAAATAAGTTTTATGATCTCGCTAGCAAAAAGCCTGTATTTTGGCAAAAACTGGTGATTACGATCACAATTGATAAGGTTTTAATTTGCGGGGCGAATTTAATTCCATACACTGAATAGGACTAAATTGAACGGCTAAAATAAGTCGTCCAAAAAATTCAAATCCTATAGGGGGAACTTAAGGTGAATATTCTAGGATATGCGCAGAAGCTAGGTAAGGCATTGATGCTACCTATCGCAACGCTACCAATTGCGGCGCTTCTACTACGTTTGGGTCAAGGCGACCTTTTAGACATTCCATTTATGGCACAAGCTGGTGGTGCGATCTTCGGCCAATTGCCACTTCTTTTCGGTCTAGGTATTGCGATTGGTCTTTCTAAAGATGGTAACGGTGCAGCAGGTCTTGCTGGTGCGGTTGCTTACTTCGTACTGACAGCAACAGCAACAACTATCAACGCAGACGTAAACATGTCGTTCTTCGGCGGTATCTTCGCAGGTATCATCGCGGGTCACTCTTACAATGCGTTCCACGCGACTCGTCTACCTGAGTGGCTAGCATTCTTCTCTGGCAAGCGTCTTGTACCTATCATGCGGGTCTGTTTGCTCTAGTAGCAGGTGCAGTATCTGGTGTGGTTTGGCCTTCAATCCAAGGCGGCCTAGACGCACTAGCACACGCAGTATCTACATCTGGCGCTGTTGGCCAATTCGTATACGGTACACTTAACCGTGCACTTATCCCTGTAGGTCTACACCACGTACTAAACTCGTACTTCTGGTTCGGTATGGGTACATGTCAAGAAGTTCTAGTTACTGGCGCTCAAGCAGCTGGTCAAGCACTTCCTGCACTACAACAGCTTTGTGTTGACCCAGCTCTTGCTAAGACTCTAGTTGCAGGTCAGTCTCACACATTCGAATTTGCTAACTCAGTAACGCCTGAAATCACAGCAACTGTTAAAGAAGTAACTGAAACAGTTAAGTCTGGTGACCTACACCGTTACTTCGGCGGCGACAAAGGCGCTGGCGTATTCATGAACGGCTTCTTCCCAGTAATGATGTTCGGTCTACCAGGTGCTGCACTAGCAATGTACCTAGCAGCTCCAGCTGAAAAACGCGGTCAAGTTGGTGGCGCACTATTCTCAGTAGCATTCTGTTCTTTCCTAACAGGTATCACTGAGCCACTAGAATTCATGTTCGTATTCCTAGCTCCAGCTCTATACGCAATGCACGCAGTATTTACTGGTCTTGCTCTAGTCGTTGCTAACATGTTCGGTACGCTACACGGCTTCGGCTTCTCTGCAGGTCTAATCGACTTTATCCTGAACTGGGGTCTAGCAACTAAGCCATTCGTACTACTACTAATCGGTCTTGGCTTCGGTGCTCTATACTTCTTCACATTCAGCTTCGCAATCCGCGCATTCAACCTGAAGTCGCCTGGTCGTGAAGACGATGACGAAGCAGTAGAAGTAGCAGCTGGTGAAGGTAAGAACGGTGACCTAGCTCGCCAATACCTAAAAGCTCTAGGTGGTCACGATAACCTAACGTCTATCGATGCTTGTATCACTCGTCTACGTCTAACGCTTAAAGACCGCTCTGTTGCTGACGAGAAGGTTCTTAAGAAACTAGGCGCTAAAGGTGTGGTTAAACTAGGTGAAAACAACCTACAAGTTATCCTTGGCCCTCTAGCAGAAATCATCGCTGGCGAAATGAAGTCTATCGGCGCTGGTGAAGACCTATCAGAAGTGAAACTGCCATAATCACTCTGACTCATTGATTTCCATACCAAAGCCTCTCCCCCGAGAGGCTTTTTTTATGCCTTCTGAACCTTGCGAATCACCTGTCTATAAATCAGTACTAAAATAATCTAATGAAAATGCGAGTTCTTGTTGAGGTTTCTCAAAGAATTGTGGATCATTAGCGTTTATATATCTGACAATACTTAAAACATAGAGGTGTTATAGATGAGTGAAGCTGAGGCTCGTCCATCGAACTTTATTCGCCAAATCATTGATAAAGATTTAGCGGATGGCAAGCATACTAGCGTGCATACTCGTTTCCCGCCGGAGCCGAATGGCTACCTGCACATCGGTCACGCGAAATCTATTTGTTTGAACTTCGGTATTGCTCAGGACTACCAGGGTCAGTGCAACTTGCGCTTTGATGACACTAACCCTGAAAAAGAAGACGTTGAATACGTTGAGTCAATTAAGAATGATGTAAGCTGGTTGGGCTTCGATTGGTCTGGTGAAGTATGTTATTCATCAAACTACTTCGACAAGCTTTACGAGTATGCGGTTGAATTAATTAACAAAGGCTTAGCGTACGTTGAAGAGCTAAGTCCAGAGCAGATCCGCGAGTACCGTGGTACGCTAACCGCACCAGGTAAGCCAAGTCCTTACCGTGACCGTCCAGTAGAAGAAAACCTAGCGCTATTTGAGAAAATGCGTGACGGCGGCTTCGAAGAAGGTACGGCATGTCTACGTGCAAAAATCGACATGGGCTCTTCGTTCATGGTAATGCGCGACCCTGTTCTATACCGTGTTCGCTTTGCTGAGCACCACCAAACAGGTGACAAGTGGTGCATCTACCCAATGTATGACTTCACGCACTGTATTTCAGATGCGTTAGAAGGCATTACGCACTCACTGTGTACGCTTGAGTTCCAAGACAACCGTCGTCTATACGACTGGGTACTTGAGAATATCACTATTGATTGTCAGCCTCGTCAGTACGAGTTCAGCCGACTAAACCTTGAATACACGGTGATGTCGAAGCGTAAACTAAACCAACTTGTGACTGAGAAATTGGTTCACGGTTGGGATGACCCACGCATGCCAACGATCTCTGGTCTACGTCGCCGTGGCTTCACGCCTGCATCAATTCGCGAGTTCTGTAAGCGTATTGGTGTGACTAAGCAAGAAAACATGATCGAGTTTGGCTCACTAGAATCTTGCATTCGTGATGACCTAAACGAGAACGCACCTCGTGCGATGGCAGTTCTTGATCCTGTTAAGATTGTTATCGAGAACTACGAAGGCGAAGGTGAGACACTAACGCTTGCTAACCATCCAAACAAAGAAGAAATGGGCACTCGTGAAGTACCATTTACTCGTGAAGTTTGGATTGAACGTGAAGACTTCCGCGAAGAAGCGAACAAGAAGTACAAGCGTTTGGTGCTAGGTAAAGAAGTCCGTCTACGTGGCGCGTATGTGATCAAAGCTGAGCGTATCGAGAAAGACGACGCAGGCAATATCACGACGATCTTCTGTAGCTACGATCCAGAAACGCTAGGCAAAAACCCAGCAGATGGTCGTAAAGTGAAGGGCGTTATCCACTGGGTATCAGCGGACAAAGGTCTTCCAGCAGAGATTCGTCAATACGATCGCCTATTTACTGTAGCAAACCCGGCTGCAGCAGATAACTTTGCTGACACTATTAACCCTGATTCACTGGTTGTGATCAACGGTTTCGTTGAGCCAAGCCTAGCAACTGCGAAAGCTGAACAAGGTTACCAGTTTGAGCGTATGGGTTACTTCTGTGCGGACTCTAAAGATTCTACTGCTGACTCTTTAGTGTTCAATCGTACGGTTGGTCTTCGTGATACTTGGGCGAAGATTGAAGGGAAGTAGGTTTATTGGGGCAGAAAGCGCCCCCTTCTACTACCAACCCACAAAAAAACCAGCCATCAGGCTGGTTTTTTCATATCCAAATAAAGATTTACTTAGGCTTATGCGCCTTAGGGTCAGTCTTACACGCGCCGCCAATACACTTACCGTATAGGTACAAGCTGTGGTTAGTCAGCTCAATGTTGTATTTGGATGCGATTTCTTTCTGACGAGTCTCGATAAGGTCATCAGAGAACTCAATCACTTCCCCACAGTCTAGACACACTAGGTGATCATGGTGGTGTTGAGTTGATAGTTCAAATACTGATTTACCGCCTTCAAAGTGGTGGCGAGTAACAATACCAGCATCATCGAATTGGTTAAGTACGCGATAAACTGTCGCTAGACCGATCTCTTCGCCAAGGTCGATAAGCTTTTTATACAAGTCTTCTGCGCTGATGTGTTGGTACTCTGGCTTCTGCAGTACTTCTAAAATTTTTAGTCGAGGCAACGTGACCTTCAGTCCCGCGTCCTTAAGTGCCTTGTTATTGTCTGACATAAACTTTCCTGTGATGATCTGCAGCAATAAACAGATTTCATGTATCCGTCCATTATAGGGTACTAGCGCGTAACAATAAACCGTGAAGTTCAAAGGGTTACTAACTATTAACATAGAAGTGGAACTGTGTCACTTTACAAACACATCTGACCAGTTACAATCTGTTTACATTTAATGGACTTGCAGTAATGGATGAATCAGATGGATAAACGACTCGCCAAAATATACAAACCTAAGTACGTTAAGTTCGCTCTAAACATCTGGCCGCCTTTCTGGGGAGCGGGTATTCGTATCGAGGAAATCAGTGACGATTTTCGCAGTGTTAAAGTGCGCTTGAAATTGCGATGGTGGAACAAAAACGCCAATCGATCTCAGTTCGGTGGCAGTATATTTGCGATGACGGATCCAATTTACTCATTGATGTTAATGGGAATTTTACGTGAGCAGTATTATGTATGGGATAAGGAAGCGAGCATAGATTTCATTAAGCCAGGGTTCTCTGATTTGCGAGCAGAGTTTGTTATCAGCCAAGATATGCTCGATGAGATATTAAAGAGCACTCAGACCGGTGAAAAGTGTTTTCCTGAGTTTGTGACTCATATTCAGAACGACAAAGGAGAGGTAGTTTCAACGATCCAGCGTAAGCTCTATATTCGTAAAAAGGCGCAGTTCCGTGATGTGGAATCAGAGTCGGTTAATGCCTAGAAGTAAGGTTTGTTGCTGCCATATTCAGATACAAAAAAACCTCCGTTAGGAGGTTTTTTTTAAAGCGTAGAGATTAGTCTTCTAGCTCAGCTAGGCACATCTCTTCGTAAATCTGCTTAGTCCAGTTTGATACGCGCTCGTCAGTCAGCTCTGGCTGGCGATCTTCATCGATACATAGACCAACGAATTGCGATTCATCACCTTCAACTAGTGCTTTAGACGCTTCAAACTCGTAACCTTCAGTTGGCGTGTAACCAATGATAGTGCCGCCTTTCGCTTCAACGATGTCACGCACTGTGCCCATCGCATCACAGAAGTACTCTGCGTAATCTTCTTGGTCGCCACAGCCAAAAATAGCTACCAGCTTAGTTGAGAAGTCGATGCCTTCAAGTTCTGGGAAGAAGTCATCCCAATCAGCTTGTGCTTCGCCGTAGTACCAAGTTGGGATGCCAAGTAGAAGCAGATCGAAGTTGTCGATGTCTTCTTTGCTGCTTTTAGCAATGTCTTGAACGTGAACGAGCTGTTTACCCAATTGTTTTTGGATCATCTTTGCAATAGCTTCTGTGTTGCCAGTATCGCTACCAAAGAATAGACCTACACTTGCCATAAATTCAGTACCTTTTTATCTGTCTTCGTTGGACTCAGGAATGGAGGTAATTAGCCTAGTCCTGTACCTTCCCAGCTTAGCTGAATAATGCCTTTCGCGACAAAACCTGCACAGCCTAAGAACAGCACAAGCCACACGATACGTCGACCAAACACCGGGACATTGCCTTGTTTTAGTACATCTTTGATTGCCATGCCGATCAGAAAAAAGATCGACGCAAACAACAGATCCAAACCAATGGACTCGAGTTTATCTATATAGTCGTAAAGCATGGTATTCCTTTGTGCCAATATGCTTGCGCGGAACTATACCATTGTTACTCGGTAAAGTTAATCCATGGAAATCAACCCGGTTACGATACAGGTCAAATTAAATGAATTTGCGTATCGCACGCAGCACTTCGTTGGGCTTTTCAGCGTGCAGCCAGTGCCCGGTGTTGGCGACAATATGTACCTTAACCTGCGCAAACTGTTGTTGGATTTGTGCTTGGTGATCGGCTTGAAGGTAATCGGAATCCGCACCTTTGAGAAACAAAACGGGCGTGTCGGTTTTATTGATTGGCTGCCAGTCTAGAATGTTCCAGTAATTTTTCTCCAACCCCTTAAGGTTAAAGCGCCACCCCATGTGCTCATCCGCATTAAATAGTGACTTGCCCAAGAATTGACGTACACCGTCTATTTCAATGTGCTCGCTCATGACAGCCATGGCCTCGGCGCGCGTTTTCGGAGTTTGCTGACAAACGGCATTAAGGCCAGCGAGCACATTATCATGACGGCGGGTGGTGTATTTGACGGGAGACATGTCCATCACCACAAGCTTCTCAAGAGGGTAATCAAAATCACACAGTTTCATGGCGACTTTACCGCCCATTGAGTGGCCGATAATAATAGGCCTTTCGACTTGGAGCTCTTTTAGTAACGTGATGATATCACTCGCCATTAGTGCATAATCGTGATCGTCACTATGAAATGAGCGACCATGATTTCTTAGATCAACACTGATGACATCATGATCCTGTTTCAGTTCTCTGGCGAGCACGCCAAGATTATTCAGGTCACCAAACAGTCCATGGATTAGAACGACTGTCGTACCTTGACCTTCTCTTTTGTAGTTTAATAAAGCTGACATTTTCTGTTATTCGTGATGTGTTTAACGTGGAGGTTCATCGCGGAACTCGTTATAATCATCCAGAGTTTAAACATAGAGATTGTGAAAAGCGAATGAAAACAATTGAGGTTGATGAGGATCTATACCGTTACATTGCAAGCCAGACCCACCACATTGGCGAAAGTGCTTCAGATATCTTACGACGTTTATTAAAGGTAGATGCAGCCGAGACGGAACAGAGACCCGCTGCCGCTAAGACGATTGTCGTGAGTAAACAGGCACCAAAAGCAGAAGCCGTTGATTCAGTAAAAGAGATGCGTTCTCTACTGATTTCTGACGAATTCGCTGGACTGAAAAAAGCCATTGATCGCTTTATGCTGGTGCTATCTACGTTGCATCGCTTAAACCCAGAAAGCTTTTCTGAGGCGACACAAGTAAAAGGCCGTAAACGAGTCTACTTCGCAAACAATGAAGCGACGCTGCTAGAGAGCGGTAATACGACCAAGCCAAAAGCCATTCCAAATACGCCGTTTTGGGTGATTACCAACACCAATACTAGCCGCAAAAGGCAGATGGTCGAACAGGTGATGACCATGATGGAGTTCCCCGCAGAGCTCATCGAGAAAGTCACGGCTTCTATCTAAGATTTTCGATTTAAACCTCATAATGTTCACACTTAAACGAGTATTATGAGGTTTTTTGTATTTTTAAGCTTAAATTTGAAAGGACGTCAGTTATGGCTATACACCCACGCGCGGGCCAGAAGGCTTTGCAACAAGACCTTCATAACATTCCAGCGCTAGTATCCAATTATTTCCTAATTCAACCAGAAGCGGGCAACACGGCACAAAGTGTTCAGTTTGGCACCTCTGGTCACCGCGGTAGTGCGGACAAAGCCACGTTTAACGAAAACCACATTCTTGCTATCGCACAAGCGGTAGCAGAAGTGCGTGCAGAAAAAGGCACGACAGGTCCACTGTTTGTGGGTAAAGATACCCACGCCTTGTCTGAGCCAGCATTCGCGACTGTGGTTGAAGTATTGGTTGCAAATGGTGTTCATGTAATTGCGCAAGCAGATAACGGCTACACGCCAACACCAGGTATCTCACATGCGATTTTAACGCACAACCTGGTAAGCGACAAAAAAGCCGACGGTATTGTGATCACGCCTTCGCATAACCCACCGCAAGATGGCGGTATCAAATACAACCCAACTCACGGCGGCCCTGCTGAAGCAGAGCTGACTCAAGCAATTGAAGATCGTGCTAACGAAATAATCAGCAACGAGATGAAAGATGTGAAGCGTCTGCCTATCGCGGTTGCGAAAGCGGATGATCTGTTTGAAGAGCGTGATTTGGTGAAGCCTTATATCGATGACCTCGTCAACGTTATCGATATGGAAGCGATTCAAAAAGCAGGCCTCAAGATTGGTGTGGATCCACTAGGTGGTTCAGGCATCGACTACTGGCGTCAAATTGGTGCAGCGTACAACTTAGATCTAACTTTGGTAAGCGAAGCCGTTGACCCATCGTTCCAGTTCATGTCGCTTGATAAAGATGGCGTGGTTCGTATGGACTGCTCATCGCCATATGCAATGGCAGGTCTTTTAGCGCTGAAAGATGACTATGATTTGGCATTTGGTAATGACCCAGATTACGACCGTCACGGTATCGTTACACCTAAAGGTCTGATGAATCCGAACCACTACCTAGCAGTATGTATCGACTACCTATACCGTCATCGTAGCGAATGGCGTGATGATGTTGCAGTGGGCAAAACGCTGGTATCGAGCGCGCTTATCGACCGTGTTGTTGCAGATCTTGGTCGTACACTGTGTGAAGTGCCTGTTGGCTTTAAATGGTTTGTTGATGGTCTTTACAACGGTGAGTTCGGCTTTGGCGGCGAAGAGAGTGCGGGTGCATCTTTCCTTCGTAAAGACGGCACACCTTGGTCTACGGACAAAGATGGCATCATCCTTTGCCTGCTAGCAGCAGAAATTACCGCGGTAACGGGTAAGAACCCACAGCAGTATTATGAAGAGCTAGCGGCGAAACACGGTGAGTCTAAGTACAACCGTATTCAAGCTGTAGCAAATACAGAGCAGAAGAACGTGCTTAAGAAGCTGTCACCAGAGATGGTATCGGCGGAAACACTGGCAGGTGATGCGATTACCGCTCGTCTAACGCACGCTCCAGGTAACGGTGCGGCTATCGGTGGTCTTAAAGTAACAACAGCAAATGGTTGGTTTGCCGCGCGTCCTTCAGGCACCGAAGATATCTACAAAATCTACTGTGAAAGCTTCAAGGGTGATGAGCACCTAAAACAGATCGAAGCAGAAGCACAAGAGATTGTGAATCAAGTATTTGCCGATGCTGGCCTGTAAGCCTAATCTGACATAAACGATTAGCTCAGCTATTAACAAAACTGTAGAAAGCGGTCACCTTGGGTGGCCGTTTTTTATGGGTCAGTTTGGTTGAAATGCTTAATCTAAAACTTATTCACAAATTCTAGATAAAAAAACACCGCCATATAGGCGGTGTAAGAAAATTTGACAGACAGGTCAAAAATACAGGAAGTACACACATCAACTAGGGGATAACTAGCCAAGGTGTGGTGGTAGAATTCTACCTAACTCGAAAATCGAGATTGCAAACACAACATCGCAAGCGCAAGTCAATCGGTTCTAGAGAGAACCGAGCCGTTCAGACTCGCGTTTGCGGGATGAAATATAGAATTTCTCTGGCTGTTCGGCAATGGACAAATTATAATGTTTCAGATTAAAAAAACTAATGCATTAGAGAGTCGTTATGTCGAGACGTTTGCCTCCCCTCAATTCGCTCAAAGTTTTTGAGGCCGCCGCGCGCCATTTGAGCTTTACCCGAGCGGCGGAAGAGCTGTTTGTTACTCAAGCGGCAGTCAGTCATCAGATCAAAGCGCTTGAAGAATTTTTAGGTCTAAAGCTGTTTCGCCGTCGAAATCGCTCTTTGTTACTTACCGAAGAAGGCCAAAGCTACTTTCTTGATATCAAAGATATTTTTACATCCTTGGCTGAAGCAACCGATAAGGTGCTTGAGCGCAGTGAGAAGGGCGCTCTTACCATCAGTTTGCCACCGAGCTTTGCCATTCAGTGGCTGGTTCCTCGCCTTGCCGACTTTAACGAGCAAGAACCAGATATCGATGTGCGTATTAAAGCGGTAGATATGGATGAAGGGTCGTTAACCGATGATGTTGACGTTGCGATTTACTACGGCCGCGGCAACTGGCCTGGGCTGCGTGCTGACAAACTGTATCAAGAGTTTTTGGTTCCCCTGTGTTCACCCGCACTTCTGCTTGGCTCTAAACCATTAAATACTCTTGACGATTTATCGAAGCACACGTTGCTCCATGACACGTCACGTAAAGATTGGAAACAGTTCGCTAAGCAAAACAGCCTTGATGGCGTAAACGTCAATCATGGTCCGATATTCAGTCACTCCACGATGGTTCTGCAAGCCGCAGCACACGGCCAGGGAATTGCATTAGGGAATAACGTGCTTGCTCAGCCAGAATTGGATGCTGGTCGACTGATTGCACCATTTGATGAAGTCTTAGTCAGTAAGAACGCCTTCTACGTGGTATGCCATGATAAGCAAGCAGACATGGGACGTATCGCAACATTTAGAGATTGGATGCTGGCCAAAGCACAAAGTGAGCAAGAGGTATTACTAGATGAATAATCTTATTATTGATGGACCAGAGCAGGGTCCGCTGTTTTTATTTGCTCATGGCGCTGGTGCGGGTATGGAGCATGACTTTATGCAGGATATGGCCACTCGTTTGGCAGCAAAAGGAATTCGAGTCGTCAGGTTTAATTTCCCTTATATGGTCAAACGCGCCGAAGATGGTAAGAAACGTCCGCCAGATCGCGCGCCAAAGTTGCTAGAGGCGATGACACAAGTGATTGAGGATGTTGCAAACGGCCAGCCTATTGTTATCGGTGGTAAATCGATGGGGGGCGAATGGCATCATTGCTTTCTGAGCATGAACTGGTCAAGTCGATTGCCTGTTTAGGTTTCCCTTTTCACCCGCCGGGCAAACCTGAAAACTTCAAAGGCGACCATTTAGCGATGATGGAAAAGCCGTGCCTTATCTTACAAGGTGAGCGCGATACCTTTGGTAAGCAAGAAGAGTTCGCCGGTTTTTCTCTTTCAGAGAAGGTCGAAGTGAGCTTTGTACCCGATGGTGACCATAGCTTTAAACCAAGAAAATCGTCGGGTTTCACCGAAGCGCAAAACCGCCAAATGGCCGCTGATCGTTTAGCGCTGTTTATTAAAGGCATCAATGATATGGAGGAGGTCAGTGCGTAGTCGTACACTCATTATCATTGCTGCGCTATCGGGACTTCTCAGTGTCGGGCTGGGGGCGTTTGCTGCTCATGGCCTTAAAAGCATGCTGTCGCCATATCTTCTGGGCGTTTTTGAAACGGGTGTGACCTATCAGTTTATCCATACCTTAGCGCTGCTGTTATGTGCGCTTTTTGCATTACATAGCCGAGCAGAGAAAGCGCAAAAGGCATTTCATCGCGCAGCAATTTGCTTTATCATCGGCATCCTTTTCTTTAGCGGTAGTCTATACGCCCTTGCGCTAACAGGAGTGAAGTGGTTTGGTCCCATTACTCCATTGGGCGGGTGATGTTTATGATAGGTTGGGGATTCCTCGCTTATGCTGGATATCAGATGACTGACGAAACAAACAAAGATGGAGTCAATCAGTGAAACAGGTAATGCTTTATTGCCGCTCTGGATTCGAGAAAGAGTGTGCAGGCGAAATTCAAGACAAAGCGACAGCCCTAGAGGTATTCGGCTTCCCGCGAGTCAAAAATAACTCAGGCTACGTGATTTTCGAGTGTTACCAAGACGGTGATGCGGACAGACTTATCCGCGATATCGATTTCCAATCGCTTATCTTCGCTCGTCAAATGTTTGCGATTGCGAGTGAGCTTGAAGCCCTGCCATCGGACGATCGTATTTCTCCGCTGCTTGCTGCGCTCGATGAAGTGGAAGACTTCCCTCGTTGTGGCGATATCCGCATTGAAACCCCTGACACCAACGAAGCGAAAGAGCTGCTGAAGTTCTGTCGTAAGTTTACCGTGCCAGTGCGTCAAGCGATGCGTGGAAAGGGCTACTTGTTCAACAAAGAGCACGCTAAAAAGCCAGTTCTGCATATCTGTTTTATCGCTCCAGGTCATTGTTACGTGGGTTACTCCTACCCGAACAACAACTCTGCATTCTTTATGGGCATTCCACGCCTTAAGTTCCCGGCAGATGCGCCAAGCCGCTCAACACTAAAACTGGAAGAAGCGTTTCACGTGTTCATTCCTAAAGAAGAGTGGGATGAACGCTTAGCATCAGGCATGTGGGGTGTGGACCTTGGTGCGTGTCCAGGTGGATGGACGTATCAGCTGGTTCGCCGCTCTATGTTCGTACACGCGATTGATAATGGCATGATGGCGGACAGCCTAATGGAGACCGGCCAGGTTAAGCATCACCAAGAAGATGGCTTTAAGTTTGAGCCACCGCGTAAGAACGTCACTTGGTTGGTGTGCGACATGATTGAGAAACCTTCTCGCGTTGCACAGCTAATGGGTGAGTGGTTGATTCGCGGCTGGGCGAAAGAGACGATTTTTAACCTTAAACTGCCAATGAAAGGTCGTTATGATGAGGTTCTTCAAGACATTGAGAACCTGAAGATCTTCCTGATTGAGAACAAGGTGAAATTCAAGCTGCAAGCGAAGCACTTGTACCATGACCGTGAGGAGATCACGGTGCACATTCAAGTGCTATCAAATATCTCGCCGCACTAATTTCGTTTAGAACGTCTCTAAAGGTCTAGGTGTTCGCGCCTAGACCTTCAAATCGAATATCCTGCAAATTAAAACCAAGCTCAATATCTGTCTTTAGCGCCGATACTTGCTTTGATTTTCTCGCCATCTCGATGTGCTCATCGAGCTTCTTACGAAATTTAGCAGCAAGCTCATCAGAGGCGTATGCCGTTTCAATATCGTTGTACTCAGTTAAGATCTCTTTTGCTGCTTTCGGGCCAATGCCCGCAACGCCCGGTACCTGTGATGAACTCACGCCTGTCAGTCCCCAGTAGTCGGCAAGCTGCTCGGGTTTTACCCCAAATTCTTGCTCAATGAAAGGTGCATCCAGCCAGCGATGTTGGAAGTAATCTCGGATTTGCAGAGTCGGGGAGAGCAACTGGCAATAGCCCTTGTCAGTTGAGATAATAGTGGCCTTCTCACCATGGCTTGCGACTTTCACGGCAAGCGTTGCCACCAAGTCATCCGCTTCATCGCCTTCGGAGAGCAATGAATCAATACCGAGCTGCCACCAAGCGTCTTGGATTTTGTCGAGTCCATTATAGAGCGGCTCAGGCATCGGTTTTCGGTTCTGTTTGTATTCAGGCAGGATGTCACCGCGCCAACCTCGGTCTTGTTCGTGATGATCGAACACTGCAATGATATGAGTTGGCTGCGCTTCATCGACAATGCGACGAAGTGTACGAGAGGTGGTTTGTATGGTTCTTTCTATGTCAGTGGGATCAGGCTGCACCGCATGGACTCGGCGGATCAGGTTTAGAGCATCGATGATAACAAGATGAATTGACATAAAATTAAGGCCACGGAGAATCGTGGCCTTATTGTAAATAAAACGCTACCGAGTTTCAGGTTTTATTCGCCGTTCGCGATGCGATAACACGGAATGTACTCAGAGCCCGGCAATTTCATGCGCTGTTGAGTCACAAAATCGCTGAGCAGCTTGTCCATTTTCTTCATGAGGGCTTTGTCCCCATCAATCATGAATGGTCCATGGCGCTCGATTTCTCGGATGCCCTCTGCTTTCACGTTACCCGCAACGATACCTGAGAAGGCTTGACGCAGTGCAGCGGCCAAGTTTTCTGGACGTTGATTCAGATGCAGATCGAGTCCAGCCATGTTTTCATGGGTCGGGTCGAATGGCAGCTGGAACTCTGGCTCGATATGCAGCGACCAGTTGTAGCTGTATGCGTCACCATTTTTCTTGCGGTGCTCTTTTACCGCGGGCATGGCCTGCTTCATGATTTTGGCGGCTTTCTCTGGGTCAGCAATGACGATCTCGTAATACTTGGTCGCTTCCTCGCCGAGTGTCGAACGTACAAACTCGTCGATAGAGCGGAAGTAGGCTTCACTCTCTTTTGGACCGGTTAGCACGATTGGCATCGGCTGCTCAGCATTATTCGGATGCATCTTAATGCCCAGTATGTAGAGCAGCTCTTCCGCAGTACCTGGGCCACCAGGGAAAATGACAATACCATGAGCGATGCGTACGAAGGCCTCTAGACGCTTTTCAATGTCCGGCATGATGACCAGTTCATTAACGATAGGGTTTGGTGGCTCAGCAGCAATAATGGACGGTTCAGTTAGGCCAGATAACGCTGGTGGGTATAGCGCTGTTTGGCGTGTCCAATTGCTGCTCCTTTCATCGGGCCTTCCATCGCGCCAGGACCACAACCGGTACAGATGTTCAGTTCACGAAGACCAAGTTCGTTACCCACTTCACGAGTGTACTGGTACTCAGTGGCATTAATGGAGTGACCGCCCCAACAGACAATCAAGTTCGGGTCGATACCTGGGATCAAAGTGCCTGCATTGCGAAGAATGCCAAAGACCAGGTTGGTAATGTGGGTCGAGTTGGTCAGATTCAGTCGCTGGTTGTCTGCAAGGTGCATATTGACGTAGACGATATCGCGCAGCACGGAAAATAGGTGCTCTTGAATGCCTTTGATGATTTGGCCATCGACAAAGGCATGTTCTGGTGGGTTGGCAAGCTCAAGTTTGATACCACGCTCACGGCGCATGACGTTGACGTCAAATGAAAGGTGTTTATCCAGTAGCTCTTTAGAGTTGTCTGTATGGCTGCCAGAATTCAGTACCGCTAACGTACAGTTGCGATACAGTTGGTATAGGTCACTAGACGCGGTCTTTTTAAGGCGCTCAACTTCGAGTTGAGACAAAAGATCCATGCTACCCGCGGGACTAATGTGAGTGATCATAAGCAAATTCCTTATCTAGAACCGAATGCTGCGATCTTTTTGTGGGGCAAGAGAGAGTCGGGTGTTCGGTGCCCACTGAATCGAGAACGCAGATGATTTGGGTTCATTGTTATAGTTATCTATCGCGATGTTTATACGGCGTCGTCGGCCAAAATTTACATGCGATTAACTATTAGAGTAGCAAATGTCAGGAAGGTTTCTATAACTATCTGAAAAATATAGCGAGATTATGGGTTCCACGCGAGCTGGTTCGGGCCAAGCTTTTGTGTGTGGGACAAGGTCTTGTGTAGGCGCTCTAACACGTCTTCAGGAATGTCATTTTGACTAAACAAGGCACTAGTTGCGGTTAAGGTAATTGTGAGCAATTGATCGCGGAACTTAAACGGCAAATTACTGACTTTTTTCTGAATCTCTCGTACTTTTGCCAAACTTGTTGCTTCGTTTTGCTCCGGCATAATCAAAATAAATTCTTCACCAGAGAAACGAGCGACGGTATCGGTTTTGTCGACCGAGTTAGCGATGGTTTTGGCGATGATCTTTAGTGCTTTATCACCGGCACTGTAACCAAAGTTGTGGTTGATGCTCTTAAACTTATCGATATCAAACACCACGACCCAGAGTGGGTGCTGGTTCTTCAGCCAGCGGCGGTATTCAATCTCAAGCTTATCCAAAAGGGCGGTGCGATTATAAACCTTGGTTAATGGGTCAAGCAGCATACGCTGAGACTGATCTTCCAAACGGCGGCGATAGTCTTGTGTGTTATCGTAAAGCGCTTCTAGCTGGTTTTTGTTGTGCGCCATCTGCTCAATCAGCGCCGCTTCTCTTACTTCTGCGTGTTGCAGACGCTCTGTCAATGACGCAAGCTGAGCAAACAATGGCGTCATGGCGCGCTTGGCTTCCTCTAAGTCTTGCACTGAAGCAATGCCACGTTTACCACTAGAAACGAGGTTGTGCAGCTCCTTGCTCATGTTGTGGCGCTGCTCAAAGTAGATTTGGCTTTGATCGAGATTTTGCGAATTATTCTTCAGTGACGAAGAAAGCGAGCCGTTGACCTGCTCCAGGAACTGCTGCGAGGTGCGGCGTTCATATTTAGTGGCGTCAATGACCAGTCTTAACACCTGCAAGGTATGTTCAAGTAGTTGATTCGACGAAGCGTCCGTGAGTAGCTTATAGCGGATTTCAAATAGCTGTTCACCAGGTTCACCATCGAAATCGAGCTCAGTGATGAGGTTTTGCAGCTCTTCATTGAGGCTGTGTAGTAAACCACTATTCTCCGTTGGCTCTGCCTCTTTTGGTAACAGTGCAGAGTTGGAAGTGATGATCTTGGTCGCTCGCTCATAAATGGCCAGCAGCTTGACGGCATTGTCAGTGAGCTTCAACGAACTTTTATCGTTGAAAGCCAATACGTTTCTCAGGTCGCGCTTGATTTGAGCAGGCAATCCACCAATGCGCTGCAGTGTTTCGCCACTGCGCCTTGTTTGCTCTTCCAATGATAGCTGTTGTTTTTCCATCGAAGCGGACCTTTGACCGATGAGACGCTCCAAGATGGCAAACTTGGGCACCAGAGTACTTATGTCCTTGTTATGCTCTAATTCTTGGCGGAGTTCAATCAGTTTATCGTCAATGCGCGAGTGGGCACCAATATGAGTATTGCTGAGTGTCGAAATGAAACGTTTGAGGATGGCTTGTTCACGACGCGATTTAAGCGAAGCATCGCGATGAGCTACACGTAATTGCTCCACCTGCACTTTAAGCTGGTGGAGATGCTCTAATGTCTCGCTATCCTGTGAGCTCATAAATCCTTTAAAACAAACCAGATGGGAATCTTATTGATGTATTGATCGATAATATCAAAAAACATCACAACGTCACGTTATTCAGTGTTCAACTGCGGACTTTTTACTCACTCATCAACGATTTTTTGAACCCGTCCTCATTCTGGGAAGAAGAGTGAACTTTTATTAACCCCTGTTTTATCGCTGTGCGACAGGCTTGTCTGACATTGTCGGTGGCAAGGCTTGCTGCTGGCGCATTATCAATCGCCTTGAGGTAAACCCAATGACTTTGGCTTTCGCGCATGCTGACTTCGCGCGCCATATGTGTGGCGACTAATAAGATGTCGAGTAGCTCTTTGTCGTTGATGGCGGTATAGGCGCGAGGTAGGAATGGGTAGTTGGCCATGCCGACTCGTACGATGCGATTGATCTTCCGATCCTGCTCAAAATCATTGATCCAACTTTGAATCTCTTCAAACAGACTTTCCGCCGTGCGCGGCTTGATACTTGGCTCGATATACAGCAAGTTAGCATCAGAGAAATGATAGATGCGAGCCGGAGCTTCAATTTTACTGCGAATAAACTCACCAAACGCGTGTTCCAACTCTAAGCCTGCTTCGTAACCGTTTTGCAGATACATATTGCGAAGAAACGGGACATCAATCATCACAAAGCGTAAGCGGTCGCTGAGCGGCTCATTGATAAGCTCACCGACTTGCCACTGTTCAAAGTAGCGTTGGGTGCGTTGCAGAGAGCTTGGAAGGTTAGCATTAAGAAGACGCAGATTTGGCAAACCCGAACGCGCGTGGGTAAACAGGTTCTCATTCAGCTGTTCTACCTCATTCTTATTGCGTCTATTGGTGTAGCTTAATCGCAGTACCATCAGTGCCAAAAGCGAGGCCAAACAGAAGAGGCCAAGCGCCACTTTTTGAAATTTGTTTTGTTTTTCTATCGCCTCTGCAAGCTCTTGCTCTTGGATTTCATAATGCAGACCTTGTTCGACGAACTGTCTCTGCTTACGGAATGCCTCTTCACTGATTTGATTGAGCTGTGCTTGCTGATAAATACGCAGTGAGTTGGCTTTCTTAATGTTGCTCAATGCCTGTTTAAACTTACCACTTTGCTCATAGCCAAGAGCAAGCAACTGATAGGCTTGCTGTTCAAGTGAAGCTTGTTCAAGAGACTCACTCATGGCGAGAGATTGACTCAGTGTCAACGCTCGTTTCGCTTGCTCAATTACTTGCTTGTTATCTTGCTGAAAGTAGCCAAGCCCAGCATCTAGCAGCGCTGCTTTGGTTTCTAGCTCTGGTAGGTCTGAGTAGCGAAGCAGTTTCTCTGCTCGCGCCAAGTATTGCTCCGCCAATGGGTAGTTGTAGAGCTGCAAATAGGTGGAAGCAAGACTGAGGCGAATATCGATGACTTTTTCGATGTTCTTATCGGTCTTCTTTTGATCAATGACATTAAAGTAGTGCACCAACGCTAGGTTGTATTTACCTTGCAAGTAATACACATCACCCATTTGCTTGAGCACATCAGCAAGAGTTGGGGACTCCGGGTAGCTACCATAGAAGTCTGCCGCCTGTGACAAGTGTTCAAGCGCTTTGTCGAGTACTTGGCGCTGCATAAATAGCTGTGCGAGCTGTTGGTTGATACTTGCTAGCTGATCGCTACTGTTGAGCTCAATGGCTGACCAGTAGGAAAGCAGCAGTTCAGACAGGGCTTCGTTGTATCGGCGGTGGTGTAAATAGTGCTTACCAAACTTGGTATGAAAGTCGATTTGCCACTTTGATAGATTATCTTTCGGAATATAAGACTGCGCTGCTTGGAACAGGCTATTGGCTAGCTCAAAGTCGTTTTCGTTAGAGGCGATCTGTGCTTGCAAAATCTTGATGCGATAGCTGGTACGATTGGCAATGTTTTGTCCTTTGCGAATTGACTCAAGGTCGCGCTCAACTTGCTCGAGTGTCGCTAAGGCTTTGGTTGCTTCGTTCGTGGTAAGCCACTGCAGTCTGGCTTTCAGGATACGCACATCCAGCGCCAAAAACAGCAACTGGTACTTTTCGGTCATCGACTCAGCAAGCTGTAAGCTTTGCATTGCTGCTTGGCTATCACCCAAATTAAACTGAGATTTGGCGATGATCAGCAGCGCATTGACGCTACTTAAAGGTGTGCGAATGCGTTGATCGGTATCGTCACGAGCCAGCTTTGGTAGTCTGTCGTCATTGGGCTCTGCAAAGGTACGGTTGGTGAGATATTTGTTGGCAATGTCCAATGCTTTTGCCGGTTCAATATCCACTAACTTATCTGCCTCTACTAAAATCGGAGACGTAAAGGACGTTTTAGCGTGCGCTGCTCCTGCAATCAGTGAGCAAAGCAGAGCCAATACTGTCCAAATTTTTGAGCCCATGACGGTTTCCATTAATTGAGAGTGCTTACTGTCGTGCCATACGCATATTGTGAGAAGGTGCGCTGTCTTGGTTTGAGCGGTACGGGTTGATATCCAAACCGCCACGGCGCGTGTAACGCGCGTATACAGTTAGCTTGCTTGGCTTACAGTAGCTCATTATATCTGTAAAGATACGCTCAACGCATTGCTCGTGAAACTCATTATGTTCACGGAACGAGACAAGGTAGCGCAGTAAAGCTTCACGGTCGATCTTTGCGCCGTGATATTGGATCTCGACACTGCCCCAATCAGGTTGATTAGTGATAAGACAGTTGGATTTTAGCAGGTGACTATGTAGCGCTTCTTCAACCATTTCCTCTCCTGCAGCACCCTCAAGTAGCGCCGCGTCAAAGTCGTAGCTGTCGATACGAATATCTTGGTTGTCGATGCACTCGCCCTTCATGCCCACGATCTGAGTGTTTTCAAAGTCGCCCACTGGGATAAGTTTTACGGTTACGGTTTCACCAGCGCAGTTTGATAGGTCGCCAGCGATGGTGTTTTGTACTTCATCCCATGAATCAAATCGCGTTTGGTTGTAGCTATTGAGATACAGCTTAAATGACTTAGATTCGATAAGGTTGGCACTGGTTGCTGGGATGTAAGCTTCACCAACGGCGACCTGTGGCAAGCCATTGGCATTGAGCCAAGAAATTTCATACATAGTCCAAATATCACAGCCTTGGAATGGCAAGCTATCACCGAGTTCAAGGTCGTCACGGTTTAGGCTTCGTGGTACAGGTTGCAAAAGCGAAGCGTCATACTGGTTGGCATAATCGGTCTTTTGACCCAGAGTGAGCCCGAAAGCTCTTTCGCGTTGGAATATTTGCTCATAATTGTGTGATATTTCGATTAGAATAAAACGAATTTTACGAGATCCCCGAATAGCTGTCATCCTTTGTGCTTGGAAATCGCCGAACAATTGAAGGATGAGTGGAGAGCATATGAATCAAAGTGTACAGCAAGCTTTAGAGGCGTTTTCACAGCGCTATCAAAAAGCTTGGCAAGAAAAGCATCAAACACTACCGGCCAGTGAAGAGCTTCACGGTTTGGTATCCCCTTGTATTGACCGCAAAGATGACGAATCGGTGTATTGGCGTGCTTGCGTCCGTGACGTCCCTGAGCGTCTAGAAAACATCGAGCAAGGGATAGAGCTAACGCTACACGATGACATTAAAGCTTTCTACGGACACCAGTACAGCGCAGACATGAATGCCACATGGCAGGGTAACGAACTCACGCTGCTGCAAGTGTGGAGTGATGACGATTTCACTCGTTTGCAAGAGAACATTTTGGGTCACTTGGTGACGCAGCGCCGTCTTAAGCTCAAGCCAACTGTGTTTATTGCGGCCACCGATGCGGATATGGATGTGATTTCTATCTGTAACATCACTGGCAACGTGATTCTTGAGCGCCTAGGTACCGACCGCCGTGATGTGGTTGCCGAGAATATCGAGACATTTCTCAACGGTCTGGAGCCTGACGTTTAATTATGTATGTAGTAGAGCTTCATTTTGAGTGTTTTGATAACACCACGATCAGCGCGGTAGAAAAGGGCATTAACGGTCTGATGGACGCGCTGCGCTATAACGGCCAAGTGTTAGGTCGTGAGTTTCCGGTGGTGATGGGTGAGGGCGAGTTCTTTGTTCGTGCGGTATGCCCTGAGCAAGACAGCTTGCATCCTAGTAACCACTCAGATTTCGTAAAAGTGTGTTTAAAGCGTTTGTCGGATGCGTGTCTACTGGCACCTAAGGTTCGCCTTCTGGGTCGTGATATCAATTCAGAGCAGGCAGCAGAAGATGAAACGCCGAGCTGGCAAGTGCTGTACACCACCTATGTGCACACCTGTTCACCGCTTCGAAGTGGTGAAACCTTGTTGCCGATCCCGCTGTACCGTAATCCACCAACACTCAATGGCGATCATAAGTCAGTGATTAAATGGCAAACCGAGTGGCAAGCGTGCGATGAAATCCAGATGGCGGGTGGCTGTAAAGCAGAGCACGCCGCGCTGCGAGAACTGTCTGAGGTAGGCAGTGACCTGTTCCGTCGTGGCTGGGATATTCGCGGTCGTATCGAGTACATTACCCAGATCCCAACGTACTACTACCTGTACAAGGTAGGCGGTAAGAGCCTTGAGGAAGAAAAAGCACGTAAGTGCCCGAAATGTGGTGGAGAGTGGTTGCTTGATGAGCCGCTGCACGACATCTTTTACTTCAAGTGCGACTCATGCCGAATCGTCTCAAATATCTCTTGGGATCATCTAAAGTAATAAAACGAAAGAGGGTTGAAGCACAAGCTCCAACCCTCACTGTCTTTACAAGGACCAAGGACCAAGGACCAAGGACCAAGGACCAAGGACCAAGGACCAAGGACCAAGGACCATTACCAGCCCTTAACAACGCCACCTTTGAAGATATCAGAGGCTGCGTTGTACACATCTTCTGTTTGGTACGCTTTAACAAAGTTCTGAACGTTTTCTGCGTTCACATTGTCTTCACGCGCAACGATTAGGTTTACGTACGGAGACTCTTTGTCTTCAACAAATACGCCGTCGCGTTGAGGTGTTAGGTCGATAGAGCTTGCGTAAGTTGTATTGATGATAGATAGCGCTACGTCATCAAGAGAGCGTGGTAGCTGTGCTGCGTCTAGCTCAACGATAGTGATGTTCTTTGGATTCTCTTCGATATCACGAACCGTTGCTAGTAGACCAACGCCTTCACGTAGAGTCAGTAGACCTTGCTGCTCAAGTAGCAGTAGAGAGCGACCTAGGTTTGTTGGGTCGTTTGGTACTGCGATACGCGCGCCGTCTTGGATTTCATCAACAGACTTTACTTGCTTTGAGTAGCCCGCGATTGGGTATACAAACGTGTTACCTGCAATAGTCAGCTTGTAGTTACGGTCAGTGACTTGCTGGTCTAGGTATGGCTTATGCTGGAATGCGTTGATATCGATTGAGCCATCGTCCAGTGCTGCATTTGGTGTTACGTAGTCTGTGAAGGTGACTAGCTCAACGTCTAGACCGTATTGCTCTTTAGCAACCTTTGCTGCGACTTCTGCAACTTGTGCTTCCGCACCTGCCATCACACCGACTTTGATCTTGCTAGTGTCGACTTCTTTTTCACCACAGCCAGATAGAATAAGTGCTGATGCAGCGGCTGCAATTGCGAGTAAATTCTTAACGTTGAATTTCATGACTCTCTCCTTGTTATAAATCTTAAAATCTCGATTATCTGTGGTCTACGCGGCGAACAACGGCATCACCGATAGACTGAATAATTTGTACCAATACAATGAGCATCACCACGGTCACGGCCATAATGGTCACATCGTATCGGTGGAAACCATAGCGAATGGCTACGTCACCTAGACCGCCACCGCCGACGGTACCCGCCATTGCTGAGTAGCTTACTAGGGTCACTAGAGTGATTGTCACCGAATTGACAATCGTAGGTAATGCTTCTGGAAGCAGTACCTTCGTAATGATTTGGTATGGCGTTGCGCCCATAGATTGTGCGGCTTCTACCAGACCTGTTGGTACCTCAAGTAGTGCACCCTCAATAAGGCGTGCCACAAATGGAATCGCGCCAACTGTGAGTGGAACGATCGCGGCCGTAGTCCCGATAAAGGTACCAATCAAAATCTTGGTCAGTGGAATGATCGCGACCATCAATACTAAGAAAGGTACCGAGCGACCGACGTTAACAATGGCACCTAGCACACTGTTTAATCGCGTGTTTTCTAGCAAGCCACCCTTTTTAGTGGTGTGCAGAATAACACCCAGTGGAATACCTACGCGAAGCCAACTACACCTGCTACCGCAACCATGTATAGGGTTTCCCATGTTGCCCCTAATAGTAGGTTACTGTTTAGAGATAACCAGTCTGTGACGGTGTTAAAGGACATAACCAAGTACCTCTACTTTTACATTGTGGTCGCGAAGATATTGAATCGCCGCGTTGTCGTCTTGCTCATTACCAAATAGCTCTGCCACCATCATGCCGAATTTTACGCCGCCCGCGTAATCAAGATCGGAACTTAGGATGCTGACATCAATATTGTATTTGCGTGCAATTTGCGTCATTAGCGGCGCGTCTACAGTGGCACCGGTAAACTCTAAGCGAACAAGCGGGTAGCTGCCTTCAACACGCTCAGATTGTAGCCTTGCTTGATAGTCTTCTGGAATCGAAAGGTCGAGTGTTGAACGAATGAATTCGTGCGCAAGCTCGGTTTTGGGATGGGCAAAGATTTCACCCACGGTGCCTTTTTCAACCAGACGACCGTCACCAATGATAGCGACCTCATGACAGATGCTCTTTACCACGTCCATTTCGTGAGTAATCAGCAGCATGGTGATCTTGAGCTTGCGGTTGATTTCTTTCAGTAGCTCAAGAATTGATTGGGTCGTCGCAGGGTCGAGTGCGCTGGTGGCTTCATCACAAAGCAGTACTTTAGGATCTGACGACAATGCGCGAGCAATCGCAACACGCTGCTTTTGACCGCCACTTAGATTGGCAGGGTAGGTATCGCGCTTATCTGCCAGTCCGACGAGCTTTAGAAGATCCGTCACTTTGGTTTCGATGTGTGAGCGCTCTTTGCCAGCAAGCTCAAGTGGCAGTGCCACGTTTTCGAATACAGTGCGAGATGAAAGCAAGTTAAAGTGCTGGAAAATCATGCCGATGTTGCGGCGCGCTTCTGACAGCTCGGATTTCGATAGCTTAGTCAGGTCAACACCATCAACGATGACTTCACCTGACGTTGGCGCTTCAAGCATGTTTACGCAGCGAATCAACGTACTCTTACCTGCACCAGAGGCGCCAATCACACCAAAGATGGTGCCTTCTGCGATATGCAGATTGATGTCTGCCAAGGCGTTGATTTCGTTAGCGCCTTGATAAAACACTTTGTTTACTTGATTAATTTCGATCATCTAAGCAACCTGAAGTCCGTGAGTAGCATAAAAGTTTGAACTACATCTCAATTGATAGAAGATGCTATGGTTTTCACCTTTTAGTGTCAATAGATATTTTTACGTCTAGACGTCTAAACGGCATTTTCATAGTGCCGTGACTATAAAAGCGTGTAATAATTCAGGTTATTAGCACCTATCTATAACAAGAGAGTGAACTGTGGCAAAACCAGCTGTTTTTTTGGATCGTGATGGCGTCATTAACGTTGATCACGGGTATGTGAGCGATGAACACGACTTTGAGTATGTTGAAGGCGTCTTTGAAGCGACGAAAAAACTGCAGGACATGGGCTATATGCTGGTGTTGGTGACCAACCAATCAGGCATTGCTCGCGGTATGTTCTCCGAAGATCGCTTCCTTTCTTTAACTCAATGGATGGATTGGAACTTCTCTGACAATGGCGTCGAGTTCGATGGTATCTATTACTGCCCACATCACCCTGAACATGGTATTGGTGATTACAAGCTAGATTGTAACTGCCGTAAACCAAAGCCGGGCATGTTTATCTCTGCTCGTGACTTCCTAAAGGTTGATATGGAAAACTCGGTCATGGTCGGTGATAAAGCCGAAGATATGATGGCAGCTGAAGCGGCTGGCGTTGGCACCAAGATCTTAGTGCGTACTGGCAAGCCGGTCACTGAGCGCGGTGAGTCTGTCGCAACTGTGTACTTGATAGTATCCGCGATGTGCCGCAATACTTAGCTAAGTAATCAGTCGACCCAAAAGGAGTCATTATGAATACTTACGCTAAATACGGATTGGTTGCCGCGTTAATGGTGGGTGGTTTAACTGCGTGCAGTAGCACGGAGCAGACAGAGCCTGAAAACCCGTATCATGTTCTCCAATATCAGTGCGATAACCAGAGCTTTCAGGTAACCCAGTTATCGAGAGAGCAGGTTCTGCTACTTATTGAAGGCGAAGAGTATCATCTGCATCGTGTCCCTTCTGCATCTGGTACCAAATACTCACTCGATGGCCAGTCGCAAGCTGAGTCTGAGGTTGAGCTGTTTAGTAAAGGCAGAGAAGGTATGCTTACCATTGCCGGTGAAACCGATAAAAGCTGCATGATGACCACGCGAAGTGTACCAAAAAACGGATATTGAACCTTTTAGACACCCATGAGCAAAAAACTCACCATACTTGATATTGCGAAGCTGTCGGGAGTCGGTAAATCTACCGTCTCTCGCGTGCTTACTAACGATCCTAAAGTAAAACCCGAAACCCGCGAGAAAGTGGAGCGTGTGATTGCAGAGCATGGCTATGTGCCTCTAAATCTGCACAATCGATGCGTGGGGGCGGAGTGCAAAAGGTCATAGGTGTCATTATCTCTCGTCTCGACTCGCCTTCTGAGAACAAAGCGGTGAGCAGCATGCTTAATGTGCTTTACTCAGCAGGTTACGATGTGGTGATCATGGAGAGTCAGTTCGATCCCGAGAAAACCAACGAACACCTGAGCGTACTGCGTAAACGCAACGTTGAAGGTGTCATTGTGTTCGGTTTTACTGAGCTTGATATCGACAAAGTGTCTCAGTGGCAGGAGAAGGTGGTGGTCATCGCCATGGATACCGATCAAGTCTCGTCCATCAATTACGATAATCAGGGATTGATCCAAGCGGTTTTGAATAAGTTGCAGGCGCAAGGCGTCAATCACCTAGCCTATATTGGTGTTGATCCCAAGGATAAAACCACGGGCTTGGCTCGCCTCAACGCATTTCAAAAGTGGTGTGATGATAATGATCAGCATGCCGTTTATCGTACCGGTGAACTTCATCACGAGAGTGCTTATCAGCTTGTTGATGAGGTCGTGACGGACTCACTTCAAGCTATCGTGTGTGCCAGTGATACTTTAGCGCTTGGCACTATCAAGCGCCTACAAGAGCTTGGACGCGAAGATATTGTGGTGACGGGCGTTGGCGGTAATGAGCTATTGTCTTTCCTGTTCCCCAACATCTACAGCATTGATCCTGGCTATCAGCAAGCAGGAGAAAAAGCAGCTAACCTATTGATTAGTCAGCTTACTGGTAATAAAACTATCTCTCATCTCACGCAAGAAGCGGTGTAAGCACGGCTTCTTTTTCTTAGCAGTTCCCTTAATCAACTTGGCGCATTTATCAACAATTATTGTGATCACACTCAATTAATGGGACTGTTCCCATTTTTGTTTGAATCATTCCGTGGCACACTTCACGCAACTTATGGGAATGTTCCCATTCGCATGTTGCGATATTATTAATACAACGAGACAAATGGACCTAGACGTCTTAACCCTACGTCTCTATATCAGGAAAAGGTGTACAAACGATGAGCAAAATAGCCCAGCAAGACATTGCAGCGATCATCGACGGTGTTGGCGGCGCTGACAACATTGCCAGTGTTAGCCACTGTTTAACTCGATTGAGATTCGTTCTTAACGATACCGATAAAGCCGACAAGTCGGCATTAGAGAGCCTAAAGATTGTTAAAGGCTGCTTTACCAATGCCGGACAGTTCCAAGTAGTGATTGGCACTGAAGTCGATGAAGTCTACAAAATGTTGATTGACTCAGCAGGCAAGAAAGCAGCGTCTAAAGACGATGCCAAGCTGGCTGCCCGTCAGAACATGAACTTTCTAGAGCGTGGTATCTCTCACCTAGCCGAAATTTTTGTTCCCCTTTTACCGGCAATTATCACGGGTGGTTTGATTCTTGGTTTCCGCAACGTTATCGGCGACATCCGTATGTTCGATGGCAAAACCTTAGTGGAAATCAGCCAGTTCTGGGCAACCGTTCACTCGTTCTTATGGCTAATTGGTGAAGCGATCTTCTTCTTCCTACCAGTTGGTGTGTGTTGGTCTACGGTGAAAAAGCTGGGTGGTACGCCAATTCTTGGTATCACGCTGGGTGTCACCTTGGTATCGCCTCAACTGATGAACGCCTATCTCATCGGTAAAGAAGTGCCAGAGGTGTGGGATTTCGGCTTGTTTGTGATTGAGAAGGTGGGCTATCAGGCTCAGGTGATCCCAGCGATGCTGGCGGGTGTGGCATTGGCGCTTATTGAAACCAACTTAAAGCGCATTGTCCCAAGCTACCTGTATCTGGTTGTGGTGCCATTCGTTTCTATCATTCTGTCGGTCATTCTTGCTCATGCCTTCATTGGTCCGTTTGGTCGTGTGCTAGGTGATGGCGTTGCGTTTGCCGCTAAAGCTGCGATGACGGGTGATTTTGCGGTACTGGGTTCTATGGTGTTTGGTTTCTTGTACGCACCGTTGGTGATTACGGGTATCCACCACACAACCAATGCGGTTGACCTTCAACTGATGCAAGACCTAGGCGGCACACCAATTTGGCCTCTAATTGCCCTGTCTAATATCGCTCAAGCATCTGCGGTTGTTGGCATCATCATTATCAGTAAGCGTGAGGGTGAGCGTGATATCTCAGTACCAGCCGCTATCTCGCTTACTTAGGTGTCACTGAGCCAGCTATGTACGGTATTAACCTCAAGTACAAGTTCCCAATGCTCAGCGCAATGATTGGTAGCGCAATTGCAGCGGCTATCTGTGGCAGCGCTGGCGTGATGGCGAACGGTATCGGTGTCGGCGGTCTACCGGGCATCCTATCGATTCAGCCTCAATACTGGATGGTATATCTCATGGCGATGTTAGTCGCAATGGCCGTGCCGATTATGCTTACTTTGTTCCTGTACAAACGCGCTCAATCAAAAGGTGAGCTAGAGCTTGCGAGCGCGTAACCCCCATTAGTGGCTCATCTTGAGCCACTTCTTTGCTTTTTATTTTGACGATTTTCCAAATTGGTAAGTGAGATTAAACCTATGAGTCAAACTGCTCAAAAAGACTGGTGGAAAACAGCCACGATTTATCAAATCTATCCGAAGAGTTTTTGTGATAGCGGTGATAAAGGAATGGGGGATATCAAAGGGATTACCTCGAAGCTTGATTACTTATCGAAGTTAGGTGTTGACGCCATCTGGTTAACCCCAGTGTATGCCTCGCCAATGATTGATAACGGTTACGATATCTCCGATTACTATGCCATCAACCCTGATTTTGGCACCATGCAAGACTTTGATGAGCTGCTCGCGGCTGCCCATCAGAAAGGTATCCGCATCATTATGGATATCGTGGTTAACCATACCTCAACCGAGCACCAATGGTTCCAGTCAGCCCTAGGGGATAAACAAAGCCCGTATCGTGATTACTACATTTGGAAACCTAACGAAGGCAAACTACCTAACAATTGGCAGTCAAAGTTCGGTGGCTCTGCATGGGCATTGGACGAGGCCACCGATGAATACTATCTGCACCTATTTGCCAAAGAGCAGGCTGACCTTAACTGGGAAAACCCAAAAGTTCGCGAAGAAGTAAAACAGGTCATCGAGTTCTGGGCACAGAAAGGGGTTGACGGCTTTAGGCTGGATGTGATCAACCTTATCTCAAAACAGCAAGACTTCGCTGATGATGACATTGGTGATGGCCGCCGTTTTTACACCGATGGTCCGCGCGTTCATGAGTATTTACAGGAAATCAGTGAAGCGGTATTCCAGAAGTATGGTTCGGTAACCGTTGGTGAAATGTCGTCTACGACGCTAGAGCATTGCCAGCAGTACAGCTCACTGGATGGTAAAGAGCTTTCAATGGTGTTCAATTTCCACCACCTAAAAGTGGATTACCCAAATGGTGACAAGTGGACGAAAGCAGACTTCGACTTCCTGCAGCTAAAGCAGATTTTCAATCACTGGCAGACAGGCCTAAATGGTCAAGGGTGGGGGCGCTATTCTGGTGTAACCACGACCAACCTCGCGTAGTTAGTCGTCTTGGTAATGATCAGCAATATCGAACCGAGTCAGCAAAAATGTTGGCAGCGTCTGTTCATCTAATGCAAGGAACACCTTACATATACCAAGGTGAAGAGATCGGCATGACAAATCCGGGCTTCACGGATATGAGCCAGTATCGTGATGTCGAAAGCCTTAACATGTACCAACTGATGGTAGAACAGGGCGATACCTCTCATGACAATATGATGGCTATCCTAAGACAGAAATCTCGTGATAACTCTCGCACGCCGATGCAGTGGAACGACAGCAAACACGCTGGTTTTACTCAAGGTACGCCTTGGATCGGCGTTGCGGAAAACTATCCTCAGATCAACGCTGAGGCAGCGGTTGAAGATGATCGGTCGGTATTCTACTTCTATCAAGAGCTTATCGCGCTTCGTAAGCAGTTAGCGGTGATTACTGATGGTAGCTATGTGGATTTGTTCCCAGAGCACTCTCAGGTTCACGGTTACTTGCGTGAGAGTGGGCAGGCGATGCTGCTGTGCTTGAACAACTATTATGGTGAGGAGACTAGTGTGGTGTTGCCGGAGCAGTTTGATGGTTTGGTGAGTCGTGCTGTGTTGAGTAATTATGGGGTTGTTGGTGAAGTTGAACTGACGGGGGAGGTGGTTTTGAAGCCTTATGAGACGTTGGTGTTGTTGGTTGGGAAAAACTAAGAGCAAGATCAAGAGATTGACCCCCTCTAGCTCCCCCTTATAAAGGGGGAGAACCAGTGCTCGTTACTGACGTAACATTGCACCTTTACATAAGGCGATGCGATAGCGAGCCTATTGTTCCTCCCCTTAATAAGGGGAGGCTAGGAGGGGAAACGAGCGAAGCGAGTAAAGCAAGTTAAAGCCCCCACCTCACCCATAAGTCACCACATACCGAGTCGGCTTATGATTCATCGCCAACACCAAATTCAACATCACCGCACCTAGAATCGAAATCCCAATAATCGACGGCGACACAAAGAAAAACGACGCAACAAGAATGCCACAATCAATCGCCATCTGCGTTTTACCGACAGAAATTCCAAACTTGTCCTGAATAAACAGACATAGCACATTAAAGCCTCCTAGGCTTGAACGGTGTCTGAATAGAATCAGCATACCCAATCCCATCAATAAGCCACCGGCAATCGCGCAGTAGATGGTATTGACGTTATCCAGCGTGACCACTCGATGCATGTTGTCCGTAATAATAGACACCAAGGCACCAGAAATGGCGCTGCTCGCAGCAAAGCGTTTGCCAAAGCGTTTCCATGCAAGTAGGTAAAACGGGCTGTTTAGGGCGAAATAAAGCGTACCGAAAGAAATCGGTACAAACTGGCTCATGAGAAGGGCGAGACCCGTAGTTCCGCCAGTCAATAGTTGAGCCGACTGAAGAAAGAATATTCCCTGAGCGACGATAAAGGTGCCAGTAAGAATCGCTATCCAGTCTTCTTTGAGTGAGTGTTTTTGCATCAACTTTAAATTCTTCTAATCAATAAACGGCGCAATATTATTGAAAAGTTGATGTTTTCGGTAGCTTGAAGGGGAAATTTACGGTAAACCTATGTAATTCAATTTTTACACTGTGTAAATGGAATTATTGACACTTAGCGCCCGTGATAGTGCCGATTTATCGGCGTATATGATGAAGCCTAAGGTTCACTATGAAAAAACTGCATGAGAAATTTCCAATTTTCTCTTTATGACCTAGATCAAATTATGTATCATGCGAGTCATCAAATGTGGTGACGAAAACGTTTGCTTTTGGTCATTGTGTGGTTTTTTTGAAACTTTCAGAACAATCTGAGTCAGGAGATACAGATGCTTAAGCGTGATATGAACATCGCTGATTACGATGCGGAGCTATTTGCAGCAATTCAAGAAGAGACACTACGTCAAGAAGAGCACATCGAGCTTATCGCTTCGGAAAACTACACCAGCCCTCGCGTAATGGAAGCGCAAGGCTCTCAGCTAACGAACAAGTATGCTGAAGGCTACCCAGGCAAGCGCTACTACGGTGGTTGTGAGTATGTTGATAAAGCGGAAGCACTAGCGATTGATCGTGCTTGTGAGCTATTTGGTTGTGAGTACGCGAACGTTCAGCCGCACTCTGGTTCTCAAGCGAACAGCGCAGTATACATGGCGCTACTTAACCCAGGCGACACAGTTCTAGGTATGAGCCTAGCGCACGGCGGTCACCTGACTCACGGTTCACCAGTAAACTTCTCTGGTAAGCACTACAACGTTATCCCTTACGGTATAGACGAAGCTGGCCAAATCAACTACGACGAGATGGAACAGCTTGCTGTTGAGCACAAGCCTAAGATGATCATCGGTGGTTTCTCTGCATACAGCCAAATCGTAGACTGGGCTCGCATGCGTGAGATCGCAGACAAGGTTGACGCTTACCTATTCGTTGATATGGCGCACGTAGCGGGTCTTATCGCTGCAGGTGTTTACCCAACGCCAGTGCCACACGCTCACGTGGTAACAACAACAACGCACAAGACTCTAGCAGGTCCTCGCGGTGGTCTTATCCTGTCTAATGCAGGTGAAGACATGTACAAGAAACTGAACTCTGCTGTATTCCCTGGTGGTCAGGGCGGCCCTCTAATGCACGTTATTGCTGGTAAAGCAGTAGCATTCAAAGAAGCAATGGAGCCAGAGTTTAAAGAGTATCAAGCACGCGTTGTTAAGAATGCAAAAGCGATGGTTGCACAGTTCCAAGAGCGCGGTTACAAGATCGTCTCTAACGGCACTGAAAACCACCTGTTCCTTGTTGACCTAATCGACAAAGACATCACTGGTAAAGAAGCAGATGCAGCGCTAGGCGCAGCAAACATCACTGTGAACAAGAACTCAGTACCAAATGACCCACGTAGCCCATTCGTAACGTCTGGTATCCGTGTTGGTTCTCCAGCAATTACTCGCCGTGGCTTCACTGAAGCAGATGCGACTGAGCTTGCTAACTGGATGTGTGATGTTCTAGACAACATCAACGATGCTTCAGTAATCGAAGCAACGAAAGCGAAAGTACTAGAGATCTGTAAGCGCCTACCTGTTTACGCGTAATTCTCTATTGCTTTAACGCAAAGAAAAAAAGCGAGCTGAATGCTCGCTTTTTTTGTACCTGAAACTTTAAGGTCGCAGGGAGTATTACTTATTGATATTAAGCAAAGTTCCTGATTTACATCGGAATGAGTAATACTTACGGCTCTCACTAAACTGACCTAAGCCTTCGCCATTACAGTAATCAATGTTGATATCACGCATGATATCCAATGTCTTCTCGCTGTTAAGGGCGAACTTAGCACCGTCCTTACAAACGATACGAACGCGACCATCGTCGCTGACCGAGTATAGGTTCACTTCAGTGTTACATAGCTCGAACGACGCTTCTAAATAGTTGTCTTGTTGAGTGTTCTGCGCACAGCCTGCAATCACAGTTGCTGCGAGAATAGGCAAACCAATTTTCAATAACTTCATGTTACGTCCTTGATTGGGTAAAACTTTTTCTTTAAGACTACCTAAAAATAGAAAAAATGCGAGTATGAGATTGTCATGTTGCATATTTTTCTCAAAAAAAACACGGATTACTTCGATAGTGAATCCGTGTTTTATGTCTCGAAAAAGGCAAGGCTACTTCAAAAAAGTAATGCTATTTTACTTCTTCGCCTTTTGCTTGTAGGTCTGCATGGTAAGACGAGCGAACAAATGGACCGCATGCTGCATGGGTAAAGCCAAGCTCAAGGGCGATCTCTTTTAGCTCATCAAACTCTGATGGCGGCACGTAACGTTCTACCGGCAAGTGGTGACGACTAGGCGCTAGGTATTGACCAAGTGTAAGCATAGTGACGCCGTGAGCACGAAGATCTTTAAGTACTTCAACAATCTCTTCTTTGGTTTCACCCAGACCCATCATCAAACCAGACTTAGTCGGTACGTCAGGGTGCATCTCTTTAAACTTCTGAAGAAGTTGCAGCGACCACTTATAGTTCGCACCTGGACGCGCTTTACGATATAAGCGAGGCGCTGTTTCTAGGTTGTGGTTAAACACATCTGGCGGGTTATCTTTTAGTGCTTCAAGCGCTACATCCATACGGCCACGGAAATCAGGTACCAAGGTCTCGATGCGGATCTCTGGGTTAAGTGCGCGGATTTCACGGTTACAGTCTGCAAAGTGTTGAGCACCGCCATCACGTAGGTCGTCACGGTCAACAGAGGTAACGACCACGTATTTAAGCTTCATATCTTTGATGGTTTGAGCCAGCTTTTGCGGTTCGCCTGCTTCTGGCGCATTTGGGCGGCCGTGAGCTACGTCGCAGAAAGGGCAACGACGAGTACAGATAGCACCTAGAATCATAAAGGTTGCCGTACCGTGGTTAAAACACTCAGCCAGGTTAGGGCATGAGGCTTCTTCACATACCGAGTGAAGATCGTTTTTACGCATTGCAGACTTGATGTCTTGAATACGCTGGCTGTCCGCTGGCAGCTTGATCTTCATCCATTCAGGTTTACGAAGGATTTCTTTTTGCTCGGCAGGCATGTTCTTTACAGGAATCAGTGCCATCTTGTCAGCGTCACGGTACTTGACGCCTTTTTCCATTTGGATAGGTTTGCTCATCGTCTTATGCTTCTTCGCTGAATTCTACTTGCTCGTAATCAAGTATTTCTAATAGTGCTTTGATCATTTGGTCTTCGACCGTCGAGACCTCTTTTGGACCACCCAGTTGGCTCACTTGAACCATTTCCATCCCGGCATAGCCACAAGGGTTGATGCGAAGGAAAGGGGAGAGATCCATATTAATATTTAGCGCCAGTCCGTGGAATGAACACCCTTTGCGGATACGCAGACCAAGGGAGCAGACTTTTTTGCCATCGACATACACTCCAGGGGCATCGGGCCTAGCCGCTGACTCAATATCATACGCGTTAAGTGTCTTGATAACGAGGTTTTCGATGTGCGTAACCAGCTCGCGAACACCAAGCTTTTTACGACGTAAATTGATAAGAAAGTAGGCCACAAGCTGACCTGGACCATGATAGGTAACCTGTCCGCCGCGATCGCTTTGAATGACTGGGATATCACCAGTGTTGAGTAGGTGCTCTTCTTTACCTGCTTGTCCCTGAGTAAAGACAGGGTTGTGCTCCACTAACCACACTTCGTCGCGTGTATCGTCTGTTCGATTGTCAGTGAAATCATGCATGGCTTTCCAGACTGGTTCGTAGTCTTTTCGCCCAAGCTTCCTTACAACTAGCTGATTTTCCACCAGTCACCTCGCTGCCACTTAATAAAGTATTCGCATTATAAACATGTTGATGGTTTTGAACTACCAATAAATAACGAATTCTTAACCATTACATGATGTTGGGTGTTTATCTTATTGATAAATAAAAAGAAAGCAGCCTAAGCTGCTTTCAAATAAATTTTAACTTTTCAATTTATTATAGAACCATACGAACAATGTCGATATCGCCAAGTTCTTTGTAAAGGGTCTCTACCTGCTCGATGGAGGTTGCTGTAATGTTGATAGATACAGCGTGGTAATTGCCTTTTGCACTTGGTTTAATGGTTGGGCTGTAGTCCCCAGGCGCGTGGCGTTGGATCACTTCCAGCACTTTTTCAGGAAGCTCTGGCTTGGCGTAACCCATCACTTTGAAGGTAAAAGAGCAAGGGAACTCGAGTAGGTCTTTGAGTTTTGCATCAGAGTTGATGGTCAACATATTAGGGACTCCAAAAAATACCAATTCTTTATAACGGTGCGAATAGTAATGCCTTACGTGGACGATCTCAAGCCAATGAAAAAGTAAAGCCGCTAATAGCGGCTTTACGATGACTCGATTACTTTAGCGTTAAACGCTAGGGCTTAGAAAAAGCTCTTGAAAAGTAATACGATGTAATCCCACAAGCGACTGAACAGGCTACCTTCTTGAACATCTTCAAGAGCAAGCAGCGGGTATTCAGCTACGTCTTCGCCTTCTAGTTGATAGTATAGCTTACCAACGACATCGCCTTTAGATATTGGTGCTTCTAGCTGCTTTTCAAGTACAAAGCTTGCTTTTAAGTTTTTCGCTTGGCCGCGTGGTAGTGTGACATAAGTGTCTTGGTTCACACCTAGCGCGACTGCGTCTTTGTCACCCATCCATACTTTCTCTTCAACGAAAGTTTCGTCTGCTTTGTGTGGGTTCACCGTTTCGAAGAAGCGGAAGCCATAGCTTAGTAGCTTTTTACTTTCTGATTTACGAGCGTTAGCGTTCTTAGTTCCCATCACAACGGCAACAAGACGCATCTTACCTTCAGTCGCTGAGCTCACTAGGCTGTAACCCGCTTTGCTCGTGTGGCCAGTTTTGATGCCATCAACGTTCATGCTCTTGTCCCAAAGTAGACCGTTACGGTTGTATTGGGTGATGCCGTTGTAGGTGAATTTCTTCTCAGAGTAAATACGGTACTCATCTGGCACGTCTTTGATAAGCGCGCGACCCAGAAGAGCCATATCATAAGGAGTTGAGTACAGATTCGGATTGTCTAGACCGTGCACGTTAGCAAAGTGCGAGTTGGTCATGCCGATAGACTTCGCCCATGCATTCATAAGGTCAACGAATGCATCTTCTGAGCCCGCAATGTGCTCAGCCATCGCGACACAAGCATCATTACCCGATTGAATGATGATGCCTTTGTTTAGCTCTTCAACGGTGACCTTGGTGCCCACCTCGATGAACATTTTTGATGAATCAGGGAAGTTCTTTGCCCACGCATTCTTACTGATGGTCACTTCATCTTGTGGTGCGATATTGCCACGTTTTAGCTCTTGGCCGATAACATAGCTGGTCATCATTTTGGTCAAACTTGCCGGGTGAAGCTGAGTATTCATTTCTTTCTCAGCTAGAACCTTGCCAGAGTTGTAGTCCATCAAAACGAAGCCTTTCGCTGCGATTTGAGGTGCATCAGGCATAACAACAGGTGCCGCGGAGGCAGAAGTTGCTGCCAAAGTTGCAGAAAGAGCAATAGTGGTTACAAATTTCATAGAAGATTTATTCTTATTCATTTCGAATGCGTTTGAGTAATAGTTCGTATAGTAACAGAATGTTGCCTGCAAACTAGATAGCTTACACTAAGTAACAACGGTTATTTATGTCAATGATGTTTACAGTTTTTTGACGAAAGCTGAGGGGTAGCCAATCTTTTGCACCTGCTCCAGCACGTCTTGGGTTTGCTTGTAATCTTTAAATGGACCAAGCATCAGTCGATAGTTCTTGTTTACCGGGGTAAGAAAGGTGTCGACCGATAGCTTTTCGCTTAGTTGCTTGGACAAGTTGTCGATGCGATCTTTATGAGGTGAGGCAGCGACTTGAATCGTGTACTCCGGGTGTTTGCTCAGCTCATGTTGGCTGGATGGCTTTTCGATGATAATAACTTCTATTTCAACGTTAGCCGTACCGGTTTTAATCACATCTAGCTTGTTTGCAGCGGCATAACTTAGGTCGATAATACGGCCGTCATGAAAAGGACCACGGTCATTAACACGAACAATGGTCTCTTTTCCGTTATCAAGATTTTTGACTTTGACATAGCTCGGCAGGGGTAATGTCTTATGCGCCGCCGACATTGAATACATGTCGTATACTTCGCCATTCGAGGTTAAGTGTCCATGGAACTTTTTGCCGTACCAAGATGCTTCGCCACGCTCTTTAAAGCCAGCAGGGTCTTTAATCACTGAGTAGCTTTTGCCGCGCAGACGATAACTCTTATTGCCTCCGAGACTGTATGGCTCATACTTTGGTACCGCGCCTTCAATATGATCGACAGAAATAGGCGTGTTTGGGGCAACATCGTCTTTCAGATCATAGCGGCTGTCTGATGACGACGAGCATCCAGCTAAGGCGGTCAGCCCTATGGCTAAAGCCAGCCAAGATAGGCCCTGGCGCCATGTGTCATTCCATTTGTTCATTAGGTTGCCTTTGAGAATGCTTTCCTGTGTGTATGAATTGACATCAGAATGCCAAATCCAGCCATTAGGGTCACCATGGAGGTGCCACCGTAGCTGATCAGCGGCAATGGTACACCAACTACCGGTAATATACCGCTCACCATACCAATATTTACAAAAACATAAACGAAGAAGCTAAGAACGATGCTGCCAGCCATCATTCGACCGAATGCAGTTTGAGCGGAACTGGCTAGATATAAGCCTCGTCCGATGATAAATAGGTAGAGAGTGAGTAGCAATAGAATCCCAATCATCCCCCATTCTTCCGCGATAACGGCAAAGATGAAGTCGGTATGACGCTCTGGCAAGAACTCGAGCTGTGATTGAGTGCCTTGCATCCAACCTTTGCCGGTAATCCCTCCAGAGCCGATAGCTATTTTACTTTGAATAATGTGATAACCCGCGCCCAGTGGATCCGATTCGGGATCAAACAAAGTACGTACGCGTACTTTTTGATACTCGCGCATCAAGAAGAACCAAAGTACAGGGACAAAAGCACTTAACGCGACCACGGCACCAAAGATAATTTTCCAACTGATACCAGCTAAAAAGATAACGAAAATCCCTGAGGCGGCGATCAAAATGGAAGTACCAAGATCTGGCTGCTTAGCGATTAATATTGTCGGTACGAATACCATCACTAGCGAGATGATTAAGGTCTGAAACGTGATGGGTAGTGAACGCTTACCAATATAGCGTGCCACCATCAATGGTACCGCCAGTTTAAGAAGCTCGGAGGGCTGAAAGCGCACAAAGCCCAGATTTAGCCAGCGTTGTGCCCCTTTGGATGCTTCACCAAAGAACAATACGCCAAATAGCAGCATGACGCCCGCAAAGAACATCAAGGGAGCCAAGGTCTCGTAGGTTCTTGGCGATAGCTGAGCGAGGACAACCATCACCACTAAGGCAAGCACCATGCGCATCGCTTGCCTGTCCATCATTGCCATACTTTGCCCGCTAGCACTGTACATCACCACTAGACCAAAACCCATAAGCGCGAGAATTCCTAGCACCAAAGGTAAGTCGATGTGGAAGCGCTCGAACATTACTCGGCTTTGACCGGTGGAAGGATCAAATCTCATTCTTCTTCACTCTCTTCCTTTTCTGCCAATGCCAAGTCGAACAGTTGTCGAGCGACTGGCGCACCGTTGCTAGAACCACCACCGGCGTTCTCAAGAACGACAGTGACCACGACCTTTGGATTCTCAAACGGGGCGAACCCGGTAAACAATGCGTGGTCTTTCAGATGTTCAGCGAGCTCCTCAGCATTATACTCTTCGTCTTCTGCCAAGCTAAATACCTGCGCAGTTCCCGATTTACCACCACTTTGAAAAGGCATATTGGTGAACGCGCGTCGAGCTGTTCCTTTAACCCCATGATTTACTAGGCGCATACCTTCTAAAGCGATATCCCAGTAGCGCTCTTGCACGCCGGTAATTGGTGGTCTTGAGTCAACTTCGCTTAAGGTTTGATGGTCAAAGCTGTCGCCATTGTTAATGGTTGCACGTAGCAGATGAGGGGAGAGAACCTCACCGCGATTAACGAGAACTGACGTCGCTTTCGCTATCTGCATTGGCGTTGCTGTCCAGTAACCCTGACCGATACCGACAGGGATAGTATCGCCTTGATACCATGGCGTTCTATGTCTAGCCATCTTCCACTCGCGTGTTGGCATATTGGCCTTGCTCTCTTCAAAGATATCAATGCCAGTGTAGTCGCCGAAACCAAACATCATCATCCATTTCGATAGGCGGTCTATGCCCATATCGTAAGCAATTTGGTAATAGAAGGTATCTACCGACTCTTCAATCGCTTTGAGAATATCAACCTTACCATGCCCCCAACGCAACCAGTCACGGAATGGACGTGTTTTCGAATTTGGAATGCGCCAGTAACCCGGGTCATTACGTGTGGTTTTGGTGGTAATAACACCCTCTTGAAGTGCGCCGACCGCGATAAACGGCTTCACTGTTGAAGCTGGTGGATAGATGCCAAGGGTAGCGCGGTTTACCAGTGGACGGTTTTTGTCTTCCAATAGCGCGCGATAGCCTATACCGGAGATACCGTTCACAAAGGCATTCGGGTCGTAGCTTGGGCTAGATACCATCGCTAGGACACCGTTGTCACTTGGATCAAGAATGATCGCTGAGCACGTCTGCCATCGAGCAGTTTGTGAACCTTAAGCTGAAGCGTGATATCCAAGTTAAGAACGATGTCTTTGCCCGGGACAGGTGGTACGAACTTGAGGGTTCTCAATACGCGTCCACGGCTGTTCACTTCCACTTCTTGATAGCCAGCGGTGCCGTGCAAAATATCTTCGTAGTAGCGCTCAATACCGAGCTTACCAATATCGCGAGTCGCCTGATAATTGGCATCTTTCTCTTCACGGATCAGGCGGCGCATATCGCGATCGTTAATGCGAGATACATAGCCAATGACGTGAGTAAGCACATCACCATATGGGTAGAAACGTTTCAGGTTCGCAGCAATTTCAACACCAGGGAATTTATGTTGATGAACTGAAAAGATCGCGACTTGGTCTTCAGTCAATTGGGTCAGAAGCGGGATCGACTTGAAGCGACGTGTGCGCTTACGATCGCGATTGAAGGCTTCTTCGCGCTCTGGTGAGATATCTAGATATTGTCTTAGCGCCTGGATGGTCGCATCCATGTCTTTGACTTTTTCTGGTGTGACTTCCAGGTTGAAGACAGGACGGTTCTCCGCCAGCAAAATGCCATTGCGGTCGTAGATGAGCCCGCGGTTTGGCGCGATAGGCACGACTTTGATGCGATTATCGTTCGAGCGGGTCTTGTAGTCTTGATACTGGTTGATCTGGATGTTGTAGAGGTTAGCGACGAGCACCAACATCATCACAACGATACCAACAAACGCCACAATGGCACGACTTTTAAATAGTCGCGCTTCGGCCTGATGGTCCCGTATCTGGCTGCGTTTACGTTTCATCGCTAGCTAAATTACTCTCTGTGATACGGATGATTAGCGGTAATTGACCATGCTCGATACAAGCTCTCCGCCATGACAATGCGTACCAGCGGGTGAGGAAGTGTCAACGCAGACAAAGACCAGCTTTGGTCTGCTGCGGCTTTACAAGCAGGGGCTAAACCTTCAGGTCCACCAATTAGGATAGAAACGTCTCGGCCGTCGAGCTTCCAGCTTTCTAATTGCTCGGCGAGCTGTGGTGTGTCCCATTTTTTACCGGGAATATCCAAAGTGACAATACGGTTGCCCTTTGGCACGGCAGCAAGCATCGCTTCGCCTTCTTTTTGAAGGATACGCGCGATGTCGGCATTTTTGCCTCGCTTACCTGCGGTTATTTCGATGAGCTCAAGTGGCATGTCGTGTGGGAAGCGGCGGCGATACTCTTGAAAGCCTTCTTCTACCCACTTAGGCATTTTAGTGCCAACGGCGATCAGTTGAAGTTTCAAACGATTAGCTCCAAAGCTTTTCTAGTTGGTATAGCTCACGGTGCTCTTCTTGCATCACGTGTAGCATGGTAGAACCCATATCTAGTACGACCCATTCACCCTCGGTGCTGCCATCGATACCTAGTGGTTCAAGACCAACCTTTTTCACTTCTGCAGCAACATGATCCGCAATTGAAATGACGTGTCTTCTAGAAGTGCCAGTACAGACGATCATGAAGTCTGTGACGCTAGACTTACCTTCAACATCAAGGGTGACAATGTCTTGGGCTTTCATATCGTCCGCTTTATCAGCTAGAAAAAGTTTCAATTCTTCGCGTTGCAAAAGAGATTCCTCAGTGTATGTATAGTTAGGAGAGTATCGCTACTCAATCGATCGGTAATTATATCACGATTTTATGGTTGCAAAGACAGACCGCTGTCAGCACTACTCAGGTTTAGAGAGAGTTGCTGCAAGTATGGCCAAGGGCTTTGCTCGTATTGGGTCTTCACCTGCACCTCAATGGCACTGAGCAACTGAATGTTTTGGCGCAGTTTCTCTGGTGAGAGTCGGTTTAGTGCCGCGCTATAGAGCGGCTTTTTATTTTGCCATACTCGAAACTGATCAAGCACCTGACCGAGTGATGATTGAGCTAACATGGCTTGCATCTTACCAAGCTGTAGCAGCTCTTTTTGAATCGTACGGAGTAAAATTGTCGCTTCTACACCTTCTGCCTCAAGTTGGATTAGCACACGGTGGGCGCGTTTTGGTTTGCCTTCCAAAAGAGCATCAATCCAATGAAATACGGTGAAGTGATTGTGTCTGCTGAGTGACTCTTGAACTCGCAGCAGAGTCAACTGGCCATCAGGGTAGAGCAATCCGAGCTTTTCAAGGCTTTGTGACAAAGCAAATAGGTTGCCTTCGTGCCATTGGCAAAGCAGTTGAACGGCTTCCCCATCGGGCATTAATTGATTGGATCGACAGCGTCTCATGACCCATTGTGGTAACTGTTTAACATCAGGTGTGTTACAGCTAACCAAGCAGCCAGCTAGTGCCTTAAACCATTTCGCAGACTCTTGCGCACGGGTGAGCTTGGTGCCTGTGATAATAAGCACAATATCTTCATGCAGAGTAGGAGCTATGTCCGCGAGCTGTTTGGCAATACTGGCACTAACGCCGGTTTCTGGCATGCTAAGTTCAATGATCTGCTTTGACGAGAATAAACTCAGTGCTTGAGTACAGTCATACACGTCATTCCAGTCAATGGAACTGTCGACACTAAAACGGTGATGCTCTTCAAAACCAAGCTGCTTAGCATGACGAATAACCGCATCTCGGCTCTCTTGAACGAACAGAGGCTCATTGCCAAACAATAGGAAGCAGTGGTGCCATTGTTTGGCAAGGTGCTCAGAAAGTCGGTCAGCAAAAATTCTCACAATCGATTACCGATTAAGACTGAGTATTTTCATCAGAAGGAACAGTAATTTCTTGTTGTTCTTTCTCGTATTCTTCAATTTCCGTTTTTAAACGAGCCATTTGGCGCAGCATCTGCTGAGCGGAAAAGCTTCGCATTTCATCTTCAATCAAAGAACGCTCTTCTGATTTTGCAAGTGCGGATAAAGGGTTGTCTAAGTAACTGCGAGTGATTTGTGCAGAGAAGTTCTTTGACCCCAACTGCGGCACTGTCACACGGTAGTTCACGCGGTAGGTCAGTTCCTTCTCAGCTGCACGTGTGTTTTGGTAGAGTGATAGTGTTCTATCGCCAATCGACTCCCTTACAATATGCAAATTGGTCACGTTAGAACTTGGTTTGACGATTTCAATTTTATTGAGTGTTAGCTGCTCTTTGACTAAGCGAGTAATCATTCCATAAGGGTCATAACTGGTTACAGAGATCTTCTGAATGTCTTCTGGCACCGTGTACTCGCCACGCAGATGAAAGCCACACGCGGTCAATAACGTAGAGATGAAGGCAACAAAGAAAAGTCGAGAAAGTCTGTTTTTTGATAGTCGCATAGCTGTCGTGGGTTCTGGTTACAAAGAGTTAGGTAAGATCCAATCTTGAAGCTTACATAATGCTTCGCGCTGTTGTCATAGAAGGAGTCGCGAAATATTTATCGCGACTCCTATTATCTTAATTGGTTGGCAATTAGTTCGCTACAATATTCAGTAGCTTACCTGGTACGTAGATCACTTTACGCACAGTTTTACCTTCTGTGAACTTAGTAACATTCTCGTCGTTCAGACCAAGCTCTTCAACTTGTTCTTTAGACGCGTCAGCAGCCACAGTCAGCTTAGCGCGCAGCTTGCCGTTTACTTGAACAACGATCAGCTTCTCGTCTTCAACAAGTGCTTTCTCGTCGTGCGTTGGCCATACTGCGTTGTCAATGTCAGACTCACCCAGAGCAGCCCACATTTCAAATGAGATATGTGGAGTGATTGGGTAAAGCATTGCCACTACTGCTTTTAGCGCTTCATCTAGGATCGCACGATCTTGCGCTGATTCTTGAGGCGCTTTCGCTAGCTTGTTCATCAGTTCCATGATAGCTGCGATAGCGGTGTTGAACGTTTGACGACGGTCGATATCATCCGTTACTTTCGCGATAGTCTTGTGAACGTCGCGACGAAGCGCTTTTTGGTCACCAGAAAGCGCGGCTGTATCTACTGCTTCTGCTGCGCCTTTCGATGAATGCTCGTTAACCAGCTTCCAAACACGTTTTAGGAAGCGGTTAGCACCTTCAACGCCGGACTCTTGCCACTCAAGCGTCATGTCTGCAGGAGAGGCAAACATCATGAATAGACGTACTGTGTCTGCACCGTACTTGTCTACCATTTCTTGAGGGTCGATACCGTTGTTCTTTGACTTAGACATCTTGATCATGCCTGAGTGCTCAACGTCACGGCCTTGGTTGTCTTTCGCCGAAGTGATGCGACCTTTACCGTCACGCTCAACAGCAACGTCAGTCGGTGCAACCCACTCTTTACCGCCTTTGTCGTTCTCGTAGTAGAACGCGTCTGCCAGCACCATGCCTTGACATAGTAGCTGCTTGAACGGCTCGTCAGACGTTACGTAACCCGCGTCACGAAGCAGTTTGTGGAAGAAGCGTGAGTACAGTAGGTGCATACAAGCGTGCTCGATACCACCGATGTACTGATCTACAGGTAGCCAGTAGTTTGCTTTTTCTGGGTCTAGGATGTCATCTGCTTGTGGTGAGCAGTAACGAGCGTAGTACCAAGAAGACTCCATGAACGTATCGAACGTGTCTGTTTCACAAAGTGCTGGTTCGCCGTTAAATGTGGTTTTCGCCCACTCTTTATCGGCTTTAATTGGGCTGGTAACACCATCCATTACCACATCTTCTGGAAGAATAACTGGCAGTTGATCCGCTGGTACTGGATGAACTTCACCATCTTCTGTTGTCACCATTGGGATTGGCGCACCCCAGTAGCGTTGACGAGATACACCCCAATCGCGTAGACGGAAGTTCACCGTCTTGTGACCTTTGCCTTCAGCTTCCAGTTTTGCAGCGATCGCATCGAATGCCGCTTGGAATTCCAGACCATCGAACTCGCCAGAGTTAAACAGTACGCCTTTCTCAGTGTAAGCTTCTTCAGAGATGTTTAGCTCGCTACCATCAGCAGGCTGAATCACAGGAAGAATATCTAGACCGTATTTAGTCGCAAACTCAAAGTCGCGTTGGTCGTGACCAGGAACTGCCATAACCGCGCCTGTGCCGTAATCCATCAACACGAAGTTAGCCACGTAAACTGGTACTTCACGGCCGTTCAATGGGTGAATAGCAGTAAGGCCAGTCGCCATACCTTTCTTCTCCATTGTCGCAAGCTCAGCTTCCGCCACCTTGTTGTTTTTGCACTCTTCGATGAATGCAGCAAGCTCAGGGTTGTTCTCAGCCGCGATCGCCGCTAGAGGGTGACCTGCAGCGATACCTACGTACGTCACACCCATTAGCGTGTCTGGACGCGTTGTGTAGACTTCTAGATCTTGTTGACCGTTAACCTCGAATTTAAGTTCAACACCTTCAGAGCGGCCAATCCAGTTGCGCTGCATGGTCTTAACCATTTCAGGCCAACCTTCAAGGTTATCTAGGTCATCAAGAAGCTCTTGTGCGTACTCAGTGATCTTGATGAACCACTGTGGAATTTCTTTTTGCTCAACCGGAGTATCACAGCGCCAGCAGCAGCCATCTTCAACCTGCTCGTTTGCAAGAACAGTTTGGTCATTTGGACACCAGTTCACAGAAGAAGTCTTCTTATACACTAAGCCTTTTTGGTAAAGCTTGGTGAAGAACTCTTGCTCCCAGCGGTAATACTCAGGCGTACAAGTAGCGAACTCGCGGTTCCAGTCGTAGCCAAAGCCCAGCAGCTTAAGCTGGTTTTTCATGTATTCGATGTTTTCGTACGTCCAAGGCGCAGGAGCCGTGTTGTTCTTAACTGCAGCGTTTTCTGCAGGTAGGCCAAACGCATCCCAACCGATTGGTTGCATTACGTTTTTACCTTGCAGGCGTTGGAAACGAGATACCACATCACCGATGGTGTAGTTACGTACGTGACCCATGTGCAGTCGTCCACTTGGGTAAGGGAACATTGACAGGCAGTAGAATTTTTCTTTATTTGGGTCTTCACTTACAACAAAGGTTTCATTGTTGTCCCAATGCTGTTGAACTTTACGTTCAATGTCTTGTGGGTTGTATTGTTCTTGCATCGATGATGTCCGGTTATCTTGGAATTTGTGAGTTCTGTTACTACAGAGACTAATAGATCGTCATAGAATACCTAAAGGAAGCTCGGTCAACAATAGCCAATAACAGGGGGATGTATGCCTAAGCGTAAAACCAGTTATGAAGAAATGATCGAAGATGTGGTTGAGAACCTCAAACACAGTCCAGAAGAGTTACAGCACGTACTTGAAAAGTCGGGACAAGTGGTGGAAGCTGCGAACGACATGACCAAGGATGAGATGGCGCTGATCTCAGCGTATGTTAAATCGGATCTTAAAGAATTTGCCGATAACTACGAAGAGAGCAAAAGCGGTCCCTTCTACCTAATGATTGCCAATTCTATTTGGCAAGGGCTATTGGACATTACTGACCGAACGAGGGTGGAATGGGTTGAGTTGTTCCAAGATTTAGAGCATCAGGGTGTATACACGTCGGGTGAGATGATTGGGCTTGGGGTATTGGTTTGTGAGCAGTGCGGTCATAAAACCGAGTATAACCATCCTACCGTGATCGGAGACTGTGCTAAATGTGGCAATCAGTCGTTTAGTCGTAAGCCATTAAAACCTTAATTGATAAAAACAAAAGCCCCAATTAAGGGGCTTTTGTTTTGTGGGAAATGTACGTAGCAGTTCACACCGTGTTTAAGTGTGCTGCTGTTTAAATTCTTGCACCCACATAGCGGTCGCTCCGCACACTGATACAGGTACGATAAACAGGTTTAAAATTGGAATAGCGGTAAATAGAGATACCAGCATTCCAAACCCATACGCCTTGCCTTGCTTTTGTTTAATAGATAAGCGCATGTCGTTGAAAGGGACTTTGTGGTTGTCAAACGGGTAGTCACAATATTGAATCGCCAACATCCAAGCGGTAAAGATAAACCATGCGAAAGGACCGATTGTTTGGCCGAGAGCTGGAATCAAGAGTAATAAGAACAGACCAATAGCTTTCGGTAGAGTGTAAAGCAGTTTGCGCCACTCGCGCGCCATAATTCTCGGTACATCTTTGACAACGCTCATGAGCCCTTCATCATTGATTTTATTACCGGTGAGCATTTCTTCTACTTTCTCCGCCAGCAATCCGTTAAACGGAGCGGCGATAAAGTTAGCCAGTGTGCTAAAAAAGTAGGAAAAGGTCGCCAGGATAGTAAGCGCTAACAAAGGCCATAGGATATAGCTGAGCCAAGATAAAAACTCAGGTAGGTAACCAAGCCAACCCTCAATCCAAGCGTTCAAGTGGGAAAATAAATAATACATCGCTGAGCCAACTAAAAGGATATTGGCCAATAAGGGCATCAGCACATAGCGTCTGATCCCAGGCATAAAAGCGATCTGAAAACCTTGCATGAAGTAGCCAAACCCAGTGTTTGCTTTGTTCAAAATTGCTGTCCTTTATCTGGTTTTTGCGTTGCTTATGATTTCGACTATAACAAAAAAGGGTTTACGAAATCACAAACTTCTTATACTTAGGTGTTCTAATCATCTATAGAGTTTTGGTAAAGTAGACAAAGTTGAAGTGTGTAAGCGCTTCTTTAAGGACTATTTTTAACATTGAGAGCAAACAATGCAGGAATTGCGATTCGTACTCATTATTGTCGGTGCCTTAGCTATCGCGGCGCTGTTGTTTCACGGCTTGTGGTCGAGTAAAAAAGAAGGTCAAAAGAAATTCGGTGACAGACCGCTAGGAAAGTTAGACGACAATGATAACGCCGATGATGATTACGTCGCTCCTGAAGATGACTTTGAAATCATCAGAAAAACGCGCACCGAGCCTGATTTTGGTTTGGATGCGCAAAAGCCTGCCTACGATCCGCTAGAGTCTAGCCCCTCTGAAAATGATCTTTCAGAGACTTCGTATGTTACTGAACAAGCGGTTGAAGCGCCTCCACAACCGGTAAAGCAAGCTGAAGACATTGAGCCAGCCCTTGTTCCTTCTCAAGAAAAAGAGGAACAAGAACCATTGCCATCGTTTACTGCAAGTAAAGACAGTGACGACATTGATGTGAGTGAGCCTCGTATCGATCTAGATTCATTGGATGAAGACTTAGAGCAAGAGCCTCAAGCCGTGGTTAACCTAGCTGACAGTGTAAAAGAGGAAAAGGAAGAGCCAAAAGAGCCTGAAATGGAAGTATTGGTGCTCAATGTCCATTGCTCTGGTGAAGTACCGTTTAACGGCACTCAACTGTTTGATAGCATGCGTCAAAACGGCTTGATCTACGGCGAGATGGATATTTTCCACCGTCATACAGACCCCTCAGGTACTGGCAAAGTGCTATTTAGCGTCGCCAATATGATGCAACCTGGCACGCTCAAACATGATGATCCTGCAACCTTTACAACGAAAGGCATCTCATTCTTTATGACGCTGCCTTGCTTTGGTGAAGCTGATCAAAACTTCAAGCTGATGCTGCGTACAGCACAGCAGATCTCTGACGATCTTGGCGGCAATGTACTCGATGACCAGCGTAACCTAATGACGCCACAAAGACTGGATGCTTATCGACAGCAAATTAAAGACTTTAACCTAGCGAAAGCCAGCGCTTAAACTAATAAATTCGAAGCAAAAAAGGCTCCTTAGGAGCCTTTTTTATCAATACTATCAAGGTATAACATGTCGCAACAACGATTAAACGAACTCAAGCAACAGCTCCACTACCACGGTGTGAAGTATTATGTTGAAGACAGCCCTGAAATCCCAGACGTTGAGTACGACCGTCTGATGCAGGAGCTGCTCTCAATTGAAGCTGAGCACCCTGATTGGGTGACAATGGATTCTCCAAGTCAGCGAGTGGGTGGTTTACCGTTAGATAGCTTTAGCCAAGTTCAGCATGAAATTCCTATGCTCTCTCTCGACAATGCGTTTTCTGATGACGATCTCGATGGCTTTAACAAGCGAATCTGCGAGCGCCTAAATCGAACCAACGTCGGTGATTACTGTTGCGAAGTGAAACTCGATGGTTTAGCCGTGAGCCTACTTTATGAAAATGGCATCCTTGTTCAAGCGGCGACACGTGGCGACGGTACAACTGGTGAAAACATTACTGAGAATGTTCGTACCATTAGTGCTATTCCACTTAAGCTGCAAGGCGATGATATTCCTGCTCGTATAGAAGTGCGTGGTGAAGTCTTTATGCCAAAAGTGGGCTTCGACAAGCTCAATGAAATCGCTGCGAAAAAGGGCGAAAAGGTATTCGTTAATCCACGAAACGCTGCTGCGGGTAGCTTGCGCCAATTGGACTCTCGCATTACCGCTAAAAGACCACTTAGCTTTTATGCCTACAGTCTAGGTGTTGTTGAAGGTACTGAGCTGCGACAAGCCACTACGACCGCTTCCTGAAGCTAAAGTCACTGGGTTTCCCAATGGGGCCAGAGACCAGACGAGTGAGCAGTATTGAGGAAGTGAAGCAATACCATAAAGCCATTCAAGAGAAGCGAGACGAGCTAGCGTATGAGATCGATGGTGTGGTTATCAAAGTTGACGAGATTGCGCTTCAGGAGCAGCTTGGCTTCGTTGCACGTGCACCGCGCTGGGCGATCGCATACAAATTCCCAGCACAAGAAGAAATCACGGTATTGAACTCTGTTGACTTTCAAGTGGGTCGTACAGGCGCAATTACGCCAGTGGCGAAACTTGAGCCTGTATTTGTTGGTGGCGTAACAGTAAGCAATGCAACGCTTCACAATGCGGATGAAATTGAACGTCTTGGCGTTAAGATTGGCGACAGTGTGATTATTCGCCGCGCAGGTGACGTGATACCGCAAATTGTTTCTTACGTGCCAGAGCGTCGTCCTCACGATGCTAAAGAAATTACCTTCCCAACACATTGTCCTGTGTGTTCCTCGCTCGTTGAGCGCATCGAAGGTGAAGCTGTAGCAAGATGCACCGGTGGCTTGGTTTGCCAGGCACAACGTAAAGAGGCATTAAAGCACTTCGTATCACGCAAAGCGCTGGATGTAGATGGCTTAGGAGAAAAAGTGATTGAGCAACTGGTGGATAAAGAGATGGTAGAAACACCTGCCGATCTTTTCCGTCTGTCTGCTGGTCAACTGACAATCTTGGAGCGTATGGGGCCTAAATCGGCACAAAATGTGGTGAATGCCCTCAACGCATCTAAAGAAACTACGTTAGCTCGTTTTCTTTACTCACTGGGTATTCGCGAAGTCGGGGAGGCCACCGCTGCTAACTTAGCGGCACACTTTAAAACGCTAGAAGCCATAAGCAAAGCGACTCACGAGCAGCTTATTGAAGTGCAAGACGTGGGGGAAATTGTCGCTAAGCATATTCAATTCTTCTTTAAAGCGGAATTGAATCAATCAGTGATCACCGCGTTAATTGAAGCAGGTGTGCATTGGCCAGCTATTGAAGACCTCGCAGAAGACGCTCCTCAGCCGCTTGCCGGCAAGGTGGTGGTCCTGACCGGTTCATTATCAGTACTTAACCGCAACGACGCTAAAGCAGCCCTGCAAACACTTGGTGCGAAAGTGACGGGTAGTGTATCGAAGAAAACAGATATATTGTTTGCTGGTGAGAATGCGGGTTCTAAACTGGCGAAGGCGCAAGAATTAGGTGTTGAAATAAAAACTGAAGCGGATTTGATAGCGTTAATTAATTAGAACTGCATTATTTGAAACTAGCCCTGCTTATAGCGGGGCTTTTTTTTGCGAGCAATATCAAATTATTCTTCCCTAGTGCAATGGCAATTTAAAATCAAATATCGCGATCTCTATATTTTTAATAACTTAAATAAAATAAATATCATGCGAGTCACTTCACGTAAATTCAATGCTTACCTACCAAAATAACGTTGATTTATCAGTGTAAAGCATTTCATTAAAGTGTGTTTTAAAAATAAGATCTCCATCAATAACTAACCCTAAAATTTGTACTGCCTCCTATTTTTTTTACCTAAAATAAGTCTTGAATTGATATTTTTTTTCGCGAAGTTAGTCTAGTGAATATGGATACACACAGTGTAGACAGCAAAATTAATCAGAAGTTCTGATTAAAAATAAAAAGGAAATGATTCACTCTTCGGCGGCCAACTTAAGGGTGAATTATGGACAGCAGCTATACCCATTTTTAGGAGTTTAATTCCATGGAAAAAATGTTTAAACGCACTCTTCTAGGTGCAGCAGTGGCGTCATTAACAATGGCAGGGGCGGTTCAAGCGAAACCAGCAACAGATTCAGTGGACCTATATGGTCAGGTTGCGCTTTCTGTTTGGCAATTTGGCGAAGACAAAATTGGCGGTGGTGATGCTCCAATTAAGTTAGAAAACGAATCTCGTTTTGGTTTGCGCGGTTCTCATGAGCTGGCTCGCGGTCCTAAGTTCATTTGGCAGCTTGAAGGCGGTAACGTTGGTGACGATGGTGCTGGTAGCGGTCTGGGTGTTCGTGATACCTACGGTGGTTTTGAGTTTGAAGATGCAGGTCGTATCCGTATCGGTCGTATGCTAACGCCTCTATACGAAATCATTGACTGGCCATACTCAGGTCAGCGTGCTGGTGCTGTCTTTGACTGGGGCGGTGACATCATCGGTGGTGCTCGTTATGACCGTCAATCAAACATGGTTCGTTATGACTCTGCAAACCTTGGTGGCTTTACGTTTAACGTAGCTGCAGGTCGCGGTGCTGAAGATGTTAAAGATTCTAACTTTGTTGGTTTGGGCGCTCACTACACAGCTGGTTTCTTTACTGTACACGGTGGTTATGAAGCAGGCCAAGATCGTCAAATCAGTAAGCTAGGTGATCTAGTTAAGCGTTGGCAGAACCAAAACCCTGGTGAAGGTCCAACAATTGGTGAAGAATTTGATGCGAAAGGTGAGTCTGATACTAACGCAGCGCTACTAGGCTTCGAGCTAAACTTTGATACATTTGCATTCTACGGTGCCTACAAACGTGAAGCTGCAGACTACAGCAACATCACAGTCACATTCAAAGACAACGGTGATGACAAAACTGAAACGTTTGAAAACACTAAACTTGAGCAAGATAGCTACTCTCTAGGTGTTGTATTCAGTGGTGTAGAGAACTGGCAGTTCAAAGCGAACTATGCTGCAAACATGGACGTGAAACTTGACGGTGATTCAGTTTCTGATTCAGCAGACAGCATCGTTTCTGCTCAAGCTCTATACTTCCTAGATGATTCTGCAATCACTTATGTTCGTCCATACATGATCTCTAAAGATGGTTCTGACAATGAGTTTGGTTGGGGTCTAGGTGTAGAATACTACTTCTAATCTCAATACAATATACTGCCTAATTCGCCGGCTCTTTGAGCCGGCTTTTTTACGTGCTTGAATCGCTAAAAATAAAAAACTCGCTATATGAATAGCGAGTCTATTGTTCTTGTTAAATAGCTTCGTTAGTCATCGAGATTACTAATAGCCCAAGTTAGGAATTTCTTTCTATCTTCTAATGATGCGGACTTAAAGGTTGTTTTCAGGCTGTCATAGTGGTCGGTTGTTTTTTCGTTTACTAGTAGCGTTGGATTGCGGTAGTTTTTCAAACTTGCAGGTAAGTCAGTTTGATTGTAGTTTTCAATTTCTTTTACCATGTCTGCTGCAAGGCTAAAAGTAAGACCTAGTTGACCCTTGTTAACATTAACAACTTCACCAGAGCTCACGTTAATATCAAATGTTGGGTTGTCATTGAACATGCTGCCTTCATAGAGGGTTTTTATGTTGGGCACATCAAATGATAAAACGGCATCTTTACCTTCAAATGTTGCTACCAAAGGTTGAGATTTATACTTTGTCTTTTCTGAACCAGTCTCCATGACGATTTTGGAGATACGGAATACGATCTGATTGACGCCATCTTCAAGTTGAATATCGCTCTTAGAATCGAAGCCAAAGCTCGAGTAGCCAGAGTCCTTTTCGTTTACGGTTAATACTTGAATGCCATTGGGTACTTTAACGGTAACGGCTGAGAATGCGATTGATGGTGCGAGTATAAGACTCGCTAACATAGGGTATTTTAGCTTCATTGCCACTCCTTTAGACTTTGCCTGTATGGCAATCTTTGTGTAGGGTAACCATGATTTTAGTTTTTTTGTTTCGCGAATAATAGCAGTGCTATGTAAACTGGAGAGGGAAGAACATATTTTTGCGAGACAGTTATCACTCTGTTGTCCAATGTGAAACGAAGGTAAGTAATGAACATTAGTGAAGTGGCCAAGCGCACCGGGCTAACGGCAAAGTCGATCCGTTTATATGAAGACAAGCAGCTTATCTCATTACCCAAACGAGAAGGGAATGGGTATAGAATCTATGGTGAACATCATATTGAAGAACTCCGGGTTATTGCCAGAGCTAAAGGGGTAGGTTTTACTCTGGAAGAGTGCCGTGAGTTGGTCCTTATTTCGATGAACGAACAGCGTATGAGTGCAGAGGTAAAACAAAAGGCGACTGAGAAATTGGATGAGGTGCGTAACAAGATCCTTGAGCTTCAAACAATAGAAAGTCAACTAACCGATTGGATATCTTCATGTCCGGGCGACGAAAACTCGACTTGCCCGATTGTTGATGACTTAAAAAGGGGCTGCACGCAATAACCACATGCAGCCGCATTGCAAAGGTAAAAGCCTATTTTTAGAATAGCTTCTCACCGCCTGCTCGTTGACAAACCACAAGTGGCACAAAGGTACGAGACCCGTCTGGTAATTGACAATCTACAAATGGACCTGCTGCTGAACTTTGGTATGCTGCGCTTGGCAATGAGAATGCAAGCACGCCCCCTAACAACAATGCTTTAATGTATTTCATAATCTTCCCTCTCAATCGATACAAATAATGTGAACTTTCTCGCAAAATTGGCGAGTCGACTTAAGTATGAGTATTGGAGAATAAAGATCAAAAAATATTGAAAGAATAAAAAAATTTTTATTTCCAAATAAGTATGACTTAATTGCTTACGAGAAAAAATAATAGACTGAAATTAAAAGGAATTGTTTTAGGTTAGCAATGCTAAGAAAATGAATGAAATCGAATACATAATCTATCTCGCATTACTTTGTTTCTAACAATATCTAACCTCGAATGTTATTAAACTTCTGATTTATCGCGTTTTTTTACAGGTATGTACGGCTTTTCATCGACTAAAGTAGCCAATTCCGAAAAAGTTGCTCGCCTTTACGGTTTTTCGTCATTTTGTTGTCTTATGGTGTCTCAGGTTTAAGACGCTATTCATGTGTTTTCATACTACAGCGCGCCGATTCCGAGCGACTTATTTGCTCTATTGAAAATCCTTCCTGCTTAAGTAACGCCACCACACTCTCTTTCCCAACTAGATGCAATGCCCCTACCGCGATAAAAAATGTCCCATTTTGATACTCAGATGAGGTTACCAAGCTTCGAACCCATTTTTGATTTCTGTCGATAAGAAATCGTTGGTAGAAGTCGTCGTTATCGCTGTCGATCTGCAGCATCGCCTCAAGGTTAGCGATATCGCCATGACTCCATGACTTGATCAAACATTGGATATTGTTTTCGGTATACGGCCATTCTTCAATTGATTGAAGCAGCATTTGCTTTCCGCCTTGTGGCTGGTCTGCAAGTAAGTCGATTTGAAATTGCAGCGACTCGAGTCCTTTGACTGGAAGCGCATGTAGTTGTGCCCAGTTGCTTAGCTGGTGTTCCACGCCAAACTCGGCATGAAAGTCGAGCGCTGCAAAAACATGTTGCTGCAATACTAAAGCGGCTTGCCATGAGGGTAGAGCCTTGAGCATGTCGATATTGAGCTTGTTTTGTGAGGCAATCTCATTGAGCTGTGCAAGTTCGTCATTTGTTAATACGTCCTTAACTGGAAGCTCGACAAGGTTTGGAAAGTCGATATTGCCCCCTAGTTTAGCCTCTAAGACGAGCGCGTCACTTTGCTTGATTGCCATTTCTACCTGCTGGCTTATGGCTTGCTGAGACTTCGAACCAACATGAACGGTGCCAAACAAATACAGTGTTTGTGAAGCCTTTTGAGCTTTGAATAGCAGCGGCTCAGCAGCGAGGCTAAAAGAAAGTAATGAAATCAGTAACGTAGAAAACGTCAAAATTGATTTTTTTGGTATAAATGCTGACCAGGTGAATTGCGAGACGACTAACATTTTTAAGCTCAATGAAAATAAGGGGTAACCAAAGGATATCAATTGGTTTGAATATGGGGAAGAAGTTCTAAAACGTACCTTAGCAAAAGCGTCATATTGTCGAGCGGGTAATCTTATTTATAACGACATTTTTATCTTAACTCTTTGTAATTTATTGGTTTATTATTTGTTTGTTTTTCTGATAACGATGGAGATCACAGTTATTTGGAGGGCTAATTGAAGCTGCGGAATGGGAAGATAACTTGTGCCGCATAATTTACTTCCATCCGGAGAATTCATGTTCCGTAACAGCATGATTAGCTTAGCCATCTTGGCATCAGGAATGTCCCATGCGACGCAAACACCACAACAAATTGTGGACCGTATTTCAGAAGATCTGTTGATTCATTATCAGGTTGAGGCTAACACCTCAGACGCGAATAACTTGCCGTGCCAAACATTGGGAGCTGATTGGGCGCTATGCAATAAAAGTGTGATGACGCTTAGCAATCAAGGTCAAGCTATCAATAATAAAGACTGGTCTCTGTATATCCACAGTGTGCGTATTATTTTGTCTTTGGATAGCGAACAGTTCACGATAGCACGCCTTACAGGTGATTTATATGAGCTTAAACCAACAGCTGCGTTTAAAGGTCTTGAGCAAGGTGAAAGTCTAGATATTCCGGTGATCGGCGAATATTGGCAGTTGTTTGAGTCAGACTTCATGCCGCGAGCATTTGTGAATCATGAACAGGCAGAGCTAGAGTGCTCAAGCAAATGGACACTGAGGATCTAAGTCAGTTTGTTAAACCCATTGCACCGAGCCTATTAAAACGTGTGTCGACGGATAACAATACCCTGATGACGCCAACAACGCGATTCGAGCAAAACCAAGACTTAGGCCAACTCGACATTACAAGTCATATCGTACCCACGCCGAATCAAGTTCGCTTAAGCAAAGGAAATTTGGACATAAGCCAAGGGCTAGATTTTACTTCATTGCCACTGTCCAACAAGGCGTTAGAAGCCATCGAACATCGAGCGGTGACGCTTGGACTGGCTGGGCAAGGTGAACAAAAGGTATATGGCGATATTGACCCTGATGCACTAGATAGCAAGCTTCGGGTCAGTGGCGGTTACCAACTGTCTATTACCGATCGCGGAATCATCATTACCGCTTTTGATGAGACTGGCATGTATTATGCGGTTCAGTCCATTTTTTCACTGGTGGATGTCAAGAAACCGACGGTGTTGCCTTTGGTTGATGTTGTCGATGCTCCACGGTATCAGTATCGCGGTGTGATGGTGGATGTGGCGCGAAACTTTCATTCCAAGTCGGCAATTTTCCAAACCCTAGATCAAATGGCGGCGTATAAGCTCAACAAGCTTCATTTGCACCTTACAGATGATGAAGGTTGGCGTCTAGAAATCCCAGGGTTGCCTGAACTTACGGACATTGGTGCTAAGCGATGTTTCGATAAATCGGAAACTAGCTGTTTGTTACCGCAGCTTGGCTCTGGGCTACTAGCGATAACTTTGGTTCGGGTTTCTTCAGCCGACAAGATTACATCGATATCTTGCAATATGCCGCAGCGCGTCATATCGAAGTCATTCCAGAAATCGACATGCCAGCTCACGCCAGAGCGGCGGTTGTGTCTATGGAAGCACGCCACCGTAAGTACGCTAAGCTCGGTGAGATGGAGAAGGCCAATGAGTTTCGATTGCTCGATCCCCAAGATACATCTAATGTCACGACGGTTCAGTTCTACGACCGTAAAAGCTTTTTAAATCCGTGCCTTGATTCGTCTCACCGCTTCGTGAAAAAAGTGATGAGTGAAATTCTAGCTATGCATGAGGCAGCAAGAGTGCCATTAACGACTTGGCATTTTGGCGGAGATGAAGCGAAAAACATCAAAAAGCTAGGTGGTTATCAAGATGTAAGCACGAAAGCTAAAGTGCTTGGTAAGGGGGAGATTGAGCTCAGCGCAGAGCATCATCCATTTGAGAAGTCGCCTAAGTGTCAGGCGCTTATTGCTGATAATACGGTTAAGTCGGTACAGGGCCTACCGAGTTATTTTGCCGAGCAGGTAGCCAAGGTGGCGGAAGAGTTGAATATCGGAGCATTTCAAGCTTGGCAAGATGGACTTAAAACAGCGGATAGCGCCGCTGACTTTGCCACGAAACAAACCCGTGTCAATTTCTGGGATACGCTTTATTGGGGCGGAGCAACATCAGCCTATCAATGGGCGAACAAAGGTTATCAAGTGATCATTTCTAGCCAGATTACCTCTATATGGACTTTCCCTATGAGTTTGATCCAAAAGAGCGCGGTTACTACTGGGCGACACGTTACAACCATTCAAGAAAAATGTTTGCTTTCGCACCTGACAACCTGCCGCAAAACGCCGAAACGTCTTTTGATCGCGATGGTAACGGATTTAGTGCCAAAGGCCCGGAAGACGTGACCCCATTTTATGGTATGTCAGCGCAGTTATGGTCAGAGACTGTGCGAACTGACGCACAATATGAATATATGGTGTTCCCGCGTGTTATCGCAGCGGCTGAGCGTGCTTGGCACAAAGCAGAGTGGGAGCAGGACTATCAGGCTTCAAGAACGTACAGTCAAGAGTCTAATTATGTAGATGAAGCTGCACTTACCAAAGATTTCAATCGATTCGCCAATGCGCTAGGGCAACGTGAACTGAATAAACTCGCCAAAGCCAATGTTCAATACCGGTTGCCAGTACCGGGGCTGTGGTAGAGCAAGGTAAACTGTATATGAATAGCGCCTTCCCTGGCGTGGCACTTCAGTATTCGCTAGACAGCGGCACGACTTGGCAAAGTTATGAGCTAAATCGAGCGCCAAATGTTTCCGGTGAAATTTGGATACGCAGTGTTGATTATCAAGCTCAAAGAGCCAGCCGTGTGACCAAACTAACCTCTGAAAACTAGATCCCTTCTCTCCAACGCTTCCCTTTCTTGCGCACAACAAAGGATGTTTGAGAAAGGGAGGCCACAACTAAGAAAACAACAATGAAACAAAAAACAGTACTAATGCTGACCTGTTTGTCGGCAGGGGCTTTTGCGTCCGATAACATTGTCGATATTGAAGCAATCAAAGCAGGCATGAAATACGAGGTATACGGAAAAATTGCTCTGCAAGCTCACGTTCGTGATTATGAAAACTCACCGAACTTAGAAGGTTTTCAAACCAATAATGAAAGCCGAATAGGCTTTCGAGGCAGCAAACAGTTTGCCAAGTTTAAACCGCTGTTTATATGGCAGATAGAATCCGGCTATGTTGACCCTTCCTACAAGAACCATGAGGCAAGTGGTGGCTTGGGGGAGCGTGATACCTTTGTCGGTTTCGAAGATTGGGACTCGTTTGGCCAAATTCGCTTAGGTCGAGTATTGACGCCTATGTATGAAATTGTTGATTGGCCTGGTGCCAACCCCGGTATGGGGATGTTTGGGATTGGGGGGACTAATCGGTGGCGCAAAATTCCAAGATCGCTCGTCCAATACAGTCCGCTGGGATTCACCGGAGTGGGGCGGTTTATCGGTTGATCTCGGTTATGGTAGAACCAAAGCTGCAGCGGTTGGCAATGATCAAGGCTGGTGGCAGGGCGGTGCAGCGCATTATAAAGTTGGACCGTTTTTAGTGTCGGGGGCGTATGAGCTTAACCGCAATACCAAGGAAACCTTGAGTTATGAAAAGCCAGGAACGACGGATAAGAAAGTCTCGGATAGCCGAATTTGGGACAACAATACCTACTTAGCGAGTCTACAAGGTTGGTTTGACAACGGTATTTCTTTCTTCACTCAGTACCGCTGGCAAGATGCTTCAGTGACCTCGGGCATCGACACTGGACGAAAAGAGAAACAGAACGCTCTATCAAGTGCCATCATGTACGACATTGCTGATTGGCAGTTCAAACTGGGTTATGCGAAAAATGAGGAACTGCATGTAAATGGCAAAAAGCTTGCGGGTACTGATGATGACGTGATCTCATTCCAAGCGATGTATTATGTTGACCCAACCGCGGTTCTATATTTCCGTGCTAGAGATGTGCGTATGGGAGATAACAAGGTGCCAGTGAGAGGTGATCAAGATGTGGCTTACCGACGCTGGAAGTCGGACTCCTTTAATGAAGTCTCTGTAGGCGTAGAGTACGTTTTCTAATTGTTGGCTATTTTCAGGGAGGCAGTGCCTCCCTATATTGAGGTAAAGTATGAAAAAGATAGTAATAGCTCTGATGACATTGTTAGTCGCTTGCGGTGTAAAAGCGAGCGAGGACAGTGTTCTATCTCTGAGCAGAGGTATCGTGGTACACGTGGTTAATGGTAAAGCGGTCGATAAAGAGTGGTTAGTTAGCCAGCAGTTGTTAAATTTGCCAGCAGGCGAGAATCAGATTTTAGTGACACTTGAGCAGCCAGTTCCCTACAACACTATGAAGGAAAAACATCGCTCAAACCCTATAGTGTTGGAGTTTACCCTTCCAGAAGGCGAGAGTGAGTTATCTTATCGTCTATTTCGTGACAAGGCGGATGCCAGAGCATTTGAGCAAAGCTTAGATTTTTCCCTGTTAGATACGATCGGTAGTCCAATTGACTTTGACGCGACCGTGTTACATGCCTCAGGTTTTGTCGGCTTTGAAGACTTCCTTGAGTTGATTCGCCAGCATAATAAAAACTAGACACTAGCATAGTCGGCTTTGTTAGCCATTAGTCGACTAAGTCGGGCATTTGATACTTATATTTCGTGGTAAATTAAGTGGTATCTATCATTAAAAAACAGCGTTGTTTTTTCTAAAATGCATCATCCAGATCACAGTTTTAGCGTCTTTCATGAGGCTGATATCTACAATTTTCTGCCATTCTCACTATTGATTGTAGATAAGTAGGGCTTTTTTCGTGATGACGATCTGGTTACATCGCTTTACAAAAATAGATATTGGTTTTTATTGTTGTGTAACATATTGTTTTTTATGATTTTATATTTTATTTGATTTGTGTTTGGTGATAAAGATCACTAAAAGACGCTTATTATTTGTTGGTGCGAATTAAATGTCGTTATATTGTGCTCAAGCCAAAACGGCAATGTAACAAGACGACAACATAAGTCGCCCACACACAATCAATTAAAGGTGTTTTAACCATGAAAAAAGTTCTCGCTCTTACAGCTCTAGCAGTAGCTTCAACAAGCGCATTCGCTGGTTCTTCTTACGTAACAGGTAACGTGCAGTTCCACGACTCTTACTTACAGGGTTCAAAACAAACTTCGACACTAGAAGCTGGCCACACTTTTGATTCAAACACGACTCTTTTGGTTGAAATCGATGCAATCCCTCTAGGTGATGTACGTGACGGTGATCGTCCACTTCCTTTCACTACTCTAGGTGCTGAGCAAGTTTTCAATATTAATGATAACTTCTGGGTTGCTGCAGGTTACCACCATCTAATCAATGAAGGTGAGACTTTCCAATACCGTCCACTTATCAAAATTGGCTACAACTTCGACAACGGTATCTCTCTGAGCAACCGTACTCGTCACCACATCCAAGCGGATGACAACCGTAACGATGAAACTCGTCTAGATAACAAAATCGCTTACGCTTTCCAAGATCAACCTCTAGCGGTTAGCTACAACAACATTTACGTGATTAAGCAAGGTGATGCGGATAACTCTATGGATCACGAGCTTCGTGCTACGTGGACTCGTAGCGGTGTTCAACCGTACATCGAGTACCGTAACCAAGCGAATAACGAAAACAACGCGTTGGTATTCGGTGCATCTTACGGCTTCTAAGAAGTTATTTACCCATAATAAAGGCTCCGTTTGGAGCCTTTTTTGTATGTAATGAATGTAACATCTAGTGTTAAATTCAAGTGATGTCTCGCAATAACCACCGCTTCTGTCTCTTAGGTAGTGGAGACATTTTTTGAATACGTGATAATGAACACATTCGGTGCGTTTCGTACAAACGCCTAAATCACTCAATTCTGACGTTTGGAGGTGTTCATGAGAAACTGGACGACACTAGGAGCCATTTTACTCACCATGATATTAGCGGGATGCGCGGCGACGAACTTACCGACAGATGGTTCTACCGAGTCATGGAGTCAATTCGGATACGAAGAAGGCCAAAAAGGATTTATTAAAAAAGATCAGGAGTGGCTAGAGCTCAAAGAGGAATCACTTTTCGCAGCGTATTCAGACGGCTATGAGAAAGGTCGAGAAGAGTATTGTAGTCAAGATGCCTACAAGCTGGGGATTATGGGTAAGCCATATGCTGGGGTGTGTGATGAACTAGATTGGCGATTCCGCATGAGATACAACGATGGTCGCTCAAACCAAAGCCTAGGCCGATTGTAGACTCCTTACTATCGTGATATAAGCCGGCTCAGCCCGGCTTATTTTTTTGGTAATCTTTTGCAAAGTTTTAAAGTACACGAGACTTGTATATCAGCGCAGCAGACAAGTCAGTATTGTGTATGAGTCGGCATGAACGATGACATATACCTGACTTTCTTGTTTGGTTTGGCCGTTAACTCAATGAAAATACAAACTTTACATGTATTTTCTTTCTTTTCTAATTAGCTCAATGATGACAATGTCAGAACTTGAGTTTCACTCGTAACCCCTCATTATTGCCGCAAATTTCTAAGCACAAGGAAGCTTTTTTGCGACACTTATTGATTGCGCTTTTCACTCTCTCGAGTTTTGGAACTAGCGCTGCCTCTTCGTACATCGAGGGCAACATCCAATTTAACAGTACCTATCTCTATGAATCAAAGACGACCGCTAAAATGGAAGCGGGTCATACGTTTGATACGGATACAACCGTTCGTTTTAAGATTGAAGATATTCCAATTGGTCAAACGCCACATAGTCGCCACCATCATCATGACAATGTCTACTACGGGCACTCAGCACGAGCACCTCTGACGACTTTGGGGATTGAACAGAAGTTTCAAGTGTCGAAAAACTTTTGGCTAGGGGCCGGGTATGAGCATTTGATGCAGCTTGGCGAGACAATGCAATATCGACCATTGTTTAAGATTGGTTATGACTTTGATGAGGGGGTATCTCTCAGTCACCGTACTCGAGTGGAAGCGTATGCTCAGCATGACCGTTTGGGTTATAAGCCAGGCATCGATTATCGCTTTGACAACAAGATCGCATACCAACTTAAGTCGCATCCCATTAAATTACACTACAACAATGTGATTCATATGGGGGGGCTTACTACCCATATTACAATTATCGCGATAATGCGATGGATCATGAGTTTAGGCTCACGCTCACGAAATACGCGTTTCAGCCGTATTTTGAATACAAAAGCCAGGGGCACTTTAGAACGCCTTACTACCCACGTGGTACCGCAAACTCGGCGTTTGTTGTCGGTGGTAGCTACATTTCTAACGCATTGCTCTAGACGGCTTGTTAAACCTTGGAGTCGTTCAATCTGAAAATGGCCCAATGTAAAAGCGCCCACGGTAACGTGGGCGCTTTTGACTACATGTTATGCGAGCGGTAAGAAAAAACCTGCCCTTTTTCATTGTAAGCATAGACATGGTAAGGGTCTTTTTGATCGCCATACTCCATACCTGGTGAGCCCACAGGCATGCCAGGTACTGCTAGCCCTTTCGCGCCTTTGGGTGGGTTGTCTAAAAATGCTTTGATATCGTCTGCTGGAATGTGGCCTTCAAATACATAGTCACCAATCACCGCGGTGTGACACGAAGCGAGCTCTGGTGTTACCCCTAACTTTTGCTTAATCGGGTTCATGTTTTTGTGGTCTTCTACAGTAACGGTAAAACCCGCGTCTTCCATGTGAGTAACCCAATCCTTACAGCAGCCGCAGTAAGGCGATTTGTAGGTCAGTACGTTGGTCGCAAACGCCGAACCAGTGAATACGGCCAGTGATAGTGTAGCCAGTTTTACCATTCGTTTAGTGGTCGACATAATTCTTCCTTTTAAGTAATTATTCTTAGAAACAATGAGTTGCTATGTTATTAATGTCGCTCATAGCAACGGTTAGCCTTTGTGCTGAAACTTTCTTAACCTATTAGCATTAGTTACGACAGTAATCGACGAAAGTGCCATTGCTGCTCCCGCAAAAACGGGGCTTAGCAAAAATCCGAACAGAGGATACAGCACACCCGCGGCAATAGGGATACCTAGGGTGTTGTAGATAAAGGCGCCAAATAGGTTTTGTTTAATGTTGCGTACCGTCGCGCGGGATAGCGAGATGGCATAACTGACACTGGCTGGATTGCTATTGAGCAGTGTCATAGGAGCGCTTTCTATCGCAACATCACTACCAGTGCCCATTGCAATGCCCACATCGGCTAGCGCAAGTGCAGGTGCATCGTTAATGCCATCGCCTACCATAGCAACATGTTGATAGCGGCCTTTTAGTGAGGCAATGTGCGCGGCTTTTTCGTCCGGCAGTACCTCAGAAATAACCTCATCTATGCCTAGTTGTTCTCCAATCACACTAGCGACATGCTGGTTGTCGCCAGTCAGCATAATAGTGTGAATGCCTTGTGCTTTTAGAGAGTTGATGGCATTCGCGGCATCGGTTTTTATCCCATCTGCAATTGCAATTAATGCGACGGCTTGACCATCGATAGCAACAACGATTGGTGTATGTGCTTGATTGGCGGCCTGAGCAAGAGGGACTACAAGTGCCTCTAGGTCGACCCCTAGTGCTTTAATATGATTGATTGAGGCAATCACTACTTGCTTACTATCAACGATGCCTTGCACTCCTTTACCTTTGAGGTTCTCAAATTGCTCTGGATCAAGGGTATTCGCGTCACTCCAATAGTCAGTGACAGCTTTAGCTAGCGGATGTTCCGAGCGCTTTTCGAGTGGCACGACCCACTTTGCCAGTTCTGTTTCACTAATACCGATAGGATGGACAGCTTGCACTTTTGGTTGCCCAAGCGTTAAGGTGCCGGTTTTATCAAATACTACTGCATTGACTTTGCTTAGTTTTTGCAGCGCATCCGCATCTTTGATCAGTATGCCTGCTTGGGCGGCTTTACCAATACCGACAGTGATGGATAGCGGCGTCGCTAACCCAAGAGCACATGGGCAGGCAATAATGAGTACAGTGGTGGTCACCACGAGCATATAGCTCGCCTTTGGCTCTGGCCCGATGAAAAACCAGACCAAGGCAGAAAGCAGTGCAATTGCAACGACAACGGGAACGAACACCGAGGAAATAGAGTCCGCAAGCTTGGCGATGGCTGGTTTACTGCTTTGAGCGTCTCGCACTAAATGGATGATTCGCGAAAGCATGGTATTTGTGCCAATTCCAGTCGCTTTGATCACCAAACTTCCATCGGTATTTACCGTTCCTGCGGAAACACTATCCTTAATACCTTTTAAAACTGCGATTGGCTCACCCGTCAACATCGACTCATCAAGATAGCTGTGACCTTCAATGACTTCTCCATCAACGGGCACTTTTTCTCCCGGTTTAATGCGCAGCAGCATACCAAGCTGAATGTCACTAACAGAAAGTGTGACGTCCTGGCCATCGACAATGGCCGTTGCGACTTGAGGCTGCAAGTTCATCAATGCCTGTAAGGATTGATTGGTTTTCGCTTTTCGCTTTCGCTTCAATAAAGTGACCAAGTGAGATTAAGCCGACAATCATCGCGCTCGCTTCAAAATAGACATGGCGTGATGCTTCTGGAAACCAAGATGGCATGATCACAACGAGCATGGAATAAAGCCAGGCTGCACCCGTGCCAAGGGCGACTAATGTATCCATGGTTGCGCGTTTGTGCTTAAGGGCTTGGTAGGCGTTGCTATAAAAGGCACGACCAGCGGTGGAAAGAAGCCACAGACACAGCAAGCCAACAACGCCCCACGCAAGCTGATCTGTTGAGTTTTGTATCGTCATGCTGCCACCGAGTACACCCCACAGCATAAGAGGTGCGCCCATGGCCAATGCCCAAATCGTATTGCGTTTTTGCAGCGCTTGATGCTGCTGTAGTGCTTGCTGCTGTTTTTTCTGTGTTGAGGCTAAGTCTTCAACTATTTCACCTTGATAGCCAGCTTCTCTGACAGCTTGAAGCAGTGGTTGTTCAATCTCAGAGTTGGCTAAGCTAGTAAGTACTAACGCGCTTTGTTCTGCAAGGTTAACTCTTGCTTTGTCGACGCCAGTTACCGATTGCAGCGCTTTTTCAACCGAAGAAACGCAGCTGGCACATGTCATCCCTTGAATCAGTAGTTGAATGCTGGAGGCTGATTGAGAAGAAGCCGGTGAGTTGGTGGCTGAAGCTTTCACAGATTCGCGAGGCGTATTTTCGACCGTACTTTCTGTCGTATGGCTTAGCTCATTGCTAGCAATATCGCCTTGCGGGATATCGCTCAATACGGCTTGGAAGCGACTTGCTTAATGTTGTTTTGGATGAGATTAACATCAAGATTTGATTCAATAGTAAGTGATTGCTTACTTAGCGCAATAATAGTAATTGAATCAAGCGTTTCAAGTTGAGCCTGAAGCTTGGCGACGCACTTGCCACAGTTAAGACCCGAGAGCTCAAAATGTCGTACAGGTTTCGCCTCAAAACCTAGGTTGGCGATAGGCTGGATAATGTCATCGATATGGGCATCCGTCGAGACAGTTAAAGCGTGCTTATCAAGCTGTTTGATTTCAATATCAGTCGAAGCCTGCTCCAATGCATTGCGAACTTTTTTTACGCAACCCATACAGGATAAGCCTGATAAATTGAGCGTGTAAGTGACCATAACCAACCTCGATACTTGTTCATTAACGGTAAACATAAACCTTCCCTCAAGGGTAAGGTCAAGCGGTTTCATCTCATTTAGGTATAGAGATTGTAGAATTAGTGTAAGGTGATAAAATAGCGCCCAAAATTTGCAACGCACGATGACAAGCATTGTGCGACGTTGACAACAAGGTACTTTCGATGACGGTTAAAACACGTTTTGCTCCAAGCCCAACTGGCTATCTTCACGTCGGTGGTGCGCGTACTGCACTTTACTCTTGGTTATTTGCTAAAAACCAAGGCGGTGAATTCGTTCTACGTATTGAAGATACGGATCTAGAGCGTAACTCTCAGGAAGCGGTAGATGCGATCCTTGAAGGTATGCAGTGGATGGGACTTGAGTGGGACGAGGGTCCGTACTACCAGTCGAAGCGTTTTGATCGTTACAACGAAATGGTCGACAAGCTACTTGCTGAAGACAAAGCTTATAAGTGCTACGCACCAAAAGAGCTACTTGAAGAGATTCGTGCTGAGCAAGAAGCAAATAAAGAGATCCCTCGTTACGATGCAAACCACCCGAAAATCGTTGCGGCTAATGCGGCGGCTAAAGATGGTGACCCATGTGTAATTCGTTTCCGCAACCCGAAAGAGGGCAGCGTAGTATTTGATGATCAAATCCGTGGTCGTATCGAGATTGCTAACAGCCAAATGGATGATCTTATCATCCGTCGTACTGATGGTGCGCCTACTTACAACTTCGTTGTTGTGGTAGATGACTGGGATATGGGTATCACTCACGTAGTTCGTGGTGAAGACCACATCAACAACACACCACGTCAAATCAACATCTATGAAGCACTAGGTGCGCCAGTTCCGACGTTTGCTCACTGTGCAATGATCCTAGGTGATGATGGTGCTAAGTTGTCAAAGCGTCATGGCGCGGTTTCTGTGATGCAATATCGTGATGAAGGCTACTTGCCAAATGCACTTAACAACTACTTGGTGCGTCTAGGCTGGTCTCACGGTGACCAAGAAATTTTCTCTCAAGAAGAGATGATTAACTTGTTCTCATTGAATGCAATCTCTAAGTCAGCATCAGCGTTTAACACAGATAAGCTAAACTGGCTGAACAACCACTACATCAAGACATCTGAACCTGAGTACGTGGCTAAGCACCTGCAATGGCATTTAGATGAGCAGAAGCTAAGCACAGAAAACGGTCCAGCTATTACAGAAGTGATCAAGCTTGTGGGTGAGCGCTGTAATACGCTTGTTGAGCTTGCTGAGCAAATCCGTTACTTCTACGAAGATTTCTCTGAGTTTGAAGCGGGTGCAGCGAAGAAGCACCTACGTGGTGTTGCTAAACAACCACTCGAAGTTGCGCTTGCTAAAGCCGAAGCACTAGAAGAGTGGACAACGGCAAACATTAAAGATCAAGTGATTGCTGCAGTTTGCGAAGAACTAGAAATTGGCATGGGTAAAATCGGTATGCCACTTCGCGTTGCAGTGACTGGTGGTGGTCAATCACCTTCAGTTGATGCCGTTATGGAGCTTGTTGGCAAAGAGCGCGTGATTGCTCGTATTAAGATGGCGCTAGAGTTTATCGCTGAGCGTGAAGCAAACGCATAATCGCCATGCAATGAACTTGAAAAGCCGCAACCTAGGTTGCGGCTTTTTTTGTTTCTTCTGAACGGGCAAATTGGCAACAAAAAAGCGACCCTAGAGTCGCTTTTTTACTTAACTTGTGGATACGTCTCTATTTGGAGATGTAATCGCGAATAGCGGCTTCGATGCCAGCAGCGTCAAGGCCAAGTTCCGTATGGAGCTCATCTTGTGTGCCTTGTGCGATAAACTTGTCAGGAAGACCAAGGTTAAGCACTGGTTTCATCAGCTTCTCACTCATCATAAACTCAATCACCCCAGCACCAGCACCGCCAGCGATGGCGTTCTCTTCGAGAGTGACCAGCACATCATGACTGTCACAGAGTTCACGGATAAGCGCCTCATCAAGAGGTTTAACAAATCGCATATCAGCCACGGTAGCATTGAGGTTTTCTGCTGCGACCAACGCGTTGTCTAGGAAGGTTCCGAATGACAAAATCGCGACTTTCTCACCTTCACGAACAAGGCGACCTTTACCGATTTCCAAAGCAGTAAACTCAGCTTCTGGCGTCGTACCATTACCGCTGCCACGAGGGTAGCGAACGGCACTTGGACCTGTGTGCATGTGACCGGTGTACAGCATCTGACGACACTCGTTCTCATCACTTGGAGCCATGATAACCATATTCGGAATGCAGCGCATAAAGCTCAGATCAAACGCACCTTGGTGAGTTTGACCATCGGCACCAACAAGGCCTGCACGATCGATCGCGAACATCACTGGCAGATCCATAATGGCCACATCGTGGATAAGTTGGTCGTAGCCACGTTGTAAGAAAGTCGAGTAGATTGCGACGATAGGCTTGTTACCAGCAATCGCCATACCTGTTGCTAGCGTCACTGCATGCTGCTCAGCGATAGCGACATCAAAATACTGACCAGGATATTCTTTAGAGAAGCGAACCATACCTGAGCCTTCACGCATCGCCGGCGTAATCGCCATCAGTGAAGGGTCTTGCGCCGCCATATCACATAAGAAATCACCAAAGATTTTCGAGTATGTTGGTTTGCTTGAGCTGCTTTTCGGTAAGCTTGAGTGCGAAGGGTCAAATTTAGGCACGCCGTGATAACCGATAGGGTCTTTCTCGCAGGCTCATAACCTTTACCTTTTTTAGTCATGATGTGCAGGAACTGAGGACCTTTAAGTCCACGCATGTTTTTCAGCGTTTTGACCAGTTCATTGACATCATGACCATCGATAGGGCCGATATAGTTGAAACCAAGCTCTTCAAACAAAGTCCCTGGTACGATCATGCCTTTGAGGTGCTCTTCGGTGCGCTTAACCAGTTCTTTGATTGGCGGAAGGCCGGATAGCGCTTTTTTACCGCCTTCGCGGATAGAGGTGTACAAGCTGCCTGATAGGACTTGCGCTAGGTGGTTGTTCAGTGCGCCAACGTTTTCCGAGATCGACATTTCGTTGTCGTTTAGGATAACCAGCATATCAGGGTGCACATCACCAGCGTGGTTAAGTGCCTCAAACGCCATACCTGCCGTGATTGCACCATCACCAATCACACTGACCACTTTGCGATCTTTGCCTTCTTTAGCAGCCGAAATCGCCATGCCAAGTCCAGCACTAATAGATGTAGACGAGTGACCAACAGACAATGTGTCGTATTCACTTTCTTCACGCCACGGGAATGGGTGTAGGCCGTCTTTTTGACGAATAGTCGAAAGCTGCTCACGGCGACCGGTTAAAATCTTATGCGGGTAGCTTGATGGCCAACATCCCAAATAAGCTGGTCGAAGGGCGTATTGTAGACGTAGTGTAGGGCAACGGTGAGTTCCACCGTACCGAGTCCGGAAGCCAAGTGTCCACTAGACTGGCTCACTGAATTTAGCAAATACGTCCTAAGCTCTTCACACAGCTTTGGTAAAGATTCCTTCGGCATTAGGCGAAGTTCTTCTGGCGTGTTTGCTAATGTCAGTGTCGGATACTTTGAAATATCAAGTGTCATAGTTATTTAGCGCTTTAATATAGTCTAGTTGTTGCGCTCGATGACGTATCGGGCGAAGTCTTCGAGTAGTTGCGTATTGTAGGGTATCGCTTGCAAAGCACAAAGTGCTTCTTCAAAAAGCTGTGTGGCTTTTTGCTGAGCCCCTTCCAGCCCCAACAATGCTGGATAGGTACTCTTGTTAAGTTCGACATCAGAGCCCTGTGGTTTTCCTAGGGTCTCAGTGTCACCAACAATGTCTAAAATGTCATCTTGAACTTGGAACGCAAGGCCAATAGCTTCAGCGTAGGTTTCAAGCTGTGGCAAGTATTCGCGCCCTTTTTCACCCGCTGACAATGCGCCAAGTTGTACCGCACATTTTATTAGCGCGCCTGTTTTATGGCGATGGATTCGCTCAAGCTCATCTAATGTCACTTGGCGGTTCTCAGCTTCGAGGTCTAATGCCTGTCCGATGCACATACCCGCAGCGCCAGAAGCACGCGCAAGCTCTTTCACCATAGTAATACGTTGTGATTCGGCAAATGGCGCCAAAGTTCCTTCTGATAATATGGTGAAGGCTAGTGTTTGCAGAGCGTCACCGGTCAAAATCGCGGTGGCTTCATCAAACTCTATATGGCAAGTGGCTTTGCCGCGGCGCAATTCATCGTCGTCCATGGCCGGCAGGTCGTCATGAACAAGAGAGTAGGCGTGAATACACTCAATCGCAGCCGCTGGTGTGTCGAGCTGCTCTTCACTGCAACCAAAGATAGAACCTGTGGCGTAGACTAAAAACGGTCTTGCACGCTTGCCACCCAAAAGTAGGGCATAGCGCATGGCTTCAATCAGTCGTTGCTGCTGAAAGGGATAGCCGTCCAACCAAGCATCCAGTTGCTGGTTGTTACGGGATTGATAAGACTTCAAAGTCTCAATCATGGGGATACTCACTTTTGAAATTATTCTGACGGCTGAGCAAAGTCTTGAAGGTCGGCGTCATCATCCTTAGCTAGTAAGATGCTAACTTTTTGTTCCGCTTCGGTCAGCTTTTGCTGTCCAGCTCTCGCTAGGGCGATACCACGCTCGAACTTCTTCAGCGCATCGTCCAATGCTAGATCGCCGTTTTCCAGTTGTTCTACGAGTGTATCGAGCTCGTCTACTGTCGCTTCGAACGACATGTTCTCAGGTTTCTTAGTCGCCATAACGTACTTATTTTTATGAAATGATCGAACGTTACATGAGCGGCTAGCGATGGTCAAACTTATGGTGCGAAAAATGCTGTTAACACACGCTGAGTGGATTGGGATTGCTAAAAAAAGCGTCAATACAGCCCATTAATCAGGCAGTATTCATTAACAAAACAAGTAGGAGTCTTCAACATCTGACGGTTTGCGACGCAATTTTGTGATTTTGTGGTCATAAATCACTTAAAGATATGAGCACTTGGTCGATAACCTAAAAGTAACGAGATAGACTCGGGCTGCTTGTCGGTTCGTCTGAGTGGCTAAGATGTCAAATTTTCTATGGAGTGTTGAGTGGATTTAGCAACGCTGATAGGCCTCATTGGTGGGGTCTCTTCGATAATTATTGCGATGGTGCTCGGTGGCAGCATCATGACTTACTATGATACTACGTCGGTATTTATCGTTATCGGGGGATCGACATTTGTCGTCTTAATGAAATTCACGCTAGGGCAGTTCTTTGGCGCCGCCAAAATTGCCAGTAAAGCGTTTATGTTCAAAACCGATGAGCCAGAAGATCTGATCGCGAAGATTGTTGAAATGGCTGATGCAGCGCGTAAAGGTGGCTTCCTCGCGCTTGAGGAAATGGACATTCAAAATAGCTTTATGCAAAAGGGCATTGATCTTCTCGTCGATGGCCATGATGCTGAAGTGGTGCGCAATGCGATGCAAAAAGATATCGCCCTGACGGATGAGCGCCACGAAAAGGGTGCGGCGGTGTTTAGAGCTTACGGAGATGTTGCTCCCGCAATGGGCATGATTGGTACCTTGGTTGGCTTGGTTGCGATGTTATCGAATATGGACGACCCTAAATCCATCGGTCCGGCGATGGCGATTGCGCTACTTACTACGCTTTACGGTGCGATGCTTGCGAACATGTTGTTCTTCCCAATCGCCGATAAGCTAACTCTGCGTAGAGAGCAAGAAAATCTCAATCGTCGTCTAATAATGGATGGTGTGTTAGCGATTCAAGACGGCCAGAACCCTCGCGTTATCGATGGCTACCTCAAAAATTACATTAATGAAAACAAGCGCGCGTTCGATCTCGATGGCGAGTAGCGTTTCCGTAATGATTGATAACGGGATTAAGTGATGGAAGAGAAAGGCAAATGTAAATGTCCACCTCCTGGCGCGCCGCTTGGATGGCGACCTTCTCTGATCTCATGTCGCTGTTGATGTGCTTTTTCGTTCTGCTGCTGTCGTTTTCAGAAATGGACGTGCTGAAGTTTAAGCAAATCGCAGGTTCGATGAAATTTGCGTTTGGTGTCCAAAACCGCCTTGAGGTGAAAGATATTCCAAAGGGCACCAGTATTATTGCTCAAGAATTCAGACCAGGCCGCCCTGAGCCGACGCCAATTGATGTGATCATGCAGCAAACCATTGATATCACTCAGCAGACGCTAGAGTTTCAAGAAGGAGATTCGGATAGAGCGGGTGGTAATCAGCGTGATGATGGTAAGATCACCGGTGGTCAAACCGCCGATCGTACTCAAAAGAACCAGATTGGTACCGCGTCTTCAGACAGTGAACAGCAAAACGAAGATCTTGAAGAGTTGGAGCAAGTGATCAAGCAGGCGCTGCAACAAGAGATTAATCAAGGGGCCGTCGAAGTAGAAAACTTGGGCCAGCAATTGGTGATTCGTATTCAAGAAAAAGGTGCGTTCCCAGAAGATTCGGCGTTTTTGCAGCCTAAGTTTAGGCCTTTAGTGAGGCAAGTTGCCGATCTTGTGAAAGACATTCCGGGCCAGGTTCGTGTCTCCGGACATACTGATAACTTGCCACTTGATTCTGAGCTCTATCGCTCAAGCTGGGATCTCTCTTCACAGCGCGCGGTTTCGGTCGCGCAAGAGATGGAGAAGGTTAAAGGCTTCTCTCACCTCAGACTTAGAGTCATCGGTGTCGCCGATACAGAACCGCTGGGGCCAAATGATACCGAGCGACAGCGGGCTCGAAATCGCCGAGTAGAAATCAGTATCATGCAGGGTGAGCCAGTGTATACCGATGAGGTATCGGCTGAAGGTAACTAATGGATAAGTAATTGCCGTGACTTCTAAAAACGCCAGAGCTCTGCTCTGGCGTTTCTGTTTTTTACCGCAGAGCCGCCCCCTTTGTTTGAATTAGGTGGATTGCTCGCATCTTATAAAGGTTGCGGGTATACTTGCGCCCCTAATGAACAATCGCTCAGTGAAGTCTCATAGTTTGCACTCTGAGTTGAGCGAATTTGTACTACAGTTGATATGTGTTTCCCCATACTGTCGCGCTCAGACAGCATTGCAACGAGATGTGAAAAGACTATGAGATTTATCGTAAAGCCCCATCCAGAGATTTTTGTAAAAAGCGATTCAGTGCGTAAGCGCTTTACAAGGATCCTTGAGTGCAACCTGCGAATCATTATCCAGCGCCGTACGGAATCGGTGGCGGTGTTTAACCGTCGTGATCACATTGAAGTGAGTGCAAGTTCAGACCAATATCATAAAGAAGTATTGGAGATCCTGACTCAAACCCCTGGCATCCATCATGTACTTGAAGTTCAGCAATCTGATTTTGCGGATATGCACGATATCTATGAGCAAGTTCTAGAGCTTAATGGCAAAAATATCGAAGGCAAAACCTTTGTGGTACGTGCGAAGCGTCGTGGTAAGCATGACTTTACCTCGATTGAACTTGAGCGCTACGTAGGCGGTGGTCTTAACCAAGCGGTAGAAAGCGCTCGTGTGAAGCTGTCGAAGCCTGATGTGACCGTTAACATTGAAGTGGCGAACGACAAGCTGAATCAGGTTATCGCGCGTCATAAAGGTCTGGGCGGCTTCCCTCTAGGGACGCAAGAAGATGTATTAAGCTTGATTTCTGGTGGTTTTGATTCAGGTGTTTCGAGTTACCTGCACATTAAGCGCGGTTCAAAAACGCATTACTGTTTCTTCAATCTTGGCGGCCCTGCGCACGAGATTGGTGTGAAGCAAGTAGCTCACTTCCTGTGGAACAAGTACGGCTCCTCAGCGAAGGTGAAGTTCCTCTCTGTAGACTTCGAACCGGTTGTTGCTGAGATCCTTGAGAAAGTGGAAGACGGCCAAATGGGCGTTATCCTTAAGCGCATGTTTATGCGTGCTGGTGGTATGCTTGCTGAAAAGTTCGGCATTGAAGCACTAGTGACAGGTGAAGCGTTAGGCCAGGTATCGAGCCAAACACTGACTAACCTTCGTCACATCGATGGCGTGACAGATACGCTGATCCTTCGTCCTCTTATCAACTGGGATAAAGAAGACATCATCGATCTTGCGCGTGAAATCGGTACCGAAGATTTCGCCAAGACCATGCCTGAATACTGTGGCGTGATCTCTCGTAAACCAACGGTAAAAGCGGTTAAAGCGAAGCTTGAAGCGGAAGAAGAGAAATTTGATTTCGCTGTACTTGAACAAGTGGTGCGTGATGCTCGTATGATCGATATCCGTGATATCGAGAAAGAGAGCCAAGAGCAGGCGCCGGAGGTTGAGCAAGTGGAATCGGTTGAAAACGATGCTATCGTACTAGACATTCGCAGTGCAGAAGAGGAAGAAGCAAGCCCATTAGAGCTTGATAACGTAGAAGTGAAACATCTGCCGTTCTTCAAACTAGGCACTAAGTTTGGCGACCTCGACCAATCGAAAACATACCTGCTGTACTGTGACCGTGGCGTAATGAGCCGTTTGCAAGCCTTGTACTTGCAAGAGCAAGGCTACAGCAACGTAAAAGTGTATCGCCCATAGCGAACACATTACGTAGCTCAAGCGACGAGTTTAATAGGAAAACGCCAAGCTAAATGCTTGGCGTTTTTTTTTGAGTCTTTGCGAGCATTATCAGGTGTAAAAAAGCCAGTCAACAGACTGGCTTTATAACTTAAACTTAAGTAGCAGTTAGGCGCTGGTCTTAGTGACGTCAACGTACAGTTTTAACTTCTGACCTGGCTTCAGGTATTTGTTTTTCTGTAGGCTGTTCCACTTCACCACATCATTGGTGCGCACTTTAAACTTGTGTGCAATCCCGCTAATGGTATCGCCGCTGCGCACGGAGTAGAAAATGGTGCGAATGACAGCGCCATCGCTAGCACTCTTCCAAATCACTAGCTCTTGACCGACACGCAATGTGTCTCTCGGCCCCATGCCATTCCATTTAGCCAATGATTGGTGTGATACCTTGTTGGCTTTCGCAATCGACCACAAGCTATCACCACTTTCCACCTTATGGGTGACTTTGTAGTTACCACGAGAGGTAGACTGAGTCTTTGCCAGGCGGTTAGCCGCACTTAGGCTATACGTGGAGTCGTCTTTGGTTGACGTAGGAACCAGCAGATATTGACCTGCACGAATGTTATTGTTGCTTAGGCCATTCGCGTTACGAATCACTTTCGTGGTGGTTTGGTGGCGCTGAGCAATAACACTGAGTGAATCACCGGATTTCACCTTGTAGCGTACTAGGCGCATGCCTTTACCACGGTTTTTTCAAGCTCAACGCGGAACTGATCAACACTGTTGACTGGTAGCAGTAAAGTTTGTGGACCGTTTGGCGCTGTTGCCCATTGGTTGTAAGCCGGGTTATAGCTCTGCAGCTCTTTCACTGAGATACCGGCGTACTTTGCCGCAATGGCTAGATCAAGCTGTTCGTTGGGCTCAACTAATTCAAGAGCGGGTTGGTTTGGAATCGCAGGGATGTCCACGCCGTATTTCTCAGCGTTGGCGAGAATATCCGCTAACGCCAACAGTTTTGGCACGTAGCCGCTGGTCTCTTTAGGTAAATCTAGAGAGAAGAAGTCGATAGGTTTGCCTGCATTGCGGTTTTTGCGAATCGCGCTAGAGACTCGACCGCCGCCACTGTTGTACGCCGCAATCGCATGATTCCAGTTACCGTCAAAGCGTCGGTTAAGTTGTGTTAGGTAATCGAGCGCAGCATTGGTCGACAGAGTTACGTCGCGGCGACCATCAAACCAATAGGTTTGATCTAGGCCGAACGCTTTGCCAGTGGCTGGAACAAATTGCCACAAACCCGCCGCACTGCCGTGTGAGTAGGCAAACGCATCAAACGAGCTTTCTACGATAGGAAGTAGTGCCAGCTCAAGCGGCAAATCACGCGCTTCGATCTCTTCAGTAATGAGATATAGAAACGGCTTAGCGCGCTGCGAGACCGTTTTTAAGTGATTCGGGTGCTTGATGTACCATTTGCGATAGTAATCGACTTTCGCATTGTCCGGGATCTCCATCTCCAACTGCATCGCGATACGCTTCCAAACATCCTCTTGTTGCTGAGGCGTGAGTGCTTTCGGTGCAGGTTTTACTTCAGGAGTGGTAACGGAAACGGGCTTTGTTGTTTTAGTTGTCGCTGTTTCTGCAGGAGAGTTGGTTGGCTCTGTTGTGCTGCTTGTATCTGGCTGAGTCATTTGACAACCAGCCAGCAACAGGGCAAATGCCCAACTGTATTTCTTATGCATTGTGTTTGCTACAACCTCTTACTTGAACGGCTGAGCATAATACTAATAGGCGTTGGGCCAAACAAGCAGCAAAACGTTAAAATTCGTTCTTCCACTCACGTAATGCGGTAAAAGTGGCTAAGGGATCATTATTCGCACTGCGATTTGCTACCGAGTTCACAACTTCGGTTTGCGTGGTGCGTAAGAACGGGTTGATACGTTTTTCCACGGCAATCGATGTAGGTAAAGTCGGAAGTCCCTTGGCTCTTTTCTGATTCGCGTCATCGCGATATTGGTGCAAGAACTCGTTGTGTGGTTCGACAGCGAGGGCAAAAGCGAGGTTACTCAGCGTGTACTCGTGTGTGCAGTACACTTCGGTTTCTTCTGGGAGTAGCGTGAGTTTTTGCAGTGAGTTGAACATTTGCTCGGGCGTGCCTTCAAAAATGCGGCCGCAACCAGCAGAGAATAAAACGTCACCGCAAAACAGCTTACCATCACCCACAAAGCCAATGTGGTCCAGAGTATGTCCTGGCAAATTCAGTACCAAGAACTCCTCGTGGAAAAGGTTTATGCGGTGACCTTCGGCTACCCTATGGGTCAGGTGTTCAGTAGAAGAGTGTTCAGGACCAATGATACTGATAGATGGATATCTCTCAATCAGTTTGGCGATACCGCCGGTATGATCCCAATGATGATGGGTCACAAGAATCGTTACAAGCTCAAGTTCGTGCTGCTCTAGGTAGTTAATGACGGGCTCTGCGTCGCCTGGATCGACAACGGCACACAAGTTTTGGTTATTTTGAATAAGCCAGATGTAATTGTCATTAAATGCAGGTATGCTTTTGATATGTAACATTGTTGTTTCTCCAGTTCGGTTTGGGAGATTGCCCGAATATGAAACCAGCTCGCAGCAAGAAAAAAGTAGACCATCCTCATTCCTGGGATGAACTCGCCAATGGGCAATGGGTATCTGAGTCGATTCAAACGCGCCTTGACGAGTGGTGCCCGAAGTTATTTGGCTACCACTTACTTAAGTTAGGTGGTTTAAGCTGCGAGTTAACGAGCTGCAATTGCAATATTCAGCATCAAGTCAATCTTGATATTAAAAACCCTCTTCACAATGTTATCGCTGACCGCTACGAATTGCCATTTTTAGAAAAGAGTTTTGATGCGATAGTGATGTCGCATCAACTTGAGTATGCGGAAGATCCCCACCGTCTACTGCGCGAAGTTGACCGAGTGATGATGGATGATGGCTATTTGATTTTGACAGGGTTTAATCCCATGAGTTTTACGGGATTGGCAAGTCTGATGCCATGGCGTAAAAACAACTTTCCGTGGAGTGGTCGAATGTTCACTCCAGGTCGCATCAAAGATTGGCTCGGGGTACTTAATTACCAAGTCGTGTATGCCGACACCTACGCACTGTTTCCAATGAAACGTTATCGCACCATGTGGACTTGGTTAGAGAGTAGTATTGGTGACTGGGCATCGCCAATGGGCAGTTTGTATTTTATCGTCGCGAGAAAGCGTACCTATCCGCTAAAACCGATCAAGCCCCACTGGCGTTTGAAAAAGAAACTGACGCCCGCAAGCGTCAGTTATCGAACTGCAGATAAACAGCAGTCTGGCGATTGTCGTTAGCTAGGCTGATAACCGGTATCTTCTTCAGTTGGGTTTTCTGCCGCCGCTCTGGCAAGCTCATCACACATCTCATTTTCGCGATGACCTGCGTGACCTTTCACCCAGCGCCAATCAACCGTGTGACGAGCCGTTTCAGCATCGAGCGCCTTCCATAGGTCAGCGTTTTTCACGGGCTTCTTGTCTGCGGTTTTCCAGCCCCGTTTTTTCCAGTTATGGATCCATTGCGTGATACCTTGACGCACGTACTGGCTGTCGGTGGTAAGGATCACTTCGCACGGCTCTTTAAGCGCTTGTAATGCGACGATGGTGGCCAACATTTCCATGCGATTATTGGTAGTAAGGGTGTAGCCTTTGGCTAGGGTCTTTTCATTCTGCTTGTAGCGCAGCACAATACCGTAACCGCCAGGGCCCGGGTTGCCTAAACAAGAGCCGTCTGTGAAAATTTCAACCTGCTTCGTCATGATTTGATACTATAGAGTCTTAAACGTTTATCTACATAGTCTGACATACAAAACGCCATGAATACCAGTCACAATCCAGAACAGCGCCGAATCGTGGTACTCGATACCGAAACCACAGGTATGAATCGTGAGGGTGGTCCTCACTATATGGGACACCGCATCATTGAAATTGGTGCTGTTGAGATCATCAATCGCAAACTGACTGGTCGTCACTTTCACGTTTATCTTAAGCCTGATATGCCAATCCAGCCGGACGCGATCGACGTTCACGGTATTACGGATGAGTTCCTACTCGATAAACCGGTTTACAAGCAAGTGCATGAAGAATTTTTAGACTTCATCAAAGGCGCTGAGCTTGTGGCGCATAACGCGCCCTTCGACGTGGGCTTTATGGATCATGAGTTCGGAATGTTGGATGCCTCAATAGGTACCACAGACCAATATTGTAAGGTCACCGATACCCTTGCCATGGCGAAGCGTATGGCAAACATGCCGGCGAGAAAAAACCTCGACTCTCTGGCAAAACACTACACCATCGATACCTCAGCACGTATTCTCCACGGCGCATTGCTCGATGCGGAGATCTTGGCTGACGTTTATCTGGCGATGACCGGTGGTCAAACGTCAATGCAGTTCAATGCGGGTCAGTCAGATGGTGATGCGGGTGGCGAATCTATTAAGCGCCTCACATCTTCAAGAAAATCATTAAAGGTTTTGATGGCCTCTGCCGATGAATTGGATGCGCACAGTGCGCGTTTAGATATCGTTGAAAAAGGCGGCAGTTGTCTCTGGCGTCAGTAGGAGAGAGTCATGCAGAGGATAATGCTAGCGATAGCCATGTGGTTATTGCTGACAGTGGGTGCGGTCGCGAGTGAATCCTCAATGCCTTTTCTCGACAATCGTTTTCGAGTCGATGAAACCGTCGAGAGGATTACTTTCTTAGTCTATCGTCAAGAGCGCTCTAAGCCTGTCACACTTGTTAGACCCGATGGTAAAAAATACTATGCTTGGCGTCATCCATCTCACGTCCGCTGGATAGAAGAGCCAACCGTTGATGTGATTACCATTGAGCGTCCTATGCCGGGGCCTTGGCAAGCGATCGGCAAAGTGAGCCCGAAAAACAATATTCAAATCATTTCTCAGTTAAGTCTCAAGGCAGAGACTCTCCCACAACGTATTTATCAAGGCGAAAAGCTTAAGTTTACCGCTCGGTTGATGAGTGACGATGAGCCGCTCATTGTAGAAAACATTCTTGATAGGGTTAACCTTCGTGTTGTGATGACCCGTTATCTAGAAGAGCAGGCTCAGAAACATAACCAGCAGAGCGAAAAGATAGCACCAGTGCCTATTGTGATTGGAGAGTTCTTTGATAATGGTGAGGGGTTAGATGAGCGCTCTGGTGACGGTGTGTTTACCGTCGAGTTGCCGATCTCTGTCGAGCCGGGCAAATACAACGTACGAATTACCACTGGCAACGGAGTCTTCTTGCGCGCGCTTGAACAAGAAGTCTTTATCTACCCAACACCATTTGTTACCCGTTTTATTCAAGGGGCAGGGGAAACACCGCATCAGGTGGTGGTTCGCGGTGAACCTGCGACTCTGGAGGCGGGCTCGCTTGCCGCGTCGATTGAACTGCAACAGCCAGATGACAGCCAAAGCGTCGCTCAGAATCAAGCAGGTACCAATGAAAATGACATGGTAGTGGCATTTCACGATAGCGATCAAATAGGTACTTATAGTTGGTCTGGTAGCGTCTATGCCAATGAATCGGCCTCCGGACGACCTCTAGTATTTGAGTTGCCAAACCGTACCTTTAGCGTAGTAGGCACTATAGATCTTGCGAAAGCAGAGCAAATGCAGCAGGCAGCTCGTGAGGCAAGGAAAAAAGCGGAGCAAGAAGCACAGGTATTGGCACATCGCCAACAGGTGCGTCAAAACGCTATCATCGCGATCGCGGTGGGCAATATAGTGTTGATTGTGGTGGGTGGTTTGATTTGGTGGTTTGTCCGACGCCGCAGAGCCATTAAGCTTCACTGCCTGAAATGCAGTTGAAAATGCCCGGTTGATATTAGCCATTAGCCAAATAGCGGCAGCCCAAAAAGCAAAACACTGAAAGCTACGCAAAAAAGTACGAACTAAAAAAGCCAGCAAGGTTTCCCTTACTGGCTTTGTTTTATGTTTCTAAGCTTACGTAATTCAGAACTTATGTTATTCAGAGCTTACGCGACTTCCTCCATCGCCGGATAAACGGGCTTTGCTGCCAGCTCCTCTGGTGAGAAGTCATCAACATTGATGGTGTATAGGCGATGTGCTTCTGCTGTGGTCAACAATTGTGCTTCTTCCTGACTAATGATGCCTTTTTCTAAGCCAATCACTGCCACTTTATCCAGTTGGGTAAACGGACGACGCTGCTCAATGGCTTTACACACTTTGGTAAATACAGGCTCAGCGCGCAGAATGATGTCTAGCGCTTGCTCAATACGGCCAACGGCATTGTACTCAGTTGGTTCGAAGTACTGACCATAACCTAAGCGAGTACGTGCTGCGCTTGGAGTTTGCAGAATACGCGCAACCTGGCTATCGAGCTTGTCCGATGGCGCTTTACGTACTGTACCGAGAGGCAAAACAATCACGCGTAGTAAGCGCCGATGGCTTTGTTTGGAAAGTTTGCTAAGAAGTCATCCAGTGCTTGCTCGGCTTGCAGCAAACTGTCTTGCATGCCCCAGTGAAGCATAGGTAAATCTTCACTATTGCGCCCTTCAACGTCGTAGCGCTTAAGTGTCGCACTGCTTAGATAAAGCTGACTTAAAATATCACCTAGACGAGCGGATAAGCGCTCTTTGCGTTTCAGTGACCCGCCAAGCACTGCCATGGAGACGTCCGATAGCAGAGCCAAGTTGGCGCTGTAACGATTGAGTTGTTGGTAGTAACGAGTGGTGACATCTTTATGTGGTGCAGAAGAGCCACGACCATCAGTTAGACCTAGCCAGAAACTGCGCACTAGGTTACTTACCGTAAAGGCAACGTGACCGGCTAGTGCTTTATCAAACTTGTCGACAGCATTTGAAGCGGTTGAGTGAGCGGCTTCCATTTCTTCCAACACGTAAGGATGGCAGCGAATGGCACCTTGACCGTAGATGATCATTGAGCGAGTTAATATATTGGCACCTTCTACCGTAATAGCAACAGGTGCACCTTGGTAGCCACGACCTAGGAAGTTTGAAGGGCCAAGACATATACCTTTACCGCCGACAATATCCATCGCATCAATGATGCTGCGCTGTCCTCGGTGAGTACAGTGGTATTTAACGATGGCAGAGATAACGGATGGTTTTTCCCCTAGGTCAATGCCTGTCACGGTTAGGCGACTTGCTGCGTCCATCACATACGCATTGCCACCCAGGCGTGCTAGTGGCTCTTCAATGCCTTCCATATGACCGATAGGCTGTTTAAATTGGCGGCGAATGCGAGCGTAAGCACCAGTTGCGAGAGCCGCTGTCTTGATTCCACCCGTTGAGCTAGATGGCAGAGTGATACCACGACCAACAGACAAACATTCTACCAACATGCGCCAGCCTTGACCGGCCATCTTTTGACCGCCGATAATGAAATCGATCGGTACAAAAATCTCATTGGCACGAGTAGGACCATTCTGGAATGGCACATTCAGTGGGAAGTGACGATTACCGATCTCTACGCCTTTGAGGTGAGTTGGGATAAGGGCACAAGTAATACCAAGATCTTCTTTATCACCCAATAGACCGTCTGGGTCTCTAAGCTTGAAAGCTAGACCCAATACAGTAGCGACAGGTGCAAGGGTAATATAGCGTTTGTTCCAAGTCAGCTTCATACCCAATACTTCTTTGCCTTCCCATTGACCTTTACAAACGACGCCAAAGTCAGGAATTGAGCCCGCATCAGAACCAGCTTCTGGACTGGTTAGAGCAAAACATGGGATCTCTTTACCAAGGCAAGTCTTGGTAGGTAGTAGTCCTTTTGTTCTTCCGTACCGTAGTGCTGCAGAAGCTCACCTGGACCTAATGAGTTCGGAACACCCACTGTTGAAGAGACAACGCTCGATACACCACACAGTTTTTGCAGCACGCAAGACTGCGCGTAAGCGGAAAATTCAAGACCGCCATACTGCTTTTTGATGATCATCGCGAAGAACTTATTGTCCTTAAGGTATTGCCAAATCTCTGGTGGAAGGTCCGCCAGTTCGTGGGTGATTTGGTAATCATTGATCATCGCACACACTTCATTGACAGGACCATCTAAAAAGGCTTGTTCTTCTTCAGTGAGTTTCGATGGAGTGATGTTTTGCAGCTTTTGCCAATCAGGTTTCCCTTTAAACAGTTCCGCTTCCCACCATACCGTGCCTGCATCTAAGGCTTCTTTCTCGGTTTGTGACATAGCAGGGAGCACTTTTTTGAACACTGCGAGTGCTTTAGCAGAGACGAGCGATTGTCTTATCGATGGTACACACAACACCACCACTGTGGCGACATAGAATGCCCATGAGATAGCGCCAAATACACTAAGCAGGGTGCCAAGCACCATTGCTGAGGTGATTAGCAAAAGGGATTTTGCCAGTGACGCTCGTTGATAAAAGCTGATACCAATAGCGCCGAGCAAGGCGATGAGAGAGAGCAAGATGTCCATGATGGTTCCTTTATCTGGGTACTTATTGTTGTTTTGGGTCAGTTTGCGATGGCATTGACTCTTATTCGTACGTGCAAGGTAAGAGGTCGTACCAGTATTAATTGTAATTAAAATATTGCACAGATGTAAAATCTGTCAAGTAATTGCTCTAGTTGATTGCAAAATAAGCGGCTTAGGCAGCACTTTGTCTGCCAAACGTCAATTTGAACAACAATAATGATGAAATTGGTGCCGTGGTCATATGCCATCTATCGACAGAGTTGACGGTTTATAGGTAAACTCAGAATTAACAGCCATCGCATAGGTATGGCGAAAAAACAAAGAGAACAACACTATGTACCAAGACTTGATTAGAAATGAGCTAACTGAAGCTGCTGAAGTACTGAATAAATTCTTAAATGACGACCACAACATTGCGCAGATTGAAGCTGCTGCGAAGATGATTGCTGACTCGTTCAAGCAAGAGGGTAAAGTGCTGTCTTGTGGTAATGGTGGTTCGCACTGTGATGCTATGCACTTTGCTGAAGAGTTAACAGGTCGCTATCGTGAAAACCGCCCGGGCTACGCTGGTATTGCGATTTCTGATCCAAGCCACCTTTCTTGCGTGAGTAATGATTTTGGTTACGACTTTGTCTTTTCTCGTTACGTAGAAGCAGTAGGTCGCCGTGGTGACGTGCTGTTTGGTCTATCAACGTCTGGTAACTCTGGTAATATTCTTAAGGCGATTGATGCGGCGAAAGCAAAAGGCATGAAAACCATCGCTCTAACGGGTAAAGATGGCGGTAAAATGGCGGGTCTGGCGGATATTGAAATTCGCGTACCACACTTTGGCTACGCTGACCGTATTCAAGAAGTCCATATTAAAATCATCCACATCATCATTCAGCTAGTTGAAAAAGAGATGGAATAGCAGCTTGCTATTGTGATGAAAACTAGGAACCAAAAGAGTAGGGAACTCAATGTGTGAATTGCTTGGCATGAGCGCCAATGTGCCAACAGATATTTGTTTTAGCTTTACCGGTCTAATTCAACGGGGCGGTAATACTGGCCCTCACAAAGATGGTTGGGGGATTACCTTTTATGAAGGGAAAGGTTTTCGCACCTTTAAAGATCCGCAGCCAAGCTGCGATTCGAAGATAGCTGAGCTAGTGCAAAGCTACCCGATTAAAAGCAGGGCGGTGGTGAGTCATATTCGACAGGCGAATCGTGGCCAAGTGAATTTGGAAAACACTCATCCGTTTACTCGTGAGTTGTGGGGGCGCTACTGGACCTTTGCTCACAATGGTCAGCTCAGTAACTACCACAATCTTGATACTGGGCACTTTAGACCTGTCGGCGAGACAGACAGTGAGCTGTCATTTTGCTGGTTGTTGAAACAATTAGACCAGCGTTTTCCTGAACCGCCACAAGACATGGAAGCGATGTTTGCTTATGTTGCAGAATGCTGTGACAAGTTAAGAGAGCTAGGCGTCTATAACATGCTGCTCAGTGATGGTGAATATGTAATGACCTATTGCACAAACCATCTTTACTGGATTACGCGTAAAGCGCCATTCGGCAAAGCGAGCTTGCTGGATGAAGATGTCACCATTAACTTTCAAGAGGAAACGACGCCCAACGATGTGGTGTCAGTGGTAGCCACACAGCCACTAACGGGTAACGAAACATGGCATCGAATGAAGCCGGGTGAGTACAACTTGTTTCATTTTGGTGAGCTGGCTGCCAGTAATGTGGATGAACTAGGAGATGTGGCGTTTGCTGAGGCGAAGCCTAAAAGCCAAGCTCCAACCGAGCCGTTGTAATTCGCAAGATTGAGTGTCGCTGCTTGAGTGGTAACAGTATTAAAAAAGCGAGTGATGAACATCACTCGCTTTTTTATTGATTTATATAGCCATAAAGTGGTTTAGCTATTTGTCGGCATAGCCTTGTGGTCCAAGAGCAACACCATCTAACAGGGCTCTACTTCCATCCATGACTAAGCGATCTTCAACAAACCATTTTACAACCAATGGGTAGATCTTATGTTCTTGGCTTTGAACTCGCTGCTCTAGTGTCTCGACGGTATCGTCATCGAATACTGGAACTTTCGCCTGCAGAACAATCGGCCCACCATCCAGTTTTTCTGTAACGAAGTGGATACTGGTACCGTGGTGTTCATCGCAGTTCTCGATAGCACGTTGATGCGTATTCAGCCCTGGGTACTTAGGCAGTAGCGAAGGGTGAATATTAATCATTCGACCCATATAGTGGCGAACAAACTCACCGCTAAGAATGCGCATATAGCCCGCTAGCACTAATAGGTCAGGTTTGTGCACATCGATTCGACGCATCAATTCAGCATCAAATGCTTCTCGTGTTTCGCTTAGCTTAGGGTCGAGAAATTCCGCCTCGGCGCCAGCATTACGCGCACGTTCCAGTGCAAATGCCGATTCTTTGTTAGAAAAAACAGCACGCACTTTCGCATTCGAGATAGTCGACTCGCAGGCATCAATAATTGCCTGCAAGTTGGTTCCATTACCTGAAACTAAAACAACGATATTCTTCATGAAATTAATTGATCTCTACTTGCTCTTCACCAGCTTCTGCAGTCGCGATCTCACCAATTACCCATGCGTTCTCGCCTTCTGCTTTTAGAAGTTCAACCGCTGCATCTGCTTGTGCTTTAGGAAGCGCAACAACAAGGCCTACACCACAGTTGAAAGTGCGGTACATTTCGAACGTATCAACGTTGCCTTTCTCTTGCAGCCAGTTGAAGATAGCAGGCCACTCCCAGCTGTTACCGTCGATAACGGCTTTAGTGCCTTCTGGCAATACGCGTGGGATGTTTTCCCAGAAACCGCCGCCAGTAATGTGAGAAATTGCATGGATATCGTGTTCAGCGATCATCTTAAGAGCTGATTTGATATAAATTTTAGTTGGCTCTAGCAGGTGCTCACCGATAGTGCGCTCACCCAGTTTCTCGTTTTTATCTGCGCCAGATACTTCTAGGATCTTACGGATAAGCGAGTAGCCATTTGAGTGTGGGCCGCTTGAACCCACGGCAATAAGTGCATCACCAGCAGCGACTTTTGTGCCATCGATGACGTCTTCTTTTTCAACTACACCTACACAGAAACCTGCAACGTCGTAGTCTTCACCTTCGTACATGCCTGGCATTTCTGCAGTTTCACCACCAATGAGTGAACAGCCGGCTTGGATACAACCTTCAGCAATACCGGATACCACGTCTGCTGCAGTATCAACGTCAAGCTTGCCCGTTGCATAGTAGTCTAGGAAGAATAGCGGCTCAGCACCTTGAACAATCAGATCGTTTACACACATAGCAACCAAATCGATACCGATGGTGTCGTGCTTGTTCATGTCTAGGGCTAGGCGTAGTTTAGTACCTACACCGTCAGTACCAGATACCAATACTGGGTGTTTGTATTTTGTTGGCAACTCACATAAAGCACCAAATCCACCGATGCCTCCCATTACTTCAGGGCGACGAGTGCGCTTAACCGCGCCTTTAATACGGTCAACTAATGCGTTACCAGCATCAATATCTACACCAGCGTCTTTATAGCTTAGGGAAGTGTTGTTTCCGCTCACGGGACAGTCCTCGATAAATAAATGGATGTGAAAGCGGCGCTATTCTAACAGGGGTTTATCCAAAAAGGAAAACGTTTGCGTAAGAAAATACAAACTATTTTCTCGAAGCATCATTCTGTGGATTTACAGTCTGTTGTGACATTTTATTGCGCACAAATACCATTTTGACCACATTGCTAACTGAAATAGTCAAAGAAACCATGTATAATTTGCAGGTTTTGTAAAATTTTGCCGGAGTTGGACATGAAAGTTGTTGAAGTTAAACACCCCCTAGTAAAACACAAGCTTGGTTTGATGCGTGAAGGGGACATCAGCACCAAGCGTTTCCGCGAGCTTGCGACGGAAGTGGGTAGCTTGTTAACGTACGAAGCGACAGCAGACTTTGAAACTGAGAAAGTAACGATTGAAGGTTGGAACGGCCCAGTTGAAGTTGACCAAATCAAAGGTAAGAAAGTGACCGTAGTGCCAATCCTGCGTGCAGGTCTTGGTATGATGGACGGCGTTCTTGAGCACATGCCTAGCGCACGTATTAGCGTGGTTGGTATCTATCGTGATGAAGAAACACTTGAGCCAGTGCCATACTTCAACAAGCTAGCGTCAAACATTGACGAGCGTATCGCACTTGTTGTCGATCCGATGCTAGCAACAGGTGGCTCGATGATCGCGACTATCGATCTGCTAAAAGAGAAAGGCTGTAAGCACATTAAAGTTCTAGTATTGGTTGCGGCACCAGAAGGTATCGAAGCACTAGAAAAAGCGCATCCAGATGTTGAGCTATACACAGCCGCCATCGATGAGTGTCTAAACGACAAAGGTTACATCGTACCTGGTCTAGGTGACGCTGGTGACAAGATCTTCGGTACTCTATAAGTTCCGGCTTTCTAATAGGAAATAATAAAAAGCTGACCACAGGTCAGCCTTATTTGTGTCCGCAGGAATTAGTCTTCCATCTGAGCGTTATCGACAACTTTATTCTCACCAAGATCGTGAGGCAGAATTTGGTTCAGGATAATCGCGACGATACCACATAAACTCACGCCTTGAAGGCTGAAGTCACCAATACCAAATGCCATACCACCAATACCAAATACTAATGTAATCGCAACGATCACTAGGTTGCGTGACTTATGCAGATCCACATTGTTTTTGATTAGTGTATTCAGGCCAACGGTCGCGATAGAGCCGAATAGCAAAATCATGATGCCGCCCATTACTGGTACAGGAATCGTCTGTAGAATCGCACCAAGCTTACCAACCAATGCAAGCACGATAGCGGTAACCGCAGCCCAGGTCATGATGACTGGGTTAAATGCTTTAGTCAGCATTACCGCCCCAGTCACTTCACTGTAGGTTGTGTTTGGCGGCGCGCGACCATAGATGCGGCAATGGTAGCCACACCGTCACCTGCAATCGTGCGGTGAAGACCTGGTTTCTTCAGGTAGTCTTTACCGGTTACGTTTGAAATAGCGAGCATATCGCCTACGTGCTCAACCGCTGGAGCAATGGCAACCGGCAGCATGAACAAAATCGCGTTGATGTTAAATTCTGGCGCAGTGAAGTTAGGTAGCGATAACCAAGAGGCTTCAACAACTGGTGTAAAATCAACCACACCATAAAACAGGCTAGTCACGTAGCCAGCTAAAATACCACTTACGATAGGCAGAAGTTTAAGGAAGCCTTTCGCGAATACGCTGACACCAACGGTCACAACAAGCGAAATGGCCGAGATCCACAGTGCTGCGTTGCTATCGATAAGCTGAACCGCACCATCACCTGTCTTACCCAGCGCCATGTTTACCGCGACAGGAGCAAGACCCAGGCCGATTACCATGATTACAGGACCAACAACGACCGGTGGTAGCAGCTTATGAATAACTTCCACGCCTTTTACTTTGATAAGTGCACCCATAAGGACGTAGACCACACCTGCAGCCATTAGGCCGCCCATGGTGGCACCGATACCCCAAGTTTGCACACCAAACATGATCGGCGCGATGAAAGCAAACGAAGAGGCTAGGAAGATTGGCACACTGCGGCGTGTTACTAATTGAAACAGTAAGGTGCCGACACCTGCACCAAATAGTGCTACGTTAGGATCGAGGCCAGTTAAAAGGGGTACGAGTACCAAGGAGCCAAATGCGACAAACAGCATTTGCGAGCCTTGTAAGATCGTTTTCATAATGATTTTCCAAGCAAGTCAAAAAGAGTTAAGCAAAACGGATGGGATTCTAGCATCTTGTAATCGTTTACTTAATGATCTAGTTAAAGAGAACGCTGTTTTTGTAGCCTGAATCTTAATAGCTCGAGTGAGTTACTATTTGATCCATAGATGCGAGCCAGTAAACCCACTTATTGACCAAACCTTGAAGTAGTGAGCTTGCTCCAAAACGCATACTTGCTTATCATTTCCGCTTATCTGTTTGTAATTTAGGATGCTTATGCGTTATTTAGCTTGGTTGTTGGCCGCCGCGTGTGCTTTGCCAGCCTATGCGTTGACAAAAGTCGATATCTATTCGACAGAAGTAGTGGTGGATGCCCAGCAGCCGAATGCCGATGAATTGGCACGCCAAAAAGGCATGTTAGAGGTGTTGGTTAAGGCCAGTGGTGATCTCAATGCAGCGTCCAACCCGGTCGTAAAAAAGGCATTAGGTAAGAGTTCTCAATACATCACTCAGCTTGGTTACACTCAAGTCGATGGTGAGCAGGCGATGCGCTTGAGCTTCAATAGCCAGCAAATCAATACGCTACTGACGCAAGCTGATTTGCCGTCGTGGCCTGTTGATCGCAAGAACGTCATGGTATGGCTGGTGGAAGACAGTGGCTATGACCGCACCATCGTTTGGGAGCATAGTAACTCACAAGCTGCTAACCAGCTGAAAAAAGAAGCCAATCGCCGCGGGTTGCCAATTACTTTCCCAATCGGTGACTTTGACGATATCACAGGGATTCAAACCACAGACCTTTGGGGTGGTTTTGTCGGCCCTATTGCAGAGGCAACGGCGCGCTATCCAGTTGATGCCATTGCGGTGATTCGTCTGCAAGGCAATAATTTACGCTACACCCTGTATGATCAAACACCAGACAAATTAGGTAGAAACACATTATCTCCAGTGACGGGGTCAACATCCGGGGAGCTCGCTATTGCTAGCGCTATTGATGAGATCAGCGATTACTATGCCTCTCAAAATGCAGCGACGACACTGGGTGAGAGTGCTGGCATGGTTACCGTGTCTTTCTCTCGCATGAGTAGTGCCGATGCCTTTTTCACACTTGAGCGTGCTCTTGGCCGCTTAGCTTCAACTGCCAAAGTCGATGTGGCTGAAGTGAGTGGTGATGTCGTGACAATGCGTGTGTCTCTGCTTGGTTCACTAGAAGCATTTGAAGAAGAAGTGCTGAAATTGGGTTTGGTGAAAAAGCTTGAACAAGCACCAGTAGAGGTTCCTGTGCAAGCGCCCGTTCAAGACAGTGAAGTGCTAGCAACGGAAGAGGCAATCACACCAGAGCTAGGCACACCAGAGCAAGGCACGGCAGTTGAACAGAGTGAGGGCGGCGTAGCACCAACCGATACTGCGACGGATGAACTTGTGACTGACGGCATAACCGAACTGGGAAAGCCGGCGCAGCCTCAACTTAGCTTTGAGTGGCTGTATTAGTCGGGAACGACAACTTTCGTTTTCCCATTGAAAAAGGAGGCATGACGCCTCCTTTTTGGTTTTTATCGCTCAGCTCTTCAAAGGCTCAGCTGTTTCTAGCGCTCCGCTATTTTCCAAAGCGCTCGCGTTCTTTCTTTTCTACCGAAGATAATCTAGGTAGCTTCAATCCCATGTCTCGGCCTTTCAGGCGTGCATAGACGGTATTACCCACAAAGGCGAAACTCGTCAGAATCAGCTCAACAAGTGCTAGCCAACGCTCGCCTTCATCAGCGTAAAGCAGTGTCAATGCGTGCAAAAAGTACAGCATCAACACAAAGTTTGCCCAAGCGTGAGTATAAGGTTTTCCCGCTAATATGCCCGGCAGAGGCAGCAGCAGCGGGATCAACCAAGCCACCGTTAAAGCATAAGGATTGATATGCGGATGCGGTGACAAATAGCCGTGCCATAAGCCTACCCAAAAGAGCAGGGCAAAGTTGGCACTGAGGGCAAAGGCGCGCATGTTTGCAGTATTGATAAGGGAATTATGGCTCATCGATTGTACCTAGTCCTTGATACAGATTGGTCTTCAGTTAGCACGTTTAAGCTTGCTTGCAGTGAACGCCAGTCGATGGCCTAGCGCCATCGCTAACGCGTACTCATCATCGCTCAGCTGTACACTGTTGTTCGCCACATGAGAAGCACCGTATGGGGTGCCGCCAGTGGTGGTTGAGTGAAGTTTTGGTTCACTATAAGGAATGCCCATCAGCATCATGCCATGGTGCAGTAACGGTAGCATCATACTCATAGCCGTGCTTTCTTGTCCGCCATGCATCGATGATGATGAAGTGAACACGCAAGCCGGTTTGTCGATGAGACTGCCGCTGAGCCAAAGTGAGGTGGTTTGATCCCAAAAATGCTTCAATGGCGCTGCCATATTGCCAAACCAAACTGGGCTTCCCATTGCGAGCCCATCACAAGCTTTCAACTCGGCGAGAGTGGCGACAGCATCGGTTTGTGATTCTCGCTCACCTTCCAGCTCTGGCACTGTTCTTAGCAGCGCTTCACAGCCCTCTACTGACTCAATGCCACGGGCAATGGCTCGAGCCAGCCGTTGGGTGCTCCCATGACGGCTGTAGTACAACACCAAGATTTGGCAAGACATTATAGGATCTCAAGCACTTGCTCTGGTGGGCGGCCGTGTTTGGCTTTGCCGTTAGTCACGACGATAGGGCGCTCGATAAGCTTAGGGTTTTCAAACATCGCTTGGAAAAGTTGGTCATCGGTTAAGCTTGGGTCAGCGAGGTTGAGCTGCTTATAGATATCTTCCTTGGTACGCATCATCGCACGCACGCTTTCTAGTTCAAGTTGTTCAAAGATCTCTTTAAGCTTTTCAACCGTTGGCGGTGTGTCTAGATACTTCACAACTTCTGGTTCAATGCCTTTTTCTTCAAGCAGAGACAGTGTTTGACGGCTTTTTGAGCAGCGTGGGTTATGAAAAATGGTGACTGACATAAGGGTTCCTTTCTGTTTTTATTGTAGTGCCATGAAACGCTCACGGGCGACCAGCAGCTGGTCGATTCGCGCATCATAGCGAGCTTGTTTTAAACTTCCGAGTTCGGCGAGTTGGCTAGCCTGGGAGTAGAACTGAATTGACTTATCCCACTGAGCGTTTAGCGCCATAAGTTCAGCGCGTGCGGCCAAGTCTTCCGCACTGTTACCCAGCTTAATGTTAGCCTCGGAGAGTAAGTGCCAGCCGTTGGTGTCTTTTGGCCTATCGTGGGTAAAGCGCTGCAGTACCTTGATAGCCTCATCCGTTTTATCACTTTCAAGCAGCGCATTGGCATAGTTGATAGTGATAACCGCATTGTTCGGTTTCACCTTTAGCGCACTTTCCATCAGTTTGACTGATTTTTCAGGCTGCTTTTTCGCGATATATAGATCCGATGCAGCATCGAGATAGAAGTTGTTGTTCCGATCATGTTTGAGCAATTTATCGAGTATCGCTTCGGCTTTGTCTAACTGGTTAGTATCGAGGTAGACCAACGCCTTACCGTACTCAAACGAGTTCTGAATTTTAGGTGGCGCTTTTCTAGCGGTACGCTTAAACCAGTCCATTGCCGCATCGGATTTGATGCCAGCATGGCGAGCAACAATGCGTGCTCTAGCCAAGTGGTAACTGATTGATGGCTGCACACGCAGTGGTGGATAGGCCTGAGCACGTTCACGGGTATCGGTAATACGATCTTCTGGTAATGGGTGAGTCAGCAGCATTGGTGGTGGCTTACTGGCATATCGGTATTCATCAGCAAGACGGCCGAAAAAACGTGGCATGTCATTTACATCGAACTCAGCGCGAGCCAAGGTGGCAATACCAAAACGGTCTGCCTCTTTTTCATTACTGCGGGTGTAGTTGATAGAAGCCTGCATCGAGCCCGCGGTTGTTGCCGTGAGCGCCGCCATACCAGCTTGAGGGGCAGCGATTGCGAGGAGCAGTGAACCCACTAGCGCGGCAACGGTTGCCGGAGAACGGCGTGCCTCGTCTTCCATTCGGCGTGCGAGGTGACGCTGTGTCACGTGGCAATTTCGTGCGCCATAACAGAGGCAAGCTCACTTTCTGAGTGCGCATGCAGAAATAAGCCTGAATGAAGCGCGACATATCCGCCAAAGAAGGCAAATGCGTTGATGTTGCGATCGCGGATCATAAAGAAAGTAAACGGCGTTTTCACATCGTTAGCGCTGGAGACTAGTCGATGTCCAACCGAGTCTATGTATTCGTTGAGCACAGGGTCGTTAATGATTGGTGAACTGGCACGAATCATACGCATGTAGGCATCGCCATAGATAAGCTCTTGATCTATGGTTAGGGTTGCACCCGCAGCCGTGCCGATATCGGGCAGATCCATCTCGGCGTACGACACTTGGGGAGTAGATATTGTGGCTGCAATACATAAGCAAAGCAACGAACGGGTACGTTTCAACATGCTGGTGAGGTAACTCCTTTATAGTTGGTAAGTAAGACCACAAAACTGACGCTGGGTTTCCTACCATATCCTCTAGGGCAACATTTTTGCATACGGATAGGCGTTAGAAAAGGACTTATCCGTGACAAAGATAGACTTTAGTTATTGTTTGTTGGTGATACATTGTTGAGGTAATTGGCGTTCTGTAACACATACGGGTTGGGGATGCCTGAAAAAGTCTTTACAATAGACGCATTGAAGGTAAACCACATACTGCGCGTGCAAGATGATGAGTGAAAACAAGCTGATGACGCACATTGAACTCGATTTAGAGCAAGAGCGTTGTCCTATGTCGCTGCTTTTGGTTAAGCGAGCCTATAAGGCTCTGGGTTCTAACCAGGCATTAAAGGTTCGAATCATCGATCGTCAGTCTGTACGTGATTGCAGCAGCTACCTGCTTAAGCATAAAGCTGACGTGCAGTGTCAACAGCAAGGTGAGGTTACCGTAATGACGATAGTTAATAAGAAGGATAGCGAATGCTAGAAATGGTCCGTCGTTGGTATAAACGACGTTTTTCAGATCCAGATGCGGTAAGTCTGGTGGTTATTTTGCTATTTGGTTTTATCACCATTTACTTCTTTGGCAACTTGATTGCACCATTGCTAGTGGCGATCGTGCTGGCTTACTTACTCGAATGGCCCGTTAGTCAGCTAAGAAAGCTTGGGTTACCGCGAACGTTCGCTGTGATAACCGTGATTTTGGTGTTCATCGGTTTGATGCTGATGGCTATCTTTGGTTTGGTTCCGACCATATGGAACCAGATCGGTAACCTTCTCAACGACATCCCTAATATGTACAGCGGATTGCAGCAGTTTGTGGCGTCTATTCCAGAGCGCTACCCAGATCTTGCTGAAGTGCATATTGTCGAGACCATCATTAGTAACGTCAAAGATAAAGTCTTGCTGCTCGGTGAGAATGTAGTCAAAGGGTCATTAGCATCTTTAGTGAGTCTAGCGGCGCTTGCCGTGTATTTGATTCTAGTCCCGCTATTGGTGTTCTTCTTGTTGAAAGATAAAGACGAAATGGTGGATATGGCGAGCGGTGTGCTGCCAAGAAATCGCCGCTTAGCGAATAAAGTGTGGATTGAGATGAACCAACAAATCTCCAACTACATTCGCGGTAAAGTACTGGAAATCATTATTGTCGGTACAGTCAGTTACATCACCTTTGCGATTCTAGATTTGCGTTATGCGGTACTTCTTGCAGTGCTTGTCGGCTTCTCTGTGCTTATCCCGTATATTGGTGCAGCTGCTGTCACGGTACCTGTGGCGATCGTTGGTTTGTTCCAATGGGGATTAACACCACAATTTTACTGGCTGCTGGTGGCTTACGGTATCATTCAGGCGCTAGACGGAAACGTACTGGTACCGATTTTGTTCTCTGAGGCCGTGAACCTGCACCCAGTGGCGATCATCGTTGCTGTATTGGTGTTTGGAGGGCTATGGGGCTTTTGGGGCGTGTTCTTTGCGATACCGTTGGCAACGCTGGTAAAAGCGGTATGGAATGCACTGCCAAGTCATGATGAACCCATACAACCCGCCACATAGAAGCAAATAGTATTCACAGTAAAAAGCCGCTCAAAAGAGCGGCTTTTCTATAACTATACGTTACGGAAGGCTTAGCCGTTCAAGTAATCCAACACGACTTCGTGGTGAGTCTTAGTTTTGAACTTGTTGAACACGTGCTCAATCACACCTTCTTCATTGATCAAGAAGCTGATGCGGTGCAGACCGTCATAGACTTTACCCATGAACTTCTTCTCGCCCCACACACCAAACTGCTCTGCGACAGCGTGGTCTTCGTCTGACAATAGCGTGAAGTTGAGTTGGTCACGTTCGATAAACTTACCCAAGCGCTTCACAGGATCAATGCTCACGCCAAGCACAACCACATTGTGAGCGTCGAGCTCTGCTTTGGTATCGCGAAGGCCTTGCGCTTGAACGGTACAGCCTGGCGTCATCGCTTTAGGGTAGAAGTAAAACAGTACTTTCTTACCTTTAAAATCTGCCAAAGACACCGTGTTACCATCTTGGTCGAGCAGTGAAAATTGTGGGGCTGGTGTGCCCGCAGTCAATGTGTTCATTGAATTTCCTTTGAAGATTGCGTTCTTTATAGATCGAATTGTTATTTTTAGTGGCCGCCACTGATGAAGTTTAGCGACCCTTTTACAGAAAGTTGATTGCACAGCGCTTCAAATTCTTCTTGAAGTTGCATTAGATTGCAGTCTTCTTCGACGTTAGCACTTAATGCAATTTGGAACTGATCAACGTCGGTACCCGCTCGTTCTTTGACAATGGTTTGCGCGCTGAGCGAGGCGAGACCAATGTTTTTATCGGCGAAGAACTGGGTAAACTCCTCGGTCAATCCAACCCGATCCTCAGATTCGATAAACACTTCTACGGTGTATTGATTCGGGATTGAGTCGTGTTTGGAGGTACGCTTCATCATAGTGATCAGATCATGTTCCTGACCTAAAAGCGGTAGGGTGGTTTCTACGCGAGTGATGTAGCTTGGGTTGCCAGATATCAGCATGATGAGCGTGAACTCATTGCCGAACATGGCGATGCGACTATCGATGATATTACAACCTGCGTTGGCAACGAGGTGGACGATTTCATTGCAGATCCCTGGTCGGTCTGAGCCAACTGCGGTAATCACTAAATACTGATTCATAGTGTCACTCTAAGTTCCTTGTTGGCTATATGTTAGCATAGCTGAGGGCAAAGCTCTTGTGATTGATGTAACCGATTCTCGCAAATCAAAAATCTTAATACCCGAGCTGATCGCGAAAGTGTCGGTTATGTAAGCAGCTTGGCTGCGCAAGAGTAAAATTAACCCACCACTGACACCTTTTGGGCGAAATAGCGCATCTTACACGTGCCTCATATCTGAAATCTGACATTATTCATCCACTTCTTGATGGGATCTGTTTTTCAGCTCTTGTGTTTATCAATAGCATTACAGTACCATGCAGTAAGTATCAATTTAGGGAGATCACCATGTTTTCAGGAAGTATTGTTGCGCTTATAACCCCACTTACCACCGATGGCGAAGTCGATTTTGTTAGTTTACGAAAACTGGTCGAGTATCATATTGCTGCGGGTACGGATGGCATTGTTGCTGTTGGTACAACTGGTGAGTCAGCAACATTAACGGTTGAAGAACATGTAAAAGTCGTCGCGAAAACCGTTGAGTTCGCTGATGGCCGCTTACCAATTATTGCTGGCACTGGTGCCAATGCCACTCATGAAGCGATTACGTTTAGCCGTCTATTTAACAACGTCGGCATTGCAGGTTGCTTGAGTGTGACTCCTTATTACAACAAGCCGACACAGGAAGGTTTGTACCAGCACTACAAAGCGATTTCTGAAGAAACTGACATTCCACAGATTCTTTACAATGTACCAGGTCGTACCGGTGTGGATATGCAGCCAGAAACCGTTGCCCGTTTGGCAGAGATTTCAAACATCGTTGCTTTGAAAGATGCGACGGGTGATCTGTCTCGAGTTCAAATTCATCGTGAACTTTGTGGCGAAGATTTTATCTTACTAAGTGGTGATGACGCGACTGGCCTTGATTTTGTTCAAATGGGCGGCAAAGGCGTTATCTCTGTGACCAACAATATCGCAGCAGCAGATATGGCCAACATGATGCATCTAGCATTAGAAGGTAAGTTTGAAGAAGCTAAGCTTATCAATGAGCGCCTGATGACTCTGCACAAGAATTTATTTGTTGAATCAAGCCCGATCCCAGTTAAGTGGGCGGCGCACAAAATGGTCTCATCGCCAATGGCGACCTGAGACTGCCAATGACAGAGCTGTCTGAAAATGCGAAGCCGATAGTGGCGAAAGCACTGACAGAAGCCTGCATTTACTAAATTGAATGATAAGAGGAGCAATATGCTCCTCTTATATAAGGGAGTATCAATGAAATTTTCACGTCAGCTAGCGGTCTCTACGTTAGCTGTTATTGTTTTAGCCGCGTGCTCAAGTGATCCGAAAACCCGTCGTGAAGCCAAAGATGACTTCAACTATCTTGAGTCACCAGATCTAAGAAGCTGGACGTTACCTGAAGGCGCGACTCCTCAGTTTTACCCTAACTATGAGATCCCTCAAGGTGACTTTTCTGGTGGAATCGGTCGTGAAGTCGATATTCGTCCGCCGCAACAAGTCTTAGAACTGATCCCAGGCGCTCGTGTAGAACGACAGGGCTCAGAAGTAACGCTGTGGCTACTTCAACAAGAAGAAATGGATAAGGTTTGGGCAACGGTGAAAACCATGCTATCCGAAATCAATGTTCAAGCCGTTGAAGAGACTGACGATCGCATCGAAACCGATTGGGTATCTTGGGTATCTGAAGACGAAGATGTTGAAATTGGCAGCCGTTACGAAATCACTCGGTTTGAAGCCAACAATCGTTACGGCTTTAAAATGAAGTTGATCGATTGGCGTGAAGGTGGCTCTGTGAAACCTGTTACTCGCGTCAATGAAGAGCGTTACAACACTTTGATGACGAACTTAGTCACAGCGCGTTATGACCGCGACCTTCGTGAAGAAGCGGCACTTCGTGCTCAAGAGCTGGTGAAATCCATCCCAATTAGCATGGGTACAGACCGCAGTGGCCTACCAGTCATCATTGCACGTACGCCATACAATGTCTTGTGGCAAGAACTTCCAACGCTATTACCGAAAATGGGCTTTACCATTGAAGAGCGTAATCAGTCTCAAGGTACTGCGAAAGCGAAGTATGCGTCACCAGATGACGAGTTTTGGAATGAAGTGGGTCTCAAGCCTATTGACCTTGAGCCGGGTGAGTACACCTTCCTGTTTGGTGATTTAGGTAACCGTACGTCGATCAATGTGACCGACAGTGATGGTAAACCTGTTGCTGAGAACCTACTGCGTTCACTTGAGCCGCTTATCGCGACAGTTATCAAGAAAGGGCAATGATTGAGAGAGAGTCTTAATCATGATTCACGAAAAAAGGACCGTTAAGGTCCTTTTTTGTGTCTGCGTTTTACTCTGCATTTAACAAGCAACGTTTAAAAAACAGCGTTGAGTTACTTTGGTCTATCGTGATCATCATTTGAGTTGTCACCATATTTTTGCTTGTCTAACTCATTGAGACGATCGAGCTGATTTTTGCGTGAGTTGACCTTGTCACTTTGCTGAAACTTCATGTTCGCGGTGTACTTGAGCGCAGCAATGTTGCCAATCACCACGGCCAGTACCACGATAATGATTACCCAAGGGTTAAATAGCCATTCAATCATTGTCTGCTCTTAACGGTTTATGTTGGTCACATATTGATTGTAGATGGAATCGAGTTTAGAAAGTATCGCCTCACGTCCCAAAATATCCGATTGCTGTAAAACTTGTCGCCACTTATCGCAAGAAAAGTGCGCTAAGCAAGCCGAACTTGCTTGGCGATGGCTGATATGCCACGGCTCCATCGCTACACCACCTAAGTCTTTGCCATAAGGGAAGAAAAAGCCATAAAGAGGTGCATGCTCTTTAAGCCAAAGGTAAAACTCTCGCTGGTGGCCGTCTAAATACTCCCATGGTTCCAGCTGTAACTGAGTGTCTTCTGGAAGCAAATTACCAGCGTAGACATCGAAGTCCGTGCCCCAGTGATGGCGACTCGCGCCGGGTAGGGCACTCCATTTTAAGATCGCCTGAACTTTTTCGAGTTCACTCATTTGCTGTGATGCCATCGGCTGACTGTTGCTATCCAAAATTGGCGTTGTGCCCGCCATTTTGTTGTTCCAAATGGTCAGCTGGCGCTCAAACGAGCGATAGCCGCTTGCTAGGAATAACTCAAATCCTGCTTGGTTTGCTGCATTCACTAACGCCAGTAAGTCATCCTGTACCTGCTCGTGCACCAAAAACGACTTACTTCCAATAGTGGTGTCAACCAAGGCATCTGTGGACTGCCCAACAAGCTGCGCTATCTGCATATTACTCTCTACCTAGTGCTCTGAACGTGACTTAGGACTTAGCGAACAAGTTAATCAAAGTGTGTTCATACATGTCAGTGAGTTTTTCAAGATCAGCGACATTCACGCACTCATTTACTTTGTGGATGGTGGCGTTGACAGGCCCTAGCTCAACCACTTGTGCCCCCATTCGAGCAATGAAGCGACCATCAGAGGTGCCACCTGTGGTAAGAAGCTCAGGTTTATGGTGATTCACTTCTTCGACTGCACTAACGACGGCATCAAGTAGGTTACCTTTATCCGTTAGGAACGGGTGACCACTTAGTGTCCACTTAAGGTCGTAATCCAGTCCATGCAAGTCTAGCGTTGAATGAACACGGCTCTTGATGGTTTCATCAGTCAGTTCGGTACTGAAACGGAAGTTAAACTGCACGTTGAACTCACCTGGAATCACATTGCTCGCGCCAGTACCAGAATGCAGGTTCGGGATCTGAAAGCTCGTTGGAGGGAAGTACTCGTTGCCGTCATCCCACTTAGTTGCCGCTAACTCCGCGAGTGCAGGCAGTGCTTGGTGAACTGGGTTGTTGGCTAGATGAGGATAAGCAACGTGGCCTTGTGTGCCTTTTACGGTTAGATCGCCAGTGATGGAACCACGGCGGCCATTTTTAACCACATCGCCAACGCTGTGTGTGCTGGATGGTTCTCCGACAATACACATGTCGATGATTTCATCACGTGCCATCAGGGTGTCGACGACGCGTGTAGTACCATTGATAAACGGGCCTTCTTCGTCTGAGGTGATTAAGAAGCCAATCGAGCCAGTGTGATTTGGATGGTTCTCAATAAAGCGCTCAACCGCAACAATCATACAGGCGAGTGAGCCTTTCATGTCCGCCGCGCCGCGACCGTGCAAATGACCGTCGATAATAGTTGGCTCAAATGGAGCGTATGCCAGTGGTCGAGATTGCCCGCAGGCACTACGTCAGTGTGGCCTGCAAATGCAAACAGTGGTGCTTCAGTGCCACGACGAGCCCAAAAGTTAGTAGTGTCTTCAAATACCATGACTTCGATTTCAAAGCCGAGTTTTTCTAGGCGCTCGATCATCACTTTCTGACAATCGGCGTCTTCTGGTGTCACGGATTGGCGGCTAATTAAATCTTTTGCAAGAGCCAATACTGGGCTGTCATTCATCCTTGAGGATCCTTGTTTCTAAATTTACTAATGAGAGGGAGTTGATGCGGCGGTTAAATTACACACCAAATACTTGTTGGTACTGCTCGGCTTTGAAACCAATGTGCAGCGTGCCGTCCACATCTAGGATTGGGCGCTTGATCATCGCGGAGTGTTCAACAAGTAGCGCAATAGCCGTTTCTTGATTCAAGCCGTCCTTTTGCTCTTGTGTCAGTTGACGGTATGTTGTGCCGCGTTTATTGACCACTTGTTCCCAGCCGAGTTGTTCGCAGAACTGGCGAACCATTTTTTCACTGATGCCATCTTTTCGGTAGTTGTGAAATTGATAGTCTAACTCATTGGCTTCAAGCCATTTTTTTGCTTTTTTAATTGTGTCGCAGTTGGGAATACCAAACATCGTTGTGGCCATGATGACTTCCTTATGGGCGTTGAACTGTTTACTTTTTTATTGTATGTAGAGCGCTAAGAAATCGAAAGTGACGCTCAACACTTGCTTGTGTCTAAGCATCCTATCAAGAAGTGCTGCGTTAAACAAAACCTTGTCAGTGGTCACAGTTTTTATGCTTGTTTTCACCACTCAAGGTTACAAATTGTTGAATTTCGAAATTAACACGATGAGCGAGAACTTGATCGAGCGCAAAACGGCCAAATGGAAATGCAATATATTGGAAAAGCACATAAATAGGAGGTGTCAATGGAACTGAGTCCTGTTTTTGCACGTCGTCTCTATCTTGCCTTGCTCGTCGAGAGCATTGAAAGACCGAATGTGCCAAAACTAATCGAGAAAACGGGTTGGCCTCGCCGTACCATTCAAGATGTTATCAAAGCGCTACCAGGTATCGGCATTGAGCTCATGTTTGTTCAAGATGGGCGTCGACACAATGATGGTTATTACCAGTTATCAGACTGGGGGCCTTTTGACAGCCAGTGGGTCATAGATCGTCAAGACGATATTGAAACCACGCTGGGCGTATAGCCTCGCTGCAAGAGGATTTGCATACTCATTGTGCGCGGTAACCCAAAGTGCATGAGAATGAAAAATAAAGCCGAAGCTAAGCTTCGGCTTTATTTTTTGCAGCGATAGGCACTACCAAAGAGGGTGACAGAGGTGCTGAAATAGACTGGGGTGAGTAGCAACACGGTATCGCCACCTAGTGCAGCGGTGTGATTTTTGATGCCGTTGACCGCACCTTGCGTTAAAGAATCGTTTTTGAAGAACAGATACGTATACCAATACCCCTCAGAACCCGTAACATCACCTTTCCACTCACAATCCGAGACGTCTAGACTCGCATCAAGTCGTAATTCAACCTGAGCGGCTTGTTCAGACTGCAATTGATTAAATGGCTGAGCACAGCCAGAGAGCAACAAAGCTATCGCAGCCCCAAGCCCTAATGTTCGCTTAAAATGCAACATAGGCAATGAACCCCACCCAACTGATCGCGAGCAGTGCCCAAGGTAAAATGGCAGTGCGAGAAGCTGACACAGGCTCGACAGTGTCTGCGGTTGCCTGGTTATTTGCTGGCTCGACGGATTTAGCGCGTTTTTGTCTTTTCTGAGCCTTGTCAGCTTGGCGCTTTTTCTCTTTCTGTTGTTTCTTGTACAGCGCGATACCTTTCTCAATACCCTGAGCGACCAGCTTGGTTTGCTCCTTGGTTTGTCCTGGTTTTTGCGTTGCTTTGGCAATTTTCATCGCCTCTTGCTGAGTTTCCACTGAAGGAGTGTTTTTATTGGTTTTCATCTAGGTTCCGCACAAACTTTTGAGCTTGTTATTTTTCGAACATCTTAACACAATGGCTTGCTCAGTCTTGAATCAAAGCGAGATTAGCACCATATAGTTTGATATCAGATAATTTTAGAGACGTATAATGCGCTATGCCATAGAACAGTATGACCAGCATGGTTTGCTTAAGCCGCCAGTGTGGCTTTGGCTCGGGTGGGCTTTTTTAATTCGTGCCTGGGTAGTGTTTGTTGTTGCGGGTGCAAGTCGTCAAGAAGGCAGCAACATTCTCCAGTACGTCTATCCTAATCATACGATGCTATACATTGGACTGGCGATGGGCCTGCCGATTGTCATCGGTATGTGGTTGGTCGGACTTCGCAAAAGCGATTCCAACAAAACCAACTTTCTAGTTAGCTTACTCAAGCCGATAACGCTTGCTATCGTGGCAATGCAGTTAGTTCATACTGGGTACTTAGTTAACTTGCATCATTGGCAATTTAGTTGGCCGAACGCGGTGACATTGGTCCTGCTTGCTTGGTTTGCTATTTACCTGATAAATAGTCGTCGAGTGACAGATAGTTTAGCGCTGCCAGCCAAAATCACTTCAGTTCCTGATCAAGGTCATACAATCCACCATCAGTAGAAAATACACTGAGCGGAAAAAACAGAGGAAAGACAATGTCATTACCACAAAGCGCGATTACGCCAGAAGCTGAACCTTTTGCGTTGTACGCCCAATTAAAAGTCAATCAAAACGCTCAACAGGTTTTGGATGCGTTGCAGACCCTGCCAAGTTTAGTGGATGAACTGAATCAATCTCAACCTGGTGCGGATCTAACGCTCTCTGTCGCTTTCTCGCACGCGTTTTGGTCCAAGTTAGACCAAACCATGCCGGCTGAGCTAAAGCCGTTCCCAGAGCTGGGTGAAGGCGAAGTTTTCGCACCATCAACAGACGTGGATGTGTTAGTCCATTGCCACTCACAACGACACGACTTGCATTTTTACTTGCTACGCAAGCTGATGGGGCAAATTTCTGAGCACGTTACCATTGTCGACGAAACCCAAGGTTTCCGCTTTATGGATGCGCGAGATATGACAGATTTCGTTGACGGCACTGAGAACCCTAAAGGTGAGCAGCGCGCTGAAGTGGCTCTAGTAGCAGACGGTGAGTTTGCTGGTGGTAGCTATGTCATGGTACAGCGTTTCGAGCACAACCTACCAGCTTGGAACCGTTTGAACGTTGCTGCGCAAGAAAAAGTGATCGGCCGTACTAAGCCAGACAGTATTGAACTCGAGGATGTTCCAGCTGCCTCGCACGTAGGTCGAGTTGACATCAAAGAAGAAGGTAAAGGACTGAAAATCGTTCGTCATAGTTTGCCTTACGGCACAGTGAGTGGCCCACACGGTCTTCTGTTCATTGCTTACTGCAATACGGTTCACAACTTCGATGCCATGCTAGAAAGCATGTACGGCGCTACTGACGGTAAAACAGACCAATTGCTTCGCTTTACCAAAGCGGTAACAGGTGCTTACTTCTTTGCTCCTTCACAAACAATGCTAGCGGCGTTAACTGTCAAAGGTTAACCGAAGCCACTTTTCAATAAGACACTCTCAAGGACATATCACTTGTCTTTGAGAGTTCCTTTCTAAATCTCTCAAGTTTCCAAAGTGTTGGTCGATAACTAAGCTATTCAGTTCACCCTGTTTTTGGAAGCGACATGTCGATCACCGTGAATACCAATGTCAGCGCAATGGTGGCGCAAAACCACTTAGGGGCGGCAAGCAAAGCGCTTAGCCAGTCATTAGAGCGTTTGTCGTCTGGACACCGTATCAACAGCGCCAAAGACGATGCTGCGGGCTTGCAAATTGCCAATCGACTCGATGCTCAGATCAGTGGGCTTGGTGTCGCACAGCGCAATGCTAATGACGGTATTTCCATCATGCAAACGGCAGAAGGTGCGATGAATGAAGCAACACAAATTCTACAGCGCATGCGTGATCTTTCTTTGCAAAGTGCTAACGGTGCTAACTCCTCACAAGACAGGCAAGCGTTAGAGCAAGAGTTTGTCGCACTTAATGATGAATTAAACCGTATTGCTGAAACCACAAGCTTTGGCGGAAGGAAGCTCCTTAACGGCACGTTTGGTACTTCAGCGTTTCAAATTGGTGCTCAGTCGGGTGAAGCTCTGCAAGTCGGGCTTGCTAACTTGCGAACGGATCAATTGTCCATGGGCGGCGCAGTTTATCAAGCCGGTAACAGCGCACCACCTGAGTGGGAAGTAGGGCAGAGCAATAATGCCCTAGCATTTAGCTATGTTGATGCCCAAGGGAGCAACCAATCAGTAACGATTGAGCTCAAACAAGGGGATGATATTGAGCAGGTGGCCACCTACATTAATGGGCAAACGGATATACTATCAGCGTCAGTCGATGAGAATGGTCAACTTCAGGTCTTTGCCGATTCGGATAAGGTAACGGGAGCGGTGAGTTTTTCGGGCAGCTTTGCCAGTGAAGTCGGTTTGCAAAATGGTCAAGTCGTGACAGTCAATGACATGTCTATTGGCACCGTCGGTGGCGCGCAGCTGTCAGTGTCCGTGCTAGATAAGGCGATGAAGTTTGTCGATAGCCACCGAGCAGAACTTGGTGCGACTCAAAATCGTCTCAACCATACCATCAATAACCTCGCCAATATGGAAGAAAACCTTTCCGCTTCACAAAGTCGCATCCGCGATACCGACTATGCCAAAGAGACCACTCAAATGCTTAAGCAACAAATCTTGCAGCAGGTGAGCACGACAGTTTTGGCGCAAGCGAAACAAACACCGAATTTGGCATTAACGCTATTACAAGGCTAAGGGCATCGACCGTTTAAAGTCGAACTTTAGTCTTTTTTTGATAAAACATTTCTTTTTACCATTTCTGTCACATCTTCCACTCGAAAGCTCAAAAATTCGCAACTTTGTTCACTTTTTATCTCAAGTGTTTGGTTTTAAGGACGATAAAGAAAGTAACTTTGAGAGAACTACTTGGTTTTCCGAGACGTCGGAAACCGCTACACCGGAAAATCAATTGGAGAAACAACATGGCAGTGAATGTAAATACAAACGTATCAGCGATGACCGCGCAGCGTTACCTAAACAACGCGAACCAAGCTCAACAAACTTCAATGGAGCGTTTGTCTTCGGGTCACAAAATCAATAGCGCGAAAGATGACGCAGCGGGCCTACAAATCTCGAACCGTTTGAACGTGCAAAGCCGTGGTCTTGATGTTGCCGTACGTAACGCTAACGACGGTGTTTCAATCGCACAAACGGCTGAAGGTGCGATGAATGAGACCACCAACATCCTACAACGTATGCGTGACCTATCACTTCAGTCTGCAAACGGCTCTAACTCAAAAGCAGAGCGTGTTGCGATTCAAGAAGAAGTGACAGCACTAAACGACGAACTAAATCGTATCGCAGAAACCACGTCTTTTGGTGGTAACAAGCTACTTAACGGTACGCACGGTACTAAATCATTCCAAATCGGTGCTGACAATGGTGAAGCGGTGATGCTGAGCCTGCGTGACATGCGCTCTGACAACGCACAAATGGGTGGCACGAGCTACCAAGCTGCGACCGCGAAAGACAAAGACTGGAGCGTAGCGGCGGGTACTAATGACCTAACGATTGCTCTAACAGACAGCTTCGGTGACGCGCAGTCCATCACTATCAACGCGAAAGAGGGTGATGACATTGAGCAGCTAGCGACGTACATCAATGGTCAACAAGACTTGGTGAAAGCGTCAGTTGATGAAGATGGCAAGCTACAAGTCTTTGCTGGCAACAACAAAGTCGATGGCGCTGTGACTTTCTCTGGTGGTCTAGCGGGCGACCTTAGCATGCAAGCAGGTACAGCTGTAACGGTTGACACTATC
>JYJJ01000003.1 GCA_003263775.1 Vibrio maritimus
AGCAATAGAACTGGATCTGACGCATCCTAAGATCTCGATTAGAACGCGATCTAATGACAATGTTTAATCGCAAATAGGACGCGATCTAACGCTTGTCCGCTTCGATACCCTACAAATAACGCTGGTGGTTGTACAGAAGTACAATACAAACGTGAGTTAAACGCGCTCTAACATCGGGCAACAAGCAAACCAAACGGGATCTGACGAACTCTCACTTCAGCACTGAAAAACCTTGAGCAAACAATAATTTTCTCGACCCTACGTTCTAGTGAACTACACTTCGGTAGGCCGTTGCCCCTTCAATAAGAAGGCATAGGTCTATTCTCATGTTGCGTTCCAAACAAAAGAAATCCGAAAAATGAGAGTTATGTCTCCTCCCATAACAAAGTTCAACCATGCCTAATAAACACACAACAATAACATAAAGAACTGAAAAATAAGCAAATTGTCATATTGATAGATAAAAGAAAGAACTACGGTAGATTGCAATTAAGTCAGAAACCTCAGAGAGCGTTCAGGGTCAGTGCCCTCAAAGCGAGCTTGTAAAAGAAAGGAGGTGATAAACATAACCTATTGTTTAATAGTAGCGCTTCGTGACCCGCGTCACATAATGGTACCATTCCGATGTGTAAAAGCTGTGAAATGATGGACGCGATCTAACGAAAATATAAACGCGATCTAACGTAAATCATTGATCATACTTCCGCAGAGGCATGATCATGTTTCCATGGCTATCTTGATCCATGCTTCCATGGTTAGAACGCAACCTAACGTCACTCACCAATACAAATCAACCACTTATGATTCATATGTAATTTAAAAAACGCTCGTATCATATAGATCACTTAGATCAAATATAACTTATTAAAATAGATCTATTTTATTGAAAACTGGCGAAAGACTTTAAAATTTCATGTTTGATCAAACGGAAAAAGTACGGTAGATTTAAGTTAACTAAATGGAATTTGAATCTTATGTCCAAAGCCAATACGACACTCGTAATCTGCCCTCAAGAGGCTAGCCCAACACTTTGGCTATACCTTCAATCAAGCCGAGCTCACACCGCGGAGAAGTTCGTAGCGGCCACACTCGCTCTGTGTAACGAATCAGATGAAGATCATACCACAGCACAAGCTATCAGTGATAAAGCGGGCATAAGTATTGAAGTTGTTCGTGCCAGGCTGCGTGACCTCACTAAAAAAGGTCTTGCCGTATCGGAAAAAGCTCGTACCCGTTTTACCGATATTAAGGATCACAGAACGAATTGCATTGTGATTAGCTCACCAAAGAAAGCTGAGCCACCTTTACCAACATCGCAGCGTAGTAATCGCAACAAGCACAAACAAACTGTCGACAATCTAGAACGTGGTGGTATCCATGACCTTGAGCGTATCGATAAAGAATCTGCGAAAGAACTTCAAGCCTATCAATTACCAACTCCAGAAGAGGTAAAGCGCCTATTTGCACCTGGTAACGCTCAACGTCGCTCTACCTCCGTGACGGTGCGTAGTAAACTCGGCTTAAAGAAAAACTCTGCTGTTTCTGCTTATGGGGTAATCAACTCATACGACTCGATAGTTCTGAATGCATGGCAGACTTTAACAATGAGATATGTGAGTCGTTTACCCGCGCACTACGTGACTAAATACGGCAAAGACTTAAGCATTCCAATTTGGACTGACGATGTTATTAGGATAACCGCAGGGATAGAGCCTAGAACACCTCAGCGCAAAAAGGTGAGTATGGCATGCTTGAGGATCAAGCATACCGACTTTAGCTACATGTAGATAGCATTAAGCCGCTACTCGTGGGTAGAGAGAACATTCCGGGAGCCTACTTCGACTTTAGGTTTCTGGCAAACATGTTGATACCGAGCTCTGAAACTGTTTCTGAAGACTTGGAAGAGTATTCTTTTGAAAGTGAATCTGGTGGAGAACCAACAGAATCAGAGTACGAAGCTCGTGCAAAAGAGATCTACGGTAGTGATTTCCCATTTAACTGCGTATTAATCCGTTGGGATTCGGGCTTTTTCGAACGCGTGGCGTCCTCTGACACGACACATGTTTTATCTAGCGTGAACCTGCAATTGCCTCCAATCATTTCCTTCCTCGTGGAAATGATCAAGCTCGATTATTTTAAGCAAAAAAAATTGTTTCCTAATGGAAATACCAGCTCCCATCTGCTTGTAGATTTGTTTAAGTATCTATGGCCAAAGGAGAAGGATGAATCTCTTACATCACTAACGCATCAATTTCAAAGTGAAGTTAAGTCACTCAAGAAAACTCATCCAGAGCTAGTCGACATTGATAGCGACAATAAGAACATTGTAACGATTATCGTTAAAGGTATAAGTTTCTACATCGAATTTGTTAACTTCGAGAAGCAGCGAAAAAACAACCGGAACTCTGTTGTCGGCATTCACTTTGATTATCAAGCACTGCTTGAAGGTGCGAATGCTCAAGTTGTGCCAGATAAAGAGAATGCGCCTATGAAGCTCAACCCTCTAACCATACTAAACACCGTGAAGAGTGTAGAGCTAGATGAGCACCCGAAGTTACTTAGCAACCAGACGAAGAACCTTAGTAGGGCTATAAAAAATCAGAAGATAGGACGATACACCATTGAGTTTTCTATCTTGGGCAATGAGTTTTGCATATCTAGATACGTACCTCCATCGAGACTGTCTACGATTTATCAGCACATAGCACAGCTGGCAAACTGCGACATATTCGAAGTAGAACTATACTTTAGTGAACTCATAGTTAAATTAAAAGACATCGAAGGGATCTCCTATGAACTGGTCTACTCGCTCGCCAAAGAGCTCGATGTGTCGGCCTCAGAGATCATCAAATACATCAGTAGTAGAACGCGTTATATGGATCGAATTAAGCGAGACAATTTCCAAGAGCTTCGCTCGCAATTTACGTAAATCAATAGATTTAAGGGGTATAAATTATGAGCAGGCCCCGTTTCAGCGCTGGCCAAAAAGAAGCTTTACTGCAGTTGCACTTTAACGAATTGAAAGTAGGGGATGGAAGTACACTTCCTACGAGTAATTTGCGCGAAGTAGTAGCTAATATTCTGGACAGAAATCTTAATCCAAACCACTTTAGTGCATCACTGCATAAGCTCGTCGCGCGCGAATATCTGACGGTTGAGTATAACGTCGATCGTAAATTACATCCGTCCGCGAGAGTGAATGAGGGAGTTTGGGCTTTAACTATCCTGGGACGACAATACGCAGAAACACTTTACTCAGCAAGGGTAAGGCCAATTAGACGATATAGTAAAACGATAAATTGACCTTAACTAGAATCGAGGGAACCGTGATAGCAACGTGCTCTTTCGTTGAGATGGTATTGCCATCCAATGCACACCAGTGACCGCGCCTTCCAACTGCAATAATATGTCAGTACTTATATTCGCATTCCGAGCTCTCAACTTCTGATATGCAGCTTCGGCACCAACCGTTCTGAGAGTTTCGACATCATAGATGCCCACATCATTGAGAATTTTCTCTATGTTGTACTTCAAATTTGGAAGATCTTTCAAACGTATGGCTTTTTGCTGCTCCTTTAAGTTATCAGCTTCTGAAACGGCTAGCGCTTGCTTTATAAGACCCATGAACTTTTCTTCAGAAGCAATTGCTACCTCCAAACTCACAAAGTTTGTAGTGATAGTTCTTTCTTTCTTTTGGTAGGTATACTTGCGATTAGTTGGATAGCTTTCTGGGTTGGTAACTTTGAAGTATATATCATCGCCTTTTAGTACGGCGACAACGTGCCCACTGACATAAATCGTATAGGCACCGAACATAGAACGCGCTTTGACGTCGTCAAATGTTTCTTCAAGTGTGCTTAACACGTCCTTCAATAGAGCTGCGTTCATCATAGAACCAACTAGCCTTTCGTTATCAACGGAAGTAAAAACTATAACACAAATACCATAAACCACTTATTACTGAGTGAGAATTGACTTGGTATTTGCGTTAGTGTCACATATCAAAGGTTGTAAAGAAATGTTCTGCTCAAGCTTCACTCAAGTCTAAACCATTTTTTTTAGTTACCTAGTTTGCTGGAGGACGTGTTGGTTTGTTAAGTTGGACAGTATACTAGTTGCCAAAGCTAATGATAATCAAAGGACAGACCATGACTAGCAACAAAACCAGTGATCTAAAAAAAAGACTCAGGCTGCACACTGAGTCGAGTAGAAGTTCTCGACATTTGGAACAAGATAATTAGTGTCTACTATGTAGTAACAGATGCTAATGGTAATACGATTGAGTGTGAGTCCGAAGCAGAAGCAGAGGGCATTTATGCAGTTAAGTTGCGGGAAGCTAAGAAAAAGCAAGAAACAAAGAGCGAACTAGACAACGCCAACACCTTCACTAGACCGAGCATGTGATCTGTAGTGGCAAAAATAAGTAAGGAGCCATACGGCCCCTTACTTAAAGCAATATCTATGTATTATCTCCGATTACTAGAACATTAACATAAGCTCTTGTTGACGCTCGCGCATCTCTAACTCAAACTCCTTGTAGATATCTTGATTAACAATGTCGTAGTTAAGCTCTCGGCTGTCTGGGTCAAATGCTTCACAGCTAGCACCACATAACCCCGTTTCAGCTTTGCTTCGCATTCTGCCTAGTATTTCAGCATCAGTTTGCCCTTCATACAGCTCAGCTATTCCCTCAAGTGTTAGATAACCACGGTACATTACCAATTTGTCGAAGCCATCTTTCTCGCGAACAGTTTTCTTCTTCAGGTGGTATAGCCACATGTTAAAGAAACCCGGATTCTGGCGTGCTGCTAACGCTATCTTGGTGGAAGCTTTTTTCACACAGAACAGACAATTACCTTCCCACTGGTCGCTCCCAAGATCAAACGGCTGGTGAGACCACCAGTTCAAGACATCTTGCTCATCGATATCAATGAGATCAGCTAAGTACTTGATCCCGGGCTTTGGTTTCAAACGGTGAGGTTCATCTGACCGAATCCCTAACCATGTCACATAGTTACCTTTTCCAAACTTATCTTTACAATAACTATTGGTGACATCTTTTTTCATACGGTCGCTACAATACGCTCCCATAACAGTCGGGGTACCATATTTAGTAAGCATGGAATTGAATGGCTCAAAAGGTGGCATCACCTTCGAGTTCATTAGATCGTTTGGCTTGAACTCTTGGTAGGAGTTGCCATAATTCAATGTAGGGTTGACTTTGGCGCGCAAAACGACCAAGTCAATTCCCCAGAACTTCACTATATTGCGTATGAAAGTATAACACTGAGGGTGTTCCACTCCGGTATCGCAAAACACATAGCGTACGTCCCAGCCAAATTCCTTTCGAGCCCGCTCCATAAGCCAAACCAAAAAAGCACTGGTTCGCCCACCTGAAAACGACACGATATGTACGAGTCTATTATTTGACATGTAAATTTTCTCCAATAGATGTCCCTTGCGGGATAATGTAGTTAGGCCGAATCCACACAGCAGTGGCGTCACTTAATCGGCAGCGACATTTGCACATACGTGCAAAACTGAATTTGCTAGTAACGCTCGTGTAAATACAACGATACTACCGAATTCAGTTGTCAGAGGTGCTTTATGTAGATGAGGCCAGAACTGGCTGGTGGCTGGTGGCTGGTGAGCTGACTAGTATGGCTCGATGTCACTACCAGAAATAATATATTAAATCTGGCAGTAGGGATAGGGTTTACAACTTCTCAATGAGCGCACGCTTCTTCTCATCATCTGATGAGAGATAACGAATCGTGCTCTCAAGAGAGTGCTGGCCAAGCAAATCTTTGATATCGACAACAGTGGCTCCGTTCTCAAGAAGCCGCTGTCCAAAGTCCTTCCTAAAACTATGAGTACCTAAGTTGCGATTCGTTAATCCAAGCGGCGACAACTCTTTTGTAAGAGATTCCGATTTAAGCATCCGATTGACATACTGTCTCGTAATTGGCTCTCCATTCGAGCGAGCGTGCGAACTGGCAAAAAGGTGGTCTCTGGTGAAATATGGATTCCACTGTTGGTGCTCTAGTGTGTCATTGACGATTTGTTGCATGGCGCCGGTAACATAGATACGCAGCAAACTCTTGTTTTTCGCTTCGCGCTCGATTTTCTCTGGTGCCCATTCTGACTTTACTGGGTGATTGAGCATTCTGGTGATCGCGGAGTTATACAGTTTTTGCTGAGTATGTGTAAACTCGCTAACGAATCCAAATCGGTCGATGAACTGTTCTACACGAAGTTCTCGACAGTCAGAAAACCTTAAACCAGTTAATCGTTGCATGTTGAGCAAATTGGACACAACTGGATTCTCATCATAAATCTTATCTAATATCAAATCAGTCACATCTTTGCTCTTTGGCGCAAAAGAAAGTGTTTTTCTGGAATTTGACATCTGCTCACCTTTTTACTCACAAAGAAAATAAAGCTGAACGAGACACTTCTGATCAGCGTGTTTGGCCTGTAACGGATCTTCATTCTACGATCCCATACCAAAAAGCAAGTTCGGCCGTAACTAATTGAATTATAACGAATAATGTAAAAAGTAAAAACGATAAATTAGATCTTTCTTAATTTCCATTTTAGGTAATAAGGAAATAAAGATCTAAATATAGCAATAATCCTTACTGCTTACCAGAAATCTAAAGTTATATGAAAAAGGCACAGTGTCACTTTTTTCTGTTCAGGATAGTGGTTGGGTAAACTTTGAGCATGACAATGTTTTATATGTTTGATAAAATACAAAACAAACATACAAAACAAAACATACAACTTTTGCTAAGAGAGATTGCTTATGGCTCGTGATAGAAGCTTTACAGATAACGACATCCTTGATGCTGTTCGACAGTTAAATGAAGCTGGACGCAACATAAACAAAACGAGTCTGCGCTCTGTCATTGGCAAAGGCCGACCGGCTACCCTTTACAGCGCATACACTGAGTTGTTGGAGCAAGGAAAAGTAGAGCAGGAACTGAGTTTACCGGTTGAGCCTGAATCTAAAACCCACGAATTACCACCTGAAATATCGGACATGGCCGCTGTGGTGTTGTCAGATATCGAGGCAATGATTCATAGGGTTAATGATGCGGCACACAATATTGTTGAAGGCCGACTCAACAAGGCGATTGAAAATGCAAAAGCGCAATCCATTGAAGCCGGTGAAAGAGTGGAGAGCATTGAGCAAGAGTTGGAAGTAGCCTACAACACAATCGAAGACAGTAACGAGGCTCTGGAGCAAAAAGATAGCAAGATAATCAACCTAGAACGCTCAGAGTCATCACTACAATCACAGGTCCAAAACCTCAACAATAAGCTGATGGAGAGAGAAGACAGAATCAGTGGCCTAAATACAGAGGTTAGTCAATTAAGCTCATTGACTAAAAACCTGGAAGACTCTTTGGGTCAAATAAAAACAGAGCTCGCGGCCAAGCATGCTTCGCTCGAAGCGGCAGAGAGAGAGAACTCTGAACTGAACAAGAAGATCAACAAATTGGAGAAAGACCTTTCTTCCTCAGAAAAGACGGTGGCTAAAGTACAAGGGCAACTTGAAGTCAAAGAGAATCAACTCGTCGACCTTAAACAGGAGTTGGTTGATGAAAAGAGCCAACACCAAATGACAGTTGCCGAACTGAGTGATGCTAACACCGAAATTAGCAACACTAATCAGAGCTTGGCTGAAGCCAATACTCGCCTAAATGAGCTGGTGAATAAAAACGTCAACCTCGAAAACGAAAACACCCAACTGTTACAAACGAAAGAGAAACTGCTTTCCGTCACCAACGATAATAACTCTCTGGAAGCCGAAGTTGAGCGACTCAAAAAGAATCTCACAGCAGAGCAAGCCAGAGTTGAAAAATTGGTGGGGAAACTTACGTCTGATGGATAGAAACGGATGTTGCGAAAGCTCAGCGGCTAGCCAGATTTAGATTATATAGTACAACAGGAAACTCGGATAATAACAAGGAAGCATATACATGCGACTATATGTCACAGATTCAACGGAGCTTTTTCAAGCCAGCCACTCGTTTTCAGCGACGACTTTAATGAAGTTTGATGAAAGGCAATTTAAAAAACTAAAGACTACTGTTGGATCTGTTGATTTAAAGGATGTTGTTGGAACAGACAATGGGAACTATATAGGATGCAAGTGGGGTGAGATACTGGCGAAGGGCTGGTTACAGCATCCAAATAAGTGTTTAAGAGGGTTGGCTACTAATCCAGAATACTATCTGTCGAAAGAGACGAAAGAAGGCTGGTACTTTGCTTGTGTAAGAGGCCGCTACTATGTAAATGGTGGGGGAAACCACAGAACACTAATTGGTCGAGCTTTCTTGGAGTATAACAACTTGCCGACTGTAATTCATAACGTCACGATTGAGCATTATGAAGAGCAACACTCAGTAAGTAATATTCTGGGTTCGATTGATCTTGAGCATAATGAAAAGGTAAAAGGCAGTAAGTCCCTATGGGCTGGCTTCGCATTTTTCCTAGTGGCATTATTGCTGCTTTTATAGAGTTTGGGGCTGTTCGCTTTTATGTTTCAGTGCTAGAGTTGTAATTGGTCTCCGACCATTGAATCACATGCTTTACGCAAGCACATGCCACATAGCCTTTGAGTCGATATAGAGAAACTCGCGTTCTCTATATCGATTTTTTGCGTCCAGCAAAAACGCCACAGCCGACTTAGTGGCGCCACAAGGGTGTGGATTCGGCAAACTGTACTAAGCCCGAAAGGGACAATATAGGAGATAACTTATGTTCACGTCAGATCTAAATTTTGGGTACTCTGAGAAACAGATTATATCGTCAGTCCTTGAGCGACTAGATAGCGACATATTTGGTGATGAGTACACATTGTAATGCTCGGCAACGTCCTTCAAGTGACCGCTCTAAAAAACCAACGAACATGGCACTTTCAATCCAAAGATTGGTTTCTTGGGCATATGAATGCGATCCATCAATTTACCTGTGGACCTCTTTCACACTTGAAATAGCACCCTCCCGAAAGGGACTTAAATTGGAGATAAAATTATGAAAAAACAGTTAGAAGAACTCTTCCGTAACTCGAAATATGCAGCGACATATTACAGAAACGATGACATCAAAGGCGATTACGCAATATTGAAGAAGTATCCAAACCGAGAGTATATATGGCTCTCTAGGGACTTCGGAACGCTATTGTTTCCGCTTCAAAGTGGCATCTCTCCTGCGTATCTTGCCGCCTATGCCGGTTACGAAAATGCTGAGTGGTTCTTTCTATCAAAGGGCGAAGTGACAAAAATAGACAGTGCAGCAGCTATAACTATGGCCAATAAACTGCCTGATTTGCCATATGGCGAGCCACAGAGACTAATAACCGATGTATGCAAACTGCTAAGTGATCAAAACGTCACATCTAGCGGGTTTGCACAAGCAAGTATCAGAGAGAAAGATGTTTGTAGTTGGGGTCGTTGGTTTGAATGGTTTAAGTCCACAGAACAGCCTGTAATGCAGAAAACCATGGGGAATGCGATCAAGGCAATGTCGTCACGAACCTAATAATACTAACGTCTCTCCTTGGAGGGGCGTTTTTTATTTGGTTAACCTCGAAAATGCACCCGCTACATTCATCAACATATGATGGTGAGATTGGTCAATGTAAGAGCACAATTTGCATTCTGTAATAGCACGCTAACTTTGTAGAAGTGTAAGTTCAATCCCATAAGAAAACGTCATTTTGTCCTCACATCAAGGGCAACGTTTTGACTTCAAAATTACACATTTTCTACTTACTGAAACAGAGACTAGAAATGGGCGTGACCATGAAAAAAAATATAGAGCTAAAACTGGGTAACTCGGGCATGGCGACAAGCTTTAGCTATGTCGAGCATTTGGTCGATGGTAAAACATTTTGCTTGATAGCGGACACTTGCTCGACGCACCACCGTTCCGTGACGAATGCCATGCCTGAGATTCTGGAATACCTCTTTGAGCACATCGATAGTGACGTTTTTGCGTATCGAGATTCGGAAGGTACTTGGGCCGTTATCCTGCTTAAGAACAAGCGTTTGGCTGGCTACAAGTACATACGTGGCCAGAACCACAATTGCGCTTTCTTAGAGATTCCGTACTTGATTATCGCTCAAGACTTACAAGCTGCTTAAAAGAGGACGGTTATGAAAAATTATCTCACTATGACGCTAATTCTCGTTTTGGCTGGCTGCAACGGTGTAGAGCAAGTAGCGTCAGACTCCTTTTGTTTACAGGCCCTAAACTCAAAGATCGTTGCCGGCACAAGTGGATTTAGGCCAGTCAGCCGAACGAACGTTAATGGGGTTGATACTATTGGGTATATTGATAATGCCCTCGTGGTACCTCATTCAGAATGCTCGGCAGCAACAATTGAGGGGAATGCAACATTCTCTTGGTTTGAGTACGGTGCGGCAATCGAGAAAGACGGCGTACACTCTATCCGTTTCTACACTAACTCATCACAAGAGGCTGCAACACAGACAACCAGACTACCCCTTGAAGGTCGATGGCAAGAGCAGTTTGTAGAGAGCGGCCAAGTTACTCGCCAGGTATGGCGAAAACAACCCTTGTATAGCGTTGTTGATGTAGTCAGAAACTATGACGGTGGAGTCATAACTGAATCGAGCATTACAACTGGAAAAATCGAGAAGAAAAAACGCTTCAACGAAAACACAGCTACCTTTGATTGTAGCTGGAATAACGACGGTCAGATAACGATTGATGCTGGGTGCGCTAATGAAGTCAACTTTGACTTGTCAATCGTTGGTGCCGTTTTGGATAACGATTTTTACTTAGAAACACTTCAAACGACAACTGTTAGTTACGAGCAGGAAATAGATAACTTATATCGCGATATCAATCGCTATTGGTAGAAGAGGTGGGCACAGCCCATCTTTTGTCTTCATGGAACTAAGGCAACAACATGAACAAACGGAAAAGGTATGTTTCTGCTTCGGAAATTGGCAATTGTGAGTATTGCCCGATGTCATATTATAGAAACCTTAACAATGAACGTTCATCGACACTTAACCGCTCTCAAAGAATTAAGGGAGAAATCGCTCATGCGGAGCTATCAAAAAAAGTGCGCTCTGAGTCCGACAACAGGTCTTTGTTGTATCGAATCATCAGTGTGCTGCTTCGAATTTTAGGTATGAGAAAGTGATCACTCTATTTGACCCAGCGAGCATCACCCCTCCATACATTGCCGCGGTATTGATAGCCGTTTGTACTCTTGTTCTGTTACTTCGACTAACTCTCAGAGTGATAATTAGGCTTTATGACCGTATCAATGTGCACCCAGTCACTCGCTTTGGTTTCAGAGGAACGCTTGTTTACGTTGATGATAAACCGGCCGCCAAGGTGTTTGTGAACCATCGATTCGAGTTATCTGCCAAGCCCGACTTTATATTTAAGGTCGGTTTTAATAAGTACGTTATCGCCGAGTTTAAAAACCGCAAGTCAGGCGCAAGGGATTCAGATATAGCTCAATCGTTAGCAACAGTTGTCGCCGTGCGGTCGAAGTATAACGTTCAAGGTTATTATGTAATCACGAATAATTCCCCGCACTATGAAGCTTGTACTGAGTCAACCGGAACCATCTACCGGAAAATAGCCAAACTTCATAAGACAGCAAAGCAGATTAAGCACCTCAGCAAACGCCCATCCATCACGCGCACGGCCAAATGTCGAACCTGTGGCTACCGCGACAACTGTTTTGGAAGTTAGGTCAATATTGGGCTCCCAAGGCAACCACATTCATTGCATTTTGTTTTTGCAATTACTATTATGAAATCACACCGTTACGTGTCCACGCCACTCGCTTCAATGCCCATCAACTCTATTTTTAGTCCTTATTCGTATGGCAGTTCATACGAATAAGGATTTTGCACGTCTGTGCGAAAGAGCCACTGCCGATCATGTGGCATCGCAATAGTGCGAGTCGGCCCAGCCTTAACGCTCGCAAGAGCTTATTTTGGAGATAACAAATGAAACTATCGAGTGAACTAAAAAAATTGCTAGTTGATTGGAAAGAAGAGGAGAAACACCTCGAGCAGTTAGCAAAGTCTCGTCCTGAATATCGAGCACAGTACCTAGCTGAACAAACGGGGATGATGCGTCACCGTGTGGAGCTTGAGGAACTGTTGCGAAGAAATGGTATCCACTACCCTCGAACAGATGTGTTTGAGGGTGAGTTAGATACTGACGAGCATAAGAAGTTTATAGATATTAACTAAGTATCAGATATTTGAGCCCGCAAGGGCATCTAAAGGAGACAAATATGACAAGAAATGAGTACAACCAATTCATTCTTGATGAAGTCGTTGATCATGGAAGTTGCTACGCTGAAATTTGCTCAAGTTGCGGCAAGCAAGCGACAAGGCGTGATTTTGAAGCCTGCCATACAGGTTCAGTGAATCAGCATTACACACTAGACTGCTTACATTGTGGTCACCATGAATGTGACCAAGATGACGGTATGTGTTCTATTTGTGATTCACAGCACTCTACACCACCCGGTTACATGGAATCAGGGAAGCTTGATTTGATAGTAATGAAGCTTCTAGAAGACATGATGCATGCCGGCAGAGTGAACCCGCTAGATTGGAGTTTTGCAAAGCTATATGCACTGCAAAACCCACGAGCTGTGGATTGGTACGACACTGTTTTTGGCGACAATGATTGTTTAACGGCAAGAGACTTCATCCGAAAAACTCAAAAGCGTTTGTTGGATATGAAGTTTGAAATCTGGCTGGATAACAAAATCGACTCTGAAAAGTCGCTGGAAGTTTGTCCACAATGTCATCAAAGAAGTTTTGAAGTCACAGTACATTCCTCTGACATTGACTCCGACGTCTATGTCAATTTTGAAAGCAGAGGGTGTACGAGTTGTGGTCACTACAACTAGCCGCCACTAAAGAGACTTTACCTATCTTGCCAATTTGCTGTTTGGGATGGTTCCAACGCATAAGGACTTGATCAAATTAGCGTAAAAATCTGCCCGCAAGGGCATCTTAAGGAGACAATATGCACCACTTTTTTAATGATCCACATATGACGTTAGCTTTCGTTAACAACGGTAGGTTGCATCTATCTACAGCTTGTAGCTTACAAGAACGCCGAGACCTATCTCTTCCAACCATTGGTGAGATTCACGGTGTGAGATTCTATAGCGATCGAGTTAGCTTGCAGACGTCGCAAACGTTCACTTCTCAAACGTACATTGTGGTTGATGCAACTGCTTTCGAAGTAGGTCTCGTGACAGATTGTGAACGCACAGCCAATGAATATATGGAGCAAAATGACCGTTTCGCATACATGACGTGTGATAGTAGAGGTTACCACTACTTAACCAGCTTAGATGGTGTGGAATTAAAAGAAACACGATAACTGACCAGTGCCTACATTATGTAGGCACGGTTAATTGCTGAGTCATCCTTGTTATGCGAGAACGCATACCAAGGATAATTTTTGCACTTAGTGCAGAAAGTCACTGTCGATAGAGTGACACCACATTTGTGTGGTTCGACAACAACCACCTCGCTCGCAAGGGCATTAAACTAGGAGATAAAACATGCAGAAATTAAAGAAGAAGAAACAGGTTAAAACTAAGTTTCGAAAGCTTGAAAATCCAACCGTGGATTTGGCGTTCAGAAATTCACTCGAGTCGATGATTGACGAGTTCATGCCAGATTGGAGTTACGATATCCAATATGACGAGAACTGTCATTACAACATTGGAATGAGCGGAGGCGCAGATTCCACTGCATTGGGATTGGTGCTACTAATAAAGCATCCTGATATACCGTGGAAGCTTCTCGCGTGTGATACTGGAAATGAACCCTCTGAGTTTCATGCCATCCTTGATATCTTCGCTTACAAACTAGGCGCTGATGTCACGATCGCGTATCCAGAACTGACATTGTTTGAGAAAATTGACACCAACGGGTTTCTGCCAAGTGGTCGCTCGCGATGGTGCACGGCGTACGCAAAAGTAGTTCCTTGGCAAGACTACATTGCTCAAGTGCTAGAAGACCCAGACATGCGTTGTGTAAATGCTGCGGGGCTTAGATACGACGAGAGGGATCGCCTTGGTATAATCGGGCTTGATAGAGTTGATTCTATTCACCCTTTTGTGACCGAGAAAGTCGAGCGCCGAGCGGTAATGCGTTTGGCGAGTGAGGCAGGAGCACTATCAGCCACCTATTTTAGACAAAAATCACGAAGTGGGTGTCTCAATTGTTTCTTCCAGTCCAAACAAGAGCTCATAGCTCTGTCTATTTGGGATGCGAAACAGTTTGCTGAAGGGGCTCGTGTTGAAAAACTCAACCCGGAAATCTATCAACTGCTTGATGACAGTAATCACCCTATAGCAGACCTTGGTTTCTATTCGGCATACCCACTGTCAGACATCGTAGTGAAAGGAAAGTGCTCTCTTGAAGTCGTCAATATATTTGGTGACAAGTCGCGCACTGATGAAACCGGTGTGAACTGGGATTATCAGCCTCGACCCATCAAGAAAAAGAGGGTAGTGAAGGAAAAAACAGGCGAACTGGATCTATTTTCAGAATCACCTGAGATTGTTGAGCACAAAGAAGTTGAAGACGCCTATTTGGATTTGTACGTAGCGGTAGAAACGCTTGTGCATCCCCTGTATCGCGGCAACTTTGGTGTTTACTCACAGCTTCCAATTACGTGGTCAACGACGGTAAGTGGCTTGTCTCGCAGCGTTTCAGGCTATCTTTACCACCGCGCATTGGCGGCCGATGGTTTCTTCGATAGTCTTGATCGCTATGATGAGCACAGTCACGTCACAGTCTATTGTCTTCGCTTTCCAAGGAGTATCATGCCGTGTGTCAATTATGACCAAGATGGCGTTTACACGTGGAAGCAAGGCAGTTCGTATAGAGAGGTATTATTTCAACGCTCTGCGATTAACCGTCTGTGTCACTATCTTGCATCGAAACAAGTTTTAGAGCATGCAGATAAGTTTGACTCAATAGTTGTGAAGCAGAGCAAAGACTATATTTCTCAGGTTGACGAGGCAGAGGTAGAGCTTGGAGAGCTAGTAGGTATTGGTCACTTCAAACCAAAGCCGATGATAGACGCACGTGATGATAGTTATGATGAGAACATTGCTACCCTAGTGTGTCCAATGTGTAGCTTGTGATTTTGCCCGAGAGGGCCATTAATTGGAGATAAGTATGATATGAAGACGTTTACGGAAGTGGTCGAGCTATCTCGCGAGGATAGCGGTCCAAGTAATTGCATTGTGCGGGTGCATAACTTGCACATAGCTCACTTTAAGAGACGACAGCTGGTTGTTATAAAACACCCTGCTACCGGTCGCCGCACATTGCGTTATGTAATGGGCGGTGGTGGCAAGGTTAAAGGGTTAACCAAAACAACACTGGCTATCGATTATGATGCGCTCGTTGATTTGGGTGTTACGCGCACTAAAAGTGGATTGACACTGGAAATGCGCAAGGCAAACTGGCTAGACGCGTTCGGATGGTATTGGAACAGCCCTGACGTGTTGGTGATGCTCAATTGGCGCTTTTTGCTGGTGGCTATGGCCTTGACCTTAATTTCTTTTGTAGACCTTGTTGTTGGCAAGTTCATACCTCAATAGATACTGAATCTAACCGCCGAAAGGCGGTTTTTTTTCGGAAAGTTGGCGAGTTCCAACACTCCTAGACCTTCGCACAGTTGCACAGCATGAAGCAGTTATTGAGAAACTGTAAAAGCTCACTTTAAAGTCAGTATAGGCAGCATATAATCTTTGTAAATCGGATTTCTATTCTACTTGTGAAGCAATGGGGGATTTATGCAATTGGTGGATCAGACTTTGTACCTTATTCAGTTGTACCCGATTCTGTTGGCATTGCTTTGGCCTATCGCAGCGTTGTTGTCTTTTATTATCTTTCGTGACGAAAAAGTACCCTATCAAACCAGATATGATGACTTCGGCGATGCAGCTCGGTCTTACGCTGCGAGAATGTATGAAGAACAAGCTAACAAGCGTAAAAGATTTCGGCACTTCAGTGCGATTGGCATTATTGCGAGCATATTGTACCTATGGCTTAGGTAGCACCAAATAAAGTACTTCACCGCTACTAACGATCACAAATAGTTAAGAGCCAGCGACCGCAATATTGCATTTTCGGACGCGTAAAACTATAAGAAAATTATAATTATTGTCCTCCTACAGTCGACTGAAGAACACCAGAAAAGATACCACCTGTATATCTAGTATCGACCAAGCGCCACGGTGCACCATTTAGATGTTTTCCCCTAAACACCGTTTCCAAAAGGTGTTAACGTATTCCGACACTGCCTAATGCAACGTGTGTGTATTTTCCCATTTTCAATAGGAACGGCACACATGAGTAAAGCCAAATCACAAGCAAGCACACTCACGGCACACCAAATCACCAAGGTTTTTAGTCGCATACGGCTAATGTCGAACCCACATCAGAAAGCCGCGATCATAGCCCTATCATTATCAGGTTTAAGAGTCACCGAATTAAGCCGCGTCATTGTGAGCGACATAATCACTAAACGTGGCGAGATTAAGCCAGAGATTGCACTCAGGGCGGCTATTACAAAGGGCTGCAAACCTAGATCAGTTTGGTTATCCAAACGCGCTCAGAGCGTGATACAGAAATATATCGACTACAGACTGAGGTTTAAGCAGGGCATATCGCTTAACTGTGAATACCAAGGCTTAAATCCAAATAGTTGTTTTATTCTTAGTTCCAAAGGCTTCCCATACTCGTTAAAAGCCAAACGCAGAGTGATGTATGATGGAAGTGAGAATGTTTACTATGCCGCTGATTCTGTTGAACTTTTAATACGAACCATTTATCAAAAATCTGGATTAAGGGGGTGCAGTTCGCACAGTGGCAGAAGATCTCTAGCGTCCAAGTTGAACGCCTCCAACGTATCACTTGAAACCATAGCTAGGACGCTAGGCCATAGCGAGACTCAAACGACTCTTGTTTACATCGAAATAACACCATCGCAACTTGAAAAGGCGGCAGCGTTAGCGCTATAGTGGTACGCAATGAGTACCCATAAGTAAGTGAGAGTAAGATGACTCAAAAGGAATTCCTCAACAACGCCAAAACTAAACTAGGTGTGACGTGGGACGAATTAGCCAAGCAATCAGGCATTAAACCAAGAGCATTGAAAACCTATCGAATGCCGGAAGATTCAAAGGATTACAGAACTATGCCCGACCTCGCAAAATCAGCGATAGAAAGGCTTTTAAATTAGTTGCACAGGTACGCATTGCGTACTATAGTGTGTATATCTTAAGCATAAAGAAAGGGAAAGTCATGAACACAAATATGGAAATTGACATCTACACGCAACAACGCAAGTCACAAGAAATACTTAAACTAACTCTATCTTTGTTCTTACTTGTTGGCGGCTTAGTAGTTGGCTTTTTTTCTGAGAGCATCGAGAGCGAACTTGGTTTACCTGCAAAAGTGATTGGAATCCCCGCTTTGCTTTTTAATCTTCTTGGGGCTTACGGCTTAGTTCAGTGGATTTTGATCGGGAAAGAATACGTATTCCCACGTAAAACTAAACAATAGGGAAATTAGGACAATGGATATATTGAATATAATCAGTGCCTTAAGAGATACGGACAGAGCAATTGAAGTAATCTACATGCATGGCTCTTGCTATCGCTTCCACCTATTCCTAAAAAAACTTTTCCCTCAAGCAAAACCATTAATCAGAAATGATAAAGACCACATCATTACGGAAATTAATGGGCAGTATTTTGATATTACTGGTGAAGTTGAAGCGATTGATTACAGGCCGCTAGAACTTGAAGAAATTGAAATGGTTCAGAATTGGAGCTTTAGCAAAACTAGGTTGTTGTCACTTGGTGATTGTCCTAGTTGTGATGAGCCGATACTTACGGGTTTTTAAGGGGAATATCGTGCGAACGGCAACTTTAATACTAACGACTCTTGTGGGAAGCAGTTTTTTTATCGCAACTGTTGTATTTATTCTTGCTACTTCACAGCCACCTCTTACTAGAGACATTGTTCGACTGATACCAGTGCAATACGCAGATGAAGGTCTAGTTGACTCCATTAGTGCTAATGGTGTTCTAAGTACAATAGAGTTGGATATTTTACTTTGCAGCATCAAAGTGAATATGGAAGCGGAAACGGGCAAGAGGATAGAAGACGAGTCATGGCTGCCGACTTGTACCTTATCCAACGCATGGCCTTTCCAAATAACCAGTGTTGATTATGGTCGAGTCTTTCCATTCTTATCAGACTGGTTAAATGAAGGTAAAACCTTCGAAAACTGAAATTTAGGGAAATTGAGACATGACAGGAATATCCATATCAGGAACAGGTTACATTGCTTGTGCTCATTTTGAGGAAAACATTGCTCATTTTGGTGAAGCAGACACTCCAGAAAAAGCCCTTTCTGATTTTGTTGAAGGGGGTGAGTTTTCTGATTACTGCGATTGCACTGAAATCGAAGATGGCACATACGTTCAAGTTAAGGTCTTCAAGGCCATCTATGCAAACACACCCGAAGCCAATATGGATGATTTTGAAGATGGTTGGCAATGGATTCTTGGTGATGAAGTGAGCGAGCACCAAATACAATTTTTGGCGTAGGAGGGCAAGTCCATGCACGTATCAAAGCCAAATTTCGCAGCAACAATTCATTTTACTGTAGGTATCAAGAAAAGTGCGGCTGTCACTAAAGTTGAAGAACGTTGGTTAAGTTCTCTTGAAGATTGTGATGTGTTTGAAAATGATCTAATCGATGAGGGCGCAACAGCGGTTCTGGAATGCGTCGGCATAGATTTGGATGAAGAAGGTTCATTTGAAGTTGAAGTGCTTGGAGTAGCTAGATATGAAGAGTCACCCGACTACGAAATAGTTGAACTTAAACCTGTAGCAGCGTAACGAGGGAAATTTAGGACGTGGCTAGCTTTGATTTTTATGACATTGAAAAGCTTATAAAAGAGGGCGTTAACGACGAACTCTTGAAGCAAATTCTTAAAGAGGCCAATAGGTTTAAGGTTTTCGAGAATACCGACTTATGGAAAGTCTGTGATCGTCAAGGTTTACCACTTCTTACCCCTAATCGCTCTAGTGATTGGAATGAGCAGATTGATAACTTCATAGAAGGTCATCAAACCTTTAATGGTCGATTTAAGGTTGGTGATGTTGTTATTAGCCATAATGCCACTGAGAGCGCTGATGATTGGTACAAACAGCTAATCGCTTAAAGGCCAAAGTGCTTCGAGGATGGAATGATAAAGGCCGCAATCTTTATGAAATTGAAATTGAGTGGAATAAGCACAAAGGCATAGTGGAAGAGAGCGAACTTGTGACTACTGGTGATTACTCTCCGCCCTACTGGTGTAGAGAGGTCATCAATCAACGTAGAGATCAGCTCTACGTCAGGCTTGCTCCATTTACAAGTGTCTCTGATATTCTCAATACGCTTATTGGATTCACTAAAAATATGGGACGCTACGGCAAACATAAACTTCACATCTACGCCATGAACGACAAGGCTTGTGATTTTAGATCACGGTTTACAATTGAGTTTGATTCACGACTGTCATACTACGCCAACGGTGAGCGCTCTAATCGAAAAGCTGTTATAGAAATACTAGAAGAGTTAAAAACGGATTGAGGGGGAAATGCGGTCTATGGATACTAATCAAGAACCTCGCTATGTCATTGTAAGTAATAACAATGATGAAATGCACCCAGAAGGTTATCACCGCGTAGTAGACCTCAAAACTAACGCCATAGTCGGCATTATTGACGATTACGCAATTGTTAAAGGTCTAGTGAAAAAACTTGAACGAGCGGAGCGCTTAGATTCTGAAAATGACCGTTTAGTAAATGCCTTAGAGTACATTCTTGAGAGTGGTGCAATCCTTGAACGTGATGCAGTAGCAAAAGCACGTTGGGGCTTAGGACTGGAAGTCGAAAATGAACAAGAGATCGCGGCTCTAAAGCTCGATTCAGTTAGAGAGGGAAAGAAATGATTGTTGAACAGTCACTATCTAAAACTGAGATTGAAAAGACCATAAAGCAAGCTGAACGCCAGAAAGTACAACGACTCAAGACGGCTGCATTTCGTGATTGGCAACACAAGCAAAACCCCAACGATCAATTACCGAGAGGTCGATTCTTTAAAGGCAAAAAGGCAGGAAAACCAGTTGTGATTATGGATGAGTTTCACATGACCTTTAAACAACCGAGTAACCCGTTTCCATATCAACCAACAGGTAGTTTCGACGCGAATTTCTTGGTTACAAAATCATAGGGGAAAGTCCCCCAAATTGCAGTACTGCAACTTTAAAATAGGAAGAGGACAAGAGCATGGAAAGAATCAACGAAATTTTTAGACAGCTACAGGAGATTGCTGATCAAACCGAGAAAATGGCCAAGGTTGGTACAGCAAACAGTGATAATGATGCTTTTGTTAAGTTGATGATCCGTCATCGAGAGCTGACTAGCGAAGCTTCGGAAATACTCAAGAATATCTAGAGCGGGATAGTGCATTATGTTTTGGATCATATTTGTTATCTGTTTTGTCCTTGGTGGAGCAAGGCAGGCATCAACAGAAGCCTTTCAAAAAACGGAAGGCGCAAAAAAGCTATATTTTTTGACTACGAATGTTGTTTTTAGCGCGTTCATTGCGTGGCTAGTTACAGCAATTTTCGGCTAGGAAGGGAAAAGTGATGCTTACCTTGATATCTAGTCAGCGCTATTTAAATGAGTCTATCGTGCTAAACAAAATGAAACGTGATGAACGGTGGATTCATATTAGCCCTGCCTTTATTCATGAAGATAAGCTAAAGGCGGTTGTTCTAGATGGACATCATAACTTGGAAGCATCGAAGCGTTTGGGTGAGGTTCCTTTTATCGATGTAGTCGATGAGGAAGATGGTTGTGAAATCGAACTACTCTACCAGAACGAAATAGAGTGGTTTCTAGACTGGAATAAAAACGAAGCTGAGTACTACGAGATATTTTCTCTAGATGGCAGTTTTGAACCAGTCAACGTTTAACTAGGGGAAATTCGTGGCTAGGGTCAGGAGCAAAAAAGCTAGAACTATTATCGCTAAAGCATACGATGAACATGCTGAATGGCGTTATTGCAAGTGGCGCAAGCGCATGTATCTCGATCTGTTGGGAACAGAAGTTACACATTTCAAATCAGTGTCGTTAACGGCTGAAGAATTGGTTAGAGGGTAGATATGTTGAACCAAATTTTGAGGATTCAAGCTAGTACTTACTTTAAGGTAGGACTTATTGGTAGTTGCCTACTTATTAGTATGGGGGTTTTCGCTTTTGTTAATTTTGAAGCGGCGATAAGGTATTTATTTATGCCCCAAGCCATTGATTCAAATATCAGCTATTTCATGTTTGGTTTTGGAACCATAGGACTGATTTTTAATAGCATTATGTTGTATAGATGTATGACCGACAACTAGAAAGGGAAGTGGATGGCCATTCAAACAACTAAAGAACACCAAACCAACCTGATTCGAGTTGAAACGTTGATGGATAAGCACAGCCTTAGCCACGACGAAGAAACAGAGTTAGATCAGCTTGTCGATGCAATCCAAGATTATGAGGCTATCCATTATCCGATACCGAAGCTGTCTGACACCGTGATTAGTACTATCACATGGAACAGTCCTGTGGGTGAAGTTCCTAGCGACTGGATTGAGAAGTGGACTGTCATTGGCTTTTATACTCTGCGTGTTTGGTACTCATTTGGCTATTTTGAAGCGTCACTTACTCACAATGAAAATGACGATCGTTCTAGGCTGGACATAGGTGAGCCGGAAGATTTAAAGGCCGCTTGCGAGAAAGCTGCGAGGTTGCTATCAAGTCCATGACCAAACAGACAACAATCCAGTATTGAGGGGAAAGTGCATGGATCATTATCACTCGAAGCCAATAAATGGTAATGCAGCAAGAGTAACAAAAAGTGCTTCTGTGAATGATGAGTTTGAATCAAAGTTTAGAGCTAAGAACCTTGGAATTAGTTACTGGCCTACAGCAAAACCACATATCCCAATTCCAAAAACAAATAGCTTTAAAGATCTTACAGGCATTCAATTTGGTCGCTTAACAGTCGTTGGTTTTCTTGGTAACAAACAATGGCAGTGCCGATGTGGTTGCGGCTATTTCGTAAAAAGAAAATCTTCTGCAATCTTGAAAGCACTGGATGACCCAAGCCAGATGTGTCCTGAGTGTTACGAGTTGTGCGTCATCAAAAAAAGGGATGTTCAACGAAGAACGGGTAAATATGTCGATTGGAAACAACTATAAGGGAAAGTGAGCATGAAAAATTGTACCTGTGGAGGTGAGCCAATCATAGAGCATGAAGCTCTAAATATTTTGCCTGTTGTCTTGAATGCACTTACCAAACCAAAGAGACATTTTACGAACCAAGCGAAGCTGAAGCTGCTTGGAACAACGGTGAAACGGAAAACTTTACTGAGTGAGGGAAAAGGCATGGTGTACGTGATACTCGCAGATACATCGATGCCTCGTATAGAAATAATGGAAGTTACGGCAGTGGTTGTGGCCGAGCTTCTACACGAGGTGTTGATCAAGCCAATCTACTTTAATCATCGTCAAGAGCGATCACAGTTAGTTAAGAGCTAACGACAGCAATATTGCATTTTCAAGCTGGTAAAACTATCATGGACTTACACGTCTATAGACATGCCTACTCTCCGCAACGACCATTCACTTTTCTCATAGTCTTCATCCCTATACAGTTTCCATAGGAATGAGGATTCTTGCACGTCTGTGCAAAACGTCACAGCCGATTATGTGACACCACTATCGTGTGGCTCGGCAACATCAACTACGCCCGCAAGGGCTTTTTAACGGAGATAAGTACATGATTAGAGCAACAATCAAGATGTTTTCTAAACCTCAAACTTCGAACTTTGAAGCCATTTACCAAAAGGTAAAAAGTGTCAGTCGTTCGAAGCAAGCTATGCTGCACGATGCTCGTCGCAAGTATATGCTTGAACGCTCGCCCGCTTCTAAAGATGCTCTTCAAGAAGCGAAGAGTTGGGCAATTGAGTTAGATAACCGTTGCAAAGCAATCTTAAGTGGTTGTTAATCCCACCCACAGAAGAAAGGTCTTTGACCTTTCTTCTCCTCAAGCGCAAGTTTTCATCGATAAGTCATAAACCATTATCAATGAGAATTTTTGCACTACCTGTGCAGAAAGTCACTGTCGATAAGGTGACACCGCAATAGTGTGGTTCGACACAAAAACAAAGCTCGAAAGGGCATTAAATTGGAGAAAAAACGATGAGTAATAAACCAAAAAGAGTAAAGGAAATCTTTGATGGCATGGAAGTTGAGTACGGAGTAGAGCCTATTTCTTTAGCGGTGTTATTCGGTCTTGAAGAAGAAGCGAAGTCAATGCGGTACCTAAATATGCGTGTCCCGGTACGAAAGTACTACCTACCCAACACAGATACACCTTTTCTGCACCCACTAGTTCCAAAAGTGAAGAAAAGCTACGAGTTTGAGGTGAGCGATATCATTCATCTTGCTCCCTACTTACTCTCAGGCAGAGGGTCTGTTCCATACCTGTTCGGGTTGCATGGAACGGGCAAGTCTTCATCTAACGAGCAAGTGTGTGCAAGGCTAGGACTACCTTTCGTCAACATAATCTTAGGGGAAGACTCTGAAGTTATAGACTTGGGTGGCCAAATGTTACCGACAAAAACAGGCGGTATGGACTTCTTTTATGGTCTTCTGTCGCAGGCGATGAGTAATGGTTGGGTACTTCAAATTGATGAGTATGATCTACTACCTACTCGCCAGCAAAAAATGCTCAACGAGGTAATGGAGAATCGTAGATTCACCATTGAAACAACAGGTGAGCGCATTGTGGCACACAAGGATTGGCGATGTGTCCTTACAGCCAATACCAATAACACAGGTAGCGGCAGTGTAAACTTTGTTTCTGGTGGCTCTGGTGATGCCTCTGTCAACGATCGTTTTCAGATGATAGAAAAGCATTACTTACCAGAAGAATCGGAAAAGCGAATTCTAAACAACCATGCTAAAGGTTTACTTGAGCAAATAGAGAAACGTAGTAAGCAGCTACATGCGGCAATACTGGGAGGAGTGTCAAATGACGCCTACCTTGGAGCGTTCTCTAACTTGATTGACCTTATGTATCGTGTTGCTAGTTCGATTCGTAAAGCTCACGCTGAATCGCGCAAGTCTACGACGAGTGCTACAACGCTGGATTGCAGCATATCGGTACGTTCACTGCAACGATGGATAGAGAAGGTCTTTGACTATTCCTCTTTCTATCACGGAGTCGACAACATCGATAAGATGCAGCACCTCTACGAAGCGTTCTTGGTAGCCTTTGTCAATGGTATCAGTACAGATGAGCAAGAGATTGTTAAGCAAATCTTCACCGATATAACGGATTACAACGTGAATAAGAAAGCCGCGTAACCCACTAAGTGCCTCGCTAGGGGCACTAACTTTCGCTCGAAAGGGCACTACAATTGGAGAAAATATTATGTTGAATGATTTTGGACATGGCCTCAAAAAACAGGGCTTAGCTCTGATAGAAGTAAAGATCACTGGTAGCGACTTCAAGAAAGCGCTCGACCCAAATGATCTAGGCCTTAAAAAAAACATCACACCGGAACTAGCGACGCTAGGGCGCAAGTGTGTCTTTGACAAGAAGTTCCCGAAACTACTCAGAAACAATAAAGATCAAACCTACGTCTATCTCAACAAGATGGGCATAGGCTTTGGGCCTTTTGGTTGCTGGGCCGTTCCTGTCCACCTCTACGAAGAAGTCGTTGAGTGGCTTGAAGTAAAGAAAGCGGAACGTGAAGAAATCAAGCAAGAAATGCTCAACCGTTACGACGAACTGTTAGAGGACTTCGCCCAAAAAGCGGAGGGTCTACAAGAGGGGTTTGGCGATATTGTACGCAAAAACGCCTATAGTGAGTCACACATTGAGCATCAAGTTGGTTTCTACATCAACGTCCAAGACGACATCTTGAACGGCATTTCTTTGAATGCAGTAAAAGGTTTGTCTCAGATGGCCAAAGACTACGAGAAGGAAATCTTCAAAGCCGCGAAGCAAGCTGGTGGTGCACCAAATATCACTCGTTTTACGCGCACTAAGCTTCAGGATATGAAGGAGTACTGTCTTCGTTTCATGTTCCTGACCAGCGTACTTAATCATGCGTCGACGCTCATTGAAAATACTATTGCACAATTACCGGCGACAATAGTAAGAGGGGAAAAATATCCAGAGGAAACGTCAACGGTTCTAACAGCACTTAAATTGCTAGAAAACCCTGACGAGCTAGAAGGAATTGTTCTTGATTCTAATACAGGTTCAGCCACAGCATTTGGTGATGACCTTAATTTCGATGAAGAACTGGTGGAAGACTCTGATGAGGACGAAATCACGACTGGCGACCTTGATGGTTTTGAGGATGAGGAGATCGATGAAAACACTGACATTCAAACTCAGTCTATTGGCAACACCGATGATGACTGGGAAATGGATTCGTTTTTCTCTGAGGAAGACGATGAGTCAGATGTTGAATCGAACATACCCACATACGACCCAAATGTAGATGAACAGTACGACTGCATCTTCTAACTAAAGTAGCGCTCCTTTGGAGCGCCACTTATTTTACGAGTTACTATCGTTATGAACCATTTCATACCGATATTTACTCTTACAGAGTGAATTCTGACAGGTGTGCAAGTCAGACCGTGAAAGCACGGTAAACACCACAACAACATTAGCTCGAAAGGGCATTCACTAGGAGACAATTATGGAAATAGAAGTAAGTACTGCTGAACTGAGCAAAGCAATAACCCATTGTTCAATTCAGGAAACATCGGTAGATGACGCAACGGCTTTCGTTGACTACCTGTATTTCTCTTGTTCACAAGGGAAAGCGCAATGCCGACGCTATGGGCAAAGTGTGGAGCGTCAGTCTCACTACTTTGATGTAAGTACTGATGAGGATGTTTCGTTTAGCGTGAACTACAACAGTCTTAGACTTGTCATTAGCAATACCTCGAAACGATACGACAGATTAACCATCATTAAAAAGGCTAAAGCGATACGCATTCAAGCGGGCAAAATGGTGTCAGACCTTAATGTGTCAGATGTTAAATTGCCTGATATTGAACCGTTCGTTGAAGACGCTGAAATCGAAGTTGAACGACTCGATTTAGAGCGATTGATCGGCACCGCTAAAACAGCTTCAGCGGTCAATGATGTGCGATACTTCCTAAATGGGATGTTATTGCATATGGACGAAGCGGGTTTCCTTCGAGCCGTCGCGACAAACGGCCATCGCTTATGCGTGGCAAAATGTCGTTACCGTGCGAGTAAGTTTGCGGATAGGAAGCTTATTCTTTCGAATGCAGGTATCAACTACGTAGAGAGCCTAATCAAAGCGACCGAAGATAGTACTATGATACTGAAATTTAACAGTAACTATCTGAAAGTTGATTTGAGTGACGGTACCTCGATCAAACCGAAAACGGTTGATGGTAAGTATCCAGACTGGGAGCGTGTTGTTCCTATGGACACAACACTTAACGTCACTGTGATTAAGAACGATCTCATATCTTCTATGAAAGCGGCGATACCGTTCTCTAACCCAAAGTTCAAAGCGGGGAAACTCACTTTTACAACGTCAGAGGTAAAAGTTGAGACAGAGTACGATAATGTTGGTAAGCATGAAGATAGCGTAGCCGTTGCCGGTTTTGTTGGACAAGAAATAACCATGGGTTTTAACTTTGAATACATGATTGGTGCACTTGCAACGATTCGTACAGAACAAGTTGTCATTGGTATTAAGGATCAGCTAACAGCCGTTACACTTTTAGAAGATGAAAATCCCGAGGCATTTATGTCGTAATGCCAGTTCGAGTTTAGAATCTTTCAAATAGAGAGTAGCCCGCAAGGGTGATAAATAGGAGACAAACATGAGGAAGATCGAGCAACTTAGTCTTTCAAGAGAGCAGGTTATTGGTGCGCTAGAACAACGTGTCGCTAACCTTACAGATCGAGACCTGGCTATGCTTGTGAACCACTTATTTGGCGTAAAACTGAACGTATGTGGTTCGTTTGAAGGTTCAAAGTTCACCACGAACCTTGAAATGGTGCCTGTAGCATCTGAACTCAGGGTATTCGGTGTTTCAAGTAATGTTAGCGCAATGGCAAAACAGCTTGTAGCGAAAGCACTTCTTGAATCTAAAGCTGGTGGGTGCGCGGCAAAGAGCAAGGCAAGAATGATGTTGATAGAAAAAGGCATTTACTTGACGCAGCCTGACTTTGAGAGTTGTCTTGAGGAAATGGGAGGACGTTATGTTTAACAATAAGCGCTTCTTCATCCAAAAGAAAACCGTAAAGGAAATCTATCGTCGCGTTTCTGAACGACAGAGAAGAAAAAATCGATAAACAATTAAACCAGCTTCGGCTGGTTTTTTTATTCCACTGTCCCAAGTAACCGCATCAAGGGCATTGAAAAAGAGCATCATTTTGTTTGGTCGACTTTAACAGCTTAGGACTAGTAAACATGAGAACGGGATGATGAAGAAAACAGCGATAGCTGCTCTCTGCTCGATAACGATGGCATTTTCCGCATATGGTAACACCGTTAGTGAAGCTGACAAAACGAAGCTAAAACTCAGATTTGGTGCAGCTATCCCTGAACAATCTGGAACGTATGTTCCAGCTCTTCCTCAGTTGACGTTAATGAGCGCTAAAGTTTCAGCGCCAACTTCATGCAAAGGTAATGTAGGACTGTCCATAACCAACGCATTTACTGATGGAACCCTAAAAAAAATCTATGAAAACTTCGATGGCATAGTGAGAGAGCTTGCTACTCCTTCTGGCGCAATTTTCTTAAGCTCGTTATATATATCCAAATCTAATCCCAACCTTTATCAGCTTATTACGGAGGGCGTGGATTTAGGTATTCAAGACTTTTTGAGTGCTATGGGGTCGTGTACCGCAATAGCCAATTCGCTTGTTGACCATGTGGGGGGCCTATTGCCGATATACAGAGGCAAAGTAAGTTAAACACCATTATTGAAGAAAATGCTCGTACAGCAATAGACCAAGAGTGGAATCATATGAAGGTCGAGGAGTTGGTTCAGACTGGTTTGGATAAGGCAGCGGAAGCCGGCTTCAATATCTTTGGCTCACAAAAAGGCGGGAAGAATCAGCCTGCTTTTGAGGTGCTTGGTGATACAGCCAAATACGGATGGTGTATTTACAGGGGGATGACTAAGGATGAATGCAAAAGTTACTTTGCTTCAGGAGACAGTTCAAAACAATTGCCCAACCTTCAAGAAAAACATAAGCAAATCATCAAGACAGTCTCCGACTTAGATAGAGCGACCAAGATCATACTTGGTGAAAAATACCTCTCCGTATGCAAAGGGTGCGAATCAATTGAATTGCCTTCTTATGGGATTGTCGTATGGATTAAAGAAGTGCAGCACGACATATACACAATCATTTCAGACCAATCGGTTTTACGGATCGCTAACCTCACTGCAGAAGACTACAAAAGAGTGAGCTCCGAACCGTCCATACGTGCAGACGCCAACTATTATCGAAACCTAGCCCTTCTACAAGGTGATATTGATGTTTATCAGATGTACAAATTGGGTTGGGCCTATGACGTGGCCTATCAGCGAGGCGTGATCATTCTCGATGTTTTGGAAGATTCAATTCGTTCGGCTATGACAACTTCTGATATTGAGAGCGCAGGCGTTAACAAGGAGTTAGAGAGGAAACTCGCGCAGATAGAAAGCGAGAGAGAGAAGCTAAAACGCCACTCCCAAGTCAATAATTATGTACCGAGAATGTACGTAAGAATGCTACTAAATATCAATAACAAAAAGGCGCTCAATGAAGGACTTCTTGGACTAGAAGGCAATCGTTTATGATCCTTGTCCAAGAGCAATTTGGTCAGGTTATCATCCCGTTTGCCATTAATTTAGGGCGAACTGGTTTTGATATTATCAATGGATTAGGATTGCTGTTCATTCCATTTATTGCGGCTTACATTCGTGCTTTTTTGGAGTCGCGCGCGCAAGGTGCCGACGAAGGCCCTGCAAGCGTACTTGCTATCAAGATGATGGAGAAAAGCTTTGTCGGGATGTTGTTTGTACTTATCTTTTTCACTATTCCGGCCAAGTATGGCGAAGCAGACGTTGAGTTCAAACGTTATCAATGCGGCATGGGCGTCGGCGAAAACGCAATGGACGCCATGTATAATTTGGTGCCGAACTTAGAACAAGTTGGTAAAGACATCGCGCAAACCAAAGCCACGTTATCAATGGGCATGGGCTTGGTAAACAATGTCACAGTGGGAATTGCGGAAAGCTTGTCGGGGAGTTTGACCTGTCCAAAAGATACCGCCGCAATCGAAGCGGAAGTCCAGAAGTCATATATAGCCATGACGGACGAATCGTTGGTAGCGAATCTGAAGCACTTTAACAATCAGTGTTTCGCACCCGCATTAACTAGGATCGCAGAAGGGGTAGCGCAAGGAACCAGTAAGTTAGCCTATCCTTATGCAGCAACGAGAAACACATTCTTTGGTACCAACCTCTACGCCGCCTATCAAGCGTGGCAAACAGCCCTTCGCAAACTCCAATGACAATGCGGATCAAAGACACAGAGTTTGTTGGCACAATCGACACGAAGTACAAGCCATCTAACTATGATCCCAATGCTAGTGGATACAGTTACCTGACGGGGTCGTCTGGTTCATCAAACACGTTCAGCTATAACACTGACCATACAACCAGCAACTTAGCCATTGATTGCCAAGATGCGGCACAAGACTATCGTGCACTGGTTAAGAACTATGTTGAGAATAACTACAGCGAGAAAATTGAGTCAATTTACCAATCTAGCTCTGTCTTTCCTTCACCGAACGACACGGATGGGTCGGCCTACACAAAAAGTCGAGAAGATATTCTTAACGAGTACGTGCATCAGGCTTTTCTAGACGCATTTTCCGGAAACGTTTTATTGTCGATACCAACCCCGCTATAGCGAAAGAGCAAGGGGCCAACTACATCACAAACAGGCTGACTAGTGACGCATGGTTAGATTGGAAGAACTTTATTGACCCTTCAAAGGCAGTTGATATTGCCAAAGACACGAGCGTTCAAGTGGGTTTCGCGGTCGGAAATGTCTTCAAAGCGGCAGAACGCTCTAACTTATATTCGACCTTACCACTTTTTTTAACAATGATCCTCGCAGCAGTCTACGTCGCATCACCGCTTCTTATCTGGATGTCTGGTTTATCAATGAAACTGGTCTTCAACCTAATTTTTATCCAGTTCTATTTGTCTATGGGGTACTACTGGTTAAATGTGAGCTACATGATGTCGAACATTCTTTGGATGCTAAGTGAAAGCTTCTATGCAAGTTGGGTTTTGAGTTCAGCATCAATGGCTACACACTACATGGCTTACGCCATGCCGTTTGTCGTCCTAATAGCATGGACAGCGGCTTGTACCATAGCCGGCCTGCAACTTGGTCCATTCTTGATGGGGTTATTTACTGTTAACGCGGTTGCCGCAGCTAAGGCTGGAGGTCAAATTGCGAAACAAGCACTGTCAGGTGGGCGAGGTGGTGGCGGCAGCAAAAAACAAGTTGGAGGCGACTAATGAATCTGGTAACTAACGATGCCGCAGGCTGTTTCTATTTCCACTGGCTTCAAAGCTAGCCGAGGATATGTGGAATGTAGCGAATGGGCTTGGGCTTGTGTTCGCCCCGTTTGTGTTCTTGTTTGTGTACACGTTCTTTGAGAGTCGTGCTCAAGGATTAGACGAGGGGTCGCCGGCAGTACTGGCTATTAAGTCCGTAGAGAAATTGTTCTACCCGTGGATCATTATTCTTATTGTTGTCGTCATGCCCGTTAGTAACGCGCTACATGTAGAGTATCGACAATACTCCTGTCTCGACAATCCAGCTCTAACGAGTAACAGCCACACATCGCCGACTACAGCTTCACAAACGGCGTTGGCGGCAATGAATTTGGTGAGTCAATCGCCATCAATGTTGACAGGTTTGATTCACACAGTCTCCCTTGGTGTCAATGAGGCGCTAACTTCGCAAATAGCCTGCACCAAAGGTGCTGGAAGGAAAGAAGTCTCAGATATTGTGCAAAGCAGCCTTCCACAAACAGAATCGGTCTATCGCTCTATCGTAGCTTTCAACAATCAATGTTATTTGCCTGCAAAGACAAATATACGAGAGGCGATGGCAAGTAATATGTCTCTCCGATACACACAGGACAATTTGAATGGGTGGGCGTTCTATCCGCCAAGTTATGATGGAAATGCATTGCTCATGACTAGCGCCTATGATGGCACCTACATTCAAGGCAGCAACACCTCGAAGATTAGCATCGATACTCCCAATACGTGGTATGACTCGGCAACAAGGAACGCAATTTTGGATTGTAAAGTAGCTGGTCAAAAGCTATATGACAAAATTGAGGATGATTTGGTTACAAGGCCAAACTTCACGGAGAACAGTGCAAAGGTGCTAGATTATGCCTCTATTTTTAATGCGTCCCTACAACCTGCTCAAGTTAAACATGATTTGGTCGTAGCCGTGTACCAAAACGCACTGTCTACGGAGGGGTCTAGCCAGTCCAAATGGTTGGATATGGAAACGGAAAGAAAAAAAGCAGGGTGGTCAATATTCGGACTTTCACTGCCATCCTTAGATTCGCAACCATCCATTATAGAGGACATAGCAGAGCATAGTTGGGGTGGCACGGATAGTTCAGTGATGCGTAGTGTATCGAATACAATAGTCAGTATTGGTTCAGTCGCGACGAACATTTTTGAATCAAGTAAAAGCCATGCGGTGGTGCTAATTTTGCCGCTGATGGTAATCATCGTGCAGTGTATCCTTGTTGTCGTCTTACCTATATTGACGGTGATTTCTGGCTATTCTTACAAGTTTTTGTTCAATTGGTGCCTATTGTACTTCTCAGTGTCGTTAGTCCCTTTTTGGCTTAATTTTGGTATGTTAATGGAAACACTCATGCTGTCGATGAGTGACTACTCTGATTCCCTTATTGCGCATGCAATGAACCTCTATGATGGCGGTGCAGATGCTTATAAACCGTATCTTGTTTCAACTACATCAGCGATGTTTGTGTATCTAATCCCCATCATTTGGATAATGCTTGTTCAAATCGTCGGGAACGTTGCAGGTTCGGCCTTTATGACAGTAGTAGCAGGCGCGGCGGTAGTTGGTCAACAAGGCGCAGAGCTGGTTACAAAAGCTATTCAGGAAAGCGCAGAAAAAGCGGTAGATCGAGCTATGGCTAGTAAAGGAGGTCCAAGTGTTCCTGGGTTTAATATGGGAAGCTCTAGTACAGGCAGCTCTTCTTCAGGCGTGTCTGGGGGTAATAACCCTGCGCTTGGGAACAACTCCAGCTCCAGAATAGGCAGTAGCTAATGAAAGATAAGCGCAAGGTTTACCAAGCAGCAAAGAAGTTGGGCTTCGTTGACTTCCTGGCACGCATGTCTCAAGCGACAGGTAAATTTGAAAGCTGCGAGATCGATGTTTTACAAGAACGCCAATGGGTTAGTGTAGCAGGATATAAATCAACGTTCGTAACACATAAAATTAGAACGCTGCGGTACGCGAGTTCTGTTTCCAGTAGACGGAGGTTTTGCATTGTAGAGACCGACTCAGAAGAGGTTTGGTGTGATGAGAGCTGTGTTCGCAGCGGCTACGTGACAATCGAAGTGATAAGTCCTTATGAACAGAAGCAGTCGGTAGAAAAAATTGTCCCAATAACTGGGTTTTAAGCCTAAACTGGCCGAGGCTTTTTTGAGTATGGAAATACTGTGTAATCAGGCGTTGGCGATACTGCCGTAATCCTGTGAATATCTCGCTAACGTATCAGGGCGGCCAAAATAGAAGCCTTGAGCGTATCTAATGCCACATTCTGCAAGTGTCATGGTTTGAGATTGGGTTTCTACACCCTCAGCAATTATTTCTGCGCCAAATAATGGTGCATAGGCAACCAAGTGGTTAAGCAACATTTGTTTTCTGGTGTCAAACTCAATATTTTCAATGAAGAAACGGTCTAATTTGACTTGGCTTACGTTTGCGATCCGGAATAGTCGTTCATATGTTGAAGCTGCAGTTCCAAAGTCGTCTAAGCTAATGGCCATTTTGTTGTTATTTAGAATGGTTAGCGCAAGATTTAGTTTTGGAAAGTCAATATACGATTGGTAGTTCTCAGTCAACTCGATAGTGATAAGTTGTAGCGGATAATTGTAGTTATTCGCGATCTCAATAATTCGCTCAGCAGCGCCGAAAGCGAGTAAATGGTAACTGCTGACATTGACGTTTAAGCGGATAGGATTTGGGTGCAAACGCTTGAGCGCTTTGACCAAAACAGATAGGGTAATTTCCAATGATGTCTGGCTATCTATTCTTGAGAACAGTTCACCAACGTTGCAACCAAAATTGAACGACTCATCCCAGCGAGTGAGCATTTCCCAGCTTACTGGATTCTGGTCGCTTAGTGTAACTATTGGTTGGACAACGGGATAAAAAGCGCCCTCCCTCAATGCTTGCTGTGTTAATCGTGTTAGTTCCATATTATTTTTCTCGCTATTTTCTTTCTAGTGTATGGTCAAAAACTGCAACATTAATGGGGCGAATAAAAAATGAGCGATGCTATAAGACTTATACTTGAGTTTCTTGCTGGGCAATATTTAGCATTGGCGTTCGCGTTGATTACTGGCCATCCAGATTAAGTACCCTAAATAAGTGCTTTTTCGCCATAAAACCAGCAAGAACCCGCGCTGGCGGTTTTCTTTTAATCACGTTCAAAGGAGCCCATTTGAACACTGACAACACACCATTCTGCTCTCACGAATTACTTAATCCCTGAATCTGGTCTAGGATTACCAATGGTTGTTAACAAGGAGGTCATGATTAATGTACCACTCCCTCATGAGCACAGCGAGGCAGGCCAGTAGCCGCCTAATAGCAAAGGACATTAATAAAAAGCACATAGGCCATAATGCTATGCGATACGAAGACAACCGGCACAATGCAGCATCACAGAGCGTCACATCGCAACAGCTTCCAATTCAATTGGTGCATAAAAAATCTGGAAATAAAACAGCGAAAAATGGTCACAAGAAAAAGCAAGTGGAATGATGCAAAAGTAAAGAGATACTTAGCTCACCTTACACGACGGGCTGCGCGGCGGGAAAAGAATGGGAAAAACAAGAGCACCGACAAACTTGTCCGAAAGTACCAAAACGCTAGGGCGAAAGCAGATCCTAACTATGTACCTCGTTTAGCTGATACTCCCAAAGCCGGCCATCATGCCCCTCCCTTAGCCATTGCAAACAAGCACAAAGGAAAATTCGCCTATGGGCCGAGGGGGAGTAAAAAAGAAAAGCTTCGCAAGAGATTATATTTTATTTCGAACAGCCTCCAAGACAGAAGAGAAGCTCATGCGATAGTCCACATAGCAGAAGCTATACAGGGACTTAATCGTCAGGGCAATTTCAAAGGAACTGATGCGCAACTGGCAGCGAAAGGTAGGCGAGCTCTCTATAATTTAAGATATAGGGACGGAAGAGGTATTGTAGTGGCAGTTCAAAATCAATTGGATCGTGAAAGTGGACAAGCCGCTCAAAGTATGAGTATTGGTGCTGGAGCAAATATCTTGTATGGGCAGCAAAGCGGAGATGTAGATTCAGATGATACAAGCAGCGATGCAGATTCGGATGAGTTAAACTGGGAATCGGACTCTGGAACGGACACTGACTAGATTGTCTTATAGTATACGTTTGTTAGAGATTGGAATGGTGTTTACTAGTTGTGTAGCTAAAGCGTAGATTTGAAAGCATAACCCCTCCAACAGATAGCACTTATGATGAGGTTGAATTGAACTGTCCAAACCAAAAGATAGAATTAACCTTCGTGAGTCAGAGAAGCTGATGAAAGACTCCTAGTCAAAAACGATCGATAGTACGATGATTAAGCGTAGCTCCAATCTTAACTTGACTAAGACTCTTATGGGATGCAACTTGTTGCATTTTAAGCCGGCTTATTTAGAATAGTATGCAGGTATTTCGAAGTGAAGTCGCCAAGCCATTCCACACACACATCAAGGGATTATGTATGAAGTCAACGCTACTAGCTCTCTCTACTGTACTATTCTCATTTGTCGCTACTGCATCAATGACAGAACAAGACTGCCAGAACCAGGCCAAGTCAGTTCTCACCCTACTAGAAATGGTAGAGCAAGGTACGATGCCAGTCACCGAAAAGCAATTGTACAACCTTAACCAAGCGAAGAAGCACTACGACAGCGGAGAGTATTGTGCAGCGAGAAGCATTGTTTTGAACCTGAACAAATAAAACCAGGGGCGATTCCATGCCCTCCAATTAAGCTGGTGGGCTTAACATCAACGTTTAAGGAACTTGTCTGCAATCGCGATTTTTTGTTCGCGCGCTCAAAGCCTTGTCGACTTCAACGAATGTTCCATATTCTATCCTGCTTTTTACTACTGGTTATGGTGTCGGATTTAATGGTCACGTTTCAGATAGAGAATCTTGCGTTTCAATACCCAGTAAAGGCACCGTAATAGACGTTATTTTCTAGGCCGCATGCCAGTACCGCCTAGAAAGGCGGTACGGCTTAAGAAGTGGCTAGAAGTATTCGAACTCCACTTTAATTTCGCCACTGTTGTCACCAAAGCCAGCAGGTTCATCGTTCACAGTAAGCCAAAGTGTACCGGTAAGACCTTCAGGTACACGCGACGAATTGCCTACGAGAAAAGGTGCAGAGCCATTGCCATGATTATCACCGCCGACTTTACCAATCAATGCGCCCTGTGGAGCTCCCAGTAATAGGTAATTGCCATGACCAAGGTGTTGGGGATGACCGGCTGCATCGTCCGTAATCCAATGGGGGTTTGAACGCCAGTTTCCCCTCACATACTTAATACGAAGCTTATCTCCTTCTAGAATTTGAATGCCAGTACTAGTCCAAAAGCCTTCTGGCCGAGCTTTGATCAACTTGGTTGGGTTTTTCATTATACAGTTCCTTTGGGTTAGGGCGGCTCACATTATTGTTGAGCCTGTTAGTGTCAATAGCAGTCACTTGTTTTTGTTGTCTACCAGTAACGTAAGCAAAATAACTACTGCTTTTGCGATCATTTGGTAGTAAGAAGACACATCCAATAGGTTTAGTGTGTCGTTCAAGAAGCCGATAATCAGAGCCCCAATCAGCGTTCCCATCATTCGACCCTTACCACCCATCAAGCTGGTACCACCGAGAACAGCAGAAATGGCATCAATCTCGTATCCCATACCCGCCGTAGATTGAGCCATTGACAGGCGAGGGTAACAGTAATGCTAACTAGCGCTGTGAGCAGCCTAGAAATGGAGTGAACACCAATCTTCACTGTGTCGAAGTTGTTGCCTGACAAGCGAGTCTCAGGTGTGATTCAGAAAATATCAATCTGGAGCCGGGGTACCCAGTGCATCGCTTGAACCAAACCATGCAAATGCACCTGAAGAATTAGTAAAGCCTGGAGAGATGGTCTACGGTGGTGTACACCATGGTCACTCCACGTAGAAACGGCGTGGTAACTAAGTTTACACTAAGCACCAGCCCCTTAAAATTTGCAATCACACGATAGCAATAAGAGGCGGTTCTGCCAGTGATAGTCTTGGAAAAGCGAGCATCCGACGTTTGCAATCGTAACTATGCTCATACCAAGTACTTCTGGCATTTCAGATGACATTAAAAGTGATGCTAATGCTACCTGCTTTAAATTTGTTGATTAACTGGTAGGTTTCTTTCTTCGCACCAACGTCAACACCGCGAACTGGCTCGCCCGGAACAAGCGCCTTACAGATCATCTGGGGATAATGTCGATTACTCGCTGCATCCACAGACAGCAATCTGAAGTTTCCTATGACGCTTATACCAATCAGTAAGTTATAGATTGTGGTGCTTTTTTATGCTACAACATAGGAAATCATTTTTCCTATGTTAAAAGATGACTGACGAATTTAAGTGGGTGTTTAATCCCCCAAAAAAGCCACAAAGCAACCTGATATTATTAGCCCCAAAGATTTCGATTCGCTGGTTGATAGGATCAATAACGAAGGGGTTGACCCTTTGGTGGCGTCAAGAAACCAAGCCTTATTGTGGATGACCTATGGCAGCGCGTTTAGAGCTGTTGAGTGCAGTAAATGGCTTGTCAGTGAAGCCATGTATCCAAATGGTGAAATAATGCGCTTAACACGCATTAGGGCTGATGGCACGAAAGGAAGTTACCCTATAATAGCTCCAATCGTAATTGACAAGCAGAGATACTACCTTGAACGCTGGCTTGATCTGCGAGTTCAGCATCGTATCGGTATAAACCTGTCAGGCAAGAAAGTGGAACTGTATCGCGGCCTAAACCCTGATTCGCCCGTATTCCTAAGCTACAGACATTATGAATGGCATCCTTTCTCACTCACTAGAAAAGTGACCAAAGGGAAAGAGTATATGGTCGCTACCTCAATGCAAAATACTATTAGCTCATTATTCAAGGAATACGGACACCCCAATTGTTCGAGTCACACGGGACGCCACTCAATATCGAGATTGATGGCGAAAATACTGGAAGGGAAAAAAAGTGATGCAGAGCTACGAAAAGTCATTCAAAACTTACTGCACCATAGAGATGAACGTTCGCAAGATGACTACAGGGAAATAAACTGGCAGAGTTTGCGCGAAAAAACTAAGGATATGTTTAAGTGAGATATTTACTGATTACTGTGCCGTAGAAGCGACAAAGGCCACCCGAAGGCAGCCTTTGTAAAACAATTACATCGTGTTTGTCACCAGTTATCTGGGAGGGAACGCACAACGTGTATCCATCAACAATTATGAACTTAACAAACGATAAGTCAACAAGAATATGAAAGAGTTTATCTCTGCACCAAGATTATCTACATACAAAAGCCTTCTGAGGCTCAAAACAGATGAGCATGCATTGAGAGCATACTACTGGAACAAGGCTTTATCGGGTGCTCTTTATCCGGCATTGCAAGCACTAGAGGTAACGCTGAGAAATGCTTTAAATGAAGCGGTTAAAAGTGCTCACAATGGTAGCTATGCAAATGACGATTGGTGGTTTGAGCATATTGCTATCAACGTCCAAGATACCAAAATCAGAAAAATGCATCCAACAAAATCTAAGCATTGGATCAAACCGGATGGTAATGGTGGGTTCAGGAGAAAGAAGCATAGCTACTTTGAGCAACAGGTACTGAAAGTCCAGAAAGATCTTAGGAATGAAGGCCGTACGCCAATACGTCACGACGATGTTCTCAGTAGACTGATGTTTGGGTTTTGGTGCGGATTACTCGGCAGTGATTTTGAAGACGTAACGAATAAGGCACTATTGTGGCCAAACTTGCTTGGGGATGTGTTCCCAAATACACCAAATAAACCCAAACGTATCCGCATTGAAAAGACGTTGAACCGAATAAAGGATCTACGGAATCGGTTGTCTCACCATGAACCTATTTGGAAGTTCTACCATTTGCTGCATGATGGGAGTGCTGACTATACGCAGCCTATTGGTGGTCTCACGGCAAGTTTAGCGCTATTGAACAAAAATTATGATGACATCTTGGAATTCATACGGTGGATTTCTCAGGAACGATACGATGCATTTATTGATGCTAAGTTAGATGTAGAGTTTCGCAAGCTTTGCACTCAGGATGGTTTCTATTCCTATGTAGACAAAACCAAGGTTGAAAAAACAGTAGGTCGAAGTCGCTTCAAGAGAGAAGCACATAAGCACATCAAATCTCTTCAAGACAATGGTGCAGAAGTTATTGCTGTAACTCGCGCTAATAAGGCCAAACTAGTATTAGGTGTTAACGAACCTAAAGTCGAACTGGAATAAAAGTACATGACTGATAAACCGAGTAAAACGCACACTTCTTTCTTGCGTAGACTTTTAGTCGCTTACCTAATTGATGTGGGTCATAACACTGTGCCACGCATCATCGAGGCAACAGGTATGCCTCGTAGGACAGCTCAGGATACGATCAAAGCATTGGATGAAATTGAGGTGCGAGTCGAACAATACAGTCGTGGTGAATATCGTATCGTCAATTGGGGTGCGACAAGTCGAAACTGGATAAAAAATAACTTTACGCACGTCTGTAGCGTGCTATCATATCCATGTGAACACATATGTGAGCGTAATAGTATGAGTTATGAGCAAATCATCCACGACCAAGCACTTTATTGTGCCAATGTATCTCTGGAATTAGCTAAAGAGTTAGCTGTCCTGAATCGCCAAGAGAACAGCGCAGAGCGAGCTAAAAAAGTTAAACGATTAAAGTCTAAGTTAGAGGCCAACGAAGTTAGGAAAGGGTCACTACGTTACATCTATAAAGCCGCTGGAAGAGAAGATCTAGAAGATTTAATGGGTGGTCTTACTGTAATCACTATAAATGATGCCATCACTGCTCTTGCAGATCCTGAAGGTTGGGAAAAAACCTGTAAATTTCTGAACCAATCACCGGAAGTAGATTATTGCGTTCCAGAAAATGCACTACGAGAGTGGCGATTACGTTTTATGGCCGCTATTCAGACAAGCTAACATTGGAAACTGATAAATGACAATCGAAGAGACAATGAATCGTATGGAGCTGCTTGGTAGTCGTATCAAGGAAGGCACAGCGAGTCAGAAAGAAGCTATAGAGTGGCTTGACTTGACGAACAGCGGGAATCCCGTAAAAGAGGCGGCGATTCAACTTTTGAAAGATTGGGCTAGTTCAGATTATGGCGATGGTTACTTTGACGGATTTGTTAAGGCTCAAAACCTTTACCAAGAAGATGTGGATCTTAGCGATTACACGAAACAAAACATCATGGAATTATCTGAGGCCGCAGAGTCGAGTTTTGACGCAAGAAACGGCCAGAATTGATAGTGGGAAAATGCAATGCTTAGGAAAGAAAAGAGTATATCTGATTTAGTGGATAAGGCTTGGCAATTAGCAGCATTTTGCACATTTGACAACCATGGACAGGTGGCGATTGCCGTTGCTGATGCGCTTATCGAAATAGTTGATGAAAAAGATAGCGAACAGTTACGCCGTTTATCTCTGGTGCTTCTTGGAACACAGCTCAGTTTTAGTACTTTTGTAAGTGTTTTTGAAGCCAGTTTGAGCAAGGGCAGCTACAGTGGTTTAAATGATGAACAAACAAAGAAACTAGCGCAACTTCATCAAAAACTGGCAAATGGGAAGCAAGCTTTTGCAGGTGGAGATGGACTCAAATTTCGAGATGAAATAGCAACTTTGGCTGGGCAAATACTGATTGAGTCCATAGAAACAAACGATTATTACTATCTATCTATGACTAATCCCGAATCATTTTGGGAGTGTAATGTAGGTGCTGAGCATGTCTTAGATTCCTTGTATAAGCCAGAATAGAAGCGTGGGAAACTCAATAGTGGACAACAATATAATGAACCTGAGAGAACACTGTGGCAAGAGCTATAGATGGTTAATTCAGGACTTCGAGAAGTCGGTATCTACGTAGCAAATGAAGACGCACTAGATGCTATCTATGAGCATATGCATCGCTTAAATGGTTCGTTGATTAATGATAGCGATGTACTTACTTATTTTGCAAGACATGGGGTATCTGGAGATATTGGTTTTGCTGTTTCTTCTGTTTATGCAGTAAGCAAAGGGTTATGGCTTTTTGGTAAGAAAGGAGTTGATTACGAAAGTGCCGAAAAACTAGCGAGCTCCTTTGAGGCGCTTAAACCAAATTTAGTCAAATCTTGAAGTGGGAAACTTAAAGGAGGGAGACATGCTGAGTTCCATTATAAAATTTAACAATTCGAAGCGTGTAAGTGCTGTGTATGGGATGGTTTTTGCCTCTCTATTAATTACAGGTCCGCTGATAATTTTCGGCTTAATGCTGATATTTGGAGATACTGATAGCAGTTGGGCTAAGTTGGGTGGCATCTGGTTGACAGCGTTGGGTTTAGGGGTAGCTTTTAAAACAGCGCCAGAATTCATTAAAGAGTACAGATCCCCTTCGGGTCAACTAGACAGCCCTATGAACTTATGGCTCCCTGTAATATTGATCATATTCGCTTTCGTATCGCTGTATGCGAAGCATGGTGAGCATGGCGATATAGTTCAGCAATACATGCTATCCGCACCGGTTAAATTCATGTCACTTGTAGCGCCTCACTCGTTTGAAATGTTGGAGAATGGTCTAGCAAACGGCATCGAAGATTTCGAAAAAGCCAAATAGGAAATTTGAATGCTTGAACTGTTGATTAATGGTGAAATGCGTGTGAGTACAGCACTCAAATTGATTGCTCAAAACTGGTACTTACTCGGCGCTATTGCATTGCTATTTATCGGCTGTGTATCAGTCTTGTTTAAGCGTCTGAATGACCGAAAATCAAAATAGGAATAATCATGACGAACAAAAAGACAAATACAATTGCATTTGCAGCGTTGGTAATTTCAGCTTTAACGCTAGTCAATCAGTTCCGTATAGAGGATAAAATACAATCTGCTATCAATGACAACTCCCGCATTGAAGATGGTTTATACAAATCAGTTAGTGGCGTTGTTGCTACAAGTCAATGCACAATGCTTGAGGCAAAGCCCAGTGGTAATGCAGTTATTTATACGTGCGAAAACGACCAACCATTAGGTGCAGCCGACTCAATACCCACTCAGAAAGTTATGAGCGCAGTTCACCGGAACTTCGATAATAGTAGCGCAAATTCGTTAGTGAGTGCTGGTTACAACGATGGCAACCTTCGATTAAAGTTCATCCGTATAGAGGTTCAGCCATACACATGGACAGTTGTTAATGAAAATGACGGTTGGAAAATAACCTGTATGAAACCTGTTAGCTCAGGTGAAGTGTGTCCTCAAGCCTAATGGGAAAAATCATGTACTACGTAGATCTTTTTCTGGAAAACTAGACTGTAGATTTTCATAGTCTGGAAATCGTTGGTAGCGAGAGCGGCTTCTGCTTTCGTTAACAACGATTTGAGTAAGCGGTAGCGCGGTAGTTCTCTCTGGAAAGTCATCGACAAAACCAAGACTTTTCACAGCGAATTAGCTTGTTTAATTCGACAATGACAATTCTCTGGAAAATGGCTGGTGGCCTTGCTCTGAAAGGTTTTCCAATAAAACTTCAGACCACTAACTAAAGAGTAATTCGTATACATTTGATTGTGAGAATGACATACAAGCATATTAGAGTAACTGGAAAATAACCTTATGGACAATGATGCAACCAAACTAAAGAGAGATCCAATTGCACTAACGAAAGATAGCGCAATTTTTGTACTAAACCCTGCTGTAGCAACCAGTCTAGGTAAAAACCTCAATAGATTTATCAAACCAGAATCAATTTTAGCTGATGCTAAATACGCGATGCCTTATCGAAATGACGTTAAATTGCCAACTTTCTTAAATCAGCTCGAAGAAGATGCAACGTTACACTATAGACAAGGTGAATTATTTCAGTTCACATGCACTGTCGAATGGAAAACTAAACCAGTGGTGAGAGTTCATAGGGCAGAAAAGATGAACCCTTTGTATCATCACCACAATATGCGTTTTCGCTCTTTAAAGTTAATCAACAGAATCAAAGATACATTAAAAGTCCATAGTCAAGAGCAAGTGCTAAAAGCTCTATTGGAATCATCACTCGTCCGTGACTGGGAACAACTCCCTATTCTCAACTTCATTGGCAGAAATAAGGGAATAGCAACGGTACGCTCATGCAACCAAGGAGTCTTTACGTTATCGGAAGCCGAAAACTGTACTAACTTTTACAAGATCGATATTAATGAGCTCTACAGTAATAAACCTCGCTATGTACGCTTTAGCTATCATGCAGTAGACAGAGTGGCAGAACACTTTGACTGCACTCGTAAACAGGCGTCGGAACTAATAGAGAACAATTGGGCGCATGCAAAGGAGTTACCCTTTGACCAGTTACCTTCAACAACAAAAGCCACATGGATAAAGAAGTACGCTCATAAAAAAAACATAAAGCCTTTTACATCTAATGAATTAGTTATGATCGTCGACATCGCCGATGAGGATATGATCACAGCGTACCCTAAATGTTAATGACGACTCACATCTGCACGAACCTTCGTTAGAAACTTGACCAAGCTGACACTCGTGTATGATTTAATCAACTAGAAGATGAATGGACTAGATTAATGATGAAGGCCAAAGGAAAGAAACATCTCATCTGGATTTCTATTGGTCGCCACCATGCACAGTTCCAGTGCTCAATCAGCAGTCTTACTAATGCCACAACTTTTCAATGTTGATAAATACGATGTGATACTTAACGTTGTTTTATCGATAGGATTAAACCAAGCACTTTCAGTTGCAGGGATAGAGCAATCAGACACCATCTCCTCACTGCTTACCAAGTAGGAAACATAAAATGAATAAAATGTGTGTATGGGCTTTAGTTGCTGGCATTTCGGCTCCAGTATTAGCGAAAGATTTCAACCACGATGAATTGGCAAAGTCGATTGATTACGATCTTTGTGTCGCTAATGCTGAAATGATGTTGGGAGATATAGAGGGTGTGAATGGTCAAGAGATTCCAACAGGGTCGGAACGAGGTCATAAGTTAAAAGAAATCACAGACTCCTTGGAGGTAATACACTCGACTCTATCGTTTGGCGAAATCTTTGAGTGTGCGACAAAAGCGATAGGTAATATTCGAAAGGTACAATCAAGTGAACGAATAGAAACAATTTAGGAAAAATCGAAAATGAAACTTCAAGAATCTATGTTGCTTCTGCAACCCATAGTCGGCGTGAACAATAAGCATTTGGAGCGTCTGGATGAAAGCTCGGTTCGAGTCCGAAGGTAGGCATGGGGTTGGTGACGGACAGCCGCGTAGCTGTATACGGCCATGTATGATTGAGTTCGATTCTCAACTGCTCCAACCAAAATAATATACAAGGAAACTGGTCTATGACGGATAGAAATAATGGAACGTTCTGTGGAGCGCATTTGATAGTCAATAGTGATGGTTTTGAAGTGAGCATTACGCACTCTCAGACAGGCCAAACTACCAACGTTAATCATGAAATGAACAATGCTATCCAAAGGTTGAGAATGCTCTCACCGAAATCAATAGATGTCACTTGCCCAAGCGATAATGAGTTCGGTTTGTTTGAGACGTTGGTTAATGACGGAGTTGAAGTGACACGGAGGCAATAGCAGCTCGTTTTGCCATCGCTTTATTGAACAAATAGCACGTAGGAAACATCATGAGTACGCAAAAAGTATTAATCGGGCTGTCATGTGTTGTAGGCCTAGCCTTGCTTGCTTTAGTGGGGTTTAACAAACTCGTACCAAAACACGATTGCTTACTTGAATCACAAGTGACTGATATAGTGGAAGTTAGAACCAAAACTGTAATTTGGAAATCGCATGAAATCATCTTTCAAACTGATAAGAACGTAGAGCTGGGTGATGTATTCTGTGTGGTTTTCAACGGCAATGATGATTTTCGCCTAAGCGAGCAAATTTACGTAAACCCAGCGGTTCAAAACCCTCTTGTTCTATCTGAGAAACTTGAAATTCTGAGAGCTAGTATCAAATAGGAAACATCGTCGATGAAAACGGATAAAAATAGACCAGAAAAAGAAGCCAACTTAACGTATCGAGGAGTATTACTCAAAGCGAAAGGTAATAGATGGCTTTGGCCTAGCTACATTGTAAGTGTAGTTCTCATCATTATGATTCCAATAATCAAGGGATGGGGCAATTTTAATGCCTTACCGATGATGTTGATGATGATGGCTATGCTTGTACTTTGTGTGCTTTTGGCATCTATACACCAAGTACGTAGATTCAATATGGGGATTGCACTGCTTTTTACGTTTATCGTATGGTCCAACTCTTCGCCCACCGAAGGTATCGGAACTTACTTCTACACTGATGCACAAATTGAGCGGTTCCAAAGAGCAGAGGAAATGCGGTTGATTGCGTTAAAAGCGTCCAAGATAAGACAAGAAGCAAGCAGTTACAGTAATTTGAACTATTCGGACTTAAAAGCGCACCTCCCTGAAAATTTTGACTCTGAAAACAGCATCATTGAGAACAATGGAAAAGTCGAAGCTTTGCCTGTTGAAACAGCTATAGCTGAATAACCAGTATAGGAAAAATTAATGGAACGAGAAATTACAATACAAGGAACCCAAGCCATCTATCACGCCTTCACGCTTGACCCAACGGAGCGTAAAGTGGATTTCAGCAAGCACCTAGACCTAATCTCATCAACTATGGGTGACTTAGTTGTGGCTAATGAGCCCCGCTTTATTGGTATAGAAGGACAGTCTGGTGCAGGAAAGTCAGGACTAGCTAAAGTGTTAAAAGAGGACGGTGTTAATGTCGTCATCATTGATGTATGTGCACTAAGTGATAAGAGTCCGAATCCGACGGATATATCTAGCTACTTTGGTGATAAAACCGCGACGATTGTTATCGATGAGCTAGGCTTTGCAGATCGTGACTGTTATGAACTAATCAATGAACACCTTGACCAAGGTGGAACTATTGTCGCCTTAGTTCAGTCGAGGATGGATGTGGATTTGGAGGCTGCTAAAACGTGGTTATCAATGGACAGAAACGGCATTAGAGCCATGTAGGAAACTGGTTTTTTCTGGAAAACGTGTCTTAAGCTTTGCTGCATAAGGCTTTCCAGTTTTTTTTTAGAATCACACATAAAGGGCAATACGTGACAGGTAAAGTTAACTTCAGAACCACCATTAAATCAGATCTTGGAGATACACTTTTTCCCGGTGAGGATTTCTATTCTCGTGAACTAAATAGTTTGGTTGGTGAGGTTGTAGAGGATTGCATTCGCTTAGATAAACCATTATCTCTTACAGGAATAGGTGAAACATTAGGTGTAATGACGCCACAGTTCCTTCTCGACAGCATCTGGGATGAGAGAGACAAAGAGCGTTGGCAGAACGAACTCAAACCAAAGCTTATCTCTGCCTTCGAAGAGTTTTTCATCAACGGTGGCTTCGAGGATCGCAGTGCAGAGATATCGAACTTACTCACAAGCCTCAATGAGTTGGGTATAGAAATCACTAGGATTGAAAAACTTAAGGCATCGTTACTCTTGGGAGATTGGCGTAATAAGTTGGTTTGTTGGGCTGAAATGGGTAGACCTGAAGGGGTGATATTTACTCGCAAAAAAGGCACGCCATTGGAAGCGGTAGTAATGCTTTTACAGCAATACCAATTCCCACAGAACGCCATCGACAGGTTTATGCAGGGTGGCCTAAGAAGCCAAAACTAACTAAATCGTAAAGTAGGAAACTGGTTTTTCTGGAAAACGTTAATAAGCCAAGTTTCATCAGGCTTTCAAGACTTTTCCAGACTCACAAGTAAAGGGTAGTTCGTCTCATGTTTGGAAAGAAAGATAGAAAGCTGATCATTAGTGACTCTGACATTGAAGCAGCATTAGCGCACTTAAACTCGCTACCTCAGACTATCACTAAATCGATGCCAAACCCTTGGGCTAAACAACAGTTCATTGATTGGCTGAAAAAGTCCATTCCACAAAAAATCGAGTATGCAATTTCTTTCGATGTAGCTACTGGTATTTACGGTCATATTGTCCCTGTATCGTATGGTTACAGATCAATGCCAGATGATGGACGCTACTTAGTCATACTATCAATACGGTCAGTAAAAACTGATTTTGATAGGTTGAACGAGCTTAACTAGGATAGGAAAATAGGAGAAATCGAAATTGGCGCGACCACCAGCAATTAGGAGAAATAGATGCTTAAACAGATTATTGAACCAACAGAGATAAGTAAAAAGGAATTCATTGCTCTCGCTCAAAAGGATGGCGGAGGGAGCAATGCCAGCACCATTGTAATCACAAATGAAGAATATGCATCTCTGAGTGAGGGTAAGATCATTGCAATTGATGATGGTGAGTATACAACCTATCTGAAGCTCGAAAATCAGGCCGAGTCAAACTAGGAATAATGAAAAACAACTAGCGGGATTACTTTTTTGGGATTGGTCTTTTCATGGGGTGCGTTCCCATTTTTATTGCGAGTTTGCTTGTAAAGAAAAACCTCTTCATTGAAGCAATAGATCGCATGGATAGCTTTTGGAAAGAGCTGGAAAACCAATCTCAGTCGTAATAGGAAAAATCATGGAAAAAGCGGAAGTATTAGACAACTTAAAATCTATCACTGATATTCAGATATCGAAAGAAAAGCTGTTCGCACCTATTGACTATTTAGACGTGGAGGCTGGTGATGAAGTTGCATTGTTACACGGTCAGTTTACAGCAGATCAACTAGAGTCAATTGCTCGCTGGATGCGCTCTAGTGATAACAAGACTGATTAGGAAAATGAAATGGAAAGCAAAGGTAAGAGACTTGAAAAGCGGCACAGAGACCCCACACAATTGTTTGTGTGTTGGATTACAGCTCAAGCATTTTATGCCATATATTTCTTCAGTTCAGACATAGGGGTGGATGCTAATTTTCTAGAACTGTGTGCAAGTGCATTTGTTGGTATGTCAGTAACAACTGTCTTGTCTTTTACAGTGTTTTTCCTCTACAAAGCCTCAAGAACCTAAAGTAAAGGGTAGTTCGTGTATGGATAGCCAATTATTGCGTTTGATTGTTAGCATCGTAGGCTCATTCTTTGGACTTGCAGTGATAGTTATCGATGCTAATTTACCATCGCAAATCGCTGGTGGATTTGCTGTCTTTTGTGGTGGTTGGGGTTGCTGTTATCACAGTGGTCGCTGGCTGAAGTTTATTAAAACCTAACATTGGAAACGGTTCACTAACTGAAAACACCATACAAATGCCACTCTCAAGCAGCTATGTCGTAGTATCGACCGATGACTAGACTGGTTGGCGCGGCCACTCTCTCATTAAGTTGAACTAGGAACGACATATGGTGCAAGAATCTCAATACTCTATTAATGAAAGAGAAAGGAAGATAGCCAAGGAGCGAGCGACGGCACGACGCTTTATGTCGAAGCAAATGAGTTTCTACAACTCCCGTACAGCGCTTCAAATTGAACTTGTTGAGACAGAAAAGTACATTCCGACACTGCAATTTCAACATGCAATGCTCATTGGAGGTGAAGGTGATTGGAACAGGGCAATTCGCAGTAATTTAAACGCTCATGATGAGTTGGTTCAACTGATCCAGCTTTTGACAAGAAAGAGACGCTCAGACGAACTGGCTTGTCGTTTTCATGGTTCGAATAACAATAAGAGCCTGACAGTAAAAAGGCTACCAAATGGCAAGATTGAAATTATTAGTGGTCAAGGCAAGGATAACTATCGAAAGACCTCATTGGAGCCTTGGGCAGTTCCTCACGTATTGTCCCTTGCGTACAAAGCATATGCGACTCGATATAATATTGAAGTTATTGAAGCAGTATCTATCTTAAACGTATCACCAGCAGATTAAGCGTGACTGATTTGGAACGAAACAAAATGCCATAACCGATTAAAAACAAACTCTACTATGCGTCACTTAAATTACACTCCTGGCCCACCACAGGCAGACAAGCTAAACATCTTCTCCCATTCCTATCTGACTTTTAAACACGATTGTCACTAGTCGAAGAGAATCCGCGAGACAAGCGATTTGGATGTACTCACTTACAGAAACCAATATGTAGTGCTGTATTTCTATACAAAGCATTAGGTTAAAATGCGCGGAACAAGCAAATGGGTGACTAAATGGAAAATATGCAAGCCCTATGTAAAAGTGAAGGTCATACAGCAAAATGCAAGTCTATTGCAAAAAAGCTATATATGGCATAAAATGCTTAAATCAAACGGAAACGGGATGACCTAAAACGATGAACAACCTAGACCAAAACAAGCAATTCTTGCCGACCAAGGTAAATCAGCCTCTTCTCTTCGAAGTTCAGAGAACATTAAGATAAAAGACCTTCCTCTCAAAGCTCCTTCTTTTACCAGTGCTGATTTGATTGAATCATTGGGCATGACTCAAGCAGTATTCAAACCTCGCCTAGAGGCAATAGAAAAACGTCTAGGATATAAGTTTCCTCGCAAGGGGAACAACGCGCTTAACTTATCAAGAGATGATGCAATTATTATTGTTGAACAGTTAGGCAAGAAGAGCATCAAAGAGTATCGAGAAGATTACCCCGAGTGGGAACCCGCGGTGTTTGCGGTTCATGACGCTAAAGGTGGAATAGGCAAGTCTACACTCGCCGCTACACTATCGACAGAATCCTCGTTTGATATCAAGAATCGCCCAAGTACACTATTACTTGATTTAGACCCACAAGGTTCTCAACGTCACCAGTTTGCTCCTGAGTATAAAAGTGACAAAACAGTCGGCCAGCTAATAATTGCAAATATCGACCTCACTAGAGAGGAGAGGTTAAAGCCAGAAAAGCAAACCGAGTTTAGGGAGTACCTTCTTGGCATAATTACAGACACCCATGCTGAAGGTGTATCGCTATTGCCATCGTTTGCACTCGATAAGACGTTGAATGTATATCTTGGCGCTAAACTGGGCAGCGGAGTACCAAAGGATCAGGTTGTATCTTGCATCAAAGATATCGTCATTTCTCCTTTGAAGCATGATTACGATTTGTTCTTTATTGATTGCAATCCATCTGTGGATGTGACTTTGTACTGCGTCTACAACGCTTGTAATCATCTAATTATTCCAGTTACTGCAAGAACACAGGATACAAATGCTTATTGCGAGTATTTCGAAGTGGCCAACATCATTCTCAACAGTATGGTGACTGCGGATTTCAAGGGGTTCAAATCCGTCAAAACGGTAATTAACAAGAACGTCAAATTGAACAAGGAAATCTACAAGCGAAGCTTGGCCATTGCCAGCGCAACAGACTGCTACTCAACGGTGATTTATGAGTCAAAAGCTTATGAGGACGCGGCAGCCAATAACTTACCTTTGCAGTTAATGGATCACACATCGCGAAATAGTAAGGCAGCTTTGACTGAGGCGAAATCTCTCTATTTTGAGGTAATGTTAAAAGCATTTTCTGACTTGTGGTCAGAAGTGGAGTAATCGGTATGAATGAACATCTAGATAACCTATTTGGTAGTACAGTCAAAGAAACGACGAAAGAAAACGGCATTACTCAGGAACAGGACAAGCTAAACAAACAAGCTGAGGTTTGGTATTCCAAGCAGGAAGGTCTCTTCAATAACGTCAAAAACAAACTTTCAAAAATGCCAGAAGGTACGACTCTCCAAGAAGCTTACAAACGAATGGGAATCGAAATTGATAGCACGTCCTACACGATGAAAGGCGGACGTGTTATCGATTGTGACGTTTATGAGTTTAAAGGGCGAGAAGCCATTGAAGCGGCTACTGCTGTACATCCCCATAATGGTCGGGACCAATCTGACCTGACTGAGCTTGGTTTAAGTGACGTCATCGATTCTATCAAAGACAACGGCGGTAATTTCTTGCCAGCTATAGGTTGCTGGGATGATGCGAAAGAGATGATCTTTGCATTAGATGGTTCTCGCCGTAGGATGTGCTGCATACTCACTGACGGTCTTTACAGGATTCACGTAGCTCGACAACCCATCTCTATGGGTGATGCAAAAGTCATCGCTCGTATGCTGCGCTTGAGTAAGCAGTTATCCTATCGAGAACAGGGCGCGGAATATGAACAAGCGCTTGCTGAAAGTGACGATATGAATGATGTAGCTGACCTAGCTAATCAATACGGCGAGTCAGAGGTGACAGTTCGAGATAAGCTTAATGCACATAGACTGCCTTTCTCACTGTTAGAACATATCCCTGCCTATAATTCGATGTCGTCGGTTGCTTACAAGAAAATCCATTCGGTGTATACGAAGATTCAGGGGGCTGCGGCTGAGAACTGTGCTCACCTTAAAGCACGTCCAAGGGACAAAGCACGCTATAGCGCTTACTTGAATGCGATCGAAGCTGAAACAGATAAGTTACTTTCGGCAACAACGCGAGCGTTTGCAGATGCTGTCAAGGAAGCTCCAATCAGTAGCGACTTGACGGAAATGCATGCGGACTTGATTAGGTTATTAGAAAGTTGTGCAGTTTTGAAAGGTGACGTGAAGGGGAAAAGTGCGACAACTTCCAATACAGAACATCTAGTTCAGTATAAGAATCCAGATAGGCTGCTGACAAGGAAAGTGACAGGTAAAGGGAAAAAGCTCAAGCAGACTTACCAGTTTCTTAATCAACCAGCTGAAAAAATAGAGTTATTAGAGAAGTTTATTCAAGAACACTTTAAAGAAGGCTCTTAACTGAAATTATAGAGGGCAGAGAGCGATAGATAGTTTGGCGACTGTATCGCTCTCTGCGTTATCACCAAAGGAGTACTTAGATGACAAATGCGAGTGTAACTCAAGCGAATCAAGTTCGGCAACTACTAGCTAGAAGCCCGACGTCTGAATGGCACACAATTTGCCGAAAATATGGTCTTTACAGTCGGTACAATGCGAGAAACGCGGCTGGATACGCAAAACATAGTAAGTGTAAGTTAAGATGTGAGGTCGCACGACGGACTCCCGATTTCTACTAACTCACGCTTCACTACCGAGAAATGCTGTCATACTGGCATTTCTCGTCATTTCGATTTATTGTAGTAAGTACATGCACAAGCACACTCACGAGAGCCAAAAGGTTTGTTACCCAAAACCTTTTGGTTTTTTTGTGCCTAGCGCAAAGAACTAGTAGGCGTGAAAGCTAGACTGAGATAGCTCAGAAATCGCCAAAAATACCCCGCTCGCAAGGCATAACAAGGAGATAAAAATGAATCAATCTGACAGGTCTACCTATTCCAAGGTATCGAATCAACCAGTAGAAAGTCGTCGCTTAAACCATTTACGAAGTGTTGATGTGCAAACCAAATTGCATGTTGAGTTCGCGGAGAAGTATGGTTTTATGGACGATGAGGGCAATGCGGAACCAGAAAAAGCATTGGCCTATCTAGATGGGACATTCTTCCGGGAATGGTTAGAAAAAGGACATAGGCTAACCAACTTTCAACGAATCCAAGTGGTTCAGTTTGCGTTGGAAACGGAGCTAAACCCGTTCAACAACGAAATATATGGTGTTCGAACGCCATTTGGTGATCTTAAGGTGCTGGCAACAATTGATGGCTGGAACAAGATAGCTACGCATGAGGAAATAGTCGAGCGTACTTTCAAATACAGCGAAGACGAAGTCGATGCAGACCTTAATCATGGTAAGTACAAGGTACCGAAATGGATTGAGTGCACTATCGTGCACAAAACCAAAGGTACTAGCGTTGCAAGAGAATACTTCAAAGAAGTTTTTGATTCATCTGCTCACCACTTACCTAGCTGGACACGTCCTGCTCGAATGCTTAGTCATGTGCCTTCATTCAAGCGTTAAGACGCTTGCTTAGAGTCACGGGTTTGGGAGATAGCGATATCCTCTCAGATATGACAAGAGAGTATGAGCGTTTAATGGCACAGGCGGAAGTTGATCGAGCAGAAACTGCCAATGAAGGTAATTCCGACATTGGCAGAGAAGCAAAGTCAAAAGCTACGATGCCAGAACAACCTCGAGCCCTGAACATCGACTTAGATTCAATAGTCATTGAAGAAGAGTCGAAGACATCTACACCTAGTGATGAAGCAGATACTGAACCGCTGCCACCGAAAGTGGCAAAGGTCGTTGCTCAAGCGAGTGCAGAGGGCTGTGACGACGGTTTGATTGAAGAACGCGAAGCCATTGAGGAGGAAACTTCCGAGTCTGATAGTACTCAGGATGAATCCGATGCAGAGGTAGAGCCAATCGATGATGTCTATATCAATCGTACAATTCTTCAAATGTTCAAACCTATGTTCGAGCAAGTTAAAAAGGGTCAGCTTAGCAAGAAGGCGTTGAACGCGAGGCGAGTGATGATCAAAGACCAACTAGCTTTACAGTGGTTCGATCAAAACATAGCTGAGCTTTAACCTTACGGCGGTAGCGATTCGCTGCCGCATAGCCCGCAAGCATATTCAATGGAGAAAAATCAAATGTATAACAGAGAAAAGAGACGTTTTGCAAAGTTAGTATTAGATAAGTACAAGGAACTCAATCGAGTTAAGAAGCCGGGTCGTTATTCTGAGGAATTTCGACGCCTTCGAGACTACGCCGAAGTGCTGTTCTTAGCATTGAAGCAAAAGCGAGCTCCACTTGTCACTTCTAACGACATCCTCCGAGCTGTTTTTAGTCTTAGTAAATTGAAGTCGAACCATGAATCGCAGCTTATGTACGTGGCTCGCTTAGCAATAGCTCAAATAGAAAACCTGCCTCCAGTGGAGTTTGATGCTACCTTCGATTGTTCTGTTTGTTCAGGCACATATCGCAAGGTAATCATTCACGGAAACAAGGAGGTCTATTTCTGCTCCGGCTGTGGGTATAAAGGAAGTGCTGATCAGCATGGTTTCCCTAACTCAATGCCTGCTGAGCGCACCATTTTAAGATTGCGCGAACAGTTTCACAGCCTTATCCGAGAGGCTAGAAACTATAAAGTGTATGAGGAAGAGTTCTACCAGTTGGTGGCTTTTGAGCTAAATATCCCTCTCCCTCTAGTACATGCTGGTCTTTGCACCAGTGAGTTCCAGATGAGAGAAATGGTGTTTGCAGCAAGGTCGGTGCTTACGAAAGTAGCACCTACTGAACTTGCAGCTTAAGGGGGCCCTATGTTAACTAAAAACCGACTTGAGCAAGGGACTGAAGCATGGCATCAGTGGCGTGACGGAGGGGTTGGCGCATCAGACGTCATCACCATTATGGACTTAAATCCATATAAGACACGTTGGGAACTGTGGGCAGAGAAGTTAGGTATCAAATCACCTGATGATCAGTCACGCAATCCAAATGTTAAACGTGGTGTTCGACTGGAGCCTCCGGTTAGAAGCGCTATGGAAACAAAGCTTGGTGTGAAGATCGATGTTTTCTGTGGTAACGATGATTTGAAAACATGGAGAAAAGTTAGCTTTGATGGTGTTACTTGTGATGAAAACTCAGCGCCTGTTGAAATAAAGTGTCCTGGTGACTCTTTTTTTCAGGAGCTTGATGAGCAAGGTCTGAAAAGTGATTTGGTGCAGTTTTACAAGTATCAGTTGCAATATCAGATAGCGATGCTTGGTGCCAAATTTGGGTATCTTGTTTTCTACTTTGAAGAAAGAAATCAACTACGAGTATTTCGTTTGAACCGTGATGACTCACTGATTCAAGAAATATTCGAAGCAGTCGATGATTTCTTCCACGAACACCTAAAAGTTGCCAAACCGCCAAAGAAAGATCCAAGTAGAGATTACTATGATCCGACAGAGGAGGAGTTGCTTGAGTGGGATGAGTTGACCCTCAACTTTATCGCTGTTTCACAAGAAGTCGCTGCTTTAAAAGAAAAACTTAAAGAAGCGGAAGCTGACAAATCAGATGTTACCAACAAGCTTATGGGGTTAGCTCATGGGTTCAAGACTCTGAATTTGCACGGTATTAGAATCGCAACCACCAAAGGACGACAAACATTGAACTTGACTCAATACCTTGAGGACAATGACATTGTTTTAACCGATGATGAGCGTGAAAAATACACTTCTTACGGCAAGCCGAGTTATAGGGTTAGTGCTATCCGAAATCGAAATGACCTGGATAATATTGATGACAATATCGTCCGAGCTCAACGAGAAAAAGCGTTGGAGATTTTATTTGGAAATCGCGTGGCAAATGAAGATGCACTGCACGATGAAGATAATCTCTATTATCAATAAACAAACCCGCAAGGGTGAAAATTGGAGAAAAAATATGGAGAGTAATATCCATGTGTTGTGGCTTTGTATAAACACAGTTCTATTGAGCTTTGCTTATCTGAGTTATAAACTGGGTTAATAGATTAGGTGCCATTCTTCGGCACCTAATAACCTAAGAACGTCAAAGCAGATGTGGAAGTCTTGCTTAGCCATATCTACCCGCTATCTCAGCCAATTACACAAACGAGAGTCTTCAAACCTAAACGATACCCTTTAGGTGTGAAGATTTTGCGCATCTGTGCAAAATGCTACTGCCGATAATGTAGCGCCGCTATAGAGTGGTTCGGTATTTTTACTCAGTCCGAAAGGGCAAACAATTGGAGATAAGTTATGGAACTACAAGAGTTAGACCTAAACCATGTGACCGATACTCAAGAACCAGAGATGGAAGCTTGGTTAAACAGTGAAGATTACTCTGGACAAGATGATTACTTCATCAATCCACAGTTGTCCCAACCGGTTCAACAGATCTACTAGCTCGAAAGGGCATTAAAAGGAGAAAACTATGGAGCTAGTACAACTAGACCTCAACCTTGGGCTCATCTATGAACCTAACAAAGCACCGGCTAAAGCAAGAAAACGGCACGTTCGCATCAAAACGGCGCAGATTGTGTCAGAAATGATGATTTGGTTGTTTCCAGAAGACTACCCTGATCAGTTCATTGAACGGTTTTTAGCAGCCGAAAGCTTTATCTGGACGAAGCGAGATGTATCATCAATCAAGATCAAGATGGTGGACCATGTCTATAGCATTATGCAAAGGACAAACTCATCAATAACGGCCATAGACGAATGTCTTCAATGGACGTTCACTGATGAAGTTGACTCGGATTTTAGTCTTGTTGAATGTGCAAAAGAGATAGGTGTGCGTCCTGCTACGTTGCGAAAAAGCCTAGTGAGTCGATTGGCGGCGACGTTACGTGAGTTGAAACGAAAGCCCAAAAAACAGGTTGAACGTATAGATTACTTACAAAGATGCCTGACGCGATGCAGGGAGTTATTAGACGTGGAAAACGTTGAACTAACTTCTGCTGAGCGGGCGGCAGCATAACCCAACAAAAAACCAGCTTCGGCTGGTTTTTTTATGGCCAGAACATGTTGAGGGCATTCTCCAAGCAATTTTTGCATGTACAACCGTTTCTTTTCATAAAATCCACGTATTCTAGCTATATGAACAGAGAGTAGGGTAATCACAAACATGTTTGGATTCTTAACAAACGGAAACCGCATCTGGCTAACACAAATCATTAGCTTGAGGGAAATTGAAGTGATTTTAGGGAACGGTGGCATCGTTATTGAGAACCTAGCTCAAGCGAGGGTAGCCCTAGAACTTCTTAAAGTACCGGTTATGGTTAATGGTCGTTGGTACGAGAAATGGCAAGTATTGAGTCGGGTATTTGTTCGTGATGAGTTTTATGCGATCTTGTTTGACGACAAGATTGCATTCAACAAAGAACTGGAAAACTACGCGAGAAATCGTATCTGGTTTTCACTCGAGCAGGAGCTTCTAGATAACAATAGCATCGATGACCTGACATTCTATGAGTTAGGAGAAGAAGCATATGCGCTTAGAAATTTGGAACTGCTGACACTGACACCAAAAAAATACGTTTTGAGAGCCAAATCTGGAAAAAGAAACGTACTTATCGCTTCTAAAGACTTATCAAGAAACGATGCAAAATTACTAGCAAAAGTACGACAAGTGCAGCATTGAGGGCATCAATTATCTACCGACATTCCGCATCTTTATCTTTAGTAGTAATAAAGCTGATCATCAAGGAATGCGGTAGGTATGGAAATCAAATTCAAGTCTCACCTCAACCACAATATTTTACCTCTGAGTACCAACATATCTAACCTTCCTTCAAGTGCCGTTCGGACACAAACATACAATTTGACGCTGTTGGAAATTGGGCTGCTTGACGCCGACCAGCAAATAGGAAACGTGAATGCTTGAACTCTTGATTAATGGTGAAATGCGAGTGAGTACAGCATTCAAATTGATTGCTCAAAACTGGTACTTACACCATGTAGGAAGCTGGCACCTGTTATCTGCCCAACGACATTGAGGACCGAGCATGAGGCTTTACATTTGTGAGAAACCAGAAGTAGCAAAACATCTGGCTGCGGTAATTGAACCCTCAAATACACCAAAACATGGCTACATTGATTGTGGCAGTGGGCAGATTGTCACGTGGTGTGTTGGGCACTTGCTATCACTCAAAGATCCAGAAGACTTCACTCCAGAACTCAAACAATGGCGACTTGAAGATTTACCAATGCGTTGGCAGGTGGGGTATAAACCGAACCCTAAGACGAAGGCGCAGCTTAATGTAGTGTTGAAACTACTCCGGTCTGCGAGTCAGGTTTTCTCGGCGACCGATATCGATGCTGCAGGCCAAGCTATTGCAGACGAGTTGTTTGAGTACGCAGGTTACCCATCGGACAGTGTATCTCGGATACTGATCAACGATAACAATCCAAAAAAAAATTGCAAAAGCTCTCCAACCCGATCGTGTTCGACCAAATAGTGAGTTTAGAGGATTGTATTTAGAGGAAAAGTCTCGGGCCATTGCTGATCAGAAACTCGGATATAACCTAACGCGTTTACTCACTTGTCAGGCTGCAATACAAGGGTTTAAGAGGACATTAAACGTAGGTAGGGTGCAAAGCGCAATACTTGGCCTTGTAGTTCGTCGAATAAGAAGCATTGATGCTCACAAAAAGCATACTTATTACCTCGTTCGAGCGGAGGTCGAAACCGCTGGTGGAGTGGTTGAGGCTCAGTATATGCTTCCTGAAGAGAACATGCTCACATTGGACGACAACGGGCGAATGACTAGTGAAATTCAGGTTGAATCACTGGTCAATTCGCTCTCTGGCAGTCAAGCTGAGCTAATTGAACTGGATTCAAAAAGGACGTCAGATTCGGCTCCACTACCATACGACTTACTCAGCTTACAAAGAGAATGTAGTAGGCTGTATGGCATGAAACCCTCGGACGTATTGGAGTACACCCAACGGCTTCGCGAGGCACCGTACTACGCCATAACTTACAACCGGTCAGATTGTCGGTACTGCCCAGATGAGGCGTTCGAGGAAGCGCCGGAAGTCCTTGCAGCGTTAGGTGAACTAGAACTGTTTGGTCCACTGGTGGAGAGGACATCGTTGACCAACAAAAGCCGCTGCTTTAACAGCAAAAAAACGGGAGCTCACGGAGCGATTATCCCGACTGGCAGTACCGCTGGCTTTGACGGAATGCCCGATGAGTTATTTGCCGTATTCATACTAATCGTGCGGCACTACATTATTCAGTTTATGGATAAGCGTGAACGCGTTGTGACGACAATGAAATTTGGAGTCAAGAACAAAGAGGAAGTTAACCAGTATTTTAAATCTCGCGTTCAGAGAGTTGAAGTGCCGGGCTGGGCATCAGTCTTTCAGAATGACACCCAATCGTCAGATGTAGAACTAGAAGACATTGGAGTCTTCGATGAATCACAAGTGTCTACTGGACATAATGCCAATTGCAACGTGCGCTATACCTCACTCGAGACGAAGCCACTGGCACCATATTCCATGACGACGCTACTCTCAGATTTGAAGTCCACCGCGAAATATGTCGAGGATGAAAAGCTTAAGGAATGGCTCTTAGAAAAAGATAGCAATAATGAGGGGGAATATGGCGGTATAGGAACCGCAGCCACGCGTAGCACGATTCTAGAAAACCTGTTCAAAAATGGGTTCTTGGAGGAGAGAACGAAGGGCAAGGTTGTTCGTATCTACCCAACCGATGAGGGAAACCTTCTTTATGACCTACTGCCTGAATCTATCACCAGCCCGAACACAACCGCTCTCTGGTCTCACTGCTTTAAAATGGTAAGTTCAGGGGATATGACTGTAGAGCAGTTTATGTCTGATATTGATGGCTTCATTGCGGCAGAATGTGAACGAGTAAAGAGAGAAGGACTAAAAATCCCGCAACAACTATTGACCAAGTCAGAAGTTATAGAAGAGCGCTGTCCGAAATGCGGAGTTGGAAAGGCAAGACGATATGCAGGTAAGAAAGGAAGAGGCCCAGGCTGGCGTTGTAGTGATTGCGAGACGTTTTTTGATGACGTAAGTGGACACATTTTTTATAAGACATGCCCAGAGTGTGGTTCGCAGCTGCGTATCATAAAAGGGAAAGGCCGCAAAGGAGGTTTCATTGGTTGCAGCAATTTCCCTAAATGTGGTCATAAGTCACCAATTAGCTTGTAGAGCCAATAATAACAGCGGCAATCAAAGCAATCACGAACAAAAGAATCAGCATATTGATTCTAGCGCGCCGCGCGCCAAACTTATTCATTACGAGCATCGAGTGCTCAATAAAGTGACAGCCTGTGATCAAAATGAACAGCAAGACATACGCTGATAGAGAGTGATACTCGTTTAACGTCATGGCATAGAGAACAAACCCACCGGCACCCACATAGACGCCCTTTATTTGTTCAGACATCACTAGAAGTACTTTTTCCATGAAAGAGCCAACAGGTAACAAGAAAGCCAAAGTAATCACCGGCATGTAAGCTAGAATCGCCCCTGCAACGGTTATTGGGTCGATATTTGCGTCTACAAACTTGGTAAAGTAAGGCGTGATGAATGTGTCCGTAGAAGCAAAAAAGAACAGCTTCAAGATTAAGAAAACGGAGACAAAGGGGAGTAAATCCTTACTGTTTTGCATGGCTTGAGCAATGATTTTGGTTTGAAGAACTAGAAAGCCCGCTTCAAACATATAACTCTCTAGCTCGTTTCGCTCATTGAGGTTTAGGCTCCCACTAACATCCCAACCACCACGGTATCGGATATCTAGATTGCTTGAACGGGCTCTATGCTGCTCAGTATTTGAGTTCGAATCATAGGTAACCAACTCAATGCTGTTTGGTGCATCCAACTGATATTTAGTAGGCAAAGGTATATTGAGCCCTAGCGGTTCGTTGTCAACAAACCATTGAAAAGTGATTGGCGACTCTGTCGTCATGGTAAATGTATTCCTCTTTTAAATAGATAAAACCACGCATTAAATAGTCAACTGGCAGTTTTTTCAGCGGTTGGCAATATGAAAATGATAACAGCAACTCACTAGTTTCAAACGATAATTTCAACAAAAAATCTTCCGTAAATATCTCTAATATCAAGCTGCTTTGTCGCCATCAAATTAATAACCCCACCGGCATCAACGAATAGGAAGCGTAGTTTTCGCTAATGACGGATGAGTATATTCATTGAATAAAACACAGGCCGCATTGAGGGCATTAGTTGTTGCGATGTTCATCGTCTTTCTACTTAGGTACTTCAACGAATGAATATACGCCGATGGAAACCATGCTAGGAATAACAGCAGAGGGTAGGAGACGAATGAAACAACTAGGACTTATCTTACTGCTAAGTGGAGCTATTATTGGATGTCAATCAACCACACCAGTAGAACCGGAGAACCACACCGAATCAAATGAGGGTAACGGCTCCCACTTCATTATGGATAAAACGGAGCAAGAAAGGTCACCGTATCCGACGATTGAGTACGCTCAGATACGTATATCTGCGGGCTCACAGACACTCACCGCCGCCAACAAACTGGCTGATGAGTTGGGTGTTGAGTTCGTAGAGTGGTCACGAGAGCTCAATCCATACCAGTTTTATCAACATAGATCTAAGCGTATAAAACTCGATTTCGCTGACCCGCAAGGCGCATTCCTGTCTCTTTTTGATAGGAGCGGCCTCTTGCCAGTGTATGACCAAACCATTAATACCGTCACGATTTACCCATTCTCCTTAGACTCACAGGTAAATCAGCCACACATATTCACACCGCAGTTTGACCGCTCCAAGAAACAACGCGAAGAAATTGAGCGAGCGAATGAGCAACGACTAGTTCGCCAGAAACGAGCGATTGAATATCACTATTACAAAGGTTTCACGGTTAAAGAAACTGTGGACGCCTGGGCAAAACACGCGAGCTTTAAATCTGTCGTTTGGTACTTCAACGAACCTACTTACTTGTCCTTCTTAGATAATGAAATCAAGAAGAACGATTTCACCGTTGGCCGCTCACCTTTGGATGTGATCAGTAAGTTCGTAGAGTCGGAGAAAGTACGCCAGAACCGCGACCTAATGATAACAGCCACGTTAGAGGCCCAAACGAATCGGCTAATACTCCACCCTTTCTCATCAAAAGAAATCGTCCGAAGTTTTGAGGTACGTCCGACATCGACAAAACACAACCTCATGAACATAGCGAAGTTTTACGGGTACGACCTCGATTACAGAGCTCAGGATTATCAAATCCCGACGGGTTATATCACTGTTCTTTCACAATACACCGAGAAGTCTATTGAAGAAGTCATACAGCAGTATCCACTCGAACTAGAAGTGGTTGAGTCAGCTAAAAAGATCATCGTCAGAGGAACCAAATCGTAATGGAAAGTCTTTATAGGAAAAGTGCAATTGCGCTTGTCATTGGTATCGTGTTGTCTGGCTGCGCAAGTAAAGAGCCAGCTCAAGAGCCTATCTCTGGCGCCATGAATCAGCCACAGCTGGATGAAGTAACGCTCGTGTCACCAGAACCTGTTATGGCGACACCTTCTAACCCGCCAAAGGTTCAGAAGCAGGAGTATAAGTTCACAGGTGTGGTACATGACAAAGGTACTGGCGAAGCAATCTGAAAACATCTTCATCCAAACAGAAACACAAAGTGAAATCTTCCTCGATGCCAACGGTAACGCGTGTCACGACTGGAATCACCATTTTTGACGAAAATGGTTACCGTTGGGAAGTCGGCAGTAGAACCAAGTCATATGTCGTGCAGAAAGGGGATACCTATGAGCACACCCTATCGAAGTGGCTGACAGAAGAAGGCTACAAGTCATTCACGAAATCGCTATCTCGTGATGAAGAAAAAGCAATGAAGCAACGCCTGGCTGAGTCAGATGCGTTCTATACCCATTTTCCAGACGCAATAAACAGATTGATTGACCTGGCCATTGCACAAGCGAAAGCAGATCCACGACAAGCTTATGAAGGGGGGCTCAGTAAAGAAGGGCGTGAGACACTCAGTTTTGCACTGCAGTTAGATAATCTAAACAAAACGGCCAACCTCGAAACTGCAACCTCTGCAATCATTATTAAGACTAAGTCGAGCCCCACTGAGCCCGTTGCTGAGAAAACCAACTATTACTCCCTTTACAAAGGGGAGACATACGTAGACGCGCTTCAGAGATGGCTGGGCGATAGAGGTTACGTGAAGTTTGGTATGTTGCTAGATGCCCCAGAAAGAAAAGTCATTGAGCAGGCTGTCCCTGCAAGCGATTCCTATTATCAAACCCTTTCTGTTGCCGCAACGCAACTGCTAGACCAAGCAATTTCACAAGCACGTAGTGACGACCGCGATGAGCGAGAACGATGGCTATCTGATGATGAAAAGAACGAGATCAGGCTTTACTTCTCATTTGATGGTTTGAAGAAAGAAGCAATCCTAACCTCTTCGCATCAACCAACCGTGATGTTTACTGTTGCGAAAGGGTCACTTAGAGACAACTTTCTTCGACTTGCTGCGACGTATGGATGGAATGCCGATGAATCCCATTACATAAGCAAGAACTATAAAGTTTCTTTCTCATATCCAATTGTTACAGAGAAAGGAAACATTAAACAAGCACTGGCTGAACTCCTAGCTGACTTCCCCAATTTGAGGGGCGGTGTCGTGCCATCAACGCGTTCAGTTTTCGTTCAAACGGAGAAATGAAAAAATGAAAAGGAAGTTACTTACTTTGGTCGCTCTGATGGCTATGGTATCAGGCTGCACCACAATCACGCGTTCGGACGATTTCAAGCGCGAAGCGAGATAGCTCAAGAGGAAATTGACTCGAACCTTGCAAATGAGAAATACAGTAAAGTTCGAGTGCTTGATAGACCACCACAACTTATCGAGGAAATCGTACCTACAACCGATCCGTCTTGGTTTGAAGAAGAAACGCAGATTGTAGCGAAAGATATGCCGTTGTCGATTGTCCTAAGACAGATTTTGGGTAGCGATACGAAGATTGAGTATGGGCATGCCGTATCTCCCTCAAAATCCTCGACATTGCATTTTGAAGGAACGAAGCGTGAAGCCCTCAATATACTCGCGTTGCATGTAGATTATGGGTTCACTTCGAACGAAGACAAAGTGTTGGTCGAAAAGTTTCAGACGAAAACCTATGTACTACCGACAACATCGGTGATAACGCCCATCAAATGGGTTCTGCCGGTCAAGGTGGAGGTAACGTGTCTGGCGAAGATGCGCAGTCAGGTCAAATCAGTTCAACGGGTGGCGATGACGGGCAGTTCGCAAATAGCACTTCTTCTAAGTACAACATCACAAAGCACGTTTTCGAAGGTATTGAAAAAATGCTCAAAGGCGAAGCAACCTTAACGACAGGTTCGACCGACGAGATTCAGCTCGACACGAGTTCCACAACGAATGAAGAAGCTCTTGGTTACGCTAAAGAGATCCCCGGATTAAGTAGTATTGTTGTGCGTACGTCACCAAGCATGATGAAGCTAATAGATGTGTACGTGGAAGATATCGTCAATCAGTTGATAAAGGCGGTTGAACTAGAGGTCATCGTGGTAGAGGTTCAAGAAGATGAAGGTGTTGAGTTTGGTATCGATGCTGCAATACAGAAATACGTTGGAAAGGGTGACATCACGCTTGATCTCGTAGCTCCAACGTTTGCTGATGCGATTGATGGAGTAGGTATCGGTTGGGAAGGAGAAAACGGTTCAGTAGCTTTACTAAATGCCCTCCGCTTAGTGGGTAAAGTAAGTGTGCGAACCTCGCAAAAGGTTGAAGCCAGTAACCATATGGTTCAAGAAATCGATCTGAGCTCTGTTCAGTCATATATTGCAAAGACAACAACCACATTCAACGGTTCGGACAATGATGTTCCGACAACATCTATTGAGACAGCAGAAGTGCGTGATGGTGTAAAACTGCTGGCGCTGCCATCAATACAAGATGACAGGGTCTACCTCAAATTGAATGGCGTTCTTTCAAAGCTACTCAAGTTTGATGACCAAAAAATCAATGGCGTAACTATACGCTCGCCAAGAACGCGCCAATCTCGCTTTAATATCAGTGGCACTTACGAGTTCAACAAAACAATTGTTGTAACGCACATGCGACAAGAGACAAATGAATCAACGGACTCGAAATATCTGGATGCACCAGTTGGTACGTCAGGAACAAACCGTGTCGTTGACACCTTGGTGCTCCTGACACCGCGCAGAGTAACGTTTTCGATTTAATAGGGTACAGGGATGCTAGATCTTAAAGTCCAAAATGTAAACATCGAAGGCAGAAACGATAAGCACGCATTAAAAAAGATGCGTGTAGCGAACCCGGCTAAGTATGACTACCACTTCACCTACAAAGACAGACTCGTTCGTTATTCTTCGAATAGTTTAGGTATCGTTTTTCCGCAGCTTTACGCAGAAGCTATTGAAAAAGAGTTTGTGGGCAAGTGGGAGGACGGAAACTATCGCATTCTCTTGCCCACCGGAAGTCCAGAAACACTGCAGATTGTTACGGTAAAAAACTTCTACGTAGTGGGAGTGAAAATCACTCTTGCAGACGAGTTAACAAGGGTGATCCGGGAGACAGAGAGAGTCTTTGCCGAAGAAACTGTACTCGCTTGGGGTAAAGAAAGGCCTTTACCCGAACTCACCGAACAAGCATTGAAGGAAACAAAACATCGATTAGCTGATAGCAAGAAAGTCAAAGACAAGAAAAAGGCATTTGCTGCTTTCGTCGCTGTCATTGGTCTGTTAGGGCTAGTGATGATGCCACCTTCAGAACCTGAACCTGTGGAGCCGAGGCCGATTGTCCAAGAAAAACGAAAGATACGTGTAGACCGATACATACATTACAAACATGCCTTAGCAAACAAAGTCACCTTCGGTGAACTGCATGAGTCTGTGATGGCAATGTCATTGATCCCGTTCAAATTACCCGAAGGGTGGGGAATAGACAAGATTGAACTGCGCAATCGAACCTTGGCTGCTGTGATTCAAAACAACAACGGTAGCACCAAAAAACTTAAATACTTCCGTCAGCAAGACGTTAATCGCGACTACATGGTTATCGACGGACAGTATGCTGAGGTCCAGTTCCCAATATTAAGTAACGAATGGTTTCAATGGACAACTAAGATTGGCCCATTTGAGACGGTGCGCGATGACTTTATGGATCAAATGATCGTGATGGGTGGAAAAGTTCAATCTAACGAGAAATCAGTACATGAGCACTTCATGACTCAAGACATGAAAGTGCAATTCACAGGAGTCCCAGTTGCACTTTTTGATCTGATTGCGCACGGGACAAGAGATAAACCGATTTTCATAGAAAAGTTAGAAGTATTCCCAAGCCGAAGCGAGTTGGGATTAGTAAGCATAAACCTTGAAGTCGCTATAGTTGGGAGATAGATAATGGCACTTTCTGACAAAGACAAAAAATTAATACCAGTAGTCGCACTCGCCGGAGCCGCGGTCGTTGGGTATATCTATTATGATTTCATCTATGAGCCAACACCTACTGTTGCAGAATACGTCATCCCACCTGAGCCTCAAAAACACCAAGAGCAGCCCCAGCAAATCGTGGCAGACGATTCTATGGAAATGGGTGCAAGAGAGATCAGCGTCGGCACCGTTAGAGACACTGCCACTGATTTACAAGTCCTTGAGTTGACCGATGCACGAGGAAATCCCGTGGAAGCTGTAATTGAACCAGCACCTATTCCAGTGACATACGGACGCTCAATGCAATTGAGTGAGGATGACAGATTAATCATCGATCTTATGCGTGATAACTTCCTGCTTACGTTGCAAAAAGAGAACGCGAAATTGAAGCTGGAGAAAGATGAAGCTAGTAGCGGTGGTGGCGCAAACAATACAGAAGGCCCCACATCTACCGTAAATTCCAATGCTATGGTTGGGTTTACTGAGTTGGCAACAGTTAAACCGGCTTTACTTGATGACACTGGCGTATCAGAAACCAAAACAAACGAAGCATTCGCAAGAGTAGAGATTAAGAGTCATGTAGTGAATAAGGGTGATGAGGTTTCAGCATGGGCGACAATTGACGGCAATTTAGTAAAGGCTACCGACGACTTAGTTGTAGGAGATTTTCAGATTTCAGAGGTTACTCCACAATATGTGGCCGTGACTTATTTGCCGAGTAATGTGACCCGAAAGTTGGGACATGTTGGCTTTAGCGGTAACTAGGAGGAACGTATGTCAGACACACAGGCCTTCCCAGAAGAAATAAAAAAGACGAGAGATTGTACAATCTTATTTGTGAAAGAAGTGATTGTTATATCAATGATAATGGGTATTTGGTTACGTTTAATGACCAAGCTAACTACGAAGAAGTTATTACTGCATTAAGAGAGAGTGAGACTGCTTTTGGTGGTCAATTCTTTGGCGTTGAAGCAGAAGTGTTATTAACGACAGAGGAAGAAATCAGGAGGCAGTGGCACGAATTAAAGATAGTGACACTGCCAGTGAAAATAACAGCCAACTGGAAGAAACACAGGCGTTACTCCTACTTAGGCGAATACTAAATAAGGCCGCAAATGAGGGTTTATCGGATCTTCACCTTAAGTTAAATACAGTAAACAAAACGACGCAAATAAACAAACGTAAGGACGGCAAGTTCACACAGTTCATAGAAGATCAAAACCTAGAGTTTGGAAAAAACATAAGTTCGTATGCGATAGTGAACCTAGGAAAAGGCCAATCCTTCACTATCAAATCTCAGCAAGATGCCACGTTTCCTATAGAGCTCGATTTAGAATTTGAGGACAACGGTAAAAAATTCACGTCTAAAAAGGAGATCAAGTGGCGTGTGAGTTCCATACCGCTAGATAACGGTTGTAAAGTGACATTCCGCAACCTTGATGCTGGTGGAGGAGTATTGCCAGACTTGAAGTCGTTGGGTTTGGCTGTGGGGCATGTGAATGCGGTGAACTATTGCGTCAAATCGGCTCAGGGGGCACTGCTACTCTCTGGACCCACGGGCTCTGGAAAAACAACAACGATCAACTCCGCATTGAAGAATATTCAAGAGACTAGAGTCGTTCACTCTCTAGAAGATCCAGTCGAATTTACGAGGCCTGGACGTAACCACTTCTCGACACCGGTCAATGAAGAGTACCAAGACCCAAAGACTAAGAAGCATACGCGAAGCTTTGCCAATTTCGGTAAGGTTTTGCTGCGGCATGACACCGACGCCTTGTACTTTGGGGAAGTAAGAACCAAAGAGGCAGCCGCTCAGTTCATGCGACTCGCCACGACGGGTCAAGTTATGGTAGGTACTATTCACTGCAACTCCGCTATTGCGTGCATTACGACAGTTGCTGAGCAGCTTGGCGTCCCGACCACGCAGCTCGCGGCTCCGGGCATTATTAATGCGCTAGCACAACAGCGTCTAGTACGAAAACTATGCCCTGACTGCAAAGTTCCACATAGCGAAGCGGTAAAGCTTGCAGAGACCGATAAAGGTCTGGAGCGTGCCGTATCAGCAATATTGAAAATTGGTGAGCAGAAGGTCAAGCGAGGTCAAGAACATCAACATACGGTTGAGGACATTGTCTCCAATGTTTGCTATCGAAACAGAAGCGGCGAATGTAGCTCTTGTGGTGGAACGGGAGAAAAAGGGCGAACAAGTCTCTTCGAAATAATCATAGTGGATGAAAAAGGTCGTGATTTTATTAGAGATTTAAGGCTAAACGAGTGGCTGGCGTATTTGAAGTCGAAAGGTTGGCCATCAATTCGTGAACACGCTGAAAACAAACTACTCAACGGATTGGTTGATTACGATTCGGTCGTAGAGCAGGTAGATGGTCTTGTCGAAATGGATATTGAAGACATGCACAAAGCTATGCATGTGCTGTAAAGGAGGCGAATGGTGAGTGTTGGAATCATAGACAAGTTCAGCATCGTCGTACTGACAAGCTTAGAGCAAAAATTGTCTTTGTTAGACGATATTGAAGACCAGTTGAGAGATGACACACCGATTACAGAAATTGCTAACGATTTAGTGAATTTTGGAACAGGTATTGACGTCATTGTTGGGAAGCAAATACAAACGATCCTTGGGGATTCCAAACCCGTCTATCAGGCATTTGATGGTATTCTCAATGATATTACAGTGCAGACGATTAAGTCTGGTGAGGAAGCAGATGACCTTGCTCGTGGATTTGCAGATGCACAGAAATCACTCAGTGCATCCGAAGGTCACTTTTTTAGTCTTGTAAAAACTTTTCTACTGCCATTGGTGAAATTACTAGGCTCACACTTGCGTTTGGCCATGGTGGGCAATATGCCTATGGGCAAATGAAAATGCTCTCACCTGTCCAGACGTGGCCATCCTTTAGTCGATTGATCTATGAGACCAGTCTCGGTATCTATGAAAACCAACTATTCATCATTGTTGGATTCATTCTTATCCCTGTAATAACTTTCGGAATCATAACCTTTTGGCTTGGTGATAGTAGGCGATTTGTCGACAAGCTTCCTTTCTTTAAGCAATACAGACTTCTAACTGCCTCCGCTTCTCTTAGTTCGCTAGCAACACTTCTAGCTTCTGACACACCAATTAGAGAATCCGTCGAGTTCTTACATGAGAGAGCGCGGGGTTATGGTGCCTATCATCTTGAAAGAATGATTGAGCAAATCGGGCATAACACAGGTAAGGGTAATGTTGGGTACGCATTAGATACAGGACTCATTAATGCGAGGGAGATAACTCGACTTAAACGTTTGAGTACAGATGCTGACCTGAGTAGGAAACTTCAAAATATGAGCACCACACATAGTAAGCAACTCGTCTCCTCAATACAGCGAATAGAAAAACTGATGGCTATTCTTTGGCCTTTTATTATGTACGGAACGCTACTTCTGTTTGGAGGCAGCATAATGATGATGGCATTGTCCATAAGATTTTGATAGCCCGCATTGAGGGCAACAGAAAGTGAGACATATTGAATATGTCGACTTATAGAAGACGGAATTGGTACAGAATCAATCAAGAGGAAGAACTAGTTATGCCAATTAAAGGAAAGTTAATTAGAAAAGCAGGCCGTAAACGCGGAATGACCGCCGTAGAGGGTATGTTAGGTTTCATTGTTTTGATTGCGGTAGCAATCGGTTTCATAAAAGCCTATCAAGAGATTTCATTCCAATTAAAGAAAAATGCGCTTGTTTCGCAAGTAAGGGATATTTCTGCAGCAGCGGATAAATGGAAACTGAACCGCAGTAACTACAACGGTCTTACAATGACGGTTATTTGTGCCGCAGGTCAGCAATCATTAGATCCCAACACGTGTGGCGGTGTCGGTGGAACCGGAGCAAACTCGAATGCGTTTGGTGGCAACTTTACACTGAATCCCGCGGCTAACGTAGCGCGTAAGAGTTTGGAAATTGGTTCTCTGCCTATAGAACGTATTGATGAAATTGCCGACACGCTGGCGGGTTTAACTGAAGGACAATGCTTGCAGGCAACGGGTTGTGGATCAATTACGACCGGAACAGACACTGTAACCCTCACTATTCTCTAGGTGCGCGGCCATGATGCGTCGTTCGAGAGGTCTTACTGCTGTAGAAGCTTTGCTTGGAATCATTTTTCTGGTTAGCGTCACGATTATGGCGACAACGAGAGCAATGGTTGTTTCTAAAACATACAAGCATACAACTGAGCTTGAGACATATCAGTACGACGCATTTGAGGCCGCCTCCGCTCACTATCGTAATTTCTTCAATACAACAGGAGCACGCTGCTATAACGTAGTGCCTCCTGCCCTAAATGCAGCAGTCTTAGTCACCAATGGTTTTTTACATAGTAAGTACCTAGGAAACAACTTCTTTAGCGCGCCGACGACAACGGTTTCATACATCGCAAATCCGACTACATCTCGTGTAGACCGAATAAGATTGGTGGTAACCATTACGGGAATTGAACTTCAATCGTTGTGGCGGGTCGCCAATATGACATCGAGAAGCGCAAATCAAATTGTTTTTGAGAAGGCGATACCAAGAAATTACTCCCCGCAATCCTACACGTACACAGCGACAAACTTATGCCAAAGCTAATAAAAACACTCAGGAAACGGCAAAAAGGGCTTACAGCTGTAGAGGCTCTTTTTGGAGTTATCGTATTGACTATTTTCGGTATCGCATCAATGCAGGTGTTCCAACGCTGGAGCTACGAGACGACCGCTGAAGTCGCATTAAAGCGGATAATCAACATTTCTGATGTTATGCAGCGAGCATATATCGACTCAATTACCCGTGGTACAGCTCCAAATGATATTAACGCTTACCCTCAAGATGTTGCCTCGCTAATAGCTCAAAGCTGGATACCTAACTGCACGCCAGCTCAAGAACTAGCAGGTCAGTGCATCCATGAAGCCAAGTTACCATGGGTGACGACAGCAAATACCGATCAAATGATGACAGTGACGAGGTTTGCGGACCCTATTGATAATTTTCCTGCTTTTCGAATTTCCTTTTCGCTGGCAGGCATTCCGTCAATAACACAACGCAACGTCATACGAAATCGTATCAGCACATTACCCAATTACACTGAAAACGCAGCGAACACGGTTACGCTCACTTATACCAGACCCGGTTCGGCAGTCGCCCTAGAAAACTTGGTCTCAAGGGACGGTTCGAATCCTATGACGGCCGACTGGGACTATGGTGGTTTTGATTTAAACAACGTGCGTCATATTAACGATGTCAATGACATTAGTTTTGAGGGAGTCACCGACAGAACTGCGTTAACGGGTTCCGTTAAAATAGGCTCATCGCGAATTGATACTAATGGGGGAATCAACGTCCCTAAACCAACTTGCCCGACGACGCCAATTACGTATGAGCCGCAGATACAGGTTTGGACGGTTGCGTTAAGTACATCGAACCTAGTCTACAACGTAAAAGGCTTTGCAGCATGGGAGGTAGACCAAGGAACATCATGGCAAGTGTTCTTCCGATCCATAGCTGAGGACACCAATGGTAACCAAGGATATTTTTATGAAGGAGTTGTCGGTTATGCGACATGGTGTGATTTTGCTTAGTGCCTTGTTATTTGCAATTAACGCGAGTGCGGAAGGTATTGGTGATGACTATATTAAGAACCACAATATAGGTGTCGTAGCGCAAAACGACAATCCCAACTTGCAAGGGCTGAATATAACGACATTGATGACAGATAGTGGCTTGATATACGCAGATTTGGACAAGGGTGTCTTCTTTACCAACGTAAAGCCAGTGAATGTCGAATATGGTGGGATGCAGCTTGATATTAGCGACAAACAATTTTACGCCGATTATATCAACGCTGTTGAAAACAAGATTGTTCATAAAGCTCCGAACGAGCGTTTAGTTGTTCAGATGTTCACGGATATTTCTTGTGGATGGTGCGCCAAGGTTCACCAAAACCTAGATAGTTATACTCGTCAAGGCATCACGCTTGAATTCATTCTGTTTCCTAGAAACGGTCTAAACACCGAAGTAGCAAGGCAGATGGCCACTATCGCTGCTAGCGATTCACCAATTGATTTACTCCAAGCTGCTTTTAATGGTAGCTACATTCCTGCGACCCAGCTCAATCATACTCTAATTGAGCATTACAACGCGGGGGTGGGTATAGGCGTGACAGGAACGCCGGCAATGTTTGTAAATGGTTACCCGATAGATGGCTTCTTACCCGCTGACAAGATTGTCGCGTCTTTTGGTCATGAGGTAGTAGTTAGTGAGTGAGACACAAAGTAGCCCACCTCCTGAGAAGAAAAGTAACAAACGGATTCTACCGTCAGTTGTAGGAGACTTGATTGCGTTACTTTTTAAAATTCTATCGATTTCTATAGTCGCAGGAGGCATTTGCTTGCTAGCCGAGCTTGCTTTGTATTTCTTCTTTCGAGATAGCGCGCCTATTGAAACCAGTCTGTCTAGATATACGAGCGTATCAGATTTCGGTTCCACAGGTTCTTGGTTCCCAGAAACATCGATAATGAACACCATTGAGCAAAAAACACTGAATGTGCTCAATGTCGAGCATGTAATGTTCAAGTTACATGAGTGGACAGAGTATGCGCTCAATGTTTTGCCGAATCATAATTCTGATTCCTACTGGGTAGACCTTGCTTATCGGATAATGCACTCTACTGTGATAGCGATACCTGATTTAATTACGTTGTGGACGATAGTTACTTTTACATGGATAGCAAAAATGCTGACTATTCTAGCGATGTTACTGCCATGTGCGCTGATCATCATCGGTGGTTTCGTCGACGGTACTGTGCAACGAAAAATTGATACTTTCAGAGGAGCTAGAGATAGCCAAGACACGATAGAGTGGTGGTTTCTGGCTTTCAAAAGCAGCTCATTCACAGTGCTGTTTTTCTACATAGCAATCCCCAATGGTCTAAAAGCAACATTCTTGATGCTACCTTCAGCATTGATGACAGCATACTTTGCTCGCAACGTCGTGGCTCATTACAAAAAGTACTTCTGATTCCCGCTTTGAGGGCATCGGAAATATCATATTGTCTTCCTTATTTGCTTACTCCCTATAACGAAATAGGGAGTCTCTTAAATGCGCGCACTTCTACTTTTTCTAGCGTTACTATCAACCCATGCCAGTGCGGGTGTATGGGAGGAAAGGCAGCTGCTGGAACGCTATGTTGAGCAACTTGAAATATTAAACGAAACGCTACTCGCTGATGCTGAAAACGCGGCAGATCCCAATATGAGGGAGAAGCTGAACTACACAATGATGCGCAGAGATGTACGTGAAATTATATCGAAGGTCAGGCATCACTTGGATACACCTCTGGAGCAGTATCGTTCACCGAACTATCAGATCAATAACAGGGAGTATCAGTCTCGTGATTAGAAATAGGTTGGTCCTCTTCGCATTCTTCATGTTGCTTGGTTCGTCATTTGGCGTTTATGCAACAGTTCTAGAGCCGGGCACTGCAACACCAGAAGAGGCGTTCAACAGAATCGTTGGAGGCTCTGCGTGGTCGGACATTGCTTTCCTGATCAAAGGTTTCGCGTGGTCAATTGCTTTAATGTTCACTGTTTGGGCAACGTACGGAAGCTATTCTGCAGCCTTCGTCAGTGACTCCATTACAAAGCAAGACTTTGTAATTCTAATGCTCCGTCTCTACGTGATGCTCACCATTTTTACAGTTCTACTCAGTTTATAAAGGAAGACAAACGATGATTCAAAATTTTTCGAAACGCTTAATTTCGCTCGGTGCTCTGATATCAGGGGCATCTCAAGCAGCCTTACCAACGGCAGCAACCTCCCAAAGCGCACAGAAGGGTGATTACATTGGAATGGGTAGAGAGTTCGCTAAAGAAGGCACTGAGTTAGGGACTGAAATTTTCGGTGTAGGACTGTTGGTGGTAGTGGTTCTGGCCGCAGTATACAGCTATTGGCAAGTTCAGCAGGAAAAGAAAAAATGGAGTGACCTTACAGGCACTATAGTAGGCGGTTTAGTTATTGCGGTTGTTGGTATCATTCTACTCACGCAAGCAGGGAGCATTCTCTAAGTGGCCGTTGAGGATGAAAGAACCGTAGACGTTGTCTTGGATCAGTTTGACTATGAGGCCCCTGTCATTGGGGGCTTCACACACAAAGAACTTGCGACTTGTTTCTTCGGTTCACTAGTCGGTACTTGCTTTTTAACCTTACCATTTGGCGCATTGGTCTTAGGTCATTTTGGGCTCGGCTTTATTATGTCCGTGGTGTTTGCTTTCACCTTCACCGCATATGCGGCCCGAAGAGCTTACACCATCAAAAAGGGTCGTCCTAGCTACATGCTTTGGGTCGACATCAAGCGAAAATGGCAAAACGAAGGCTATTTTGGTCTCAAACTGAATTTCGGCTTTGTAAAAAGCACCCACTGGGACACCATGAGGGAACGTAAATAATTATGGAAATGGCATTTCTTCCCAAGAAAATGGTGCAGCGTCTTCAGGAACATACTTCCCATGTGATCTCGCTGCGCATTATGATCGGCCTCCTCACACTCGCTCTTATGATGTCGCTCTACGTAGCGAGTAAAATCCCAGATCGACTCACGATATATATTCCACCGGACCTATCGAATGGTGCGGTCATTCAAGCTAATGACGTGCCAAAAGCAACCATTTTAACGAACACAACTTATCTATGGGTTGAGTTGAGTACGTGGCTCACCAACGGGAAGGAAGATGCCTTTAACAACCTAGAAGCTTATCGTTACTACTATTCAGATCATTTTATCCAACAAATGGAAAGGCAGTACAAAGCTTTGGGTGCAAAGGGAGAGCTCGATAGACAAAGGCGCGTTACCCTTGTTCCGGGCACGTTGTCCGACTTTGAACGCAGAGTAATAGTGCAGAATAAGGGTCTAGCATGGGTAGTACTACTTGACGTAGTTGTTGAGGATTTCTTCTTGGGGGAGAAGGTGCAACATGTCCGAGTTCGTTATTCACTATTGGTTGAGCGAATCGAAACCAACTACGACCAAAACCCTCTAGGGTTAATGATTGTTGGGCTTTCCGAACAGCCTAAAGTAATTGAGGAATACCAATAGCATGAGAGTACGCAATGCACTACTTACACTCATAGCCATTTCAGCAATGCTCACATCTGCTGCATGGGCAACGGATGTTTTGGTTTGGGATAAACGTCCCCTCCAAGTCAGACTTGAAGTTAACAAAGAAAGAATCATTGAAATGCCTGACAATGTAAGAGTTGGTATTCCTGAGTACTTGTATTCGAAAGTGAATATTTCGACGACTGGTGGGGTTATGTACGTGACAGCAAAAGAGCCGTTCACGAAAACAAGGGCTACCATTCGTCTAGCATCAAACAATGAAGAGATTCTAATGGATTTCTTTGGTGTAGAGGCGATCGATGATGCGGAACCTGAGCTGATTAAGGTCATCAGAAAAGATGAGGCCGACAAAGCCGAGGCCGCACGTGATGCATATATGGCTCAGTCAAACGGTGTTACCGTTAAAGAGATTATCCAATACGCTGCACACGACTTCTACGCACCACCTCGCTTAAAGGACACAAGCAAACCGATAGTCGAAAATGAGATCCGTACCCCTTTGAGGTTAGATTTGATGTTGATGGGTAGGTCAGCGTCACTCTTTGATTTACAAGCTCTCAAGCAGTATCGAACATCAAGATATGTACTCACCGCCATTTTGGTAACTAATCGTACGAGTCAGCCACAAGAGATAGTCTATAGCGACTTGTATCCAGACTTCATCGCTGCCTCGTCTCAACATGTGGATGTTGGTCCAGCGGGTAGCAAAGCAGAATCGACAATACTATACCTTGTAACTTCTCAAGCACTTTCAGATAACGCTATTTATGCAATGTAACCGCTTTGAGGGCATTAAACCCTAGCGTCATTTCGATACGTCTGACTTATTCAATGTGAGTTATAAGTCGGGGTATAGGATGAACATAACACTCAACAAGATACTAGTAGTCGTGATCATTGCAGCGCTGGGTTTTCTTGCATGGAACAATCGCAGTGCCAACAAGCCTCTTACTATAGATGAGCAAAATCAAAGTGTCCTTGATACTCCACTTGATGATCTAGGCACTGCAGACGTCCCTCTCGACAATACAAATAGCACACTAAAAACACTAGCAACCAGAACTAAACTGTTTAGGAATCAACTGGATACGAACGATAAGAAAGTCCAGAACCTCGAAAGAGAAATCGCTCGTTTATCACAATCAGCGAGTGCCACGCGTAATAGGGAGTTGGAAGACCAAGTTGCGTTGTTGTTGCAGAAAGTCTCTGAACTTGAAGAGCGCCCTGTTCTCCCATCTAAAGATGTAACTTTAACTCCGATTGAAGACGACACCTCTTCCGATAGCATTTCTGGCGAGTTAATTCCGGCGGAACTGACACCAATCGACACGCCAGAAAACTCTGGTAATCGTGTGTTAGACCTGCTTGTTCAACCGGGTGCAAACATCGTCAAGGAATCAATAGGGGGCAACACCAACACATCGCATCAACCCGTCACAAAATCCAATCGCGTAGTATGGATCGATGCTAGTGACAAAATGGAAATCGTAGACGAGAAGACAGGTGAAACGACAACGTTGTATGCGAAATCTTTCGATACTCAACCTGTAGTGAGTGACAACTCTCTTACACAGCCAGACTTGAATTCAAACGGTGCCAATTCAGAAGAAGAAAGCGCTATTCCTATAATTACCGTCCCTACAAACTCAACTTTGTTTGGTAGTGTGGGCATGTCTGCAATTATCGGCCGCGTACCGATACAAAACTCAGTCCAAGATCCTTTCCGTTTCAAAGTCTTAATAGGTGGTGACAATCTCGCCTCAAATGGACACTACATTCCTCATTTGGAATCCATGACCGTCTCAGGGGATGCGGTTGGTGATTTCACACTAGAGTGTGCGCGTGGAAACATCGATAAAGTCACGTTCACTTTTCTGGATAAAACAGTACGTGTAATTAAAGCCGAAGGTCAAGACTCGCTTGGTTGGATTTCAGACAAAGATGGTGTGCCTTGTATTGCGGGCAAGTACATTTCTAACTTTACCGACTTTGTCCTCAAGCAAGGGTCGTTGACCACGTTATCGGCATTTGCATCGGCTATTGCACAGCAATCAGTCACAACGACTACTGGTGCGGCAACCGGCACGACGACACAAACTATCTCAGATACAGGGCAATACGCTTTGGGCAAGGGTTTTGAACAAGGCACGCAAGAGATAGTGAAGTGGTATGCCGAAAGGCAAGCCAGTGCGTTCGATGCAGTCTTTGTTGAAACGGGCAGAGAAGTGGTTGTGAACATCGAAGAGACACTGAAGGTCGACTACGAACCAAATGGAAGAAAGCTCTTCCATGAAGACAATGCAAGGGAGTATTTGGAATGGTAAGGCTTATTAGCGTATTGATGGTCGCCACGTTGTTAGTCGGTTGCGGGACAACCGTAAGTGAGCAAAAAGAAATAATCCCAGAGTCAGAAAAAACCATGAAACAGGTGTATGACGAACATGGACTAGCAACTTCATCAAAAGAAAATATCACAGGACGGATGGTGATATCGCGGCCAGCTACCGCTTATGAAATGTCAGCCGACGCATACAGGGTTAACCAAGTGAAGAACAGACCTCAGTTTAGAAAACTACCTAACCCGACACTGTACATTTACTTCGCTCCTACGCTATCAAAAGATGGGCGTATGCCTATTCCGGCTTGGATGACAGAGTTTCAAATGTATGACCGAGATGAGTACGCGCTGAGTGGGGAGATCAACCTAGGAGAACGCCAATGATAAACCTCGCGGAAAAGCTACATAAGATAAAGCGAACCTTTAGCGATGGTCATCTTTTCTCGAAAGATGACCTCGCGTCATTGTATCAGCGAGACTTACCAAGCTTTGCATCACAACTCCCTTACGCTGGCTACGATAGGGAATCGAAAACTTTCATTCTCGAAGACCTGATCTCAAGAGCAGTGGTGTTTACCATTTCACCAATTGCAACAGAAGGGAAAACGGGTGGGCAACTTGCGGCTTTGCGTGATGCGGTTGCAGACGTCTACTCAGAGTTTGAAGAGAAAGAACGGACACATGGACAATGGTGCATTCAGGAGTTCACCTATGAGGACAACTCTGTAGACGCAATTATCAATCGTATGCGTGACTACGTGGTGCCGCATGCGAAAGGGACAGTGTTTACTGAGTCATATATAAAAATGATGGCTCGTCACTATCGCTCAATTTCAAAAGATACGGGATTGTATGAAGACACAGAAGTAACGCTGCGACCATGGCGTTTCAAAACCCCACGGACGAAGTTCATCATCTATCGTCGTCAGTCAAAAGCTGACATCAAAGAAATGAATGCTGGCAAGCATAGTCCAACAGGGGAGATTACCGACCTTGTTAAAACGCTATCCGTGAAGTTTAGACAAGCGGGTATCGATTTTAGAATTGATGATGACGCGGATTTGTTTGGTTGGCTATTTAAGTTCTTCAATCCGAACCCTGAACTAAATGACTTCACGTCCAAAGATGAATACTACGAAAAGATGTGCGATGTGGACGGAGACCTGCTCATCGGCTCCGACTTGTGCGAAGCATTACTGAGTGAACCGCCTGAGTCAAATGTTGATGACAATTGCTGGTACTTTAATGGTGCACCAATACGATTCCTGCGTTTTTCCGGTTTGAGGAAAAAACCTCGAATCGGAGCTTTAACTGGTGAAGTAGAGGAAGGAGAGGGCGCAAGTAAGACGACGTTTTGCGCGATGGACTCCCTGCCGTCAAACGCAATTTTGACGAAAACAACAGTAATCGAGCCACAAATCATCTACGACGCCAAATTTGATAAGGTAGGGGAAAGCTCCAGAGGGGGCGGCAAAGATGCGAAGAAGCAGCAGCGCAACCTAAGAGACTTAGACAACCTCCTTCAACTCGGCGGTAAAAAAGTCAGTGTTACCATGGGGGTCTATATCACCGGTAAGGACTTAAACGAGTTATCCGATAATCAGCGTACAACGATTACGACCCTAAATAACAACAACCTATTGGTCTATAAGGACGCCGTTGATGGTTTGTCCTTAGACAGTTTTATTAACCATCTTCCAATGAACTTCAGACCTGAACAAGACAATGGGATGTTTCTGCGGAGTATGTGGGCGCAACACAATGCCAACCTGTGCTTTGCTTTTGGTCGAGGCGAGGGAACTGGTAACCCCTGCCTAAACTTTTTTAATCGAGGTGGTTCGCCAGTATTTATTGATCCCATCTCTAAACAGGACAAAGCAAACAATTCTTTTGGTTTTATCGCTGGCCCAGCTGGAGCGGTAAGAGTGCCACGATCACTCAAATCGTATACTCACTCATGGCAATGAAGCGGCCAAAACTGTTTTTGATGGAGTATGGTGACTCATTCTCTCTGGCTGCCAAAGATTGGGAAAAGAAAGGGCTCAAGGTGAATTATCTGCGGGTCATGCCCGATACTGCACCAAACTTAGCCCCATTTGCGAACATTGATAACATACTTTCTGACTCAACCATAAGTGAAGAAGAACTGATCGAGAACTTCAAAGAGGAGCTTGAACTCTCAGAGGAAGAGCTTAACGAAGGGCTTAACATTGATAATGATAAAGACGACGGAACGGGGCAAAGCGATACTGAGAAAGCCAATGCCCAAGGTGATGCGTTGTCAGAACTTGAAATGATACTGCTCTTAATGGTGACTGGTTCAGAAGATGCTGAAATGGCTCGCCTGACCCGAGCTGACCGAGCAATGCTGCGCAAAGCTTTGATTGAGACAGCCAAGCGTCAGCGCCGAAAAGGACTTGAAAACGGAAAAGGCAAAGCAGAACCAACGCTCACATCTGACGTTCAACAAACGCTATTTGATTTCGCTAAAGATAAAAGCATGAGCTTGTCGGAAAGTAAGCGAGAACACTTGTTTGAAATGGCTACTTCGCTGGACAGCTTTACAACCGGTATCAACGCCACGCTATTTAATCAGCCCGGCGAGGGTTGGCAAGACGCGATATAACCGTTTTCAACTTTGGATTACTTTCGAGCGACGCAAACGTAGCACAACTAAACGTTGCTTTCTTGTCGTTAATGCAACACATCAACAACCTGTCAGAAGCGCTGCAATCAAGCCCTGTCGATATTGTGTCCATAACCGATGAGGGACACCTCTTCCTCAACAACAACATACTAGGAAAAATCTTAACTAGGGTAGTCAAGACAGCCCGTAAATTGGGTCATATACCTTTTTTTGCAACTCAGGACTTAGCTGATCTATCAGGCGAAAGCCAAAAAGTGCTGAACAACATTGAATGGTACTACTGTCTCAATTTTGGATTGGAGGAAGCGCGAAGAGTTCAGAAGATTAAGAACCTAACAGATGAAGATGTTCATCTCATGGTCAGCACTCGAAAACTTGATAGATGTTACACGGAAGGCGTCATCTTAACTAAGAAACATCGGATATTGATCCGCAGTTCCCCGCCATCGCTATTGCTTGCACTCGGGATGACCGACTCTGCGGAAAAAACGGAGAGACAGCAAGTCATGGCCGAGCTTGGGACTAATGACGAATTGGCAGCAGTATATGAAATTTCTAATCGCATAGACAAAGCAAGAGGAATTGAAGGTCGATTGGAGTACGAATTTGGTGAGGTGGCTTAGATGAAATATGGAATCGTATTATTACTCATGCTGTCTTGCTCAGCGCTGGCAAATGAAAGACAAATCATGAAGCAATACTCGTCAGATGACTATTTATCCAATCAATACACAATGGTTAAGGGTGTATTTAGAGGGCTGGAGGTTACTAAGACAAACAAACGTGAGATTAGAGTAGTGATACCAAATAATTACGGTTTTGAAACCGGCAAGTACACACTTCGCAGGCCAATGAAAGACACACTCAAAGAACTATCCCACTATCTGAACAGTTATCCGGAGTCTGTTATCGAAATTTATGGCCACACAGATAGTGTCGGTACGGCTGAGAGCAATATTGTTCTGGGATTGAATCGAGCAAACGCGGTAGGTGAACAACTTCGAGCGAATAGAGTATCACGCACAAGAATAACAACCATCTCAGAAGGAGAGGAGGTCCCCCGTTGCTCGAACGCAACACCCAAAGGTAAAGAGTGTAATCGTCGTGTTGAAATAGTGATTGCGCTAGAACGCAATTTAGCATGGTACGAATAGGAGAGGGTATGCGCTGGCTAACTTCCCTTTTGATATTGTTTGCTGTACACAGTCAAGCACAGGTGGCGAACAAAGTTGTATGGTTAACAACTGCCGCTACATCAGAAGCACAAACTCTTGCTGCCAGAGAATCGTCAAAAGGAGCAGTATTTCAGATATACTTCGTTGACCATACGAACCAAATACTAACCCACTTCGAAGAGTCAGTTCCAAAGGAAATAAAGGACAGAAGCGTCCGCGAGCGTGATGAATACATACAGCGACATATCGCGCCCAAGATAAAACCTTACTTCCCTGAGTTAATGCGTTCTGAAGTGGGGTTGAGCTTGGCAAAGCTATATCGAATAGAAAGAATCCCCGCAGTCATAGTCAATGACAAGTACGTTTATTACGGTCTGTCAGTGGATCATGCCCTTCGTCTTTTTAAAGAGAGAGTCGAAAAATGAAACGGTATTGTACCGCCCCCATACTTGCGCTTTTAATATCGCTGCCTACGGACGCCAATATTCTAACTAACATCGGCCAAGTTCAAAACATTCTTCATCAGGTAGACTCTGCACAGGCACTATCGGGCGCATCATCAGATATGGTTCTGCAAGGTTCTTCTGGAGAAGGGGTGATTCCGAGCGATATATTAGGCGTGGATTCAAGTATGTTAAGCGGCTTAGGTGGGATTGCCGAAGAACTTTCACAACGCCAACCTTGGTCTTTGGTCGACGAATATAGCTACGCTATGCGCAAAGACTATGGTTCACCAATGGATCTATTTCGATGTATGGAGTATGCAATAGTCGGGGCATGCCTCTCAGTCCGCTGGACATTTTGGGGGCCAAAATTCACTTTCGCTTTCGCAGTAGAGCACTATGTACGAGATGTGCATACCGAGGTTGTCCCGCAAGCACCAGTTGAGAGTATTACCTCAGTGCCTTCCAATACTGTTCTCCCTTCATCAAATAATGTCGTGGAAGACATTGCACTGGTCTACCCGTACACATGGAAAATTGCTCGCAAACTCGGTTCTTCGTTATTAACTGATGGGATACCTTCAATTCTTGAGGATGCGCAAGGGCAAACGATACGGACCAAGAAGAACAAATTCATCTATACGGACGCTCAAGTCTCTGGCAATTTGGAGCGATATTTCTTTGATATCTTAGGGGGGCGCTGATTGGGTTCGCTGGTTACTGCCAATCTCCAACCCTTCCCGGAGTCTCATATTTTAACTCATCTCTCGACCAGTTCTCTTGGCGCTGGTTAGCCACCACCGAATCGGTAACAACGGCGCTTTATCAAATAAAGTATCTAGAATGGAACGACGTGGGGAGTGGTTACGGTTCAACATTCCCCAGAACAGGATACATGGATTCATTTGACCGCTTCCACACTTCAGTCACAACAGCAATTAGAGCGACGAACATTGCTGCAGAAAATCGCCCAGCATTTAGCGGGGCATTAGGGCTTCACATCTACGCACCATTGCCACAGTACGCAGCGAGTAGCTTTACGGGTTCGAAGTATCAAACCCCACAAGATGCCAAAGCATTTAAGTTAGATATGGTTTACCCGTATGAAGGCGAGAGATGCACGCGATATGGTGCCAATCAGAGCTGGCTTAACGGGATGAGCCCATCAAAGCAAATATCAGAGATCAATTTATCCAGAAAATTTACGGATGGAAACCCTAATAACACGGCAATATTTAAGATAATGCGACCTTTCAGGTGCTGCAAAAAAAACGGCAATAGGATTTTTGACTCAGCTTCAAACGGTGGAATAGGTTACCCCAAATGATATTACTGTCTATTCAGTCAATTTATTAAGCACACTTACTTTTGGTGACGCCGATTATAAAAATAAACATGTAACAGTCAGGTGCTATTAACTTCGTGTACTCTATAAAGCAGTGTTAGGTAAACGCTTGCATTATAAAAACAACAAATACAATGACACCTGACATCAATCAACACAGATTAAGGGCCAAAGGAATGAATCATAAATTAATAATGGCAGTTGGGCTAACAGCATTATCAGCAAACACTTACGCAGTACGCTATGGGCAAGATGTAGATGCGGCGGAGTACCGAGATTATACGGTTCGCTTTGAGGTACCTGATAGCAGCGGCATTGTTGCAAGTTGTGGCGGTACTTTATTAGCGCAGGAATACATTCTAACAGCAGCACACTGCGTGGGTAATTATGACGCTGCGTATACCGCTAACTACGAATGGTTTATTGACGCGGGCGCAGCTAACACGATTACTGTATTTCAAGGAATCAAGTGGGACACTGATATCAGTGTTTCGACAACGTACACAGTCATTCCCTTGACCACTGACTCAGGCTCAATTACTGACGCGTATAAACTTGCTTCTAAAGAGCGAGATGCAGTAATCGCCATGAACCCTAACTCAGCGTTCTCACCGACTACCTCAGAATCGCTATTTGAAGCGGCATTGCATCGTGACGTTGTTCTAGTAAAACTAACAGATAAGGTTAGTCAGTCGACAAGCGCTACCATCACGCCAATGTACAGCGAGTCTGCTGACACATTTGAACTACCTTTCAACTCAACCTTAACGTTTAGAGGTTGGGGGCAGACAGAAAGTGGTCGACCCGAAGTGATGCAATCAACATCAATGCACTACGATCAAATCGGTACTGGGCGCTCAATGGGTAACGCCTTTCAACTAGATAACGGCTTCAAAGCTTGTAACAACGAACTAGTTAACTGTTATTACGATTTGAGCGATATGGTTCGATTCTCGCCAGTTTCGGGAACAGAAGCGACAGGTGCTAGCGGTGATTCTGGTACACCTCTAGTCGATAATAATGATCGAGTGATTGGAGTGGCTAAAGATATTCCCAACGACTACTCATACACTCGCTTTACAACGCTAACGTACTACTTGGCAGATATTGCAAAGAACGTTGCGAAAATTTCGGCACCCTCTAATGTAAGCTATGAGGAAGAAATCGGCGCCAAAGCGAAATACACTCATGCAGTAGAGATACAAAACTTGTCTTCAAGTAGTGAAACTCTGAACCCTTACTTAACCGGTGATACTGCCTGGTTCTCAATATCGGGATGTGATACATCATTAACATCATATGAGTCATGCACATTAACAGTGACCACCAACCCTCTAGAGGAAAGCTTTACAGAAGACCTAGCCGCAGCTATACATCTTGGTGACAGTCATGACCAATCGATCTCCATAACGATGAAAATCACGCAGACTGACAATGGTGGAAGCGACAATGGAGACAATGGTGGAAGCGACAATGGAGACAATGGTGGAAGCGACAATGGAGACAATAGTGGCTCATCTGGCGGGTCAAACTCCGGTGGAGGCGGTGGTTCCATGTCTTGGCTCGGATTGGCCATACTCGTACTGGCGCGAAAACTAAGAAAAGTATAAAGAAGACTTGTAGAGAGGGCTTGATACTCTCTCTACATCATGCCCTCAAAGCGGTGAGAGCGGAATATCAATCTTTGAGTAAAAATAGCCAGCACCTATTGCATTAGATATACTCAATCTACTTGCATAACCTCATGCCTATTCACACCTCAGCACAACTTGTTCCCATCATTCAAATGATGGGATGTATTTTCTAATGGAAGGAAGAAGGCATGGCACATCTAAAAGAAATTGTAGGCGCGGTAGCGCTTACTCTAATACTATCCTCTACAGCAACAGCTGCCGTCGTAAACGTAAGCCAATCCACGGAAGGTAAACGCTACGCGCGTGTCAATGACCAAACTGGCGGGACTGCAGTTGCACCAGGTTATCAAACGACATCAACAGGGGAGCTATACTTTCCTCGAATTATGCTTAACAATGCAGGCGGTGATATATCGAATGCTACAGGAACCCCAGCAATTAATATAAGCCGAGCTACTGGAGACATCTCAGGAACATCGGGAATTAATAACACTATTCGTGACAACATCGGTCAAGGTCAGGTGACTGGTCAATGGATAAGACTCGGCTGGAACTGGTGGAAAGACAAGTATTCTAGATACACGTACACTGTGACTTTACCGGCAGATGCCAAAGATTTCTTTGTGTATGCAAGAAATGCTGGAGCAACGATAGTGCCCGTTGAGTGGGCGAAAAAACAGTACACGGATAGAGGAGTGGCTGTAAATGATAGCACTGGACTCACACATGGAGTGTTGATGAGAGCGTTAGGTGGCAATACCTATCGTTTAAAAGCTTATAACAATAAATGGTTATACGATATAGACATGTACTATAGAAGATGATCCGGATTTTGAATGACGAAAATGGATTATGTGAGAGTGGTTGTTGATTCTATTTACATGTACTAACGGAAATAAACTTTTCAATACTCAAAGCCCTTTGCTGGTTTTCTTTGGCCATATAGCACAGGGCTATTTTTTGAAGATACCTCAAGCGATACACTAAACGACACTCATCCCTTTTTTATGCACAGCCACCTTTCAAAGCATCCATCTAGTAAAGAATAGCGACTATGCTAATCAATACAATACTTATTCTACATGCAAAACTGCTACGACATCGGTTGTAGTCGGTCACTCATCAGGGTAGTGCTATGAGTCACTTGATTATCGGTACCAACTACAATTGTGTAGTTTCGGGAATACTCTACTTAGCTCGGATTGGCCATGCTCGTACTGGCGCGAAAACTAAGAAAAGTATAAAGAAGACTTGTAGAGAGGGCTTGATGCCCTCAAAGCGGTGAGAGCGGAATATCAATCTTTGAGTAAAAATAGCCAGCACCTATTGCATTAGATATACTAAATCTACTTGCATAACCTTATGCCTATTCACACCTCTGCACAATTCGTCCGCATCATTCAAATGATGGGATGCATTTCTAATGGAAGGAATAAGGCATGGCACATCTAAAAGAAATTATAGGAGCGGTAGCGCTTACTCTAATACTATCCTCCACAGCAACAGCTGCCGTCGTAAACGTAAGCCAATCCACTGAAGGTAAACGCTACGCGCGTGTCAATGACCAAACTGGCGGGACTGCAGCTGCACCAGGTTATCAAACAACATCAACTGGTGAGCAATACTCTCCTAGAATTACGCTTGATTCAAGTTTCATGACAACTGGGATTCACCACCAGACTTGAAGGTACTCAAGTACCGTTAGTTCAGCCTAGACTTTGTCTGGCAGTAATTTATATAGCACTAAATCCTCTATAAAAGACGGCGCTATGCCTTAGTGTATAGACCACCTCACATCAGGGTAGTGCTATGACTAGTTTGACTAAATTGGTAGTACTTGTTCGTAACCTTCATGCTAAAATTGACGAAGAGATTTGGCCTGTTGGCTGATATGGTACACCCCGTCGTATTAGCGGTACCAACTACAACCGTGTAGTTTCGGGAACATTCTACTTAGCTCGCAAGGGCATACAATTGGAGACAAAAATGGATACTGACCTCAACAAGTCCATCGTCATTATGACGGGTGTTTATTCAGGAGAGTTCAACATCGAAATCGTGTTGAATGATCATGGTAAAGCAAAGACCAATGGGCAAACTATCTTTATTCCCAAACCTAAACCAGAGTATCTCGAAATAACTTGGGGCTACTGTGCACATGAAGCAGCTCACTGTCGTTACACCGATTTTAGTTGGTTCAAACGTGCTTTCGCACAAAGTAAACTTCTGCACCGTACACTAAACATTATCGAAGATACTCGAATAGAAATACTCTTTGTTCATGTTTTTCCCGGAACAAGAAGGTACTTCAAAGCGTTGGCAGAACAAGTACTCAAGTTCCATCGAGACAAAGCACTAAATGGTTTAGATCCAGATGACCCAAGTGTGGTCGGCAAATTACTGGATATATATTTCATGCACTATGTGAGAGGTAAGTTAACAAAGTATCCCAATTGGGACGAGACGATGTTAGCTATTGAAACATACCTGTATGAAACATTAGGTACTGGTTTTATGGATGGGTTCGCAGCACTACTAGATAGAGCTGTAGAAGTGTCATCGACGGAAAAAGCGTACTATTTAGCAGAAGACGTTTTAACCTATGTCGAGGATCATGCTATCAATCAAACTGGAACCGATGGTATCACGCCTCCACAGGACTATGACGATGATTCTGATGACAACACTGAAAGTGACGATACCGCTGGTGGTGACTCTGGTTCAGAAGAATCTGAAGATGACTCAAGTGAGGGCGATAGCTCTGGCTCTGATGAATCTGATGACAACACTGAAAGTGACGATACTGCTGGTGGTAACTCTGGTTCAGAAGAATCTGAAGATGACTCAAGTGAGGGCGAAAGCTCTGGCTCTGATGAATCTGAAGACAATACTGAAAGCGAGAGTGCTCATATCTTGAACGGGTTTCTCAATGAACAGGGAGACGCTGATACCGGTGAACTTGCTTCTGAGATTTTAAGTCAACCGGAAAATCAGGAGGCACTATCTGAATTGGAGCGAGCATGTGCCCCTTCAAAAGACAGTGTCATCCCCAAAATGGGGAAAGCTATGATTGAACAGTTTGAAAATATGGCTGTTCAATCCTCAAGCTCACTCCAACGTTCATTGGTTCGTCTCCTTCAAGACAAAACTAGAACACAGCGAGTAACAACAAAAAGAGGCCGGCGCGTTGCCAAAGGCAAGTGTCACCGCCTTACTATTGGCGACACTCGGATTTTCAAGCGTAAGTTCCAAGAACGTGAGGAAGTAAGTTGTGATCTAGTTGTGTTGGCTGATAGCTCCAGCTCTTTGACTGATGGGCAAATAGCTCAAATCAAGGTCGCAACATACAGTTTGCTTTCTTGCTTGAGTCGAATCGATGGTGCATCGACCAGTGCGTATTCATTTTGTGATCATGGTGACGTGTATATTTTAAAGTCTCCTCAAGAGAGCTTTTCAAATCACGTTAGGTCAAGAATCGCGGCCTTGTCGCCGTCTGGTTTTACCCCTGCAACAGAAGCTTATTGGGTTGCAGCACAAGATCTTTTCAGAATGAATGGAGCAAAAAAAGTTGTAGTTATGATTACTGACGGGGAACCTGATAATCATCATACGACAAAAGAGATAGTCGATCTGTTACGACAGAATGGCGTAGTCGTACTTTGTATCGCGGTAGGTAAGGCATTTAATGGCGGTGGTTCGACACTTGATTATTGCTATGGTGCAGGACAATGGTTGAAAGTTCCATCTTTCAAAGACCTGTGCTCAGAACTACTTCGAGTTACAAAGGAGGTTATTTAACGACCTGGCGCTTCGGCGCATTAACCTCGAAAGGGGAAAATTGGAGATAAATATGGATTGGAAGAAAAGAAATGAGCAGTTTGAAGAGGCGGTAGTACAGTATGGCTGGGATATCGTTCTTCAAAAACTCACACCTCTTGATGGGGCGATTGCTACTTGGGTTCACAAAACTCAAAACGGTTTGACATTTGCCCTGATGCAAATTGCTCTGGACATCAATTATGGAAGGGGAAAGGAAACTTTGTTCTCTTCAAAGATGCGAAAGAGACAGGCGCAGGTTATTGTTATAAATGTAGAAAGCGGTTCAGCAAATATGACTTGCTTTCCGACTTTAACAATTGGGATTTCCCTACAGCAAAAAAAGAGGTCAGTGAGCTTATCGGCTTTACGTTTGACCCCAATCATACACCGGCACCAATAGTGAGAAAACCTGTTCAACAGGGGCCTACACAGTTTGAACTGGACCAAGCAAAACAGCGAAGGAATAGTATGAACAAAGTGTGGTCTGAGTCTTTATTCTTAAACGATGAAAGAGCCCTACCTGTTGCTAGGTATTTTGCTAAGCGAGGCATAAACTCATTGAAGACATTGATGAAAGGTAGTGTTAGATTTCATCCGGGTCTTCCGTTCTACATCCCTATACCTCACCCGACAGATGACCATACGGAAGAGGATAGAGTCGAACGAGAGAAATTGGTCGCTTACTGCAAAAACCACCCATCTTTTTATAAGTTTTATGAAGAAGATGGAGCACCAACTACTGCACATATGGGGTTACACCCTTGTATAGTATTGCTGGTCACTTCACCTACTGGAGAAGCTCGTCGTATTCATCGTATTTTTATCGATGAACACGGGAACAAAGCGAGTTTTCACAAAGCGGGTTTTGAAGTAAAAAAAATGATGCCCGGAGGGTATGGTCTGGATATCAATGGAGCTTCGGTTTTAATTGATGAACCCGATCGTATTGCCGCGTTGGGAGAGGGGCTTGAGACGGTACTAGCCGTAAAACAAGTTACTGAACTACCGATGGAGTGCACCATTAATGCAGGCAATCTGGGTAACTATGTTGCAAAAGAAGGGACAGAGTATGTCTTCATTTTCGAAGACTTAGATGCGTCCAGGACTGGTGAAATTGAAGCTCAAAAATTGGAAGATAGGTTAGTAAATCAGGGTATTGAGGTTGTTCGCTTTTCGCCACCAATTCCACTTGGTGACAGAAAGTCGGTTGACTGGCTTGATGTACTTAACGAACTCGGTCCTCAAGGGTTTCCAAAGTTGGCAGTCTCTTGGCGCGATTTGCTATAAATGCCATACACTACAAATGAGGGAAAGAAATTTCCCCATTTTTAACAGTATTCCAAATGAGTACTGTTAAAAATGAAATAACCGTCAGGTCTTAAATTAGGAGATAAAAGTCATGACACGTCACGTACTTAAGCTATACACAGATAACACCAATCTACAACGGCAAGGAAAGCGATCAATTGTCGCGGTTAAGTGGAAAGTTGACTTCAATCGTGAACTAGACCGCTTCCTATCCAAACGAAATTACAGTCACGACTTTGAACTTCTTAAAGAAGGTGTCGGCGTGCTGAACATCAGTCTGGAGCTACAAGGGAATTGGACAGACACCCAACTTTTGGCCTACGCTGAATCGCTTGCTGCAAAGCATGTCATCGCGAACTCCGGCGTAAACGCCTTTGGTTTCCAAGTGGGAGATAAAGGTTTCGTTATGACGGTACGTCGTGACCAGCTAGAAATTCATACCTCTCAGCTGGCGACTGTAAACTTACTCGATAGACAAGGTGTGGATCAATCGTTCTTCACTGAAATGGGTTCCATTTCTTTAGCAGCATCACCGGCAGCAGCGTATCTTTACGGCACGGCGGTAAAGAAATCTGAAGAGCATTCTTGGTCTGAACAAGAACATCTTTACATCAACTCCACGACAGATATAAACATCCGCTCTGCAGAAACGATATTCACGGCCATCGGAGAGGTCATTGTTGATTATCGCAGTGTCGATGAGTATATGAACCAGTCTTGGACAAAATATCAGATTGAAGTGAAAAGTCAGGAAATGCCTCGTCCTTTTGACAACGTTGTTGACTCTGTCAAAGCGGCAACGGAAGTCATTTACAGTGACAATAGCTACCTTGATAAGATAAGGAGTAAGTTTGGTGATAGATGTTATTTACTGTTCGATCCAAGAACTCGAACATCTATACCTATCGCACCGGTTAAACAAGATTCCACCGAGCTCTATCACATGCTAGGAATGAGACGTATCATTCCTAGAGAAAAGTTGGAAGACATGCATGCTCACGGCTACGGTAAGGAAATACCGATCCGAGACAATAGTGAAGCAAAATCAAGCACAATTGTTCAGAAAAAAGCTCGCAAGATTCGCATTCCACGAAGCTAGTTACCCTCTATCAACCAACAAATCCCTTGTTTAAAGGAGTGAGTGTCTCAACTATGAGACACTCGTCCAAAAGAAGCATCAAGCACAACTAAATGCATAGTATGTCGTCTATTATAAAGTTCGTTTCGTCATTTTTGACGGATTACTGTCACCCTTAAGGCAGTGCTTCGTAGGAAGTTTGGGCTATTTACTTCGCTCGAAAGGGCAATAGTCAAGACGATAAGAACGGCATAAGCCACATCTACGATAAAGGGAAGCATTAGCTTCCCTTTATTCCTCCTCTTCTATGGGGTCTGTACAAACCAGATAGATTTCGTGAAGGATCGACTTGATAAAGACAAATTTGTAGTTTTTCGGACCAAATAGCTTTGTACCTATAAATAGGCCGACGGTTCCAGCTAAGCCAAGCTCGACCGCTGAGTGCTGTTCAACCAATGCGGTAATGTAATCAATGAGCATGGTGAATTTTCTCCATTTTTACCATTTCAACCACTTTACTATGACATGTCACAATGCAAGCGTTTGAACTCCGAAAAATCACTATACTCCTTCGGTCATAGCGCTATACTAATAAAGCCTACTTTCGTTAGCTCTAGCGAACACTCACTTCTCATTCAAGTCTTCATTGGAAATCGCTTCCAATGAGGATTTCATCGTATCCGCTGACACACAGCATGTCAGCCCAATACTACGATTTTTGCTCATAGAGCAAAATGCTGTTGCCGATAAAGCAGCGCTGTAATAGTACAGTTCGGCACATCAAATCGTCCGCAAGGACATAACAATTGGAGAAAAACAATGGTAGAACTATTCTTGTTCGCAACCGCAATGGGTCTGATTTGCGCTATTCCTAAGTTATTTGGAATGGTGGTCTCAACGCTAATTGCAAGTGCAGGTGAATGGCTAAGAGGCATCGGTAAAGTACTTTCATTTCTGAAAGGTTTCATCGTGTGGCTTATCTTATCACCAGTTCGCTTCACTAGTGACCTTAGTAAAGCGATTAGCTTGTGGGTTGGTTCTTTTTCAAAAGGCTATTCAGAAACTTCTGCTAGTCGAAAGAAAAAAGCTCATTTCAATAACGTAATGAGGGAGAAGAAGAACGCGAGAACCAACACAAGGAAGGCGAGAAGTATGCCATCTAATGATGAACTACTATATCGCTCGCTCGCTGAGATCAAAACCCTTCGAGAGCAGCACCAGGAGAACTCAAGTGCTATTGAACGGTTTAGAGCCGAGCAAGTGCGTGACCTGGAAATGATGAAGCCGGCATGTGTACGTATGGGAATATTTCAGACAGACGGAAACGGGCAAATGATTCGTGATGAACATGGCAGTCCCGTAAAAGTCACGGTTGAACAGATGTTTGATCAAATGAAATCAAAACCCTCGGTACAACCTGTAGACAATCAATCTAACAATGAAGCTACTGTTAAGGTAGTTTCACAGGTAGATAGCGTTCCAGCCAACATGCCATCGTACGCCGAGTTACGTGATGGGGAGGCTAGTTTTCAAAGTGCACCCGAAACTATGCCGGAGCAAGGTGTAGTAGCGGTTGGGCACAATGAGAACGTTCAAGATGATGTTGTGGTTGTTCCGGTACTAGAAGGTGTACCACAAGCAATGACAGCTGATCCAGAAGACATCAGACAACCCAGTGGTAAAACACCCACGATCGTCAATGATGTTCCAAACTTAGCTGCGGTAATCTAAATCAATGGGCACCTTCGAAGGTGCCCACAATCCGAAAGGGTTCAAACGGGAGACAAATCATGAACGAGTATTCAATTTTAGGTGTTATCGGCCACGAACCGAAAGTGATTCCATTGGGCAACAATAGTATAAAAGTTGTATTAAAGGTGGTCACAGAAGAGACATGGCGAGATAAGAGCACAGGAGAAATGAGAAACCACTCTGACTGGCACGAGGTCGAAGTTTATGGCCCAAAAGCCACGTATCTCCAGAGCTATGCACAAAAAGGGGATTGGGTGCGAATCAAAGGTAAAGCAGCATACCACCAATGGAAGGTCAACGGTACCGAGCAAATGGCAAGTAAACGCATACTCGAAGTCAACAACTACGAGCATGTCGTGAAGCTAAATCCATGCGGAAGTAGGCGACCAAAATCAGAGGGACAAAAAGCTGCTAGTCCATCGAGTAACAAAACCGCATCGTATTCTCCGAAGCCACAACCGGCACAGAGAACGGTTCAACAACCCCCAAATGTACCAGTTCAACCAACGCAATCTGTTCCTCAGATTGTCAGTTGGAAGGAAGATAGACCTTTCTAAACTGTTACAACAAGAGAGAGCTTGGCTCTCTCGTTAAACCTCGCAAGGGGTAGTCACTGGAGACAAATACATGTTACAACAAAGCAAACGCTCAAGAATCGAGCTGAACTTAAACGGGCCAGAAGGGAACGTGTTTGTGCTTATTAAGACAGGCATGGATCTTGGTTTTCGAATGGGGATGGATCGAAAGGAAGTCGAGGCATCGCTAAAAGGCGAACAGTCACGCCTTCAATGGTCCTACGAGCACACTGTGGCTATGTTCGAACATCATTTTGGTGACTTCTACGACATTCACGGCAACCCTGAACTCCTGGAATCGGTTCACCATTGTTTAGAAGCCATTCGTAGTGAAGTGAAGCAACGTACTTGTTTAAATGAAGCAATTTCGATTGTGTTATAAAACTGAAAGCTACCTCTTTTTGGGTGGCTTTTTGCTTTTTTATAAAACTCCAACATCCCACCTAAAAACATGGTGACAAAACATCCCACTCGAGACTATAATCTGTTCTACTCCTTTACGGTAGCCGTAGAGTCAAACACTTCCCGGTCGCAACGACACCTCAAAAATTGATGTAACACTCAGTAAGCACCCTCAAATACAAAGCATTATTTGCCTGTTTAGCTTAGCTATACAAAAGTACATATATGTCCACACTGCATTGAACACCAACGTCGCTGAAACTCCGAAGATAGAATGTGGATACAAGCGCGCTGAGGGCATGGTGCACCTGATTTACTCTCTTTTTTCATCTCCATTCAATCTCACATTTAATCTCAATATCAAGGGCGAGCGAAATAGGGCGAAATTCAAGCGAGCGTAGAAGGATGGGGGCTCACGCAATGCTGAAGCGCGGTTAAGGTCGTGCAGTGAATGTGGACATATATGCATTTTTGTTACGTGCTTTGCATTTTTACATTTCTCAAACTAATTTCCTGCTCAATAAATGGACATCGATTTTATAGATGCTTACTATCGACTGGTATGAGGAGATTTTTTGAGAACTAAATCACTCAACAGGTTGCACTATTCACCACTCTTATAACACGAGCTCAAAGCTCACATTTACTCTAATTGTTAGTTGGTCATCATTGGTGACTATTTCCTGCCTTTAACCGGCGGTTGGCTTAAATAAATCAGAATTGGCAACAAATATGGACATCACATACGAAATAGGATTTGAAGATCTCAAGAAACACTTAGATGGTTACATTCGAAGAACCGCACGGAGTTTGTCACATGGCAAAACCGTCATCGATTCCGATGATCTCATTCAAGAATCCTACGAAAAACTTTTTGAGATACTCCCCACTATAAACGCTCGGGGTTTTAGTGAGTCTGAGAGCATTGCGTACGCGACTCAATGCATCAAGAATCAAATGAAGCGTGCGATCCGTATCGAGTGTGTTATCTCGGGCGGTAGCGGTATGAACGCAGCTTTCGAGCAACGTCAGAAGGCCGCTCCTTCTATTCAAAATTACATCCATGAGCGCCTTGACCGTCTTGGTGTAACCGTAAATAGAGAAGCACCCAAACGCCCGATTCGACTCTCACTCGATGCTGAACTAGAAGAAACGCTCTGTGTGTCTGACAGTGCACTACAGGTTGATGAAATTGCCTGTCAGCTCCGAATCATGGAAAAGCTATCAAGCAACGAAAAATTTTTCAATCAAGACGCAACCCGCGCTCTCATGGTGAGATACTTTCAAGACCTGAGTAATAAAGAGATCATCGAAGAGCTGGACTCCAGTGCTTCCGAAGTGCGCCGGATGTTGAGCCAAGGCCTTCAAGACTACCGTGACGTTTTAAGCGAATACGGCATCGAGGTTGACGACGTTTTCTAATAACTCAACTTTTGCCAGTTTCTGTGCCAAGGCTCAGCAATTGATCCTTGGCTCAATTGCGTTCATAATCACTGTGTTTATATACATGACTATGACGCTATGCCTTCGATTCGCATCCGATACAATTTCAATACAGTCACCCTCAACGAAAGAGGCGTTCAAGACGGTCACAAAAGTTTGTGTGGCTCCACAGTCGAAGTAATTCGAAGTAACGGGACAACCGAGCGATACGATTTCAAAGGCTTTCGCAACTATGATGATTATCGAAACACATTGATACCAACTCAGTTTTGTAAAGTTTGGAACGTGCAAGTATTCTATGCTGATGACTACGGGAAAGCTGATTTTCTGGATGCAAGCGACTATTGTATAGGCGTTTACGAGGCTCACGAGAATTCGGTCTATCTCTTACTAGAAGACGGCAAGTTAATGTCACGTCACGCTACCAAAATCCCACAAAACAGTGTCAAACGAACACACGACAACGTGGTTTCTTTGAAGGGGAGCCAGTCCCATTAAAAATCAAATATACTTGCCAAAACAGCCAGTATGAGTCTTTATTCCTCTCCCACAGGAAGTACGAAGAAAAGCGCATCGCGCCATCCAAACGTGGCATCGAGCTAACCCTGCGCGAAAACGGCAATTTTGGACGGCCTAAAGGGTCTACGATCAGCACGGATGACTATCTGGAAAAAACACACCGACATTGTCCATTGCTTAGAGAGGGGCCACTCTATTAATCAGACCGCCAAAATGACGTGCAAGAGCCGTTCAACAGTAAAACGCGTTAAAGCAGCCCTAAATGGCTAGCCATTATGTCAGTTTCAAAGTAGGATAATTTGGAATAGCTTCCTCATTTATGTACATCCTGACTGCCAGCAAGATCCCTTCAAGCACCTCCCCAGAGCTAGTATCAATCATTTGTGTGTATGGGGTATCAGGGGAACGAGCAAGTGTAAAGCTGTTAGAAGCCAAGACTTGTTCAAGCTTAGAGGCTATTTCATCACCAAACTTATCAAACAAGCCGGGGGAGACCATGTAAAGGCCGTGCTGCGTCATAAAAATGTCTGCACCTTCACGGTTAACCTTTAATACTTCTTTTTCAACAAGATTGCTCAAATAGGGTAGCCATTCTGTGACCATTGAATTGGTGAACACTTCGCTCTTAGGTTGATCATTACCAATAGCTTTAAGCCACGAAGGATTATTAAACAAACGGATTGGCCTTGAACGCTTAGCAAGTTCATCCGCAGAAACGGTGATTTTCGTTGGCCAATCAACGATTTTCGCTTCCTCGAATGGCTGCGATACCACCACTGACGGTTCCGTATCCTCTGGCATTTTACACACCGCTACCTTGCCACCAGCACTTTTATCCTTGTCGTTCTGAGGGGAGCAACAACCTTACGCTTACCTTGTGACTTAGGTTTTGCTTTCGAGCCGGACAAACCTAAAGCAATGTGAGCACCTTTCTGAGCTAGACTAGAAAACCCTTGGTCGCCATCACTATTGCTTCTTTTTTTATCCTTCTGAGAGCTTTGGGGTTTACTACTCGTGGGACTCGCTGTTTTTGGGTCTCGAGGACTCACCTTGCGTTTTCCACTGTTATTTGGCACTGTCGTAGTTGAGGACTTCTCTGTAGAGGTTTTTGTGTTTCGACTGTCTTTGGATTGCTCACCTACTACCTTGCCTCGACGTTGCTGTTGGCGTTTCGGTTCAGTACTCGCTTGAGTATCCTGTGATTCAGCGGTGGCGACTTTTTGTGGCAATGCCGGCTCTTCGTCATTAACTGGCTCAATTTCAGCCGAAGGCTCACCACTCTCACTTTTATTCACTTCTTCGCCATATAAGCGTTGATAAATATCTGGATAGCTTGATGACTTAAACTCACCTAAAGTTTCGTCTAGACTTCTTGCACCCAGCGTAAAGTCTACCCCAACGTCTTTTAAGTCAGGAATCGAAATTTCAGGAAATCTATCGATACTGAACACTAGGTAACTAAGCTCTCTGGGTTTATTGTTGTTGCGCGTAGAAGAAAATGTTGCCCACCAAAGCGTGTCACCACTTGGCGCCCTCATTGTAAGTTCATTATCTGATAGAAGTGTATATACGTTCTGATCAGCTGGCAGTCTCACGTTCCTGGCCTTTAGTATTTTTGAAATAACAGGAAGAACAGATTTTGGTGAAACAAACACCAGATCACCATAACGCTCGATAGAACTGAATTTACCCATTGCGGATTTGTTATATGCCAAGTTAAACCCATCAGGGTCACTCAGTACTTCTCGGAAGCCTTCTCGGTATGCTTCGTGTATTGGTAGGTTAGGGTCAGACAAATCAACATAATTGCCATTGTTTCGAGCGTTGATTTTCTTCATTGATTGATTGGTAGAATACTGGTCGGCGGCACTAACGCATTTTCCAACATCAGAACCCTGACCATAATCGGAAGCAATCGTATGGATGAAGTGTAGCCAGATTTCTGGACAATACTGATCACTAAACAAGTAAATCCAGTCTAAACCAGCAGCTGGCATTACGTCTTGTACAACACTAGATGCAAAGAGTTCGTGAGAGTTCTTGTTATAGATGTTTAAGCCATCTTTATTCTGATTTCGCACCACCTTGTACTCAACCAATGCATTTTCTGGTGGGTGCTCACGATATAATGGACTCCAATACAACCACCCATCAGGGTCCGAGTAATTACTACTATCGTCACGAATATACCAACGCATATCCGTGTGGAGTTTTGCCGCATCGTGCAGCAGGCCGGCCCCAAAACAACAATACATGAATACCCGCTCTATCCATTGAATCGTTTCCGGTTCACGATCGGGCATGTAAACGCATCCCTGTGACCGCTGCATAGCATACATGGCCACCTCCAACGAGTGCTCAATCAAACCATAATCATGCTATGGTGATGACGCGCCGACGCGGGCACATCCTGACATAAAACCGCCAGTCTGTTTATCGCTGGTTGATAGTACCGCTCCCAATGACTGTCGTGCAGCCCAGCAAGCTCTTTTATCTCTCTTACTAAATACTGACATCGTTCACTGGAAAGAATCGTTTCTGCAGATCGAAAAAACCTCTCGGGAATTATCCTCGGCTCATCAGGTACCAAGCCCTCATTCTCTGACTCTCGTTCATTAACGCTAACACTACCTAATTGGTGACTATTTTCATCAACCTTTGGCTCAGATTTTCGAAGAGGCCATAAACTAAATTTTAGAAACATTTATATCAACCTATTTACAAGCAGTGGAGAGGATTAATTGAATGGAGCTTACAGAGAAGCAAAGCGAGTTCATCAAGGCAATAGGGACTAAAGCCCAACTAAAGCGTGTCCTAAGAGGATTGCCTGATAAGGAGTTCACGAAGCTATCAAATCTATTCCTAGAGGTATCGACGGAAGTTGAAAGTGAACGGAAGGAAGAAAAGGAGATTAGAGCGGCCCAATTGGGTGTATTTGGTGACCAAATTGCAAAGTGGAAGCAGGAAGGTTTAGACATTAGTTTGCTCCAAGAAATCATAAAAAAGGACGGCTGTTAGTCCTAGTGTACGGCCGTTTTTTGAAGCCAAACACAATTAAGCCGCAAGAGCTCAATTTCTCAACGGAACAGGTACGCTAGATGAATAAAAACACAGATGCTGTCGAGTACATAAATAACCTACGGTTCGCCAAAAACCCACTGGCGATACCACATTCATTAAACGAGCGATATGCAAAAAACTGTCGTACGTATATGAAGACTATTACTCAAGCGACGAAAAGAAGCCTAATACAACCGTTCAGCTCCTATAGTGAGCTTCGGAGTTTCGCTTCATATGTCAGAACCAACAACAGCTTGAACTTACTAACGAATACAATTGGAGAGGCTGGCATCAGTTACGCCTCTCAATTGCGTATCTTGGAACACGCCAATTCCATCGTCACTGAAAGTGAATTCATGAATGGCTTACTTGTATTTCCAATAGAGCCACAAGAACCGCTTAATGAAGGTGAGTTTATAAATCGTCTGGCATCTCATATCAGCCTGCTCCAAATGCTATGCATCCACAGCGTCTCTGCACTGAAAGCAATCGTGACCTCAAGCTACTTAAAAACCATCGAACAGACTGCTGAAAAACACAATCTGTATCTAGACATAACAGATGACGTCAACTGCAACTACCTCAATCTTATACGCTGCATCGTCATCTCATCACTTGAAAAAATTAGCCCAGATTGCGAGATGAATGACCTTGCTGAACAGTTCCGAGCACAACCTGAAGATTTGCTTTTGATAGAGGCTCTGGTCTCGCCAATCGTCGCGAGAGCGAATCTTTTAACCAAGGCGGCACTGCTATGAACATTTCCACTCGAACTCAAATTGCAATGGGAAAACTCGTCAGGAACTACCTTCAGGTCACCTCTAATACACGAAGTGCAAAGTTCTGGTCTTTACACATTGAGGGTATCAACAAACCACTCTCAGATAGCTTGCTATCGATCCAATTTGATCTCGCTAAAGTGTTCGTAGAGAGAAATGACATCAATGTAATTCTAGATGAATTACACCGCAACAATAACGGGGTGGTGCTAGAAGATATGTCCCAAACAATACGTTTCTTCGACCTCGTGGGCATCGATACAAGGAGCATAAGCAATGGCCTCTAAAGCTTACACATACAGCAGCGAACTCATGGTTGAGAAAGTCAAGTATGACGCGATTATTAGTGATATATGTGCCATCAAGTCGCTATTTTTAACTAACAGCGATGACGTGGCAGATGGGCTAATGACCATGTTCCAAATTGATGAAAACGTCGCCCTAAAGATACAAAGCATGAATCTACAGCAAGCGCTCATTGAAGCGGCTTGCAACGTGAATGAGTCCGTTAAGTTTGAATCTGATGTCAAAAGCTTGCGACGACGCTGTGCAGAAAAAACAGGGCAGAAGACCATTGAGCAGTATGTAGAAAAATACGAACTACTGATCACTTGTTATGCCCTCAACTGCAGTGGAGAAACTAGGAAATCGATCCTCAAAGAGTTGGGCATTTCTAAACGAAACACCAAGAATTTTGTTGATTTGCTCTCGAAGCAGATAGACGAGATGACGATTCAATGCTCAAGGTTTCTAACTGACAAACCCGGCTCGAATATTGGTGCTGCACAACGCATGCGAAATGAAAAAGCGCGCGAGAACCTACAATCAATTACCCAATCTGCATTGGAAGGTTCCCATTATCCCCTATCAAGGTCCATCGTAGAATTTGCTTATGAAACGAGCTTACCAATTAGGCATATTCTTCCCGAGATAATAGAAGAAATTCATCAATTAACACAAGTAACTAGTGCGCAAACCGCTTAAGGTTCAGGAGACGAAACGATGACTCAAGACGCAAATAACAAAGAAGCAAGTACAACTCCCTCTCCTGAACTTTCAGGTCTAAAGCTAGGAGAAAAACCACAAAACTCACTCCATATTGGTGGGACTCAGACGTTCAAAGAGCCTGCAAGAAATGTAGTTATGGTGTCATACTATACGGCCGCAGCACCAGATATGTTGTTCAGTACTGTTAAAGATCCAAACGACCCAAAGAGCCGCTTTATTGCCGGAGTGGATTGGTTGGATACTAAGGTAAAACCCGTTATGGACGCGGTAGAACAAGACGACCCTTTTGCAGATCAGATACTCTACGACATCGAACAATCTATCGATAACGCGGTAGCAGTTTACAAAGATGCTTCTGACGATCTTCAGAAATTTATCGGTGAAACATTGAGTGGAAGCGACTCATTCTTAGAGTTAGCACCTGAACCAGAAACCAATGTAGTAAAGATACTTTTTGACCACAAACTTGCCTACAAAGTACTGTGGCTCAGTAAAGAACTGGATAAAGTATTGTACTTCTTATATCAGGCAAACAAGCTCTCTCTCATTACAACAAAGGAGAAAAACCAGCGCTGGATGGAGGCAAAAAAATTGTTCAGAAATACCTTCAATCAGATTTCAGGCTGGAAGCACACTGGCATTTCTCGCGAAGCTCTAGCCCAAAACACGGCCATTGTTCGTAAAGCATTTGAGATAAACAGCCGTATCGAACTCACGCCGGAGGTCTTACTCCTAGAAAAAAGAGCAGATGTAGCTCCGAGCATAACCGCATGGAAAAATGACACACTACCTGGTTCTGTCAAAGAACGATTGGAGCGATATTACGTGGATTCTGAGTAGACAAGCCACTGGTACTCACTAACTAAAAAACCGTCAATATGACGGTTTTTTATTTCACAAAAAGTCACCAAGGCAATATGTGCATGTTCAGAAAACCTCAACATCCTTACTAAGAAAATCTTCAAAGCGTCTACTTTGTGGTCACCAAATCGTGTGGAACAGGTCACCCATATTACTTTAAAGTCACCCAATCGCGAGGAATAAAGTCACCAGGGATGCTGTAAAAAGTCACCAAGACGGACAGATAAAAGTCACCCGTAAGTTGTTCTCTCGGCGACATTTTCACTATATATAATAT
>JYJJ01000004.1 GCA_003263775.1 Vibrio maritimus
GCTTGGCTTCCTCAGAAGCTTTTGACCTTCTGACCCGTTGGAGATTTATCTCTCCGTTCCCGTGTCAGCGAGGTGGCATTATAGAGATCGCCATTCACTTGGCAAGCGCTAAATTACACTAAATTCACTTTTTCTTTCCGTTCGAACACAAATGAATCAGAACGTCCAAAAAAGACACAAAAAAGGGGAGTAACCTCCCCTTTTGTTTACCAAACGCTAGTAAACCACTATTGGCCAACCGTAATTTTATCGTTACTAACGATAAGTTTGACCGGTTTAGTTGGATCCACCTTACCCGCTAGTATCTCTTTCGCGAGTGGATTCTCTATACTTTGCTGAATCGCTCGTTTTAGAGGTCTTGCTCCGTATACCGGGTCGTAACCCACTTTAGCAATGTAATCGAGAGCCGTATCTGCCACGACCAACGCATACCCACTGTCTTCCATTCGTTTGCCTAAACGCTCAAGCTGAATGTTCGCAATCGACTTAATGTGTTGCTGACCTAGTGGGTGGAATACGACACTTTCATCCACACGGTTTAAGAACTCAGGTCTAAAGTGAGATGTCACTACATCCATCACTTCTCGCTTAATACCCTCATAATCGAGAACTTGGAAATTCTCTTGAATTCTAGATGAGCCCAAGTTGGACGTCATAATCACAACAGTGTTTCTGAAATCCACCGTGCGACCTTGCCCATCGGTAAGGCGGCCATCATCTAATACTTGTAGAAGAATATTGAAGACATCTGGATGCGCTTTTTCTACTTCATCAAGTAAGATCACCGAATATGGCTTACGTCTAACCGCTTCCGTTAAATAGCCACCTTCTTCATAGCCAACATAACCAGGAGGAGCACCAACTAAGCGCGCCACCGAGTGTTTCTCCATGAACTCAGACATGTCTATACGCACCATGGCATCTTCACTGTCAAACATGAAGTTGGCGAGCGTTTTACACAGCTCGGTTTTACCCACACCTGTCGGACCTAAGAATAAGAACGAACCAATAGGCTTATTAGGATCGGCAAGACCTGCACGACTACGACGAATCGCATCGGAAACCACTTCCACCGCTTCCGCCTGACCAATGACGCGCTTATGCAGAACCTCTTCCATACGAAGCAGTTTGTCTTTTTCTGCTTCTAGCATCTTAGAGACTGGAATACCGGTTTGTTTCGACAACACTTCTGCAATTTCAGCGTCTGTCACTTTGTTGCGAAGCAGACTCATCTCTTGCATCTCAGCTTGCGTCGCTAGGTCTAGCTGTTTCTCTAGCTCTGGGATACGTCCGTATTGAAGCTCAGACATACGGTTTAGATCACCAGCACGCCTTGCTACATCCATATCTAATCTTGCTTGTTCCAACTCAGCTTTAATATGCTGAGTACCCGAAAGCGCCGCTTTTTCTGCATTCCATACTTCTTCAAGCTCAGCATAGTCACGCTCTTTAGTGTGCAGCTCTTCATTTAATGCAGAGAGACGCTTGCTACTTGCATCATCCGACTCATTTTTCAGAGCTTGCTGCTCTATTTTAAGCTGGATGATTTTACGCTCGAGCTTATCTAATGACTCTGGCTTGGAATCAATTTGCAGACGAATGCTAGACGCAGCTTCGTCAATAAGGTCAATCGCCTTATCAGGTAGCTGTCTATCCGTTACATAACGATGGGAAAGACTGGCTGCCGCAACAATCGCTGGATCGGTGATTTCTACATGATGATGCAATTCGTAGCGTTCTTTCAGTCCACGAAGAATCGCCACCGTATCTTCAACACTTGGCTCATCCACCAGCACTTTTTGGAATCTTCTTTCTAGCGCGGCATCTTTCTCTATATATTGACGATATTCGTCTAGAGTCGTCGCGCCAACACAATGCAGTTCACCTCGAGCAAGTGCTGGTTTGAGCATATTGCCGGCATCCATTGAGCCTTCGCCTTTACCGGCTCCAACCATGGTGTGCAGTTCATCGATAAATAGAATGATGTTGCCTTCTTCTTTGGCAAGCTCATTAAGTACCGATTTCAAACGCTCTTCAAATTCACCACGATATTTGGCGCCAGCGACCAAAGAGCCCATATCAAGAGATAGAACTCGGCGACCACGTAAACCTTCCGGTACTTCATTATTGATAATACGCTGAGCTAAGCTTCAACAATGGCGGTTTTACCCACACCAGGCTCACCAATAATGACCGGGTTATTTTTGGTACGGCGCTGCAAGACTTGAATCGTTCGGCGGATCTCATCGTCACGACCAATCACAGGGTCAAGTTTGCCCTGCTCGGCTCGTTCGGTCAGATCAATCGTGAACTTTTCTAGCGCTTGGCGTTTTTCTTCTGCGTTTGGATCATCAACCTTTTGACCACCACGGATCTGCTCAATGGCTTGGTTGATCTTCGCTTCTGTAAGGCCTTGCTCTTTAAGCAATTGACCTAACGCGCCCTTGTCTTCGATAGCCGCAAGCAAGAATATCTCAGAGGAGATATACGCATCTTGACGTTTTTGAGCCACCTTATCGCATAAGTTGAATAGTTGCCCCATTGAACTAGATAGCTGAACGTCACCACCGACGCCCGTCACTTTCGGTAACTTATCCAAAAGCTCGGCCAGTTTTGAACGCAAATGAACAACATCGACGTTTAACATTGTCAGCAGAGGACGAATAGAACTTCCCTCCTGATTGAGCAAAGCAACCATGAGATGGACAGGTTCAATATATTGATGGTCTCGTCCTAGAGCTAGAGACTGAGCATCAGAAATAGCGACTTGGAATTTGCTAGTAAATCGATCTAAGCGCACAGCAACCCCCTTTAATTACATACGGCTTGATATGCAAATAAGATGGTTACTCACATTGAGGATTTCAAGAGAGGGGACGGAAAATCAGGCGTTGATCCAAATAAAGCTCGCCATGCGGCCAGTTTGCCCATCGCGTCGATAAGAATAAAAACGAGTAGGATCCTCGAAAGTACAAAGCCCGCTCTGAGTAACAGAGTTTACTCCAAGCGACTTGAGCTTCATCTCGCAATCGATGCTAAGTCCGCGAGCCACTTACCCGATGTCGGATGTGGTTTGAATGCGATAGCGTATTCAGGGTGACTTGCACAAAATGCCTCACGAACATCTTCACCGACCTCAAAGCTATCAAAGCCAATGGCAGGACCAATCCAAGCTTGCAGTTCAGACTCGAAAAGAGACACTGCATTTTCAACAATACCATCTGCAAGGCCGCGCCATCCCGCATGAACGGCGGAAACTGCAGAACCATCTTTAGCCGCTAGCAAAATGGGTAAACAGTCTGCGGTCATTGCGCTAAGCACAACACCTGGCTGAGTCGTAAAACTCGCATCGGCATCAATAACGACATCCGTGGGAATCGCAATACTAGCAACGACAGTAGAGTGGGTTTGATTAAGCCAAACTGGCGCGGATGGCATGTTCGCTAACACAGCTAGTTGAGCTCTATTCGCTTCAACATCTGCTGGGTTATCACCAACATGCATTCCTAGATTCAGCCCAGAAAACGGCGCTTTCGATACGCCGCCCTCTCGAGTTGAAGTCACAGCACTCACATTCAGTGCTGGGTGCCAATTTGGCTTAAGAGTCGACATTAATAGTCTTCTTCTTTATTCAGCTTGGTATCTTCACGAAGCGCTTCAGCCATTGCCACCATATCGTCAGGCACCGGTGCGTGGAACTCCATTTCTTCGCCTGTCACTGGGTGAGCAAACTTCAGCATTACCGCGTGTAGCGCTTGACGGTCGAAGCTACGGATCATATCTGTAAGCTCTTCACTCGCACCGCGCGGAATACGTGCACGACCACCGTAAGCGGTATCACCGAGAAGTGGGTGCTGTAGGTAAGACATGTGTACACGGATCTGGTGAGTACGACCCGTTTCTAGGCGTAATCTGATACGAGTGTGCTCACGGAAATGCTCCGCAACACGGTAGTGAGTCACCGCTGGCTTACCTAATTCATTCACCGCCATCAACGTACGTTTCGTAGAATGGCGACCAATTGGCTTGTCCACCATACCACCTGCGGTCATTTTGCCGATCGCAATCGCTTCGTACTCACGGGTAATGTTACGTTTTTGCAGAGCACGAACCAAACGCGTTTGCGATGGAACCGTCTTCGCCACCACCATCAAACCTGTGGTGTCTTTATCGAGACGATGAACGATACCTGCACGTGGCACTTCCGCGATAGCTGGGTAGTGATGCAAAAGCGCATTCAGAACCGTGCCATCTGGCGTCCCTGCTCCAGGATGGACAACGAAATCTCTTGGCTTATTGATAACAATGATGTCATCATCCTCGTAAACGATGTTTAGAGGAATATCTTGCGCTTCGAAGCGTTCTTCATCTTCTAGTTCAGCTTGAACGGTAATCAGTTCACCGCCCATCACCTTAGTGCGAGGCTTGGTAACCACTTCACCGTTAACCGCGATTTTTCCGTCAAGTAGCCATTCTTTCAGGCGTGAGCGAGAAAAATCTGCGAAGAGTTCAGCTACAGCTTGGTCTAAACGTTGACCTAACTGGCTGTCTTTTACTGTATTTGTTAATTCAATCTGCTGAGCCATATCGAACTTTTTAAAAAACCTTGGGACTAATACCACGAGTGTGGATAATATAGCCCATCATTGTATCTGTTACTGGCAAGAAAAGTAATGGAAGCGGAAAAATATTTACGTCAAGGAAACTCGTTCTCGTATGAAACTACTTAAACTAACAGGCTTGCTTTCTATAGCTTTGTTGTTTGGTTGTGCTGACAAAGAAGTCACCGTCCCAGATGTCCCGCCTTCTCAGTTGTATTCAGAGGCTCAAGAGTCACTGCAAGGTGGTAACTGGACATCGGCCATTGAGCGCCTTGAAGCGCTAGACTCTCGTTACCCATTTGGTGCTTACACTGAGCAGGTACAGCTTGATCTCATCTATGCCTACTATAAGAACGATGACCTGCCATTAGCGCTTGCGACCATCGAACGTTTTTCTCGTCTAAACCCAACGCATGAGCGTTCGGATTGGGTTCTGTATATGCGCGGTTTAAGCCACATGGCTCAAGATCGTAACTTTATGCACGATATCTTCCGTGTTGATCGCTCCGATCGAGATCCAGAACCAGTAAAAGCCGCATTCGCAGATTTCGACCGCTTGCTTAAGCGCTATCCGAACAGTGCCTACGCAGAAGATGCTGCTAAACGTATGGTGGCACTAAAAAATCGCCTGGCGAATTACGATTTAGCCACTGCAGACTTTTACCTGCGACGTGAAGCTTGGATTGCAGCTATTAACCGGACGCAAGAGCTTCAAAAGACCTACCCAGATACCGAAGCTGCGCGTAAGTCGCTAAGCATTCAAAAACAAGCCTATGAAAAGCTAGGCATGAAAGAGCAAGTCGAGCGTACTGAAAAGCTCATGGAGCTCAACCCGCTATAATGGGTTCTACCTTTAAAAAAGCGCTGTGTTATCAGCGCTTTTTTGTGCCTAAATTGGCGGGAATCCTTTTTCATTTATATAGTTATCATTAGGAATGCGGTGAAAAAGGAATTGAAGTGAAAGCGCTACTACTGGTTATTGTTTTCGTTGTCTTCTCGCTACCACTGCGAGCACTTGAGCTTAGCCCATTGAGCAACGCCCCTTATACCGGGGACTTAGACACGCTGTCTGAAAAGCGAGTACTGCGTGTATTAGTCTCTGCCGATCTCGGTTTTTATTACATTGAGAAAGGGCAGCCAAGGGGAATTGGTGCCGAACAGCTCTATCACTTCGAGAATTATTTGAAGAAAAGATTCCCTAAACTCAAAGTACAAGTCATCCCCGTACCGCGCGACGATCTTATCCCAGCGCTGGTCAATGGTTACGGCGACCTCATTGTTGCAAACCTTACCGTAACCCCGGCTCGTGAAGCCGTCATCGAGTTCAGTCGCCCCATCCTTGAGAATATCGATGAGCTCATCATCACTAGCGACGACTACCCTACTCTTTTGAGTCCCGAAGACTTAAGTGGTAAAGAAGTCTGGGTGCGCGCCAGCTCAAGCTACTTTGAGAGCCTACAAGAGCTCAATAAAGCACTGACTGAAGAGGGACGCACTCCTGTATTGGTTCAATACATTGAAGAGACATTACAAGATTACGAACTGGTCGAGATGGTCAAACAAGGACTAATCAGCGCTACGGTTCTTGATAGCCACAAAGCCTACTTCTGGAACAAAACCTTTGATGATTTGAACATTCATAGCGGTACTCCACTGCGTAGCGGCGGAAAAATAGCTTGGGCGATGCGCAAAGACAGCCCAAAGCTTGCGGAGCAAGTCAATGCTTACATCAAAACAGCTAAAGAAGGAACGCTACTTGGCAATGTTATCTATAACAAGTATCTAGAGAATACTTCATGGTTTGCCAAAGCGCTTGATCCCAAAAAGATTGATCAACTAGAGAAGCTAGTTTCACTGTTTAAAAAGTACGCCGACCAATACGACTTCGATTTTCTCATGATTGCGGCACAAGCATTTCAAGAGTCACGCCTCAATCAAAATAAGATATCCCCAAAAGGTGCGGTTGGCATTATGCAGGTGTTACCAAGTACTGCTCGAGATAAGAACGTCAACATAAAAAACATCAACAACATAGATAACAACGTCCATGCAGGGGTGAAGTATTTACGCTTTATCCGCGATCGCTATTTTAGTGATGATGCCATTAATGAAGATGACAAAGTCTACCTATCGCTGGCTGCTTACAACGCCGGTCCAGGCAATATATCACGCATGAGGCGCTTAGCCGAAAAGCACGGGTACGATCCCAATAAATGGTTTGGTAACGTCGAACTCATGGCGCGCCGCAATATTAGTTCAGAGCCCGTTACCTATGTGGCCAACATCAATCGATACTTTGTTATCTACAAACAATTGGAGTCATTGCAGGAGATCCGTGAAGAGCAACAAGCCAAAAATCAAGACATCGAATTCTATAGAATACTGGGGGAAGCAAGGAGGAAACCACCAAGTGACAGAGATCACACTTTATTAGTGAGCGTTTAATAGACAGTGACTTTTCTTAGGTCGTACTAAGTCGCCAAAAATGGGGAATTTTCAGAACGCTACTCTATCCAAATTAATGACTTTTGGAGGAAAGAAAAGGCTTTTTTACTGTTAACGATACAAAGTTTTGCGATAGATCACATTTAGATTTGGACATCAAAAACCATTACACAAGAGTGATCTAGATCACATTCTTTTCGGTCTGGATGAGTAATCTGGAGTTAACCCATGAGGGATGCAACAGAGGAAAAAACATATGAGAGTAAACATCACTGGTAAAAACATTGAGATCACCTCTGCAATCCGTGAGCATATCGAGAGCAAATTTAAGAAGTTAGAAAAATGGCAAGTCGACATCATCAGCTGCCAAACTGCTTTCAACGAAGAGCCAAACAAACAGATGAAATTCGAAGCGGCCATTACGGTACCCAAAGGCAAACTTGTCGCTTCCGCTACTCATGAAGATTTATACGCTGCCGTTAACGAGGTTGAACAGAAGCTAGAACGTCAGCTAAACAAACTAAGACACAAACCAGAAGCTCGTCGCACAGAGAAGCCAGAGCTAGCTGAAGTAGAAGAAGTCGAATAATTCGGTCGTCTTAGCGAATAGCAATTCAATTTAGTCATCTTTACATAGCGCCTACGGGCGCTATTTTTTTGCTTGACGCCCCATGCTCCCTTGCTTATTGTGGGGCTTAGCCAATGCAAAATGATAAACAACGATTTATGCGCCCAATTATTCTGTTCTTTTTTGACTTCTTTTTTCTCCACTAGGCTTGGAGGCTTCTTCGTTTTCGAAAGAAAAGTCAAAAACGAACGGAAAGCCTCCCAAACGGGAGGCTTTTTTATAAGGATTATTTGATGACCGACACTAAGTATTCTCTTGACGATATTCGCCTGCGACTCAACGAGCTGGATGACAACCTGCTGCAACTGCTATCCGAGCGCCGTAAGCTCAGTATTGAAGTGGCCAAAAGTAAGGTACAGACGTCAAAACCGGTTCGTGATGCCGCTCGTGAACAGCAGCTACTCGTTAAGCTGATTAACAATGGTAACGATAAATACGAGCTTGATGCGCCATACATCACCAAGATTTTTCACACTATCATTGAAGACTCAGTGTTGCTTCAACAGGTTTACCTGCAAAATCTCGCCAACCCAGACCAGAGCAGAAAGCCAGTCGCACGCGTCGCATTCTTAGGCGCCAAAGGCTCATACTCGCACTTGGCAAGCCGAGACTACTTCTCACGTAAGAACACCGAATTAGTAGAGCTTAACTGCGATCAGTTTAAAGAAGTCATCAAAACCGTTGAATCCGGTCATGCAGATTATGGTGTGCTTCCCATTGAGAACACGAGCTCAGGTTCCATCAACGAAGTGTTCGATTTACTTCAGCACACGACACTGCATATCGTTGGCGAAATCACCCAACCAATTGAACATTGCCTTGTTGCTACCAAAGAGCTTCGTCTCGAAGACATCAAAACGCTCTACTCGCACCCACAGCCACATCAGCAATGCAGTGAGTTTTTGAGCCGTTTAAAAGGCGTGACTTTAGAGTCTTGTGCGAGCACAGCAGATGCGATGCAAAAGGTGCAACAGCTAAACCGTGATGACGTGGCGGCTATCGGCCATGCTGCAAGCGGCAAGCTTTATGGGCTGCAGTCTATTCAAGGCAACATTGCCAACCAAACCGAAAACCATACGCGCTTTATTATCGTAGCGAGAAAGCCAGTCGAAGTGTCTGCACAAATTCCGGCGAAAACCACCTTCATTATGGCGACGTCACAGGAAGCGGGCTCACTGGTGGAAACCCTATTGGTACTGCAGCGTTATGGCATCAACATGACCAAGCTGGAGTCACGTCCTATTATGGGTAACCCGTGGGAAGAGATGTTTTATGTCGATGTAGAAGGCCATAAAGATTCTGAAGCGATGAAGTGCGCGGTCGATGAACTAGTGAAGATCACTAAGCACTTAAAAGTACTTGGTTGCTACCCTATCGACAATGTCAAACCGGTCATTCCCGATCTGACCGATAAGAAAGACTAAAACAAAAAATCCCTAGGCACGACCTAGGGATTTTTTTATGTCATTTAGAGAGCGCTGCTTATGTAAGAGGCAAGATTTTGATCTCTACACGTCGGTTGCATTGGCGCCCTTCCGTCGTAGAGTTGCTACAGATAGGGAAGCGCTCACCCATACCGCGCGCCACCGCACGGCCAGGAGCAACATTTTGGCTAACGAGGAAAGCGCGAACTTGCTCTGCGCGCTTCTCAGATAGCTCCTGATTGTAACTCGCGCTACCCGTACTATCAGTGTAGCCATCAATCACTAAGCTAGTATCTGGGTATTCCACCAAAATGCGCGCCACGCCTTGCAGCGTTTTATGAATGTTGCGATCAAGCGCGTGTGAGTTACTTGCAAAGCCAATACCATTTTCAAGGCGAAGTACGAGCTGATTGTCACCAGTACGTTCAACTTGTACACCAGAATTTAGCAGCTCTTGGCGAAGAGCTTTTTCCTGTTGATCGAAGTAGTAACCCGCCCCACCACCAATGGCAGCACCACTCGCCGCACCTAGTAAAATGCCTTTACTATCACCACCCGAGGCGATACCCACTGCAGTGCCTGCAATGGCACCAATTACAGCACCTTTGGTTGCAGAGTTCGTTTCGTATTCACCGGTTGTGGCATTTTGACGCTGCGTTGCCTGACAACCTGCCAACGTCATAATTCCTAAAGCCACCACTACTTGTTTTAATTTCATATCCATTGTCTCTTGTCGATGTTTCTGACTTAGAAAACAGAACATCATACTATAAAAATTATATTCGTTACTAATTGAACTTCAAATAAGCTCAATAGCAGAGTACGGATATTGAAAAATTTAATGACATGAATAAGGAAGATTTACGTTAGAATTAGGTTGTTACGTTCTCTACATGGATATGTCTGTCATGAAAAAGGTTGTCATCGCCTCTCTTAATCCCGCCAAAATTAATGCTGTAAAAAGCGCGTTTGAGTCGGCTTTTCCAAACCAAAGTTTTGAGTTTGAGGGCGTCAGCGTTCCAAGTGGTGTAGCCGATCAACCCATGGACAATGAAGAAACACACCGCGGTGCAGTAAACCGAGTCAATAACGCGAAGCAGTCTAAGCAAGGTGGCGATTACTACGTAGGGATTGAAGCCGGACTTGACGGCGGCTGCACGTTTGCGTGGATGGTGATTGAATCTCAAGGCTTGGTTGGTGAATCACGAAGCGCCAGTTTGATGCTGCCACCAGCGGTCGTAGAGCAACTGTCGCCCACCGTTGAGCTTGGGGATGTAATGGACAAAACATTTGGTACCGACAACATCAAGCAAAAAGGCGGAGCCATTGCGCTGCTCACACAGCACCAGCTCACTCGAAGTTCGGTGTATCATCAAGCGTTAATACTGGCTTTAATTCCTTTCGTTAACCCTGAGCATTTCTAGTCGCCAGCTTTCTATCGCTTAACGCTAAAAAAATGAGCGAGACGCTAAGGTCTCGCTATTTAAGTAATAAGTCGCTAAGCGCGTTCTTGTCGGCGTCCTCAAGACGTTTCACTTCTGCACTGCCGCGAGTAATTGTCGCAACACCCACCCCTAACATCTGGCTAATTTGACGCTGAGATAAGTCACCCTTTAGCAGCTCACATAAAATATTAACACGAGCCGTTACTGCTTCACGTTCATCAGGTGTCAGTAGCAGAGTCATTAGCTGCGCTTGCTGCTCTGTACTTTGTGAGCGTTGGATCAGGTCGAGAACTTGTTGCCAGTCTTGGTATTGAGGTTCCATGAATCATTCCATTAGATACTTGCAATACTCCATTCTAACCCCAAGCTCACGCCAATGCCTAGCCCAGGGTATCAGTAACGTCTTTTCGCCTCTGCATCGGTTAGGAAACTTCCCTGAACACCCATCAGATCACGGTAATACACTTGAAACATCAGAATGTTCTGAACATAACCTCGAGTCTCTCTAAACGGTATCGCTTCGATAAACGCGATGGCATCTAAATTGCCATCGGATGCCGCACGCCAGCGCTTAATGCGGTTGGGTCCTGCGTTATAAGCCGCAAGCGCAAAAATTCGATTGTCGTCGTAGTTCTCAAGTAACTCATTTAAGTAATGCGAGCCGATTTCAATGTTTTTGCCTACCTGATAAAGCTCGCTAGTGCGCTTGTAGGCTATCTTATGCTTCTTGGCGGTATACTTAGCCGTAGCGGGCATAATTTGCATTACCCCTCTTGCACCTACAGGTGAACGAGCTTCCACATCCATTGCACTCTCTTGTCTTGCCAAAGACATAAGAAGATCCTTGTCTAGGCCGAGCTTGTCACCATAGAACTTAAACCACCATGCATGTGCCTGTGGAAAACGAAGACTCATGTTGTCCCACATTTTGGCTGAAATGGTTGCGACAACCGTAAGATGATGCCAACGCTTTTTACCTGCATACGCTGCCAGCATCTCTTTATCTGATGTGGATACATTGGACAGCAAAAATCGCCATTCAGATTTTGCTGCCGCAATTTTATCCCGCGCTATCAACTCTTCGATGCGAGTCAAGCTCGTTTGGTATGGCGCTATCGCAGCATTATCAAGCGTGGTGGTGGAAATAGGATAAACAATCGAATGTTTGAGCTGAACTGCCGCCGCAGCACTATAGAAGTTGCGCTGACCGACAATCGATTCCAAACGTTTTTCACCCTGCGCTTTATCGCCACGACTGATCTCCGCTCTCGCTAGCCAATACTGCCAGCGACTGCTCTGCTTAGCTTTGTCACTGAGCTTACCAATCCATTGCTCTAGCCCCTTCCCAGTCGGCCTGTTGCACCGCTAGTCGAGCGCGGCGTTCTAAATATGCATCGCTGCTGGATTTCGCCAAGATACTGTCGCGCCATTTGGCTTCGCTATCTGAATCGGTAGTAATAAACCGCATTGCCACATACTCATTCATCATCTGCTTGAGTTCTGGGGTCAATTGACTGTTTTTATTAAGCGAAGCTAGCGCTGTGCGTGCTTGCTCTTTGTCACTGCGAGCGAGCTTTTGCAAAGCAAGCTCAGTGAGAGTGGAACGATTGGGTTCAGGGAAGCTGCTTGAAGCAAACTTGGTCACCGTTTTCGGTGACTTAAACAAGCTTTGAATCTGCTTACCTTGTTGTTTACCTTTCGACGTTTTGAGCTGTTTATTCAGATAGTTAATCAAAGAGCCATTGCGACGTTGAAAGGCCAGCGTCATTCTCTCGATAACCAGGTCATCGCTGCGCAGCCCTGCTTTGTTCCACGTATCAAATAGAAGATCACAAGCGCTATCAACACTGTCACCACTTTTCCACAGTGTTTTGGCGCCCTCATAGGCCGAATCCGTGTCACCTGTTTTTAACTGAGCATAGTGGTAGTGACATTGGTAACGTTCACCACTTGGGTAACTGGTTTGAAACGAGAGCAGATCTTCCCAACGCTTCTGTCTGGCGAGCTGGTCTACAAAAGGGGCTCGAATGCGTGATGAAAAAGGGAAGGCCTGATGTTTCTCGATAAACCGGTTCACTTGCGAAACAGATTTGTCAGCTAACTGCAGCGAAAATACGCGATAATCGACATAAGGTGTTAAGGGGTAATCCGCGATTTGCGGACGGATTTTGTTGTAACCGTTGACGTTTCTACTATCAACCAGCTCTTGCGCCATATCATAGGCTGTACGCTGGCGTTCTAACTTATTTTCAGAGGCAAGCGCGCTACTCATTAGCGCCGGTAAAGCCAGAGTCACGATAGCTCCGCAAGCGATGCTAACGAGCGGCTTCGGGTATCGTTGTTTAGAATTCATGTAACCGTTCCTTCGATGCTGTAACAGTTGACCGGGAGATGCATTGTTATTGTTTTCTGTGCCGCTGTGTCAGCCGGTGTTGAGTGCATGGTCAAACTTCAATTTAAGACCAAATAGGTCAACTTTCCAATGGCTTTGTTATTAAGAATTTGTTTCTGACTGTTTGTTACGCAGTGACTGAGACCAGTAGTGCAACCGATGAACGCAATCTACAAAGTAATCACCGAAGTAAAATTGAAAGGATTCCGCTCGGTGGTGTAAAATAGGAACTTTATTGACTTCAAAATTAGGAACGATCGGCAATGGCTGAATACGTCTATACTATGTCGCGCGTGAGCAAAGTGGTGCCACCAAAGCGACAGATCCTTAAGGACATTTCTCTAAGCTTCTTCCCTGGCGCGAAAATCGGTGTACTTGGTCTTAACGGCGCAGGTAAATCGACTCTGCTACGCATCATGGCAGGTATTGATACTGACATCGATGGTGAAGCACGCCCACAACCAGGCCTAAACGTAGGTTACCTACCTCAGGAGCCGGTACTAGACGAATCAAAAACGGTTCGTGAAATCGTTGAAGAAGCTGTTGCTGACGTTGCAGGTGCGATGAAGCGCCTTGACGAAGTTTACGCAGCTTACGCAGAACCAGATGCCGACTTTGATGCGCTAGCAAAAGAGCAAGGTGAACTGGAAGCGCTGATTCAAGCGAAAGAGGGTCATAACCTAGAAAACGCGCTAGAGCGCGCTGCAGACGCACTTCGTCTTCCTGAGTGGGATGCAAAGATCCAACACCTATCTGGTGGTGAGCGTCGCCGCGTTGCTATCTGTCGCCTACTACTTGAGAAGCCAGACATGCTGCTTCTTGACGAACCAACCAACCACTTGGATGCTGAATCTGTAGCTTGGCTAGAGCGCTTCCTTGTTGATTACACTGGTACCGTTGTGGCGATTACCCACGACCGTTACTTCCTAGATAACGCAGCGGGTTGGATCCTAGAACTTGACCGTGGTGAAGGTATTCCATGGGAAGGTAACTACACCTCTTGGCTGGAGCAAAAAGATGCGCGTCTACAACAAGAAGCGTCTCAAGAGAAAGCTCGTCAAAAGACCATCGAGAAAGAACTTGAGTGGGTTCGTCAAAACCCTAAAGGTCGCCAAGCGAAGTCTAAAGCACGTATGGCACGCTTTGAAGAGCTACAAAGCGGCGATCACCAGAAGCGTAACGAGACTAATGAACTGTTCATCCCGCCAGGTGAGCGTCTAGGTGACAAAGTTCTTGAAGTGAGCAACCTAACGAAGTCTTTCGACGGCCGTGTTCTTATCGATGACCTATCATTCAGCATTCCTAAGGGTGCTATCGTAGGTATTATCGGTGCCAACGGTGCGGGTAAATCAACGTTATTCAAGATGCTAAGCGGCACTGAGCAGCCAGATTCAGGTACGATCGACCTAGGTGATACCGTTAAGCTGGCGTCTGTTGAGCAGTTCCGTGACTCAATGAACGACACCAACACAGTATTCCAAGAGATCTCTGAAGGTGCTGACATCATCAAGATCAACAACTTTGAGATCCCAGCTCGTGCTTACTGCTCGCGCTTTAACTTCAAAGGCAGCGACCAACAGAAGATCATCGGTGAGCTATCTGGTGGTGAGCGTAACCGTGTTCACCTTGCTAAGCTTCTTAAAGCTGGCGGTAACATGCTGCTACTCGATGAGCCAACCAACGACCTTGACGTTGAAACACTACGTGCACTAGAAGAAGCACTTCTAGAATTCCCTGGCTGTGCCATGGTTATCTCGCACGACCGTTGGTTCCTAGACCGTATCGCAACGCACATCATCGACTACCGTGACGAAGGTCAGGTTAACTTCTACGAAGGTAACTACACCGAGTACATGGAATGGTTGAAGAAGACGCTTGGTCCTGAAGCCGCTGAACCACACCGTATCAAATACAAGCGTATCTCAAAATAATCACCCATATTTGAGATAAACTTGTTTTTTTCCTAGAGGCGCCGATAATGGCGCCCTCTTTTTTGTGATTTTGCACCACAAATCAGCGAAATTTACTGAAAATTCACCTTATTTTATAGACACACTGTCTTTTATGAACTGTCACTATGCCTAATAAGATCCGGGTTGTTATCCCGACACAACAAGGAAAGAAAAGAACGCTGCGCCTAGGGAAAAAGCGCACCTATACAGCGATCTTACTTGCTGCGGCTTTTCCTGTTGGCTTAGGTTTAGTTGGCTATTCATATCAACAATCGCAACTCGAACTGACCTCGACAGAAGGCTCATTGGCGAATCTCAATCAAGAAAAAGCGGAGCTAGAGGCAAAGCTGGAAGAGCAAGTGAATGAAATGCATGCGCTCTCTCAAGAACTTGAAGAGAAACGTGATTCATTACAGCTGTTGGGTAAACGCGTTAATGATGTGGAAGCCGTACTTGGTCTTGTTGATGAAGAGCAGTATGACAGTGAGATGCCATTAGAAGAGCGCATTGACGCCGCAGCCATTGACTCCGCAGTGCGCGCGACCATGCTAAGACTCATTCCCAACGATAGTCCGATGACTTATCAGCGCATCTCTTCTTCATATGGCAGACGTACACACCCTATTTCCGGTAAGCGTCATGTTCATAGTGGTATCGACTTAACCTGTAAAACTGGTGAACAGATCTTAGCGCCCGCAGACGCGTCGTTGAAACGGTAAGACCTAGCCGCCAAGGTTATGGTAACTATCTCACCGTACGTCACGCCTTTGGTTTTATGAGCTCTTACGCTCACCTACACAAGTTCAAAGCGAAGAGCGGCCAGTTTGTAAGTAAAGGCGATGTGCTTGCCACATGCGGCAACAGTGGCACCTCGACAGGCCCGCACCTTCATTATGAAATCCGCTTCTTGGGTCGTACTTTAAACCCTCAGTACTTTATCGATTGGAGTCCAGAAAACTTCGATTATGTCTTTGAAAAAGAGAAGAAAGTGCAATGGGCACCATTGATTGAGTTGGTTAGTAGTGTGGTTAAGCTTCAGATTAACCTAACCAACGCGCCTTATGTAGACTCATCAATTAAGACCGCTGGCAATGAAGAAGTTGACGCGATAGAGACCGAACAAACCAACTAAAAAAACGCAGCTAACTAGCTGCGTTTTTTCTGTCTCATTCACTCGATGCGTTTAGTTGGCTAGCCACGATGAATCGCATCATTCGCCTGCTTGAGCAAGTTTTGGCTTTCAGACATAAACTGCTGTGAGTAATCACCAAACCAATCGCTGACCTCATTAAACTCAGTCACGAACTTGGCTTTGTCCTTGCTGTCGAGCAGCGCTAACGCTTCGCCAAACTGTTTGTGGAAACATTTGATCATCTCAATGTTTTCATCCGACGACATAATAATATCACCGTAAAGCGTTGGGTCTTGCGCAAACAGTCTGCCAACCATCGCAAGCTCGAGACGGTAGATCGGTGAGCTCAATTTAACTAACGTATCAAGGTCTGGGTTCTGCTGACTCAGGTGGCGACCGTAGGCAAACGATGTGAAGTGACGTAGTGCCTGAATAAGCGTCATGCCTTTGTCGTGCTGCTCAGCAGAGATCTGACACAGACTTGCGCCCCAAATCTTGAACTGTTCGAGTAGCCATTGGTATTCGGCTTCTTGTCTACCATCACAGTAAACAATAACCTGCTTAGCAAGACTTGGAACGTCAGGACCAAACATTGGGTGCAGGCCTACAACCGGACCTTGGTGAACGTTAAGCATGGCATTGAGTGGCTTAGATTTAACAGACGTTAGGTCACACAAAATGCAGTCTTCTGGCAGATTGCCAAGCTTCTCAATCACCCCTTCTGTTAGGTGAATAGGCACCGTCACAACCACAAGACCAGCGTTGTCTAAGATTTCGTCGGCGCGATCCCAGTCTTGGCTGCCAAGTACTTTGACTTGATAACCAGATAAGGTAAACATACGACCAAACAAGCCACCTAACTGCCCTTTACCACCTACAATCACAACCGAGCGTAATTCCGGGTTAAGACACTTAAAGCCCGAGTCCTTTTCGCTAGCATAAGACTCACGCATGGTGCGGCGTAGGATGTCCTCAATCAGTTGAGGAGGCACACCCTTTTTCTCCGCTTCTTCACGGCGAGAGGCCAGCATGGCTGCTTCTCTATCCGGGGCATAGATGGGTAAGCCATGTCGCTCTTTACTTCACCAACTTGCTCCACAAGAGATAGACGCTTTGCCAAAAGCTCAAGCATCTGCTTATCAACGTCATCGATTTGGTCACGCAATGCGTTCAGTTCAGCAGCCATGGATGTCATTATTCCTTAATACGATTTTCCAAGAATGGGACCAGCTCAGTATGAGCATGACGTAATAGTGCCTCAGTTGAATCCCAATTGATACACGCATCGGTGATAGAAACGCCGTATTTCATTTCGCTCAGAGGAATATCGCTACTCTGGTTACCTTCGTTGAGATGACTTTCAATCATTAGACCGATAATCGATTTATTACCTTCACGGATTTGGTGAATCACATCCTCAGCAACCAATGGTTGACGACGGTAGTCTTTGCGAGAGTTAGCATGGCTACAGTCGACCATCAATGATGCATCTAGGTTCGATTTGGCAAGCTCTTGCTCACACTCAGTCACAGACACTGAATCGTAGTTGGTTTGTTTACCACCTCGCAAAATTACGTGACCGTTAGCATTACCTTGGGTCGTCAATAGTGCTACCTGTCCTTCACGGTTAATACCCATGAAGCGGTGACTTGAAGAGGCCGCTTGCATCGCATTGATTGCTGTCGCTAGGCTGCCATCGGTACCGTTTTTAAAGCCGATAGGCATAGACAGACCACTCGCCATTTCACGGTGAGTTTGTGACTCAGTTGTACGAGCACCAATCGCTGCCCATGAGAAGGTATCCGCAAGGTACTGTGGACTGATTGGGTCAAGCGCTTCTGTAGCTAGAGGGATTTCCATTTCCGCCAGTTCTACCAGCAGCTCTCGACCTACATGCAGACCGTGTTCAATGTCGAACGTACCATCAAGTTGAGGATCGTTGATAAGACCTTTCCAACCCACAGTGGTACGTGGCTTTTCAAAGTAAACTCGCATCACAATGTAAAGTTGGTCGCTCAACTGTTCAGAGAGTGCTTTTAGACGCTTAGCGTATTCTTTTGCCGCTTCGATATCATGAATAGAGCAAGGGCCGCAAACCACCAACAGACGATGGTCTTTTTTATGGATGATGTTGGCGATAGTTTCACGAGAGTCTTGAATGAACTTGCGCGCTTTTTCACTAAGCGGTAGTTTTTGTTTTAGCTGTTCTGGCGTGATCAGTACTTGTTCGTCACTGATATTAATATTACTGAGTTCGCTCTTTTTCATCTCGTCACCTGTAAATTTATTTTTACACCGAACTTTTATCACTTCCGTGTTCGGCTAAGCATTAATTGGTAATATACATAGATAAAAAACACATGCAAGCGTAAACTTAAAAAAACACCTTATGTAAACTTAATTTTACACCATTTCATCTCCAGTTAGCTTTCGCTCTGCGATCAGACTTCGACACCAGCCTCTCCTCTTTGTCCATACTTGAGTTACAATAAAACCATCGAGGTTGAGGTGGTATCCATGGACTTAATTATCTCTCTGCTGCAACAGATGTGCGTTTATCTGATGCTGGCTTATATGCTCAGCAAAACGCCGCTGTTCCTACCGCTGTTTAGCGTGACCAATCGCTTGAGTCATAAATTCAGCATCTACGTGTTGTTCTCTTCATTTTGTATTCTTGGCACTTACTTTGGCCTTCAGATCGACGATGCGATTGCCAATACACGAGCCATTGGTGCGGTCATGGGTGGACTATTTGGTGGACCAGTCGTCGGTTTTGCAGTGGGCTTTACTGGGGGATGCACCGCTACACATTGGGCGGCTTCACTGATGTCGCTTGTGCTATCTCAACCACCGCTGAAGGGGTCATTGGTGGCATCATGCACCTTTACTTCCTTCATAAGGGCAAGAAAGAGCAACTATTCAATCCACTCGTGGTGTTCTACGTGACCTTTGTTGCCGAAGTGGTACAGATGCTGATTATCTTGATAGTCGCTAAACCGTTCGATCAAGCTTACGCACTCGTCTCCAATATCGCGGCACCAATGATCATTGCCAACTCAGTAGGCGCTGCGCTGTTTATGAGCATACTGCAAGATCGCAAAACCATCTTTGAAGAGTACTCGGCAACCTTTTCACGTCGCGCTTTGAATATTGCTGAGCGCTCGGTGGGGATTTTGGTGCACGGTTTTAACTCCGACAATGCCAGTAAAATTGCACGTATTATCTACGAAGAGACCAACGTCGGCGCTGTTGCCATTACCGATCGAGAGAAGATTCTCGCGTTTGTGGGCATTGGCGCAGACCATCATAAACTCAACCGCCCCATCTCATCGCAAAGCACCCTCGACTCGATGAACAATAACGATATCATCTACCTCGATGGCAAGGAAAATCCGTATCAATGTTCGATTTCCAAAGACTGTAAGCTTGGCTCAGCACTGATCATTCCACTACGTACAGGTGATGAAGTGATTGGCACCATAAAGCTGTACGAACCGAAACGAAAACTGTTCTCGACCATTAACATGTCGATGGCCGAAGGGATTGCCCAGCTACTCTCTAGTCAGATCCTGCATGGTGATTACATCCACAAGCAAACCTTGCTTAACCAAGCGGAAATCAAGTTGCTGCATGCGCAAGTCAATCCGCACTTTCTGTTTAACGCTCTTAATACCATTAGCGCGATTACCCGTCGTGACCCCGATAAAGCGCGCAGTTTGATCCAGCACTTGTCGCAGTTCTTCCGCAGTAACCTAAAACAAAACATCGAGACGGTGACACTTAAAGAAGAACTCGCGCACGTCAATGCCTACCTAACCATAGAGAAAGCCAGGTTTACCGACCGCTTAGAAGTAGATATCGATATCAGCCCCGAGCTACTCGAGCAAACCGTGCCTAGCTTTACCTTGCAGCCATTGGTTGAAAATGCCATTAAGCATGGTATCTCTAACCTTCTTGAAGGTGGATCAATTCGAATCTTCAGTGAACGCTGCGAACAAGGTTACCGACTTACAGTGGAAGACAACGCCGGCACCTACCTGCCACCAGAGCCTGGTCATCAAGGTTTAGGAATGCAGATAGTAGATAAACGCCTGCGCAATCAATTTGGACGTGACTCAGCGCTAAAAATTGAAGTGGAAAACCAGCAACACACACGGATGAGCTTTATTATTCCAGCGCCCGTAAATTCAGACGATAAAAGGACGGCTATCGCTTCATGACACGGTTAACCGCAATAGTAATTGATGATGAGTTATTTGCTCGTGAGGAGCTGATTGAGCTTTTATCTGAGTTTGAGCAGATTGAGATCATCGATCAGGCCAGCAACGCAATCGAAGGTTTGAAGAAAATCAATCAACACAAGCCTGATGTGGTGTTCCTTGATATACAGATGCCACAGATCACTGGCATTGAGCTTTTGAGTATGTTAGATCCAGATACTATGCCGAATGTCGTATTTGTCACTGCGTATGACCAATACGCAATCCAAGCTTTCGAAGACAATGCGTTCGATTATCTGCTTAAGCCCGTTGACCCTTGCCGTTTAGCCAAAACCGTCAAGCGCCTAAACAAACGCGATTCAAGCCAAGCAGAAAGCTTTGACCCCATCGCACCAAAGGCGCTCGACCAAATTCCCTGTTCTGGTCACAACCGTATCGTCATTATTGCCACCAAAGATGTAGAGTTTGCCTATAGTGACCTTTCAGGTGTGCACGTACAAACGGCGACTCAGAAAGCGACCTCGCAATTAACGCTGAAGGTGATTGAAGATAAGACGTCGCTTATTCGCTGTCATCGCCAGTTTTTGGTCAATGTAAAGGCGATTAAAGAGATCAAGCTATTGGAGAACGGGCTAGCGGAAATCATTACCCAAAGCGACCACCCAATACCAGTGAGCCGCCGGTATTTGAAGTCGCTGAAAGAGACATTAGGGTTCCATTAAACTCTTACTTACCTACAAAAACAGCGAGCTAAGCTCGCTGTTTTTGTCTCTATCTTTAGCCTTCCAGCGCCGACAGAACTTGACTATTTGCCGCTTTCCACTGAGCACTTTTCTTAAGCTCTTCAAGCTCAAAGTTTTTCTTTCTGAGCATGCGACTTGCTTGCTTCACTTTGGTAATCGGCAGGTTATCCAAGACTTCGATCGTCGAGTTGCGGTTATTACACATTAACAGCGTATCGCAGCCCGAATCGAGTGCTTGCTGAGCGCGCGCCGCAGGGCCACCCATGATCGCAGCGCCTTCCATAGAAAGGTCATCAGAAAACACAATGCCATTGAAGCCAAGCTGTTTGCGAAGCACTTCTTTTAACCAATAGCTTGAGCCGCTCGCAGGTTTGTCGTCGTAATGAGGAAACACCACGTGTGCTGGCATCATCGCATCCAGCACGCCTGCTTTGATGTGAGCCTGGAAGATACGCATGTCATCCTCAAAAATAGAGTCTCGATTGTCCACGGGGGTTTCAAGGTGCGAATCTGCGGTTACGCCACCGTGTCCAGGAAAGTGCTTACCGGTTGTCGCCATACCCGCAGATTTCATGCCCGCCATGAAGGCTGTAGTGTATTGCACGATAGTCTGGAAGTTATCACCAAAGGCGCGGTTGCCAATGGCTTTGCTTTGCTCACCTTGGTCAAGTACCGGGGCAAAGCTTAAATCGATGTCATGAGCAATCAACTCTGCGGCCATCAGCCAGCCCGCTTGATGAGCCAACGCTTCGTCTTTGAGCTTGGCGTAACGCGCCGCTGGCGGAAGCAGAGTAAACCCATCACGGAAACGCTGTACTCGCCCACCTTCTTGATCGACACCAATGACGATAGCTTTTTCGCCGCTTGACGGATTTGTCGATTGAGTTCAATAAGCTGCTCGGAGTCATGGTAGTTTCTAGCAAACAGAATCAAGCCACCGACGGTTGGGTGCTCTAAAATTTCGCGATCTTCCGCAGTCAGTTCATAGCCTGCCACATCAATCCATAGCGGTCCCATAATTGCTCCTCTGCAAATTTATTATCAAATGGGCATCCCCAGAGGTTATTCCTATTGTTTTTGATTTACAATAAAGCTGAGTAAAAACGGAGTAAGTTTATGATGTCAAAGGAAGCGCTGTATATCGGTATCATGTCTGGCACTAGCCTAGATGTGTCGACACGCTATTGTTGCGATTAAAGACAAGCACATTCGTCTCGTCGACAGCGATTTCTTGAGCTATCCCGACGCCTTAAAAGTGAGGTGTTAGCGATATGCCAAGGGCAGTCCACCAGCTTAAAGCAGGTCGGTGAACTCGATCATAATCTCGGCAAACTCTATGCTCGTGCGGTGGAATCGCTACTCGCAAAATCGAACTACAGCGCTGATGACATTACCGCAATCGGCAACCATGGCCAGACAGTCTTTCACCAGCCAGACGGCGACACACCATTTACACTCAGCTTGGCGACAACAACCTAGTTGCGGCGCTCACGGTATTAATACCGTCGGTGATTTCCGGCGCAAAGACATGGCACTAGGTGGGCAAGGGGCGCCCTTGGTACCCGCTTTTCATCGCTACCTTTTTGGCGACAGTGAATCGACTCAAGTGATCCTTAATATTGGCGGCATTGCTAATGTATCCGTCCTGCAACCAAATGGTGATGTGGTAGGATTTGATACCGGCCCCGGCAATGTGCTTTTGGATCATTGGTGTACCCAAGCGTTCTCCCAAGCTTTTGACCAAGATGCACGCCTTGCTAAACAAGGACACGTCAACGATAGCTTGTTGGCGCAGATGCTCACCGACCCTTACCTCAAGCGCAGCGCGCCAAAAAGTACCGGGCGCGAGCATTATCACGGTGAGTGGTTGCAAGCTCAGCTAGAAAAACTAGATAACACTGTTAACAACCACGATATATTGCGCACGCTGACTGAATTTACCGCTATAACCATCGCCCAAGCGGTCAAATCTTACTGCGTTAGTGCCAGCCCGAAACTGCTCGTCTGTGGCGGCGGCGCAAACAACCCGATAATTATGAGCCGCCTTAGCGAGCTATTGGCACACTGGCATGTCGATTCTACCGATAGCGAAGCAATCAGTGGGGACTATATGGAGTCGATGGCTTTTGCTTGGCTGGCGCACTGTTTTATCCATAAAATACCAAGCAACCTACCTTCGGTGACCGGCGCTAGCAAAGCCGTGCCGCTAGGTGTCTTTTACCCAGCTGACTAGGACTCACTATGACAAACGACGCTTTATTAAATGCGCTTTCCCAGCTCGTCTCTGAAGGGCGCAATCCGGAAACCATGGATATCGACCTACTCTCGTCTGAGCAAATCCTGGTGCGTATGAATCAGCAAGACAGTCTGGTTCCGCTAGCCGTCGAAAAAGTGATTCCTGAGATAGCAGAAGCAGTCGATGCCATCACGCATGCCTTCAAACAAGGTGGTCGCCTACTCTATGTGGGCGCTGGAACCAGTGGCCGTCTTGGCGTGTTAGATGCATCGGAGTGCCCACCTACCTTTGGTACCGACCCTGAAATGGTGGTAGGCATTATTGCTGGCGGGAAAGACGCCATGTTTAAGGCCAAAGAAGGGGCAGAAGATGACCCGGTACTCGGAGCACAAGACTTAAAGGATATCGCACTTACCAATAAAGATGTGGTGGTGGGTATCGCGGCAAGCGGGCGCACGCCTTATGTCATTGGTGCTCTCGAATATACCAACGAAATAGGTGCAACGTCGGTGGCACTATCATGCAATCCAGCTTCTGATATTGCCAACGTAGCGAACATCGCAATTAGTCCAGTAGTTGGGCCAGAAGCCCTGACCGGCTCGACACGCTTAAAATCTGGCACTGCGCAAAAACTGGTTCTGAACATGCTAACCACCGCGAGCATGATCCGCTTGGGCAAGAGCTATCAAAATCTGATGGTGGATGTGAAAGCGACCAACGCAAAATTAGTTGCCCGTGCAACGCGCATCGTAATGCAAGCCACCGACTGCAACAAGGAGGCGGCAACGATAGCACTCAAACAGACAGACTATGATGTGAAGCTATCAATATTGATGATCTTAACAGGCCTGGACAAAGCCAACGCCAAGAAGCAGCTTACCAAGCAAGACGGATTTCTTCGTAAAGCGGTAGATAGCGAGAACAGCGCCAGTTAAACGATACTTCACGTTGGGCGATCATAAAAAACCAAAAGGGTTAGCACAAAGCTAACCTCTTTACGGCGATTCTTTTACTGCAATGAGAGAGGCGATTAAAAGCCACTTTGCTGAGAGTAATCGGTCCAGCCTCGTTGCCACTCCATTCGAAAACGTTGCGCTTCAGGCAAACCTTCGCATGCGCCAGTATAGTACTGCCCAGACAGACCAATTTGATATGCGAAATCAGCATCACAAAACTCGATAATACCGCGCTGATACCCCGCATCATACTCAGAGTGCACCGCTTCACCGAGTTTATTCAAATCTGAATAACTGCGAGATAGCTGACCTCTCACGCCATCTTGATAGCCGATCTGATCCCAGCTTCCTTCCTTGGCAAGATCGTCCACACCCTTAGCACAGCCGAATGCCAGCAAGCTGGTCGCAACGATGAATAGCGCTCTCATGATTTCCCTTTATGATCGATAAAATGTCTGCCGATAACAATGCCAGTTCTCGCACTGTTTTGCCACTCTCAAACAGCAAAAGTGACCCACTTCACGCTTTTATTCTGCCACTTACCCGATAAATTCGACCGCTTAGTTATCAGCAAAACCACTTAACTTAGCTATTGACCACTTAATCAGCTATTTCACCACTAACCGAATAAGCCAATGTGGAGTTAATTCATCATTTTTATAATGGTTACCAGAAATTAATGTCATCACAAACTAGGGATAACAGTTATGTTGTGGTTTTTAACTTGTGTTGCTGCCTTAATTGGCGGCTACTTTATCTACGGGGCTTTCATTGAGAAGGTCTTTGGTATTAACGAAAAACGTCAAACCCCCGCTCATACGAAAGCTGACGGTGTGGATTACGTTCCAATGTCGACCAAGAAAGTGTACTTGGTTCAACTACTGAACATCGCAGGTGTCGGTCCTATCTTCGGCCCAATCATGGGTGCTCTATATGGTCCTGCAGCAATGCTTTGGATTGTTATCGGCTGTATCTTCGCAGGTGCGGTACACGATTACTTCTCGGGTATGCTATCGGTTCGCAATGGCGGTGCATCTGTCCCTACCATTACCGGTCGTTACTTAGGCAATGGCGCCAAACACTTTATGAACATTTTTGCCATCGTCCTATTGCTACTGGTTGGTGTGGTTTTCGTTTCAGCTCCAGCTGGCATGATCACTAACCTAGTGAACGACCAAATGGACATGTCGATGAGCATGACCACTATGGTCGTGATTATTTTCGCGTACTACATCATCGCGACGATTGTTCCTGTTGATAAAATCATCGGCCGTTTCTACCCACTGTTCGGCGCACTGCTTATCTTCATGTCTGTTGGCCTTATCACAGCGGTTGCACTGTCAAGCGAGCACCAAATCATGGGCGGCTTTGAAATCAGTGACATGTTTACCAACATGAACCCGAATGACCTGCCACTTTGGCCAGCACTATTCATCACCATCGCTTGTGGTGCTATCTCTGGCTTCCACGCGACTCAGTCTCCGCTGATGGCTCGCTGTATGGAAAATGAAAAGAACGGTCGCTTCGTATTCTACGGTGCAATGATTGGTGAAGGTGTTATCGCGCTAATCTGGTGTGCTCTTGCTCTATCTTTCTTCGGCTCTATCGATTCTCTTGCAGAAGCGGTGAAGAATGGTGGTCCTGGTAACGTGGTTTACAGCGCGTCATTTGGTCTACTGGGTGTGTTTGGTGGTGTGCTTGCCTTCCTTGGTGTGGTTATCCTACCGATTACTTCTGGTGATACAGCGTTCCGTTCAAGCCGTCTTATCCTTGCTGAATACTTCAACATGGAGCAAAAGACACTGCGTAACCGCCTAATGATGGCTATCCCACTGTTTGTTATCGGTGGCATCCTAACTCAAGTAGACTTCGGTGTTATCTGGCGCTACTTCGGTTTCGCGAACCAAACAACAGCGGTAATGATGCTTTGGACTGCGTCGGCTTACCTACTACGCCACAACAAGCTTCACTGGGTAACCACAGTACCAGCGGTATTCATGACAACGGTAGTCATTACCTTCATCTTGAACAACGCGACACTAGGCTTCGGTCTGCCAATGCAGCTATCAACCATCCTTGGTATCGTGTCTTCACTTTCTATCGCGGGTTACGTGATTAAGAAATCAAAAGGTAAAGGTGAAACTGACCTGGCAGATGAAGATAAACCGACCGGTGAAACAGAGACGGCGTAAGTTATCCCTAAACGCCAACCTCTACCAATAAAAAACAGCCCCGAACATCAGTTCGGGGCTGTTTTCTTTTTGCTGACACTCTAATAGTGAAACATCACCTCAGCATTATCCGCCTTATCTACTCTGGCACGCGCGCCAAATACTGCGGTAAATACAGTGATAGATACGCCAGTGCCAATCGGCACCCTTCTTCTCCTGCTGCGTGACTGATCTCTTGATGGCCAGACTCATTGTAGAACGTGCTATAGACCTTATCTGCAGCCTGAAGAGCGATGGCAAATATGTTGTAGTTAGTGGGGAGTGTCGGCAATACAAAGTGCTGCTGATAAATGTCTCGAATCCGCTTTCCCAGTACTTGGTCATGTTCAAAATCAGCATGACGCAGCTCATAAAACTTGTGCTGCCCTAAAATCAATTTGGTCGCGACTTTGTTGGTTTGATAGTTGTGAATATACGCCCCTTCTATAGCTAGCGTAATGTCCTGCCAACGCTCAAAGTGCGGCGTGGCTTCAATCTCAGATAACATGATATCCAAGCTAGCAAACACGTCATCCGCAATCGCTAAGAACAGCGCTTCAATATTGGGGAAGTGGTGATAAACCGTCGAGGTAGCGATTTTTGCTCGGCGAGCAATATCGTAAATAGACAGCGTATTGATATCGCCGCGCTCAATTAACTCTACTGCGGCTTGTTTGATTCGCTCTACCTTTTGATGTGCGTTTCCAGATCCCATCGCCGTCTCCTTCATATGCAATCATGACCAAATCAACATTACCATAGCATTGTCATACCCATTTAAGGGATTGATCAGAATCAATTATTTCGAGATAACCTTAACTGCGTCGCGGAACTGGTAACACCTTCACGTTTTGCCTTGCGCCGATTTATTAATCACCGATGTCAGATTCCACCCCCAGTTGATTGGTACTGGGTCTGTTTTAATCCTTGGTGTGTCATTTAATAACTTAATCCACGCCTTGGAGAGATGTTATGCAAGAAAAACAAACGAAGAAATTAGGACTGGTTGATATTGTCCTGTTTGGCGTATGCACCGTACTCGTGGTTGACACGGTAGCCGCAACCGCTGTTGCTGGCCCCGGAGGCATTTTCTGGTGGTTCGTCATTTTGGTGCTGTTCTTTTTGCCTTACGGCTTGGTCACCGCTGAACTGGCAACCACCTACCCTGCTGAAGGTGGCATTTATGACTGGGTCAAACGCGCTTTTGGTCGCAACTGGGGAGCTCGTACCGCTTGGTTCTACTGGGTCAACTATGCGCTATGGATACCCGCTGTGTTCTATTTGTTCGCGGTGGTGCTCGGTCAGGTTATCGGTAAAGAGTTTACCCCATGGCAAATCGCGGGTATCTCGATTGCAGTAAGCTGGCTGTGCTCATATATCAGCACCAAGCCAGTGGCCGACGCGAATTGGATTTCGTCGCTGGGGGCGATTCTAAAAGTCCTGATCATGTCCGTGCTCGGCATTGGCGGCATTATTCAGGCACTCAATGGCGAAGTGGCGAATGACTTCAGCGCCAGTGCCTTTGCACCTTCCTTTACTGTCGGTTTCGCGATCCTTTCCGTAATGCTGTTTAATTTACTAGGGTTTGAGGTAGTATCTGGCGCCTCTGACTCTATGGCAAACCCGAAAAAAGACATTCCTAAAGCCACCATTCTTGGCGGTATGCTGATCGCTTTTTTCTACCTACTCGCTACTTTTGGTGTGCAAGCAGCGCTGCCACTCGATCAAATTTCCGCCTCTGCCGGGCTTTATGAAAGCTTAGTGATCTTATTCGGTATAGAGGGGCTTACTGGGATCATCATTAATATCTTAGCCGTCTGCTTTATGTTTACCTTGGTCGCCAACATCACCAACTGGTCTGTGGGTGTTAATTACGTCGCACTCTATGCGGCAAGAAACGGCGACATGCCACAAGTGTTTGCTCGCACCACGAAACAAGGTACCCCTATTGGTGCGCCGATTTGGAATGGACTGGTCGCAACCATTACCATGATCACCTACGCGTGGTTGCTACATACGGCGGTAACGAAGATCTGTTTTGGAATGTTTTCTCTCTTGGTGCCATCATTCTGTTGATGTCCTATATCGTGATGTTCCCGGCGTTTCTAAAGCTTCGCAAAATAGATACAGCGCTTAACCGCCCTTACAAAGTCCCAGGTGGTGAGACGCTCATTCGCTTTGTCTGCTATATCCCTATGCTGCTGTTAATTGGTGGTGTCATTACCTTCTTCTGGGTGCCTGGCGTACCATTCGATTGGTCCTATTTCTGGCAAGTGGGTACGGGTATTGGTATCGCGATAGCCATTGGAGAAATCTACATCTATCGCACCTCACATGGACGACAGGCTGCGTCTAGCGAACTGCAACATCAATAACACTAGATTCAAACATCCTCCTCCCTGGTGCCACCAGTAAGCTTTTGGTCTACTGGTGGCCTTTCCAGCTAAACGCTTCTGAAAGCCACGCTATCCCCCTCTTTCCAGGCCCCCATAACAGCTCAAGTCACCATAGAGACACATAGGAAAAGCCTGCCAACTTTAGTACTATTTGCTACCACTATTTTCCCATCTGCTAATGCAGTGACAAAGGTGCACAATGCTAAATATCGAATTCGCCCAAGGCAGCCTAGATGCCAAAGCACAAAGTGAATTGACTGCAGGACTTGAGTCCCATGGGCAAGTGCAGGACGCCCCCTCTTATAACAAACAGCGCTTTAACTGGACGGTACGCGATGACAACGGTGAACTGATTGCAGCACTGACCGCTGACCTTCTTTGGGATTGGATGTATATCGATGAACTGTGGGTCGACGATCGCTGTCGAGGGACTGGGATGGGCAGCAAACTGATGAAGCAAGCTGAGCAATACGCTATCGAACACAAGCTCTCAGGCCTATGGTTATGGACCCAAAGCTGGCAGGCGCCAGTGTTTTATCAGAAACTGGGGTTTGTTGAGTTCACTCGTTTTGATGATTTCCCAAAGGGTCATAGCCGCATTGGTCTAAGAAAAGCATTAGTCTAAGAAAAGCACTAGCCTGAGAAAACACTTAGCGAATCATAGTTAAATGGTTAGATGGTTAAACATGAAAAAGGGGCGCTATGCCCCTTTTGTCTTATAAGCCAACTCTATGTTAGCCAACGCTGTGACGGTTGTAATTGCCTGTTGAATTAGATCTTAGCCAAGAACGCATTCACGCGATCTTCATGACGTTTCACCGTTTCTGCTGAAGGCTGTTTGGTATGTTTATAAGTAAAGTACACCAGCAGCGCCATTTGAGCGGTAAGGCGGTTTTCTGCTTCATCAAAAATCACCGAGCGTTCACACTCCATCACCTCACGAGTACATTCACGCTGATCATTGGCAGGCAGGCAGTGCATGAACATAGCATTTGGCCCAGCACGATCCAAAAGCTCTTTGGTGATCACATAGTTTGGCATAAACGCTGACAAACGCGCTTCTTTCTCTTCTTCTTGACCAAACCAGTAGAAACTATCTGCAACCAGAATATCGCAGCCTTCTACCGCACTAATATCATCGGTAACAGTAAGTTTAGAGCCTGACGATTCGCAATTATCAAGAGCGATATCAATCCACTCTTGAGGTGGGCAATACTGTTTTGGGCCAATGTGTTTATAGTCCGCACCAAATCGTGTACAAGCAAACATGAGTGATGAGGCGACATTAGTCGCATCACCAACGAAGGCAACAGTCAAATCACTCAGTTGCTTACCTTCTGGCAAATGCTCTTGAATGGTAAACAAGTCCGCCATGATTTGCGTAGGGTGCAGCCAATCACAAAGACCATTAATGACGGGTACCGTGGACGATTTGGCCAATCCTGCCACCGTATCGTGGCAATCAACTCGCGCCATCATAATATCAACCATACGTGACAGTACGCGTCCGGTATCTTCCAAAGACTCTTTAGCACCTAAGTGGATATCTTTAGGTGAAAGGAACTGAGCGTGACCACCAAGCAAGGTTGCCGCAGCTTCAAAGGATACACGTGTTCTTGTTGAGGGCTGCTCGAAAATCATCGCGATGGTTTTGTTTTTAAATAGCTGAGGGACGGCATTGTCTCTGCGCGCCTCTTTCAGCATCGCCATGAGTTCTAAAATATCCGTCAATTCTTGCTTACTAAAATCTTGAGTTTTTAAGAAGTGGCGTAAACCTTCTTTGTTGAGTTCGGTTGCGCTTGAAGCTGGAAGTTTCATAGTAACACTCCTTGATAAGGTCATCTGGCATCGGCGTGATTGCCTTGACCACTATCTTGGCGGGTTTGTCATCCCAATTCGTCACTCAGAATCAAACATCGGTTTATCGACCATTTGTTGATAAAAAAACTGGGGAGTCATCAAATTTCCGCAGCAAAAAACCGATATGTGACTTTGCTAGGTGATTTTCGCCGCTTTGACTCTAACCATGAGATCAGAATCAACCATCGGTGACCGCAAGCGGTTTTGCCTTTGAAAATTGACCTTGGCAACACTTCTTAACGCGTTTACCCGTTCAAGTAAGAAAACTGATTCTCATCAAGCCGATGACTACGTGCAGGTTCGATAGTAAACGGGTCATCAAATATCACTGACATGCCGTCACTATCCCAGAGACGGCATCGCAGGTTTTAAGGAGTGAGCCATGAGTAAACCCATTCTTGTTGTTGCGGTCGGCGGTAACGCACTGTTGCAGCGCGGCGAAACCATGAGCTGTGAAAACCAAGTAAAAAACATCGATAAGACCACCGCTGCACTCGCCGAGCTAAGTGAGCGCTATCGCTTGGTCATTGTGCACGGCAATGGACCTCAGGTCGGTTTGCTTGCCCTGCAAAACCTCAACTACACCGAGACCCACCCTACCCCTCGATGTATTAGGTGCCGAGAGCCAAGGCATGATTGGTTATCTAATTGAGCAAGGCATTCAAAAAGTCATGCCAGAAAAGCGCTGTACGACCATATTGACGCAAATCGAAGTCGATGCCATGGATCCCGCGTTTGCTGAGCCAACCAAGTACATTGGTCCTGTCTATGATGAGCAACAAGCACAACACCTTGCACAGCAGCATGGCTGGCAAATCAAACAAGATGGCCAATACTGGCGCCGCGTAGTGCCATCACCACTACCAAAGCGCATCGTTGAAATCGATTCAATACAAACGCTGCTCAATCGCGATCATATTGTGATTTGCTGTGGTGGAGGGGGCGCACCTGTTGTTCGAGAACAAGGTAGATTACATGGCGTGGAAGCCGTCATTGATAAAGACTTTGCTGCCGCTGTGCTCGCCAAGCAGTTAGCTGCGGACCACTTTGTGATTTTGACCGATGGTGAAAACGTCTGTGTCGATTGGGGCAAGCCAACAGAAAGGCCACTATTTGAAATTAGCGCCGATGAAATAGAGCAGTACCAATTTGCTGAAGGTTCAATGAAACCCAAAGTCGAGGCCTGCGTTCAATTTGCTAGAGCAACCTCTGGAATTGGCCATATAGGTGACTTACATAAAGCGATGGAAATCACCACCTATCAATCGGGCACTCATATTTACGTCGAGAAAAGCCTGGAACCCTCGGTCTAACGGCCCAAGTGCATTGTGACAACGTGAATTGTGGGAAAGCGAGTCGCAATCAAGCGACTCGCTCACGATGGTCTGTTTAAGGGTACAAGCGAGCTAATATAAGCGCTCGCTTTTCTTCTGGGACCACTATCCCAAACTCCCGCTCTACAACATCAAAATAACTGTGTTGTTCAAGCTCGCTCACGTTAGTTTCTTGTTCTCCACGACGGTGACGAAGTATGGTATCAAGTAGCGTTACACTGCCCTCAGCTGTAGCAAGTGCCGCAGTCAACGACTGAGTAAACACCGCATTAGGGCTAGTCGAGGTGTAGTGATTTGCGTACTCAATATCGCCCCTAGCCACAAACACCAAATCTAAGCTATATAAATCCAGCCACCCGTCTTCCACTCTGCGCTGCAAAAGGTAGCCAAAGTCCTCCATTTCAATAAACCGAAACACTTGAAAACCTGCCTGCTGCTCTACATTAGCCACCAGCTTAATGGGTGCGCGCGGCGTATTCGAACCAAAACCGACATCGGCAACCCAGTGATCTTCGCCAATCGTCACTAACGTTACTTGATGGCTTCGCCCCGACGGCGTGCCTGAAAGGTGCACGCGAGCAAGCTTAGGTTTAACGCTATACCCTAAAGTCTCTAGCACTTCTAGAAACAGGGCATTAACCTCAAAGCAGTAACCACCGCGAGAGTGCGTGACGAGTTTTTCAAATCTCACTTCGGATTCGAGCTGATACTGTCGCCCGCAAACACATCAAAGTTCTCAAACGGGATCGTGCGGTGCTGAGCGCTTTGTAGTTTGACCAAATCGGCATAGCTGGCTAAAAACGTATTGCTTACCACACCGTTATCTACGCCACTGAGCGTGACATCCAATTTATCTAAGTATTGCTGCAACTGGTTTGGTGTCATGGGGGTTCCTGTACTTTGGCGTTGAGATAATTGACCACAAGCATAAATCCTCAACCTAACCTGAGGTCAACGATTTCAATTCGCTTTATCCGCTCTTTATCACTTACTGGAGATAAAAAAATGCCCAAGCTGCTATAAGCTTGGGCATGGATACCATCAAATCTGACTACTGAACTCGACGTAACACGGCTTTCAGTGCATCAAAGTCGTTATCAAGATCTTCAGATAACAACTCCATCGCTGCGTGCTTAGCTAGAGGTCCTGGAAGGTCGATGTCTGACCCAAGGATATCATCCACCACTTCTTTGAACTTGGCAGGGTGTGCAGTACACAAGAACAGACCCGTTTCGCCTTCTTGCAGTTGCTCGTCCAGCAAGCGGTAGGCAATCGCGCCGTGTGGCTCACACAAGTAGCCTTGAGCGTTGAGATCACGCACAGATTCAGCACTTTGCTCATCCGTCACCATGCCTTTACCCAGCGTATCCAGACCCCAGCCTTTGATTTGGCATAGTTCTTCGATACGTGGCCAGTTGTTTGGCTGGCTTACGTCCATCGCATTTGAAGTTGTTGCAACCGTTGGCTTAGGATCCCACTCACCTGTTTCTAGGTAACGAGGCACCGTATCGTTGGCATTGGTTGCTGCAATGAAGCGTTTGATAGGAAGGCCTAGTGCTTTCGCCAATAGACCTGCCGTTAGGTTACCAAAATTACCACTCGGTACCGAGACAACTAAGTTCTCACGCTCTTGTTTAGACATCTGAGATGCCGCTTCGAAGTAGTAACAAATTTGCGCCATCAGACGGCTGATGTTGATTGAGTTCGCCGAGTTAAGGCCGATCTCTTCACGCAATGCTGCATCGTCAAAGGCTTGCTTAACGAGTGCTTGACAGGCATCAAAGTCGCCGTTGATTGCCACTGTGTGGATGTTCTTGCCTAATGTGCAGAATAGCTTTTCTTGTAGCGGGCTGATCTTGCCTTTTGGATAAAGGATAACAACATTGATGTCTTCCATGCCGTAAAACGCGTGAGCAACCGCCGCACCCGTATCGCCAGATGTCGCTGTAAGGATAGTGATCTTGCCACCATCAGAGACTGCGCCAAAGACTGAGCCATAAAGCGGCCACCGAAGTCTTTGAACGCTAGCGTTGGACCGTGGAAAAGCTCAAGTGCGTATACGCTATCTTTTACCTGATTGATAGGCGCTGGGAACTGGAATGCATTGTCGACCAACTCATTCACTTTCTCTGCTGGAAGCTCATCACCGATCAGCGCAGACAAAATCTTTGCGCTACGCGTGACAAAGTCTTCAGCCAACAGTGCGTCTACATCATCGAACTTTGGCAGCTCAGATGGGAAAAATAGACCTTGGTTACGACCTAAACCTTGGCGTACGGCTTGGCCAAACGAGACTTGCTCGTCGTTCTCTTTGATGTTGTACAGCTTCATAGCTTACTTCCTGTTACCTTCGAGCCTTGCTTGTCGAGGCGACAAACATGGACGAATCCTTCGTTATTTTGTACGTAATTCTCTTCTAACCAGCGAGCCACTCTGTCCGCGACATCTTTGTCTTTACAGATGCTAAATAGCGTTGGGCCGCTGCCTGAAATTCCTGTCGCTAATGCACCCGCTGTTGCAGCGTATTCACGAGCCTTGCTAAACCCTGGTAATAACTTGGCGCGATAAGGTTCAGCGATGACATCTTTGATCATCTTCGCTGCCAACTCTGGTTGATTAGAGTGGCAAGCGTGGATGAACCCAGCTAAGTGACGACCATGGGCAATGATATCTTGTCTGCGATACTGAGATGGTAGGATCTCACGCGCTTCTGCAGTCGACACCTTGATGCCAGGATAAGCCATAACCCAGTACCACTCATCAAAGCATGGTACTTCTTGGCTGATGATACCGAGCTCTTCCAGCATCAACTGCACACCGCCTAGGTAGCAAGGTGCCACATTGTCATAATGGATGCCACCAGAAATTTGACCTTCCATCTCACCCATTAGCGCGAGAAGCTCAGTCTCATTCAGTGGATTACCATGAAACTGGTTCAGTGCATCGAGCGCAGCAACAATAGAACAGGCGCTAGAACCTAGGCCAGAACCAATCGGCATGTTCTTCTCAAGCGTCATGTAGACCGGCTTGAGTGCCACACCTTTTTTGTCTAGCTCACGGGCATAAACCTTCCAGCAATCGTAAACGATGTTCTCTTTTGGATCGCTTGGCAGCTTATCAACAAAGCTGCCTTTAGTGGCAAGGTCGAACGGCTTATCGCCCAGCCTTACCTCAACACAATCGCCAAGCAGGGTACCATCAACAGGTGATACCGCCGCGCCCAACACATCAAAGCCAACGCTTACATTGCCAATCGAGGCAGGCGCATAAACGACAACGCTATCACTCATCTTATACTCCTAGTTTCCAGCCTAACGTACGCATCACGTCCGAGAAGACACCCGCAGCCGTCACTTCTGTACCAGCACCGTAGCCACGAAGTACCAGAGGGATTGGCTGATAGTAACGGCTGTAGAAGGCCAGTGCGTTCTCGCCGTCTTTGATCTTAAACATAGGGTCGTTTTCATCGACAGCTGCAATGCGAACGCGGCACTTACCGTCAGCGATCTCGCCTACATAACGCAATACTTTGCCTTCTTTGGCTGCGTTTTCTACCAACTCGCTGAAGTAAGCATCTGCTTCTGGCAAACGAGCCATAAACTCATCGATAGAGCCTGAATCATCAAAGCCTGGTGGCAGAGCTTGATCAACTTCTACATCTTCAAGCTCAAGCGCCATACCCGCTTCACGCGCCAGAATAAGTAGCTTACGCGCCACGTCCATACCAGAGAGATCGTCACGTGGGTCCGGCTCAGTAAAGCCTTTATCTTTGGCTACATTGGTTGCTTGGCTCAGCGTTAGCCCTTCATCCAACTTACCGAAGATGAATGATAAAGAGCCAGATAGGATGCCGTTGAACTTCTCAAGTTCATCACCAGCGGCAATCAGATTCTGCAAGTTTTCGATGACTGGCAGACCTGCGCCTACCGTCGTTTCATACATCAACTTACGACGAGAGCTGCGAGCCACATCGCGAAGCTGATGGTAGTAAGACATGCTCGCAGTGTTCGCTTTCTTGTTTGGCGTCACTACGTGGAAGCCTGCGGCTAGGAACTCAGCATACTGGTTAGCGATATCTTCGCTTGATGTACAGTCAACCAAAACTGGGTTGATGATGTGATTACGTTGAACCAGTGCGGCTAGGCTAGAGACGGTGAATTTCTCACTGACATCACCCATACGATCGCGCCACTGCTCAAGCGGTAAGCCATTGCCATCAAGCAATACCCCTTTGCTGTTTGCCAGACCGCAAACACGGATGATGATACCTTTCTCGGCTAGCTTCCCTTGCTGTCTTTGGATTTGATCCACCAGCTCACCACCAACGCCGCCAACACCAACCACAAACACATCAAGGAAGTGCTTAGAGTTAAATAGGTTTTCGTGACAGGCTTTGATGGCTTCAGAAATCTTATCTTCTGGGATAACCGCTGAAATCGCGCGCTCTGATGAACCCTGAGCAATAGCCACAATGTTCACGTTTACTTCAGCAAGTGATGAGAAGAACTGAGAGGCAACGCCGCGAGAAGTGCGCATACCGTCACCGACGAGCGTTACGATAGCAACGTCATCCATGAACTCTACAGGCTCAAGCAGACCGTTTTTCAGCTCAAGCTCGAACGCTTCACTAAGCGCACGCTCAGCTTCTAGCTTGTCTTCTTCTTCGATGCAGAAACTGATGCTGTACTCTGATGAAGATTGAGTAATGAGAACAATAGATACACCTGCCGATGACATCGCGCCAAATACGCGGCTTGCCATGCCTACCATGCCCTTCATACCTGGGCCAGATACGTTAACCATGATGAGGTTAGAAGTGTGGTGATACCTTTAATTGGTAGGTTGTCTTCGCCAGTATCTTGACCGATCAAAGTCCCGGCACCCTGTGGGTTAAAGGAGTTCTTGATAAGACAAGGGATATGGAACTGAGCAATTGGAGCAATAGTTTTCGGGTGAAGAACCGAAGCGCCGAAGTAAGAGAGTTCCATTGCTTCTTGGTAACTAAGCGATTTAAGGAGGCGTGCATCGTCAACTAATCGAGGGTCACAGTTATAAACGCCATCAACGTCGGTCCAGATTTCACAACAATCCGCACGCAGACACGCAGCCAGTACCGCTGCAGAGTAGTCCGAACCATTACGACCTAGCGTCACTAGTTCACCTTTCGCATTACCTGCAGTGAAACCAGGCATGATGTGTACAACACCCTCAGCAAGCGGATTCGCTTGGAAGTTTTGAGTCGATACTTCAACGTCCACCATAGCTTCTAGGTGGTCACCGTTGGCAAACAGGTATTTCACAGGGTCGATAAGATCCGCCGCTTGGCCTTTCGCGATAAGTACCGCTTTCATCAACTGGATAGAAATGCGCTCACCTTTAGAAATAATGCGAGCATTAACATGGTCAGGGCAAGTGCCAAGAAGGCGAATACCATGGACGAACTGGTGAAGTTGGAACAGCGAAGTTTTGACTTGGTTGTCGAAATCTGTGCTGTCGATGTTCGGGAGGACTTTTTTAATGTTGGAGAACAGCTCATTGAATGACGTCTCTAGTTCAGAGATTTGCAGTTCAACTTCATTGTTCTTGAGTGCAGTTTCAATGACTGCTACTAGTTTGTTGGTTGTTTTACCCGGTGCTGATAGCACCACGGCTAAGTCTTCTTGCTGGGCATTGTTGGCGATGATGTCCGCCGCTCTTAAAAAACGGTCCGCATCGGCTAACGATGAGCCTCCAAATTTTAGTACTCGCATCCTTTCCTCCCGAAATACTCAAAACAGGTAAAAAAAAGGCCCGTATCTTGGTGATACAGGCCTTGTTTTTGAATTTCTTTCGTCTACCAGCCTGCCCCAACGATAATGTCGGTAATAATAATGGTGGTGGTCATTACTACGTGCTGGTGATTAAACATAATAGGTCGTGCTTCAGATTCTGTTATGTGCTTACCCATACGTGTACCGCATTTGTTGGCGATTAGTCAATCAAAAATTGTACTTTTGTTGCTTGGCGAGCATTTTTTTATCAAAAGCATAAAAAAGGATAATAATGCATTTATATGCAGTTAGGATCTTTATACATAACTAAATGCTATATAGTTTTACAACTTTTTGCTTAGATTCTGTGCTTTAATTAGAAATCAATAAACTATAAAAACTATAACCAAGGAGTGGTGCCATGAGAGCAGTGTCTTTATACGCCCCAGCGTTATTGGTTTGTAGTGGTTTATTGTTCAGCGCTTCAGCACTCTCTGTTGAGCTCCCTGCGCTCCCTTCTCAACATAATCAATCACCGCACAGCTTCTTCTTATCTTCTGGTAGTAAATCCAGCGGTGCAGATTCTTTTGATGTGTGGAATGTCGATAGCGGCTACTCGTACGCTGTGTTTGATTCTCTAGACGTGTACATTGGTGCCCGCCTCAACAATTCAGATATCTCTAACGACCGTGGCTTTCTAAGTGGCGTTAACTATCAGGTGTCTGACCGTATTTCTGTGAAGAGTACGCTGCGTGGATATCAATACGAAGAAAATAATGAGACACAAGGTGCGATGGCGGCCGAGGTTTCGAGCCGAATGAGGTTAACAGAAAACCTAGACGTTCACGCCACCTTTGACTTTGAAAAAGTTCAGCAAGGGGTTGAAGTCGGTCTAGGTTTCCGTTTTTAGTTGAGTGTGTAAATACAGCGATTACCGCTCACAGACTAAAATTCCAGTGCTTCCTTACTAATTAGCACCCCATTCCAATCTGAATACACATAATGACCTGGCTGAACAATTTGATTGTTCATGGTCAGTGTGACGTTGATTTGCCCAGCTCCGCGTTTTTCTGTCTTAAATGGACACGCTGCGAGTGCTTTCACCCCAAGATCCATCTCCGACATTGCGGCAACATCGCGAATTGCACCATTAACAATGACGCCTTCCCAGCCATTCTCAATGGCCATGATCGCCAACTGGTCGCCCAAAAGCGCTTTCGCACACGAGCCATTCCCATCAACAAAGAGTACTTTCCCTTTACCATCGTGGCCTAGCACTTCTCGCACCATGGAATTGTCGTGGTAGCAACGTACCGTGACAATCTCGCCCCAAAAGGCGGCGCGTTGACCAAAGTTTTGCAGCGGCAAGTTCAGCAGCATCACTTTGTCTTCGTGTTGGTCACAAATATCAGGTGTGATATCTCTCATGTTTCCTCCGTGATAATAGCTCAATAGGTGCAAAAACCAGCCGCACCTTTAGAGAGCATTAAAGTAAAATCCCTTTTTACTTGCCCAGCCAAACGGTCATTGACGCACGTACTGACTCAGCAAGCCTAAATTCTTTTTCGTCTGATCTTCATCACAGGAGACCAGAAACAGTACACCATTTTCGACCCAGTAGATGGCATTTTGCTCATATTTTTGCGCTAACTCACACGCTTGCGAAAACGGGATGTCCACCGCAAAACTCGCTTCCACCCACTCAAAGCTTGGATCGCCGACGTTTACACTTACATGGTAAAAATCTGCTAAATTTCGTTCTAGATCTCGGTTTTTTATGCAGTTTTCTTCATCACTTAGTTTACGACTCCGTGGGTTACAAGCCGTTATAACAGCGTAGCTATCGCATTCCCACTCAGTGAGAAACCGCATTGCAATGCTTGAATAAGCACTCCAAAGTTGTGCATCGATACTCATACTATCTAAAATTTAGCCTCTGCCCAATACTATTAATATTTGTTACAAAGCGCCTATTGATTTAAATCAACAAACTGCATGGAATTAACATTTGACCATTGTTAGCATGCTGTTAACATTATAGAATTCGCCTCAATGACCTAGCAGAATAATAAGAGATTACAGGGATTTCTCGTTTTTTGGCAACATCATGGATGGCGACGTAAAACGTAACTGTTTCAGTGATGGTGAGTAAAAGCTCCAAGAAACATTACCTATATGTTAACTTTTTGCCTAGAATTTATTCTACTACAGACAGAATTTTCACAAGTTTAATTTAGGTACCGCCGATGCAAAGCCCGCAGATTCTTATTGTTGAAGATGAGCAAGTAACCCGTAACACCCTAAAAAGCATTTTTGAAGCAGAAGGATATGCTGTATTCGAGGCCAGCGACGGTCAGGAAATGCACCAGGTGATGTCAGAAAACTCTGTAAACCTAGTTATCATGGATATCAACCTTCCTGGTAAGAATGGTCTACTGCTAGCACGTGAACTACGTGAGCAAGCTAACGTTGCTCTAATGTTCCTAACTGGTCGTGACAACGAAGTTGATAAAATCCTTGGCCTAGAGATTGGTGCTGATGATTACATCACTAAACCATTTAACCCACGTGAACTGACTATCCGTGCACGCAACCTACTGACTCGCTCTATGAGCAGCGGCGCTGCGACAGAAGAAAAACGCAGCGTTGAAAAATACGAGTTCAATGGTTGGGTTCTGGACATCAACAGCCGTTCACTTGTTAGCCCAAGCGGCGACAGCTACAAGCTGCCACGCTCTGAGTTCCGCGCACTGCTACACTTCTGTGAGAACCCAGGCAAGATCCAAACTCGTGCCGACCTTCTTAAGAAGATGACTGGTCGTGAGCTTAAGCCACATGACCGTACAGTAGACGTAACGATTCGTCGTATCCGTAAGCACTTTGAATCAGTATCTGGTACGCCAGAGATCATTGCTACGATTCACGGTGAAGGTTACCGCTTCTGTGGTGATCTAGAAGAGTAATGCACTCTTTCTAAACCAATTAAAAAGGGACGCATCACGCGTCCCTTTTTTCATTCATTGCCTTACATATTAGTAGACAGTATCGATGTTAACCTGTTTGCTCACCAACCAGGTTTTGTTCTCACCATCAACAAGCTGCACAGCCACATCGACAGGCTTAGTGATGTTCACCTCTAGCTGCCAATTGAAGGCCACCTCCCATTGACTCTCTGAGTGATTACGAAGCTCAAAATCACTGCCTTCAAATTCCCATGTCATGTCATCTTGCTTAAGCACAACCATAGCGACATCCATATCAGCAGGAAGTTGGTTCTCCGTGCTGAGATTCAAGGCACCATATAGATTTTGCTCTTTCACCAAGCCGATGTCTCGCCTACTTTCGGCATCATATCAATCCACAGGTTCGAATTGAGGCTAACGGTTTGCTGCTCTACCATCGCTGTATCACTCGACGCCCACATGACTGAGTCGGTTGTTGGAGATGATGCACAACCTGCTAGAGCGATAGAGAGTGCAAGTGCGGTAACAACTTTTTTCATTATGATTCCTTACTTTCCAACCACGATTTTAGTATTTGAATATCATTCTGATACTCGTTTTTGATCTCTTCAACCCAATCTTCAATGTTTTCCCACCAAGCTGGAAGCTCTGGAGACTGCGCTTTTTGAGCAATAGACTGAATACGTTTAAGACCAATCGATCCCGCCGCCCCTTTTATCTTGTGCGCTTCTGAGGCAATACCCGGCTGATCTTTGGCTGTCATATTTGAATCGAGGATATCGATATAGTCTGGCATCATCTGCTCAAACATCTTGATGCTATCGAGCACCGGCGCGCTGCCAACGATGTCGACGTACGATTCCAACATGTCGAGATCCAGCAAGCGACTAAAGACTTCACTGTTGATGTTCTCTTTCACTTCCTTCTCCTCTGGCTGTGGCTCTTCCATGACGTCATCGCCGTGGAATTTATTGATCACTTCGGTAAGCGCTTTGACGCTCAGTGGCTTACTGATGGCATCGTCCATGCCGTTTGTCAGGTACTCCTGCTTGTCTTTGAGCACATTGGCGGTGAGTGCCACAAGCGGTGGTAACTCTGAGTAGCGCAATCTAAGCTCTTGAGCAACATCGAAACCTGTCATATCTGGAAGCTGAATATCCAGCAGCGCCAAATCAAAACTTGCTGGATTAAAGTTCGCTAACGCTTCTTCACCCGTCATGGCCACTTCGACGCTATGCCCAAGGCTCTCTAGCAAAGAACGTGCGACGGTGATGTTAAGTTCAATATCTTCCAGCAAGAAGATGCGCAGGCTACCTTGTCGCTTCACTTCAACCGGCGCAAGCTGCATTTCATCCGCACACGGAACGTTGATGGTCACGGTGAACGTACTGCCGAACCCCTCTTCACTATCAACCGTAATATCGCCATCCATCATTTGGATAAGCTGTTTCGACACCGCAAGGCCAATACCAGTGCCAACCGCGTGCAGATTGTCTTTGCCCGACTTCACTTGATAGTACATGGCAAAGATCTTATCGAGCTCTTTTTGCGGAATGCCGATACCGGTATCTTCGATTTCGATCGTGATGTACGCGTGGCCATCTTCAATATCCGCGCTGATGGTCATTACCACACCACCTTGCTTGGTGAACTTCATGGCATTGCTCACCAAATTCCAAATCACCTGACGAAGACGTGTTGCATCAACGACAACCCCTTCCGGTAAATCGGTCAGCCTCTCAAGATCAAAACGTAGCCCTTTTTGCTCCGCCATCAAGCCTGAGATGCTCTCTAGCTCCGCGACAAAATCTTCAAAGTTTAATGGCTCAGGGAAGAGCTCAAGTTTGCGTCTATCAAACTTATCCATGTCGATAATATCGTTAAAGATATGCCCAAGAGTAATCGCGCTGACATTGATCGTTTGCAGCTGCTTACGCTGCTCACCATTCAGCTGTCCATCAAGGAGCATGCGGCTCAAGCCCACAATGCCATTGAGTGGCGTGCGCAGCTCGTGACTGATGGTTGAGATAAACGTGGTCTTGTCTCGGCTCGCCTTCTCCAATGACTCAGCATGGCGCTTACGCTCGGTGATATCGCGGCCAAAACCAACAAGACCTAAGTGGCGACCATCTTTACTGTAGAACGGCACTTTACGAAGCTCGTAGAAGCATTTTTTACCGTCGGGGTATTCGAGCCACTGCTCATAGGTCAGTGCCTGATTGTCACCCATTACCTTGTGGTCAGTTTCCACCACTTGTTTGGCGATCTCTTCCGAATAAACATCCCATGGTGTGAGACCAACCAAGTCTTGCTCTTTACGACCGGTAAGCTCCTCCATCGCCTTGTTACAGCCTGAGAACACGCCTTCTGCATTGCGATAGTAAATAAGGTCGGGTGACGCATCGATAAACGAGCGAAGCAACGCGGTTCTTTCAGCGAGTTCTAACTGAGTGCGTTCACGCTGAAAGACTTCGTTTTCAAGATCCTTCATCGCTTCTTCACGTGCTTCTTCGGCTTTTTGACGCTCTTCAATTTCTTGATTGAGCTTACGAATATTTTGCTGAAGCTTGTGGTTAAGATCTTGGTCGCGAGAGCGCATCTCTTTAAGCTTTGAGACCATCTTAGCGAGACGCTGACGAGACTCTTCAAGCTGGTCAACCACGACCGAGAGGAAATACACCGCCCAAGGGGTGATCAATAGACCAAAGAACACCGAGCGAACTATATCGATATCATCGACGCGCCCATTGAGTACCAAGGTAATACCGACCTGAACTACAACAGCCAGGGCGACAAGAGCTAGCGCCAATATAATAGAGAAGCGCACAATACCGAGTTTCACCAATAGGTCGACATAGTATTGCGCGAGATTTTTGATGGGTTTCATTCAGCACTCCGTGCGTTACAACTGGGCTAAGTCTATCACTAAGCCCAAGTTTGCACACGGAAGGCGAATTATTTGAGAACAGGTTTGTGATAAGTAAACGGATTCTCGGTCAGTGCTCCCTGAGCACCTTCTGCCGTTAGGGTTCTGCCAAGTTCTGTCATCGCCAACCAGCGGTTTTCACACCATAGTGGTGAGAGCAGCGTTGGACGTCTTGCTGAGGAAGAAACGCGGTGATAAACAATCTCGGCCGGCGTGCGACGAATCATTTCGCTGGCAACATCTAAATAGAACTCTAAAGTTGGCGCCTCAAGGCGTCCTGCTCGCCAAGCCTTTGCCATGGTGCTGCCCTCAACAATATGAAGACCATGAAGCTTGATACCATCGGTACCGGTTTCCAACACCTTTTCTAGCGTCTGTAGATTATCTTGCTTGGTTTCGTTTGGCAGGCCGACGATCAAGTGCGTGCACACTTTAATACCTAGAGCGCGAGCGCGCTTGGTGATTTCATCGTAAACCGCAAAGTCGTGGCCACGATTAATACGCTTTAAGGTTTGATCGTTTGCTGTCTGCAAACCTAACTCAAGCCAAATCTCATAGCCTTGCTCAACATAACCGGCAAGCAGCTCTAGTACAGAGTCTGGCACGCAATCTGGACGGGTTCCCACACATAGGCCAACGATATCCGCGTATTTAAGCGCTTCTTCGTACATGTTTTTCAACACTTGAACTTCAGCGTAGGTACTAGTGTAGGCCTGAAAGTACGCCAGATACTTCTTAGCGCGCTTAACCTCACCCGCTCGGTCGGTAAGCTGTTCGTGAATCGACTGGATCTGGGTCTCTTCGCTTGCGAAAGAAGCCACGTTGCAGAATGTACAGCCGCCACGGCCAATAGTGCCATCGCGATTTGGGCAGCTAAAGCCGCCGTGCAGGGTTAGCTTGTGAACCTTTTCTCCATATCGGCGCTGCAGATCTTGGCCGATGGTATTCACTAACTCATGTAATTGCATGTTCAAAAAACCTACTAATAAGAATGAATCTCACTCTAATTTGTGAAACTAAATTACATCCCTGCAAAAGAAAACCATGAATAGTAGCAATCGGCGTTTTAAACACTCTTAATCAAAATCAATAAATATGCAGAAAAACAAGCAGAAAACCCGAAATGTTGCATCGATGTTATGAAATATATTCAAAACAAGATAAAAAAATGTGTAACAGACGTAAGTTTCGTTGGAATTAACGAGGACAAAATTGTAGGATACTTACACAATTCTGCTGTATTTGCCGTTTTTATTACAGTACGGATTGGTTGATTAGGGTCGATATTCTACTCCCACCAACAGATTCCACTAGATTGTGGAATGAAGACATTGAATATCACCACGGAATGTTTTTCTCGCAACACTTTTCCTGCGAGATGCTGAATGGACTCGAACACTGCCCCCTCTGGCAGTCAAGAATCAAAATTACAAAGGACAAGACGCAATCACACACTCTAATTGCGTCTAGATTTAACTGGAAGGAAGTATCTATGGTAGATAGAGAGCAGAATGCACAAGGTCTGTATACTCCTGAATTGGAGCATGACGCTTGCGGTATCGGTTTTGTTGCTCACCTAAAAAACCGTAAATCTCACGATGTAGTGACTCAAGCCCTGGATATGCTAGCGCGAATGGAGCACCGTGGCGGTCAAGGTTGTGACCCATGCAGCGGTGATGGTGCAGGTATCCTACTTCAAAAGCCACACGAGTTTCTGTTAGAAGAAACCGTGAAGCTTGGCATTAAGCTGCCATCGTTTGAGAAGTACGGTGTAGGTGTTGTGTTGTTCCCTAAAGACGAACACAAACGCGCACAATGTCGTGACATCCTAGAGCGCAATGCACAGCGCCTAGATCTAGAAGTGATTGGCTACCGCGTGCTGCCAACCGACAACTCTATGATTGGTGCTGACCCACTAAGCACAGAACCTCAATTTGAACACGTATTCGTAACCGGCGGCCCAGGCTGCACACCAGAAGAACTTGAGCGTAAACTGTACGTTCTGCGTAACTACACGGTTCGTGTATGTCTAGAAAGCGTGTCAAACATCGGTGATGACTTCTACATCAACTCTATGTCTTACAAGACGTTGGTGTATAAAGGTCAGCTAACGACAGAGCAAGTACCTCAGTACTTCTTAGATCTACAAAATCCAACGATGGTGACAGCACTGGCGCTGGTTCACTCTCGTTTCTCTACCAATACTTTCCCAAGATGGCGCCTAGCGCAGCCTTTCCGTTACATTGCCCACAACGGTGAAATCAACACAGTTCGCGGTAACTTGAACTGGATGAAGGCGCGTGAAGCTATCATCGAATCTGACTTGTTCACACAAGCAGAAATCGACATGCTGCTTCCTATCTGTCAAGAAGGAAGCTCGGACTCATCAAACTTCGATATGGCACTTGAGCTCCTAGTTCTGTCTGGTCGTAGCCTGCCACATGCGCTAATGATGATGATTCCTGAAGCATGGCAAGAAAACAAAAACATGGATCCAACCCGTCGTGCGTTCTACCAGTACCACGCGAACGTTATGGAACCATGGGATGGCCCAGCATCGGTCTGTTTCACTGACGGTGTTCAGGTAGGTGCAACGCTTGACCGTAACGGTCTGCGTCCATCTCGTTATACCGTGACGAAAGATGACTTCCTAGTTATGGCATCAGAATCTGGTGTTGTCGACATTGAGCCTGAGAACGTCGAGTTCCGTGGTCGTCTACAACCAGGTCGTATCTTTGTTGCCGACCTAGAACAAGGTCGCATCATCTCTGATGAAGAAGTGAAAGATGGCATTGCAAGTGCTCAGCCATACCAGAAATGGGTGGAAGAGAACCTACTAAGCCTGAAGAAGCTTCCAGATGCGAGCAACGAATTCAGCCAACCTTCTCCAGAGAAGCTACTGCACAAACAGCAAGCGTTTGGTGTTAGCTCAGAAGAAGTGAATGAAATCATTGTGCCTATGGCAAAAGATGGCAAAGAGCCACTTTCTGCAATGGGTGCCGACTGGCCATTAGCGATCCTTTCGCACCAGTCACAACATCTATCTAACTACTTCAAACAGCTATTTGCTCAGGTAACCAACCCGCCAATCGACCCGATTCGTGAGCGCATGGTTATGTCTCTGAACACTTATCTAGGTAAAGATCAGAACCTACTAGCAGAATCGCCAGAGCACTGTCAAAAAGTTGAGCTTGAGTCTCCTGTTCTGTCTAACTCAGAGCTTGAGAAACTGCGTGCTATCGATAATGAGCACCTACAAGCGAAGACACTGGATATCGTATTCCAAGCAAGCGAAGACGAAGGCAAGCTAGAGCGTGCACTGAAACGTATCTGCCAATACGCAGAAGACGCAGTTATCGATGGTTACTCAATCATCTTGCTAACTGACCGTGCAGTAAACTCTAACCACGCTGCTATCCCTGCGATGCTGGCGGTTGGCGCAGTTCACCACCACCTAATCCGTAAAGGCTTGCGTGCTAAGTGTGACATCGTGGTTGAAACGGGTGATGCTCGTGAAACTCACCACTTTGCAACGCTAGTGGGCTACGGCGCGAATGCTGTGAACCCATACCTAGTTATCGAAACTATGGTAGAGCTACAGCGCACTAAGAAGCTTGATCCAGAAACCAGCATCTCTGAGCTGTTCGAGAACTACCGTAAGTCCATCAACGGTGGTCTTCTGAAGATCTTCTCGAAGATGGGTATCTCAACGCTGCAGTCTTACCACGGTGCACAAATCTTTGAAGCGCTGGGTATCAGCAAATCTGTCGTAGAGAAATACTTCACGGGTACCGTTTCTCGTATCCAAGGTCTAACCATTGATGACATCGCAAAAGAAGTACTGATCCGTCACCCGTGTTGGCTTCCCAACGCGTGAAATCCCAGTACAAGTTCTTGATGTTGGTGGTGTTTACCAGTGGAAACAGCGTGGTGAGAAGCACCTGTTTAACCCAGAAACTATCTCACTACTGCAAGAATCGACTCGCAACAAAAACTACGCTCAGTTTAAGCAATACGCGAAAGCAGTTGATGACCAAGGCGACAACGCAGCAACACTGCGTAGCCAGCTAGACTTTGTTAAGAACCCTGCAGGTTCTATTCCTCTAGAGGAAGTTGAGCCAATCGAAAGCATCCTTAAGCGTTTCGCAACAGGTGCTATGTCGTTCGGTTCCATCTCGTACGAGGCTCACTCGACTCTAGCTGTTGCAATGAACCGCATTGGCGCGAAATCTAACTCGGGCGAAGGTGGTGAAGACCCAACACGTTTCGAACGTAAAGAGAACGGTGACTGGGAACGCTCTGCGATCAAGCAGGTAGCATCAGGCCGCTTCGGTGTGACTTCTTACTACCTAACCAACTCTGATGAAATTCAGATCAAGATGGCACAAGGTGCGAAGCCGGGTGAAGGTGGTCAGCTACCGGGTGATAAAGTCGATGACTGGATCGGTGCGACTCGTCACTCCACTCCAGGGGTTGGTCTGATTTCTCCACCACCACACCATGATATCTACTCAATTGAAGATTTGGCTCAGCTGATCTACGACTTGAAGAATGCGAACCGTGCTGGTCGCGTCAACGTGAAACTGGTATCGGAAGCAGGCGTTGGTACTATCGCCTCTGGTGTAGCGAAAGCGAAAGCGGACGTTGTCCTTATTGCTGGTTTCGATGGTGGTACAGGTGCATCACCAATGTCTTCAATCCGCCACACTGGTCTTCCTTGGGAGCTAGGTTTGGCAGAAACACACCAAACACTTCTGAAGAACGGCCTACGTAACCGTATCGTGGTTCAATCTGATGGTCAGATGAAAACGCCACGTGACCTTGCCGTTGCGACTCTGCTAGGTGCTGAGGAATGGGGTGTGGCAACAGCCGCTCTGGTTGTTGAAGGCTGTATCATGATGCGTAAGTGTCACAAGAACACCTGTCCAGTTGGTATCGCAACACAAAACAAAACGCTACGTGAGCGCTTTGATGGCCGCGTAGAAGACGTTGTTACCTTCTTCCAATACATGGCTGAAGGCCTACGTGAAGTCATGGCTGAGCTTGGCTTCCGCACTATCGATGAGATGGTGGGTCAGTCTCAGAAACTGAAGATCCGCGACGACATCGCTCACTGGAAATATAAGAACCTCGACCTATCGCCAGTTCTGCACATTGAACAAGCGCGTGAAGAAGACGGTGTTTACAACCAGACAGAGCAAAACCATAACCTAGAACAGGTTCTGGACCGTAAGTTGATTCAAGCGGCTATCCCAGCACTTGAGAAGGGTGAAGCGGTCAACGCTGAGTTCCCAATCATCAACACGGATCGCTCAGCAGGTACCATGCTGTCGAACGAAATCTCTAAGGTTTACAAAGACCAAGGTCTACCACAGCCAATGAACGTGAAGTTCAACGGCAGTGCCGGTCAGTCATTCGGTGCTTTCCTTGCTAAGGGCGTGAAGTTCGAAGTGGAAGGTGATGCGAACGATTACTGGGGTAAAGGTCTCTCTGGCGGTACGCTAGTACTGTACCCAGATGCGAAATCTAGCATCGTTGCTGAAGACAACATTGTTGTTGGTAACGTTTGTTTCTACGGTGCAACGTCGGGTGAATCTTACATCCGCGGTATGGCTGGCGAGCGCTTCTGTGTTCGTAACTCTGGCGCGAAGGTTGTGGTTGAAGGCGTGGGTGACCACGGCTGTGAATACATGACAGGCGGTGTAGCGGTTATCCTAGGCTCAACAGGTCGTAACTTTGCTGCTGGTATGAGTGGCGGTGTGGCGTATGTTTGGGATAAAGCGGGTGACTTTGAAACCAAGCTAAACCCAGAATTGGTCGACCTAGACCCAATCGAACAAGAAGATCGCGAACTAATACTAGACATGCTGACTAAGCATGTGGAGTTCACAGGAAGTGAAGTCGCTCAGTCGTTCTTAGACAACTTTGAAGCAAGCATTGCATCACTAGTGAAAGTAATGCCACGTGACTACAAAGCAGTGCTACTAAAGCGCAAAGCGGAAGCTGAGCAAGCTCAAACGGAAGAAGTGGAGGCAGTATAATGGGTAAGCCTACTGGATTTTTAGAACATGGTCGCGAGCTTCCAGGGAAGCTCGACCCAGCGGTTCGTATTGAAGACAACAAAGAGTTCGTTCTTAACGAAGAGTTTGGCGATAAGATCAATACTCAGGCTTCTCGTTGTATGGATTGTGGCGTACCTTTCTGTCACAACGGTTGTCCGATCGGCAACATCATCCCAGAGTTTAACGACGCGGTTTACCGTGACAGCTGGGAAGAAGCTTGGCGTATCCTAAGCTCAACCAACAACTTCCCTGAGTTTACAGGTCGCGTATGTCCAGCTCCGTGTGAAAGTGCTTGTGTACTTGGTATTAACCAAGACCCAATCACCATCTGTAACATTGAGAAGACCATTGTTGAAACGGCTTACCGTGAAGGCTACGCGAAACCAAAAACGCCGCGCTCTCGCACCGGAAAAACTGTCGCTATTATCGGTTCAGGCCCTGCAGGTCTATCTGCAGCCGAGCAGCTAAACAGCGCTGGTCACTCAGTGACGGTATTCGAACGTGATGAGAAAGTCGGCGGTCTACTTCGCTTTGGTATCCCTGATTTCAAACTAGGCATGGATATCATTGACCGTAAAATCAATCTAATGGCTGAAGCGGGCGTTGAGTTCAAGGTTAACCAACACATTGGTGTTGACGTAAACGCTGCGCAGCTTCGTCAAGAGTTTGATGTGGTACTGCTAACAGGTGGCTCTACCGTGCCTCGCGACCTACCGGTTCCTGGACGTGAGCTAAGCGGTGTTCACTTTGCGATGGAATTCCTAGCGCAAAACAACCGTCGTGCTAACGATATGGATCTGAAAGGTGAAGAGATTCACGCCAAAGATAAGCATGTTGTGGTGATCGGTGGTGGTGATACTGGTTCTGACTGTGTAGGTACCTCTAACCGTCATAAAGCAGCAAGCGTTACTCAGGTAGAAATCATGCCGATTCCACCAGAGAAGCGTCCAGCCAACATGCCATGGCCTCAATACCCAATGATCATGAAGACCACAACTTCTCACGAAGAAGGCTGTGATCGTCATTGGAACATCCTAACCAAAGAGTTTATCGGTAACGATGAAGGCCAAGTAACGGGTCTTCGTATCGCTGATATCGTTTGGCAAGATGCCGCTCCTGGTGAGCGTCCAAGCTTTGAGGAAGTGGCAGGTTCTGAGCGTGTGATTCCATGTGACATGGCGTTCCTAGCAATGGGCTTCCTACACCCAGAACAACGGGCGTTCTAGCTCAGCTCGACATCAAATTGGATGAGCGTGGCAACGTTGCTGCGGAGAACTTCCAAACAAACCAACAAGGTGTATTTGCCGCAGGTGACATGCGTACAGGCCAGTCTTTGGTTGTACGCTGTATCAACGAAGGCCGTGAGTGTGCACGTGCTATCGATGAATACCTAATGGGCAACACTAACCTAGAAGCGAAAGCCAACTCATTGATGCTTTCCGCTTAAAGGTCGACTGTCTAGTTACACGGATAAGTAACTAACAGCATTCCTTCCTAATTTGGCCAGCTTTATGCTGGCCTTTTTTCTATCTATGACTCAGTCCAGCCAAAAGCACATTATTAATGGGCGACAAGCATGAGTCACCCGCAACCTGTTAACTTTCTCTCTTTTTGCACAGCAACTAACTGTAAAGTAACTAGATTATTTGTTTGTTTTTTCGAGACATACACAACAAATTTCTGAAAACTTGACCTTTCTTGCCATAAGCTATACGTTGTGAAGTTCGTGAAAATAAAATAAATGCAACTTGTTAATAACTAACAGTTAAAAATTTGACTCACATAACAATAAAAAGTCATTAAAAAGCATTAATTTACTGTCAGGATGACAGCAAGCTCAAAGGGAGAAAGGCAATGGCTCTTTACGATCCAAGTCTTGTAAAAGACAACTGTGGATTTGGCCTGATTGCGCATATGCAAGGTCAACCCAGTCACAAACTGGTTCGCACCGCAATCTCAGCACTAGACCGCATGACTCACCGTGGCGGCATCAACTCAGATGGAAAAACTGGCGATGGTTGTGGCTTACTACTTCAAAAACCCGATTCATATTTCCGCTTAATTGCAGAAGAAAACCAATGGACCTTGGCTAAGCAGTATGCCGTCGGCATGATGTTTCTCTCCAAAGATCCGGTTAAAGCCCAATCTGCAAAAGACATCATCAACCAAGAACTGTCTAAAGAAACGCTGACCATTTCTGGCTGGCGCGACGTGCCAACCAATGAAGACGTTCTCGGCCCAATCGCGCTGAGTTCGCTACCCAATATCGTTCAGGTATTTATCTCGGCACCGGCAGGTTGGCGTGAGCAAGATGTTGAGCGACGTCTGTACATCGCTAAGCGCCGCATTGAAAAACGCATTACGGAAGATGAAGACTTCTATATTTGTAGTTTGTCGACTCAGGTGATCGTCTACAAAGGTCTATGTATGCCGGCCGATCTTCCGCGATTCTACCTCGATCTTGCCGATCTTCGCATGGAATCGTCGATCTGTTTGTTCCACCAGCGTTTCTCCACTAATACTCAACCCCGCTGGCCATTAGCACAGCCATTCCGCTATTTAGCGCACAATGGTGAGATCAACACCATTGAAGGTAACCGCCAATGGGCGAAAGCGCGTGCCTACAAATTTGCCTCACCGCTACTACCGGATCTGCAAACAGCCGCTCCTTTCGTCAACGAAACGGGCTCGGATTCTTCAAGCCTAGATAACATGCTCGACCTATTCCTATCTGGTGGCATGGATATCTTCCGTGCTATGCGAATGCTGGTACCGCCAGCATGGCAAAATCACCCAGACATGGACGCAGATCTTCGTGCATTCTACGACTTTAACTCTAAACACATGGAGCCTTGGGACGGCCCGGCTGGTATCGTCCTTTCCGACGGTCGTTATGCGGCGTGTAACCTAGATCGCAACGGCTTGCGTCCTGCGCGCTATGTGATTACCAAAGACAACCTCATCACGCTAGCATCCGAAGTCGGCATTTGGGATTACGCCCCTGATGAAGTGGCAGAAAAAGGGCGTGTTGGTCCAGGCGAACTGCTGGTTGTTGATACACAAGAGGGTGAACTGTGGCACTCGGATGACATCGACAACGATCTCAAGAGCCGTCACCCATACCGCGAGTGGATGGAAAATAACGTCCACAAACTAACACCATTTAGCGCCCTCGAAGATGACCAAGTTGGCGAGCGCAGCTTTGATGAAACAGTACTGAAGACCTATCAAAAACAGTTCGCCATGACCAACGAAGAGACCGATCAGGTGCTTCGTGTACTCGGCGATATGGGTCAAGAAGCGGTTGGTTCTATGGGTGATGACACTCCAATGGCGGTGCTATCCTCTAAAGAGCGCTTGGTAACTGATTACTTCCGTCAGAAATTTGCTCAGGTTACCAACCCACCTATCGACCCACTGCGCGAAAAGCACGTGATGTCGCTTGCGACCAGTGTCGGTCAAGAGATGAACGTATTCTGTGAAACCGATGGTCACGCCTACCGTGTGACCTTCGATTCACCTGTGCTGCTCTACTCTGATATGCAGCAGCTACTGGAGCTGAGTAACAAACACTATCGCAACACGATCCTCGATATCAATTACGATCCAAATGAGAAAGATCTCAAACAAGCGCTACTCGATCTCTGTGATCAAGCGGAGACCGTCGTTAAAGAAGGAACGGTTCTCGTCGTGCTTTCCGATCGTGCCCTCGTTAAAGGCAAGCTGCCTATTCCAGCGGCTATGGCGGTTGGCGCGGTACAAACCCGCTTAATTGAAGCGAATCTTCGCTGTGATGCCAACATTATCGTTGAAACGGCGACGGCGCGTGACCCACATCAGTTTGCGGTACTACTTGGATTTGGTGCAACCGCCATCTACCCCTACCTCGCTTATGAAGCGCTAGGAAAACTGGTCGATGATGGTGCTATTGATAAGAGCTACCGCGATGTGATGCAAAACTATCAATACGGCATCAACAAGGGTCTATATAAGATCATGTCGAAGATGGGCATCTCGACCATCGCCTCTTATCGCTGTTCACAGCTATTTGAAGCAGTAGGTCTGCATCGTGATGTAGTCGACCTATGCTTTACTGGTGTAACGACACGTATTCAGGGCGCAAGCTTTGAAGACTTCCAACAAGACCTGTTTAACCTATCCCGCAAGGCATGGGCAAAACGCAAACCGGTTGAACATGGCGGCCTACTGAAATACGTCCACGATGGCGAGTATCACGCTTATAACCCAGATGTCGTTGGTACGCTGCAACAAGCGGTGAAATCGGGCGATGCATCCGACTATAAGTCGTATGCTAAGCAAGTGAATGACCGTCCTGTCGCGATGCTGCGTGACTTGATGAAGCTGAAAAAGGCGGACAATGCGCTGCCACTTGAACAAATTGAACCTAATACTGAGCTATTCAAACGCTTCGACTCAGCGGCAATGTCTATTGGCGCATTGAGCCCAGAAGCGCACGAAGCACTTGCCATGGCAATGAACAAGCTTGGGGGCTATTCCAACTCAGGTGAGGGCGGTGAAGATCCACGTCGATTCGGGACTAATCGTAACTCTCGCATTAAGCAGATTGCCTCTGGCCGTTTTGGCGTGACACCACACTACCTCACCAATGCAGATGTGCTGCAAATCAAGGTCGCACAGGGTGCGAAACCGGGTGAAGGTGGTCAGTTGCCAGGACATAAGGTCACAGCGGAAATCGCTAAACTACGTCACTCAGTGCAAGGGGTTACGCTTATCTCCCCTCCTCCGCATCACGATATCTACTCCATTGAGGATTTAGCTCAGCTTATCTTCGATTTGAAGCAGGTTAACCCAGATGCGCTGGTATCAGTAAAACTGGTGTCTGAGCCTGGCGTGGGCACCATTGCTACGGGTGTTGCCAAGGCCTATGCCGATCTCATCACCATCTCAGGCTACGATGGCGGTACAGCTGCAAGCCGCTGACCTCGGTGAAATACGCTGGTTGTCCGTGGGAGCTAGGCCTTGCCGAAACTCAGCAAGCGCTGGTTGCCAACAACCTACGTCATAAGATCCGACTTCAAGTGGATGGCGGTTTAAAAACCGGTCTCGACGTTGTTAAAGCGGCTATTCTTGGGGCTGAGAGTTTCGGCTTCGGTACCGCACCTATGGTCGCAATGGGCTGTAAATTCTTACGTATCTGTCACCTCAATAACTGCGCGACAGGCGTTGCTACGCAAGATGAAACGCTGCGTAAAGAGTACTTCAAAGGTCTGCCAGAAATGGTGGTCAACTACTTCACGGGACTCGCCGATGAAGTGCGCGAACTACTTGCTGAACTCGGGGTAGAAAAGCTCACTGACTTAATTGGTCGCACGGACTTATTAGAGGCTGTCGAAGGGATGACCGCGAAGCAATCCAAACTCGATCTATCGAACATTCTCGAAGCGCCAGTATCTCCGCTGTCTCATCCATTGTATTGGACGGAGCCAAACCAACCTTTTGATAAAGCCGAGCTTAACCAGAAGATTGTTGAGGAAACCGAGACGGCTGTTGAAAACAGATCTGGAGGCAGTTTCTACTTTGATGTCAGAAACACCGATCGCTCTGTCGGTGCGAGACTTTCTGGCAGTGTGGCTAAACGCTATGGCAACCAAGGCATGGCGACCAGCCCAATCAAACTCTATCTCGATGGTACTGCAGGCCAATCTCTCGGCGTTTGGAACGCTGGTGGGGTGGAAATCTACCTAACGGGTGATGCCAATGACTATGTCGGTAAAGGCATGGCAGGCGGTAAGCTCGTGATCAAACCACACGTCGGAACCACGTTTACGTGTAATGATGCCACTATCGTTGGCAACACCTGTTTGTATGGTGCAACAGGCGGTAAGCTTTACGCGGCAGGTACCGCAGGTGAGCGATTTGGGGTACGTAACTCGGGCACAATTGCAGTGATTGAGGGCGCCGGTGACAACGCTTGTGAATACATGACAGGTGGTATTGTCGCTATCCTCGGCTCGACAGGGGTTAACTTTGGCGCAGGTATGACCGGCGGCTTTGCTTATGTGATGGACAGCAACGACGACTTTGAAGGTCGCGTCAACACAGAATCAGTAGAAGCGATTTCGCTGTCTGATCTGTATATCCATCAAGAGCATCTGCGCGGTCTGATTGCTGAACACCTAGAAGAAACAGGCTCAGTGCACGCCGAAAACATTCTGGCAAACTTCGATGAATGGATTCCGAAGTTCTATCTCGTCAAGCCAAAGGCTGCGGATCTTCGCACCTTGCTTGGTCACCAAAGCCGAAGCGCCGCAGAGCTGCGCGTTCAAGCACAGTAATTGGAAGGAGCCAGAATAATGAGCCAGAACGTATACCAATTTATTGATGTGAACCGCGTCGACCCTGCTAAAAAACCGATTAAGGTTCGCAAAATCGAGTTCGTGGAAATCTACGAACCCTTTACCAAACAGCAAGCGACAGCTCAGGCCGACCGCTGTCTTGACTGCGGTAACCCATACTGTGAATGGAAATGCCCAGTTCATAACTACATCCCGCAATGGCTAAAGCTCGCCAATGAGGGACGCATCATTGAAGCGGCCGAGCTTTCGCACCAAACCAACAGCCTGCCTGAAGTCTGTGGACGTGTGTGTCCGCAAGACCGACTTTGTGAAGGGTCATGTACCTTGAGCGATGACTTTGGTGCCGTCACCATCGGGAACATCGAAAAGTACATCACCGACAAAGCGTTTGAGATGGGCTGGAAACCAGACATGTCTCATGTGGAGTGGACGGATAAGAAGGTCGCCATTATCGGTGCGGGACCCGCAGGTCTCGCCGCTGCCGATATTCTGGTGCGCAATGGGGTCAAGCCGGTTGTGTTTGACCGCTATCCAGAGATTGGTGGTCTACTGACCTTTGGTATCCCATCATTCAAGCTAGAAAAAGATGTCATGCTCAACCGCCGCCGTATCTTCACTGAGATGGGTGTGGAGTTCCGCCTCAATACCGAAGTCGGCAAAGATGTTGAGATGGCAAGCTTAATTGAAGAATATGATGCGGTTTTTCTTGGCGTCGGTACTTACAAGAACATGCGCGCTGGTTTAGAAAACGAAAACGCGCCTGGCGTTTTTGATGCTCTGCCGTTTTTAGTTTCCAATACCTACAAGGTCATGGATCTCGGTGAAGAGCAGCCCTTTATCGATATGAAAGGCAAAAAAGTCGTTGTCCTTGGTGGTGGCGATACGGCCATGGACTGTGTGCGCACTTCCATTCGCCAAACAGCGAGCAGCGTCATTTGTGCCTACCGCCGTGATGAAGCCAACATGCCAGGCTCTCGCCGCGAAGTAAAAAACGCTCGTGAGGAAGGGGTTAACTTTATGTTTAACCTTCAGCCGCTTGGTATCGAAGTGGACGCCAACGGCAACGCTTGCGGCGTGAAAGTGGTGAAAACAGCCTTAGGTGAGCCAGATGAAGCCGGCCGCCGCCGTCCCGAGCCAGTTGAAGGCAGTGAGCATGTACTGGAAGCAGACGCTGTTATCATGGCATTTGGCTTCCAGCCGCATCAAATGTCGTGGTTGGAACCTTATGGCGTAGAACTTGACCAATGGGGCCGTATTAAAGCACCTGTATCTCAAGAGTTTATGTATCAAACCACGAATAAGAAGATCTTTGCCGGTGGTGACGCTGTACGAGGCTCAGATTTAGTGGTTACGGCCATTGATGAAGGACGCAAAGCTGCTGAAGGCATACTAGACTTCCTAGAAGTATAGGGTTGCCAGTACACAAACCAAGACTAAGCCCAGCTCTACTGCTGGGCTTTTTTTAAGCGCTACATTTTGCAAGGGAACGTTATGACAATAACTAAGCTATTTACCCTCTCTTCTGTCATTTTGCTTACCGCCTGCGGAGCAGGCTATAAGACCACCACAGATCGAACCGAGGAGCCTTGTGGCGACAGTCCGCGCTGCGTCTCAACTCAAGATAGCCGTAAAGAGTTTAAACTCGCGCCATTTAAGCTCGCCCCAGACACCAACATCAATCAGATTGAAACCGTAGCGCTTAGCTTCGATAACGCCGAGGTAGCTGCGCTAGAAGACAACTACCTGCGCGTGGAATACACCTCAAGTGTGTTCCGGTATGTGGATGATATGGAGGTAAAAATCCTAGACGGTGAGCTACTCGTGCGCTCCGAAGCACGCATTGGTTACTACGATTTCGACGTAAACAGAAAGCGGGTTGAAGCGTTTCGCGCTAAGCTCATCGAAACTGGATTGGTCATCGCAAATCCCTAACCACTCCATCTCGCAAAGGTTGGGAAGCGCGGCGACTGTTGCTATACTGCACGCCAAAATACGTTTTCCAACTTGAGAGACTCTCTATGAAAATCGGCGTAATTGGCGCAATGGAACAAGAAGTGTCCATCCTAAAAGCAGCACTGACAAACCTTGAAGAAACCAAGAAAGGCGGTTGTACCTTCTTTACAGGCCAACTTAACGGTGCCGACATCGTGTTACTTCAATCAGGTATCGGCAAAGTAGCGGCAGCAGTAGGTACCACGATCCTTCTTAGCGATTACCAGCCAGACGTTGTGATTAACACAGGCTCTGCAGGTGGCTTTGAGTCTTCTCTAAACCTAGGTGATGTGGTTATCTCGACTGAAGTTCGCCACCACGACGCTGACGTGACAGCATTTGGCTACGAGATTGGTCAAATGGCAGGTCAACCAGCAGCGTTCGCCGCGGATCAAAAACTGATGGATGTGGCAGAGCAAGCACTAGCACAAATGGAAGACAAGCACGCGGTACGCGGCCTAATCTGTACCGGTGACGAGTTTGTTTGCCGTCCAGAACGTCAAGCAGTTATCCGTGAGAACTTCCCTGGCGTTATTGCCGTTGAGATGGAAGCGTCTGCGATTGCGCAAACCTGTCATCAGTTCAACACGCCATTCGTAGTGGTTCGTGCCATTTCTGATGTAGCGGATAAAGAATCACCAATGAGCTTTGAAGAGTTCCTACCACTAGCGGCGCAAAGCTCGTCTGAAATGGTAGTAAAAATGGTTGAGCTGCTTAAATAAGCGCGCCTTGTTGTAAACAACATCACGTACAAGGACGACGTAAATGAGCTCTTTTATTGAGAGTTTATATGCCAATGGTGCACTCCTAACGCTTTGGGGTGCACTTTTGTTTCATCTGCTCATCCCCATTCCACCGGCCGCACATCCAGTCAGATTCTGGCAATTACTACTCAGCCATATAGCTAACAAGGTCAACTCGCCAAGCGCATCACCTCAACAGCAGCAGCTATCCGGAACGCTTGCGTTATTGCTACTACTCGTTCCAACCTTAGCCGTGCTGGTCGCACTTCAGACCTTAGTTTGGAAAGCAGAATTCTATCAGCTTGCCCTGCTACTGCTTGCTATTGAGTGGCGTGGTAATGAGCTATTCACTCGACGCTTCATCGACGCTTTAGCAAAAGAAGATAAGCCCGATGCTCGCCATTTACTCGCATCTAAAGTCAATCGAGAAACAGACGCGCTGTCGCTACTTGGACTTGGTAAGGCGGGAGCGGAAAGCGTGATTGTTGGCTATGCGAGAAACGTCATCGGCGTTTTATTTTGGTATGGCCTAACTGGTGGCATTGGCGCACTAATGTATCGGCTTTGTGCGGAGCTCGCGCGCAGCTGGAGCCCGAATAAACCAGGTTATGCGACTTTTGGTAGACCCGCGGCTTGGCTATTTATGGTGATCGACTTTGTGCCGCAAAAGCTGTTCTCAATGATGGTTTTACTCGGCCTTCCTACTAACGCTATCAAACACACTCTATCCCAAGCGAAAACATGGCCAAATGCAGCGACCAGCTGGCTTATCTGCGGCTACGCTAACCGCTTTGAACTGGCGCTAGGTGGCCCAGCTATCTATGGCAGTGACAAACTGCAGCGCGCTCGAGTGGGTGGGAAAATCGCACCCGCGGCATTTCATATCGCTCAAATTCAAAAACATATCGCATGGCGAATCTATGTGTGGTTAATGCTACAAAGCGCTGTGATGTTCATCATCTACCAAGGATTGTAATCAATGAAGAAAACCCTGCTCGGTGCTTTAGCTCTGTTAGCCAGTTGCTCAGCCATTGCCGATACCCAGCGTATTATCAGCCTCGCCCCGCACACGACAGAGCTAGCTTATGCAGCGGGTCTTGGCGACAAACTGATTGCAGTCAGTGAGTACAGCGACTACCCAGAGCAAGCCGAAAAACTGGAACGCGTCGCCAACTATCAAGGCATCAAATTAGAGCGAATTGTCGCGTTAGAACCAGACCTTATCTTAGCGTGGCCGACAGGAAACCCAGCCCGAGAGCTTGAGAAACTAGAACGCCTCGGCTTCAACCTCTATTACTCCAAAGCCAAATCTCTAGAAGGCATTGCCAACAACCTTGAAGCCTTGAGCCAATATGCCGACGACCCAAGTATCGGTATCAATGAAGCAAAGCAGTTTCGCGCCAAGCTGGCAGAGTTAAAACAAAAGTACGACACCGAGGACAAGGTGCGTTATTTCTACCAACTGAGCGAAAAGCCAATCATCACCCTATCCGATGGAAACTGGCCTAGCGAAGTGTTTGAGTTTTGTGGCGGAGAAAACATCTTCGCAAGCAGCAAAGCGCCCTACCCTCAAGTCAGTCCTGAACAGGTCATCGTTCGCCAACCTGAGGTCATATTCACCTCAGAACACGCCATCGCTAACGGAAATATGTGGCAAAAATGGCAGCAAGAGCTGCCCGCAGTACAAAACGATCATGTATGGGCTTTAACCTCAGATTGGCTTAATCGCCCCACCCCAAGAACCTTAATGGCTGTCACTCAAGTGTGCGAACATTTAGACTGGGTACGAACCCACAAATAATGAGAAGTAGATCACATTCAGGTAAGATTCGCTATCCGCAAACGTTAAATCCCGTAAAATTGGCGCACTTTCCTATTACTTTTCTTCAGTGAGAATATAGCTGTGGATTCCATGCTTTATTTAGTCGACCTTTTTGGTACGGCAATATTTGCAATATCGGGAGTGATACTTGCAGGAAGACTTAGGATGGATCCTTTTGGCGTCATGGTGCTTGGCAGTGTAACGGCCATCGGTGGGGGAACCATCCGCGACATGGCACTAGGTGCAACACCTGTTTTTTGGATCACCGACACGACCTACATTTGGGTCATTATCGTCACGTGTATCGCGACCATGATGCTGATCCGACACCCACGGCGCTTACCTTGGTATGTTCTGCCCGTCTGTGATGCCATTGGCTTGCGGTATTTGTCGGTATCGGCGTTGAAAAGGCGCTGATATTCCAGGATTCCTACTTGATCGCCGTTATTATGGGTGTATTAACGGGCTGCGGTGGCGGTATCATTCGTGACGTTCTTGCTCGTGAAGTCCCCATGGTGTTAAGGCGAGAGGTGTACGCTACCGCCTGTATTATTGGCGGCACTTTCCATGTAGGAGCTCTAATGATGGGCGCGTCTACGGGCAGCGCCTTCCTATGCTGTGTTGTCGCTACCCTTGTCATCCGCCTAGGCGCAATTCGTTGGCACCTCTCTTTGCCAACCTTCGCACTCGACAAGTAGCTTCAAATAACTGACAGGAGATACCGAATTCTCCTGTCAGCCTCTTCATTTTTCTCTGTCGCTTTAGTATGTTGGTTAAAAGCCACTCACTTTTTATTCAGACAGGGAAACGTCTATGGATATCTGCTTCAATAATGTCTCGCTAAACCACCCACTGTCACTGTCTGTACCACAATGGACCATTCGCTCAGGCGAGCACTGGGCGGTATTTGAAACCCATGGCAACGTTGGTAGCCTACTTGGCGATCTGCTATGTGGGGAACTGAAAGCCGATGAAGGCCAGCTCCAGCAACCTCACTCTAGCATTGCTCAAGTCTCACTAGCCGAGCAGCAGAGGCTGCTTGAACTAGAACAAGCCAATGACGACAGTGAGTTTTTAGATCGAATTGATTTTGGACGCACTGTTGAGCAATTAGTCTCGGAGTTTTCTGATAACCCAGATGTGGTCGAGCAGCTTATCCAAGAGCTAGATTTACTTCATCTTAGAGCGCGCGGTTTTAGACAGCTATCAACCGGTGAAACCCGCCGCGTGATGCTAGCGCGAGCCCTCGCCAGCGCACCAAAAATATTGGTGCTCGATGAACCTTTTGTTGGTCTAGATACCCTACACCGTAAAATGCTAGCGGACTATCTGAAAGACCTATCCCTACACGTTCAGCTCGTCATCATTACATCCCGAGAAGATGAAGTTCCAAACTGGATGTCGCACGTGGCGATGTTTGAAAAAGGGTCACTTAAGGAGCAGCTTAGCTATAGCGAGTGGCGCGAGCATCCAATTATTTCTCAGTTATTAGCGCAATCCTCACAGCAAAGCGAACAGTGGCTCGAACTTATCCGCAAACATCAACACACGGCAAAGTTTGCGGATCCCTTGGTTAAAATCACTGATGGTAAAGTGGAGTACGTTGAACAAAAGATCTTCTCCGGGGTCAATTGGCAAATCAACAATGGCGAACACTGGCAAGTTCGCGGCCCCAATGGCTGTGGCAAAAGTACTTTGCTCGGGATGATTTTTGGTGACCACCCACAGTGTTACAGCAACGATATTGATATCTATGGCATCAAACGCGGTAGCGGTGAGACCGTTTGGGATATCAAGCAGCACACTGGCATGGTGTCCTCCTCTTTGCACCTGCAATACCGAGTCAACTGCAATGCCCGAGACGTTCTACTGTCCGGATTCTTTGACTCTATCGGCCTTTATGACAAACCAAGCAAAAAGCAGATTAATGCCGCTGATGAATGGTTAACCCTGCTACACATGTCGCACCTAAAAGATTGCGCATTCAAGTCTTTAGAATACAGTCAACAGCGCCTGCTGCTTATTGCACGTGCCATTATCAAACAGCCGACGATACTGATTTTGGATGAACCATATCAAGGCCTTGATTTCTTAGGGCGTAAATTGGTTATGAATGCGTTAGAGCTAATCGCGAAGGAAAACCTAAGCCAGCTACTGTACGTCTCGCATTATGTCGAAGATGAGCTAGACAGCATTCGCTACTTTGTCGATTTTGTCGAAGCTGGCAATGATGAAGGCTACCACGTCGTCATCACTACGCCAGAGACCAAAAGCCAAACACCTTCTTACAACACCAAGCAAAAGGAAGTCTCGTGTCAGGAAAAATAGCCATCGTCTGCTTACTAAAAAGAGAAATCACAACAGTTAGCGCAAAGATTTCTATGCTAATCTATGGCTACTGATTCCATTTTTTCATCATAATAGACATGCTTTTAGAAGGTATTGAAACACTGCTAGTGCTTGCTCAAGAAAAAACCATGGGACGTACCGGTAGTCGTCTCTATATCAGCCAGTCTGCGGTCAGCAAGCGCATTGCCAATCTAGAAAAGAAGCTCGGTAAAACCTTAATTGAACCCGAAGGAAGGCAGATACGTCTGACGCCAGAGGCAGAAGCGCTCATTGCTCGGGTTGGCCCCAGTTTGAATGAGCTGCGCGGTTTAATTGCGGAAGAGCAGCAGGTCGAAACACACTCAATATTGAGACTCGATTGCTCAGAAACGTTAGTGGCAGGCTACTTGAGTGATGTGATGCCGCAGCTACTTACCAAAGACAACTATCTTACCGTCACCACTAACCACACGCCACGTATCATCGAGCATGTCAAATCTGGTGAAGCGGCGCTGGGTCTGTGCGCCGGTCATTTAAACTCGAGACTTGGATTAGTAACGACGCATCTTTTTGATGAGCCATTTAAGGTGGTAAGCAAACAGCCTTTAAGCGAACCGCCGACGAGCCTTATCACCAACGACCTCAACAACCCGGCGAATACGTACCAAGCTGGATTGCTGCAACAAGCGGGAATAACGCCAAGCATGCAGATGGACTCGTATACTGCGGCGGCCCAGCTCGCTATCCGAGGTGTGGCACCAGCACTCGTGCCGTTATCTATCATCAAAACCTTGCACATAAGCGAGTCACTGTGCTTTGACTTTGATTTCCTGACTACCTTAACGCGCCCAGTTCATGTGATATACCGGCCAAGTGCCCTCAAGCAATCGCGCCTTAAAACAGTAATTGAAACCATTGAGGATGCTGTTCCCAAAGTAGCTTTAATGCCATCACCATCGACATAATCACCACCAGCGGTCGAATAAACTTCTTCCCTTTAGACACAACAACTTTGGCTCCCATACGTGCGCCTAAAAAGCCACCCGCCGCCATCACTAGACCTATCTCCCATACTGGTAGCCCGGCAATGATAAAGAAAATTAACGCAGCCAGGTTCGAGGTAAAGTTAAGTACCTTAGTACGCGCGGTCGCATGGACAATCGAGAGCTGAGCAATAGCAACAAAACAAATGGTAAAGATAGAGCCAGTACCCGGGCCAAAGAAGCCGTCGTAAAAGCCCACGCCAGTACCAACCGAAAAGGCAAACAGGGTTTCCGACATCTTAGGTTTTCCGCCACCCTCTCCTGCTTGTGGAGCGAGTAAAAAATAGAGTGAGATACCTAGTAGCAATACTGGAATAAGACTGGTAAGAACGCCCGCATCAATATGCTGCACAAGCTCAGCACCCACCGCGGAGCCGACAAAGGTACAGGCAATCGCCAAGCGCATGTCTTTGAGATCAACAATGCCGTTGCGAACAAAATACCAAGTAGCCGAAAAACTGCCAAACGAGCTTTGCAGTTTATTGGTTGCCAGTGCCTGCGTGGGCGGCACACCCGCTGAGAGCAGCGCTGGCAAGGTCAACAGACCGCCGCCACCCGCCATAGCATCAATAAAGCCAGCCAATCCAGCTACAAAAAACAGTAAAACAAGAATGTCGTAAGTTACGTCCATGTCAGGCGCTCAAAAGTGTAATTTTGTTAAATTGTAGCGACTTACATTTTAAGGACTAGCGAAACCATCGCTACAAACCTATTCCAATTAGGAATCATTAAATTTGAGCACAAAAAAGCCCGCTCAAATGAGCGGGCAATGAGGTTGTCTAGGAGGTGATAACTCACCTCTCTATTCTTATTGTGTTACGCGATTAAGCGTTTTTGATCTGCTCGTGCAGTTCTTGTACTGACGTTACTGATACTTTCGCATCCGCAGTGTGAGCCATACACGTAGCGAACGCTGCGTTTAGCGTTGTTGTGTAGTTCACTTTCTCAGCCAGAGCACCGCGACGTAGAACTTTTGAGTCTTCAATCGATTGACGACCTGCAGTCGTGTTTACGATATAGGTGTACTCGTTGTTCTTGATGCGGTCTAGGATGTGTGGACGACCTTCGTGTACCTTGTTCACAAGACGAGGGTTGATGCCCGCTTCACCCAAGATTACCGCTGTACCGTGTGTTGCATCTAGCTGGTAACCAAGCTTAGTTAGCTTAGAAGCTAGGTCAACAACACGCTGCTTATCGCCTTCGCGAACAGACAGTAGTGCGCGGCCGCCTTCTGGGTAAACATTGCCACAACCTAGTTCTGCTTTCGAGTAAGCTTCTGCGAACGTTGCGCCAACACCCATAACTTCACCAGTAGAGCGCATTTCTGGGCCTAGTAGTGGGTCAACACCTGGGAACTTGTTGAACGGCAGTACGACTTCTTTCACAGAGTAGTATGGTGGGATGATCTCTTTGGTAAAGCCTTGAGACTCTAGAGATTGACCTGCCATTACGCGCGCTGCGATTTTCGCAAGCGGTGCACCTGTTGCTTTAGAAACAAACGGTACAGTACGAGCTGCACGTGGGTTTACTTCGATTAGGTAAACCTTGTTGTTCTTAACCGCAAACTGAGTGTTCATCAGGCCGCGTACACCCAACTCGAATGCTAGCTTCTCAACTTGCTCACGCATCACATCTTGGATTTCTGCGCTTAGTGTGTAAGCCGGAAGTGAACATGCTGAGTCACCTGAGTGAACACCTGCTTGCTCGATGTGCTCCATGATACCGCCGATAACCACACGCTCGCCGTCACAGATAGCGTCGATATCCACTTCTACTGCGTCGTCAAGGAAGCTATCTAGAAGTACTGGTGATTCGTTAGACACGCTTACTGCTTCGTTGAAGTAGCGACGTAGGTCTTGCTCGTCGTATACGATTTCCATCGCACGACCACCTAGTACGTATGAAGGACGAACAACCAGTGGGAAGCCGATTTCACGAGACTTATCAACCGCCTGTTCAAGCGTGGTTACTGTTGCGTTTTCTGGTTGTAGTAGGCCTAGACGGTCTACAGCAACTTGGAAGCGCTCACGGTCTTCTGCACGGTCGATAGCGTCTGGGCTAGTACCAATGATTGGCACGCCAGCGGCTTCAAGAGCACGGGCTAGTTTCAGTGGTGTTTGACCACCGTACTGAACGATAACGCCTTTTGGCTTCTCAACGCGTACGATTGATAGTACATCTTCAAGTGTTACAGGTTCAAAGTACAGACGGTCTGACGTGTCGTAGTCCGTTGATACTGTCTCTGGGTTACAGTTAACCATGATGGTTTCGTAACCGTCTTCACGCAGTGCAAGAGACGCGTGTACACAACAGTAGTCAAATTCGATACCTTGACCGATACGGTTAGGACCACCGCCCAGAACCATGATCTTGTCTTTGTCTGTTGGCTGCGCTTCACACTCTTCATCGTAAGATGAGTACATGTAAGCTGTGTCAGATGAGAATTCTGCCGCACAGGTATCAACGCGCTTGTAAACAGGGTGAATCTCGTACTGGTCACGTAGGCGACGGATTTCGCTTTCCGATACACCTAGAATCGAAGACAGGCGAGCATCGGCGAAGCCTTTGCGCTTCATCTTGCGAAGTACGTCTTCAGTTAGACCTGCGAAACCACCGGCCTTAACTTCGTTCTCTAGTTTCACAATCTCTTCGATTTGAACTAGGAACCAACGGTCGATTTGCGTTAGGTTGAATACACCGTCTACAGACAAACCTGCACGGAATGCGTCTGCGATGTACCAGATACGCTCCGCACCCGCTTCTTTCAGCTCGTGACGGATTTTAGATAGTGCGTCTGGAGAGTCTAGGTCAACCATCTCGTCAAAGCCGTTCGCGCCAACTTCTAGGCCGCGAAGTGCTTTTTGTAGAGATTCTTGTTGGTTACGACCAATCGCCATTACCTCACCAACTGACTTCATCTGAGTCGTTAGACGGTCGTTAGCGCCCGCGAACTTCTCGAAGTTGAAGCGAGGGATCTTAGTCACAACGTAGTCGATTGTTGGTTCGAACGATGCTGGTGTTGCGCCGCCCGTGATGTCGTTCATTAGCTCGTCTAGAGTAAAGCCAACCGCTAGCTTCGCAGCAATCTTCGCGATTGGGAAACCTGTTGCTTTAGACGCTAGAGCAGAAGAGCGAGATACACGTGGGTTCATCTCGATGATAACCATACGGCCATCTTTCGGGTTGATACCAAACTGAACGTTTGAACCACCGGTTTCTACACCGATTTCACGCAGTACCGCTAGAGAAGCGTTACGCATCAATTGGTATTCTTTGTCCGTCAGCGTTTGCGCTGGCGCCACTGTGATTGAGTCACCAGTGTGGATACCCATTGGGTCGAAGTTTTCAATCGCACAAACGATGATACAGTTGTCCGCTTTGTCACGAACCACTTCCATCTCGTACTCTTTCCAACCGATTAGCGACTCATCGATAAGCAGTTCGTTAGTTGGAGAAAGGTCTAGACCGCGGCGACAGATCTCTTCGAACTCTTCTTTGTTGTACGCGATACCGCCACCGGTACCACCCATAGTGAAAGAAGGGCGAATGATACAAGGGAAGCCAACCATATCAAGAACCGCGTACGCTTCTTCCATAGTCTTAGCCGTGTCTGCACGTGGACACTCTAGGCCGATTGACTTCATCGCTTTATCGAAGCGAGAACGGTCTTCTGCTTTATCGATAGCATCAGCCGTTGCACCGATCATCTCTACACCGAACTCAGCTAGTACGCCGTGTTTTTCTAGGTCTAGAGCACAGTTAAGTGCTGTCTGACCACCCATAGTAGGCAGTACTGCGTCTGGACGCTCTTTCTCGATGATGTTGCGAACCACTTCCCATTGGATAGGCTCGATGTAAGTTGCATCTGCCATGTCTGGGTCAGTCATGATAGTTGCAGGGTTCGAGTTAACAAGAATAACTCGGTAACCTTCTTCGCGTAGTGCTTTACACGCTTGAGCACCTGAGTAGTCAAACTCACAAGCCTGACCGATAACGATTGGGCCAGCACCAAGAATTAGAATACTTTTTAAGTCAGTACGTTTTGGCATTCTCAACTACTCCGAATTACGCTTTATGTTCTTTAATTAGGTCGATGAAGTGGTCAAACAATGGCGCTGCATCGTGTGGACCTGGGCTCGCTTCAGGGTGACCCTGGAAGCTGAACGCTGGCTTATCTGTACGGTGGATACCTTGAAGAGTGCCGTCGAACAGAGATTTGTGTGTTGCACGTAGATTCTCTGGAAGCGTCTCTTCATCCGCAGCAAAGCCGTGGTTCTGTGAAGTAATCATTACTACATCACGGTCTAGGTCTTTAACTGGGTGGTTTGCACCATGGTGGCCAAACTTCATCTTCACTGTTTGCGCACCAGACGCTAGAGCCAAGATTTGGTGACCAAGGCAGATACCAAAGATTGGTAGGCCTTTGTCTAGGAATACTTTTGTTGCTTCGATCGCGTAAGTACATGGCGCCGGGTCACCAGGGCCGTTTGATAGAAATACGCCATCAGGGTTAAGTGCAAGCACGTCTTCAGCAGAAGTTTGCGCTGGAACCACTGTTAGGCGGCAGCCGCGGTCTACAAGCATACGTAGGATGTTGCGTTTTGCACCGAAGTCGTAAGCAACAACGTGATATGGCAGCTCGCTGTCGTCTTTCGCTTCAGGAAGGCCACCCTCAAGTGTCCACGAACCCTGTTTCCATTGATATGTTTCTTGCGTTGTTACTTCTTTCGCAAGGTCCATACCTTTCAGACCAGGAAACTCCTTTGCTTTAGCAAGTGCTAGCGCTTCGTCTAGGTTATCACCTGCAACGATACAACCGTTTTGTGCACCTTTCTCACGTAGAAGACGAGTCAGCTTACGCGTATCGATATCTGCGATACCAACGATGTTTTGAGACTTAAGGTAGTCTGAAAGTGACTGTTCATTACGGAAGTTAGAAGCGATAAGGGGAAGATCGCGGATCACAAGGCCTTGTGCGTGGATTGCTGAAGACTCTTCGTCTTCTTTATTAGTACCAGTATTGCCAATATGAGGATAAGTAAGAGTGACAATCTGTTGAGAATAGGAAGGATCAGTGAGGATTTCTTGGTACCCCGTCATCGAGGTATTAAAAACAACTTCACCAACGGATAAACCATCTGCTCCAATGGAAACACCGCGGAACACTGTCCCATCTTCTAGGACTAACAGTGCTGATTTACTCAAGACAACCTCCAGAATAAAAATGCATAAATTTTAAATTAAATTGCAAATCTGCCTTCCTCTTCGCTATAAATAAGCGGTTTCAGGTAGTTCAGACAAATTGGCGGTATTCTAATGATGCCGACGATTTGTGTCAACAAGCATGGAAAAATAAATCCAAATTTTATAGTCACTGGCGAATTTTTTGTTTTAAACCGCCAAAAATGTATATTTACAAAGACAAATTCAATCAGTTAACGGCAAGCATAGTTTTTCGACACAGAAACTCATCGCCACACTATAAAATTTGCAACAACTATTTGCGCAAACGATAGCCAAACAGACAAAACACACAAAAATGGGGGTTTAATTTAAAAAACAACAAAAAGGCCCCATAAGAACAGGTAAAAACTGCAATTTCAGTACACTTTCCAGCCATTCATAGAAACTGAAAGGAAAAGCGCTTATAGTGACTCAGGCTATCATTCCTAGAATATTTATGTATTTCTCGCAGTTAATCCTTGCGTCGATTTTGGGTATAAAAAAAGCGCCAAACTGGCGCTTTTCTCTAAATACTGTCTAACCCGAGCACTTCGGTCATGGTGTAAAAACCAGCGGGCTTGTCGTTGAGCCACACAGCAGCTTTCACTGCACCATTGGCAAAGGTCATACGATCGGTCGCTTTGTGAGTAATCTCAACACGCTCGCCGATATCAGCAAACATTGCGGTGTGCTCACCGATGATGTCACCAGCACGGATGGTCGCAAAGCCGATTTCATCACGAGTTCGCTCGCCAGTAATGCCTTCACGAGCATAAACCGCCACATCATTTAACTCATTACCCATGGCGCCAGCAATCGCTTCCCCCATGCCAATCGCAGTGCCAGATGGCGCGTCAACCTTATGGCGGTGATGTGCTTCAACAATTTCAATGTCGCAGTAATCACCCATCACTTTCGCCGCTTTCTCTAGCAATTTGAAAACGAGGTTAACACCGACGCTGTAGTTTGGCGCCATCACCACAGGAACCACCTTGGCTGCTTCGTCGATCAGTTGTTTCTCTTCATCGCTAAAGCCAGTGGTACCAATCACCATTTTTTTGCCGTGTTGTTTACACAGCTCGAGGTTCGCAAGGGTACTTTTTGGTGCGGTAAAGTCGATGATCACATCGAAGTCTTCAATCGACTTTGTTAAATCGTCTACAAGCGCGACATCAAAACGCCCTTCACCACATAGTTCGCCAACATCAACACCAACGAGTGAAGACTCAGGACGCTCTGAGCCCGCTCCCACGGTCGCTTGTTTGTTGTGAAATGTTGCTTTTACTAGGTTGCGACCCATACGGCCCGCTGCTCCTGCAATCGCAATTCTTACCATTGCGCTATTCTCCGTTGTTTTGTGTTGCTACCAATGTAACGTAAAGCCTTTGGGGCTGCTAGCATCTAAAGGGATTTAGCTGAATTTTTCTATCACTTTATTCAACACTGGAACGTTGGCTTCAGGGAAGGCATAGTCAGCCAGTTCACCGATGGTTACCCATCGACCTTCCTGTCCTTCTTTTCCAAACGGAGTACCTTCGAAGGCAGTGACCGAGATAAAGTCGAACTCCAGTGATTTCTCTGGGTAGTCGTGAATCAGATGCTCAAATACTGCTTGCTCGGTCACTGTGATATCAATCTCTTCGTACAGCTCACGAATGATAGCCTCGCTAATGGTTTCTCCGGCTTCAACTTTACCGCCAGGGAACTCCCAAAAACCGCCTTTATGCAGATTGTCCGGTCTTTTAGTAATGTAGATTTGAGACTTGTCTTGATTGAAAATGATTGCGGCAACGATATGGATACGTTTCACTCTACTTTCCTCTTTATTATTTTTGTTACTCGCGCAGAAGCTGAACATAGAAAAGAATCTATGCATAAAAAAAGAGCCGCATAGTGCGACTCTTCATTCTCAGCATCATGCTTAGTTGATCTTACCATGACATTGCTTGTACTTCTTACCGCTTCCACATGGGCATGGTTCGTTACGGCCTACTTTACGCTCTTCACGTACCATAGGTTGTTGTGAACCATCTTCCGCTTGCTCTGAGTTATCGGCTAGTTGATTTTCAGCATTGGCATGTTGCGCTTGCGCTTTTGCTGCTGCCGCTTCGGCTTGAGCTTGGCGCTGAGCTTCCATACGCTCCACTTCTTCTTGCTGCTGTACGCGTACTTTAGAAAGAATCGTGATCACGTCGAATTTCAGAGAATCTAGCAGTTGCTCGAACAGTTCAAACGACTCACGCTTGTACTCTTGTTTCGGGTTCTTCTGAGCATAGCCACGCAGGTGGATACCTTGGCGTAGATGATCCATCGCCGCTAGGTGCTCTTTCCAAAGCGTGTCTAGCGTTTGTAGCATCACAGATTTCTCGAAGTTACGCAGTACTTGCGCGCCAACCGTCTCTTCTTTCTGCTGGTAAACCGTTACTGCAGTATCCAAGATCTTCTCACGAAGCGCTTCTTCGTACAGCTTGTCGTCTTCTTCCAACCAAGACTTGATCGGTAGATCAAGGTCAAAGTCATTCTTAAGACGCTCTTGAAGACCCTCGATGTCCCACATATCTTCAAGCGATTGTGGTGGAATGTATTCATCAATAACAGATGTGAACACATCAGTACGGTTTTGCTCTAGCATTTCACTGATGTCTTCAGCGGTCATAAGCTCATCACGTAGCTCGTAAACCACTTTACGTTGGTCGTTCGCAACGTCATCGAATTCAAGAAGCTGTTTACGGATGTCGAAGTTACGACCTTCCACTTTACGCTGTGCTTTTTCGATTGAGCGAGACAACATCTTACTTTCAATCGCTTCACCTTCATCCATACCACTTTGGATTAGGCTGGCCATACGGTCAGAAGTAAAGATACGCAGTAATTGGTCTTCCATCGATAGGTAGAAGCGTGAAGAGCCCGCATCACCCTGACGACCAGAACGACCACGAAGCTGGTTATCGATACGACGAGATTCGTGACGCTCAGTACCGATGATGTGTAGACCACCTGCTGCTAGCACTTGGTCATGAATCACTTTCCATTCTGCTTTAATCGCGTCAATTTGCTCTTGTGATGGGTTGTCTAGCTGTTCAACCTTCGCTTGCCAGCTACCACCTAACACGATATCAGTACCACGGCCTGCCATGTTGGTCGCGATAGTCACCGCGCCTGGCGTACCCGCTTCAGCAACGATTTCCGCTTCTCTTTCGTGGAATTTCGCATTCAGTACGTTGTGTTTGATCTTAGCTTGCTTAAGGGCGTTAGACAGCAGCTCTGATTTCTCAATCGATACCGTACCCACTAGGCTTGGCTGACCGTTTGCCGCGCGCTCCTTGATGTCTTCAATGATAGCGTTGAATTTTTCAATCTCTGTACGATAAACCACATCTGGCATATCGTTACGTACCATAGGCTTGTTGGTTGGGATAACCACTGTCTCTAGGCCGTAGATAGATTGGAATTCGAATGCTTCTGTATCCGCGGTACCTGTCATGCCCGACAGTTTGTCGTATAGACGGAAGTAATTCTGGAAGGTAATCGATGCCAGCGTTTGGTTCTCGTTTTGGATCTTAACGCCTTCTTTTGCTTCAACCGCTTGGTGAAGACCTTCAGACCAACGACGACCCGGCATAGTACGACCGGTGTGTTCATCAACGATAACCACTTCGCCTTGCTCGTTTACGATGTAGTCAACGTTCTTTTCAAACAGTACGTGAGCACGAAGTGCGGCGTTCACGTGGTGCAGCAAGCTGATATTAGTTGGCGAGTAAAGCGTGTCGCCTTCTTCCATCATGCCATTTTTGATAAGGAGCTCTTCAACAAATTCCTGACCGGTTTCTGTTAGGTGTACTTGCTTAGACTTTTCATCCACTGTGTAGTGGCCGTCACCGCGGTACTCTTCCGAGTCTTCTTGATCTTGTTGCTCAAGGTGAGGAATCAAGGTGTTGATGCGAGTATAAAGATCAGAGCTATCTTCGGCTGGGCCAGAGATAATTAGCGGTGTACGCGCTTCATCGATTAGGATTGAGTCCACTTCATCGACAACAGCGAAGAAACGTTCACGCTGAACACGATCTTCAACGCGGAAAGCCATGTTGTCGCGTAGGTAGTCGAAGCCAAACTCGTTGTTTGTTCCGTATAGAATGTCTGCTTGGTATGCGTCTTTCTTCTCTTGAGGGTGCATGTTAGGCACGTTAATGCCAACAGTCATACCTAGGAATTCAAACAGTGCGCGGTTGGTCTCCGCATCACGCTTGGCAAGGTAGTCGTTCACGGTAACGATGTGAACACCTTTGCCTGGTAGAGCGTTAAGGTACGCAGGTAGTGTCGCCGTTAGCGTTTTACCTTCACCAGTACGCATCTCTGCGATTTGGCCAGAGTTAAGAACCATACCACCGATAAGCTGAACATCGAAGTGACGCATGCCGAATACACGCTTAGATGCTTCACGAACAGTTGCAAATGCTTCCGGTAGGATTTGGTCTAGGTTTTCACCTTTGTCCAAACGCTCACGAAACTCAACCGTTTTCGCTTTTAGTTCTTCGTCAGACAACGCTTCGAACTGCGGCTCGTAGTTATTAATCTGTTTTACGATTTTTCTTAGTCGACGCAGTGTTCTGTCGTTGCGACTACCAATGACCTTTGTCAGTAGGTTAGTAATCATTGTGTTTTTGTTCTCTCTACCATTAGATCATTTCGACCTATTAAAATTGCCTTCCGTCTCTACTAAGGCCAAGCGACCTAACTGAGATAAAATCTATACCAACTGATATTGAGTTCAAGCGGCTAGAATTCAAGGCAGACATACCAATTAATGGCACATAGTTTAAGGAATTTTTGACCCAACAACCAAGCATCTATCGAAACTAACCGCAATTAGTTTGATGTGTTTGGAAGTTTTGAGGAATAAACTCGCTGCAAGGAGGATATTGTCGCTGAAAAGAACGTCATTTGATAAAGATAGCGCGGCTCAAATTTGCAAACTTAAACTGCGCAAACACCGCCTACAGTCGTGTTTCGCCGAAGAGGTTGAGGTAAATATCAAGGGAAGATCCCCACGATCGGCAAGAGATCGTCGCGACCCTGAAAGTACTTGGCAAGCTTTTGCCACCGAATTGACTCTCAATTTGCGAAAGCGATGCAAACTAAAAAAGCCAAATCACAGATACAAAAAATCAGGCGCTAGGCCTGATTTTTCTCAATGAGGAGGATTGGATTATGCCAATACCATGCTTGGGTCTGCAAACGCAACTGGAGAGCCTTCTTTTTCTTCAAAGGTCGTCCACTCCCACGCTTCTTGGTCAGCCAGTACCGCTCGAAGCAGTTGGTTATTCAAGCCGTGGCCAGATTTGTAAGCAGCAAACTCACCAATGATGGCATGACCTGCCATATAAAGGTCACCGATCGCATCTAGCACTTTATGAGTCACAAACTCATTATCAAAACGAAGGCCATCTTCATTTAGGATGCGGTAGTCATCAAGTACGATTGCATTATCAAAACTTCCGCCAAGCGCAAGATTCTGAGACTGCAGATATTCGATGTCTCGCATGAAGCCAAATGTTCTTGCACGAGAAATCTCTTTCACAAAGCCTTGTGAAGAGAAATCGAACAGTAAATGCTGCTCGTCTGCATCAATTGCAGGATGGTTAAAGTCGATCTCGAAATCCATGCGGAAGCCGTTAAATGGACGGAACTCAGCCCATTTGTCACCGTCTTCAAAACGCACTGTTTTCTTAATACGAATGAATCGTTTTGGTGCATTTTGAGTCTCAATGCCTGCTTGTTGTAGCAGGTATACGAATGGGCTTGCGCTACCATCCATGATTGGGATCTCAGGTGCATCAACCTCAACGATAATGTTATCGATACCCATGCCAGCCAGAGCCGCATTTAGGTGCTCAACCGTAGAAATACGGATGCCTTCATCGTTAACAAGCGCAGTACACAACATAGTGTCACGCACAGAAAGAGGATCCGCAGGGAAATCCACAGGCGGATTCACGTCAGTACGACGGTATACAACACCAGTATTCGCAGCCGCAGGACGCAAAGTTAGTGTTACTTTACGGCCAGAGTGAAGACCCACTCCTACAGTAGTCACTATTTCTTTAAGCGTACGTTGTCTGATCATCTACAAACCTCTTAATCTACGCTACATATCACGGTTGATTATGTAACCAACCGCGAATCCTACCAGAATTTTGAGCTAAGTCAAATTCGCGCAGATTATCAATCTGCCTGACGACGCAAAAATGCTGGAATGTCTAAGTAGCCACTTTCCTTCTCAGGCTTAGGTGCAGCGCTGCTATTGCCGCTCGACACAGGTGCAGAGCTTGCAGTATTCGGCGTGTTCACCTCAACCTTCTCCTGATTATTTACAGGCAAAGATTGTGCCACTTTGTCCTCTACTTTTGCAGCTGGCGCTTGAGTTGGCTGTTGAGGCTGACTTGCAGTCACTGGCGTTTTACCGCCTGCGACTAGCGTAATATCTGGCTTACGTTCGTTGCCGATACCCGTTGCAACCACAGTCACGCGAATTTCGTCGCTCATGTCTGGGTCTAGAGAAGTACCAATAACAACCGTTGCATTGTCAGACGCAAAGGCTTTCACTGTGTTACCAACCGTCTCGAATTCGTCTAGACGCATATCAAGACCGGCGGTGATGTTCACAAGCACACCGCGTGCACCTGCAAGATCGATGTCTTCTAGAAGTGGGCTAGAAATTGCCATCTCTGCCGCTTCTTCAGCACGATCTTCACCTTTAGCAACACCGCTACCCATCATTGCATGACCCATCTCTGACATCACGGTACGTACGTCCGCAAAGTCGACGTTAATCATGCCTGGGCGAGTAATCAATTCTGCGATACCTTGAACCGCATTCTTCAGTACGTCGTTTGCGCTTGCAAACGCTTCCAGTAGCGTAACGCCACGGCCGAGTACTTTAAGAAGCTTTTCGTTTGGAATCGTGATCAAAGAGTCAACGTGCTTTGATAGCTCTTCGATACCTTGCTCAGCGAATAGAAGACGCTTTTTACCTTCGAAGCTAAATGGTTTAGTCACCACCGCGACAGTAAGAATGCCTAGCTCTTTCGCCACTTCAGCAATTACTGGAGCTGCACCGGTTCCGGTACCGCCGCCCATACCAGCTGCGATAAACACCATATCGGCACCAGTAATGCTTTCTTTAATTCTTTCTTTGTCTTCAAGAGCTGCATCACGTCCAACTTGAGGGTTTGCACCTGCACCCAAGCCTTTTGTGATATCACCGCCAATTTGAATAACGTGGTTGATGCTCGTTTTGCGCAATGCTTGAGCATCGGTATTAACACTAATGAAATCAACCCCTTCGATTGACTCACGTACCATGTGTTCTACAGCGTTACCACCGCCACCGCCTACACCCACTACTTTAATGACAGCTTCGTCAGACATTTCCATCATCGGTTCAAACATTTGTTATCTCCGTTTTCCTGCAACTCAGGTTAAAACTCTTTTTGTATCCAATTACGCAACTTACCAAAGATTGTCGACACCGATTGACGCTTTGGCTCGTTATAATCATTGTCGTCATTATCCTGACTGTCTCTTGCGTAATGAAGTAATCCAACGGCCGTAGAATGATACGGCTCTTTTACATAGTCCGTAAGGCCACTCACCTCTAAAGGCTTACCTACACGAACCTGGTTACGGAATACACGCTCAGCGCACTCCACAACCCCTTCAATTTGTGCTGCACCGCCGGTTAAGACGACACCTGCTGCGAGATGGTGCTTCACACCGTTCTCTCTAAGTTTCGCTTGAACATTATCAATGGTTTGATTAACAAGTCCCATTAATTCTGTATAGCGCGGTTCTATCACTTCTGCCAATGTTTGACGCTGTAAACTGCGTGATGGACGACCGCCAACGCTTGGAACGTTCACGGTATCGTCTTTACTCACCAGTTCACTCAGTGCACAGCCATATTTCACTTTGATCTCTTCGGCATCACTCAAAGGAGTACCGAAAGCAAAAGCGATATCACTGGTCACCGCATTGCCAGCATAAGAGAACACCTCTGTGTGTCTCAGTGCTCCGCCTGTCCAGATGGAGATATCCATAGTGCCAGCGCCAATGTCGACCACACAAACACCGAGCTCGCGCTCGTCTTCAGTGATCACAGCATTACTTGATGCTAGGCCAGAGAAAACCAGTTGTTCGACTTTCAGTCCACAGCGTTCTACCGCTTTGATGATGTTTCTTGCCATGTCGTTATGACAAGAGATCAAATGAACACTGACTTCCATTCGAACCCCAGACAATCCAAGCGGGTTTTTAATACCCTCTTGATAGTCTATGGTAAATTCCTGAGGAATCACATGAAGAATGCGCTGTTCATCACCAATTTTTATGGATTTAGCGGTATGAATCGCCCTGTCCATATCATCTTGTGACACTTCTTCCTCAGAAATGGTTCCCATGCCCTTTTCAATTCGACTCGCAATATGCTTACCAGAAAGTGAGATAAACACGCTGCTGATCTGGCATTCCGCCATCAGCTCAGCCTGATCGACAGCACGTTGCACGGATTTAACCACTGACTCAAGGTCGTTAACGCCACCTTTGTCCATTCCGCGAGAAGGACTAGAACCTGCACCAATGATATTTACCTGCCCGTCCGGCAAAACTTCGCCGACTAACGCAGATACGGTCGCAGTGCCAATATCAAGACCGACAATAATATTGTCATCCGTGGTCTTCGTCATCTGTACTCTCTTATGTTTAGCTATCTCAAATCCCAGAGAACAACTCGCTTGGGTTGCCCAATTCCTAACTGAACTTAAGTATCGATACGCTAATGCCTATCGATACATAAAACCAGTTATCCTGCCGACTCCGTAGGCGTACCCTCTGCTGTCATTTCAGCAGGGAACCAACCGACGGCTGCGCCTGTGTCGTATCGCAAATCGATGTAACTGATTTGAGATACCTTATCACCCAGTTCGCGATACAGAGAGATAAAACGCTGTAAGCGCTCATCAAGTGCATCTTTGCCTAGCTCTAAACGGATCCCGTTGTCGAGGATCACTTGCCATGCACGGCGCTCATTCAACACTAGTGAAGATATCGCTAGCCCTAAGCTTGCTAGCTTGGCATTGCTGTCACGATAAGTATCCAACACAAAACGTTCAGTGCCCATTGGACCATATAGCTTCACTTTCTGCTCTTCAATCACAGAAACGTCACCACTGAACACCACACCATGAATATCAAGCATATCGATGCCATTCCAAATCGCGCTAGCCTGGTACTCGGTCAAAAATACCTTCACGGTGTCTGGCCATTGTTTACGTACCGATGCTTGCGAGACCCATGGAATTTGCTCAACACTTTGCTGAAGAACATCAATATCTTGAGACATGAAGGTCCCGATATGTTCCAAATTGGCAAAGGCGTGCTGCACATCTTTAGCACTTACATGGGTTAGATCCCCTTGTAGCACTATCTTAGATAACGGAAGGCGCTGGTCGTCCCACATCCAGCTAATGGTGGAATAAAGTGTTGAACCGATGACTGCGATCACTGCAAATAAAAAAATCGCCCCGATCCCGTGTTGTGAAAACATGGAAGCTCGACGCGTTTGCTCTACACTGCTGTCTGAAGTTTCAGTCAAACTCTTTGGTCCCTTATTAACTTCTCTTCGCCTTTCCTTAAGATAGTGGAATAAGAGTCTAATCTAATGGTCTTAACCTAACGATTATACTAATCAATATCAAACTATCAAACACTCAACCCAAGAAAACTGGGCTTTTGCGCACTGAAACAACAAAAAAGTTCGGATGGGCGATCAATTCACTACATCGCTCATTCGAACTCATAAATTATTCAATACTCTCGAAAATCGAGAAACTAGCTATTTTGCATCACTTGGATGTCTAGCTTCATCTTCTCAAGCTGTTTGGCCACTTTACCAATATCACCCGCACCTTGCGTCAAGACTAAGTCGCCGTCTTGCAAAAGATTGGATAAAACTGATGGTAAACCACTCATTTCTGGAACAAAAACTGGATCAAGCTTGCCACGAGTACGAATAGTACGACACAGTGAACGGCCATCAGCGCCAGCAATCGGGGCTTCTCCGGCCGAATACACGTCTAGCATGACCAATACGTCTACCTGCTCCAGTACATTGGCAAAATCATCGTAAAGGTCACGAGTACGGCTGTAACGGTGTGGTTGGAACACCATAACCAGTCGTTTATCCGCCCAGCCATTGCGCGCGGCTTTGATGGTTACATCCACTTCTGTTGGGTGGTGACCATAATCGTCGACCAGCATGACACGGCCATTACCCGTTTCAAATTCACCTAAATGCTCGAAGCGTCGCCCTGTCCCTTCAGTGCCCAGCATCGCCTTAACGATAGCCTCATCACTGATATTATCTTCGGTCGCAACAGCAATAGCAGCAGACGCATTCAACGCATTGTGTTTACCCGGAATATTCAGGGTAATCTCAAGATTATCTCGGTCTTTTCTGACAACGGTAAACTTACCTTGCTGCCCTTCTTGGCGGTAATTCTCAATACGTACGTCGGCATCTTCTGAAAAACCGTAGGTGATCACTTGACGACTCACATTTGGAATCAGCTCACGAACCACGGGATCGTCAACGCACATCACAGCCTGTCCGTAAAACGGTAGGTTATGGAGAAAATCGATAAAGGTTTGCTTGAGCGTATCGAAGTCACCGCCATAGGTATCCATGTGGTCAGCTTCGATATTAGTGACGATACTAACCATTGGTTGAAGGTGTAGGAAAGACGCATCACTTTCATCGGCTTCCGCAATCAAGATACGGCTTGATCCTAAACGTGCATTGGTGCCAGCACTTTTCACCAGACCACCGTTAACGAAGGTTGGGTCCATGCCCGCTTCTGAATAAATTTGCGTAACCAACGCTGTGGTCGTGGTTTTGCCGTGCGTCCCCGCAACGGCAATACCGTGTCTAAAGCGCATCAGTTCAGCCAACATTTCAGCACGACGTACCACAGGGATTCGCTGCTCTTTTGCCGCAACCAGCTCAGGGTTTTCAGGGTCAATCGCGGTAGACACCACGACAACACTTGCAAGATCAATGTTACTTGCTGCATGACCAATAAAGACGGTCGCCCCTTTTTGCGTAAGGCGCGCTGTCACAGCATTCTCAGCAATATCAGAGCCGGTAATTTGATACCCCTCGTTAAGTAGCACCTCTGCGATGCCACTCATACCAGCGCCGCCAATACCGACGAAGTGAATACACTTTACGCGTCTCATTTCAGGTATCAGGGCACGGATCTGCGCTAAGTCTGGTGTTTGTTGCTGTGTCATGAGTCTGTCTCGTTAATCTATTTTGTTAATTCGATAATTTCTTTCGCGACGCGTGTATCCGCATCAAGCTTAGCCGCTTTTCGGGCATTAATGGCCAGCGTTTTTAACTGTGCTCGGTCTAAGCTACGTATCTGTTCAGTCAGTTTTTCCACACTCAATTGGGGCTGCTCAATCATATAGGCCGCCTGACAGTCGACCAAATGGTCACCATTGAGCGCTTGCTGACGATCTTTGTGCATAAATGGGATAAAGATAGCACCAACACCGGCAGCAGCAAGCTCAGACACTGTCAGTGCACCGGAGCGACAAACCACAAGATCTGCCCATTGATACGCCTCAGCAACATCATCAATAAACTCCGTCACCCCTGCGTTGCTAACTTGGTTTTGCTGGTAAAGCTTCGCCACTTCTTGCTCGCTACCTTTGCCTGCTTGATGGCGAATCGTGTAGCCTTCACCCAGAGCAGCCATGACTGGCGGTAGCGTGTGATTGAGGATGCGAGCACCTTGACTACCCCCATCACTAAAATTCGAATGTCACCATCACGGTCGTTGAGTCGTGTTTCTGGCGCTTCAATATCTAATAAGTCTTGGCGCACTGGATTACCAACCACTTCGGCATTAGCAAAAGCGCCTGGAAATGCCTGGAACACCTTTTTAGCTATCTTGGAAAGCCATTGGTTGGTCAGTCCCGCGACGCCATTTTGTTCGTGGAGTACGACAGGGATACCCATGGTCCAAGCCGCAACGCCACCAGGACCACTGACATAGCCACCCATGCCGAGCACAGCATCAGGTTGCCAGCGCTTTAAATGTTGACGCGCTTGAAAAATCGCACTGATGATCTGAAACGGTGCTTTAATCAGTTTAGCAATGCCTTGACCGCGCAACCCTTTCACTTTGATAAAATCAATTTCAATCCCGTGTTTTGGCACCAAGTCTGCTTCCATTCTGTCAGCAGTACCAAGCCAGCGGATCTCCCAGCCTTGCTCTTGCAGGCGCTTCGCAACAGCTAACCCTGGAAATACGTGACCGCCAGTTCCACCAGCCATCACCATTAAACGTTTATTTTTCTTCATCTTGTTTCTGTTTCTTATCTGTTTCAGGCTCACTGCTCGTTGCAGGTTCGGGCTCAATGTCTGGAAGCAATCGACATTCATGGTCCACTCGCAGCAGGATCGATACCGCCACCGACATGATGATCAAACTGGAGCCACCATAACTTATCAGCGGCAATGTTAGACCTTTAGTTGGCACCATACCCGCTGCTGCGCCAACGTTAACTAAGGTTTGAAACGCAAACCAAATACCGATGGCAAAGCACAAATAGCCACCAAAAAACTGTTGTTTTTCAAACGCACGCTTACCGATATACAGGGCTTTAATCACCAGTGCAAATACCAGCATCAATACTAAGACGACACCAACAAACCCGAGCTCTTCGGCAAGCACTGCGAATACAAAGTCGGTATGCGCTTCTGGCAGGTACTCCAATTTTTGTACCGAGTTACCAAGCCCTTGCCCCATCCAGTTACCGCGACCAAATGCCATAAGTGATTGCGTGAGCTGATAACCGCTGCCAAATGGATCTTCCCAAGGGTCTAAAAACGACGTCACACGTCTAACGCGGTATGGCTCGACCAAAATAAGCGCAATCACCGCACTCACGCCAGCTACGAACAGAGCGATGAACTGCGAGAGTTTGGCACCGGCAATAAACAACAAGCCAAATAGGGTGACCAACATCACAACCACAGTACCTAAGTCAGGCTGTCCCAACAATAGGATGCAAACGTGGTGAATACCATAATAGGTTTAATAAAGCCGCCAAAAAACGACTGCCTGACTTCGTCTTGCTTTCTCACCAAGTAGCCGGACATAAAGATGAACAGCGACAGTTTCGCCACCTCAGCAGGCTGAAGGTTAAACAGCCCAAGCGGGATCCAGCGAGAGGCACCGTTAACGGACTTACCGACGACGAGTACAACGATCAGCAAGAAAATGGATATCGCTAGTAAATAAGTACTGTATTTGAACCATTTAGCGATAGGGATTTGTAGAACCACAGCCGATGTGCCAAGCGCCAACACCAAAAAGATGGCATGGCGAAACATAAAGTGGAATGGCTGATCCGTCAGTCGAGAACTGATCGGAAACGAGGCTGAAGTTACCATCACCAGTCCCGTCACCATCAACCCAAACGCCAACCAAACCAGTTGTCGGTCATAAAGCGTATCCGGGGCACTGTGGGTCATCCATCCCAGGGTGCGTTGTCGAATTTGATGAAACATAGTGACGAATCCGTGTTAACTAACTTGCGCTGAATAACGCTGCGCCAGATCGGTAAAGTGATCACCGCGAGCCATAAAATTGGCAAACTGATCAAAGCTGGCGCACGCTGGCGACAACATGACCATATCACCTTGCTTCAATCTCGCGTGATCTCAGCCAATATATCGTCCATTGACGCAAAGTAGCGCGCACTATCGTGAAGCGGTAGAAACTCTTCTCCATCGCGACCAAAACAGCACAGCTGTACATTGAGCTGTCCGAGCGGTTTGGCTAACTCAGAAAAATCAGCGCCTTTACCCACTCCACCGACAAGCAAGTACAGCGTCCCCTCAAGCGTTAAGCCAGACAGAGCCGCAAGCGTACTTGCTACATTGGTCGCTTTCGAGTCATTGACCCATTTAACGCTGGCTTGCTGGGCCACCACCTGGCAACGATGAGTTAAGCCTCGATAAGATTTTAGACATTCCAATGCCAAGCGATAATCAATGTTCGCAAGCTTGAGTAGCGCGCATGCCACTAAAGCATTTGACCAATTGTGCTTGCCAACAATACTCAGCTCATCGGTAGCGAGGATTTTGTCATCACCATCCATCAACCAAGTGCGTCCATCAAGCATCTGCATGCCGAACTGCTTAGCATCAAAACCAAATGTCGATATTTCTGGATGGGACTCTGCTGGGTAAGTTTCAGGTTCGTCGCGATTTACCAACACATGCTCAGCATGTAAGAAGATCCGGCGCTTGGCTTCGGCATAATCCGCCATACCTTCGTAACGGTCCATGTGGTCTTCTGAAAGATTTAAAAACGTCGAGACTTTCGTTTTTAGTGACGATGTCGTTTCCAGTTGGAAGCTTGATAGCTCAAGTACATAGAGATCGGCATCAAGTTCGAGTAAATCGAGCGCAGGGACACCAATGTTGCCGCCCACTCCAACACTCAGCCCAGCCGCCTTGGCCATCTCACCTGTTAAGTCAGTCACGGTACTTTTGCCGTTTGAGCCGGTAATTGCGATCACTGGTTTATCATTAGCCCAAGCAAACAACTCAATATCGCCAATGACAGAGACGCCGTTTGCCATGGCTGCACGAATTTCTGGTGTCGCCAGCGCGATACCTGGGTTACACACCACTAAATCAGCCTGCATCAACCAATCGGCTTCAAAACTGCCGGTATGTAGGGCAACATCCTCTGGCAATTGCTCTGCACCAGGCGGATTATCTCGACTGTCCATTACTTGGATGGCCAATGTAGGATGATATTTACGAAGGTGATTAACGACGGAGAGCCCGGTAATACCGAGCCCTACGACGACCACTTGCTGAATGTCTTGCCAACGTTCCATGAACAAGGATCCCTAGCCTGTTGATTAACGTACTTTAAGCGTTGCTAGGCCGATAAGTACCAATACGATTGAAATGATCCAAAAGCGAACGATAACACGCGGCTCTGGCCAGCCTTTGAGTTCATAGTGATGGTGGATAGGTGCCATACGGAAAATACGCTGACCACGCAGCTTGTAAGAACCAACCTGAAGGATAACTGACAGTGTTTCCATTACAAATACACCGCCCATGATCACCAGTACGAACTCCTGACGCACCAACACGGCAATCACACCAAGTGCTCCGCCAAGTGCTAGTGAGCCCACATCACCCATAAAGACTTGCGCTGGGTAAGTGTTAAACCAGAGGAAACCAAGACCTGCACCCACCATCGCAGTACAGAACACCACAAGCTCAGAGGTGTATGGAATGTATGGAATGTGCAGATAAGCCGCGAAGTTTACGTTACCCGTTGCCCAAGCAATCACCGCGAAACCTGCCGCCACTAATACCGTTGCATAATAGCCAAGCCATCAAGACCATCGGTCAAATTCACCGCATTACTGGTGCCAACAATCACAAAGTAGGTGAAGACGATGTAGAACAGCCCCATTTGCGGCATCACGTCTTTAAAGAAGGGTACGACAAGCTGTGTGGCTGCGGTATCTTGACCGTGAGCATATAGAGCAAATGCCACGACCAAGCAATCAGTGATTGCCAAAAATACTTCCAACGGGCAATCAGGCCATCGGTGTTTTTGCGCACGACTTTGCGATAGTCATCCACAAAGCCTACGGCACCATAACCAAGCAGCACGGCAAGAACGGCCCAAATATATGGGTTGCTCAAGTCTGCCCAAAGCAAAACGGTAATAGAAATCGCCGATAGAATCATCACGCCACCCATCGTCGGGGTACCACGCTTACTAAAGTGCGACTCTGGACCTTCATTTCGAACAACTTGGCCAATTTGCAGCATTTGTAGACGGGCAATCATTTTTGGTCCCATCCACAAAGAAATACCTAACGCAGTTAATACACTGACAATGGCTCTGAATGACAAATATTCAAACAGACGAAAAAAAGAAAAGTATGGCTGTAGTAACTCTGCAAGCCAAATGATCATGTGTATTTCTCCTTCAGTGCATTGGCGATATTAAACATGCCTGCACTTAGCGCCCCTTTAACTAACAAAGTATGAGAGGTCTGGTTTAACTGTACTAATGTCCGCTCGATGTATTCGAGCATGCTGTCGTGACTTTCAAAATGCTGTCCACTGCATAAGTCACTAATCACTTTTGCATCCTCACCATAGGTTAAAACGTGCTCAAAAGCGAAAGGAGCAGCATGTTCACCGACTTCTTTGTGAAGTGCAAGGCTTTCATGCCCTAATTCTGCCATGTTGCCCAAAATCAACCAGCGCTGGGTTTGGGTAAACTGGCCCAACAGTTCGACTGCAGCTTTCATTGCTGGAACGCTGGCGTTGTAGCTATCATCAATCAAGGTTAGCGTGTCGGTAAGCTTCTCAACGTCGACACGACGCTTCACTTTACTTAATGATTGTAAACCGTGTTGAATTTGCTCGAGAGTAGCACCGACTTGCGTTGCCAAAGCGGCTGCGGCCACTGCATTTGCCACATTGTGCTCACCGATGATCGTTAACTCAATCGAGATGTTGCCTGCTGGGGTGTGGAGTGTAAACAACGGGCTACCAAGAGATGACAAGGTTATGTCAGAGGCGTAAAAGTCTGCGTGAGCGTTTTGTTTGGCGATGCGCACGATCTGTTTGTCACTCAGTACCGATTGCCAATATTCACCACCTTCACTATCAAGGTTCACAAGTGCAATACCACCGGCTGGCAGTCCTTGATAAATTTCACCCTTAGCCTGTTTGACACCGTCAAGAGAGCCAAAGCCTTCTAGATGCGCCTCGGCTACATTGTTCACCAGCGCGACATCCGGCTGAGCTAATGCTGTTGTGTAAGCGATTTCACCAATATGGTTAGCACCCAGCTCAATCACAGCAAAGTCGTCTTGTGGCGTTGAGCGCAACAAAGTCAACGGCACGCCGATATCGTTATTAAAGTTACCCGCGGTATACAGCACCTGACCTTTGCTAGACAAAATGCTAGCAATCATCTCTTTGACTGTCGTTTTACCGCAGCTGCCGGTAATGGCAATCGTTTTAGTTTGGCAGCGCTTATGAACTTCCGCCCCTAGTTTACCTAAAGCTTGCTTGCTATCAGCAACCACGACTTGAGCGATGTCGACATCTAACTCTCGCTCCACAATCAGCGCTACAGCACCTTTCTCTGCCGCTTGCTCAGCAAAATCATGGGCATCAAAACGTTCACCAACCAATGCAATGAACAGGGCTCCCGGTTCGATGGCTCGCGTGTCCGTGGTGACATCTTTGATACTCATGTCTTCACCGATCAATTGACCGTCAACAATGGCCGCGATATCCGTTAACTTGAGTTCAATCATAACGTCAGTCCTAGTAGCTGTGCCGCTGTTTCACGGTCTGAATAGTGGACATTGTCATTACCAATCACTTGGTAATCTTCGTGTCCTTTACCCGCTAATAAAATAATGTCAGAAGCTGTTGCATGCTGCACCGCCAACTGGGCCGCGTTAAAACGTTGATGCTCTACAAATGCCGCCTCTGGTGCACTCATTCCCGCCAGCATGTCTTCGACGATAGCTTTAGGATCTTCACTGCGTGGATTGTCATCGCTTAAGATCACCTTGTCCGCTAACTGCTCAGCGATAGAGGCCATCATTGGACGTTTACCTTTGTCTCGGTCACCACCGCAGCCGACAATAACCCAAAGCTGACCATCGCAATGCACGCGAAGTGCCTGCAGGGCTTTCTCTAATGCATCTGGCGTGTGAGCGTAATCTACCACCAGCTTAGGCTTACCATCCGCTTGAAACAGCTCCATACGCCCAAGTACAGGTTGTAGTTTGGAGGCTGTATCCATCAGCGCTTGCTTGTCAAAACCAAGCGCGAGTAGCGCGGAAAATGCCAGCAATACATTGCTAGCATTGAACTGACCAATCAGCGGAGCATCGAGCTTGCCACTGCCAAAGCAGCCATCAAATTCTAAAGAGATACCACCGTCACTATATTCAACCGATGTTGCCCAGACGCCCTTTTCACCTAGCTGGCGCCCTTCAACAGACACAGCAATGGCATCGCTGCGCGCCGAAAGCCAGCGGCGACCTACTTCGTCATCGACATTTAGCACCGCATGCTCGCAATGGTGTCCGGTAAATAGGAGCTTCTTGGCCGCTTCGTAACCTTCCATAGTACCGTGATAATCCAAGTGGTCACGGCTAAGATTAGTGAAAATACCGAGTGAGAAAGGCACCGCAGCCACACGACCTTGAACCAGGCCATGAGAGGAGACCTCCATCGCTGTGTATTGCGAACCTTGGCTGTCTAACTGAGATAAAATACGCTGCACATCAATGGCGCTGCCCGTGGTATTTTTCGCTTCTTGCAGATCGTTCAAGAAGCCGTTACCCGTGGTACCCATGATGGCGGCTCTATCACCGACAAGCTCAATCCACTGCGCGATAAGTTGGGTGATGGTGGTTTTACCATTCGTCCCCGTTACGCCAATCACTTGCTGTCTGTATTGATAAAGACGCGCGGCCATCACTGACAGCAAAGTGTCGAGCTGATAAATATGAACAACAGGTACGCCGTCGACGAGAGTGACTTCGCCATGTTTGTGCTCAGCATCGGCCTGAGCAATCACTGAATCGGCACCAGACTGAATAGCACGCTCGATAAACAGACGCCCATCGACCGTATGACCGATGATCGCCACGAACGTATCGCCTTGCTTAATAGCACGGCTATCAAGCTCTAAGTTAGACACATTGATGGCACCGAGCGTGTCATCTGCCATCAGCTTACTGCTGTCATCAAGCCATGGTTTTAATAGCTTTGCCAATGTCAAAGAGGTCAACATTGTTTCTCACCTATTGCTGAAATTGGTTTTCGTCAGGAGCGACATTGAGTATCTGCAGCGCTCCTTTCATGATTTCGGAAAAGACAGGACCTGCCACCGCACCGCCGTAGTACTGATCGCCTTGCGGCTCATTAATCACTACTACCAAGGCAATACGTGGGTCACTTACCGGCGCGACACCTGAGGTAATCGCTACATACTCATCACTGTAGCCACCCGCTGCGGCCTTTCTTGATGTACCGGTTTTGGCGGCAACTCGATACCCTGGTACCGCCGCTCGCGTTGCGGTACCGCCTGGCTGCGTCACCGCCTCTAGCATATGCAGAACTGACATTGCGTAGTCATGGTCTATAACCTGCTTGGACAAGTCCTGCTGATTGCTTTCAATAATATGTACTGGCTGATACAAGCCACCATTACCGAGTGTGGCATAGGCGTGTGCTAACTGAAGAGGTGTGATGGAAATGCCATAACCAAATGCGAGTGTCGCGATTTCAAACTGCGACAACGGCGACGATTAGGGAAGATACCCGTTGTCTCACCAACCAAGTTAAGACCAGAAAGCTGACCATAACCAATAGAGCTGTACATCCCCAGTAGTGCCTCTAGCGGCATGTCTAGAGCTAGCTTTGCCACACCGATATTACTCGACTTTTGCAGGATCTTAGCTAAGTTCGCTTTCCCCACTTTCGAAGTATCACGCACTCGGCTACCACCAATCTGCATGATGCCATTACCGGTATCGATAATGGTGTTTTCATCGGCAATACCAGCCTCAAGCGCTGCTAGCACCACAAATGGCTTAACCGTAGAGCCCGGCTCCATTGCATCGGTAATAACGCGATTTCGCATCGTGAAAGACTGGCGTGAAGAACGGTTATTCGGGTTATAAGAAGGCGCGTTCACCATAGCCAATACGCCGCCGGTTTTCACATCAATAATAACGGCACTGCCCGACGTGGCGCGGTAATCTGCTACAGCCTGTTTGATGGCGCGATACGCGATGGCTTGCAATCTTTGATCGACGGTAAGTTCAAGTGGTTTACCCTCTTCTCTGTCTTCAAGCGAGATGTTTTCCACCACGCGGCCATAACGGTCTTTACGAATAATGCGCTTACCTGCCTCACCAGTCAGCCATTTATCATAGCTGCGCTCAACACCTTCAAGGCCATGACCATCGATACCGGTCACCCCCACTAAGTGAGCACTAACCTCACCAGCAGGATAGTAACGTCTGGATTCTGCCTTCAGCCCTACACCAGAGAGTTTCAACTCTTTGATGTACTTCGCCATCGCAGGGCTCACTTGACGCTGTAGGTAAATGAATCGGCGTGATTTGTTCTTGTTGATTTTGGCAATAAGCGCATCCCGGTCGAGACCAAGTACATCGGCAAGTGCATGCCAACGGTCTAACTGCTTAAGTCCATCATCTTTAAAAATTGTGGCTGGATCGGCCCATACCGCCTGAACAGGTACACTGACGGCGAGTGGTTCACCGTTTTTATCGGAGATAATGCCGCGCGCCGAAGGCAGAGCCTTTACACGAACAGAGCGCAGATCGCCCTGTTTAATCAGATTGTCCGGTTCGATAACTTGGATATAACCGATACGCGCGACTAACGCAGTAAAGATAAGCAGCACGCTGCCCATGATAAGGCGAAAACGCCAAGCGATCAGCGCTGGTTGGCTAGCGGCTTGCTGAGATTGTTTCTTATTGGAAGACTTAACGACTTTTTTGCCTTTCATTTCAGGGAAACCACTACTTCCTTGTCTGCGTCTGGGCGCGTCATCTCTAACTCTTGTTTGGCCATAGCCTGAACACGGCTATGTTCCGACAGCGCATTTTCCTCAAGCAACAGGTTGCGCCACTCATTATCAAGTCGTTCGCGCTCTTGAAGCGCGATATCTTTCTCGTTGATCGCTTCGCGGGTGTGATGCGTTGCAAACACCACCCCCATCGCTGTCGCAAATATCATCAAAAACACGATTAGCGGAATACGGCCTACCGTGATGATATCTAAGGCAATCAGTTTCGCGAGATTATGAGTCGGTTGGTTAGACATCCCGTCATCCGTTACAGTTTTTCCGCCACACGAAGTACTGAGCTGCGTGAGCGAGCGTTCATTTCCACTTCTTGACCCGAAGGCTTGAGTGCCTTACCAATGGTCTTTAGGTTTGCACTACCCAGAGCGCGAATCTGATCTTCGGTCATCGGGATACCATGTGGCACTTGCGGTCCTTTGCTTTCTTTACGCATAAAGTGTTTCACCATGCGATCTTCGAGCGAGTGGAAGCTGATGACCGACAGTCGACCTTGCGGGGCAAGAATACTGGCCGCGCCCTTTAGCGCCGTATCGATCTCTTCAAGCTCACTGTTGATGTAGATTCGAAATGCTTGGAAAGCACGTGTCGCTGGGTGCTTTTTCTCTTTAAAGCTCTTAGGTGCGGCTTCAGAGATCAGCTTTGCCAACTGGCCGGTACGCGTAAGCGGCTCTTTTTCTTCATCTTCACGATGCGCCACGATCGCTTTAGCAATACGGCGAGCATGTTTGTCTTCACCAAACTCGCGGATCACCCAAGTAATGTCATCAAGATCGGCTTGCGCTAACCACTCAGAAACAGGTATACCAGATGTTGGGTCCATACGCATATCAAGCGGGCCATCTTTCATGAAGCTAAAGCCACGCTCAGCATCATCAAGCTGTGGCGAAGACACGCCCAAATCAAGCAACACACCGTCCACTTTACCTACGAGATCATAACGCTCTGCGTATTCTGCCATGCCAGAAAATGGGCCATGGATGATGGTAAAACGCGGATCATCAATCTTTTTTGCTTCCTCAATCGCCGTCGGATCGCGGTCAATACTAAATAGGCGACCGTTTTCACCCAGCTGTGAAAGAATTTGACGACTGTGACCACCGCGGCCGAACGTTCCATCAATGTAAGTTCCATCCGGTTTGATCGCTAGACCATCAATGGATTCGTGAAGTAGTACCGAAATGTGTTGAAAGGATTCGCTCATGGGTGATCTCGAGAGTTGCTTAGCAAAGACGACAAGTTTACTGATTTCCTTCAGTAACGTCATCTGGTTAAGTTCAGCCTATCGTAAAGATAGGTGATAAAAAAGCAAAAAACCCATCACAAAATCAATTTGTAATGGGTTTTTCTATAATAGGTGAAGTTGACCTGTACGCCGGGTTCTGTATCCGCCGAAGCGGTGATAGCCATTCGTCTAGGCCAGCAATCGCTCACTGGCTCGAGCAACCTACCCGCCTCCATACGCGAGCAACGCAATGTGGAGGCCTATTTGGTCTTGCTCCGGGTGGAGTTTACCTTGCAACGAACTATTGCTAGTCGCCCGGTGCGCTCTTACCGCACCCTTTCACCCTTACCTGTGCTCCTTCCGAAGAAATGGAGCCATCGGCGGTCTTCTCTCTGCTGCACTTGTCGTGGGCTCGCGCCCCCAGGCGTTACCTGGCACCCTGCTCTGTGGAGCCCGGACGTTCCTCCCCTCCGTCAGTCTCCCCCAAGACAAGCTCAAGGGGACGTCAACGAAGCAGCGACTATCCAGTCAACTTCAGGGCGCGGATTGTAACTAAGCGAGCGTGATTACTCAATGTTTTTCTAGGATAAGTTTTCTAGACCCCATTTATACAGGGCATTCTTTTTGAGGTTATAGATTTCAGCCGTCGCTGCTGCCGCTTTTTTAAGTGGTAAATCTTTCACCAAAATAGCCAGTGTACGTGTCGCCTCATCTGGCAGTTCTTCATTCACAGGCTCGCGATGGCCGTGAATCAATAACACCATCTCACCACGCTTGCGGTTATCATCTTCTTCAATCCACGCAATCAACTCACCGAGTGGCAACCCTTGAATGGTTTCATAGGTCTTGGTCAGCTCGCGCGCCAATACCACCTCACGTTCAGGCCCCAGCACTTCAAGCATATCGGCAAGAGATTCGGTAATTCGATGTGGTGATTCGTAGAAGATACAGGTGCGCTCAGCTTTCGCGATCTCCATGAACTTATCTTTACGGCCTTTGCTTTTCGCTGGCAAAAAGCCCTCAAAACTAAAGCGATCAGAGGGCAAGCCAGATGCGCTCAGCGCAGTAATCACAGCACACGCTCCCGGTAATGGCACAACTTTAACGCCTGCCTGACGACATTGAGTGACCAAGTGATACCCTGGATCGCTGATAAGCGGTGTGCCAGCATCAGAGACCAATGCGATGGATTCACCCGCAAGCAGTTTATCGACTAAAACTTGCGCTTTTTGCTGTTCATTGTGATCATGCAACGCAAATGTTCTAGTTTGAATATTGAAGTGAGACAGAAGCTTACCCGTATGGCGCGTATCTTCAGCAGCAATAATGTCGACGCTATGGAGTACATCCAGCGCTCTTTGTGTGATATCACCGAGATTTCCAATCGGTGTCGGTACAATAAAGAGCGTTGGTTGCTCAATATAAGTAGTTTTGTTGCTTGTCATTTGTTTACCAGCACTTCAACGATTAATATAATGATTTTACACGAATAGTGATTAAAGAGCTCATGGCAATGATGAACCCAAAGAGAAATAGTGTAACACGCCTACTGACTCCAATTGCATTGGCTTTGTCCATTGCCGCTTGTTCTACTCAGCCAAGTGCCCCAGAAAGCGTTGATATCACCCTAGCACCTACTGCCTCTTCGGAGACCTATCTGATGCGCGCTGACGCCGGTCAAGACGGTTTTGCAAACGAGTGGTTGATCTTAGCATTCAAGGCATCGATTCAAGAAGGCAATTACGAACAGGCTCAGAGACTCTCTAATCGATTGGCCAAACAAAATCTCACCACGGTGCAGCAAGCCGAATGGCAACTCGCACGCGCGGAGCTGAATCTTGCGCAGGGCAAAGCAGAACAGGCGTATTTGCAGCTGAGCTTTCCATCTGAGTGGCCACTCGCGCAGCAACAATGGCAGCGTTATCATCAATTGCGCGCGCAAAGTCTTGCCGCTATGGGCAATTACTTTGATGCCAGCCGTGAGCTGATTGCACAAGCGGGCTTTAGTGCCAGTGACCAGCAAGAAGCGATTAACGCTCAAATCTGGGAATACATGAACCAGTATTCAGCGCAGGATCTATCAACCTTAGTTGCCCAGCCTAATGAGGAAGTACTGGATGGCTGGTTACAACTGGCTACCTACATGAAAGGCATGGCAGCTAGCTTGCCACAGCTACAAAATACGCTAAACAACTGGCTCGCAGAAAACCCAACGCATCCAGCGGCCATCTACACACCACAAAGCATTTACGACATTCTCAACCTAGAAATTTCTTCGCCACAAAGCACAGCTCTACTACTGCCGCTCTCTGGTAAATACGCAAAGCAAGCTCAGTTGGTGCGCGACGGATTTATGATGGCGATGATGGATGACGACGTCCGCGATCCAGACGCTATCTTTACCGTTATTGATACTAACGAAGCCAGCCCTGCCGACATCAAAGCAAAGCTCGTCGCTAATGGTGTGGATTTTATTGTCGGCCCACTAGTGAAAGAAAATGTTGAGAAGCTACAACAAGCTCAGCAAAATTCTGAGACACCAATCCCAGCACTCGCATTGAATATTCCTAATGAGATAGAACCAACACAAATGATGTGTTACCTGACTCTGTCTCCGGAGCAAGAAGTGGCTCAAGCAGCTCAGCATCTCTCTAAAAACCAATATGCTTACCCACTTATTATTGCACCGCGTGGCACACTAGGTGACCGAGTAGCCAAAGCGTTTGAGGCTGAGTGGACAAAAGTGAGTGACAACAAAGTCGCTGTGGCGCAGTACGCGAATCGCGCACAAACTACAAAAAACCATTAACAATGTGTTTGGCCTGCAAGAAAGCCAACAACGTATTGCTCAGATGGAAGCGCTAACGGGTATGAAGCTCGAAAATCAGCCACGCAGTCGTCGTGACATTGATTCCGTATACATCGTTGCCAATAATGCTGACCTTACGCTGATCAAGCCATTTATCGAAGTCGCTATCAACCCTGATGCTAAACAGCCTCAGCTGTTTGCTGATTCCCACAGCCACAGTGAGAAACGTCAATACGAAGATCTCACGGGTGTGGTATACAGCGATATTCCACTACTAGTGGAGCAAAATGTCGACCTTGATGCACAAATGACTAAGTTCTGGCCGAAGAGCTCAAATGCAGAGAAACGCCTGCAAGCACTCGGTATGGATGCCTACACGCTGACGAAAGAACTACCGCAACTGAAAGCAGTACAAGGTTACTCTGTCGATGGGCAAACAGGTGTACTGACTATTGACCCTGATTGTGTTGTTCAACGTCAGATTGCTTGGGGTGTCTACGGTGAGCAACCGGAAAATCCGCCTGTTACAGAGCAGGAAGCGAGCGCAACTCAGGATGAGGCCAGCGATGACACTACTGCCGTGGAAGCGCCAATCAGCGAGTAAACGCGCCGTTGGCAAACGTTATGAGGAGCTGGCCAAAGACTATCTCGGTCGTCAGGGGTTGGTTCCTCTATCAGAAAACTTCACGGTAAAATGCGGTGAAGTTGACCTGATCATGCAAGATAAATCGAGCATTGTGTTTGTGGAGGTCAAATACCGACGCAATCAATGTTATGGTAGCGCCCAAGAAATGGTGACGCGAGCCAAAGCTAAAAAGCTCGAAAAAGCCGCCACACTGTGGCTTCTCAAAAATGGCCTATCGCCATACGAGACCGAATTTCGATTTGATGTGGTTGCCATTCACGAACAAGGCAACGACATCAACTGGATAAAAAACGCCATCACTCAAGGATAACCATGCGCGATAGCATCAAAGAAAGTTTTACTGAAAGCATCCAAATTCAAATCGCCGCAGCTGAAGCGCTGCCAGACGCCATCACTCACGCTGCACAAGCAATGGTCGCAACACTGCTCAATGGCAATAAAATTCTTTGCTGTGGTAACGGCGGATCAGCATCTAACGCTCAGCAATTTGTTTCCTGCCTACTGAACCGTTTCGAAACCGAACGTCCAAGTCTGCCTGCAATGACACTGACGGCTGACAGCACCACCATGACAGCCGTGGCGAACGACTACAATTTTGAAGATATCTTCGCTAAACAAGTGCGTGCCTTCGGCCAAACTAACGATATTTTGTTAGCGATTTCAACCAGCGGCAACAGCAAGAACGTGATTAAAGCGATGGAAGCAGCCGTGACTCGAGATATGACCATTATTGCCTTTACCGGCAAAGATGGTGGCGAAATGGCAGGCTTATTGGGCGAAAACGATGTGGAGATACGTATCCCGTCACAACGCACCGCACGCATCCATGAAGTCCACATGGTGACACTCCACTGCTTGTGCGATCTCATCGACCAAGTGCTATTCCCATCTCACGAGGAGTAACACTATGAAGATGTATAAAGTAATGGCACTGCTAATTACTAGCATGCTCCTCTCTGGTTGTGCTGGTCTATTCGTGGCTGGTGCAGCAACCACAGTGAATATCGTCACCGATACACGCAGCGCCAAAGAGATTTGGAATGACAGTGCCTTGGAATCAGAAGTGGCGGGTATGGGCAACAAAGCCCCTTACGTCGGCAATGTTCGCGTTGTTGCCAGCTCACAGCGAGGTACCGTCGTACTGATGGGACAGGCGAATACGGAAGCGCTTCGTAGTCAGTTGGAAAAGCAAGTTCAAGGTCTTAATGGTGTAAAAATTGTCTACAACCAAGTTCGCGTGAAACAGCCTCTGAGCTTCACGAAAATCAGCAATGACAGCTGGCTAACGACCAAGGTAAAGTCGGCGTTGTTAACCGATGACAGACTGAGCGGCGTCAAAATCAAAGTTATCACCGAAGACAGTGAAGTGTTTCTGCTTGGTTATGTGTCTAAAGAGCACGCCGATGTGGCGACAGAAATCGCCAGAAATGTATCCGGCGTGAAGCAGGTTATCCGTGCGTTCCAGTTCAGTGAGCAACAAGAGAAGCTCAACACAGAAGCTGAGCCTGAGCAGCCTGAGCAGCCTGAGCCAGCAGCAGAACAGCCTCAACAAGAAGAGGAGATGAGGCCAATCATCGAAGAGCCTGCTCCTTTTGTGGAAATCGAAGGTTAACCCCTCCAGCCACCAAAAAGTAGAACAGCCAGCATGATTGCTGGCTGTTTTCGTTTCTAGGCTTAACCAGAGTTGGCACGTTAGTTGACAATTTACCATGCTCGACATACTTTATAATGCTGCGTTGATTTTACCGCACTAGCTGCTCCTACAGGCAGTTTCACTTTTATAGATAGGTAAAATATGAATCTTCCAACCTCACTTCCAACAACTCACCAAGCCCTTTTACTCCGTATTATTGACTCGTTTAGCCAAGATGCACGCATTTGTGGAATAGGCGCTAGCGGCTCATTTGCTACCGATACAATGGATGAGTACAGCGACCTAGATCTTGTCATCACTATCCATCCGGAAAGTGTTGAGAGTGTTATGAATGAGCGTTTTCAACTCATTGAGCGTATCGGTGGCAGTGTTGCAGCCTTTACTGGCGAGCATGTCGGTGAACCACGCTTGGTGATTGCACTGTTTGAGCCTGATGCGGTACACGTCGACTTTAAGTTTGTCTCTCTGCCTGATGCAGCCATGCGCGTGGATGATACTCAAGTACTTTGGCAGCAAGGGTCGTTGCTCACGGACTGTTTCTCAACAAAACAGCCACACTACCCTCAGCCTGATCCACAATGGATTGAAGACAGATTTTGGATTTGGACACACTACGCTGCCACTAAAATTGCCCGCGGCGAGTATTTCGAAGCGCTCGATTTTATCTCGTTTATTAGGCATAACGTGCTTTCACCATTGGCGCTGAAGCAAAATGGATTAACGCCATCAGGGGTTAGAACGATAGAAAAACGGTTACCGGCACTGAATCAGCAGCTCAAAAACACCATTGCTACTACTGAGAAAACATCGCTTGTTGGCGCCTTTGAAGCTGTATCGCGCTTTATCTTGAGCTTAGAAGGAATGAAGAAAGCGTTGTGATTAACCATCAGGCTCAGAAACTGTGTCTAGATTACTTTAATCATAAACTTACTTAACAACGCAAAAGGCCAGTCTCATGACTGGCCTTTTCTATTAGTTAGTAGCTTGGTTTGGTTTATGGCTTGAGCGCACGCTCACCACGAGCAATGCCTACAATACCGCTTCGAGCCACTTCAACCACATCCGTCACTTCGGAGAGCGCAGACACAAACGCGTCAAGCTTTTCAGCCGTACCAGCAAGTTGAACCGTGTATTGTGAGGATGTGACGTCAACAATCTGACCACGGAAGATATCCGCTGTGCGTTTCACTTCTGCACGTGCAAAGCCGCTCGCTTTGACTTTCACCATCATCAGCTCACGCTCAATGTGCTCAAACTCCGTCACTTCTTGAACCTTAAGAACATCAATCAGCTTGTGCAGCTGCTTTTGGATCTGCTCAAGCTCCATTTCATCCGACTCAGTAGTGATATTCAGACGTGATAACGTCTCATCATCCGTTGGTGATACGTTGAGTGATTCAATGTTGTAGCCACGCTGAGAGAACAGGCCAACCACGCGAGAAAGGGCACCCGGTTGGTTTTCCATTAGTAGCGAAATGATATGTCTCATATTAAGTTCTCTCCGTCTTGCTTAGCCACATCTTGTCCATACCTTCCCCTTTGATTTGCATCGGGTAAACGTGCTCTGTTTCGTCAACATTGATATCAACGAACACGAGGCGATCTTTCATCTCTAGCGCTTTCTTAAGGCCAGACTCTAGCTCGCTTGGGTTAGAAATGCGAATACCTACGTGGCCATAAGCTTCAGCAATAGCAGCAAAGTCAGGCACCGAATCCATGTAGGAGTTTGAGTGACGGCCTTGATAAATAATATCCTGCCACTGTTTTACCATCCCTAAGAAACGGTTGTTGAGGTTGATGATTTTAACCGGCACATCGTATTGCATGGCCGTCGACAGCTCTTGAATGTTCATCTGAATACTGCCATCACCAGTGACACACACCACTTCTTCATCTGGGTAAGCAAACTTCACCCCAATCGCGGCTGGGAAACCAAAGCCCATGGTGCCAAGACCACCTGAGTTGATCCAGCGGCGTGGCTTGTTAAACGGATAGTAAAGCGCAGCAAACATTTGGTGCTGGCCTACATCGGATGCCACAAACGCATCACCGCCCGTCAACTTGTGCAGCACTTCAATGACCTGCTGTGGCTTAATACGCTCTTCCGAGGTTTCGTAACCAAGACAGTTACGCTCTTTCCAAGAAGCAATATCATCCCACCAAGTATTGAGCGCTGCTTCGTCATTGGTGCCCCCTGCTCTACCAGAAGTTTCAACATGGTCTCCAGAATTACATCCGCAGAGCCAACAATCGGTAAATCAGCGCGCACGTTTTTCGAGATAGAAGAAGGGTCGATATCAATGTGTACGACCTTCGCGTCTGGGCAGTACTTCTCGAGGTTGTTGGTAGTTCGATCGTCAAAGCGAACACCCACACCAAAAATAAGGTCGGCATTATGCATAGCCAGGTTAGCTTCATAGGTACCGTGCATACCCAGCATACCTAGTGAGTTTTTATGTGTTCCAGGGAATGCGCCCAACCCCATTAGCGTGCTAACAACCGGCAAGTTCAGGGTTTCTGCCAGTTTAATAAGATGCTGATCTGCTTCCGACATGATGGCACCGCCACCCACATACAGAACAGGCTTCTTCGCTTCTAAAATCGCTTTTAGCGCTTTCTTGATTTGCCCTTTATGACCCGAAGTGGTCGGGTTGTATGAGCGCATCTTAACTGTTTCAGGGTACTCGTAAGGGAACTTGATCTGCGGATTCATGACATCCTTCGGAATATCAACCACAACCGGGCCAGGTCGGCCAGTAGACGCGATATAGAAGGCTTTTTTCAGCGTTTCAGGGATATCTTCTGCACGTTGCAATAGGAAGCTGTGCTTAACCACAGGACGAGACACACCCACCATATCACACTCTTGGAACGCATCATTACCGATGAGGTTGTTCGGTACGTTACCAGAGAGCACGACCATAGGGATCGAGTCCATGTAAGCGGTAGCGATACCGGTAATGGTGTTAGTTGCACCAGGACCTGAACACACAAGTACCACACCCGGTTTACCGGTAGCACGTGCGTAACCATCAGCCATGTGTGTCGCGGCTTGTTCATGACGAACGAGGACGTGTTGGATATTCTCGCGCTTTTCATGCAGCGCATCGTAGATATCAAGAACGGAACCACCTGGGTAACCAAAGATTTGTTGTACACCTTCGTCAATCAAAGATTGAACGATCATCTCTGCACCAGATAGCATTTCTGGGGTTGAATCTGCCATATTGTCTCCTTACCAGTTACCTCAACAATCAGGTTGTTGCTGAGCTGGCATTACATAGTTAGGTCTTATTCGTAGCCTAAATCGAAACTACTCACTTTTCGGCTATGTCACATAGCTTGTCATAACAAGCAATATGTTTACGCAACAACTGTAACGCTTTCTTTGCACAAGATCTAACCCGACAAAGGCTGCAAAAAACACACTTACCTTCGAAATGATAGGTTTGCCAACATTTGTCTTACCCAGAGAAACAAAACCAAACCAATAACCCAACATCCACTAAAATTCAGAGTTAAATTCTGCTTTATTTATCGAAAACTGGCGGAAACTTATCAGCAATTCTGATTAGTCACTCAAAATCACTAGGGACAATTAATAAAAAAGCCCCATATTTTGTTAAATAATGGGGCTTTGATTCATTAGGCCGCCTCAACGGGCTTTTTTACAGGTTTCGACCTCAATCGTCGTAAGGTTCGTCGCAACATAGAGGGCTGCTGTTTTTGCTGTTCGGTTTTCCCCAACATCAGCAAACACGGCGTTAATACTAAGGTCAATACTGTTGCAAACGCTAAGCCACCGGCAACCGCAGTTGCAAGCTGCGACCACCACTGAGTACTTGGTGCGCCAAACTCAATTTTCTGATTGATGAGGTCGACGTTCATTTCAAGCACCATAGGCATCAAACCCAAAATCGTGGTCACTGTGGTAAGCATTACCGGACGCAAACGCTGTACACCTGTTCTTAAGATCGCTTCACGCTTCTCCAAACCGCGCTTAATCAGCTGATTGTAGGTATCAATCAATACGATGTTGTTGTTAACCACAATTCCCGCAAGGGCGATAACACCAATACCCGACATAATGATGCCAAACGGACGCTGGAACACCAATAGACCTGCAAACACCCCGACGGTGGAGAAGATCACCGCACTCAAGATCAGTAGCGCTTGGTAGAAGCTATTGAACTGGGTAATCAATATCAGTGCCATGACGGCAAGAGCGACCATAAAGGCACTTTGTAAGAACTCCGATGAATTCTTCTGCTCTTCATTTTGGCCCTTGATAACAAATTCAACACCACTTGGCAGTTCAATCTGGTTAAGCTGCTCCATAAAGCCAGGTAGCTCAACCGCGAGATTGTAACCGTCTGCCATATCGCTTTGACATTGATAACGCGCACGCCATCTAAACGGTTAATGGTGTCTTGCTTCTGCTCTGGTGTGATTTCAGCAAAGTTGGTAATAGGCACTAGACCTGCCGGCGTCTTAACGCGAAGCTCATCAAAACGGCCAATATCACGATGCTCTTCTGGGAATCGCACCAAAATATCGACTTCTTCGGTAGAATCGTCGGGGAGATAATCACCAATTTTCAGACCATTGGTCACAAACTGAACCGTGTTACCCACCAGTGTCGCGTCCGCGCCAAAGCGAGCAGCATCATCTCGGCTGATATCGATTTGCCAGTCTATTCCTGGTTTGTTTGAGGTGTCACTAACGTTCGTCAGTTTGGCATTGCCATCCGCCCAGCGGCGCACCTCTTTTGCAGCTGCGTCCAAACCATCAGGGATACGAGCAGAAAGTTCGACCACCAAATCATGTTCAACCGGGGACCGGCATCAGGGAACTTGTACTCAATCTCTACACCCGCAAACTGATCCGTTGTTTGCTTAAGCTCTTCGATGATAGCGGGTACCTTACGACGGTACTGCCAATCCAATGGGGTAATTTGAATCACACCAATTTCATCTTTACCGCCAGTTTTGGTGTAAACACTTTCAAATTCGTCATGACCCAACATCACCTTCTCAACAACGCGCATCACCTCGTCTTTCTCGTTAATAGACAAGTCACCGTGAGAACGCACTTTGACGTTAAAGTAAGGCGGATCCACTTCCGGGAAGAACTCAGCACCTAGGCCTGCTTTGTCGTAAGCCACTCCAACACCGATTGCCATAGCAATCGCCAGTAGCAGCACTTTCAAAGGATGGCCAAGAGCAATATCTAGGGTGTGATAATAAAGCTTGGTAATACCGGTTGCTTTATCAAACTCACCCTCATGCAGCGCCACCATTTTCTTTTGCTGACTCGGTGAAACATATTGCGGCTTACCAATCAGGCCGCCGAGTACTGGCACAAACAACAGTGCCATCACTAACGACGCCGTCAGCGTTGCAATGAGCGTCATCGGTAAGTACTTCATGAACTCACCAGTGATATCCGGCCAGAATAGCAGCGGTGCAAACGCAGCCAAAGTGGTTGCCGTGGATGCCGTGATTGGCCACGCCATGCGTTTGGCGGCATCACGATACGCTTCTTTACGCTCCATCCCTTCTTGCATGCGGCGATCAGCAAATTCGGTAACAACAATGGCCCCGTCCACCAGCATGCCTACCGCCATGATCAGTGAGAACAGCACAACGATGTTGACCGTAAGGCCAAATACCGACAGTACAAGCAGGCCAGTCAAGAACGAACCAGGAATCGAAATACCGACTAATAGCGCAGTGCGAACACCAAGGATGGCGATGATAACAATGACCACCAAAATGATTGCCGATAAGATGTTGTTTTGCAGATCATTAAGCATGATCTTCACATCTTTCGACTCATCTTTAGTGAACTTCACTTGAAGGTTATTTGGCCACTCATCACGAAGCTGAGCTTGTCGCAACACTTCTTTAACTAACGAGACAGTCTCGATGATGTTCTCGCCAGCACGTTTTTTGACATCCAATACCACCGCAGAGCGGCCATCAAGACGAGCAAAACTGTCAGGGTCTCGGAAGGCACGGCGAACCGTCGCGACGTCTCCAAAGGTGATGACTTGTTTGCCATCCACCTTAACAGGCAGCTCTAACACATCTTTTAGACTGTTGAATACTGACGGTACTTTGACCGAAAAACGGCCATAACCAGTATCAACAAAGCCAGCAGCTACTACGCGGTTGTTCAAGGCTATTAGGTTGTAGATATCACCTTGGTCGAGGCCATAGCTTTCCATTAATAGCGGGTCGACCACAATCTCAACAATGTCTTCACGGTCACCGGCAATGTCTACCTCTAATACTTGACGGTAGCTTTCAAGCTTGTCACGCAGCTGGCGAGCAAGCTGTACTATGGTACGCTCTGGCACCGTACCGTAGAGCACAACCGAGAGTACAGGTTGCTGAGACGCAAAAGTCACCTCATTCACTGTCGGCTCATCGCTGTCTTCTGGCAACTTAGGCTTAGCAAGGTCAACGGCATCACGTACGTCTGCCATCGCCTTGGTCAAATCAACGCCGACATTAAACTCAAGTGTCACTGAGGCGTGGCCTTCCGACGCTACAGCCGTCATCTCTTTCACGCCTTCAATTGAGCGCAACTCTTTTTCTAGCGGCCTGACGAGCAATCGCTCACTGTCATCCGGTGAGATACCTTGGTGACCCACAGACACATAGATAATTGGAATGGTGATATCTGGACTCGATTCTTTTGGAATCGTGTTGTAAGTCACGACACCAGCAATGAGCACCAGAGCCAGCAAGCTGAGCATGGTCCTAGCGCGCGACAGCGCCGCCTCAATTAATGCAAACATGCGGCCTCCCTACTGCTGCTGTTCAGCGATTTGATTGGCCTCAGCGACACTGATAGCCTCGACTTGATCGCCATGACGAACGAAACCCTGTCCAAGGACGATGATGTCACTTTTAGTGCCAAGCCCGGTCAGCCAGACACCATCTTGCTCAGCCTTAACCAACTGAATAGGGACAAAGTCCACATAATTGTCTTTAAGCGTCTTCACGCCCAGATTGCCGATTTCATCCAGTGCTAACATGGCTGGCGTGATTTTGATCGCCAGTTGCTCATCCAATGCCAATTCCACTTCAGCACTGACACCGGCAGGAATGCGCTGATTTGGATTCGGCACAGCAATTTCAATCGGGAAGGTATTGGTTGAAACAGATGAAACGCGAGAGATGTAACGCAGCGTACCTGTGACTTCTTCGCCGCCAACAAAACGAATCGTAGAGGTTTGGTTAGGCGTGAGTTTTTGAATATGACGTTCACTGACATCCGCTTCAATAACTAGGGTATCTAAATCAATCAGTGTCGCTACAGGATCGCCAACACCGACAAAATCACCCAGTTCAATCGACAAATTGTCGACGATACCCGTAAACGGAGCAGTAACAGTGGTATTACGCAGTGCAAGCTTCGCTGCACTCACCATCGCTTTAGCTTCAGTTAGATTAGCTGCCGCAGTCGAGTAAGCCACCTCACCTTGTAGTCCTCTACTTTTCAGAGACTTGGATGCGTTGAATTCTTGCTGTCTAACATTGAGCATCGCCTGAGCACGCTCCAATTGAATATTAAGGTCACCTTTATCTATTTGTGCAATCGCCTGGCCCTGCTTTACTTCATCGCCTTTCTCGACATTGAGCTTGATGATCTTGCCGGCAATTTCAGCGCCCAATCGAGCCGTGCGGTCAGGTGCAGTACGACCATATAAATCGATCTTCTTATCGATCTTTTCTGCGCTGAATTCTTGATAAACCACTCGGGCGAGTGGAATGATTTGTTCTTTTTTCTGACTTGGTGCTTCTTCAGCCTTTAACACCCCAAGACCAAGCCAAGTAGAGAGTGCTACGACGCACACCAAAGAGATCAACCAAGGACGTTTGGATAGAAAGTTGCCACGTTGTGTAGTTGGCATAATAATTTCCCTATTATTGTAATCCGACACTGCTGACCTTCTACGAAGCGGAGCAGCATCCGGTTTAAAAACTACGAATAATCAATCGCTAAACGACAACTTTCTGTCAGATACTGTGCGCTGACTACTGACTCGAGTGTAACAAAAACCCTTTTTGTAGATAACATTCATTCTGCTTATTAGTAAAGTTTTTTTAACCTCCCCCTATATTCCAGATAAAAAAAAGGCGAACTCGATGTCCGCCTTTCTACAGTTTTTTATTTTGAGCTACACGCTGAACGATGCACCACAACCACAGGTAGTGGTCGCATTCGGGTTATCAACGAAGAAGCGTGAACCTTCAAGACCTTCGGTATAGTCAACGGTACCGCCAACCAGGTATTGCAAACTCATTGGATCGACAACCAGAGTCACACCACACTTTTCGATGGTAGTGTCACCGTCGTTAACGCTCTCATCAAAGGTAAAACCGTACTGAAAACCACTACAGCCACCACCGGTGATGTATACACGAAGCTTAAGCTCTGGGTTTTCCTCTTCCGCGATCAACGCATTAACACGCGTCGCCGCTGCTTCAGAAAAATTTAATGGAATAGCTACATCACTCACGGGAACCTCTCTTGCTACTCTGCCGCACACGCCTGTTTGCGCCAACCAAGACCATTGCAAACCCTAGTGTTCAAAACAAGCGGCGATGAATTAACAGCGCTCAATACTTAGCCGAGCATCATTGTATTTTGTAAAGTTATTGTCGGTGATTATCTAATACCTGAGTGCTTCGTTCAAGTATTAGACAAACCCAAATTAATAGAGATGTACCTAAAACTCGTATCAATATGAGAAAATGTGCTCAAAACACTTCTCGATTCGATTTGTAGATGTACAATGCAGCACACTTGGTCCGAACAAGCAAAGAGGAACTTTCCATGACCAAATCAGCAGAGCTGTATGAAAAAGCGCAACAGACCATCCCTGGTGGTGTTAACTCTCCGGTTCGTGCCTTTAACGGCGTAGGTGGCTCACCTATTTTCGTTGAACGTGCCGATGGTCCATTGATGTTTGATGCTGATGGTAAAGCTACATCGACTACGTAGGTTCATGGGGTCCAATGATCCTTGGTCACAACCACGCAGTGATTCGTGATGCTGTGATCGATGCAGCTCAGCGCGGCCTTAGCTTCGGTGCGCCGACCGAAATGGAAATCAACATGGCAGAGCTGGTTCGCAAACTGGTGCCTTCTATGGAACAGCTGCGCATGGTGAGCTCAGGTACGGAAGCAACCATGAGTGCTATACGTCTCGCTCGTGGCTACACAGGTCGTGACAAGATCATCAAATTCGAAGGTTGCTATCACGGCCACGCTGACAGCCTACTAGTAAAAGCAGGCTCTGGCGCACTAACACTTGGTCAGCCAAGCTCACCAGGCGTACCGGCTGACTTTGCTAAGTACACATTAACAGCACGCTTCAACGACCTTGAGTCTGTAAAAGCGCTATTCGAAGCAAACAAAGGCGAGATTGCTTGTATCATTGTTGAGCCTGTTGCAGGCAACATGAACTGTATTCCACCGATTGAAGGCTTCCACGAAGGTCTGCGTCAGATCTGTGATGACGAAGGCGCACTGCTTATCTTTGATGAAGTGATGACAGGTTTCCGTGTTGCACAAGGCGGCGCGCAAGCATACTACAACATCAAACCAGACCTAACGACGCTTGGTAAAATTATTGGCGGCGGCATGCCAGTTGGCGCGTTCGGTGGCCGTAAAGAGGTGATGCAGCACATCGCACCAACCGGTCCTGTGTATCAAGCAGGTACCTTGTCTGGTAACCCAATTGCGATGGCAGCGGGCTTTGCATGTCTGACACTACTTTCAGAAGAAGGCAACGAAAAGCGCCTTGCTCAAAAAACTAAGCACCTAGCAAATGGCTTCAAGTCTCTGGCAGACAAACACGGCATCCCATTGGTGGTGAACCAAGTAGGTGGTATGTTCGGTTTCTTCTTTACTGACCAAGAAACCATTACCTGCTATGAAGATGTCGCGAAATGCGATGTAGAGCGATTCAAGCGCTTCTTCCACCTAATGCTTGACCACGGTGTTTACCTGGCACCATCAGCGTTTGAAGCAAGCTTTACGTCACTGGCTCACGGCTCGAAAGAGATCGATGCGACGCTAGAAGCCGCAGACCGCTGCTTTGCGATGCTTGCTCAAGAAGCATAATCGAGAGTTAACGTCTAAGAAGTTGAGAAAAGGGCTGAGCATATCAGCCCTTTTTAGTTCCATATTTTACGCCTGCCAGTTGAATATCACCAGCAACACTAAAAACCCAATCGTGATTGAAAACCAGGGAATTGGTCGTATTTTTTTCTTGCCCTGCCCACAGTTTTTGTCACCGTTACAACACCCCATCGAACTCTCCTACTGCCTCAGAACTGACAAGATTTTAAATTGATCACTCAAAGATTTACGTCCATTATATGACCAACACTGCTTATGTCTGTCAGCATTTGTCGAACATTGACGATGTAGCATCTACACTTCCAGTAAAAAGGAAACTCCGTGAACAACAAAATGAACGTGACGGCCAGCCACTGGGTACTGATTGTTGCCCTACTCTTTGCCGCGTTTGCCTGCTATCTCCTAGTGGAGCCTTACATCAACTCCATTATCATGGCATTTATCTTGTCACTATTGATGTTTCCTATCCATGAGTGGATTGAGCGAAAGCTCCCTAAGCACAAAAACATTGTCGCCTTGCTCTCTTGCATCGTACTGACCTTTATTATTGTCATGCCACTCATGCTGGTCTTTAGCGCGATTGTCCAACAAGGTTCCGTCTTCTCCCAGAACATGTACCAATGGGTGACCGGCGGCGGCATTCAAGAAGTTATCGCCCATCCTTGGGTAGTCACGGGTCTTGATTTCGTCAACGAGTACCTACCTTTCGATGCCATTAACCCGCAAGACATCGCTCAAAAAGCGGCGGAATTTGCCACTTCTCTTGGCTCCAACTTGGTTGCCATGAGCGCAAAAATTCTTGCGATGCCACTAACTTCTTGATGAACTTCTTCTTGATGTTGTTTGTATTGTTCTTCCTACTGCGCGATCACGACAAACTCATCGCAGCAATCCGTCATATTTTGCCATTTTCTCGTAGCCAAGAAGACCGCCTACTCAATGAAATTGAAAAAGTATCCAAGTCTGCAGTTATGGGCTCGTTCTTAACCGCAATCGCACAAGGTGCTGCTGGTGGCTTTGGTATGTGGATGGCAGGATTCCCAGGACTATTCTGGGGCACCATGATGGGCTTTGCTTCATTCATTCCAGTGGTGGGCACGGCGCTGATTTGGATTCCCGCTACCGCGTATCTTCTGATCACCGGTGACACAGGTTGGGGTTTATTCTTAGCTATCTGGAGCATTGCTGTCGTTGGCTCAATTGACAACGTACTGCGCCCACTGTTAATGCAAGGCAGTGCGGGGATGAATACACTAATGATCTTCTTCTCGCTACTTGGTGGTATTCATTTGTTTGGTCTTATCGGCTTAATTTACGGCCCACTGATCTTCGCGATTACTATGGTCTTGTTCAATATGTATGAAGAGGAGTTCAAGGAATTCCTCGATGGCCAAGATAGAAGCTAGAGTCTTTTTTCAGGGAGGGGTTTGTGAGAGAATCGCCTCCCTTTTTATTTCGAGAGAAACATCGCCATGGCAAGCTACATCGCACCCAGTCAAATTGCACAACGACAACTAGAGTATTTTGCCGGAAAACGTGTGTTGGTCATTGGCGAAATAGAAGATAGCTTCCCGATTGAGCTTAGCCGCCACTGCGACAAAGTAACGGTATTCACCAGCAACTACATTACCTATCGCTCACTGCAATCTTCATCGAAAATCGACACCCTATTTGGCGCGTCGCTACCAACCGATATTGATGCAGACATGGTCTTACTTTACTGGCCAAAGGCAAAGGCAGAAGCGCAAATGCTACTGCATATGTCACTGGCAGCACTTGGCAGTGAGACCGAAATCGTGGTGGTAGGTGAAAATCGCTCGGGGGTAAAAAGCATTGAGAAAATGTTTGCTACCTACGGCCCTATCAACAAATACGACTCTGCTAGACGCTGCTCATTTTATTGGGGCATTTGCCAACAAGCTCCTGATGCGTTTGATTTACAAAGTCAGTTCAAGACTTACCATGTGGAGCTCAATGGCATTGCTATCACGGTGAAGAGCCTACCCGGGGTATTTAGCCACGGTGAGTTCGACCACGGCACTCAACTGCTACTCAATAACCTGCCAGAACTAACCGGCAAAGTGCTCGACTTTGGTTGTGGCGCGGGCATCATTGGCGCTTATATGGGGCTTAAGAACCCAACGAGTAAGCTTAACCTATGTGATATTAACGCTTTCGCGATTGAATCAAGTAAGCAGACCCTTGCAGCCAATGGGTTATCAGGTGAAGTTTTTGCCTCTGATGTGTATTCCGATATCGGGAAAGATTTTGATTTTATCGTCAGCAACCCGCCTTTCCATGCCGGGCTCGATACCAGCTACTCAGCGACAGAAACCCTACTGTCCGATGCCCCTAAACATCTGAATAAGCAGGGTCAGCTTTGGATTGTCGCCAACAGCTTCCTCAAATATCCACCAATTATCGAGCAGCAGTTTGGTCATTGTGAGACGGTAGCCAAGAACCGTAAATTTGCCATTTATCACGCTGCAAAATAACTCTCTAAATTCAGGCTCTCGAAGCACCAATTCATCGCGCCAATCAGTTCCAGCCTAATCAGCTAGCACCAGGTGGCGCTTTCCTCTACCTAAGTCCCGGTAATTTCTTACAAAGCCAACAAACAAACGGTAATTTTGTGTGTCCCCACACGCTTTACCTGTCACTTACTTGCCAATAAAAAATAAGTCTATAAATTGGCAAGGTTAAGAGTGTCTAGTTGATTGAGTGAGAGAATCTTTCCCCCATGTTAAAGCTGCGTCGCAAACAGAAATTTAAACGATTGCAAAACACCCTAATGATGGCGTTTTTGGTGCTCAGCATCACGCCGCTCACTATCATTGCGCTTTTCTTTCTTAATGCTCACAGCCAAGATCTTCGCGACCAAAGCACCTCTCACCTTGTTTCACTGCGAGACACTAAAAAACAACAAATCGTCGATTACTTTAATGCCCAAGAGTCTGAAGTCATGGGCTTTGTTCGCTCCGAGCTTGCTTTTGCCAGTGGCGGCCGTTTCTACGGTCTAGTCAATGCATTCCAAAGCCTCGGCGACGATATTGAGCAAGCCCGCCAGCATGCTCAAGAGCGTTATATTATGGGCTCCGGCGACCAGGTAAAAACCACCATACTCCCTGACTCCAGCAGTTACGTCGGCAGTGAACGCTATCGCTTACTCCACAAACGTTACCACCGAGCTTTCATGGAACACCTAAAGCGCTCAGATTTCGATGACATCATCTTGGTCGACTTAGCAGGTAACGTGACTTACTCGGTGTACAAGTTCGATTACTTCGGCACTAACCTCGAAACCGGAAGCTACTCTACTCGTGTCTTAGGCGAGACGTTCGCGCGCCTTGCATCGGAAGTAAAACTCAAACGCAAAGAGAACGAAGAGTACACGCCCGTCATCGTCTCGGACTTTGCCGAATATGAAGGTAAGCAATACGCGTGGGTGGGCGCTCCAATCATCCAGCAAGGTTACTTGCACAGTTACGCGATGTTCCGACTGCCAATTAGCGGCATCACTAAACTGATTACCGATGGAACACCGCAAGACATCAACGTTCTCTTGGTGGGAAGCGACCACTCGGCGAAAATTCTTGGCTTGACCGAGGAGACGATTGCCAATAGTAATGCCGTGATCTCCGAAGCCTTATCAGGCATCACCGATGTCAGTCGCTACCAAAGTGCATTAGGTGAAAAGTACTTCGCCGCCTTCGCGCCTATCGCGCTCAACACAACCCATTGGGCATTGGTTGTCGAAACTCCTGAGGCCATTGCGTTTGCCAGCGTTAATCAGCTAGAGACCTTATTTGTGGTTGCCATGTTGACCGCGATTGTTGTCGTGGTCATTGCGTCACACTACCTATCAAACTTCATTACATCACCACTATTGAAACTCACTTGGGCTGCAGAGCGCGCTTCTGGCGGCGACCTTGACCCTTCGATAATTAGTTTGGAACGCGCCGATGAAATTGGCGCCTAGCGCTCAGTTTTGAACGAATGCGCCGCTCAATTAAGGACAAGATTGAGCTCATCAAAAGTCAGAACCAAGAGCTAGAACAAAGCCTTGCGATCATCAAAAAACAAAACGAAGAGTTACAGCTGGCCGATAAGCTCAAAGATGAATTTCTTGCTACCACATCGCATGAGCTGCGCACTCCACTGCATGGCATGATTGGCATTGCCGAAGCGATGATTTCGGGTGCGAATGGCCCCATTGGCGCCAATCACAAGTACCAACTGGATATCATCGTCAACAGTGGCCAACGTCTTGCAAGCTTGGTTGATGATCTGCTCGATTACCACAAAATGCGCTATGGTAGCCTTGATATCGAACGCCAAGCTCTGAGCCTAACCAGCACAACTCAACTGGTGATTGAGCTCTCTAACCACTTACTTGGCGACAAAAAGATCCGCATTATCAACCAAGTCCTTGAACCGCTACCGTTGATTTCAGCCGATCCGCAGCGCCTTGAGCAAGTGCTTTACAACTTGCTTGGTAACGCGATTAAGTACACCAACGAAGGTAAAATTGTCCTTTCTGCGACCGCCATGAGTGACCATATTCGCGTTCAGGTCGTCGACACCGGCCAAGGCATCCCTGCTCAGCAGCTAGAACACATTTTTGAGCCTTTAGTACAAGCTGGCCACGACTCAGGCCATTATCGCCAAGGCGCCGGACTGGGCCTGTCCATTAGCCGACAGCTGATCGAACTCATGGGAGGCTCGCTCTACGTAAGCAGTCAACCACATGTCGGCACAACGTTCAGCTTTACGCTGCCGCTGGCAACCCAGCAAGAAATTGAGGCGCAATCACAAGCCAGTTCAGTGAGCCACTTTCAAATTTCGGAATCCGCAGAGCTCGCACTGGAAGAAGAGGAAGTGCTACCTGAAAACCCTGATGGCCCAGTATTGCTCATTGCTGACGATGAGCCCGTGAACCTGCGTATTCTCGAAAGCTTCCTGCGACTAGAAGCTATCAAGTACGCCTAGCCAAAGACGGTATTGAAGCGCTGAATCAGATTGAGAAAGAAAAGCCAGAACTGCTTCTACTCGACATTATGATGCCAGGTATGAGCGGCTTTGAAGTGTGTGAGTCGGTACGTGAAACTTATGACCACGCAGCGCTGCCTATCATCATGTTAACCGCACTTAACCAGCCAGAAGACCGAGTACGTGGCTTTGAGCTAGGTGCGAATGACTACTTGGCGAAACCGTTCAGTAAGCCAGAACTCGCTGCACGTATTGCGGCTCACTTACAGGCGAGCAAAGCCGAAGAGCGCCGCGCTGAAAACCAAAACCTGAAATACGAGCTCAAACAGCGAGCCATGGTCGAAGCTAGCTTACTTGAAACCCAAGGGCGTTTGATTGAACAGCTCGATAACGCCCCCGAGGCTATTTTATGTATCCGAGAAGATCTTAAGGTTCAATTTGCCAACCAAAGTGCCGGGCGCCTGTTTAAGCGCTCTGTTGAGCAGCTCAAGCGTGCCAGCATTGAAGAGTTGATTGCACCAAAGTTCATTCACCTAAACCAAGAACATTACTTTGGTGAGATTGACGCCTTCGTCGATGATGTTCGACAGCACATTAATGCCGACATCCTAATGCTTCCTGAAGGTTCTGGGCTAAAGAGTATTTATATCTTTGAGCAAGGCATGTCGCTCGATGCCAGCCGAGTGAAGAACCTCGAAACGGCGATTGATGCTCTATCTACTTACGCCATCGAAGGTGATAAAGCTAAGCTTAAAGAACTCAAAGAGCTCGGTGGTGAGTTCACTCGCTTAGCCGATAAAGCGGAAGGTGAAGAAAAGTCGCGTCCGGAAATCATGCGCGAAATCCTGGTCGAAACCATGACTACTTCACTAACTTACTGGGAAAGTGTCACAGGTCAAAGCAAGTTCGCCTTCGCTGAGCAAAGTGGATTGTGGCGCGTCTACTTAGACCGCAGCACGCTTCAAACCCGAACACTAGATAAGTACCTGCGCCTTGAGACGCTGCCTAAAACACCTCGATGGCGCACTGTCCTAAGCTCAGTGGAATACATCCTAGAGCATTGCCATAAACAAGGGCCAGAGCGTGACTACATCATTAGTCTGCGCGATAAACTGCAGCGCCTTCTCACCAGCTAGCGGCGCTCAAATCCGAGCCTAAGCCAGTTACTCAAGCCATAAAAAACCACGGTCATCACCGTGGTTTTTTACTGCTTATCACTTACTGCTAGCTAAATTACGCTGGCTCTTGGAAAATCACCGTGTCGGCTTTTTCCGTGTACTCAGCCATGCGATGGAAGTTTAGGTAACGGTAAGTATCCGCTGCTGTTGGGTCAATCTGCTTCATGTATTCTAGGTATTCTTCCTTAGTTGGGATCTTACCAAGAATCGCACCCACTGAAGAAAGCTCAGCCGACGCTAGATATACATTCGCACCTGTACCTAAGCGGTTCGGGAAGTTACGAGTTGATGTCGACATGACCGTCGCTTCATCCGCTACGCGAGCTTGGTTACCCATACATAGCGAACATCCCGGAGTTTCGATACGAACTCCCGCACGACCGAAGATACCGTAGTAACCTTCTTCTGTAAGCTGGTCGCGGTCCATTTTCGTTGGTGGCGCTACCCATAGACGTGTATCAAGCTGACCGCTGTACTTGTCTAGAAGCTTACCAGCCGCACGGAAGTGGCCGATGTTAGTCATACATGAACCAATGAATACCTCATTGATTTCAGTGCCTTGAACGTCAGATAGCAGACGAGCATCATCTGGGTCGTTTGGCGCACAAAGAATTGGCTCTGTCACGTCAGCCAGATCGATTTCAATCACGTGTGCGTATTCCGCGTCACCGTCAGCGTCATTAGCTCTGGGTTTGCTAGCCACTCTTCCATGCCAGTGATACGACGCTCGATGGTACGGCGGTCGCCATAGCCTTCAGAGATCATCCACTTAAGCATAGTGATGTTCGAGTTTAGGTACTCAGAAATAGAGTCTTGAGACAGCTTAACGGTACAACCCGCGGCACTACGTTCAGCGGATGCATCGGATAGCTCAAACGCTTGCTCAACCGTTAGGTGCTCAACACCTTCAATCTCTAGGATACGACCTGAGAACTCGTTGATCTTACCTGCTTTTTCAACTGTTAGTAGGCCTTGCTTGATGCCGTAGTAAGGGATGGCATGAACAAGGTCACGTAGCGTGATACCCGGCTGCATCTCACCTTTGAAGCGAACCAAGATAGACTCAGGCATATCCAATGGCATAACACCTGTAGCCGCAGCAAACGCAACTAGACCAGAGCCAGCAGGGAAAGAAATACCTAGCGGGAAACGCGTATGAGAGTCACCACCTGTACCTACTGTATCTGGCAGTAGCATGCGGTTTAGCCATGAGTGGATAACACCGTCACCTGGACGAAGTGATACACCCGCGCGGTTCATTATGAAATCAGGCAACGTGTGGTGCGTGTTCACATCGACTGGTTTTGGATACGCAGAAGTGTGACAGAATGACTGCATCACAAGGTCAGCAGAGAAGCCTAGACACGCAAGATCTTTTAGCTCGTCACGCGTCATTGGACCGGTTGTATCCTGAGAACCAACGGTAGTCATCTTAGGCTCACAGTATGTGCCTGGACGAATGCCTTCAACGCCACATGCTTTACCCACCATCTTCTGAGCAAGTGTATAGCCTTTACCTGTATCTTCAGCAGCTACAGGAAGACGGAACACTTCAGAAGGAGCAAGGCCTAGCGATTGACGCGCTTTGTCTGTTAGACCGCGGCCGATGATAAGTGGAATACGACCACCAGCACGGACTTCATCAATCAGTACATCTGTTTTTAAACCAAACTCAGCCAGCGTTTCGCCAGAAGCGTGGTCGCAGACTTTGCCTTCGTATGGATAAACGTCAATCACGTCACCCATATTCAACTTAGTCACGTCAACTTCAATAGGTAGCGCGCCTGCATCTTCCATTGTGTTGAAGAAGATAGGGCAATCTTACCGCCAAGTACGTAACCGCCTGCACGTTTGTTTGGAACGTTCGGGATATCATCACCCATGAACCAAAGCACAGAGTTAGTCGCTGACTTACGAGATGACCCCGTACCAACAACATCACCTACATACACAAGCTGATGACCTTTCTCTTTTAGCGCTTCGATCTGTTTGATTGGACCAATTGAGCCTTGTTGATCCGGTTCAATACCATCGCGGGCGTTCTTAAGCATTGCCAAAGCGTGTACAGGGATATCTGGGCGTGACCATGCGTCTGGTGCTGGTGATAGGTCATCGGTGTTTGTCTCACCCGTTACCTTAAATACGGTTAGCGTGATCTTCTCTTGAAGTTCAGGTTTCGATAGGAACCACTCCGCTTCAGCCCAAGAGGTCAACACTTGCTTCGCATAAGCATTGCCAGCTTTTGCTTTCTCTTCGACATCGTAGAAGGCATCAAACATGAGCAGTGTGTGTGATAGGGCTTTAACCGCGATAGGGGCGAGCTCTGCGTCATCGAGCAATGACACGAGAGATTCAATATTGTAACCGCCTTGCATCGTACCAAGCAGTTGCGCTGCTTTTTCACGGCTCACTAGAGGTGATTCCACTTCACCTTTGGTAATGGCCGTCAGAAAGCCGGCTTTAACGTAAGCAGCTTCATCAACACCTGGTGGGATACGGTTCTCTAGGAGATCGAGGATAAACTCTTCTTCACCTTGAGGCGGGTTCTTTAGTAATTCAACAAGTCCTGCAACTTGTTCAGCGTCTAAGGGTCTAGGAACAACTCCTTCGGCAGCACGCTCTTCGACGTGTTTACGGTAGGCTTCAAGCACGACTTTTTTCCTCTCATTGCGGTCCCTCCTTATAATTAGAATTCGGAGTGGACATCCTTGGAAACTTGGCTCTCCCTTGCCATTGGTCGTCTTCAACTAATTGAATCAACAGCGCCAGAGAGGCCAAACTGTGGGGCGAAGGATACCAAATTTAACGTTAAATTAAAATCTTCCCATTTTGACCAACATTGCAAGTTTGAGTAAAAATCAACGATTTCTGACTAAAGTAGCAACGTGTTAGCGTCAAATTGGCCCTTCATTTTTTGCATTTATGTTCGGTATCACTTTCGGTGATAGCTAGGCCTGCGGGTAGCAAACAGGTCTCGAGCGGTAATGTTGTTAGTAAGAGGAACCAATAATCAAGTAGAACGAGCGCAGCCCCGTTTCCACTTGCCCGTAAGAGAGCATTATCGGCCCAACCGGTGAGTCTATTCCTGCAAACACTGAGCCTGCTAAAAACAGAGGTGCGTCCGAGAAGTTCTCATCCGTCCAAACACCACCATATTCGGCAGACGCCCCTAAATACACCGGGGACTGGAACATACCAAAGTCATTATCAAACCAGCGATAACGGTAGACCAAGCTGCCATAAGCTTTGTTCTGACCAATCAAGCTGTTGCGTGGGATACCGGATAAGTTTAAGAATCCGCCAAGCTCTCTTGGACTCACAGGGAGAGAATCGTTCTCGGTCGAAATCATGCCAACATCCACCGAGCCCACAAAGGTATTACGCCCAATTGTACGCGCATACTTGGTTTCAACTGTGATTTCTTGGGCGTAATCCGAAAAGCTTGAGGCTTCAGTATTGATATTTTGATCACCACTATCTTGCGAATACAGATACTCCAAATTCACATACCAACCCTTGGTTGGCAAGACGAAGTCATCAAGGGTGTCGAGACGGTAATTGACAAATAAGCCCTTACGATCAAAGTCGAATTTACCCGCCGATGGCAGAGGCGATACAAGCGACTCTCCGGTGGTATATCGTGCCCCAAATTTAAACTCTTGCCATAGCGTAGGCTGGTATCCGGCGGCTAATTGACCTTCCCATTCTCGATAGGTAACAGGGATAAAGTCCGCACTGCCTTTGAGCGCCGGCTTCACACAGTCATCCCCTGACGGGTTGATCTCACAAAGTACATTGCGTTTATCACTGCTGTACTTGACGCCCGCTAACCAGAACAAATCTTGGTTAAGCATAAATGGTGAGTAGAGCTCGGCTTCGACACGTTTGTCGGTACCAAAGTCAGCATTCACACGCAGCTCAGCGCCACGGTCATTGAGATCAGTAAAGTTAGTGGTGACCCCGATGGAATAAAAACTGTTGGCGTTAAAGTCTTCCTCAAGGTAAAAGCGAAAGTCCATGTAGTTTGGACCCCAAGATTTTTCTTTAACATTGACTAACAAATTGGTCTCACCATCGACCTCTTTGTACTGGTAAGTAATCAGCTCAAAACGATCGAGGGCATACAGCTCTTCGATGCGCTGTTCTATCTCATCAGTCTCTAGCGCTTCTCCTGCGGCTAGCCCAAGGCGAGTCGTGATCAGCTCATCGCTGTAGTGGCTCTGATTATTGATCACGATTTTATCGACCACATTCTCGTCGCCGTACACCAACTCACGTCTCGCCGCTTGCTTGTCATCAATATAGTGCTGATATTGTGCACCATTGACCGACAAGGCACGCAGCTGCTGCTCATTTTGATACGCTACTTGATAGCCAAGTTCATAGGCACGAGGCATGGAGGAAAAGTCTGTGGTCGCGATTTGTCCAACCCCCGGATGAAGGTAGATATCACCCTCCTGTAGGGCTTGCATCTGCTCTTCAGTGCTACGTCTAACCAAGTAGTTAGACAATTGCTCACCGACAGCAAAGAAGCTATTGAAATCGTCACGAGTTTTGTAATCACTGCTGATGTCCACCGCTATGATGATGTCAGCACCCATCTGTTTAGCGAGTTCAACTGGCATGTTGTTGGTCACGCCGCCATCGACCAACAGATAGCCATCAACTTCATAAGGAGGAAGGGCACCCGGCACAGACATGCTGGCCATCATGGCATCAACCAGATAGCCATCTTCCATGACCACGGGTTCAAGTTTAAGGATGTCAGTCGCAACCGAGCGATATGGAATAGCGAGTTCGTCAAAGGATTCAAACTGAGGAAGATTGCCTGTGGTTTTGCGCAAAATACGCAGCATATTTTGTCCCTGAACCACCCCTTTCGGTGCTTCGATGGAACCAAAATGCAAGCCAATATCGGTACGGATTTGATAGCGGTCTTCGGCTTCTTTATCGCGGATACGGCGCTGACTGCGGTTAACGCGATCGCGGTAACCATTATTCCAATCAACCGTGTAGATGAAGCTTTCAATCTCTTCGGCGCTCATGCCCGTGGCATAAAGCCTCCGACATAGGCACCCATGCTGGTACCGGTGATGATGTCCACCGGTATTTGCATCTCTTCTAGCGCTTTTAGGACACCAATGTGCGCGGCGCCTTTCGCACCACCGCCAGCAAGTACCACCCCAATGGTTGGACGCTCATTGGCATGTTCTGCCTTTGGTGTCGTGTTTTGTGCGGCCAGCACTCCACTGCAAGAGAAGGCGGCGACGGCTAAAAGCCAATGAGTCAGGCGTTTCACATTCATCCCTAAAAGCGCTTAATAATTATGGTTAATATATCAGTATATTAACTAGTCTCCATATAATTAACACTAATCCAATTTACCAATCAAATAGATTTTTATCCACTGTTTGGGTTGGTTGTCACACGATGCTTTAAGCTCACCACCTTCATCCCACACCGGTAACTCAAACTGATTACCGCAATCAAGCTGCAGCGCGCCATCTTTCTGCGACTGAAAACCAATCATGCTGATACTCTTAGGCCACGGCAAAATGAGCTGCTCTGGGATACGTGCAGCCAGGTAATCAGAGTAAACGCGCAGAGCACCGCTTGAACCCGTCAGTTTCGTCGACTTGTTGTCATCTCGGCCGACCCAAACAGTGGTGACCTCACGCCCATCCACACCCACAAACCAACTGTCTCGGGTGTCGTTACTGGTACCAGTTTTACCTGCCAGTG
>JYJJ01000005.1 GCA_003263775.1 Vibrio maritimus
TGATGCTTGCAACATAAGTCTGCATAACTTGAAGCCTCTTTCAATGAGTTACAAGGTAATTTGCAGCATAAGTTTGCATAAGCTTGCATCGAAAGTCTGCAAATTGTTACCGGCCTCGAAATTATGCGTAGTAAATTTACGAAATTCAAACATTGCTAAAGTAGCAAAATCGCTTGGTGATCACAGAGCTAGCCACACACGAGCCAGCTCGAAGATGGACAGAAACACGTTAGACCATTAGGTCTAACGTGTTTCTGTAGGTTAGTAAAACTAAGTCAAAAGGGCATGATCAATACCCAGGTACCTTATCGTGAAAACGAATCTCTCACCCGCTGTACGATGATAGCCTCATGACTTGTGAAATGATTAAAACTCGAAAGGCGAGTAAATATAGGATTATTTTTTAACTCTGAATCACCCGCATAAACCTTTATCGCGTTCAATAGCCAGCCTCCTAGTGCTACCAAACCTCCACCTTTGATGTTTGCGATCTCCATGCCCGCGCCAACCAACGTAGGAGCAAACCCAGAAATATTTAGCTTTGATAAGCGAGCCTTGTTACTTTCTATCGTTTTGAGTTCTTGCTTGAGCGCTCTTAGTTTGTTGAAATACTCGCCCTCATCCATGTTTGCATATTCTTTAATGATACTTGGTAAAGAGCGAATCAAGCTAGAAGATAAAGCAGAATCAAGTTCAAGTACGTCCATATCGTTATTAACGGCAAATATTTCACTGAGTAATATTTGAAGTTCAGACTCGCGAACTTGTCGTGAGTTAGTTACACCGTTATAAAGTCCGCTAACGATCTGGCAAGCCACTGCTTCAGAGTAATTGTCATCGTCGAACGGAAAATGGTGTGCTCCAAGCCCTTGAGCATATTCATAGCTAGAGCCTGCTGTCGTCAGTTCGATTAATAGGTTCCGTCCCTTATCTTGATAGCTTTTCACCGCTAAATTTGAAATACCTAGCCTGTAAGCTGAAGTTGCACCTTCCTTGTTTACCAAGAACTCACCAAATTGCCACTGCTCAGACAGCATTAGTGCAAACCTTTGGACATCGGGGTTATCAATACGAGAGCACTGATGTAAGAAATGGTATTGCTCATCACTTGAGAACGTAGTCCCAACTATGCCCGATTTCTTCTGAATACCTTGAATAGTAGCAGCAGCTAGTCGTCTTGAAAATACGATGGCATTTGGGTTTACAGAAATAATGTCTAGCAATAGCTCTTGTGAATACCGAGTAAGATTTTGAGGAGCAGCAAAGAGTAAACGACCACGAGCTACCAACTCTTTAAACTCATATTTGTTAATTTTGAACATTCTATAGAAGTATTCAGCTTCGCTCTTCAACGGTAGTGCGATGACAACCTGCTCGTACAGCGTTAAATAGACTCTTATATTTTGCCTAGGAAATACAGATGCATCGACGAAGCATCTTGTTTGCTTAGTCTCGAAGTTTGGTAGCAAAAAACGATCTCGTTGCTCAGTTTTATCCCCACTAAAAACAGAATGTCGATTTTGAACCCAAAAGTCTTCGTCTTCTTCGTAACGAGCTAATAATTGTCGCGGAAATTGTTTCTGAATCAAACCACTAGCTGTAAGCTGCATACTATTGTGGGCACTCGGCTTGTGCTCCACTTCCCCAGGATAATCGGGGATTGTAGGGTCAACTTCAAAAATGTAATCATACCCTTGATACCCTAAGGATTCGCAAATTAACTGAATGTCTTGCTGTTCGCTCTTAGTTATCGCTGTTTTAAGAGTTAGTTTAAATTCATTGGTGGCCCATAAGAAATCGACATGAAATGGATGGTACTTACGTGGGATATGTAAAACTAATTGATTTATAGTTTCATCCATCGTCATGGGTTGACCATGAATTTGAGTTTTTTCAAACTTGCTGCGTGATTCGAGCACACGGTAGGTATCGAGAATTTCGCCGACGATAGTTGCAGGTGGTATGCCAAGGGTATGAAAGCGATGATATTGTTCTGTTAGCTCGTTAAGCAGTTCTTCATTATTTTTCACCTCAAGAACAACTGCAAATAGCTCTTTGCCATCAGTAAACAATCCCTTGTGAGAGTGCTGATGAGTATCAAATCTAAAACGTTCATAATCATGCCGTATAGCATCTATTATTGGCAAACTGTATGGCAGGCTGTCATTCATTATTAAATCCTAATTATATATCAGAAGCGTTCTTTAACCTGTATCTTTAAGCAAGTCTTTACTATCTTACTCATTAAGATATGTATTGCGAAGCTAGCAGGTTGTTCACCTTTTATCGCAGGCATAGCGGAGCTAGCCGCTGCAGATAGCTCCGTATTGGACATTTCTGTGTTACGTGTAAAAGCAATATCATCAACTATACCTAAGAAAATGTAATGTAGAAGCTCTGTCTAAATAACCAATTTACCTTGTTGCTCAGTTCAGGCACAGGACGAACACGGTTAAGTCGTTCGTATTTTAAAAGATATACTGAGCTTCAGGCATACGTATCTCAGTAAGTTTGTTGAATTCTTTGTCTAGTGCGTTGTAATTACGAAGCTTGAGTGAGGCACACATTGGCTGCTTCACACGATACATAATCCCCTAATTCAAATCGAACTCTCTTCAACTATTAGAAAAACCAATAGAACCTAACTCGACAGTTTTATGCAATACGTATTTTAATAAGCCGCCTAGATAGCTCTGTAACGCCGGTTCTAATTTACTCGCTCGCCCTTCTTGTAGCGCTTATACACGAATCGGTAGACGCATCACGCAACCTTGGTACTTGGTAATATGAAAAAATTAATCCTATCCACTTTAGCTATGGCCGTTCTTGCTGGCTGCTCTGATGGTGGTAAGAAGTCTTCACCAGCTCCCGTTAAGCCACCTGTAGTAGAGCCACAATTCGCAACAGGCTTACACTATCGCCAATACGGGGAAGAAAATACTCTTACAACAGAAGTTCAGCTGTTCTCGACATCTGGCAAATCGGTTGTTGCAAACCTAACAACTGATTTTAGTCGTGACAACCGTGGCTTTACCAGGCTAAATAACGTTTCATATGCAAGTCGTGATGTGGAGATCCAGCCTTTCCAGAATACGCCAGATTTCAGTAAGGGCGTACCATCAACTTTATTTAAGTTCAACAATGGCCTAGAGAGTAACCGAGCTAATGCGACCATGGCTGTTCGCAATTCAAGTAATAGCGACAACCCTCCATTCGATTTGTATGTGAACCAAATGGTTCACTACCCTCACGTCGATGCTCATGAGGCTCGCGGCGGTGGTTATCGCGTTACCGCTAGGGAATTTTTACCAGAGAAGTTCGCCGGTTCTTGGGAGCGTAACGGCGCCAACGGCGGCACCGACTATATGACTATCGAAGCTAATGGCTCATTCCGTATCGATTATGACAACGGCTGTACTGTGAATGGTACAGCGCTTCGCTCTCTCAAGGTTGAGGTTACAGACGCAGAGTTCACGGTTAGCAACTGCAACGATCTAGACGGTCAATACCAATCACTACTTGGCAACTTAGATGGTCGTGCAATTGTCTTCGCAAGTGCGTCCCAAGACAGCGGCTTCCACCAAGTCGGTGTGTTTGAGTTCAACAAGTAGTAACAATCACGTTGAAATTTTACCTGATGAAAAAGGACTGCACAGAGACTATTTCTAACTCTGATGAAGCAGTCCAATTACTAGATGAAGGCTTTGAAATGGCTGAAAACATTGAGGCTGCAAACATGGAGCTGGCCGTTGATAATGGAGCGTCGAACAAACCAATACAAGAAGGAGTGATAAGGTCACATCTTGCGTTTTGCCACACATTACTTTTAGTATGTCAAAATTAGCTGACTATCAGTGATGTATTTGGAGTCTTAACAATCTTTGGGGCATAAGTGCGTTAGCACATTGGCCAAAGAACATCCACATTCACTGTTGTCGGCAACACTCAATACGCCTCACTCTTCATGGAATTGCGCCACTACCTAACAAAAAACCATCGAGCCGAAACTCAATGGTTTTGATTATCTACTGCTTGTTCAGCAGGTAGGTTGCTTTCTTCCTGACCTATTCTTAGCTGCCTATGCGGCAGGTCACTACAGTAAGCTGCGATATCTCATCTCGAAGCGTTTCTTAGCTGCCTATGCGGCAGGTCATCCTCTTGCACTCACTTCTCTATTGCGAGAGCTTTTCTTAGCTGCCTATGCGGCAGGTCACATCATATAGAAAGCGCTCTGAGTGCTGACTGTTTTCTTAGCTGCCTATGCGGCAGGTCACGAATAAATCTCCCGTTCGCGTTCGTCGCGTTCTTTCTTAGCTGCCTATGCGGCAGGTCACTGTAAACTTTAGACCATAACCGTCTGATAGTTCTATATTGACGTCACAGAAACCCCAAAATACCCTTTTTTACGCCACCTTTTTAAATCACTGTTTTTATTAGAGATAAAATACTTGCCTTAAAAAAGGGTCAAAAGTGAATATGAGGTACGGTTCCTCGTTTATCTTGGTTGGTGGCGAAGCCATAACTATTAAAACTAGCACAGACGCGCTCGCCAACACGTTCTTTTTGAACGTGTAAAATGAAGTCCTGCCTAGATGAGCCACTAGAAATTGGAATTCGATGGAAATGTTCAACCTCGCGATCCTCATCTGCTTCCGGTAATGGTTTAGCACCTGCTAGTTCTGCTCTAGCCATACTGCGTTTCATTCTACGCTTTTTAGAGCCAATGAAGCTTTTGCCTATCGTCTGATTTCTAACAAACCTCACTTCAGCAGCCCCTTCTGGAGCCTCGATCACTGCTGAAAATTCAAATAGCTCTTCTTCTTTCATAACAGAAAAGTAAGGCTGAAAAGACAGTCCAATCAAAAGCTCTTTATCTTCTGAAACAAAAGCGATGGTGTTACCAATGGAATCGACTCTCCAGCTCGGAAAACTCACTCCTATTTGGCTCATGGCCTGTTTATTATTGACCATAAACTTGTGCATTTGACTAATACACCGCCCTGCAAGTAGGCCACAGTCTGCCTGTAATGGAAGGTAGCGTATACAGAAGTAATACCGTTGCTTCATGCTAGTCCTCACTTAGCCTTACTACTTGAACCATTGAATAGGCCACCCTTGACCAATACGGACATAATGAAGTGAACCTCATTAGGAATAACTTGGGTTTCGTTCATTTTTTTGGTCCACGCCTCCGTGTCTTTGATCAAATGATAGAAGTCATTTTCTAGCGCAACATGCCTTCTCGCAATCACATACTCTCGGTCAGCACCATACTCATTCACCCGTAGAGGTTTATCTGCATCTTCATGCCACCAATCATCGATTGATTGCAGTGCAGCGCCAACTTTCTGTCCGTGAAACGCAACGGTTTCTTTACCATTTTGCAGTTCTACCGTTGCTAATTTTTTAGTCGGAACCCCATCTTCTCTGCTGTCTAGAAATTCTTGGCTCGGGTATATTTTATCTCCCCATCCAACAGACAGTTTGGCTCGAATATCCATGTAGAAATACTCAGAACGCTCTGACAACGCACGAGTCAGATAAGCAGTCAACAGCTCAAGGCTTTGCGCAGATGGTTCATCCCATTTACCATACCAAGAGAGCCTAGTGGCATCCTCCACCACTATTTTTTCTTTGTCGCTCGTCGTCACCTCAATAGACAAACCTCGACACTCTTCATTTCGCCACAGCCATTTACCTGACAAAATATTTTTGGCGTAACGGTGCGCCAGCTCTTGGTAGCATTGAGCTCTTTATAGGTAGCGGCCAGCGACAGCAATGCATCGCGAACACCATCATCATTGCAAACCTCAGGGCTTTGGGAATTGGCTCGAATACGAAGAGAAAAGGCGCAATAAATATCATCTACGCCAGGGGTAACATAGCACTCTTCAATATACTGAGGATTAGCGTAAGCTAAATCTTGGGGGCAACCTTTTTCGGTGAGAAATTACTGCCTTTATACGCTTCGGCATATCCGCCTTTTGGTGCTCGTAATCGTGTCCTATCAACACCAATAGGGCACATCTCGTCATTCTTTGATAAGTAGTAAAAGTACGCCTTTCCTGCAGAAAGCGAACGAACATAATTAAGCTGGCTACACAAATCCATAAGCGTTTAATTCCTATAGTTTTTTATAAGAATAGTTTCGCTACTAGATTCTAGCGACCAAAACGCTCGCTCAAAATAGTGACCTCGCCCACTAAATCGAACTTCGATCGGATTTACTCGCTTAGCAATCCCTAACGCATTCTCAGCATAGACATGATGTTCTGTTATCGAGTTCGCACGAACTGTCGGTTTTTCTAACAAGTGATAACCTAGGGAAACTGGAATGTTATCGCTATCGTCGACAATCTTTTCCTCAAGTTCATCAAAGTTACCAGGTTGCTGCTCACTAGGATACAGCCAACGCCCGTAAGCCGGAGCGCCCTTGATAGTATGAAACAGTTCAGATCGGCTGCTAAACGTTGTCAACCAATTAACGTCAGATGAAATCTGCGGCTGAAATAAATATCCTCCCGCAAAGGCCGTCGGTAACGCTGCTTTTAACTCGGTCAAGTAATCTGACAATCGCCCGCTACCGTTGACTCGAATCACCATATCTATCTCTAAGTCGGCTAGCCTCTCACTGCAGATCGTCGACCGTTTGGCCTTTGAAACCGTTCGCTTAGTTGCAACAGAGTTCGGCTCGGTCAGTTTTGCAGTAGATTTGATATCTTCGCTTCGAATGAAAAATGAGAAGCTCGAAAACTCAAACGGTGAGTCGCTTCCTATCAACAGATTAAACTCTCTTTGATAGTGGTGCATGAAGCCCCAAATGGCCGTAAGTGATGGTGCACCACACAAATATGGGCAGCTCATCGCTACGGCATCTTGAACTCGCATGGAAGAAAGATAAATGTATTGCTCGCTTTGGACCGTCTCGTCACTAGTGCCTGGTTTGCTTAGTTGGCTAAGTAGCCACACTATCTGAGCTTTAACAACTTGTAGCAGCCTTGGGTGGTAGGCGAACTTATGAGTAAATTTACTCTCCTGAAACGCATAGTGAAGCCGATGGTTGAATTGCGTTGCGAGTGATTTCAACTCTACTTCAGGCAGCGTCAAAAAATTATGAGCTAAAGGATCGTCATGTTCTAAAAGCTGTTCACTTGGGGTTAAATCGGCTCGGTCTCGCAGTTCAATCAATGGCAGCATCCATAGCGCTATCTGCTTTCTTAAGATCTTACTTTGAACGTTACGCGCTTTGTCTCTTTGCTTTTTGGTTTTAAGGGGTTCAGCGCCAATCATCCTATTGAGCACCTGACAAATCTGATAATTCGTCACCTGATAGTCATCAAGGTAACGCCCACTTTTATTGCGACTTGCTGCTAATGTAGCTTGCTGTGTTGGTTTAATCTCAAGCGGATAGTTCATCACTTTCATAAAGCCGCCAAGACTCCCACACAAGCTACCGATACTGGCAGAGTTAGGCATTGATGACGTCACAAAACTGAGCTTACTGTCTTTATCACGAGCCCGAACTTCTAACTCTCGCTGTATTGAGTGATTAACGACAGGCGTGATGGAAACATAATCCTCACCAAACGGGAATCGCATTTGCTTGCTATACGAGCTGACTGATGTTGGAAAGGTTGAATCTGGAACTTGTGAGTTAATCGCCTTTTGCAAAGCGACGAGCGTTTTGACCTCTAGCCCAAAGTCTTGTAATAACGCCAACCAAATGGGGTGTCCTTCTCGCACTAGCGTGAGAACATTGGTTGATTTAGATTGCCAACGGAAAGGATTCAATAACCACAATACATGTCGGTAGTATGTTGAGTTGTGCGCCCAGCCTAAACTCGGTTCAAGACTTCTTCCCGAAATAAACACTTCATCCGTTTGCAAAGGTTTAGCAATCAGCCTCTGCTCTGGTACGCGGCAGTCTGGAAATTTCAAATTGTGCGAGTGAAACCATTTCAACTCAGCCAATGATGACTCTATGTTTTCTGAATCGCTCAAATGCTGCTTCGCACGGACTTTATCTAACCAATCCTTGCATTTATCGCCTTTATGATGGGAGCTGAGGTTAACTAGTACCGTTAACGCCTCTTCCTCAAACCCATCAACTTCCACATCGGCGGTATAAGGCATAAACCATTTTTTCAATATCGTCTGTTTTTCCGCGACATCATCTATTACCAGCAAATCTGCAAATTTAGTCATGCTTACCACTCCGGTAAATAAACGCTAAGCCCATCGGTTTCCGAGCACATTCGAGTTAACTTTGTTTCTAAAATGCTTCTTAGGGTGAAGGCGGACTCATGGCTGGCGATTTTGGTGTGCATACGCAGCCTGATAGCCGCCTTGATTTCACCGAACTCATACAACCGATACACTTCATCCGTTGTACAAGAAAGCAATGTAGATGCTTCTAAAGGGCTTAATAGCACATCTGCGATGTTTCCCTTCGATGACGCTGGATTGTCCGCTACAAGCTTAGAAAGCTTATTGAGCACTTCCGTCAAAATTACATTTTTACCTAACTCTCGGCTCGGTAGATGACGACAATCCTTCAGTACACTACCGAAGGCTTCTGAGAAGAAAACCTTTCTCCAGTCTTTAATTCGAATAACGTCCGCTTTTTCAGCCAACGAATCGAGCTCTTGCTCAAGACTACTAGGCCAGGCTGAGCAGTAATCAACAAATGAGTCAAAGCTAATATCATCTGTGTCACCGTACCGATTTAAGTACCAAAGTAGAACACCAAATCGCTCTGATATGGTCATAGCTTTGCTCATCAAACTTACTTCTAAGCTATTATCTCCACTCAGCCACTTTGCCGTCATTAATTCCGCGTGCGGTGCTGTTTCAACCTCGCTTTCTCGCAGATCGAAACCGCATTCACAATGTGTGATGCTCTCGGTATTTTGATATTCAAGTAACGATTTGCACTCAGGACAGCGATCAATCAATTTACATTGATGCTTTTCACAAACTTGGATAGGAACAAAGTGCCAGCTTTGTCGAATGTAAGATGCTTCAGCCAAACAATGTGGACAAATCGGCGTAAATCGCTTTCGAAGAAAAGCGAAAGGGTAATCGACACCAAAACGGTGAACAGCTTTGTAATCCGGAGAGAATGTAGATTTGGAGTGATTTAACGCAAGTTTAAGTGCGCCATGCCTATTAAGCTCTAATCGCTTTTCAAGTTGGATGAGCACTCTAACCCGCATCTGGCTTGTGGTTTGAGCGTGATAGGTATTAACGCGATTGAGCTCTAACGGGAACGCACCAGGAATGGCCTCATGAGAGTTTAGTGTCTCATGCCAAATATCTTCAGCGAAATGAGAGTAGCGCTCATAACCTTGATATTGGCTCAAGCGCAACAGAAAACTTTCAAGCGATTCGTCAGGGTAAAGCTGAATGTCCGTATCCACATGCCACCACTAAAACTTAGAAATTCTAAGTTTTAGTATTTCAGCTAATTGCAGAAAATCAAATATCTACAGAGCAAATTGTGACTAAAAGCCGATTCCAGGTTTACCACCCTGGCAGGTGGGACACTTGCGTTGAAAGACATCTGTGCCATTTGAGCCGTATACTTCGCCACAATCAGCCATCATGCACTCCAGCTTGTAAGAGACCTGATTGTGATCGTTCCCTACAATGCCTCTCGTGCCATGGTTTTTCTGATTGTTACGATTCACATAGCCAATCTGTGTGGTTTTGCTTGTACCGTTTTTAAACATCAATGATTCCTATTCTACATCCAACCCGAACCGCCACACTTCCAACAACCGCCATTGACTCCCCCATCTCCACCACAAACTGTGCAAAGCGCGTAGCCAGTTTTATAGGAGCTGGTTTGTGTCACTTTTTTTGTTGCCCCGAAACGCATCGCTGCGGGACTCTTCAATGGTGACTTCACCTTGGCTTTCTTAACCGGCGGCACTTGCTCTTTGATATTTGAAGGTTGAGAAAAGTTTCGATAACTATCAAATCCTTTCAGCCATTCGATTGCCTCACTCTTGGACGTCGTCGACACTAGACTCGCGCGGTTCCTAGAAGTCAAATGCCAGTATCCATTGCTTTCATAAAGATACAGGTTTCGAATGTTGATTAGTCCCTTACTGACGCTGCTATATGGCGATACATCTGTTTGAACATTTATCGCAGCAGGGAGGACTCGCTTCAAGTGCTCATGTGTTATGAAAAGTATCTCGGACTTTCCTGCTAACTTAAGCGTGATCTCGGTTGATTTACCTTTCGCAACCTGTTCTATCAGGTGAGTTTCACTCTCATTAGCATGCACATACATCGCTCGGTGATTCGGACAAAGAACTAGATCGGAAAAAGGTGATGATTCTATCTGTGTTGAGATAGGAACCTCTTCCCAATAAAATTCACCGTTGGCAAGCTTGAATGGAAGAGCTGACTGACACATCTGACAACAGAGCTCTCCGGCTTTGTTGGTATACTGCTCGGTCAAAAACTCTCTGGAAGAATCGTAAACCTTAACTGGTTCAGGCTTTATCTCTTTGGCTGGCGGTTTCTCACCTTGATTGACCGAAGTTGGCCATACCCACGTGTATTTGTGCTTCAGGTAGTACTCGTCTTTCAGCCAGGCTAGGTCATGCTCCCAATCTTTAATTGCGAGTTTCATGTTGGCATTTTTGCGCTTCGCGTTTCTCGCAAGGGCAGCAAGCGTTTCTGCCATTTTCTTGAGCCTCGTTGCCGTTTCGGGGCGCCCCACTCAGCGACATATGCCTTTGAGTAAACATACGGCAGCTTTTCACGGTAGATGCTTCTTAATAGTTTGAGTCTGGCGGATGTATTTAGACCTGAAGCTCCAACAGCATAGCCTACAGCCTTAAGAATACCCATCTGAGGCCACTGACTTTCTGGCAGTATCCCATCTGCTTCGTTAGCAACAGTGGAGGGCCAGCGGAAAGTCTTCTGAACTAATTCCTCAGCCTTCATACTTGGCTTGGCTTTTACTGCGTTTTCAGCTTTTGAGAAGTTACTCGCTTTAGTGTCATCTTTATCTTTCAGTTCGACCGGTGCTAGTGTCTCCAAAACAATACGGCCATTTGGCAATGAACCGACAGCTTCGACTTTAGTGACGTCACAATTGTCACTTGTACTCAGAATACCAGGAGCCTGGGTTCTCTCGCTAAGGCCAGCGTTCTCCACGATTGTCACGACTTTATTAGCCTTTTTTGGGCTGTCAGACTGTAAAAGCGAAGGAGCAAGTTGGGGACGCTCGTCTAATAGCTGTGTGTAGATGCCGGGTTGGACTAGAGCAGACTCAATTGATTCTTTTGTTTTTGCAAAGCCGAGTCTTGATCGAATCATAACTATGAGATTCGCTTTCTCTATAGCAGACAGCGTTTTCCAACTGAGCTGTTTTTGTAGCAACGAAGGAGTTGTAGTAAAAGCAAAATTCTTTTTCTTAATACTTTTGGGAAGCTTTACTTTTTTTCCTATAGAATATCTCAACGTTTGAGTAGACCACATAAAGTTGACTAACTTCTCTAGAGAAACCCTTTGCTCACGCTCACCCGTATAATTGCTCTTAAACGTAAACAGTCTGTAGGCACGTTTAAGGAGCTCAAATTTCTCTTTTTCATTTTGACCTGGAACGATTTCACACGGAAAATCAGTACCGATCTGTCGCAAAACTAATCGGCGACTTCCATCGGTCCAGGTCCACGCACACTCTAGTCCATAAACACCAAGCTCTTCTTGAAGCTTCAGCAATATGGAATCATTGCCCTGTAACTGATCTCCATCTTGTTTCAGCTCACGTCGGCTCAAAGAACCACTAGGGAGTTTATCAACAGGATTCATCTTTAACGCCGGATCTAAGTCTTGAGCTGAACGCTTTTTTACTTCACTCCAAGACGGAGCGTTTGACCAACTGCTGGTACTTTTTTGTGCGGAGCTCGTTTTTCTCAAGACTGTCCTCGGTGATCGAGAAACAGTTGTTTCTAACTTTTTCACCTCTCTACGTTGCTTTTTGAGAGCAGTTTCTTTCTTCCTTCGAGCTTTTCGCTCCTTTTTGAGTTCACTTTTAGTTTTGAGCTCATCGCTACTTTTTTGAGATGGAGAAGGAGGGGATTTGGGCTTTTGTTGCTTCTGCTTAGTTAGTTCATTCCAAAGAAGCTCCAACTGAATTTCTTTAATGCCATCGTCAGAGCGGTCATTTTGAGTAATCCTTTTCACGCGCTCTATTGTCGCAGTCTCATCCTTATCGTTACTGTATTTGTAACGTGAGAAGTCATATACAAATTGGCTGACATTACGACTTGGATTACTCAACTTACCCATAGATTAGACCTGCCTAACGAAACTAATTTCTTTGAGAATACTGACATTTACTTCGACATTCTTGCCAAGTTACGCCACTCCATCAAGTTAACACCCATACGAAAGACATATAGATACCACCACATCATTTGATTATAAAATCATACAATATCTGCAGTACTGACCGTTATCTAATGGAGCTAATATTTCGTAATATTCGTTATTCTTGACATTGCTAACCAATCCCGAGACACGCACTAGGTAGGTTTAATTCGTCTTACCTCAGTGTTTGGTTGAGAGGATATCCAGCATCAACACTTCATGTTCACGAATGTTGGCTCGCCCCGTATCATACGGGCCCCAATCTTTGTAACTCATCATAATCGCTTGCTTTAAGCTCTCTGCTCGATTGTTTTCGATGTAGAATTTCTTCTTATCTTGAGGAGAATAGTTACTAAGCCTAGAGTTACTGCTTGGAGAGATTAGGCAAAGGTTGCCGAAGCGATCTACGTCTTCCATTTTGCGAGCGCCGGATGGATCAGTTTGTGGAAAGTAGTGCTCAACTGAGGTTCTAAACGAAAACTGAAACTCTGAGAAATGCTTACCAAGGTCACTACCGTGTATTCTACCGACCGGATCTCCCTTATCTAGCTGTCGCCATAAAAGGTAATCTAAGCGATTGAAAACAAAGTTTTGGACGCCTGTCCCTTGGTGTAGAACTCCATGACTATCAGCTTCAAACTCTAATAGAGAGTTTCCACATATCTCACTAAAGTAGCTATCACTCAGCTTTTCTAACGCTGCTAAATATGAATCCCCATCTATGTCAAAGATACTAGTGTCATGGATATGAGTATTTAGTATTCTCAATGTGTCGTTCAACCAACGTTTGTATACTAGAGCTGGGTTTGACACATGGAACATTGCCAAAATCATACGAATACTTTCATTGCAATTACTACCAAAAGCATTTGGATACTCGGGACTGAGGCTATTGCCATTTTTGTATGAGTTGAGCCTTAACAAACTCCATTTACGCTTTTCATCATGTTGGTCAGGCTTAATGACGTAACTATCAAAAAGAATTCGATACTTCAGCAACTCATATACAAAAGCTTTGGCACCAACTCGTAATCCATCATCTTTTGAGATAAAGGCATCGATCAGCTTCTTATCATCAAGCGAAACATTCTCTTCCGTCTTCATCAATTTCAATACATGAAGTAAGAAATTTGAGAAGTCGATAACCGAACCAAAGCGCTCTTCTTTCTCTCGCTCCTCATCGTCAGTATTTGAGCTGGATGCCCGGGTACTGATGATTTCTCGCAATGTCATTGAATCTTGTTTTTGCTGCTTGCTCGTGTGCTTTTCTTGAATGGCTTCAAAGCTTGTTGGCATTGTCTGCCAATCTGAGCCAAATACCTCTTTTCGTAAGTCCGATTGGAAGCCCATTTGGGTGTATCGCGTCATATTCGCGCAAGCATCCCAAATAGTAGAAAAACAGCCTCTTTCCTCATCATTGTTAAGCGTTGCCATAAACTTCGCCTTTAGTACTTCATGTTTTTCTAGCTGCTCACCACGGTTATTCATGATCTCAAAGTAGTGGTTGAGATCGGTTTGTGGTGGAACGACGACTCTAAGGATGGTGACGTTTTCTAATAGATACTCAAAGAACTGCTTAGTCTTCTCCTGTTCATCTAAGCCTTTGGTTTTGAAGTAACGCTCGATGATGTTGAAAGCAGCATGGATGTTAGGCTCTTCTGACTCACCATTGGTTCTGCCTGTATATATGTCATCTAATGCTCTGGAAGATTTTGGGCGACTATCAAAGGTGAGATTAATGTCTAACCCTTCTAGTTTACCTGTATTCAGTACTTCACGATGTTTTAGATACGCTAATAAGATCGAGAGCGTGGTGTGTCTTTGCTGCCCATCAATGGTTTCGTATACCGCATTGGATTGGTGTGAATGCGTTGTACGCTGATAAACCACAAGGCTACCCAGATAGTACTTTGCTTGTTTGGCGACAGCGGTTTCATCAGATTGAGTAATCAAGCCTGCGGCATCACTGATATCTTGGATAAGTTGCTCAATTTCTGTGGCACCCCAAGCGTAGTTGCGCTGATAGATAGGAATCACATATTGGGTTTTGCTATCGAAAAGTGCTCTAACAGATAGCTGCTCTACTTGGTTCGAATCACTCATTTACACTTCCCGATTTCATTGCTTCAATAGATGCCTGCACGTCCTTCGCGTTATTGAACTTAGGTTCTTTGATAGAAGGAGGCTGAAAGTTCAGCACTTGTTGAGGGTGAACGGCTTTGCTGATTGCTCTGAACAGCCCACTACGCTCCTTAGCATGGTTATCTACCGACTCCATACCGATACGTTGCAGCTCAAGGCGAAGGAAATAACTCCAGCGGTAACAGATCTGAGCGGCTTTATCTAACTCCACATCACCAAACTTGTCGTAGTAATACATCACTGCACACAAAAATAGGTTTCGTACATAGCTATCCCCTTTACGGCTACTGCCTTTGTACTTGGCGTGCTTATCGACGAATGAAGATAGCCTTGCATCATCACCGACAAACAAGGTCGAGTGGATTGCCATATAGTGCTGAATGTATTCAAAGAAACGCTTGCCGTTGATCATCACCTGATCCACTTGGAACGGATAGCCTTTGGTTTGCTTGTCCCATTTACGGGCAGGATCAGCATTAAAAGTTTCAATCGCATAGTCGAGCGCAAGCATTGAGTCCACATAGGCGTACTGAGTGCTTTCTAGATTGATGCCTTTGAATACATCAATGTTATGGCGACTGAACTGTATACCGAAGTCACCATCAATCCAGCGGCGCATGCGGAACAAGAACTCCCCCATGATGGTGTGCAAATTCGCAGAGTCGTCATCTGGGTTTACGCCCTGCTCCCACAAGCTTACATGGTGTAAACGTTCGGTTTGCTCTGTTGAGTCCATCATTTCTCGCAGATGGTACGCCTTTAGCAGATCATGAGGGGCAAGGGCTTTACCACGAGCGTTTTGTGAGTCGAAGAACTGGAAGGCTTCACTGAGATCATCTAGCGTAACTTGGATAAGCTCACACTTGTTAAGAACGAAATCGAGTAGCTCCTGCTTTTTTGTATTTGGCAGACTGGCTACTCGCTCAGAGATGATTTGTGCATTATTTTTAAGGTTTTCGATACTAACTGATGATTCAAACTTGTGATCAAGAAGAGTCGATGAAATACGTTTCTTCTCCGCATCCAGTATGGTGCAAAGTAGTGTTAGGGTAAGCAGGCGTTGCTGACCATCAACAATATTAAGTGTGATATTGTCTTCTTCAGTTTCTGATTTTTTGTCTTCATGCAGTACCACCGTACCAAGCCGATAACACGGCTTAGTGCGATGGTTAAAGATGTCATCAATCAGTTGATTAACGTGCTTAGGCTGCCATTTATATGGGCGTTGGTACTCAGGAATTGTGAGTTTTTGTTCCAACAACTGCGCAATGGTTTGAGGCTGATTGAAGACAATTGCCATGGTTACACCGCCTGTTCAACGATAGCGTCGGTTAGGTGGTGTTGAGTAACTTGAGCTTTTGATAGGTTACATTTAAGACTTTCGCAAAGTTCAAGTAATGAATGTACCTTCGCATTAATTCGATGCTGCTCTGCTAATGGTGGCACTGCTATTATTGTGTTTTGAACCTTACTTACATTTAAGTTAGGTTGCGCCCCTCCTGCTGCATTACTACGAAGTTCCTCGTAAGACTTCCTAAAATACAACTTAACAAAATCTTTATGAGCAGTATTCGGTTCAATTAGACTGATAGCAGCACAAGCTTGGTTTGTACCTGCTGGCTCACTAAGCTCAGTGACTTGCCCTCGTGTTTTTCCCTGACCATACATTGCAACTATCAAGGTTCCAACTGGATACACTGAAACATTAGTTTCTTTAATTGCAAGCTCGGAAACTTTTTCTTTTGTTTGCCCAACAAACAGGTTTGCAGTCTCACCACTAGAAACCCAATTATGATCTGGAGAGTCCCAATATTTAGGGTTGCTCCTTGAAGGAGTAGCTCCTGTCCCAACAACCCCAAACGTACCGACTCTTTCCCACTCCCATCCACTAGGCAGTTCAAACGGCTTCTCATCATCAGTAATCGGTGGCAGTGCTTTCTGCTTTTTGATTTTCTTCTCTTTGATTAACTGTGCTTTCTCGATCGCAATACGCTCAAGCAGTTTTGCAGCAGGTTCATCATTTGGGTCTTGTGGGACAAGCTTACCCATGACCGCCAGTTGCAGGATGGTTTGTTTTAGCTGGTCGATACTCTCTTCTGTGGTAAATAGAGTATCGAAGTGCTCCGCAACCATTTGCCAGTTTTGCATTAACTCTTCAGCGTTTGCAGAGCTGGTTAGCGTGTCTAGTAGCGTTGTTACCAATACCTGATGTGCAGCAATGCTAGCTTCGGTTTGTTGCTCTAGTTGATCGCAGAGTGTCATTAGTTCATCGACTTTGGCGACAATGCGGTGTTGTTCATTGCTTGGCGGAAAAGGTAACGGGTTTCCTGAAAAAAAGTCTTTGGGAACTCGTTTTTGCCCAGCAGAACCAGTCATCTTTGTTTCACCGACTTTAAGAAACATCGGTGCCTTTAAGTACAACAATACAAACCGTGGGTTAAAAAGATCAGGTACGGGGCGAGCTACGTGCAATTCCGTAGTTCCCGAACCAACCCCTCCTTCAAGGCCAGAAAATACCGCTGCTTTGCTATTCTCAAAACATGGTGTGATCTTAGCTAGAGCAATGTCACCATTTTGAAAATGCGTGTACCCCTTTTTGATCTCTTTCCAAACCCGCTTTTCAGAGCCATGTGAACCATCATAGTTAGTCGTAATTAGTGGCATAGGTACGAATGATACTTCATCATCATCATTGGTTGCGTTGTTTCGAGGGCCAATCTCAGCTATTTCAGAAATCCTTGTCCATACCCAACCATCTGGCGTATCAAATAGTTCTTCTTCTTTGGCAACGTCGCCTAAAGATTTTTGTCTCTTAATCTTTTTTTCTTTAATCAGCTTCGCTTTTTTAGTGGCAATGTGTTCAAGCAAAACAGAAGCAGGCTCATCACTTGGATCTTGAGGTACTAGCTTACCTCGCACAGCTAACTCTAAAATCAACTCACGCAGTTTCTTAACGCCATACAGCTCTAACTTTTTACTGCTACCACGACCTGTGGTTGCTTTGGTTTTTACCGTTGAAGTCCAAGTATCAATATTGTCTGTAATCAACTGATTGATAGGAGTTTGGTCAAGGCTCATCATTCACCCTCACCAACAGATGATTTCAGTGCGTCACCAAGAATGCCTTTAAGCTGATTACGCAGCTCAGTGATCTCTTGCTGTTGCTGCTCATAGTTTGCTAATAGCTCTTGCGGGTCGTGGCTGACGACTTCTTCTTCATATGGGTTTTTAATATCTAGGTTGAAGTTGCGCTCGATGATCTCTTCAATCGAGACTTTCCAAGCGTGCTTGTTTTCTACACGAGAAGCAAACCCATCTTCTTCGCTGCCCCACCACTCTTGCTCTTGCTTGAATTCTTCAAACTTCATTGGCTTGGTTTTGCTGTAGCTCTTAACGCCCCTGGGTATGGATGTTCGTAAAACCATACTTCTTTTGTCGGCTTGCCTTTAGTGAAGAACAGAATATTGGTTTTGATGCCTGTGTATGGGTTAAACACGCCATTAGGTAAACGAACGATAGTGTGCAGATTACACTCTTCAGTCAGCATCTTTTTGATTTTGGTTTTCACACCTTCACCGAACAGTGTGCCATCTGGCAGTACTACGCCTGCTCGACCGTTATTTTCATCAAGCACTTCAATAATAAGCTGTAAGAACAGATCGGCGGTTTCACGCGTCTGCATTTCAGCAGGGAAGTTTTTCTCAATACCATCTTCTTCTGTACCACCAAAAGGAGGGTTGGTGGCAATCACGTTAATGTTGCTATCCCAGCTTGAAAGGGGCTTGTTTAGCGTATTGCCGTGTTTAATTTGTACTGGTACTTCAATGCCGTGCAGCATCATGTTGGTGATACACAGTAGATGTGGAAGCTGCTTCTTCTCTACACCGTGGATTTGCTTTTGCAGTGTTTGGTGATCAGTTGCGGTCTTCACGTAGTTGTTTTTAACGTGGTCGAATGAACAAGCAAGGAAACCGCCTGTACCCGTTGCAGGATCCATAATGGATTCACCTAGCTTAGGATCTAATCGGTCTACAATAAAACGGGTCACTGCACGAGGGGTGTAGAACTCACCCGCGTTACCTGCGCTTTGCAGGTCTTTCAGGATTTGCTCGTAGATATCACCAAACAAATGACGCTCGTTAGAGTCGGTAAAGTCAATTTCGTTAAGCTTGTTGATGACTTGACGCAGCAACGTACCATTCTTCATGTAGTTGAACGCATCACTGAATGCTTCTTTTACCACAAAACCACGAGGGTTCTTATCGATTGGCGCAGTGTAGTTTTTTAGCGTTGGAAATAGGTCATCATTGACGAACTCAAGTAATTCATCGCCCGTCATGCCTTCAGCATCCGCCGCCCAGTTGCGCCATAGGTACTCTTCAGGAATCGGCTCTCGGTAATCATCCAGTTCAAGCTCTAGCTCTTCTTCTTGAGCATCAAACACTTTTAGGAACAATAGCCAAGACATTTGACCCAGACGCTGCGCATCACCATCAACACCGGCATCTTTACGCATGATGTCTTGGATGGATTTGATTACTGAACTGATAGACATGATTTTCTACTTTTTCGTATTCTAGAATTGGGAAACATTATATCAGGTCAAAGCACCGGATTAATGCCAGAGAGAGTAATAAAGGTCGCTATTTCGCGACCTTTTAGTGTAGTTTGGCTAGTTGCTAAGCAGATTTGTAGATTGCATCTTCTAGCTCTTTGACGGCAGCAAGGTACTTAGGTTTCCCACCAAAGCCTTTTTTAACAATTTCACTCATGCTGCCTAACTCGTTGAACGGTGCAACTTTCAAAACGGTGATATTTTCTACTTCAGTAACACCGCTGTCAGCGTATTTGTCTAAAAGTCTGTCCAACACTTGTTGCGCTGTTTCACCGTACTTGGTGAAGTAGTTACGCTTTTTCACGTTCTCCGCGCGCTCCTTGCGAGTCAACGGCGGCTGGTCGTAAACTACGTGACAGATCATATCGAATGGGTCTAAGTCCTTGCCGACCTCATCTTCCAAGGCTTCCCACAAAATACCCTCACGAGCAAGCTCTTCAATGATGGCTTCTTTACGATCAGCTTCGTTCCAACGTTTGGTAAACTCATCTAGAGACGCAAACTGCTTAGCCATAGTCTTGCGGGTATAATCTTTAAAGGACTCTGTGACCAACTTGCCATCTGAGTCATAGTATTGAACACGTTCTGCCAGTGCTTTTACTGCTACGCCATTAACGTGGAATTTGCGAACTTTGTTCTCATCATCCCAGCCATCATTACCTTCCGAGCCGCCTTCTGTTGAACTACCAGAATCACTACCATAAGGTTTTTCAGGCTCTTGAATTGTATCGGGGTCGATATCTTCATCACCAAATGGATTATCTGCACCTATGTCATCAACACCGTCAATGATGTCATCCAGACCGTCGTCATCGTCAAAATCATTTGGGGTCGTAACTTTCACCCGCTCTGGGGTGCCATCAAAGCGCTCATCTGCAAACAGTTCGGTCGCTTTCTTAAAGTCTAAGATGGTGAACCACAGTTTTCCGTAGCGGTCATCAATTCGAGTGCCTCGTCCAATGATCTGCTTAAACTTAGTCATAGATTGGATGCTTTGATCGAGAACGACTAGCTTACAGGTCTTTGCATCCACACCTGTTGTCATCAGTTCTGAGGTTGTCGCTATAACTGGGTATTTCTTTTTGGGGTTGATGAAGTTATCAAGCTGAGCCTTGCCTATTTCGTCATCACCAGTAATTTTCATTACGTACTTGTCATTCTTTTTATTCTGCTCAGGATTAAGATTGACCAGAGCCCGACGCATGCGTTCGGCGTGGTCGATATCGTTACAGAACACTATCGTTTTCGCCATTGGATCCGTGCGCTTAAGATAGTTAGTAATGGTTTGAGCCACAAGTTCGGTACGCTCATCAATCACCATCGTACGATCGAAGTCTTTCTGGTTATAGATTCGGTCTTCTATCACCTCACCGTGCTTATCGGTTTGACCTTTGGTCGGTCTCCAACCTTGTACATCGACATCGATGTCAACACGTACGACCTTGTATGGCGCAAGAAAGCCATCTTCAATGCCTTCTTTCAATGAGTAGGTATAAACAGGGTCGCCAAAGTACTCAATGTTAGATACTTCATCCGTTTCTTTGGGGGTAGCGGTTAAGCCAACTTGAGTAGCAGAGCTGAAATATTCTAAGATTTCACGCCAAGCACTGTCTTCAGAAGCACTTCCTCTATGACACTCATCAATGATGATTAGGTCAAAGAAATCAGGATCAACTTGCTTGTAGGCTTTTTGAGCTTCCTCTGGGCCTGTTAATGCCTGATATAACGCTAAGTGCACTTCGTAGGCTGGGTCGACTGTTCGACCCGTGATTTTGGTCATTGCAGTACCAAAAGGCTGAAAATCATTCGTTTTGGTTTGATCGACAAGAATGTTTCGATCAGCCAAAAATAAAATTCGCTTCTTAGCCTTAGCTTTCCACAGGCGCCAAATGATTTGGAATGCCGTGTAAGTTTTGCCTGTTCCTGTTGCCATGACCAATAGGATTCTATCTTTACCTGACGCAACTGCTTCAACCGTTTTATTGATGGCTTGAAGCTGATAGTAGCGCGGTGACTTACCACTGCCATCATCATAGTAATCTTGCGTTATTACCGGTAGATGTTCTTCTTTGTAGCCCTTCCAAACACAGTATTTACGCCAAAGCTCTTGAGGAGACGGGAAGTCTTCAAGACGAATTTCTGACTCTAACTGAGTTGGGTTGGTAAGGTCTCTAAAGACAAAACCATCACCATTTGAAGCAAAAACAAATGGCACTTCAAGCAACTTGGCATAGTCCATACCTTGCTGCATACCTTTTCCAACTTCATGTTTATTGGCTTTTGCTTCGACAACAGCGAGCGGCATACTCGGCTTGTGATATAAAACGATATCGGCCGATTTTACTTTTTTGCGAGCAGCAGCCTGGCCTCGAACAATAACCTTACCATCGCGCAGCTTCACCTCTTGACGGATCTGCGTCATATCATCCCAGCCAGCGTCTTTGATAGCGGGGAGAATGAATTTAGTGATGATGTCGGTTTCGGTTAGTTTCGCTTTATTGATGTTCGTGACCATATTGCAGACTCGAAGAAACGTATTGATGAACCAGTATATAATAAAGTTCATATCAATCTAAATGTATAACCCTTAGATTCATCATGTTATTTGTACGCGGCCTCACACTTTATCAGCGAACACCTTTGTCAACGAATTCCATAGTTTTTAGAAAAAGGCAGAAATAACACGTTGCTTGAATTGGCCAAGTTTCAGTTCTTCTTGTGATAGGGTTGAAGTCGATTGTCCTGTTGACTGTGCCTCTAAGTCATGCCAATTGAGATGGAAACTGGATGTTTGAAATGGTACCTCACCTGTTAGCTCACTTACGCTCCCTTCTACCTTACCAATAAGACCTCTTAATTCCTTAGTGTGTTGTTGTAGATACAAACATGTTTCTGGAATGTCTTGCTCAATTCGCTCAGCGAAACCTATTAGCTTTTCTTCGGCAAAGGTATACAACCAAGCTTCTTGGTTTGAAGCCTTGTTGACCCTCAAAATTCGCCCTAACACTTGCCTAAAATACAACTCGGTTTTTACTGCGCTCAAATGGCAGCAAACTTGCAACCTAGGAATATCTGTACCTTCACTTATCATTCCGACACTGACAATCCACTGAGTATTGGAGTGTCGAAAAATTTCTATCTCCTCTAATGGATTCTCATGTTGGTACGTTACGATACTGGCTGATTGACCAAAATGTTGGATCAATAGTGATTGAATGGTTTTAGCATGTTGTACAGATGCAGCGACGATAAGCCCACCGGCTTCTGGAGAGCTTTGTCGAATCTCATTCAGCTTGTTAACGCCTAGTTCAAGTAAGTGGGTCATCGCTGACTCGTTTTGAATCACGCTACGGTAGGAAGCCTTTGATTGCTTGAGCATTTCCAGAATAGATGCGTACTTTTTAACTTCGGTACCTTCCGTTAGTGAAAGCTGCTCGCTGTCTACCAAGACAATCTTGGGAGCACGACATACTCTCTCTTGTACTGCACGTCTTAAATCGTATTGATAATCGCAAAGCAAACAACCGTCGGGTCGGTATACTCCGCCATCGCTATAGGTACGCTATCTGAACGCCATGGGGTCCCCGATAATGCCAATGTATAGCGAGCAAGGCCTTGTATTTTTGTGATAACTTGCTCACCCCAAGCATTTGAACGACCTTCGTCATCAAATGAACAGTGATGGATCTCGTCAAAAACAACCAAGACGCGATACTTTCTTATGGTGTTCCAAAAAGCATCATCTAAAAAACGGATAGACTGGTACGTATAGGAAGCGCCCATAGCTCCCATACCACCATCAAAAGAACAATTTAAATGCCTAGCAAACGTCTCTTTAATTCCAAGTGCGACGATGGAAGATGGAGAGAAACAGAGAACAAGGTCAATTTTGTCCTCTCGAATTAAGCACTTCGTCAATTCAGCTGCCATCACCGTTTTGCCAGCACCGGGCGTCGCTTGGCAAAAAAAGTGCCTTGTTGAAGTCTTATACTTTTCGAGCGCAGCGGCAACACACTCTTCCTGCCACAGCCTCAGCATGAGAATGAGCCTTCTGTTTTGGACACCAATAGAACCTTAGATAAGGCATTAATCTTGCCCAACAACTTAGCTGAATACTCCTTACTTTCAGTAAACATGGTCAGAAACATATCTTTTTTCTTCGGAAATCGCTCCATCAAAGATTGATACTCTTCGACTTCACTGAGCACAATAGCAAGCTCACCTTCGTACTTGCTTTTCTCTTTTTGCAAAACCCTCAAGTCTACGTGTTCTAGTGTATTTAGGGTGGTTACAACTTCACTTAAATCACTTTTTAGCTTACGCGGACTCAAAGAGAGAGACTTCATCAACTCAGTTTGTTGATACTTTTTCGATCTATTGTGTCCCTTAGATACTAGCCAACCTTTGCGCTCAAACGCCAAAATTTGCCGATAGACATACTTCCTAGCTTCCTGTTGATTTTTAAATTCTTCGCTTAGGTCCATCAAAGCATCTCTTGCCTCTGTTACCGAAAAGTTATCCATCTCTTTTTTTATCAGTAGGTTAAACATGTAGGCATTGATTTTTTGGGGCTGTGTCATTTGATCATTCATACGCATAAAAACTTAGGATTGCTAAGTATACAAAAATCAGTAAAACTTAGACAATCTAAGTTATCGAAAGGTTGATAAGAAATGTCTAAGTGCAAAAAGACAACCCAATCCCAGCGAGGCTCAAAGCTGCGCGTAAAAAAGCCAAGATCACCCAAAAAGATTTAGGGGTGAAAATTGGTATGGAACCAAGCTCTGCTAGTGGGCGAATGAACCATTATGAGAAAGGTAGCACGTGCCAGACATTGGTACGCTTGAACGCATGGCTGAAGAGTTAGATGTGCCGCTGAATTACTTTTTTTGTAGGAATGAGTTGAGTGCTGAGTTGGCGTGTGCGATAGATAAGCTGAGTGATGAAGACAAAAAGGCGCTGCTGGAGAAACTAAATAGCGAAAGTCACCTCTAAACTTTGAGTCCATTTTTGCTCAACAACATACTCAACGGGATAGCATCCGTAAATCGCGGAGCAAGAATCTTATCTTCCGAAGAAATCGCATTTAGGTTGTAAGACGATCCAGAGTCAATTTGGAGAAGACGAAGCTCCTCCAAAGGACAATCAAAGGGATTATCCAAATAGGGAAACTTAAATGAAAACGTGCGTGACAATATCGCTTTGTCTATCGTACCAACGTTCTCATTGAAACTCATTAGTAGTGCATCTTTCAAGAAGTGCTTTAACGCTCGACACTCCCCTCTGCACATAACGAACAAAGGATATAACACTTCATTTTTTGTAAGCACTGGCGATTCATCAAAGCCCATTCTCGCACTCAAACCCGCGACAAATTTGGCAAAATGCTTTTTTTGCTCCAAGTCAAAGTTATAAGGTGCCTCTACACTCGAATGGCTGGTAGCTTTCAACAGCTTAAAATAATGAATCTTTCGTCTCCAACTTAATCGCGAATTCCATTGTGGCTCTGTCGCTAGGACATCAGCATATGGCATACCTACCAACACAAACGAGACTTTTGATTCTTCACTTATATATTTGAACGTATTGGCAATAGCTTGCCTTTCTTCCGCTGTAGAAAATTCTACAAGCTCTTGAATTTCATTGATGATAATTAGCTCGACGGATTTACGTTTGAGTTGCTTTACGACAGCCTCACTAAGGGCAATTTCATTATGTCGTCGGGCACTTCTTCCGCCTGACTTTCCATGTAAATCAACTAAAAATTGGGTTAGCGTATTCTGTTCATTTAATCGGCTCGGCACTCTAGTACTAAGAACAGGTTGTTTGCCCCAAGTTGAACTAGAAGGAAAGCGTGATAGATAATTGTTAATCAAAGCCGTCTTCCCACTCCCGGCCTCACCAGTTAACAAGAAAGACTCCGGTTCCCCCCCAAGGGAGTGATTAAAACGAAGTTGATCGAAAATAGAGTAGATTTCAGTTATTGCAGGGTACTCGATAAAGCAAGTTTCAAAGGATCTTAGCTGTTCAAACTGTCTAGATGTTAAGTTCAAATTAATACCCCTCAATATCTTCAAAATCATCATCAGATAACTGCTCTGAGACATCGAGCACTGCAGTGTTTTCTTGTTTAACTGGAGTAGTGTTGATTGAGCTTGGCCCGTCTGAACCCACATCATTAAACTTTGCTAATTTCGAAGTGTTACCCGTTTTAGGCAGGTTAGCCCTATTACTTTTTGCACTGCGGAATCTGTCGGTTTCTTCCTGAATACGTTTTTTCATATAGAGAAATGTATCCGCAAGCGCCTCATCATCAGCAAGCTGCTTTGTATTAAGCCTACGTACTTTTTGTATACGTTCATGTTCGAAAAGAGACAGTCCTTTCGTATATTCGGTGTTGTCTACCGCAGGAACTTTTATGTACCTCTTTTCCGATTCTAGATAAACATGGATATAGCTGATATCAGAAGGGTCTGTTTTGGTCTTAACAAACAGCTTTTTGCCATTGTTGGACGCCCAATATTTACGGTATTCAATAAGTTCTGAGGACTGATAGCGTAGATTATGAAGCCTAATACCTGCAACTCCAATGGTTCGGTGTCTAAGCAAACCTAGTTCAACTTTCAATTGCTCCTTCTCTGCACCACTGTAGCAAGAGGGAGTCCATTCCGATTGATTCCACTTGTGGTATGGAATGTCACGTTCTCTTGAATCAGGAGCCATATGGTAATAATCGACAATCCACTTATGAAACAACTCAAGAAACACGGAAACTCTAACCACCGCATCCTTTTTAGGGTTGTAGTCTTGAAGTTGAGTAGGATTGGTGAACGTTTTTCCAGGCAGTGCGTTCACTAACCCTTTGTTCATCTGATCAAACAGCTTTTCGATACCTGACTTTCGCCAAGGTTTAGCCGCTTGACTGTATTGGATATCAGACACTAGAGGCCGTAATGAATCTTCTAAGCTTTGGCTCCAAAACTCGGCACCATTGTCGACGACTAAACAGTCAATCTTACCTTGACAAGGCCATTCATTTTCAATGGATGGATACCTTTGTTTTACCCAACTTTTATCCAGTAGCGAGTTCAATAGCGCCTTTCTGACAGAGTCAAAACTCGGCTCTCTAAAGTTGATACTGCACCCTACGATACATTTACTGAAACGGTCATAAAGCATCGTCAGATAGGGTCGTCCCAAAGGAATGTCTAGCTCGTCATCAATCAAAATTACTGGAACTGGTGTATGGTCAATTTCGACATATTCCATTGGTTTGGTCGCAGCTACTTGCTGACCAACTGAGCGAAATTCTCGATCTGCATATCGCTTGCCAAATCTCGCAATCGCCACTTCATAAGGAGATAACTCATTTATTCGATTGTAAAATGAACGTTCGGCAATTGGCTTGATTTTTCCTTCCACAATCCCTCGATTTATTTGAATCACTCGACTCTTATAATATCGGTATGCATCTGCAACGCTAAGTCGTTCACGAGTCATGTATACGTTCTTAATCGCCTCGTCAATCAAGGATTGCGAGTCCATCTCTTTTTGGCGGTTACCCTTGAACATATGCTTTGGAATAAGTGCAGATGGGTCTTTACCCGCTTCAAAGTAAGACTTTTTCCAAGTTGCTAAAGTCCGCCAACTCGGTGGAGTGAGCTGTAATTCCGATTCCACGAAATTTAAGATAGGGTTCAAGTTTTTCTCGGTCCATCCACCTTTTAAACGCTTCTCCACGAACGTGATGATTTTGATACGACGGATAACTTCTTGCTGTACTTTTGGTGATTGAGAATCAATAGTTGGAGAGATTTCAAGAGATTCTTGAGTTAGCTCTATTGGAAGCTGCTGAGGGTCTCCTTCTGAAGCTTCAAACTCATCAAAGAACCCAAAAATGTTATTAGAGTCCGATGACATAGTTAACACCAAACGTAGGTTTCGAGACCAAAGCCAATTCCATTTAGGTCTGTTTTAACTTGCCCTGAAGAGATCCAAGGTAGAGTAGAGATAAGTGTGTCCTGCTCCGATAAACCGAAATATAAAGATACCTCTTGTAACTTCACCATTTGTTTACGTTGAATAAACGCCAACACTAGCTTTTGAAACTCAGTCACGGTTCGCAAGCCGGAGTAACGGTGTAGTAGCTTGAAGTTGTCTAAAGTTGGTCCCATTCTAATTTGCTTCTCAGTAACTAAAACTAAACGTCTGTTAAACTCGTTGAATGCAACTCTTTGTTTCTCTTTGAATCGTTCCCTAAAGTCAGGTTTGAGAATCTGGCTAGAGTGTTTTACTTCGAAGAAAGTTGAATGGTCATCGTGATCTGTCGCCAAAAAATCGGGGGTATATCGGCACTTTCGATTATTGAATTGATAGTAGAAGCCAAAAGGTTGGGAGGTAAAACTTTTGATGTCTGGGTTATATTCGAGGTGGAAACAGAAATCAAACTCTAAGATGGACAGAGTGCGAACAACTGCATCATTCTTCAAGCTCATGAACTTACAGATGTTGTGTACGTGAGAAGACTTCTTGGTTTGGTCGAACATAGCAAAATCACTTTTGTTGTAAACCTACAACAAAAATTAGTCTATGCAGACTTATACTGCAAATATGCGAAGAAGCCTGCAATTTATGCGAACATATATTGCAGGCTTCAA
>JYJJ01000006.1 GCA_003263775.1 Vibrio maritimus
AATATACTTCGTTATTATGTTAATTAAAGGTTAACAAAAACAGGCGTCCAAAGCCGTACCAAGATGCCTTTCGGAACAAGACAAAAAAGGAGAACAAAATGTCTAAATTTCACTTGGTGCCAACCAGCATGATGCTGACTGCCGTGAGTGCATCATTGGCGTTTAATGCTGTTGCTGAGGACAAATTGACGGTGGTTTCTTGGGGGGCGCATTTACCAAAAGCCAAGTAGAGGCCTATCACAAGCCGTTTATTGCTAGCACCGGAACCACCATAGTGTCGGAAGACTTTAGTGGCGGTCTTGCTGAAATCAAAGCGCAGGTTGAAGCCAACAATGTTCGCTGGGATCTGGTCTCTTTGGACAAGCCCGATATTGTACGTGGCTGTGCTGAGGGGCTGCTAGAACCGTTTGATCCGAGCATGCTTCCTAAAGGTGAAGATGGAACACCTGCCGAGAAAGACTTCATTGATGGTGCTATCCATGAATGTGCGGTGAATACGATAGTCGTATCAACCATTCTTGCGGTTAACCAAGAGGCATTTAAAGGTAAAGCCATGCCTAGCAAGTTAGTTGACTTGTTTGATCTGGAAAACTTCCCAGGTCGCCGCGCCCTGCAAAAACAGCCACAAGGTAACTTAGAATGGGCGCTGCTCGCTGACGGCGTCGAGCGGGAGAAGTTTACGAATTGCTGGAAACTGAGGAAGGCCGCGCTCGCGCATTTGCCAAGCTCGACACCATCAAAGAGCAAGTGCTTTGGTGGACGACGGGTGCTCAACCACCGCAAATGTTGGCGGACAAAGAAGTCGTGATTGCTTCTGCGTTTAACGGTCGCATTCACAACGCAGCGAAAGACGAAGGTCAGCCATTCAAGATTATTTGGGATCGCCAAATTGGTTATATGAACGGCTGGGCAATTCCAAAAGGCAGCAAGAACAAACAAAAAGCACTCGATTTTATCGTGTTTTCATCTGGCACCACACCTCTAGCGGAGCAAGCTAAGTATGTGGCCTATGGACCTACTCGTAAGTCCTCGTCGGCTAAAGTCGCGCCAGACATTCTAGCGAGCTTGCCAACCGCACCAGGGAATTTTGATACCGCATTCTTGATCAATGATGAATGGTGGTCTGATTATGCTGACGAGCTAAATGAAGAGTTCAATACTTGGCTGCTGAACTAGCGAAGAGTTTGAACTACCGACCCTAAAAGGTGCATGGCCCAACACTGGTGAAGTTCGCTCCCCCGACCTTTGTGCGATGACAGTGTTGGTGCTTTTGTTAGTGAGAGTGTCTTCTATGGAGGATGAATGAAAACAATTGAATCAACGCGTATTAGCCAAAGTTTGACGATGACATCGTTAATTGCGGCGATGCGTCAAACTTATGCCAAACCCGCTAGCGTACCGCAGCGTCAGGTATTGTCATTGGCGGCGGATAGTCATGATGCCTTGGCCTTGCTGCCAGCGTGGAATGATGAGTTGATCGCAGTTAAGACATTTACTTACTTCCCGGGCAATGGTGACCAAGGGAAGGATGTGTTGGCTTCTCGACTGTTGGCATTTAGACGCAGTGATGGTGCACCGCTCGCATCCATGGATGCAAAGTACTGACTTATTGGCGTACGGCAGCTGCATCGGCGCTTGCAGCGGACTACTTAGCACGTAAAGAGTCAAAGACTTTGCTGATTTGTGGCACTGGGCGATTGGCGCCTTACTTTGCTTGGGCTTACGCAGCGATTCGCCCTATTGAACGCGTCATCGTATGGGGCAGAGATGCTGCGAAGGCTGCGAATGCGGCAGAGCGTATTGTTCATGGTGATGAATACCAGCGCTTGCCAAGCGAGCGTCAGTTCTCAGTGTCGATAGTCACGGATATAGAGCAAGGTATTCAGGTGGCAGACATCATCAGCTGTGTAACGGGCTCTCTCGAACCATTGATATTGGGCGAGCAGGTAAAGCCGGGGACACATGTTGACTTGGTAGGTAATCATCATCGTCAGCACCGAGAATGTGATAGCGAATTGGTGCTGCGCTCGCGGGTATATGTTGATAGCCGCATCAATGTGTTAGCTGAGGCGGGCGAGTTACTGATCCCAATCGCTGAGCAAATCTTCTCGCCAGACAGATAGTGGCGGATTTGCCCCAGCTTTGCGGCGCCGAAATAAGCACAAAAACAAGCCCAAAAACAAGTCAAAGCGCGGATTTGGGACGAACCGATCCCGAGTCAATAACTCTGTATAAATCTGTCGGTAGTGCTCTCGCTGATCTTGTAGCAGCGCAGGTGGTATTGACGAACTTAGCCCAAGTGGAATTGGGATAGTGAAGAGCTTTTTGCTCATTTTTAAAATTGCATACAATATACAAACGGAAGGATTTCAATGAACGTAGATTGGAAAGGTGTTTACCCAGCGGTCAGTACTCAGTTTAGACGTGACTTAACGATTGATCTTGATGCGACTCAAACTGTCATCGACAACCAAATCAACGACGGTGTTAACGGCATTATTTGTCTTGGCACGGTAGGGGAGAACTGCGCCCTTTACCCAGAGGAAAAGCGTCAAGTGTTGCAAGCCGCCAAAGAAGTCGTTAACGGCCGAGTGCCGCTTATTGCCGGCACTGCTGAGTCAATTACTGCCGCATCGGTTGATTACATGCAAGATGCGAAAGCCATTGGCGTTGACGGCTGTATGGTTATGCCAGCCATGGTTTATCGTACGTCAGATTCTGAGACCTATGAATACTACCGCACGCTCGCAGAAGCTACACCAGAGATGCCGATGATGATTTACAACAACCCAGTCTCTTATGGTGTGGATGTGAATCTGGACATCATGGAAAAGCTGGCAAAGTTTGACAACATTGTGGCAATCAAAGAGTCGACCACGGACACGCGCCGCATCACCGAGCTTTACAACAAGTTCGATCAGCGCTTTACCATATTTGGTGGCGTGGATGACATTGCCCTTGAGTCGTTAATGCTCGGTGCAACGGGCTGGATTTCCGGTCTAACCAATGCGTTCCCTGCGGAATCGGTCGCTATCTACAAACTGGCGAGCCAAGGCCGCTATGCCGAAGCGCTAGAAATCTATCGCTGGTTCTTGCCACTTCTTAAACTCGATACCATTCCAACCTTGGTTCAATGCATCAAGCTCGCCGAACAAGTTTGTGGTCGCGGTTCGGAGCAGGTGCGCCCACCACGTCAATTGCTGCAGGGCTCCGAGCGTGCAGAGGTGATTCAGCTTGTTGAAGCCGCGTTAGCAACTCGTCCCGATCTGAGTAAGTACCAGCTTTAGTTTTACTAATAGCGCAAAGAACTAATAGCACAGAGCGCTCATGGTGGGCGCTCTTAACTTAACTTAATCAAGGCAGAGACTATGAAAACGAATCGAACGGACTATGTGAGTTTTCAGCATGTAAAGAAAACCTACGATGGCAAAACCTTGGTCGTAAAGGACTTTAACCTCGACATCGCCCCGGGAGAGTTTGTGACTATGTTGGGCCCATCTGGCTCAGGAAAAACCACTTGCTTGATGATGCTGGCTGGCTTTGAAACTGCGACGCATGGTGAAATCTTTATCGATGGCACACCGGTGAATCATCTTGCTCCGCATAAACGCGAGATCGGCATGGTGTTTCAAAACTATGCCCTGTTTCCGCACATGACCATCGCCGAGAATTTGGCGTTTCCATTGAAAGTGCGCAATATGAGCGTGCGAGAAATCGCTGAGCGAGTTGAGAGCATCTTATCTATGGTGGAGCTTTCTCATGTGGCGAATCGCTATCCCAAACAACTCTCTGGTGGTCAGCAGCAGCGTGTAGCTTTGGCAAGAGCTTTGGTGTTTGAGCCTAAACTGGTACTGATGGATGAGCCATTAGGCGCTCTTGATAAACAGCTTCGTGAAACTATGCAGATGGAAATCAAACACTTGCATGAGAAGCTTGGTATCACCATTTTGTATGTCACCCATGACCAAGATGAGGCGCTGACGATGTCCGATCGCATCGCGGTGTTTAACGATGGTGAAGTGCAGCAGCTTGCGCCGCCGAACGAGTTGTACGAATCGCCAAGTAATGCATTCGTGGCTCAGTTTATCGGCGAAAACAATCAAATCGTCGGTCAAGTTCAGTCGCTGGAAGAGCAGTATTGTCAGGTTGCAGTTGGCTCTTATCAAGTTAAGGCGAAGTCGGTGCAAGTGGCTAGCGAACGCGCGTTCACGACATTATCGATAAGACCGGAAAAGATCGTCATCAATCCGCAAGGGCCGGAGCTGCAAAATCGGTTTGTCGGTCGAGTGAATGAAATGATCTATCACGGTGATCACTTCCGTTTGATAATTGAAGTGTCGGGTTTTGCTAGCTTGGTGGTCAAAGTTCCTAACGACTCAGGGCAAGGCTTAGCGGTACGAGTGGGAGAACAGGTCGAAATTGGTTGGCGAAAGCAGGATTGTCATGCCCTAGATTTTCAAGAACAGGATTATCAAGATCAGAATTTTCAGGCGCAGGATAGCTCTGAAACAAGCCGTAATGCTGCTCGTGATGGAGCGAAAGTGGAGGAAGCATTATGAGTCGCGAGCTTTCATCCTTGGAGTCGGTGACCGAGCTGGAAAAGCAGATCTCCAGCCACACGCCTGATCTCGCCCAGCAACTGGCAAAAGCAGAAAGACGTAAGCAGATTCGCTCCCTTTTTCTAACCCTCCCTTTGGTTTGCTTTATCTTGCTGTCTTTTGCGTTTCCCATTGTCGAGATGCTCTATCGCAGTATCGATAACTCTCTGGTGGTGGACTCGCTGCCTGACACCACGGTTGAAATTGCCGCTTGGGATGCTCAATCGGTGCCGAGTGAGCGACTTGTTCATACGTTTAGTGAAGAGATCACTGCGCTCTATCTCTCCAAGCAACTGCCAAAAGTAGCCAATCGTTTTAATATCGAAATTTCGGGCATGCGCAGCTTACTGATGAAAACGGGCCGCAAGCTGGCGAAACTTGACGGAAAGTTAGTCACTTATGAGCAGCTTGTCGCTATTGATAAACGCTGGCAGCAGCCCAAATACTGGGCTGCGATTAAAAACCTGAACTCCGCCTATACCTCTCACTTCTATCTTGCCGCATTGGACTTGAAGGTGGATGAAAACGGCAAAATTACTGAGCAGTCTGAGTCGAGACAAATCTATTTAGGTTTGTTTTACAAAACTTTATGGATGTCTCTGGTGATCACTTTAACGTGTTTGGCGCTTGCTTATCCGCTGGCTTACCTATTGGCCAACTTGCCGGACAAACATGCTAATTTGTTGCTAATTGTCGTGTTGTTACCGTTTTGGACATCACTGCTAGTTAGGACGACCTCGTGGATTGTTTTGCTTCAAAATCAGGGGGTAGTTAATGACCTGCTGATTTGGAGTGGGCTCTCCAGCGAGCGATTAGCGCTGATTCACAATACCTTTGGCACTGTTGTATCCATGGTGCATATTCTGCTGCCATTTATGATTTTGCCTCTTTACAGCGTGATGAAGGGCATTAGCCCGATTTACTTCAGAGCCGCGCGATCATTAGGCGCATCGCCACGAATCGCATTTACCAAAGTCTATATGCCACTGACGCTACCTGGCGTTGGTGCAGGCTGTTTGCTGACCTTCATTCTCTCGATTGGTTTTTATATCACGCCTGCGCTGGTAGGCGGGCGCAGTGGGCAGATGATTTCCAACATGATCGCTTATCACATGCAGACGTCTCTCAACTGGGGCATGGCGGCGGCACTTGGTGGTTTATTGCTGCTGTTGGTGCTTGGGCTGTTTTATTTGTTCAATCGCTTGGTAGGCATTAACAACATTCGAGTAGGAGGATAGGCCATGGCATTACCAGCTTACGCATCGCGAGCAGAGCGAGTGGGGTATTGGGCTTACCTGGGATTTTGTACCTTGGTGCTGCTGTTTCTCATCGCCCCGATTTTGATTATTGTCCCACTCTCATTTAATGCGACGCCTTACTTCACCTTTACTGAGGGAATGTTGAATCTAGAGCCAGAGGCTTACTCGCTGCGCTGGTATCAAGAGATGATAGAAAACCAGCAATGGCGCCAGGCGTTGCAAAATAGCACCTTTATCGCTCTGATGGCGGCCATTTTGGCCACGTTATTAGGAACACTGGCAGCACTGGGTTTATCCAACGAGAAAGTGCCGTTTCGTAATGCGATATTGGCTTTACTGATTTCACCTATGATAGTGCCAGTGATCATTTCGGCCGTGGCAATGTACTTCTTCTACACCCGATTTGGCCTTGCTCAGACTATGCCCGGAATTATCTTGGCGCACGCCGCGCTGGGTACGCCGTTTGTGGTGATTACCGTCAGCGCGACATTGAGCGGATTCGACCACAGCTTAACCAAAGCGGCGGCAAGTCTGGGGGCTAATCCGGTGTACACCTTTCGCACCGTGACGTTTCCGCTGATCCGGCCGGGGATGATTTCTGGTGGACTGTTTGCGTTTGGCACTTCGTTTGATGAGGTAGTGGTGGCGCTGTTTATCACTGGCGCCGAGCAGCGCACGGTACCAAGCAAATGTGGTCGGGTATTCGCGAGCAAATCAGCCCGACTATTTTGGCCGTGGCATCGCTGCTGATTTTGATGTCGGTATTGCTATTGGTGACGCTCGAGTACCTGCGGCGCCGCAATATGAGGATTCGCGGAATCGAGGAGTAATTCGGGTATTAGGCTGCCGTCCAGAGTGTTTGCTTCATGCAAAGCCATTGACCCAAGCGCTCCTTCCTGTGAGCGCTCTTTTAAAGCAAAAAGCCCGAGCAAGGATGCTCGGGCTTTGATTGATGAAAGATGGGGAGGATTAGTAGCCCATCAACTGCAACAAGTTCTCGGCGGTGCTGATCGCCTCTTTACGGTTAGCAATGTTGAGCTTTTGGTACAGGTTACGAATGTGGGTTTTAATCGTTGTGCCTGCAACATCCAACTCTTGAGCAATTTGCTCGTTGCTGAATCCAGAGTAAATCAATCCTAGAACCTGCCATTCACGCTGGGTTAGTGGGCTAGTGCGTACTAACTCAGGGATGTTCGGGTGGTTGACCAGCTTCTCAACAAACTCTTCGTTAAAGTGCACTGAGCGGCTACGCTGAGTGGTGTTGATGTCTTTCATTAGCAGTTGAGCGCGGTGACGCTCAAGATCGCCAAGATCGGACTTCGATACTAGGTTAGCCAGCAAGTGCCCAATGGTTGCGCCATCAATCAGGAAGTTGCCAATCATGCCTGTTTGGTTAGTCAGTACTAACGCTTCTTTCAGAAGGTGTTTGGCTTGGTCTTCATTCTTGCTGTGCACATTAAGAATCGCTTCGACAATCAGGTTACGATTGCGATCAGTCACCAACTGATGCTTGCTCGCTTCTTGCTCTAGGAAGTTCAGCGTGCTTTGCGCTTGCTCGTGCTGACCCAATTGGATTTGTGCACGGGCAATATTACGCCACTGCAGTTGAGAGAAGTGATTGCATGCTTCGTCGGGACGAGTAGCCGTTTCTAGCCACTGCTCAATCGACTCCATGTCGTTTCTTGCTTGCCAATAAAGCAGTAGTGACAATGAAGCATTCGCCGTCCAATCAACGTGATAGGTTGATTGCTTGATGAGGTGTTGAATCTGCTCAATCACCTTCGAAGCTTTGTCGAGCTCACCACGACCGATGGCAATGCGAGCAATCATGGAATAGCTGTGCAAGTGTTTACTTGGGTCGATGTTACCCAGCACGTCGATGCCTTTGTAAGCGCACTCTTCGGCCTCATCAAGGCGATTCCAGCACCAAAGCACTTGTGCACGAACCCGTAATAGGAACTCGTGCAACGGGACTTGGTGCAGTTGCTGCTCTTCAATCAGTTTAAAGGCGCTTTCTTGGATCTCGAACGCGGCTTGTACATAACCTTGAGCGATCAAGATTTCACTTTGCTGCAGCTGCGCCCACAAGGCTTGATGGTACACGTGATATTGACGTGCCAGCTTTTCCGTTTGCTGCATCATCGACAGCGCGCGGCTGAGATTACCAATTACGTGATTTACTTCACCAACGACGGACGTCGCGACAATACGACTGCGATATTCTGAATGGTCGAGCTCACTCAGTGCGAGCTCTGCCAGCTCGATAGCTTGGTCTGGTGAGTTTTGGTTGATTGCCACCTGAGCACGAAGCGCGTGGAATTCACCCTCTTCTTTTTTGCTCAAATTGACTTTGCGCGCGGCCATCTCTTCACCGGCTTTGGCAATCAGCTCGCCCACTTCGTTGTATCGGTGTTGGCTCTGTGCCAACCAAGCTTGTAGTACACATAGCTTCGGCTGACTGTAAAGTTGATCAGCACTCAAAACACCAATGGCATCTTCCAGCGTGGTCAATTCACCGTGGTTAAACATCTTCCAGCCAAACTCCAGCAAAATACTCGCCACCAAATCAGCGTTGTTAGCTAAGCGCGCGTGGCGTAGTGCTTGGTGTGGGACTTTTTGTTCTAGCCAGGCGTTAGCGCCGCTAGGTGCAAGTCGTGCTCTTGCTGTGGAATTCGTGCTTTACGTTCGTGCGACAAGAACTCAGCAAATAGGTTATGGAACCTAAACCAGTTGTTCTCACCCTCTAGCGGATAGATAAACAGACCGAAGCGGTTGAGTGACTCGATCATACTGAGTGCGTCGTCACGTTTGGTCAGTGCGGTGACTAAGTTGTCATTGAAGTGATCAAGCACCGAGCACTGCATTAAGAAATGGCGGGTTTCTTTATCAAGTAGATCAAACACTTCTTCAACAAGGTAGTCCCAAAGGTGTGCGTGATTGAACTGAGAGATAGTCTCTACCGATTGAGCCAGTGTGCGCTTTTGATGCTGTGCTTGCAGAGCGAAAAGTTGCAGTGCCGATGGCCAGCCTTCCACATAGGTACGAAGTGTATTCGCGGTTTCGTTATCGATCTCACTGGCAAGGCGCTGACTAAAGAAACGCGTGGTTTCTTCAGTATCGAAGGCAAGCAACTCGTTACCAATTTCAATCATGAGATCACGAACGCGTAGGTTCGCTGTACCCAGTGGTGGGTTACCACGGCTGGTGACGACCAAAGTAATGTTATCTGGCATGTGCTTTAGGAAAAAGCGCATCGCTTCATGGATGTCTTCATCGCTAATGAGGTGGTAGTCATCCAGAACGATATAACACTCATGGTGGTAGCTGGTTAGTTCAGCAAACACTTCACTAAACAGTGAATGCAAAGAAGAAAACTGTCGGCGCTCTGCCAACTTTTGTGCATTCGGGCAACTGTTGCTGGTGGCTTTGTTGATGGCTTGCAGCAGGTAGTTAACGAAGCGAAATGGATCATTATCACTTTCATCAATGCTGTACCAACCTACATGAGGTTTGTCCGATAGCCATTGAGCGGCCATGGTGGTTTTGCCGTAACCGGCTGGCGAGCGAAATAATACCAGTTTATAAAAAGGCGCCTGTGCAAGCAGGTCTAAAACTCGAGGACGAACGATGGCATTGTGCAAGCGGCCAGGTCGAGTCAACTTTGAAGGAATCCACATAAGTTATTTCCTACGATTATTATTTTTCAATGCCCCGGGGTTGAGGGCGTGTTTACCACAGCTTTGTTGAGCCAGCTCGAAGATATAAAACAGTAGGTTATACAGTTTTTGATCAAGCGCTCGGTTTTGATTATTGTGTGGCCAATCCCGCTACTACGCCTCGTATTTGTGATCTCCGTCACTGTATACTTGGTGTGGAAGGGGAAATTGGTCTGCCATGTATACAAAATTTCGGGAAATTTTGATTCTTTTTTGCGGGTAACTGTGATCTTCACAACAATTTTTGTAATTAGTTATCCGCTTGATAGCATTTCTTTCTTAGTTCGTGGCTAGATTAAAAACTGAGCTTGGCGTGATCGCTATCACCAGAAAAAACCGAATCAGATAGCGGAATGGGAGATCGATCACTAAGTGGAGGGGAGTACGCCCTCTACGCCCTCCTCACTCATCCTCCAGGGAGTCGGACTTAGGAGGATGTTTATGGATACGTCACCATGCACGATATGTGACAGATGGATAAAACTTGAAAGTGAGATTTCGTAATGAAACCTGCGCAACAGAAAAAATTTGATAAAGCTTCTTTCCAAGAAAGTGTTAAAAAACACCTATCAGCAACTTACGCAACGACAGTAGAAACTGCGACTGAACGTCAGTGGTATCTAGCAATGGGTCGTGCGCTTGCTGAGCTAACGACTTTTGACCTGCTTCAAACTGAAGCAGACGAGCGCATCAAGAGCGCGAAAAGTGTTAACTACCTATCTCTAGAATTCCTAATCGGTCGTCTAACTGGCAACAACCTAATCAGCATGGGTCTTTACGAGCAAGTAACTGACGCAATGGCTGAGCTAGGCCACAACCTAACTGACCTTCTAGAAGAAGAGCGTGACCCATCACTTGGTAACGGTGGTCTAGGTCGTCTAGCAGCATGTTTTATGGATTCATGTGCGGCTCAAGAATTCCCAACTGTAGCTACGGTCTTCACTACGAATACGGTCTATTCAAGCAATCTTTCGAAAACGGTCGCCAAAAAGAAGCACCAGACGCATGGTGTGGTGTTGAAGGTTACCCATGGGAAGTGGCTCGTCCAGAACTAGCACAAGAGATCGGTTTCTTTGGTCACGTTGAAGTTGTAAACGTTGATGGCAAAGAAGTACGTAAGTGGGTTCCTGGCATGACAGTTAAAGCAATGCCTTGGGATCTTCCAATTGTTGGTTACGAATCTGACACGGTATACCCACTACGTCTTTGGGAATGTCAGGCAATCGCACCATTCTCTCTAGAGAGCTTCAACAACGGTGATTACTTCGAAGCACAGCACGCACTAATCGATGCGGGCAACATCACTAAGGTTCTATACCCGAACGACAACCACGAGAAAGGTAAGACACTGCGTCTAATGCAGCAGTACTTCCACTCAGCAGCGTCTGTACGCGACATTCTACGTCGTCACGAAGCAGCTGGTTACACGCTGGCGGATCTTCCGAAGCAAGAAACCATTCAGCTTAACGATACGCACCCAACAATTGCTATCCCTGAACTCATGCGCATCCTTCTTGATGAGAAAGGTTTGAGCTGGGATGAGGCATGGGCGATTTCTTCTAAGACTTTCGCATACACAAACCACACGCTACTTCCAGAAGCACTAGAGACTTGGTCTGAGTCGCTAATCCAGCGTCTACTTCCACGTCACATGGAAATCATCTTTGAAATCAACCACCGCTTCCTACAAGAAGTACGTGCAATGTGGCCTGGTGATGGTGAGAAGCAAGCGAAGCTTTCTATCATCCAAGAAGGTTTCCACCGCATGGTTCGTATGGCTAACCTATGTGTTATCGGTTCGTACGCTGTGAACGGTGTAGCTGCACTTCACTCTGAGTTGGTGAAAGCAGACCTATTCCCTGAGTTCCACGAGATGTACCCGACTCGTCTACATAACGTAACGAACGGTGTTACGCCACGTCGTTGGTTGAAATTCTGTAACCCAGGCCTATCGGCTCTTATCACTGACAAGATTGGTTCTGAGTGGCCAGCTAAGCTTGAGCAGTTGGAAGGTATCGCGAAATTCGCTGATGACGCTAAGTTCCAGAAAGACTACATGGCTGTTAAGAAGCAGAACAAACAGCGTCTAGCGGACTGGGTTAAAGAGAACATGGGTATCGAGCTAGATACGAATGCTATCTTTGACGTGATGATCAAGCGCCTACACGAGTACAAGCGTCAGCAACTTGATTTGCTACACGTGTTGTCTCTGTACCACCGTCTACTGAATGACCCAACATTTGATATGACGCCACGCGTTGTATTCTTCGGCTCTAAAGCTGCACCGGGTTACCACCTAGCGAAAGAGATCATCTTTGCGATTAACAAGGTTGCTGAAAAAGTAAACAACGACCCACGCCTAGGCGGTAAGCTGAAAGTGGTATTCATCCCTGACTACCGTGTAAGCATGGCTGAAATGTTGATTCCAGCTGCTGACGTTTCTCAGCAAATCTCTATGGCAGGTAAAGAAGCATCTGGTACAGGTAACATGAAGATGGCTCTTAACGGCGCACTCACTATCGGTACGATGGATGGTGCTAACGTTGAGATCCGTGAAGAAGTCGGTGACGAGAACATCTACATCTTCGGTCTTGAGGTTGATGGTGTGAAACGCACGAAAGCGGCAGGTTACAACCCATACGACTTCTACAACGCTGACCCACTACTGAAAGCATCTCTAGACCTACTACTAGGTGAAGAGTTCACTCCAGGTCAACCAGGTCTGCTACGTGCAACATACGACAGCCTACTAGATGGCGGTGACCCGTACCTATGTCTTGCTGACTTCGCATCTTACGTGAAGGCGCATGAAGACATGGACGCGCAATACCGTGACCAAGCAGGTTGGGCGAAGAAAGCGATTCTAAACACGGCGCTGGTTGGCAAGTTCAGCTCAGACCGTTCGATTCGCGATTACGTGAATAACATTTGGAAGCTTGAATCAGTTTCACGCTAACAAAATAAACCAAGGTACCGAAAGGTACCTTGGTTTTTACTTGAATTAATAATAACCCTACCGATTTGAAGGTTAAGAGAAGTCCTTCGGAGAGAGCGATGACAGAACAAACAGCATTAAAACAAGTTGCTGAGATGGCAAGAATAGCCGACAGCTACGTAAGTGCGTGGGGCGATGAAGCCAAAGTTGAGGACGAAACCATTCTTCGTCTGCTTGCGTCTTTAGGCTACGACACGACAAATGATGAATCACTACTAAAATCTGCTGAGAAAAAGCACAAGAAAGAAGTGCTCGATCCAGTACTGGTTGTTAAAGACGGTGATGCAGTAGAAGTAGAACTTCATTTAGGTGTGAGCGCGAGAGAAAGCGATTTCAGCTGGCGTCTAGAGACAGAGCAAGGAGAAGTACTTGAAGGCTATCTTCAATCTCAGATCGTTCGTGATGAACGTGCTGAGGGTGGCCCTTTAGTATTTGCGTTACCAAGCAACCTCCCATGGGGTTATCACAAGCTTTACCTAGAGCGTAAGCGCCGTAAAGCACCTTACGAGATGACCCTTATTCGTACACCTCGTGCATGTTACAAGCAGAGCGCGATTGACGAAGGCAAAAAGCTTTGGGGTCCAAGTATCCAGCTTTACACGCTTCGTACTCAGCATAACTGGGGTATCGGTGATTTTGGCGACCTTAAACAGCTTGTAGCGGATATCGCTGCACGTGGTGGTGACTTTGTGGGTCTTAACCCAATTCACTCGCTATTCCCAGCAAACCCAGAAGGTGCAAGCCCATACAGCCCATCTTCACGTCGCTGGTTAAACATTCTTTACATCGACGTAAGCTCTGTTGCGGAATTTGCACTAAGTGCAGACGCACAACAAATCGTTGGTGGTTCTGAGTTCCAAGCGCGCCTACAAAAAGCGCGTGAGTCACACTGGGTGAACTACACAGAAGTGGCTGAGCTTAAGATGAGCGTATTGCCGCTACTATTCGATGAGTTTAAGACTCGTCACCTAGATAAGCAGTCTGAGCGTGCAAAACTGTTCCTAGACTTCATTGAAGCAGGTGGTGAAAGCTACTGCATCAAGCCGCGTTCGATGCGATTCACGCTGAGCTTCATGCAGAAGACAGCAACATGTGGGGCTGGCCAGTATTCCCGGAGAAGTACCGCCGTTTCGAAAACGCAGCAACTCAGAAGTTCATTGCAGATAACCAAGACAAAGTTCAGCTTTACATGTACTTGCAGTGGATTGCTGATGTTCAAATCAACGAAGCACAAGCACTGGCAGAAGAGAAGGGTATGGCAGTAGGCCTATACCGTGACCTTGCTGTAGGTGTGGCAGACTCTGGTTCAGAAACATGGGCAGACAATGGCAACCTAGTGATGGATGCGAGCATCGGTGCTCCACCAGATATTCTTGGTCCTTTGGGTCAAAACTGGGGTCTACCGCCACTAAACCCACAAGTACTGCAAGCAACGTCTTACGATGCGTACATCCAACTGTTGCGCGCCAACATGAAGCACTGCGGTTCATTGCGTATCGACCACGTTCTTGGTCTACTGCGCCTTTGGTGGATTCCAAAAGGTGAGAACGCAACAAAAGGTGCGTACATCTACTACCCAGTAGAAGACATGCTAGCAATCCTAGCGCTAGAGTCACACCGTCATCAATGTAGCGTTATCGGTGAAGACTTGGGGACTGTGCCTGATGAAATCGTTGAGATCCTTCGTGACGCAGGCGTGCACTCGTACAAGGTGTTCTTCTTCGAAACAGCAGAAGACGGCGGCTTTATTTCTCCAGAGCACTACGCAGATCAATCTATGTCTGCACTGTGTACGCACGATATGCCAACGCTACGCGGTTTCTGGCACTGTGATGATCTGAAGATGGGTCGCGAAATTGGTCTGTATCCAAATGAAGAACAGCTAGCTGGGCTATTTGATGATCGTCTAGTGTGTAAGCAAGGCATTCTAGATAGCGTGGCATGGCACGGTTACCTGCCTGAAGGTGTGGGTCGTGATGCAAGCCTTGTCCCTATGGATGCGCACTTAAGCGAAGCGCTACAGCTTCACGTAGCAGCGGGCTCTTCTGCACTACTTAGTGTTCAGCTAGAAGACTGGCTAGAAATGGACAAGCCTGTAAACATTCCTGGTACGGTTAATGAGTACCCGAACTGGCGTCGTAAGCTGTCGATGAACCTAGAGGAAATCTTCGCTCAAGAAGGGGTAAATCGCATCGCTAAACGCCTAACGGAAGTTCGCGCGAAAGCAAGCTAAATATAGATTATTGAATCGCTAACAAAGCACGACTCTCTTGGATATTTGTTCTGTCATTTCCAAAGAGTCGTGCTTTTCTTCGTTTTGGCGTCTGGCTTATATCATTCTCAAATTTATATTGTAAATTGTCGGTGAAATAGGCCAATTGCAATGCAAAATTGGGCGCTTGTCACTTCCCGTACAAGATGTTTCCAGTACAATGAAATCTTGCAGATAGCCCGCGTATCGCGGGCTTTTTATTTTGTGCCTCCGACGTCTTTGCCATTGGCTGAGACTTAACAATAAAAAGGGGGGCACAGTGTTAGGTCGAGGGAGATGAACGTTGAACAAAAAAGGGCTTAAAAGACAACAACAGGCGTACGATCGACTCTCGAGTGCATCGTTTGCTGACCCATTCTCATTTCTAGGTCCATACCTACAAGATGAGACTCATGCGCTAAGGGTGTGGATGCCCGGCGCGGACGCCGCAACGGTTGTTTTGAAAGATGGCACCAGAATGCCAATGGTGCGAGACAAAGCATCTGGATTTATCCTTGAATCGGATCTCGATTTACGATTTACCCACTATCAGTTGGCGATCGATTGGAATGGCACCGAGCAGTTGCTCGATGACCCATACCAATATCACGGCTTGTATGCAGAATATGAAGAATTGCATACACCAAAAGAGATGTATCACCACATGGGTGCGCAATTTATTACCCAAGAGCGTGATGGTGAAAACATCGAAGGTACGCGTTTCTTGGTATACGCACCTCATGCATCCGCGGTCAGCCTAGTCGGTAATTTCAACGCTTGGGATGGTCGTCGTAACCCAATGCAGCGACTTGATTACGGTATTTGGGGACTGTTTGTTCCAAACTTGCCAGAAGGCACTCAGTATAAATTTGAGCTCAAAGGGCCGGATGGTGAAGGTCTGCCGCACAAAGCGGATCCATGGGGTTTTTATTCTGAGCAATACCCATCATTTTCTTCCGTTACCTATAACCACGATCGCTATGACTGGCAAGACAGCTCTTGGCAACAGCGTCCGGTAACAGAAAAACGCAAAGAAGCACTGTCATTCTACGAGCTGCACGCAGGCTCTTGGAAACGCAATGACAATGGTGACTTCCTAAATTATCGCGAACTTGCTGATGAACTGATCCCTTACTTGACCGATATGGGCTACACCCATGTTGAATTGATGCCCGTTTCTGAGCACCCGTTCTACGGTTCATGGGGCTATCAGCCAGTAGGTTTGTTTGCACCGACGAGCCGTTTTGGTTCACCAGATGACTTTAAGTACTTTGTCGACCAATGTCACCAAGCTGGCCTTGGCGTAGTGCTTGACTGGGTTCCAGCGCACTTCCCATCGGATGATCACGGCTTAGCGAACTTTGATGGCACGCCACTGTTCCACGATCCGGATCCACGTCGCGGTTGGCACCAAGATTGGAACTCGTACATTTACGATCTTGGTCGCGAGCACGTTCGTCGTTTCTTGGTATCTAATGCCCTTTACTGGTTTGAGCAATTCCATATCGATGGCATCCGCGTCGATGCAGTGGCTTCTATGCTGTATCTTGATTACTCACGTAGTCATGATCAGTGGATCCCAAATGTCGATGGCGGCCGTGAAAACTACGATGCGATTGCGACGTTGAAATGGATGAACGAAGAAGTGTACAAGCACTTCCCGAATGCCATGACGATCGCTGAAGAATCGACAGCTTTCCCTGGCGTGTCCGCGCCAACCTTTGCTGGTGGTCTAGGCTTTGGGTTTAAGTGGAATATGGGTTGGATGCATGACAGCTTGTCGTACATTCAAGAAGACCCAGTTCACCGCAAATACCATCACGATACCATTACATTCCCGCTTGTTTATGCACATAGTGAGAACTACGTTCTGTCGCTATCACACGATGAAGTAGTGTACGGCAAACGTTCTATCCATAACAAGATGCCGGGCGATGAGTGGCAACAAACAGCGAACCTTCGTGCTTACCTAGGTTACATGTATGCTCAGCCAGGTAAGAAGTTAAACTTCATGGGTGCTGAGTTCGGTCAAACGGGTGAGTGGAACCATGATGACCAGCTTCAATGGTTCTTGCTTGATTTTGAGCGCCACCAAGGTGTGAAAGCGCTGACTAAAGACTTGAACTTATTGTATCGCCGTGAAAAAGCGCTGTTTGATCAAGACTCAGATCCGCAAGGTTTTGAGTGGCGACTACAAGATGCCGCAGAAGCGAGTATTTTAGCGCATGAGCGCATCAGTGAAGACGGCGAACGTGTGCTGGTCGTCAGCAACTTTACGCCAGTGCCACACGAAGCGTTCCGATTGGGTGTACCGCTAGCGGGTCGCTATGAGCTATTGCTAAACACCGACGACAGCCTCTATGCAGGCAGTGGTTTTGGTGTGGCTCAGGTTGCAGAAACAGAGGGCATCGAGAGTGAGTCTCAGCCTCAGTCTCTATCACTGCGTCTGCCGCCGCTTTCAACGGTATTCTACAAATACCAAGGCTAAATGAGTTGAAGCCCCAGCACTTTGCTGGGGCTTTTGTTTATCACGCTCTGCGAGAGAGGTAGATTCGTTAACGAGTATGAAGACCCGAGATAAAATCATTCAAGCCAGCTTGAAGCTATTCAATGAGAAAGGCGAGCGCGCCATCACCACCAACCATATTGCCGCCCACCTGGGGATGAGTCCTGGCAATCTCTATTACTACTTTCGCAATAAAGAAGACATTATCAAGTCGATATTTTCCGACTATATCGCCTACGTCCGTGAGTCCTTTGTTCCGGTATCCAGTGACACACCGGCGGAGGTTTACCTGCAGCGCTATTGCGAAGAAGTATTTGGCAGTATCTGGCGCTTTCGTTTCTTCCACGCCAGCATGCCCGAAATCGTGATGCGCGATAAAGCCCTGCATCAAGCCTACTTGCAAGCGCATGATGTGTTGGTCGCCAGAGCTCATGAGTCGGTACTTAATCTGCGCCGCGACGGATTTATTGTCATCGACGACGATCAAATCGATGAGCTAATTGAACTGATGCGCGTCGTTGGTGGCTTCTGGGTGAGCTATTTAATGGCAAACTCAGTGAGCAAGTCGATAACCAAAGCCGATGTGAATCGCGGCGTTGTTAAGTTTATCGTTTTATTGTGGCCTTATAGTACCGATAAAGGGAAAGAGGTGCTGACTAAGTTGAAATTGAAATATAAGACGGTGGGTTAGTCGTACTGCGACCCCACTGATTAATTTAGGCATTTCTATTGGTAAAGCGGTACCGCTCTTTAAGTTCCACAAAATGCTTAGCTGTATCTACATACGTGCTTTATAGAGGAACATAGTCAATAAAAAGAGTCATGCCGAAGCAGATCAGAACGGTTCCGGCACCTCGTTCTACTAGGTGAAGGCTACGTTTCAAGTTCATTTGTACACGAGGTTGTCCGATCGTCGCTGCAATCAACAGATCCCAAAGTAGAACAGCAAGAAACATCCACACCCCACAAAATATTTGCTGAACTAGCGTAACTTCATTCCCTAGAATGACTGCCATAAGGCTCATATAGAACAAGGCATTCTTGGGGTTGAGTAATGCTGAATTTAAGCCAAGCAATAGTTGTTTTATCGCAGAAGGGGCTTTCTCTTGTTCCGCATCCAAAAGAGCGTCGCTTGCTTTGCTCTTTAGCAACTTAGAACCAATCCACAAAAGATAGGTAGCGCCCAAGATCTCAACTGCTGAAAAAACGACAGGATTATCACGGATACCAGTCCAACCAAGAATTGCGATCGCTATATAAACGGCATTTCCCAACGCGACTCCCAGACAGATAAATCGACTTCCATGCAGTTTATGTCGGATTGAGTGACCAACTATTAAGAAAAAGTCCTGTCCCGGACTCAATATTGCGACGAAGTGAGCTAAAGCCAGAGCAGGAAAAGCGACAGGGAAAAGGGTTGAAAACAACATTCATGGCTACCTATAGTCAAAATGGTTACCGAACTATAGATTTTTGGATTCAAGAATTATTGTCGAAAATTGACGTTACTCGTTGAAATTGTCGTGGTGTTGAAGCGGTATAACTAACAAAGGCACGGTGCAGCTGGCTTTGATCTGAAAAGCCTACTTCAGTGGCAACATCAACGATACTCATACCACACTTCAATAAAAACTTAGCCTTTTCTACACGATTGTTGTTTAAAAATGACTTAGGCGTTATACCAAATCGGCGTTTGAAGTTTCGAATCAAAGTCTCTTTGGGTCGCTCAAACTCCTGAGACATGACGTCTAAAGAAGGGGGATTAGCAATGTCCTGCAATAGATAATTTCGCACCTTATAAGCCAACTCGTCGTCATTTTCTTGTTCATCTTGTGGTGAGCAATAACGACTTAATAAACTGAACAAAAAGCTATCGACTTCTGAGGCAACCTCTTGAGACTCTTGGTTTAGCAGTGAATTAATTAAGCTTGTTAATTTGATATCGTTGTCCATGCTGACAAGTACGTTTTGGTCACAAGTATACTGGGTGACTTCATACCCATATAACGTTGAAAGCACATGACAACACCACGCATTGTCGATATAGAGCATATGATAGCTACGAGTCATGCCATCTACGGGGTTGCAAGCATGAACAATATTGGGCTCAATAAGAATAATGTCTCCTTTATTGAGGACAATCTGCCCCTCAGGCATAGACAACAAAGTTTGGCCCGATTCGATAATTCCAATGGATAGCTCTGAGTGGCTGTGAGCTTTGTAACCCTGCTCACTATTATGTGTAGTACGGATGGTCAGATGCGGAATAGTTTTGCTACTCCAAAAACGCTGATTAATGTCACGAACAGTATTTGCCACAGTGTAAAGATCCAGTAAAACGATTTAACTATCGTATTTTACAGAACCGCTTTATGCAACGATAACAATAGGAGTGACTATTCATAATTAAGGGCACCCTTATCGTGGTTGGCACATATAACTATTATGTTTATAAAATTTTGTTATCATTTAAATAAAATTTGATAATTTTTCATTGAGTCTCGTCATCCCTATACTTCTCCACATCGAAACGAAACACGAAACAAATAATCAAATCAGTTTTTGGAGAAAGTTATGAAAATGAATCACGTTGGTATCATGGTTGGCGATATGGACAAAGCGGTAGAGTTCTACACTAAAGCGCTAGGTCTTCGCGTTGTAATGAACAACACTAAAGTTATCGAAGAGCGCGAATCTGCAATCGGTCGTATGTGTATTGCAGTATTTGGTGAAGGCTTTAAAGGTTTCAACATTGCTCACCTAGTGACAACTGACGGTATCGGCGTAGAGTTGTTTGAAATGGTTGACCGCGAAGAGCGTCATAACGTTGACTTTTCTCGCCTAGGTATCTTCCACTTCTGTCTACAGCTTCCAAAAGAACAGTTTGAATCAGCAATCAAACGTGTAGAAGAGTTCGGCGGTAAAGTACGCATGGATATTCACCGTTACCACCCAGAAGATGATTCTAAACAAGCACAAATGGTTTACCTAGAAGACCCGTTTGGTAACCTATTTGAGTTCTACTCTCACTCTTACGAAGACACTTACGCTTCTGATTACGAGTAATGCTCTTAATTGATGAGTGAAAATTTTAATGCCCACGAGAACAAGATCTCGTGGGCATTTTGGTTCTGTGGCCTAAATGACTTTTGGACATTTCCGTGCCAGTGATTTTGCTAAGTTAGAGAACAATCAATAACTACAGGTATTGTAAAGTGAGTTTTAGGTAGCAATCGCAAGCAATAGGCTTGTGCTAGCTAAAACACTATCTTTTGTTTGTTAGTGCGCACAATGAGGAGTTATGTCGTCAGCGGACATTACTGTTGTCCTATTTCTCACTCGCTAGTGGTCTGTCGAGTCATTAGTATTCTGAGAACCAATTTGTGAGGTTCTCATGTCCAGATTTATCGTTTGCAGTTTTTTCCTAGTCTTGCTTTATCCAACAGCTATCGATCTCTATTTGGTCGGGTTGCCACAAATAGCTGCGGATCTTGATGCCACTGAGTCGCAACTGCATATTGCTTTCTCGGTATATTTAGGAGGAATGGCAGCCACCATGCTGTTGGCGGGAAAGCTTGCGGATTCCATTGGTAGAAAACCGGTTGCCGTCATCGGGTCAATTATTTTTGTAGCGGCCTCTTGGTTAGGTGGCGAAGCACAGCAGGTGACTCAATTTTTGGTCGCTAGGTTTACTCAAGGAGTCGGCGCAGGTGCATGTTATGTGGTCGCATTTGCAGTGTTAAGGGATACGTTGGACGACAAGCGCAGAGCAAAGGCGCTTTCAGTGATCAACGGTATTATATGTATTGTCCCTGTCATCGCTCCTGTGATTGGCCACTTGATCATGTTGAGCTCGCCTTGGAAAAACCTCTTTAGTGTCATGGCCGGTATGGGGGGATTGTATTCTTGCTATCCGTTGTGATTCTAAGGGAAACCAAACTCAATGAATTGCCTGATAACTACTCACCACTACCACAGACCGGATTGCTTCAGGAGACGTTTTGCAATTATCATTTTATTAGCCGCGTCACGATAGCTTCCTTGAGTAGTACGGTTCTGCTAACTTATGTAAATGTCTCTCCAATACTGATTATGGGGCAATTAGGATTTGATCGTGAAGGTTACTCATCCGTTATTGCTGTCACTTCTCTCATCAGCATGATAGCTTCCTTTTTGGCACCGTTTGCTTTAAAACACGTCAAGGAAAATACCTTAATGTTGGCGACTCAGGGAATTTTTGCGCTTGTCGCTATCATGTTGAGCCTTGTGAAGGTGCTAAACCTGGGCTTTGAGTGGTCATTGCTTTGTTTTGGGTTGATATGTGTCGCTTTTGCTATGGGGTATGGTGTGACAATGAATCAAGCGCTCAGCCTTATTCACGTCGCTCAGGCGTCGCCAGCTCCATTGTGGGAGTGAGCCAAGTCAGCATTTCTGCGTTTTACATCTGGCTGATGGGAACATGTAATATCAGCGCTCAGTATATTTTGGTCATTATTTTGACGATGAGTAGTATACTTTGCTCAATGTTAATTTCATTTGCTCCTAAACCGACACAAAGTGATACGCATGAAGAAGTCCAATACTCGTCTTGATCTGAATTTATTGACCACATTGCAACTGCTTTTACAGGAAAGAAGTGTCTCTAAGGCGGCAAAAATACTTAATGTGACTCCCTCTACCGTTAGTAAATCTCTTAACAAACTAAGGGATTGGTTTGACGATCCATTGTTTGTCAAAAGCCCTCAGGGGTTAGTTGCTACGCCTATTGTTCAAAGCATGGAACAGGATCTTAATGAGTGGTTTCAGGTCAGTGGGCAGATACTGAACAAGCGTGCTGGTGATGCACCACAAGGGCTTGAGTTTCATATTATGGCAGAGTCACCGTTGTTCTTAACGGTGCTCAATGAGCTGCTTCCCAAAATACAGAGCCGATACCTAGAAGCGAAGGTAAAAACCAGCAATTGGGATTACGATTCTTTAGAGGCAATTATTCGAGGCGATGCTGATGTTGGCCTTACTGGGCGTGAGAGCCATCCTCGCTCTAAAGAGTTACTGGATCTATTGCCATACTTCATTGACTTTGAAGTGCTATTTTATGATTTGCCAGTGGTGTATCTGCATAAAGATCACCCGGCTTTGCAAAATGAGTGGGACTTTGACGCTTTCCTGACCTATGCCCAGATAAATACCGTATGGGAAAAAAGTGAAACTTGGGCTTTGGATGAGATATTGAGCGAACTAGGAAAGCAAAGGAAGATCAACCTTACGATGTCGAATTTTGAGCAATCTCTGTTCATGCAGCTCAACCTGACCACAACATGATCACCATTGCTCCACAGTACTGCCAGCGTTACACCTCAAGGGTACATCAAGATTTGGTGTGCCTACCAATACCAGTATCAAAAACGTATCAAGAGAAGTTAGCCATTCCGTTTACCATGATTTGGCATAAACGCAATGCTCATAATACTAAGATTTCGTGGTTACGAGAGAGCATAAAAACGATGTTTACTAGCGACCGCAAATAAAACAAAGACTATTTAGAGCCAACTTTTATTTAATCCAAGCAGAAGAGATCAAAGAACAACAATGAAATTAGATGCAATACTATGGGACTACGATGGGACTCTTGTGAACTCAGTGCCTAAAAATATTGATATTACCAAGAACATTCTCTCTATTGTCGCTCCACATCTAACTGGGGACAGCTTGCCAAAATACCTACGTGATGAAGAGGCTTACCATGAAGCCAATCATGGGGCAAAAAATTGGCAGGAGTTGTATGTCGATTACTATGGGCTGACTCACGACGAAATGATCTTAGCCGGCAGTATGTGGGCAGAGCATCAGGAAAAAAACGAAACAGAAGTGACTCTGTTTAAAGGTATTAAAAATATCGTCGAAGCGTTTTCAGCGCTGCCGCATGGTATTTGCTCTCAGAACTCACAGAACAATATTCGTCGCATGCTGATTAATAATGGTATTGATGCACAATTTAAGGCGATTGTCGGATACGACGATGTATCAAATGGCAAACAAAAGCCTCATCAATTTGGCGGTATTAAATGCATCGAGTCAATCTTGGGTCATTTGGATAACCCATTTGTTATGTATATTGGTGACCATGAGGCGGATACAAAGTTCGCTCGCAACATACAAGAAGCTATTGGTGATGGCGCTAGGGTTATTTCTGTGGCAGCGGCATATAGCCGTAGTGAACCAAAACTATGGGATACCAAGCCTGACCATGTTGCTTACTCAGTAGAAGATTTGCAGGGTATCATTAGCCAATACACATAGTTTAATCAATGAAGATTATGGTTGCTCAGCAGTATGTAGAGCAGCTGCAATAGAAATTGGACTTTAATTTTTAAAGCGAGCTTAATGCTCGTTTTTTTGATCTTATGCTCCCAAAGTACCCACCTCGCACATTCTGTGATCGCCCTCATAGGATTCTAAAAACCATACCAAAAATGTGTGATTAGTTTAAAAAATCGCCACCAATCTTATCTTTCACTTTTGAAAACGTGAAAAGGATCCCAACACGTTGAGTAAAATAAAATTAGAGTAATTACTCAAACATAGAGTAATTACTCTATCATAAGGTCATGAAAAATAAAAAGAACAGAGTGTGTGTATTAACTGAATTTTGATTAAAACCAATAATTTAACGTGGAGGTATTATGGACATACCAACCTGGCAATACGTGGTATCTATGTCTTCTTACATAGTGTTTTTGTTACTACTCATCGAGGGCATGCGCCGGACTCCCCGGTTGACGGCCTTTATTTGGATCGCAACTTTATTTACCGCGCCGTTGTGGGCTGATCAGTTGGATGGCTGGTTCCGCTGGGCGAAAACTGTGAGCGTACTTATTCCGACAGCTTTGGTGGTCGGTCTTGCTCGACTTGCTTGGTACTACAGAGAAAACCCGAACGCGATATTGCGTTTCTTCCGCGGCGACTGGGTATTGAAAGTGCTGTACGGCGTGTTATTTCTCAACATTGCCGAAGCGACAATGAAAGATCTGGTCACGGGCAACTATTTCAACTTCATTTGTGGCGTGATTTTATGTATCACCATTCCATTCCCGCGCTACAAGAACGGCGTGCGTCAGTACTGGCTTATCTCTAAAGACAAGCCGAATGACTTGCTGTTCTATTCCACGGCGGCTTGGAACTTCCTATACACCACGTGGAACCTAGCTTTTGTGTATGGCGAGAACACCGGCTTCTTCGCGAGTTCATTCTGTATTTTGATAGCAGCCGAGCTTTATCCGGTCATCAAAAAACGTCCAGAGCTCTACATCATTGCACGTGTTTACACGCTGGCGTTCCACATTTTCGTCCGTGCTATCCACGATGTGTTTACCCCGGTCATGGACTCCAGTGCATGGCGTAATGAGAGCGTGCTTTACTGGTGGGGCGCTATCAACCTTGCGATGCACATTCCATTTGTCATCTGGTACTTCAAAAAGCAGCGCGAGCAGAAGGAACCACCGTATGGCGACAACCAGCCGCCACTGAAAACGGACTGCGTCAATGAGTACGACGAAGCTCCCGACAAAGTGGCGCTAGCCAAATAGTTAGAAGCAGATTGCTTATAGGTTAATAGCCTAGAGGCAAACAGATTGAAGGCTCTCCCCCGGTGGCCTAGTTGATGACGACGTCATTAGGCCACCACTTCAAAACCTGACACAGGTGATGGTATGAAAAGATTAACAACACAGATTTTGGCGTTGTTGGTAACACTGTGCGCGGCGTTTATGTCTCCGCTTGCAGCGGCCGATCAAGGCTATAACGAACAACAGCTTATTGGTGAAACTTGGCAAGGGACGTTTGATGGCGACCCTGGCGAGGGCAGTCTGTTTTATCGCCTTGAGTTCCTTGCGGACGGTAAAGTCAAAGTGCTTAGACAGTCTGGTGGTTTTAACAAGACTGAAGTTCAAAACTGGCACATTGAAGAGGGTCAAGTTGTGATCCGCAGCAATGCTGGCGATGAGATCACCGACTTTGATAACGCGACGTTTGCGTATACCGATCGCGATCAGATGCGCTTTACCAAGGATGGCAGTCATTGCAACTTCCATAAACTGTATCAAACCCGTGCTTATCTGCATGTGTTGTTTGTACTGGTCGGCTTGATTGCACTCAATGAGCTTTGCCGTCATGTGAAATGGGCAAACTACCTACTTTGGTTCGTACTGCCGATTGCACTCATTCCACTGTTCAGTAGCTACGGCGTTACCTACTGGTTTAAGTGGGTCAAGCTTTACTCGGTAGTCGGTGCCGCTGCGCTGTTTACCCTTATCCGATTTACCCCTATTGGCGATAAAAAGTGGGCACGTTTTGGCGCTGCTGCGTTCTTGGCACTGAATATTTCAGAAGCGGTGCTGCAAGATTTCACCATGGGCAACATCGCCAACATTCTCAATGCGACCGGTGGTTTGCTCTCCATTATCACTTTGGCGGGCTGGGCACAGATCCAAGCAGACAAATCGAAACAAAGAGACATGGTGTGGCCTGCAATGACCACGTTCTGGATCATCGCTTACGACATCTGGAACATCGTCTTTGTTTACCTCAATTTCCCTGGCAGTGCCACAGCGCAGGCCATGGTTCTGGTGGCGGCGACCTTGCCATCACTGTTTATCAAGAAAGGTACTTGGCTGCAGGCACGCGCCTTCACGCTGGCGGGTTCCTTTATGTATTACTTCAGTTGTCCATTTATGTACGAAAGCAACGTGGTGGTGCTGCCGCGCAACGATGAGCTCATGTTATTAGCGGGATTGGCGAGCTTTGTGGCAAACGGCATCTATGCCTGGTTGTTCTTTAGAAAAACGCGCGAACAGCGCATGGCGTCAGTTCTCTCTTAATACTAATAAATTTGTAATAAAAACAGTTATATGACTCATTATTGTAGTGGAGCCAAATTATGAAATCTTACCTAATTCCAATGACCTCAATCGCCCTTGTTTGTTCTGGTGCAGCCCTTGCTAACGAGGAGGCTGAACAACAAATTGACATGTCGAGCCCAACCGAAGCCTATACCGCATTAGGAGTAGGCTACGGTAACGAAGGGATGAACCTAAAAGCGATGTACATGCTGTCGGAGCCTGACTCAGACCGTAAATCCGGTTTCATCCTGGAGTTCAACGATGTGTTTGATGAAAAGGGCGGCGATCCAAAATTCTCTGGCACTAAAGCGATCGGTGGGATGGTCGTGCCTCAAATGAACGATAAGACCACCAACCGCAACTACCGTTTCCGCTATGGCTCGGTGAATACCACCAACGGCCTTGGACACATGGTGGATGCGGTGGTTAAAGATCATCCTTTCTACGGTCAAACTGCGGTAGTTCAAGCGGGCGCAGTAGCGACGCTACCGATTGGTGATAATGCGTTTATCTGGCCAGTATTGATGGCGGGTGGCGTCATCATGGAGGACAACACCAGTAAACTCGCAAGCTATGATCCCGCCATGGCCGCCGCCAACAATCTAAGCAGCAGTGGTATTGATTGGGCGTCGACTATCTATTCGGTTAAGGTCTATGGCCGTTACAAGTTCAATGACTCTTGGTGGGTGTTGGGTGCTTGGACTTACACCGATGAATTTGGCGGTAAGAGCTGGGATAAACCGGTTTCTGAGGGCGGCTTAGAGCTGAGTCCTCAGCAAATCGAATTGACGCTCGGTTACCAGATCACCAACCGTCAAAACCTGCGTCTTAACTACCATAACTTCTCTGACAGCGATGCTCCGGACAAAGTATGGCTTGAATACAACTACGCCTTCTAACGTTTGAGTACTCACTAACAATACATGACCCCTAGTTCTAGGGGTCATAAGGAGAAACCATGAAATTACCGTTACTAATGACGTTACTCGCCGCAGTCTCTGTGACCGCGCAAGCAAAAACGATCAGTGGGATCGACGTGCCTGATACTTTGTCTACGCAGCAGCAAGAACTCACCTTGAATGGTGCCGGTGTGCGTAGCAAGTTCTTTATGGACTTGTATGTTGGCTCACTGTTTACCGCTTTACCTGCGACTGAGGCCGCGCCATTGATTGGTGGTGAACAGGCATCCGCTATTCGTCTTAACATTACTTCTAGCATGATCACCAAAGAAAAACTGGCCGATGCGCTCAACGAAGGTTTTGATAATGCGACGGGCGGCAACACGGCGCCAATTGATGCCAGTATTGCTAAGTTTGTTGAGTTGACCTTTGCTGATGAGGTGACGGAGGGCGATCAGTTCACTTTGATGAGCGTTCCGGGTCAAGGAATCTATAGCTACAAAAATGGTGAGCTGCGCGTATTGGTTGAAGACGACGCGTTTCGCCAAGCGCTGCTCGCGGTTTGGCTAGGTGATAAACCGACGGATAAGTCGCTGAAGAAAGCCATGCTGTCTCATTAAGTCGCTGTATTTTAGATATAATCAATAACTGACCCCTATCTTGGGTGGGAGGTAACAATGGAACAACGACAGGTTATTGAAGACATTGATGTTCATATTGAAGGCGATGGCGAGCACACAATAGTGATGATTCATGGCTGGCCGGATACCTATCGCTTGTGGGATAACCAAGTGGCGCAGCTTAAATCACGCTATCGCTGTGTTAGATTTTCGCTGCCGGGTTATGAGCTTGGACAGCCACGTCAGTATCATGACTTAAACTCTATGTTGACGCTGTTCGATACCATCATAGAGTCCATTTCAGAAGGCAAGCCGGTGACCTTGCTGCTTCATGACTGGGGCTGCGTGTTTGGCTACCAATATGCGATGCGCCACCCTGAAAAGGTGAATCGTATTGTTGGTGTCGATATCGGTGATGCAAGCTCAAAAGACTTAGTGCTTTCGGCGAAAGCCAAAGCAATATTATTGGGCTACCAGCTCTGGTTAATGCTGGCATGGAACTTAGGCGGAAAAGTCGGTGATTGGATGACGCGAAAAATGGCGACAATCTTCGGCGCGCCGGGCGACACCTCTCGCATCCATTCTGGCATGAATTATCCCTATCATTGGCGCTGGAGTAGCGTGTTCATGAAGCGTGAACTGGGAACCAAGCCGCTTGATATTCAGGTACCTTTCTTGTTTATCTACGGGAAAGACAAAGTAGGTATGTTTCATTCAAGTCCATGGCAGAGAAAAATGGCCGACATTGAAGGCAACAAAGTGGTGGGACTGTCCACCCATCACTGGGTGATGGCAGAGCAGCCGGAGGCGTTTAACCGCATTGTCGAGCAATGGCTTGTCGAGTCGGATGCTTTATTGGCGCCATTAGATTTGCAGAATACGGCCTAGAGAATGAAGTTAGTATTTGGTTTAAATGAGTAAATCCCCCTGTCTTTAACGCCGCTGCTCCTGAGCTTCGCGGCGTTTTTTTCATTTGAGTCTTATCTAAATCTGTCGGCATTACCAGTGGAGATACGGAGATTCTTGTCTAAAAACCAGTCGAGTACTTAGCCTCAATCTCGGCAATTTTCTTTTCTATATCTTTAAGTTGCTGTTTGAGCCGAATAAGCTCGGCCTTGTCATTTGGAGTGACGGCGAGCTTGATCGTTCCAACCCCACAGGCGTCTCTGGTGGCTTGGCTAAATCGGGTAAACCCAGTGAGCGATACCGAGTATTCAATAAACTGACTTTGGTCTTTGTTGGCGGCTCGGATATCCACCGTGCGGCCTTCCTTACTTTGTAATATCAGTTGATTGATTAGCGCCAAGTTTTGCTTGTCGGCTCTCACAAATCCAGACTCTTTGCTGTTTGAGAACAGTTGCCCTTCAAAAGCTAGCGGTTTGTTATTGTCGACTTTAAATACCAAATCCACTTTGGCGTTTTCTTCATCCAAGTCTTGAGCAAGGCCGAAGGTGATGAGCAACTTCGATCGATCATCGCAGCGAATACCGTAAGTGGTAAATTTATCTTCAACCAGATCACCAAACCCCCACACCCTGTGGGTTTCTATGCGGTCAAACTTATCAATATTGTGCTCGTTGAACCAGCTTGCGCTAGCTGCGACAGAGGTAGAAGCAACAATGATGAACAGTAGTTGATACAGGGTCAGTTGGTACATTTTTACTTGATGCATAGACACTTTATACATGGCCACTCAGCTGGTTTCACTCGGGTAAATCTCAGTACCGCTACTATAAGGTTAGGTACCTGATTGATTTTATGCCAGTTGTGTGACGAATCACGATTGTTGCCTACACTGAATAAAAACAGAGGGAGATAAGGATGACACGAGCATTACTGCCGCCTGCTTGGGTGATGGTCTCCATTGGTCTTATCCTTAATGTGATGGCGATTGTGCTTTCAAGCCAAGTGCTCGATAAAATGTCGAGCGATATTGCTGTAATACAGGAACGCAAAGAGGCAAATCTGTATTCGATGCAGCTTGCTTGGAATCAAGTAGAAACGCTGGAAAGAAAACGTGAAGCATTGCTGCTTCACCTTGATGGTGATGATATTGATACTGATATAGCGGATATGTTGAGAGGGCAGCTATCTCAATGGGTCACCGCTCAAGTTCCTCCGATTCATCGAAAACACCTCCCTGAGTTGATGGCTATGATCAATAGCGCGCAAGATACGCAGCGTGATTTGATTGATGGGCTCTATCTAGACAATTTGGATCTTTCAGAAACGCTAGCAAGCGTCGAAGAGGATATGGCGTATTACAAAAACATCGCAGTGTTTCTGCAAATTCTCGGACTAGCGTTGATTTTAGCCCGTGATCTTTCTCGCCGTTCGTTGCCGAATTGATATACTCTAAGACATCACTTTTGCAATTTATGAAATAAACATGCTCACTCGTTCTGATGATCTGGAAATATTACTCTCTGTTGTCGATAGTGGCGGTTTTTCCGCCGCCGCAGAGGCGCTCGACATTCAAGTAGCCAAAGTGTCTCGCAGTGTGAGTAAGCTTGAGACCCAGCTTGGGGTGACGCTGTTAAATCGCACCACTCGCCGCATAGAGCTCACCGACGAAGGTCGTCAGTTTGTGGAGGGTGTCCGTGAAGGGCTACGTATTCTGCAGCAAACCGAAGAGGAGATTGTAGCCAGAGGTGAGTTGCCTAAAGGGCGCTTGAGAGTTGATGCCGCGAGCCCATTCGTACTGCATCAACTGGTGCCGCTTATCGCTGAGTTTAATAAAGAGTATCCAGATATTGAGCTTGAGCTAACCTCCAACGAAGGGTTTGTTGATTTACTAGAGAAACGCACCGATGTTGCGATTCGCATTGGTAAATTAACTGACTCTACGTTACATGCTAAACCGCTAGGAAAGAGCCTATTGTATCTCGTCGCGTCACCCGATTACCTTGCCCAGCGTGGCTACCCCAAATCGGCCGCTGATTTGAGCACGCATAGTTTAATTGGCTTTGTCGGCGCGAAGGTGCTTAACCAATGGCCTCTACCTGGCAACCCTACGATTCAGCCAAGCATGGTGTCGAGTAACGGTGAGACAGTGCGCCAGCTGACTCTGGCGGGCAACGGGATTGCGTGTATGTCGGGCTTTATGGTCAAACAAGATATTGAGGAAGGGCGTTTGGTGCCACTTCTTGAGTCAGAAAAACTCACTACGACGGGTCGCGAGCAAGTTAATGCGGTCTATTACCGCTCATCGTCGGTCGCACGCCGCATTACGGCGTTTATTGAGTTTATTCAGCCTAGACTATCGCTGTAGTCGTTATTTCCTGCTTTGTTTCGCTGGCTTTTGCATTTTTGACAAAAGCCATTTGCGATTATTGCTCTAAATCTAGAGGTTACTCGTCGCTAAAATGTCCCCATTACGATATTGAGGGCATACGACATGATCTTTTCTAATTTCAACTACGGCCAACTTGAGCTAAGCAATCGCATCGCGATGGCACCGATGACCCGTTCTCGCACCACTCAGCCGGGTGATGTGCCGAATGACATGATGGCGACTTACTACGCACAGCGCGCCAATGCAGGTCTTATCATCACAGAAGCGCGCCGATTTCGGCCATTGGTCGTGGTTACTCGATGACTCCGGGTATCTATACCCAAGCGCACATCGATGGTTGGAAAAAAGTCACGAAAGCGATCCATGAACAAGGTAGCAAAGTTTTCATTCAGCTTTGGCACGTGGGTCGCCGTAGCCATGAATCCATCACGGGTGAGCAGGTTTTGTCTGCGTCGGCGATCAAAGAAGCTGACCAAGTATTCGGTCCGCTACCAGAAGGTGGCTTCGGTATGATTGAAACTGGCGAACCTCGCGCAATGACTGAGCAAGATATTCAGCAAACTATTGCCGATTATGTGCAAGCCGCGAAAAACGCGATTGAAGCGGGCTTTGATGGTATTGAAATTCATGCCGCGCACGGCTACTTGCTTGACCAGTTCATGCGACTTTCTAGCAACCAGCGTACTGACCAATATGGTGGTTCTCAAGAAAACCGTATCCGTTTACTCGTTGAAGTGATGCAAGCGGTGGTGAATGAAATCGGTGGTGACAAAGTCGCGATTCGTGTTTCGCCACACGTCATGGAAGGCTTTGCTGAAGAAGAACCAGAGATTGTCGAAGTGGTGAAAAAGGCACTCGTTGCGCTGGCTCCAATGAATCTTGCGTATGTGCATTTCTCTGAAAACATCTCGCGTTATGTTGAAGCGCCAGAGTCATTCCGTAAAGAGGTGCGCGACATTTACCCGAACCCAATCATGATTGCAGGCAAGTTGACGAAAGAAAGTGCCACGGCCCTGCTTGAAAACAACTACGCTGACCTTGTGGCGTTTGGCACGCCGTATGTGACCAATCCAGATCTTGTGGCGCGTTTTAAAAACAACTGGCCACTGGCTGAGTTTGATGCCGATGCAAGGCTGAGTTTGTATGGTGGTGATGAGAAAGGGTATATCGATTACCCGGAATACAGTGCTTAAAGGTGCTTAGAGCCTCTTTGTGAGGCTCTTTTGTTATTTCATGGTGCTAAAGTCTGGGTAATTGAGCCAGTGTGTTCCTCCGATTCTGCGTTCAGCGATACGGATGCCAGTGCCCCATTGATTAGCGTTAAGTTAGGCGGCTTGTGGCCAATATCGAGATCAATCATAACTGGAATAGGGAGATCGCCGAGGTATTGTCTTAGGCACTCGTAATAGCTAAGGCGATTCGGGTCGGTTTCATCTGGTGCTGCACTACGGCCGATTAGTAAGCCGTTAATACATTTAAAAATGCCACGATATTCCATGCTTAGAATGCTTCTAGCCACTTCCGTTGGCGGCATTTCTGCATTCTCTAGGTAAAGAATGAGCCCCTCAGGGTGGCGTTTTGACATCTCTTTGAGGTCGAGGTACTCCGTGTCTAAAAGATGTGAGAGCGTGTCCCAACATCCGCCGATGAGTCGTCCTTGAATAGTGTCTCCGTTGGAAGGCCTTGTGAGCCATTTCCAACATGTTTTTGTGTCCAACTCAAGGCCAGATTCCGGAGCATTCACAAAGTCTGGCCAACAACTCGCATAGTGATCAAGCGCCTCCTGAGTGAAACTGCCTCCACTTGGCGTTGCAAAATGTTGAAGCGTACTTGAAGTGAGAGGGTCGATAGCAATGGGTGCGAGATCCATCAGGTTTGAACAATGCCCTGTCGCCCAGCCAAGTTTGCACGCAAAGGTCGCCGATATCGTGCTGACATCGGAAAACCCCAGAATCCATTTAGGGCGAGCCTGCTTGAGTGTTTCAAAATCAATCAGCGGCAGTAGCTCCATAGCAACCTCTCCGCCCCAAGGTGGGTAGATTGCATCAATGCTGTCATCCAGTAGCATCGACATTAGCTCGTCAACTCTTTGCTTTGCCGAGCCACTGACATGTTTTCCTTGGTCGTATAAACAATCCCCAACCACTATGTTATAGCCCAGCGACTTGAGGTGGTTGGTGACGCATTCAAAACGAGCATTGTGTTTAGGTGAAATACCGGATGAAAATGCGGTGATACCTATGGTGCTGCCTTTGGTGAGGGGATTGGGGTATTTCATGGATGGCTCCGGCTCAGAAGTGTTAAAAGCCAGAGTAGCGATTTTGTGTATGAGTGACAAATAGTTAGCGTGTTTTCAGTCGGATTAAGCCAGCTCTTGATAAAGAGCTGGCTATGGTATTACTCGCTGAATGCAAAATTGTCGCTTTCAGGCTGCCAACTGCGAGTTCGCACAGAATGCGAATGTAAGTTGTAGGTGATGGTGGTTTTGTTGCCTTTTTGGTTGATACGGAATGTGATTTCAGTGTCGCTCCAAGAGACGTCTTCAAGTAGAAGCTCTCCGTTTTCCGATAGGTCGTGAAGTACCATGGTGTTTAATGCGGTCGCATTGGAGCGAATCAAGGTGTACGCAAGGTTTGATGTTGCTGGGTTATCTGGCGCTTCACCAATTAAGACGTCACACGGTGAACTGAATACCATTTTTTGGCTAAAGGGTGTTTGTCCTTCAATATCGTAGCGATGGGTGTGTGTTGAAACTGAGCTCAACTGACGCGTGTTTGTCATTCTATTCAGTGGCCCTGGCAATGGGTTAGTACAAGCCTCAAAGTCGCCTGTTTCGGAATGCTTACCGCGAATGTGGTAGGTCAAATCCAACTGTTGCTGATGCGGGTTGGCAACTAGATTTGCTTCTACGTACCCTTCGCCAACACAGAACAAGATACGTCTGAACACCACATTTTGATATGCCTGACTATCCCATTGTTCGATAGTATGACTATCCACTTCCGCTGGTGGTTGGTTCCAATCTGCAAGCGTATCAATGACTTTGCAAATAGGTGAGTCAGAGAAGTGAAGCAATGTAGGGTCGATTGGTGATTGGTTCTGCTGATTCACAACGAGGGTGTTGTGTGTTGCCGTATTTTTGTAATAGCCGTAATGCAGCTCTGCGCCATATCCTGTGGTGCCGAGATCGGGCAGGATTTCTTTACCATTGCGCACAATGATCAGGCCAAGTCGATCGTAGTGATCGTGCTCTCCACCGTAAGGGCTGTGCTTAAGAAGCATGGCATGTTCATTGGTTTGGTCGTAATGAATCGTCACACCTGCATGAGCAGTGTGGATAGACTTACATTGCAGTGGCGCCGCGTTTGGCAGTTCATCGACACCATAAAGTAGCGCATCGATGTTATCTCTTGAGATATTTTTATAGATGCTAGTAAGAACACTCGCAAATTCGTCACAAGGATACTGCGCGTAGGCAAATTCAAATAAGTGTGAATGGGTGATGCGCTCTTGGCCGGCAATGCAGTCATTGAGGCGTGGGAAATCACCGGTATTGAGCACTAAGTTAAGCGGGAACTTGAGCATCTTAATAAAGTTAGGGTTGGAGCTTACGGAATGAGGCGTTGAGTAGGCGATCTTTTCAAAGTTCAACAGCGCCTGTAAGGCGTAGTAGTGATAATGAATCGAGCCTTCAAACCACATTCCCTCTTCTGAGCAGCCGTGGTTAAGCTGATAGTGGATACCATAGTCCGTATTCAGAGCAAAGTCGATGTAACTGCTCTCTTCCAAGATCAATCCAATCACACCAATCGTGGCGTTAATTTTCATTTCATGGTTGTGCAGCTGGTCGGTTCGGTACTCCATCAAAAACTCAGCCCCTTCACGAAGTAGGCGCTGTTCAATGTAAGATTGTTCTTCTCGCGTTAACTGTTCACGAATGAAGTCATAACCTCGAGCAAGATCTAAGTGGCAGTTTGCCTCGCATAATGTTTGTGCATTGGCTTTGCCAGGACCGTTGTAGGGGATACCACCATGAACTTCGTAGTCCGGATAGTATTTGGCGGATTGAAGCAGGATGTCTTTGACCTTATCAAAGAAACGTTGCTCACCGGTCAATTTCCAAAGCAACCCAAGATCGTAGCACGCTTTTGCGTTCAGGCCATTTAGCCATCGCCACCATGCGCCGTCGTAAGGTTCACCTGTGAATTCTTTACCATCAACAGGGCAGCAGTGTGAAAGTGGTTTATCGCGATCCCACGTTAGGCGAACGCCATGTTCTGGACAAAAGTAATACAGATTCCAGGTGGCGCGACCATCGGGTGGTACTAATGTATCGCTATTGAGGACAACATGATTGTCCGCGATGAGTTGGGCGATGGTTTGCTCAGAAGCGCGTTGTTTAATGGATTGAATTTGTTGTTCGCTGAACTGGATCATTGAGCATTCCCTGTGAGTGTGGATTGAGGAAAGTTAAAGTAGTGCAGTGCGTTGTAATAGCAGATGTTTTCGATCGTTTCTTTAAGTAGGGCATCGCTATTTGGAAGCTCTCCATTTTCAACCCAAACGGCCAGCTGATTACAGAGTACACGGCGAAAGTACTCATGGCGACTCATTGAGAACACATTTCGGGAGTCGGTCAACATACCTATGAATCGGCCTAGTGCTCCCAGGTTTTTTAATGTAGTGAGCTGTGCTTCCATACCGTCTTTGTGGTCGTTAAACCACCATGCTGCTCCAAACTGGATTTTTCCAGCGGCGGAATCGCTGTTTTGAAAAGCGCCAGCGATACAGCTGAGTAGTGCATTGTGGTTCGGATTGATGCTGTAAAGCACTGTCTTTGGTAGTTGGTTGGCTAAATCTAATTGACTGAGAAGCTGAGTTAGATTTTCGGCAATGAGGCGATCATTCATCACGCTAAATCCAGTACCTCCGCCAAGCTCCTGTTTTCTGCGTTCGTTAACGTTAACCAGTACACCAATGTGGAGTTGCATTGCCCAACCACGGCTATGGTAGTGTTGGCCCAATTGGTTGAAAAGGTAAGAGCTAAGCTGTGTGCTTTCAATATCTTTAAGGGCTTGTCCGGTTAGCAGCTTCTCAAATAGTTGATGAGCAACTTTATGGGAGCAAGGAGCAAAATTGACTTGCGTGAGACCAAGATCGGATAGTCGGCAGCCTACTTCATGGAATGCTTCGATTCGCTTTGAAATTGCGTGGAGGAAGTCATTGATGGATACAATATGTAGCGAGGTCATTGTGCTTAATGTATCAATCATATTGCGAAAAGCGCTTGGCGATCCAAACGCAAATAAATCGTCGGCTCTGAATGTTGGGAGCACTTCGACGTCAAAGTCGGACTCTGCAATCAGTTTGTGATAGCGAAGATCGGAGAGCGGTGAGTCTGTAGTGCAAAGTGTCGTGACCTTGCACTGCTTCAATACACTCTGAGTGGTAAGTCTAGAAGTCTCAAGTTCAGCCTCACATTGTGACCAAATGGCATCACAATTGTCTGGGTTTAATAGTAATGAGCAGTTGAAGAATCGCTCTAGCTCTAAGTGAGACCACTGGTAGAGTGGGTTGCCGAGTAGATAAGGAGCGGTTTGACACCATTTTTCAAACTTTTCTTTGTCGGGAGCGTTGCCGGTTATGTAGTGTTCTTCAACTCCATTGCTGCGCATCGCTCTCCACAAATAGTGATCACTATGCAGCCAGCATTCGGCGATGTTACTCGAGCTATGGTTTTCCCAAATCTGTTTCGCATCTAGGTGATTGTGATAGTCAATGATCGGCATTGCTTTGGCATAGTCATGGAACAAGCGGCGAGCCAAATCCGAGGTTAAAAGAAAATCGTCATGGATATATTGGTTCATGGGTTTCATCTCGAAATACTTTTTTATAGCGTAGCGATGACTAGTGGATTGCTAAACGCAAAATAGGGGCTGGTGGCCAGCCCCTTGTCACTACGTTAACTCTGAGTTTGCAGGTTCAGTACTTTGGTTTCCTTGGCGCTCTTTAGCAGCAGAGCACCTACGGTCAGTACCACGCCGCCACAGAACAAGAATGCCATGCGACCCCAGAATGGATTTGGTATCAGTACCATAGCTGTTACCAACACACCGAAGATTAAGATGAGCTTACCAAGCATGCTGCGCTGCTGGCGGTCAACCGCATCTTGTCCTTCTTCCTCGATAACAGGCGTTGCAACATCAGTCCAAAACTCGTTAAGTTCGGTTTTACGCTCGCCTTGTGGTTCTTTGTAGAACTTAGTGGTTAGGCAGAAGAAACCGCCGGTGAACACAAGGTGACCGATGATGCCATTCATTACCGTCAAGTCTGACGCCTCGCGACTGGTGAAGCCGCCCTCGATACCTAGAAGATTTGCGATGACATCTGGTGTGATGACAAAACTCACCATGTAAGAGACCACCATACCGACTGCTAGCGTAGCCCAAGCTGCCCAATCTGGCGTCTTCTTAATAAACATGCCAAAGAACAGAGGAACTAGGATAGGCATTTGTAGCAATGTACTAACGTACATCATGGCATCAAATAGGCTTAATCCACGAAGCGAGTTGATGAACAGAGCAACTGCGATAATCAGCGCACCAAACACCATGGTGACGCCTTGGCTGACACGCATGAGTTTTTTCTCAGACGCATTCTTGTTGATTATTGGGCTGTAGAAGTTACGAACGAAGACACCCGCGTTACGGTTAAGGCCAGAATCCATTGACGACATGGTTGCCGCAAATACCGCTGACATAAGTAGTCCAACCATACCGACAGGCATTACACGTTCAACGAATACTAGATAAACTGCATCCGCTGCTTTGCCGCCGAGCGCGTCAGCGTGGGCTAGTGCCGCATCAGGGTAAAGAACCGCTGTTACCCATGGAGGCATGAACCAAATCGCAGGACCGATTAGCATAAGAGCGAAGGCTAGAAGCGCTGCTTTACGTGCATTTGTCGAATCTTTAGCTGTCAAGAACCTGTATGAGTCTTGCATGTTGTTGATGTTTTGAAGCTGCTTAACAAACATGAAAATGAACCATGCCACGAACAGTAGCGGGTAGTTCATGTTCGGACCCATAATCGAGTCTGCTGGGAACTGCTCTATTAAGTTGCTTGGACCACCAATCTTAATGAGGGCTGCAACGGCACATACGACAGTCACCGCCATGATGACAACCATTTGTACAAAGTCGGATGCAACCACACCCCAAGAACCACCGATCACAGAAATAAATAGAACAATCAGCCGGTAACGACAATGGTTGTTTCGATGTCGATTTTGAATACCGCACTAACGAATAGCGCCAGACCGTTGAGCCAAATACCTGTGTAAACGATGCTGGTTGGCATAGTTGCCCAAGTAAACACCTGCTCGTTTGTCGTACCAAAGCGGCGACGAACCCCTTCTACTGGTGTCACAACGCGCATTTGACGGAAGCGGTAGGAGAAAAACAGCCAAGACAGCAAAAAGCCGAATGCATTGGCCATAAAAATAACCATGATAGGGAAACCATCGGTAAAGGCTTTACCTGCTGCCCCTGTGAATGTCCAAGCACTGAACTGAGTCATGAAGGCCGTAGAGCCCACCATCCACCAAAGCATTTTGCCGCCCCCGCGAAAGTAATCACTGGTCGAGCTACCCGCTAGACGTTTGAATATGACACCTACAGCGATCATGAAGACGAAGTAGACACCGACAACAACAATGTCAATATTCATTACACTTACCTCTAAAATGAAATTGCTTAAATCAAAAAATTAAAACACCGGTTCATTATTGCTTTAAGTGCGTCGCTATTGCCAAAAAACTGTGCGTTTTTGTGATGAATGAAACGGTTTTTCATTTTTTTAGTTGGAGCGTGATGGTTTTGAACGTTGGATTTTACTCATCGTAGGGGCTTCTCCTTTCATAAGCCGCTGAAGTGACAGTGTGTGTTTGAGGCGTTCAACAATAAAAGCTCATTAATTCGTAGCTTTGTAATACGTATCGTTTGAAAGTCTTTGCGGGACTTTGTCTATCCAAGGTTTTGAAGCTTTCTATCGCGTTGACTCTGGGGCAACGTTTATCTAACAAAACGAGTACAAGCGTCTTAATGGCCACTATTTTGAGCCATCTATAACTGTATCAGTAACTAGTTGTCACCCCTTCTGCACATTTTTTGATCGCGTTAACACAAAACTACCTCTCCAGACATAATTAGTTACATAGGTCACATAATGACCGAAATGATCTTTATAAAAACAGCATTTGCCAAATAATGAAACGTAGTTTTAAAAAATGATTTTAGAAAAATAATGTGTAAAAGGAGTTCAGAATGAATGTCGATATGCTCGTCGTGGGCGTTTACTTTATCTTTATGATAGCGATAGGCGTCATCTTTAAACGCTTCGCGGGTAGTTCTACCAGTGACTACTTTAGAGGCGGCGGTAAAATGCTCTGGTGGATGGTCGGCTCAACAGCCTTTATGACCCAGTTTAGTGCGTGGACCTTTACTGGGGCTGCAGGTAAAGCGTTTACCGATGGCTTCCCTATCATGGTCGTATTTATGGCCAACGCATTTGGCTTCCTACTTTCTTGGTTGTTCTTCTCATATCGTTTCCGCCAAATGCGTGTTGTAACACCGATTGAAGGCGTTCGTCGTCGTTTTGGTGGCACCAACGAGCAGGTATTTACATGGGCAACGATGCCAACCAGCATTGTTTACACCGGTATTTGGTTAAATGGTCTAGCACTGTTTGTAAGTGCAGTATTTAAAGTAGATATCGAGACGACCATTGTTGTTACTGGCCTAATTGTTCTATTCATCTCTGTTATTGGCGGGGCCTGGGGCGTAGTAGCATCTGACTTTGTTCAGATGGTGGTTATCATGGCGGTGACAGTCGTGTGTGCGGTTGCAGCCCTAGTTAAGATTGGTGGTCCAACCAACCTTATCGAGCAGTTTCCGGCGGATTCAATCATGGGCTCAGACATGAACTATCCACTGCTGTTCGTGGCATGGTTCATCTTCATGTTTGTTAAGCAGCTTCAAAACATCAACAACATGCAAGACTCTTATCGCTTCCTTACGGCTAAAGATTCGACTAATGCGCGCAAAGCAGCATTACTTGCGTTTGTTCTTATGTTGATTGGTCCGGCTATTTGGTTCTTGCCACCTTGGGTAACGGCGGTGATGTACCCAGATGCAGCCACTGTTCATGCGGCAGAACTAGGTAAGAAAGCAGCGGATGCGGTTTACCTAGTGTTCGTTGAGAATGCAATGCCAGTTGGTATGGTTGGTCTGCTCATGTCAGCGGTATTTGCGGCAACCATGTCTTCAATGGACTCTGGACTTAACCGTAACTCTGGTATCTTTGTTCGCAACTTCTATGCGCCAATCCTGGATAAAAAGGCTGACGACAAGAAACTGATGCGTGTGAGCCAAATCGTCACTATGTGTTTTGGTGGTCTGATTATTCTCGTCGCACTGTTCATCAACTCACTCCGTGGATTGAGCCTATTTGATGCCATGATGTACGTTAGTACATTGCTGCAGATGCCTATCCTAGTACCGCTTTTCTTCGGTATCTTCATCAAGAAGACGCCAGATTGGGCTGCATGGGCAACACTGGCTGTCGGTATTATCGTTTCCTACCTTGTTAGCTTTGTGATTACTGCTGATGTGGTAGCTAACTGGCTGAACCTAGATACGCCATTTACCGGTCGTGAAGCGAAAGACCTTAAGGTTCTACTGGGCATCATGGGTCACCTATTCATCACTGGTGGTTTCTTCTGTTTAACAACTCGATTCTATAAAGAACCTGTTGGTGAGCGAGAAGCTGAACTGACAGAATTCTGGAATGATGTCGCGACGCCAGTACTAGAAGAAGCAGGTCAAGATGAGCTAGACCGTCAACAGCGCAACATGCTAGGTAAACTGATTCTTGTCTTCGGTGTTCTAGTGACTCTGATGGTGCTGATCCCGAACCCATTCTGGGGACGCATGGCCTTTGTCTTCTGTGGTGCCGTTATTGTTACGGTAGGTAGTTTACTTCTCAAGAGTGCAAAGCAAGCAGATAAACTAACAGCCAGCACCGCCACTTAATCTCTTAATACCCCCATTGAGGAGCTACGCAGTTCACAGTAGCTCCTCTTTTTAAAAACCACCAATCAAGAAATAAATCTATAAACACGGAAGGGAGATCCAAACGTGAAAATGAACGTGAACACACTTGCCATACTTATTCCTCTAACCTTATATAGCGCCTCTGGTCTTTCTGCTCCAGGATATAAACAAGGCGCAATGTTACCTACGACATTTCAAAATACTATCTACGCAGTTGATCACGGTGTCATCGCTGATGATGGCATTGATGATTCTGCTGCGCTACAAGCTATCATCGACCATGAGGTTAACACCTCTACGACTAACAATACGGTGATAATACTGCCAAAGGGGACTATCAACCTTAGTGATGAAATCCATATTGACAAGTCAGGGTTGGTTATCAAAGGGGCAGGAAGCGATCCTGTCACGGGGACTGAAATTGTCGTCAAGTCCTGGTCACCTTATGGTGTGGATGCGAGCAATGCGCCTGACTTTGATAAGAAATACTGGCCTGGGTTTGGCGTATTTCGTGTAGAAACTCGAGAGAAGCATGTTAAAGAACCTGCTTACGAAGGGAGCGTCAACTTTCACTGGAAACACAGTATTGAGTTTGCACAACCTGCAAAAATGGGTGACACCACTATTTTCTTAGAATCCGGAAAAGCTGGCGAGTTTAGCCAAGGAGATCTTATTTATGTCGGTGCTGCTAGTGACAAGGCATTTTTAGATAAAGGGCAAGTACCAGAATCGAGAAGAAGCGGTAGCCATATAAAAACCGGTCACATGCGTACACAGATTTTTAAAGTGGCGGCGGTAAATACTGGCAACAATACCGTCACCCTTGATGGGGCTCTAGAGTTCGATATCCAGCTAAACAATGAAACTGGTTATAACAGCCGTGTTATGCCCGTCAGTGCGGTAGAAAACTTTGGCCTGCAAGACTTCTTCCTGACCATGGATACAAAAGGCAGTCATTGTGAAGGCTACAACCGCAACCAGTTTTCGGCGAGGAACCCCAATGGTGTTTTGTATCGATATGAGAATGTATGTGCACAAGATGCAATTCACGGCATCATTCTAAAGTGGGCATACAACGGCTGGGTTGATAATGTCCGTATCGACATGATTGGCTCACACCCTATTGTTAGTGAGTTTGCTAAAGCGGTAACTATCTCCAATAACATGATTGACGGTTCGTGGAACAAAGGTGCTGGTGGCAATGGGTATGTTCGTGGCTCTAAGCTTTACAACAGCTGGATTCACAATAACGATATTCGCAACATTCGACACCTAGCCCTCCAGTGGTCTGCGACCGGAAATGTCGTCGAGCACAATACACTTAATGTTGATATGAACTTCCATGGGGTTGGGAGCGTAACAATCTAGTTCGTTCTAATGACATTGCCGTACCGTATGAGCATCGCAGTTGGTCAAATGGGGCGCCAGAGTCGGGGGCAACGTGGCAACCTATTTGGGTTGGGTCGGGCGACCATGCAAGTAAGTGGTCAGGACCAACTGGACCCAACAATGTTCTAGTTAATAATACGCTGAAGAAGGCAAAGAGCTCGGGTGACAGTATTATTCGCTGGGGACTGTTTGATGAGCCGGATGTAGAGTATGCGCTCAACTGGGATGGCAGCAATTACCAACATCTCAATATTAATGGAGAGCCAATAACTACTTGGAATCAAACATTGGCAGAGGGCGTGCATCAGCAGATACCAATCTCTGGTGTCACTGTTGCTGGGGGTCTTGGCCTCCAGAAGGGGTTGATCCAGAAGAGCCGGTTGATCCCGTTGATCCTCCCGTATCTGAAGGATGTGATGCCGTAACCCAATACAGTTGGGGGCAGAAAATGGAGTTGGATCTATCCCATGCATCCTGTTTAGCGATTGATAGAGATCTCGCAGGGAAAACCGTACAAGTATGGGATAGTGATGCAAATAGTTACTGTGATTTCAGAGGGACGTTATCCAGTGTTGATGGCAGCGGTTCAATTAGCGTGACATCAAACTATGTGAGCGGTAACACACTCTCAGGCAAGGTAGTGAAATTTGGTTCAAGCAACCACTGCCAGTACGTAAAATTTAGATCTTATTAGAATTTATCTATCTAAAATAATATAAATCACAGGGCTCTTTTTGAGCCCTTTTTTATATTTACACTGTTTAGAATTGGCTTTGAGTTTATAAATTTGATTGAAATCACAATTATCATTATTAATATGGGGATAACTAAATAAAATGATCGTGATCGACTTTTTAAACCGATGTTTCAATTATTATCATTTTAGTTTTAATAAGGAGATTTATGATGGTTAGTAAAAGTATGATTGCTATTTCTCTCGCCTTATCCTGGGGGCGGTAGCGGGTGATATCGACTTTATTTCATATGATTCATCGGCGCTTGAGTATAACAAGCAACATCTAACAATGAAGCAAGGTTCTATAGATGCATTAGTTGCAAAAGCAGATAAGGCGCTCAATGCTGAAATAGATCCAGTGACGAACAAAACTCTATTACCAGCCAGTGGTGACAAACACGATTACTTTAGCTTTGGCCCATATTGGTGGCCGAACCCAGATACTGAAGATGGCTTACCTTATGTGCGCCGTGATGGTGAATATAATATGGCCACTAAAAGCGCAGCAACGGATAAGCAGCGTTTTATCCGCTTTGCCAAAGATGTAACAGACCTCAGTCTCGCTTATTACTTCACTGATAATCAAGCTTATGCAGATAAAGCGAAAGCTCAGCTTAGTGCATGGTTTGTTGATCCAAAAACACGAATGAACCCTAACCTCAACCATGCTCAAGCAATCCCTGGAATTGTTGATGGGCGTGGTATTGGCATTATTGATAGTCGCTTACTTATCCCGGTACTGGATAGTATCAACATCTTACAAGAGCAGCTGGATCCAAAAGACTACCAGGCCATGGTTGCTTGGTTTAGTGAATTTAACCAATGGCTTCTAACCAGTAATCATGGTTTCGAAGAGGATAATTGGCACAACAATCATGGTACGTGGTATGACGCACAAGTGGCTGCTTTTGCCATTTTTGTCGGGCAAGAAGATATTGCAAAGCAGCGTTTGAGAATCACACAAATGCGCCGAATCGGCAGTCAATTTGATATGAATGGGCGTCAGCATGGAGAGCTAGAACGGACTCGCCCTTGGCATTATTCAAACTTCAACCTAGAAGCCTATAGTCATCTTGGTCACTTCGGAGACAAGCTTGGCATCGACGTTTGGAATTATGAAGTTGATAAGCACTCTTTATTAAAAGGTTATCAATATATCGCTAAACATGCTAATCAACCTGATAACTGGCAATACAAAGAATTAAAAGGTTTTGATGGTTCGAAAGCCTATGTGAATTTACTTTATGCGCAGAAAGCATATGGTGAACCGGTATTTACCGACGCTATTTCTGAGCTGAGTAAAGAAAAAGTAAATAGCAAAAAAGTTTCAAACCTACTATTCAAATAAAAGGAATTAAACTGTGTCTAAGGTCTATAAAATAGCTACAACTACGGTTGTGGCATTGGTTGCTAGTGCCTCTATTTCTGCGGCATCTCTCGATTTTCGTCAAGAATATAAACACGAAAGTGAAACATACGCTAGTCGCGTGAAGCTTGGGGCTGGCGTTGGGAATATGTATTTTGGCGTTGAAGCGATGCAGAAGGGGAAACCATTTTCAGAATGGCAATCGAAAGGCAATGAATTCGACTTCGGCTACAAATACAAAATTGATGAAAATTGGATGCTTATACCAGGCATGCCAATTACGTTCTTCCCTGGTCACGTAACCTATAAACCTCAGCTTCGCGCTCAGTACTCTTTTGATTCAGGGTTTGTGACTAAACTTCGCTACCGTCATGAGTTCCGTAACTTCTCTGATGATCGTTCTTCTGAACAGAAGAGCAAAGTCACGGCGAACCTTGATTACAAATACAATGGTTTTCAGTTTGGCCTAGAAGCGAACTATGAGAAAGGTTTGGATGATCAAGTGTTATTCGACAACGGTGACACCAACTGGGACGCATTGTTCAAACTTGGTTATAAAGGCGAAGACTGGAGTTGGCGCCCATATGTTGAGTTCGCCAATGTTTCGGTATCGAGCTCTTCAAGCGATCGTCAGCTACGAAGCCGTATCGGCATTACTTATAGCTTCTAGAGGTCTACTGTAACTGATTGTCCGCATGGCCACACTAGATTATTAGTGTGGCCATTTTTTATAGTGAGGGACTATGACATTGATAAAAAAGGGCGCGCTGCTGCTGATTACAGCGATGTTGGGTATCGCGTTGATTGTGTTTGTCAGCTTGGATTCAATAAAAACATCTTTAGTCGAAACCAAAAAGCATGAGGTGGCATCGCTACTCTCGTTTGCAAAGAAGCAAGCATCGGATGCCATCTTGCAAAGCCGCTCTGTGGAAGCGGCTGAGCAACGCGTTATTGCGGCGCTGTCTACCTATCGCTTGGGTAATGCTTACATTTGGGCTAATGACCACAATGCTATGGCTCGCGTTCATGTGCGTGGCGAAAAACTGGGAACCTTCCAAAGCTCTTATGCTCGGCATGTAAACCTGCTGGAGGATAAGGAGTTCAACTATGTTGTCGGCGAGGTGAGCAAACCAAACTCGTCGGAAAAGGTGACTAAGGTGAGTGCGATTACGATGATCCCAGAGCTGAAGTGGGTGATGGGGCTTGGGATATACATGGACGATGTTGAAGAAAGTTATCAGCAGCTTGTGACACGTCTTTTGCTCTACAGCGGCGGTATCTTAGTGATGATATTGTTGATAATCGGTCTCATTGCGCGCAGCATTTATCGCTCTGTCGGCGGTGAGCCGAGTGTCGTTGTTTCTTTAACGAAGCGTATAGCAGATGGGCACTTAGCGCAACTTGTTGCTCGGTCAGTTCCACGAGGCAGCATTCTAGAGTCGGTTCGCCAGATGCAGGCTTCATTGAAGCGGTTTGTCGATAAAATCAGTTCGGTTTCGGTGATGATCAATCAGTCTACCGATAGTCTAGATCGTAATGTCGCGGCAACAACGGAGAGTTTGGGGCAAATCCGCTCAATTTCAGATGACACTCTCAACTCTATGAAGGCTCTTGAACTCAGTATCGAGGAAATCAATATAGGTATTGATAAGGCACAATCGAATAGTTTGCAGTCTCAATCATTGTCTGAGGAGGGAGTAGAGGCAATTCAATCCATGGAAGGCTCGGTGGAGGACATTCGTACTAGCCTGAATGGTTCGCTGCACAGTTTTGGTCTTTTAGCAGCCAAATATGAGCAGATAACAGGGGTTGTAGAGGTGATTCAAGGTATCGCTGAACAGACGAATCTGTTAGCTCTCAACGCAGCCATTGAAGCAGCGAGAGCGGGCGATCAAGGGCGTGGTTTTGCTGTGGTCGCTGATGAGGTTCGAAGTCTAGCGGCTAGGACGTCGGATGCAACGGTGGAAATCTCTAAAATGAGTGAGCATATTTTGTCGGAGTCGGAACATGTTTCCAATGACTTGAGAGGGCTACTTGAAAAAATCTCGCAAAGCGAGGCCAAATCTGAACAGGTTGGTGTAATTTTCAGTCAAGTTAAGCAAGGTGCGAGTGATGTTCAGAGTATTGTCGCTGATTTAAAACAGTCGACAAAAAATGAGTTGGCCATTTCTGAGCAGGTTTATCTATCCATTGAGCAACTGCTCAACGTTCAAGAAGCAAACTTGAATCGAATTGAGCAGTTTTCATTGAGTTCCATTGAACTCAAGCGGTTATCTGATGACCTACAATCTAACAGCCATGGATTTGAAAAAGAGCGTGTAGCGGCACGTTAAAAACAGCTGCGCTGTTTTTTAAGGTCGATAAATGACCTCACTTAGCGGACGATGACAAAGCTTTAGCCTTTTGACTTGTGCTAAAAATAGCTCGGCACATCCTAGAGCGTCACTGGCCGCTGAGTGAGCGTAATAATCAGGTAAATTATAATGTTGCCGCAGGTCATCGAGCTGAAAGCTGGAATGTCCTCGATTTTTCCCTAAGTAGCTAAATCGTTTCTCAAGCGACAAGGTGTCTATCATGTAACAAGGTAGCTTTTCAATCTGGTAGCGCCTTTTAAGGTATGACGACAAAAAGCCATACTCAATACCTGCGCTGTGGGCAATGATGGTTTTACCTCGAAGATGTTCGATCAATCGATCGAGCGCAAGCTCAGCTTCTATGCCTTGTTCTCGAACTTGCGTTGGCATAATTTCATGAACGACGGCGCTTTCCGGGCGAATAGTCACATCTTGTCGCAAAATCACTTCACTGACACTGGTTAAATTAATCTCTTCGTAGTTTAACTCCACCGTTCCAATAGACAGGATCCTATCAGAGTCTGGCTCTAACCCCGTCGTTTCAAAATCGAGGGCAACAAATTGTTGCTCGGACACAGGGCGCTCTGCATTGGGGAGAGGGTGAGCAAAGTAATGCTCGAGCGCATAAGAAGGCCAGTGTTTGGCTTGCATAGATTGGTGCAGAGCTTTGATGTTATCGCCTTTCGAGAAGAGCTTTTGTAAGGTTTTGGCCAACATATCAGAACCCGTTTACAAATTTGAGTTTTGCGACGTCCTGCAGTTCACTAATGATCTTGAACGCGTCTTTCAAGTGCTTGCGTTCAAAACTGCTGAACTCATCAGGGCGGATGTTGTTGTCAGGGGTATCGCCACGCACTTGGGCGTTAAGTTGGTGTCTAAAGCGAACTTGCATCAGAAAACGGTAGGCGCCAATGATATTATCGCAGCTGTCTTGAGATAATGTACCTTGCTCCACGGCATACCGAAAACGTTCTTCAGTTCCTGTTAATGAGCCTCCAGCGGCTAGGCTGTATATGCGAGCGAGGTCGATAATTAGGTTCAGGGCAAACTTTTTGATGTTGAGTGATTTGGTATTGTCGCCACTCTTCTCTAAAACCAAGCTGTTAAAAATACCAAGTGGTGGTGAGGTCTCGATGGCATCGCGTGTCAGCGCTGGGATAAAGCGAGGGTTTGCATGAATTGTCTGGTGTAGGTGGTTTTGAAGCGTATCGACAAGTTCTGCATTCCCGTAGACACAGCGTATCTCCATGAAGACACTGATACTGAGGAGTTTGTTGTACTCAGGACTGGCTACCCATTTCGTGTAGTAGTCTTTCCAGCGACTTACATTCTGGTTCCACTTGGCTGTTGCAGCCATGTATTTACCGCTGCATAGAGGGTAGCCAACGGCAGCGAGTCCATTACATACGCGCATGGCAAAATAGGTGAAGTAAAATCGGTCATTCTCGGTTGCATCTTCTGCAAGAACCAAAGCATTGTCTTGATCCGATAGCATATGCACTTCATTTCTCGCGTGAGATCCCGCAACCATCCATGCATAGTCACAAGGTGGTGGCCCAAGCACTTCTTCGGTTAGTTGGATTATTCGCCTATTGAACGCATCCATGATCATCGACATGACCTGGCCATGAATCTCGGCACTCACGCCACTTTCGACTAAAGCTTGGAAAATGGTTTCCTTTTCATCTCGAAGATTCGCAAGGGCACTTATCGAGTTCGCGTATTTGATCTTTTCAATCAGAAATAGCGACTGAGTTCGATGGTTGTGAACTAAGTGAGTGGTGGTCAATAAGCCTTTTACTTCGTGGTTGGCAATGACAGGCAGGCAGCGAATGTTGTATTGCAGCATAAGTGAAATCGCTTGAATTACTTTATCTTCGCTGTTTATCAAGATGGGATTGCGAGTCATGACTTCATGTATCGGTTTATGGGTATCCACCCCTTGGGCAACAACATGTTGTGTCATATCTCGGTCCGTTACTAAGCCGACAATTTCGCGTTCTTTTAGTACGACAGCACATGAACTGCGGCGTTTGCCACACATGGCTTTGGCGACATCAATGATTGAGTCGTTATAGTCAGAGACTGTGATATTTTCGCTAGCGACTTCACCAACAGTCCGAAAAAATAGGCTTTTGTCTTCTTTATTGACGATCGAGCGTATCGCAGAGTGTAAACGTGTTTGGGCCGTAGCCGCAAAGTAGTCTTTGATCTCGGGATGCTGTTCGCACGTTTCTTGGATGATGGCGTGCGGTATGAGGTAAAGCAGCGAGTCTTCAATCGCTTCTGCCCGATAGCCATCTTCAGCTTCTTTAAGCGGCTCTAGGAAAGTAAATCCAAATTGATCCTCCTCTCCAAGCCGAGCTCGCAACTTATTGATCTGGGTTCGCTGCTCAATAGCACCTTTTCGAATCACATAGAGGTAACGCTTCTCGCACATGGAATGAAATTCAATACTTTCACCCTTGGCGAGGTATTTGATGGTCACCGCGCTGGCCAGTGATTCAACGACGGGTTTTGGAAGAAGATCGAAAGGATCGAGATGAATCAAGAAATCAAGAATATTGTTTGAAGCTGAGGTTCCCATACTAATCCCTTAAATGAAATGGTGTTTCAATAAATGATTTGGTGGCAAAAAAAGCAGCACGTGTGCTGCTTTTTTCTTTTATCAATGTCAAATAGGGTACTTGTGGTAGCCCAAATGCTCAGAGACGTTACGTCCTGCTGTATGGAGAAGAGCGATATACTCTTGTTTACGGCTTTCCTCGAATCGAATCGTAGGGAATGAAACTGAGATAGCCGCAATAGGAGCGCCAAATCGGTCGTAAACCGGAACCGCGATACAGCGCAGTCCTGGCTCTTGCTCTTCATTGTCTTCACCAAAGTGTTGCTCACGAACGAGATTTAACTCTTCAAGCAATTGGTCTACGTTTTCATGAGTATGTTGCGTGTGTTTCTTAAACTCAACGTCAGCCAATAGATTACGCACTTCCTGCTCATCCATATGAGACATGAGTACTTTGCCAATTGCGGTGCTGTAAAGCGGATTACGGCGACCGATGCGAGAGTGCATACGTAGATGATAACTAGAGTCAATTTTGTGCAGGTAGATGATGGAATCTTCGTCAATAGAGCTAGGTGAACCGTCTCATTGATTATCTTAGAGATTTTCGCCATCTCAGTGTTGGCAAGGTCAATAAGGTCGACATGCTCTAGAGCCTTTGAACCTAGCTCAAACAACTTTAATGTCAGTGCGTATTTATCGGCTTCCCCTTCCTGCTCAACAAACCCGAGTGTCTTCATTGTTTGCAAAAAGCGATAGGTTGTCGCTTTTGACATCATCAAACGTTGAGAGAGCTCTGATACACCGATCTCTTTTTGATCAGCCAGCGCTGAGAGAATGTTAAATACTTTTAGTACTGACGATACGGCTTCTGGTTGAGTTGATTTTTCCATTTCACGCTCTGTGTCATTTTCAATAGCTGCAGATTATACCTGACATGTTTGAATGAGTCAGTAGTTTCGAAAAGCCATTTCATTTATTTAAAACCAAGTTGTGAGACATTTATCACATCTAAGAGAACGAAACTAAAAAAATAAAAACGCAATTTCAAAAATAACTTTCAGGTGTGTCATTTTTTGTGTAATGTAGATTTCAACAGAGTGAACACCCCCTTTAATCGTTCACCGCACATTCACTACAAAGGAACAGACTATGATTCTTGATTCGTTTAGCCTTGAAGGCAAAGTAGCAGTAGTAACTGGTTGTGATACTGGCCTTGGTCAAGGAATGGCTCTTGGACTTGCTAAAGCAGGTTGTGACATCGTTGGTGTCAACATTGTTGAACCGTCAGAGACGATTGCGATGATGGCGGAGACGGGTCGTAAGTTTATTGATATTCGCGCTAACTTAATGAAGCTAGACGACATTCCAGGCATCGTTGATCGAGCTGTTACTGAGTTAGGTCGCATTGACATCTTGGTAAACAATGCCGGCATTATTCGTCGTAATGACGCCATCGACTTCTCGGAGCAAGATTGGGATGACGTGATGAATATTAACATCAAGTCGGTGTTCTTTATGTCACAAGCGGTGGCTAAGCAGTTCATCGCCCAAGGCGAAGGCGGCAAAATTATCAACGTGGCTTCCATGCTGTCATTCCAAGGCGGTATTCGAGTGCCGTCTTACACGGCTTCGAAAAGTGGTGTGATGGGTGTGACTCGTTTGATGGCCAATGAGTGGGCGAAAGAAGGCATTAATGTCAATGCAATTGCTCCGGGTTACATGGCGACGAACAACACAGCAGCGCTTCGCGCAGATGAGCAGCGTAATGCTGAAATTTTAGAGCGTATTCCAGCAGACCGTTGGGGCACGCCGGAAGATCTCGCTGGCCCATGTGTGTTCCTAGCATCAAAAGCTTCAGACTACATTAATGGTTATACCATTGCCGTTGATGGTGGTTGGCTATCTCGCTAACGGGATTGAGAGAAGATGATTGACCTATTTTCTGTCGGCCAGGCATTGGGTTTTTTGAGTTTTGGGTTAGGAATCTCCACCTTTTACCAAAAAGATGACAGGCAGCTCAAAATTTCGATGTTGGCTTTTAATATCAATCATCTTCTCCACTTTTTATTACTAGGTTCAACCGTCTCAGCTGCCGCAGCTGGACTGTCGGCCGTCAGAACGTTGGCGTCAATTCATACTCGTTCCAAACTTGTGGCGGTATTTTTCATAGTTGTTGCTGGTGGTTTTGGGTTCTGGATTGCAGATGGTATAGGGCAATTGTGGTCAATATTTGGCACTGTGATAGGAACATTCTCTATGTTTGTTCTTAGCGGTGTGGCAATGCGTATCGGCTTTTTGCTGGGCGCCACATGTTGGCTTATCAACAACATTCTGGTTGGCTCAATTGGCGGCACGTTACTGGAAGCGACGATTATAGTGACGAACCTAGTGACCATTTATCGTTTACGTAAATCAAGTGATTTAGTGGTTAGCGAATCACAAACACAATAGGCTTTTACACATGTTCGTATTTAACAAAGATATACAGTTAGAAGATTTAGGTGACGGTGTAAGCCGCAAGGTACTTGCACACAACGACAATATGATGTCGGTTGAAGTCCATTTTGAGAAAGGTGCGGTTGGCGCTATGCACTCCCATCCTCATGAGCAGCTTACATATGTACTGTCGGGCGCTTTTGAGTTTACGATTGGTGAAGAAAAGCACATCGTCAAGGCGGGCGACACTATGTATAAGCAGCCAGATATTGAACACGGCTGCGTGTGTGTTGAAGCGGGTGTGTTAATTGATACGTTCACACCAATGCGCAAAGATTTTGTTTAAGATTTAACTATTGACGAACCTTTTCGTCGGAGAATTACTATGAAAATTGCACTAATGATGGAAAACAGCCAAGCACCTAAGAATGCAATGGTTGCAGCGGAACTGAACTCTGTAGCAGGTGGCCTAGGTCAGACGTATACAACGTTGGTATGACAGATGAAAATGACCACCACCTGACTTACATTCACCTTGGTATCATGGCGAGCATTCTTTTGAACTCAAAAGCGGTGGACTTTGTCGTGACTGGTTGTGGCACAGGTCAAGGCGCGTTGATGGCAAGCAACCTTCACCCAGGCGTGGTATGTGGTTACTGCTAGAGCCATCTGATGCATTCCTTTTCAACCAAATCAACAATGGTAATGCGATTTCATTGGCGTTTGCAAAAGGCTTTGGTTGGGCTGGTGAATTGAACGTTCGTTACATCTTTGAAAAAGCGTTTACTGGCGCTCGCGGCGAAGGTTACCCAGTTGAGCGAGTTGTACCTCAGCAGCAAAACGCAGCGATCCTTAATGATGTTAAGGCTGCTGTTTGTAAAGACGTTGTGGCGTCATTAAAAGCGATTGATCAAGATCTCGTTAAGCAAGCTGTTGGTAGCGCTCAGTTCCAAGAGTGCTTCTTTGCAAATTGCCAAGTGACTGAGATTGCGGAATACGTTCGCACTTTGATTGACTAGTTTAATTTGACTCCAAGTAACCTCAAAACCCTCGAATCCTTGTCTCTGGGGTTACTTTAATCAAACGTTGCACCACGTAGTGGCTTTTTATAATTTGTTTTGATGTCCATATCGGGATTTCTCCAGCCAGTGTTATCACTGGCTTTTTTTTATCAACAATAATGAACTGATTTTATTGTCAATTTCTCACCATTTCATCGTTAATTCTTGCTCACTCTCAAAACCAAAATCTGATATTGAACTACAAAGAAGTACTCTTAAAGTTGCATATTAAGTTTACTTTTTGAAATGGCATGTTCAGCATGAACAGTGAGTATTTTAACAGCGTTAATCGCTATCGATATTTTTACAACATCCGCCCCGGAGACACATTAAGCAAGGTCATTCTCAAAATCTACCATTGCCGCTATGGCAGTGATGGCTATCGTCAGGCGCTTGATCAAATCCTCACTGACAACCCAGACATCAAACACCCTGACAAAGTCAGCATCGGCCAAGCGATTTCACTTCGCCCTCTCAATAGCAAGCCCGCCTCCATCTCTCCAGTGGCGAGTCAATTCGCGCCAAACCCGGCCATTTCAAATGAAGATAAAGTGCAGTTCGAACGCACAATGAAGCAGATGCCTCAACAGCAGCAAGATCTGTTTTGGGCTCTGTCGTGGTTAGAGGATGCCTGGGGACCAGCGAGTACGGGGCAGGGGTGATGTTTGCGTCTATGGGGATACTGCTTGGCGATAGTTCAAAGGGCAACATCAAAAAGCTGGCTGAAATTGAGGAGGTTTATAAGAAATATAAATCAGGTGCGCTGACAAGAGGGCAATATGACTACAGACGAAAGAAAGTGCTCGATACAGTAGCGAAAAACTTAGGTCCGGTTGAAAAGCTTCTGTTTAAAGGGAAGAAAGCACAAGAGTCGATGCGTATTTCCCGTAAAGGAGGTATTCCAGCAACTGCGGCGCTGAGAAGTAATACGTTGCGTCTTGGAAAGCTTTCGAAGATTGCTTCGAAAGGTGGCTCTGTATTGACTGCTGTTAACCTGGGTGTGGCTTGTCATCAAATAGCCAATTCAGCTAGTGAGGCAAAAAAGAATGAAATTTTGGTTGAGACGGCAACCAGCACTGCAGTGGGAATATTTGGAGGTGTTGCCATATCTGTAATCGTATTCGCAACGCCTATTGGTTGGTTTGGTTCATTAGTCTTGGCTGCTGGAACAGCGGTAGTTAGTAATCGAATGAGCGATATTGGTGTTGACCTTTACAAAAGTCGTTACTCTGACATCTCACTAGTAAACGAGCTAGGGGTAGGTAAAGTATGCAAGTAATTGATTGGGCGTTTCTTCTGTTTTTTGTTCTTAGTGGCATCCTATTTGTGTGGTTCATTTTGGTTGGCGGACTAATGACCTACTTTACTCCAAAAAGTGTCATTGAGTTTGCTTTCACTTCGAAACACTATACTCCTGTTGAACTTGCAGTTGTAAGAGGATTCCATTTTGTAGCACTAATACATGGTGTTGCGCTGCTGACTGCTGTTACTTTTCCAAAATGGGCTACAAAGCGAAAACTCACACAAATACGAACGGTTTGCCCACGCATTTTTATTAATTTAAGCGTGGTCTATATCTACGTGTTGTGGAGCTTGATGATATTGATCATGATTTGCTGTGCAATCTGGGTGTCGATGGCTTGATTTGACCAGTTTTAAAGATCTAGTGACTCTCTTGTCACTAGATCACAGCGCATCTAATTACTAGTTGTCTTGTGCTCTTAACCCGAGAACTAAAGGATTCCTTATCGGCTCCCCAAGCTCCGGCAGTGGCCTTTGATTACTTTCCCCATATCCAATTTTAAACTTCACTCGGTTAAGGCAAACCTTATCTATGTGCTCGCTAAGTAGGTTGAACGCTTCAAATCGAGGTGCTAAATGAGAGTGCTTTGCTTGGTAGCGTTGAATCTCGTTAGCGAGTAGGCCGTAGAATTCAGCCTCACTGATTCCCTGATGTTCGAGTCCATTTGATTCTAACCAAGGGGAAACAAACCTTAGTACTGTAACGAAATGACCGGTCAGTAGGTCATGAACTAGGTACTTGGCTGGTAGGCGTGTCAGGTTCTGTTTGATGGCATCATCGAGTGAGTCCAGTTCAGGGAGCTCTTCATCAACCAGCCTTAAGTCGCCGTGAAAGTCTTTGATGATGCAACCTACCGGCTGATTATTTTCAAGAGTCAGTGTCACATTTTGCCCATGGGCGACGAGCCCAACACCATATTGGCACATCAAGTGATAGAGCGGGATGACTACATGGCGAAACAGTTTCGTTAGCCAAAGTTCATGCGAAAGGCCAGAGGCGTCGATCAACGCCAATATACAGGCGTTTCCTTTGCCATCATCCTGCATCAATGTTGCCATCGACATTGGTCTTTGCGCTGAAGTGATGACCGATTCAGCGCGCTCTCGCCAAATGCAGCCGAGCATTTCATTGTATCGATAGGCGCCTTCGATTTGAGATTGATAGGGGTGAGATACGAAAATACCCCCGAGTTCTTGCTGAACCTTAAGCCCGAGGGAGCTAAGTAGTGGATCGCTGTTAGCAATATCTGCTAGCCAAGTCGATATGGCGGCGCCTTGCTGAATGTATTTACCTGGAATACCGCGATAGCATGAGGTATTGAGGATGGTCACCGCTGTTTTAACATCGAATTTGGTCTCAGGGGATAGGGCGCTGAGCGTGCGTATGGACTGTTGGGGCTGCCATAGTGCTTGTGAGTAGCCTAGGTCGATAAACCGTCCATCCTCAAAGTAGTCTTGGAATTGAATACGGATAAAGCGTTGATATTGCCAAGGGTGTGTAGCAATCATCAGGTAATCCGCTTCGTGACCTTTTGGTAGCTGTGCACGCAAACCGTCATAATCACTTAGCGACATGGTGGCTTTGATCAAATCGTCAGCTGCTAGATCGTCACGAAACCCGCTGTGACAAAGTGAATGGTGCACAGCCACATAACGCAGTTGAAAACCCGCACTGGTTTCTGGGGAGTAATGTTGTAACTCATCTTCTCCCCAGCCCAATCGACCTTTGTTAGCGATCAGTTTCGGATGTGCATCGAGATAACGCTGTCTTTGGGTTTCATCGCAATTGATGATATCCGACGCGGTGACATGCTCAAGTATTTTGACGCGTTCCACTTCACTGAATAGGGTTTGATTCATTTCTTCAATGAGACCAGAAAGGTCAATGTCGTTTATTTTTATAGTCGCTTGAAGATCAACTAAAAACTCACTAATTGTTGGTTTATTTGAGTTTTCATTATTTATCGAATTAATAATAGGGTTATACATTCCCCAAATACTTTTTCTTGCATCAAACTGCCAGGTTACCTTATTTAAAACAAGTGTTATCCGTGTAATGTCTTTACTCATGGCGACCTCACGGTCGACCTCAAACATCTCTTCAAAATCAAGCTCGCTAAGTGCTTTGGCGATGAGCTTTTGATTTGCCTGATACCAGTACTGCTTTGTCACGATTTGTCCCTTTTTGTCATTATCTAATTGATAAACATGTAGATATGAATGTGATTCGATTATGTAAATAATCTATTGACAAATTGATATGAGATCAACAATCATAACGATAATTATTATCATTTTCACAAAATATGTTGTGTAGTTGTTGCTATGTGGATGCGCGGCGCCTTGCTTGCAGTAGGGCTAAATCAAACATTGTTATTTAGTTTTATTGCCAACTTTAGTGGCAGTACTCAGTGTTGAAGACTCTGGAAAATCATGGTCTTTGATAATAGGTTTCCTGAATTTAAATATGCTGAGTTTCTTTATTGGCTCGGCGTTTTGGCCAGGGGTAATTATTCGCCTTGGCTACTTGTTTAGCGCAAAAATAACGATCTTAGGCTATTTTCTATCGAATGCTTTGTTTGTGGCTTTGCTTTTAGGTGCAACCAATAGCGTCCAGTTCAGTATTGAGTTTCTCGTGCTGATTGGTGTGACTCGTTTATTTATGGGGTTCTTTTCAAGTGCGTTCATGCCGATTGCTCAAGGGAGCATTTATGCACAAACATCATGTGAGCAAAGACAGTACCAGAAGCTATCCAAAATAAGTGGAGCTTTGACACTTGGACGACTCGCAGGACCGGGACTGGTTCTATTGCCAGTGGATTGGCTATGGGTATTGGCGATTCCTTTTCTGCCGATGTTTTGGAGCTTTTTTAAGCGCCCATCTATCTCTTTTACCGGCCAAGAAGTAGAGCTATCTCCTGCATCTAAAGCCCAGACGCTGTCGTTACTTTTGCTGCATCCGTCGTCTTTGATCGCGCCGCTTGCCATAGCGCTCTCTACCACCGCCTTGGTAGCGAGTTTTCAACTCGCGCTCGCTCCTGAGATGACATCACTAGTAGGGGATGCCGAGCAGGCGAGTGAAATGCTTGCTTTATTGATGCTTGGGTTGTCGATGCTGCTGTTCATTCTGCAAGTTTGGGTTATGCCCCGTCTGGCTAAGTGGCTTAAGACTCGCCTTTTCATTATTGCCTTCGGCTTAGTGGTTTTCGGTTTTTTAGCAATCATGCCAGACCCTATTTTAATGAATTTTTATTCTCGCAGGCTTAGCTCTCGCGCTATCGATAGCGGGACTACCCCCTTGGTACAGCCAAGTCGTGTTTCGACGTGGAGAGCCGAAGCGCCAGGTGTCTGAGACCAGTGGATTGCTGGCTCAAAGTCATTCATTGGGACATCTAGTGGGCACTGCAAGTGTTGCACTATGCCTGAACTTTGGCATCAATGCTCTCTATACATCGAGCCTGTTCGCCCTCGCTATTTTGAGTCTGATGTGGGTCGTAGTATCGACATCTCGCTCGCTTTTAACCACCTCTATATCAGAAAGTAAAGGAACAACATGAACACTTTAGTGAGAAAGGGTCTTCCCCTCACCACACTGGCCATCTTGGTTCACAGTGCCGCTTACGCTTCACCAAAATCAGACCTAGAAACGGTGATTGTAACGGGCTCAAAGATCCAAAGCACGATCGCGGATTCCGCAACAACCATGTGGGTGATCGATCAAAAAGAACTCGAAAAGCAGATCAATGCGGGCGCTGACTTAAAAGGAGCTCTCGGAAGACTGATTCCAGGTTTTGACTTTGGCAGTGGAAGTCGTACTAACTACTCACAGAATCTACGTGGGCGCTCAGCGCTGGTGATGATTGATGGCGTGTCGCTGAACTCAACGCGTGAGATCAGCCGCCAATTCGATAGTATTAACCCATTTAACATCGAGCGTGTTGAGGTGTTATCGGGTGCGACTGCATTATTTGGCGCGGGTGCATCGGGCGGTATCATCAATATCATTACCAAAAAAGGCGAGTCTGGAGAGTTAGGCGTTGAGGCTCGTATTGGCGGTGTGTCTGGATTCAACAGTAGTGAAGATCTTACCAAGCAGGCCGCAGTGGCCATTTCCGGTGGTAATGACACGGTGGCAGGCCGCCTTTCGGTTGCTTATGAGGGGAAAGGTGCTGCGTTTGATGGTGATGGCAACATGATTATGCCCGACATAACGCAAACAGATATGCAGTTCAACGATGCTGTTGATGTGATGGGTAATCTAGAGTTTCACTTTGATGAGCAACAGTCACTATCTCTTACGGCACAATATTATGACAGTCAGCAAGATACTGAGTATGGCGCGTATTTAGGCCTAATCTGGCGGGCATTATGGGCTTTCCTGAGTTCATTGAAATTCGAAAAGGTTTGAAGCTTGACGAACAGCCGTCAACAAAACGGTCCTTCGTGAATGCCCAGTACAAGCATGATGATGTGCTGTCTCATGCGCTGCTGGCGCAATTCTACTACCGCAGCGAAGAGCTAGGTTTTTTTCCATTCCCAGATACTCGAACACCTATGTATGGTGCTTCTCAGCAAGACACCAGCATTTTTGGTGGCAAGTTAATGCTACAAAAAGAGTGGCAAGACGTGTCACTAAATTACGGGGGCGAGTACGCATCTGAGACATTTAGTGCAAAACAGCGTGTGTTTGATCTTGCAACCGCCATGGCTTCGGGGGCGATGACGTTTGAAAAACTGCGCGAGCATCAGCGTTATCCGGATATCGATACTCAAAATGCGGCACTGTTCGCTCAAGCTAACTGGCGTGTAGCACCAGATTGGTTGTTAACCGGTGGGGTTCGCTATCAACAAACGCATTATGACGTTAGCGATTTTGTTGGTTTGTCACAACAAGAGTACGTGGCTCAGGGGCTTATCTCAGGTGCGGATGCAATACCTGGTGGCAGCTCGTCAACGGATGTTTGGCTATTCAATGCAGGTGGCGTTTATGACTTGTCAGATAGCCAACAGTTGTGGGCGAACTTTAGCCAAGGCTTCAATGTGCCAGACCCAGCAAAAGTTTATGGTAAAGGGACGTACGATTATACCTCTAATCCAGGACGAGCGACCTTGGTCAACAGTGTCAATATTAACAACACACCACTGCCGGGAGTGAAAACCAATTCGATTGAATTGGGTTGGCGCGCTGCAGGAGAGAGCTATCAGACTCAGGTCGCAGGGTATTACTCGTTGTCGGACAAGACTCAGAAGATCAATACCAGTGATATGACCTTAGACGTCGGCAATGAAGAGAGCCGTATTTATGGTATCGAAGGTCAGTTTGATTACTACTTCACCCAAAACATTTATGCCGGTATTCAAGGGCAATGGATTCGCAGTGAAGAGAAAAACCAAGGTTCGTGGCAAGACATGTCAGTTCAGTTTGCTAGTCCGTCGAGTGCAGTGACGAGAGTTGGCTACGACAATCTGAACTATGGTGCTGAGCTGTACTTGCAATCTTTGGCAGATTACGAGGATGCGGATAACAACAAGCTGGATGGGTACCATTTGGCAGGCTTAACGGGGTACTACGCACTGCCGGTGGGCCAAATTAACTTTGGTATTGAGAACCTATTTAACACGGTTTACGAAACGATTTGGAGTCAGCGTGCTCAGGTACTATACGGAACGATTTCTGCTCCAGAACTTTTCCGTTACAACGGTCAAGGCCGCACTTTTGCACTGAGCTATAGCGCGGAGTTTTAACCGTCATGTCGCTACAGTTCTTCAATCTCACCCTCGACATTCAGGGTAAAACTTTACTGAGCGACACTCGTGGCGCCTTCCCTATAGGGGAGGTGGCCGCATTGGTCAGTCTACATGGCTATAGAAAAAATTATTATGCACGATCTTAACTCCCTCTATCAGCGCGTTTCTTATCATGTTCATGAGATGCGCAAACCTGCGCCCGATAAGGCGCAAATGCAAGCTATATTGCAAGCGGCGATGAGTACTCCGGACCATGGTCGGCTACGTCCGTGGCATTTTCTGGTCGTTGAAGGTGACGCCATTATCACTCTAGTAGGTCATTTACGAGATGCTTGGCTAAGCCATGACACTAAAGTAACACCCACGCAAGCGAACCGATTAGCAGACTATCTTAGTAACGCACCTAGCTTGGTGTTGATCTCCGCTCGCGTTCAAACACACAAGGAAGTGAGTCAACAAGATCAGATCCTATCCGCGGCGGCCGCGTGTCAAATGACACTATTGGCAGCGGATCGTATGGGTTTTGGCGGTGTGTGGTATTCCACAGATGCGGTTGAATTGCCGGGTGTGCGTGAAATTCTCGGTCTTGGCAGTGAGCATCATCCAGTTGGTTTTATGGTCTTTGGTACGCCGATTGAAATGCGTCAGAAGCCAAGAGCGAACATGAGCCAATATACCCAAGTTTGGCAAGCGCCTAATCAGTTAAGTCCATGGATGACGGAGAAGTAAAATGGCACATTCATTAAGTTTTCAATCGTTTTTTAACAGTCTTTTTGTTGATATGGATGGCCTGTTTATTAAAGCAGAGGTCATCGAGGCCGATATTGCGGGTAAACCGCGAAAATGCGTGTGTTTCTCACTATCGAACGGCGCGCTGTGGCTACCCTTAAGTTACGTCTCTACCAATGGTCGTCACCGATATACGAATGAAATCTACCACGTTAATGATGGCTCAGTCTCTGAGGCATCCTTTCCTATTGCCGTCGATCTTGTGCTTGGGGCCTTCGAGATAGAAAGCTCACAAAAGCGCGATCGCCTACTTCAACGTATTGGCGATTCCAATGACTATATTCAACGAGCGTCAATGCACAAGGCAAGACATGGCTCGGTAGCCGCGCCAGCCCGATTTATTGAATCTGAGCAAGCGCTTGTAGGTGGACACAGTATGCATCCTAGTCCGAAAAGTTGCGCGCCACTGTCTCACAGCGAACAGGCAGACTTCTTACCTGAATTTGAAGCCGAGTTTGCAATAGAGTGGTTTGCGGTAGAGAAACATCAGCTTGTGGGCGAGGCGCAGGTTGAGACTTTTGAGCATCATTTGCAAACCTTGTTTGAATTATCAATACCAGAAGAAAGCCGAACTATTATTGCAGATGACTATCTGCCTTACCCCATGCATCCTTTGCAGGCAAAGGTTTGGCGATTATCTCTAGATGCGGAAGAGCTTGCAGATAATGTTATTGATTTGCAGCTGCAAAGTGGCGGTTGGCAGGCGACATCGTCTAGTCGCGCTATCTACCACCCTGATATGCCTTGGATGTTGAAGGTTTCACTACCAATTAAATTGACCAACTCGCTGCGCCTTTTAACACCTAAAGAGTCAAAACGTGGCACGCTATTTAGTCGGTTACTTGGTCATGAAGCTGGTCAAGAACTTGTTCAAAGGCTGCCAAGTACCACGTTTATTGAAGAGCCAGCATGGACAACTATTTGCTCGAAGCAAGGACAGGAGCTTGATCTGCCACTAGTGAGTTTTCGTGATAATCCGTTTTTCACATCCCGCTCTGAGCATGAAGCGGGTGAACATGAAATCCACGCTCATGACAAAACCAAGGGACATCACCTTCTAGCGACGGCAAACCAGACCTGTGTCGGACAAAGTGAGCCTCAAGCTGTTAGCTGGGTTAAGCAGGTCGCAGCAGCGCAATCAATTAACATAGAAGAAGCCGCCTGTTTATGGATAGGGCAGTTTATGCAGCATGTGATGGCGCCACTGTGTGTCGCTCGCAGCGACTATGGCCTGATCCTTCTCGCTCACCAGCAAAATATTGTACTAAGAATTGAGGATGGTCTGCCGATTGGCATGATGTACCGCGATTGTCAGGGAAGTGGTATTACTGAGCTTGCATTGCAGCGCTTTGCGTCGGTGTTTGAACATGTTGATCCTGAATATTTTATGCCGAGTGAGCAAGTAAACCCGTACCTTGCGTATTATCTTATCGGTAATTCTTTGATGAACACGGTGTCTGCGATTGCGGCTGGTGGTTTAGCAACAGAAGAAAAATTGTATGAGGTGTGCCGAGAGCACTTAGCTCGATTGGCGGCCGCTCATCCTCTGGATCCTTCTTTCTATGATTATTTGCTGAATTCTCCGACTCTACGCTGGAAACGAAACTTCTTGTGCTTCTTGGAAGAAAATAATGAAGCCACACTATCGAACCCTGCTGAAATTTATCGTGACATTGCTAACCCGCTATTAGGGCGAAACCTGCCCTTGTGTACCAAACCGCTGCCAGATGACACATACATTAGCGTTTATCCAATTAAGCACAATGAGTGGTCATTAGTATCCAACTCGATTGAGCGTGGCCGCGTTACTGCCGAGCATTGCGACGATTTAGTGATGGTTAAGATAGCAGCAAAAGAAAGTTTGGTGTGGTGGTCTGCCATCGAGCATGTTTTTTATCATTTCGATGTGGCGCTGGTTCAGTGCCAGATGCGCCCTCATTCATGAGTCACGTTTTGGAAGATAAAAACCTGCTTAGTCGTTCAGCATTTCTTCAGCATGCGCCGATTTGGCACCGCCCAGACAGTAAGCCAGATAGGCAAATAGAGCAGCGAACTGAGCATGGAATTCAATATCCAACACGTCCAATAAAGCCAGAAGACGTGTTCTATCAACGGTACCTCTATCGAGAGAAGCGAGTAGTGTCTTTTAGAAAAGCGCAGCTTCCAAGGGATCTTAATGGGTTCAATCGCTGGCATAACGACCCAGCAATTGCGCCGGTTTGGGAACTCAGTGGTTCCAAAACGTCTCATCAGCAGTACTTGAGCAAGATGGAAAGCGACCCTCATCAGTTCCCGGTTATTGGTGAGTTTGATGGTATTCCCTTTGGTTACTTTGAGGTTTATTGGACGGCGGAAGATCGACTTGGGCCATTCTATGATGTTGATAAGTTTGACCGCGGGGTTCATATGCTTTCAGCGAATGCTCGTTTTCGCGGCTGGCGTTACTTCTCTGCTTGGTCGCGAAGCATCGTGCACTATTGCTTTTTGGCGGATCTCAACACTCAACATGTGATGGGTGAACCTCGTGCAGATAATAAAAAAGTGTTGGCACTGACAGAGCGAATAGGATTTGAACACCTTTTAGATTTTGATTTTCCACACAAAAGAGCAGCGATGCTGCAATGTCGACGACAGCGCTTCTTTGATGCTTATGCCATTTAAGTGGATAAGAGAACACATATCAGGCTAGGAAAAAATACAATGAAAACAGTTGATTTTGATTTAGTTGGAGTGGGCATTGGTCCTTTCAACTTGAGTATCGCAGCGCTTGCTGCACCCAAGACAGAGTTAAAAAGCCAATTTTATGAACGCAAATCGGAGTTCGCTTGGCATCCAGGTCTATTGCTCAATCACGCCAAGATGCAAACCTCCTTTTTGAAGGACTTGGTTACGGCCGTAGACCCTACCAGCCCCTACACGTTTATGAACTACTTGGTGAAAAATCAGAAATTCTATCCATTCACCGCGCGTGGTGATTTTATGATATCGAGGTTAGAGTTTTCCGACTATATGGCATGGACAGCTAAGCAGCTCCCGAACACCCAATTCGCCACCGACGTAAGTGAGGTGTGCTTTGCCGATGATCACTTTGTGATTACTGCAAATGGTGAGACGGTAACCAGTCGTCATTTGGTTGTTGGCACGGGAACGCAGCCAGTGGTGCCAGAATGCGCGCAGGATAAGCTTAGCGATCACTGTTTCCACGCCCACGAAATGATGGTGCGTAAGCCAGATTTAACGGGCAAACGCATTGCAATCATCGGAGGCGGGCAAACAGGCGCGGATATCTTCCAACATGTGTTTGCTGGTGATTTTGGTAAACCGAGACAGCTTGACTGGGTGTCACGTAGAGCAAATCTAGAAGGGTTAGATGAAAGCTGTTTTAGCGACCAGTTCTTTATGCCGGATTATGTGAATCAGTTTTACCATCTCGACAAGGAGCGACAAGCGCGTGAGGTGTCTCGTCAAAAGCTTACCAGTGATGGCATCACCGATGATTGTTTGACGTCGATCTATCAGAGCTTGTATCACGACAAGTATGTGTTGAGAAATCCAAAGTGGTGGACAGTGCAGCCACATCAAGAGCTTGTGGGGCTAGATTTGTCTGGCAAACAACATCAGTTACGACTTCGTCATGGCGTCACGGAGAACGAGAAAGTACTTGAAGCTGACATTGTGATTCTATGTACAGGCTTTAAGCGAGTGTTGGCACCCTGCCTTCAGGGCATTGCCGATAAGCTGCAATTGGATGAGCTTTCTAGACCGCTACTTAATTTTGAGTACGCTGCTCATTGGAAGCTGCCTTGTGATAACAAGTTGTTTGTAGTGAATTCAGGTACTCATAACCATGGAATCATTGAACCACAACTGAGTCTTGCGGCGTGGCGAGCAGCGAAAATTCTCAATCATGCCAATGGCGATGAGCTGTATCATCATGGCGATAGTAGCAACGTGATGGAGTGGGGCTTAAACTCAGTTCAAGAGGATAGGGCTAAGGTCGCGAGATGGATTTATCGAGTTAGTCGCCCAGCAGATAACAAGCAGCCCCACAAGCGAACGCTCGTGGGGCTGATTTTATTGAGTTAAATGTTGGATTAGTTAACGTGGGCGACCGCGTCTTTCACCAACTGACCAAGCTCTTCCCAACGACCTTCGTCGATAAGATTCGTTGGAACCATCCAAGTGCCGCCACATGCCAATACAGACTTGATAGATAGGTAGTCATCGACATTCTTCAGGCTTACACCACCTGTTGGCATAAATTTCACTGGATACACAGCTGTCAGCGCTTTTAGCATTCCCACACCACCAGATGGTTCTGCTGGGAAGAACTTCAATGTACGCAGACCCATTTCCATTGCTTGCTCAACTAGGCTTGGGTTATTAACACCCGGTACGATTGGTACGTTTTTGTCGATGCAGTATTGAACTGTGCGTGGGTTGAAACCTGGCTTACGATAAAATCAACGCCTGCTTCAATCGCTTGATCGACTTGCTCGTTAGTAAGAACGGTACCTGCGCCAATCAGCATCTCTGGGTACGCTTGACGCATCGCTGCAATCGCGTCGGCTGCACATTCGGTACGGAACGTGATTTCTGCACATGGCATGCCGTTGTCTACGAGTGCTTTACCTAGAGGAATAGCATCTTCAACTTTGTTGATGGCAATTACAGGAATTACTTTAAGGCTTGCTAGCTGTTCGTTTAGGGTTGTCATTTGTCTTTGTCCTACTAATCAAGAGTTGGCGTTGCTGTGTTAGGAATAATAGCACCGCGGTATTGAATTACTGTGCCTGCTACTTTGTGCCCCATTGCGGCTGAGTTAAACGCGTCGCCACCGGTTAGTCGCTTAGCAAGATAGCCTGCGCTGAATGAGTCACCTGCGGCTGTGGTATCAATCACGGAATCGACTGGTTTTGGTGCGACATACTCTGCGTGACCTTCGCTAAGTACTAGACACTCTTTTGCGCCACGTTTAATGGCAATTTCGCTGACACCAGCGTGTTGAGTGCGCTCGATGCAATCTTCTAGGCATGTGTCGCCAAACAAGTCTTGGTCATCTTCGAAGGTAAGCAGTGCGGTGTCGGTAAAACCAAGCATCGCAAGGTACGTGCGTTGAGCGATATCACGGCTCGCCCAAAGCTTGGGACGATAGTTGTTGTCAAAGAAGACGCTGCCGCCTTTGGCTTTGAATTTCTCTAGGAAGCTAAACAGAGTGTCACGTCCAGAGTCGGTCAAAATAGCCAAGGTAATGCCGCTTAGGTAAACCGCATCGTAATCCATTAAAGATTCAACAAGAGATTGGCTTTCTGGTTGATCAAACACGAACTTGGCTGCTGCGTCGCTGCGCCAGTAGAAGAAGGTGCGCTCGCCAGTTTCATCTGTTTCGATGTGGTAAAGGCCGGGCATTTTGTCGTTTAGGCGCAACACTTGGTCGGTATCGATACTTCGTCCGACCACGCTTTAAGCATTTCAGATGAGAAAGGGTCGTTGCCTAGTGCGGTAATGTAGCTTACTGAAATGTTGTAATTTTTCGTCAAACGAGAAAGGTACAGCGCCGTGTTCAATGTATCACCACCGAAACTTTGCTTCAGTAGATCTTCTTTGCGTTGTAGCTCCACCATGCATTCACCGATGATCGCTATTTTGTATTGGCTCATAGTCAAATATCCAGCTGAGAGTAACCAGTTTCATTCGTTCTTAATGAAATAAAACTCGGCAGTAAGAGTCTGATTTAGTGCAACTAACTGATTCTTTTTATGATGGCATTACTGTGGTGGTATACCTACCACATTGACGTTGCTCTGAGAGGTCTTGATTGCAACAGCTCTAAGATCCCCCACGCCTTTCAAGAAACAAATAGATAACTAAATTTTATTTGAAACGTTGTTTTAATATGTTCTAATTTACCAGCATAAATTGAAGTTATGGTAGTAATATTTCTACTTTAAGCGACTAAGTGTGATTTAGGTCGAGTTTCATCATTGCGGGTTCTTGAGCTCTGTGTGGGCAACGAAGCCATTGGGACCTATCACAAAAAATGAATAAGCCATGATGCATAAGGAGCGGTATGGAACTCATTGATGGTGCAATTGTTGTCGGTTACTTTGCTTTCGTGTTGTTCGCCGCCCTGGCGTTTAAGCGTTTTGCTACAGATAGTTCCGGCTTCATTCGTGGCGGTGGGGCAATGATGTGGTGGATGGCTGGAGCCACGGCTTTCATGACACAGTTTTCGGCTTGGACCTTTACGGGGGCTGCCGCTAAGGCCTTTGAGGATGGACTGACAGTATTGTTCATTTTTTGGGGTAATGCTTTGGGCTTTTTAGTGGCGGCTTGGTATTTTGCTGCTCGCTATCGCAAGATGCGTGTCGAAACTGCTATGGAAGCGATCAAGGTTCGGTTTGGACGTGTATCTGAGCAAGTTTATACCTGGCTCTCTTTTCCTTTGACGATTATGTCCGCGGCGATCTGGTTAAACGGCTTAGCCTCTTCGCAGCAGCGGTTTTTAACATTGATCTTGTGGTTACGATTGTTGGTGTTGGCTTATTGGTGACCTTCATTGCCGCGAGTGGTGGCTCTTGGACAGTATCGGCAACCAATGTCATTCAGCTCATTTTGCTGGTTGCGATTACCATGTCGGTTGGGGCATTTGCTTTGCTTGAGGTCGGTGGCCCTGTGTCATTAATAAATAGCTATCCTGCTGATAGTTACATGGGAGCAGACATTAGCTATTGGCAAATATTTTGGCTTTGGGTGGTGATGATGCTTCTCAAGCAAACGATTAGCGCGAATAACGCACTTTCTTGCTATCGTTTTTTGGTGACAACGAACGAGAGAGAAGCGAAAAAAGCGGCTATGTTCGCAGGTATACTATTTATTTTTGGTCCAGTTATGTGGTTTGTTCCTCCCTGGGTAACCGCAGCGATGGGCGTGGATCTTATGGCGCACTATCCTAAGCTTGCCGAGAGTGCAAACAACGCCGCGTATGTTTATTACATTGATCATTATCTGCCTACCGGAATGCTTGGCTTGGTGCTTGCAGCAATGCTTGCGGCCACCATTGCTCCCATGACTACTGCTTTGAATCGAAATGCGGGCATTTTTGTGCGAAATGTTTATCAATCGGTGCTCAATCCTAAAGCAACAGAACAAAAGCAGTTATTTGTTGGCAAGGTTGCAACCGTGGTTAATGGCTTACTCTGTATCTTGGCGGCTTTGCTATTTGCGTCGATTAAGGAATACAGCTTCTTCGATATCATGATGCTATTTGGCGCACTATTACAAACGCCATTGGCAATTCCATCTTTACTAGCACTTGTGACGTTAAAAACACCGGATTGGTCCGGTTGGGCTACGATTGCTGTTGGATTGGCAGTGTCGTTCTTTATGCAGTTTGTCTTCAATGTGGATTGGTTGTTGCCTTGGTTTGAAGCTACTAGCTTCACCAGTCGAGAGTCAGTTGACTTACGTGTTTCAATGACTCTGATCGCGCATATAGTGATAACCGGTGGCTTCTTTATCCTTACACGATGCTTCTATCGAGAAACTTCAGGTGAACGCGGGGATGAAATCGCGTTGCTAAAAGTGAACTTAGACACGCCTATTAGCTTGTCTGAGGAGGCAAAAGTTGATACTCGGCAAGGCGCTTACCTTGGACGTATGTGTCAGATATTAGGTGTTCTTGTGGCATCAATCGCGATAACAACAAATTCTATCTCCGATGCCTGCGTGTTTGTTTCAATCGGCTTGGCTATTTTGTTAGCGGGCATTCACCTCTACCGGCAGCGAAATGTGCAGCCCTCCTCACAGGAGCCGATTACAGACTAGTTCTCCAGATTAGCCAGCTTGAAAATGCTGGCTTTCTTTTTGCCGAATCTTGAGAGTTAACTTTCGTCGACTATAGTTGATATATGCCCACTGTTCAGTGGGTTAGCTACGAAGGTCATAGATAATCAGCATCGATGGTCGTCAAACTTTCATCATTATTCGTGTCAAAGAATGGAGTCTTAAGTGAACAACGACAAGGACAATCTTAAGCAAGCCCTATCCCAGGCCTTTACGGCATCCCTAATACGTTTTTCCACCATTACCTTCATTGTATTGATGTGCTGGTGGGCATTCGCTCCTTTTCTGCCCATTTTACTTTGGGCGCTGGTTCTAGCGATTGCTCTGTTTCCAGTGCGCAATTTCTTAAAGACTAAGTTTGGTTGGACAACTAAGCGAAGCTCAATTGCCATCGCTTTGATAGGGGTGTTAGTACTGGGTACACCTGTCGCTTTGGTGGGCAATTCACTCGCGGTTAAAACTTTGCAGACCTACCAAAGCTATGAGCAAGGTGACCTTCATATTCCAGCGCCTCCTCAAAAGGTAAAGGATTGGCCACTCATTGGTGAAGATGCTTATACAGCCTGGAATGAGGCGGCGAGAGACTTGCCGAACTTTATCGATAAGTATCAGCCACAGCTTAAAAATGCATCTGCCTGGTTTGTTGATAAAGCCAGTGGTGCCGCGGGAAGTGTCTTTTTGTTGATTGGTGCGGTGATCATCGCTGGCATTATGCTCGCTTGGGCAGAAGACGGCACAAAAGCGATGCGCCGGATTTTCAATAGCTTTTCCGATGAACACAAAGGGCCTGAGCTACATCATTTGACCACGGCAACCATTCGCCAAGTGGCGGTAGGTGTTATTGGTATTGCTTTCCTAACAGCAACCATTTTTGGTGCAGTCATCGCACTTGCTGGCGTGCCTGCTGCGGCGTTTTTAACGGTCATTGCTTTAGTTTTTGCGATCACTCAATTGCCTGTCACCATCATTGCCATTGTTGCTGTCGCGATGTTGTGGTCGAGTACCGATGGTTCGACCGTGCATAACACTATCTTCTCTGTCTTGATTATCGCTGCTAGTTTAGTGGACAACATACTTAAACCTATGGTGCTTGGGCGAGGTTTAAGTGTCCCTATGCCTGTGGTACTCATTGGCGCTATCGGCGGTATGATGTCTGGCGGCATTCTCGGCATGTTTATCGGTGCAGCGTTTTTGACTGCGGGATATCAGGTATTCATGAAGTGGGTAGATGAAGAAAACGACGATGTGTCATCTGAGACCGAGCCAGATTCGTCTCAACATTAACCATTATTCGTCGGGGCGCTTCTTACTCAATAGTTGAAGTGCCTCGCATATTTATGTTGGTTGGATGAAATTTAGCCAGGTTTGGCAAGGTGATTTTTGTGACTAATAATTGGCGTTGCTTGGTTTATTGTTTTGTTTACTGTCTAATGAGTGGAGGAATGGCCAGGTCACGGTCTATGATGGCAGTCATAAAGTCCAATTAACTTCTCATTGTTGTCTCTGTGAATGATTGACTGTATATCGTTCTATCGTTACATTTCGTCACAATAAAAAACCAGTGGCATACTGCGGCGTAGATCGTAAATGCGACAAATCCCTCCCCCTACAAACCCGTTGTACCGCTGTTGTTTCTTGCATGGCGGTGGTTGTTATTAGTATCAGAATGTTAGGTGCACCATGAAGAAGTTGCTATTAGCTACTTTGTGTGGGGTATTGTCGCTGTCGTCTGTTGCCCAGCCGCTTAGGCTAGCCGGTAAGCCTGACGACGATAAACTCCATTTAACCTTATTAAAAGAGATCATTTCTCGTTCCGAGCAGTACTCTTCCATCGATTTTATCTACGCCAAGACAGGCGAACCTGCAGGGACTCGATTACTTGCTGATTTAGAAAACGGTACGTTAGACGTTGTGTGGACGGCAACCAACCAGGATCTTGAAGCGCGCTTTGACGCCATTCCATTTCCCATTTATCGCGGCATGTTGGGCATGCGTATTGGATTGGTGAGCGCCGAGCGAACCAATAAGTTAGCAACGGTTAACTCTGTTGCCGATTTAAAGCGCTTATCACTTTGTTCAGGCAAAACGTGGGCCGATACTGAGATACTGGAAGCGAATGGATTATCGATCGCAAAGTCGCTCAAGTACCCAAATATTTTCGACATGCTGGTTGCTGGCAATCGCTGCGATGCTTTTATGCGTGGCGTAATGGAGCCTTGGGCTGAAGTGAAATCTCACCCGCACCTTCCATTGGAAGTAGATGGAAACGTGATGCTTCGCTACAAGATGCCTTATCTCCTGTTTGTGCGCAAAGGCAACGATGCATTGAAGCAGCATCTCTATGACATCATGCTCGAAATCCACAACGAAGGACTCTACGAGACTATGTTCTTTGCGGACAATGAGATCAAAGCTGCATTGCAACAAGCAAATTTGAGTGAGCGTGTGGTATTTAAGTTGGAAAATCCAAATGTCACCGCTGCCACGAAAGCCATCCCTGATCACTTTTTCTTTGACCCTCTAGCTAAGTAACCACAGGTGCAATATGAACAGACTGACCAAAAAAATTATTCTTGTGGTGACACTCGTCATGACGTTGGTGACGGCCATTGCTTTGTCTACCCAATATGTATTGACTAAGCAAAATGTGGAAGCAGATCTAGCGAAGGTCACCGAAGAAATTGAGCAGGAGCTGCAAGTTATCTTGCAAGAGCCGGTGTATGTGTATGACAAAGCGCTGATTGGCAGCATTCTTGAGGCTTACATCAAGAATGACACTATTTCGAGCATCGTGGTTCGCGATCAAAACGGCAAAGAGATGAGTCAGGTTCGCCAGCAGGCGGCTGAGTTTGAATCTCGCATTGATATTGAGTGGGATGGTTTGCCAATTGGCTCGGTTTCACTTGGTTTTAATAGTGAGCAAGCGCGCAATGAGCTAGACAATTTGATGCTCCGCTCGATGTTAATGTTCGGTACCTTGTATTTAGTGGTTATCGTATCTCTTGGGTACATTATGGATCGCTTGGTTGTGACCCCAATAAAAGGGATGGCCAGCAGCATGAATGATATTGCCGCTGGTGGCGGCGATCTAACATCGAGAGTACAAGCGATCTCAAACGATGAAGTGAGCGACTTAGCAAAAGCCTTCAATCGCTTTGTCGAAACAGTGCAGGAGATCGTTATCGATACGGCTCGCACTACAGAAAGTTTAAAGCAGAATGGCTCGGCCATTACTTCCGTGCGCGCTTCAGTAAGTCAACAAACTGAAAATCAGTTGGCGCTAACTCATGAAAGTCTGAGCAAGATTGAGCAGTTTAATCTGGCGACGAGTGAAATTGCAGCTAACACAGAGAATACTCTGTTTAAATCCAATGATGCTCTTTCTCTGGGGGCCTCAAGCGAGCAAGCGATTACGCAAAATGTCTCAAATGTAGAAGATCTGTCCGCTAACCTTGAGACTGCCGCCGAGCGCGCCAACGCGCTTAAGAATCGCAGTGACGATATTGGCCGCGTAGTTGAAGTGATTAAAGCGATTGCTGAGCAAACCAATCTTCTGGCTCTAAACGCTGCTATTGAAGCTGCGCGAGCAGGTGAAAGTGGCCGCGGATTTGCCGTTGTTGCTGATGAGGTTCGCGCGCTTGCAAGCAAGACTCACGACTCTACCAGCGAAATAGAATCCATCATTGAAAGCCTGCAGCAAGAGGCAACTGAGTCGTTTAATGCGACTCAAGAATCTAAGCAATTGGTGGAACTCACCAAAGCAAGCTCTGATGAAGCGCAGCTTGCACTGACTAAGATGATTGAGGCTGTGACTAGCATCAACGCTATGGTTGATTCTGTCGCGAGTGCTTGTGAAGAGCAGTCCAATGTGAGCAATACCGTCGCGGGAGATATGCGCGAGCTTGATTCTAGCGCAGCAGACATGCGAAGTGTTAACAATGAACTACAAACCTTAGCGGAAGCCATCACTTTGAACACGACTGAATTGGATAGTCAGATCCGTCGTTTTAGGTACTAAGCGAGAGAGTCTTGCATGTGTAGTGTCAGGGTTAACCTACACACTTTTATGAATATCCGATTCTAGCTACAAGTCTACGGGGAGTGATCGCTCACTCCCCTTTTTTATCTCTATAGACTTTGCTGGTGCGCAGCTATGAGCGCAGTCATTTTTTCTTCCGCCGTCTTACTCGCTTCTTCGTAACTCATCGTATCAGGAAAGTCACTGATCACTTCGTAATAACACTTCAATTTAGGCTCGGTGCCAGAAGGGCGCACGATAACACGCGATTTATCCTCAAGGATGTAAATAAGTACATCACTGGCAGGTAAATTGATGTGCTCAGTCGTACCGTTGGCTAAGTAGCGCGTTGAAGACTTGAGATCCTCAGTCACGATGACTTTATGCCCTGCAATCTGGGGTGGTGGTTGCTTCCGTAACTTGTCACCGATCGGTGGCGAGCTCGGGTCGAGCGCAATACTGCGCTGCGCATTACAGTAGAAGCCATGTTGTCGATACAAGGCTTCGAGCTTATCCCAGATAGTTTTGCCCTGTGCTTTTAGCTCGCCTGTTAGTTGGGCAAAGGCAACCAGTGCAGATAGGCCATCTTTATCCCAAACTTGATTTCCGATGGTATAGCCTAGTGCTTCCTCATAGGCGAATAAGAACGGATGGGCTTCGCTTTGTTGCTCCATGGCGACGTTGGTGAGCCATTTAAAACCAGTCAGTGTTTTATAATATTGTGCGCCGTGCGCTTTAGCGATCGCACTCAATAATCTGGAAGACACAATCGTATTGCCAACCAGCGCATTTGGCTGATTTTCCAATAGATAATTGGCAAACAGTGCACCGAGCTGGTCACCAGTTAACATTTGATATTCACCATCCTCGCGCTTTACTGCAGCGGCGAAGCGATCTGCATCTGGATCATTCGCGCAGGCAATATCCGCGTCGTGCGTTTTTCCAAGCGCCATCACCATATCCATAGCGCCCGCTTCTTCTGGATTTGGGAAGTTAACAGTGGGGAAGGTGCCATCTGGCTCGCGCTGTTCTGCAACGCTTGCGACGTGCTTAAATCCGGCATCGGCGAGCAAGGTTTCCGCCATCTCAGCGCCAACACCGTGCATTGCGGTATAGGCGATGGAGATGTCAGTGTGGTTATTACTCTTCAGCAGTGGGTTGCCATTGATGGCATTGCGATAAGATTGGTAGTAATTCTCTTCTAGCCACTCCAAGAGACCTTGTTCGCTCGCTTGCTCTAGTGAGATTAGAGTGAGTGGTTTGCTCGTGGCTTGGTCAATTTTACTCGCGATACCAGCGTCATGAGGCGGAATGATTTGTGCGCCATTCTCCCAATACACTTTGAAACCATTGTATTCAGGCGGATTGTGGCTCGCGGTGACAACGACTGCCGCCGCCGCGTTAAATTTTTTCACGCCAAAGGCGACAATCGGTGTTGCGGCTACTTTGGCGGTCAAATAGACCTTAATGCCCATTGCGGTTAGTACGCTGGCGGTATCGTGAGCAAACTGTTTTGAATCGATTCTGCCATCATAGCCGACAATCACACCTCGTGTGTCCGCATTGTTTACTTGCTCAAGCAGATATTGCCCAAGTCCTGTTGCGGTTTCTTGGATAACGAGTCGATTCATTCGGTTTGGCCCAGCGCCGACTTTGCCTCTGAGTCCTGCTGTACCAAAAGCTAGACGGGCACTGAATCTATCTGTCAGTTCTTGTTGACTATTGCTATCGATAAGCTGTTGAAGCTCTTGACGAGTTTTTGAATCCGGATCTCGTGCTAACCATTGAGTGATTGCTGTGGTCATGGTGTTCTCCTTACCCGCAGTATATAGGCATTTTTATCGCTATAAATTGTAAATGACTCTTACTCTCATTTCTGGGGTGGCAATCGATAAAACTGTGTTTGTTAAATCTTAGCTCAATGATCAGGGGCTCGGTTAACCTAGCATGGTGTATAGTCCAAACCCAATAAACATTACCCCTGCGACCTTCTCTATCGGCTTGATATAAGTATTGACCACTGACTTAAACGGTTTGGTGGTCAAAAAGTAGGGAAGGAGGATAAACCAACCTAAACAGATGGCGGTGATGACAAGGCCATATTCAACTTGTACCCAAATTGATGTGTCGCTAGATATGACTTGGCTGAACACACTAATGAAGAAAAGCGTCGCTTTAGGATTAAGGGCGTTGTTGATAAAACCTTGCAACCAAAAGTTACCATTCGAACTCGATTTAGCACAGTGAACATCGTCTTGTCTCGTCTTCAAAGATTGATACCCCAAGTAAATGAGATAGCAAGCACCTGCGTATTTCATTCCTTGAAAAAGCCATTGGGATTGTGAAGAAGCCAAATGCACAAGCCCAATAGAGTAGGAAATATGTACCCAAACAGCGGTAGCCACACCACAAGCAGTCAACCATCCCGCTTTTCTTGAGTGTACTACTGCATTGCGCGACACAATGAGAAAGTCAGGACCTGGGACGATAACTGTAATGATGGTTAGGGCAATTAATGTAATGAGCTCTGGCGTGTTCATGGTCATCTCTTGTTTTTATGGAGGAGCATGAGTATGCAAAATCCATCTGAAACAAGTTGGTTGATTTATCATCAAAGCAGAGCCAGAATGAAATAGATTTTCTTCTTTAGGCAGATAAATGAAAGATAATACCGATAGTCTTAGTAGAACAGATATAAACATACTTGAAGAGCTACAAGGTGATAGCCGCATTACGGTGAGTGAGTTGGCAGAGCGTGTTAGCTTAAGTGATAGTCCTTGTTGGAGACGATGGAAGAAGCTTGAACAAGATGGCTATATTACGGGCTATCATGCGAGCTTGGATCGTAAGAAACTAGGGTTGCAAGTCGTTGGTTTTAGCCAAGTCCGCTTGAGTAGCCATCATCCAACCGATACCGAAAAGTTTGAAGCCGCGGTCAATGAGTTGAGTTGGGTCATCACCTGCTTTTGTATTGCCGGTGATGCGGATTACATTGTTCAAATTGTCGCTTATGATCTCGACCAATATTATGAGCGAGTATCTGAACTGAGAAAACTACCGAGTGTGTTCTCAATTCAATCTAGCATTGGCATTAAAGAAGTTAAAAATACGCATAGATTGCCAATTTAGCCTTGGTTGAGTTGGGAGGTGTTGGTAAGTCATTTATGACTTAAATAGTTGGCTGTTTTACCTATTTAAAACTTCAATTGTCAGTGCTTGGTGGTTTTGTCATCAAAGTCGGTGAGGAATTATACTGAGCTATCTGTAGTTGTTTGCCTTCTTGAACTGGTTGAGAGAAGCGCTAAGTAAAAGGTAGAACATGGATCACGCAGCGATTCAAGCACTAACGTTGGCTTGCCCAACATGCAAGATTGAAGTGAAAAATGAGGAACGTCGCACTTGCACTCAGTGCCAGGTGAGCTTCAATAAAACGCCATTTTGTCCTGATTGCGACACAAAGCTGGATGCTATGAAAGCGTGTGGCAACGTTAGCTATTATTGCAATGCTTGCAGAATGCCTAAATCGCGTTCAACCATTCGATGGGCTTTGATTCCAGCTTGAACAATTGTCTCGTTAGTTTGAGTTCATAGGAAAAGGCCCAACTGCCAGGTTGGGCGTAAGTCGTTTCAATGTCAGCGCGAATAACGCTGGTGATTAGTCGTCTGAGCGTGGCTCGTCATCGACGATGTCGCTACCAATATCAGCGTTGCTATCATCATAATCAGACTCATCCTCGACGCTTTCATTCGCAGCCGCCTTTTTCCCATTTAGTGTATGAAACTTTTTCCGGTCTCGAGCGAGATGGATGTACTTGATCCACGTTTTCTCAAGTTTGCTTTCCGCTTGCTGTTCATCGGCGACAGCTTGCAGAAAATGGCGCTCCTCTTCAGATTCAGGGGCGAGTTCGCCACCTTCAAGTAAGTTCATCGTATCTCCGAAGCGGATCAATATTTCCTCTTCGGCAATGGTAAAGTCTCCGGATTTTGCAAACCCGCGTCGAAACCGCTTGTTGTCGTAGAACGGTTTCTTACCAAGACGAAAATCTACATTAGACATAGCCACCCTCATAAAATGACGTTTATCATCAAACTCTGCCTCAGTATAGACAGAGCTTTGGCGTTTTTTGAAATTTTGCCAGACGATTAATTTAAGCATTTAGTAAGTCGTTACTTTCACGTGAAAATTTGAAACTTAGATGACAATGTGATGAAGCTTTCCTTGCGAAAATTACCCTATGTTGAGTTCCGAAAATGACTAGTCACAGAACGAACATGGTTTACACTGGACACTACTGATAAAACGAATGAGGCGACGTAGTGGCAGTAATCTCAATGACCAACGAACAGTATCAGCAGGCGAGGCTAGCGCGAGATGCACGCTTTGATGGCGTGTTTTTTGTTGGTGTTAAAACCACAGGCATATTTTGTCGGCCGATTTGTCCTGCTAATCTGGCGAAAGAGCATAACGTGAGTTATTTTCAGCACGCTCATGCTGCCCTTGAGGCGGGGTATCGTCCGTGTTTGCGTTGTCGTCCAGAAAGTGCTCCCAATTCATGGGCTTGGCTTGGCGCGGAAACCAGCTTTCGCCGTGCTTTGACACTTATTGAGCAAGGTGCGCTGAATCAGTCAAGCTGTGAGACACTCAGCGATCGTTTAGGTATTAGTAGCCGCTATCTACGCCAGCTATTTCAAGAGCACCTTGGTTTGTCACCTAAGAAATACGCTCAGTACCACCAATTGATGTTTGCGAAGCAGCTTCTCCATCATAGTCATTTATCGATCTCGGATATTGGTTTTGCCTGCGGCTTTAATAGCGTAAGGCGTTTTAATGATGCGTTTAAGAAGACGCTTAAGTTAACCCCGTCGGAGCTGCGTCGCGGAGACGGCAAAGTCACTGCCCGCAATGAAGTCTATCTGGCCTATCGCGGCGCGTATGACTGGCTTCAATGCTCAGTTTTCTTCAAAAGCGTGCGATCAGCGGCGTTGAGCGTGTCACCGAGCAAAGCTATGAGCGCTACGTTGATATCGATGGGACCCTAGGTTGGTTTCGATTGTTTGCAGACCTAAACGGGGAGCAGACGGTTAAAGTCGAGTTTGAACTAGAGCAGGTCACCAAGTTGGCAAGTTTGTTAAGTGGTATTAAGCGTGTATTCGATCTTGATACTGACATTACTGCTGTCGAGTCTCATCTAAGCGCTGTTGATGAGGGGCTTATTCTAAAGCCTGGTCTTAGATTGCCTGGAGTGTGGTCGGCTTGGGAGGCGGGCGCACGGGCGGTACTTGGACAGCAGGTATCTGTGAAGGCCGCGATAGGTCAGCTCAATCTTTTGACTGAGACTATGGATCAGCGCCTTTCAGGCCAGCGAGTGTTTCCGACCCCTGACCATGTCGTGGGAAAAGACCTGAGTTTTTTGCGAATGCCCGAAAGCAGGAAAGAAACCTTATCGCGACTTGCCTGCCATCTAGGCGAACACCCAGACGATCATCCTGATAATTGGTTGGCGCTAAAAGGTATCGGGCCATGGACCATCAATTATGCAAAAATGCGCGGCTTATCGTCCCCAGATTTGCTACTTAGCTCAGATCTTATTGTTAAAAAATATTTGGTTGATCATAACGAAGTCAATGCAGAGCATACTGCACCATGGGGCAGTTATGCCACTCTTCACTGTTGGAGTCATTTCTCATGAATTATTACACTGTGCTCACAAGTGAGCTAGGGCCTATTACTGTGCAAGCAAATAGTGAAGGCTTATTGGGCATTTGGTTTGAGCAGCATACAACTTGTCCTGATGAACTTGGGGAGTACAACCCAAGCTATCCATTACTGTGCCAAGCAGAAACTGAGCTAAAGGAGTATTTAGCTGGGGAGCGTCAAGCGTTTACTTTGCCGCTAGCTGCCATAGGGACTGAATTTCAACGCAAGGTTTGGCAGGCTCTTTGCGAGATTCCGTATGGAGAAGCGATCAGCTACCAAGAGCTAGCCAATCGGGTGGGTAACCCAAAAGCGGTGAGGGCGGTTGGGACGGCGAATGGTAAAAACCCACTCTCTATTGTTGTCCCTTGTCACCGAGTGGTGGGAAAAAATGGAAAGTTGTCTGGTTACGCTGGTGGCGTGGAGCGAAAACTTAAGTTGCTCAATTTAGAGTCGGACAATTGCTGAAATTTGGAAGGTTGTGTGTTGGGTGTCTTTAATCGAACAGGCCTAACGACAAACTAATTCTTCCGCATCCCCACCTATGCAACTGGTAACGCTTGTGGGGTACGTATTTTATCAATATTCCTACTATGAGAACGCCTGTGATTGCAAAATGCATCTAAATTTGCATTTTGCAAATACAATATGAACGCTATTTCCATGAAATTGGTGTAGATTTAGTCAAAATCAATTAAAAACAGACTTTGAAAAGTTGGCACGCATACTGCATTAATAGAAACGACCCTTTTTAAGCCGAGGGTCACCTAGCCAACTGACGTTGTTAGTGAACCTATTTTGTTCACACTTGTATATAGCCAGTCACACGTATTTTGTGGCTGGCTTTTTTTCTTTCTGGGTTCAGAAAAGGCTCTTTCCAAGCCTATTCATCACCTAATTATGATTAGCCTTTCATTGCATCAGTCTTTCGCTTGCTACGCTTTGTACGTGTCAAACAATGTCTCCCAGTGTCTGACTTGCGTCCTCCTGACAACCTTCATAACAACTTGGTTTACGCGGACAAACAGCACCTCGTGAGCAGATTAATCGAGCGTCACCTTCAATACCACGCTCTACCCAGTTGATATTGAGTATTTTGGCGACAGTTTGCAGATCTTTTTTGATATGACGTGGGATGGTGACACTACCTCCGCCTTCAACGCATGAACGCTTAAGTTCACTAGCGATGTCTAATGCATTGCCGCCTTGCGCATCTATCGCTGGATTGAGATCGATACCTGCACACAGCACTCGATTGTTACCCGCAGGATCGGTCATGTTGATGGACTCACAACAATAGATCCTTGGTTCATCACCTACATTCAATATAGAAATTTGCGCCGACGAGCCATTTTGTGGCTCAGACAACCTTCTGAATACTGCCCAGTGCTGACAGGGGTCATTAACCATCCGCATATTTCCCCACGGAAGCGGAATACCATTTCCGCGATAGACGGCCTTGAGTTTCCCTGGGCCATAAGCATCGAAATAGTGCCAGTGGGGATATGGGGACACGACGGTCATACGGCGCATTGCTACCGAAGGTGACACGCCGACCCGTTTGTGAACATCAATCTCATAGCCGCTTCGGTCGAGCAGTTGTCGAAAGGGCACCTTGGGCACAGTAGTGCCCCTGCAAAAAAGCTGGATTCAAAATCGCGCCAGGCCTGAAGGATGTCCTGTGAGTTGAGTGCTGAAGAAGACTGATGAGCCGCGCTGTCGTCCCAGGTATTTTGATTGCCGACGCTGAGTACGCTTTTTAAGCCTTCATCGCGATGCAGGATACGGTGACCGATATACACCGCCAAATCGTACTTTAGACGTGTTGGGTAGGCTTTCAGGATTTCGTTGAGGTAGATGGTGCCGGGTGGCTCGAAAAATGACGTCACCAGCTGCTTAGCGTTCACCCCAAGTTCGTCCACCACATCTTTGGGAGTCCGGTTTACCCATTGCACGCGCAGCCCTAAATCGCTCGCAATATCGATGAGATCTTCAATCGAGAGATTGAGTCGTTTCAAGCCAACGTCTTCTGCGGCACGTTCAAGATCGGGGAAATGGTTCTGCAAACTTTCCTGATGCGCGCGTATTAACAAGTGAGCAAATTGACGACCCGTGATCCCTGTTTGCGAGAGCATTTCGGGAATGGCGATCTGCAAAATGTCATTGGAGAACAAAAAGCTTGGCTCAAGTGCCATACCACTTATTCCGCCGCGATTTCCTTTTACCGGGGTAATTTCATCTGGCTCGGGTTCATTGTCGAGAAACCAAGCGGGATCCTTTTGAAATACTTCGGCGATCACCTCCAGCATATCGATGCTAGGGACGCGTTTTCCACGTTCAATCATCGACAGGTAAGAGACGGAAGGCGCGTACTCTGGGTTGACGCGAATACAACGCGCAGACAGATCTTCCATGGTTAAGTGGTTACGTTTTCGTAGGTTACGAACTTTGGTGCCCAAAAAATGGGACTGGCGGATCAGACTTTTTGACACTGGCATTTTGTAAAATTCACATTGTAAAATTTTTGTTGTGAAATTGTAGTCAAAAACACGCTAGTCTACAAAGTATACAAATCACAAAACGAATATAAATTTAAACATCCGTTTGGGTTGATTACTCTAATTTGGATCTAGCAGCAGTAAGAGGGACAGACTATGAACATGCTGACATTCGATAAAACAGAACTTCATAAGAACCATTCAACCTTTATCGCAGAAGCCGTGTTCGCCGTCGAGATGGTTAAAGCTGATGAGCAGATGGAAAAACAAAAGATGGCAAAACAGCTGCTAGACACCCTGTTTCCCCTCGAAAAAGGTTCACACGAGGACGTGGTGAGCTACGAAATTGATTATCGCCACGTACAGGCGTATTTCAAAAATGGTGAGCACACGGGGCTCAAACGCGCTAAGCACTTTGTGGCTTACCTTGGCGATAAATGCGCACCAGAAGGTATTTTGCTTCGCGATGAAAGCGGCACTCACCTGGAGGTTACGATTGGTCGCCGTAAAGGTACTGGCAATTTAGAACTGGTAGAAATCGAAGACATTCAATTGGAAACATGTACCACGTTTGGTCAGTCAGAAAACTGTCACGCTTCGGGAATTCGTCACTGGGTTAGTCTAGTGAAAGGCGATGAGCAAGGACGACCACGCGCTTGCAGTGAGGATAAAGAGTACACCGCGAAAAACGGTGATGATTACACATTAGGATTTAGCTTCGCATTTTAATTCACGCTAGCACATTTATTATTACCGCATTTTCCTTTGGTAGTATTGCCCCGCCTTAACGGTGGGGCGTTTTTTTAGAACGGCATTACTCGGTTACGACCAGAGCGTTTAGCGTCGTAAAGCTGCTTGTCGGCACGATCAACCAGCGACGCGTAGCTGTCACCTGTTATGAATTCTGCCACGCCAAAAGAGGCGGTAATATTGCCGACTTTTTGGCCGTTTTTACGATCTTTAATGGTCATTTTTTCAATGGCTAATCTCAGAGCATCTGCCATTTGTCTTGCTACGCGCAGTGATTTGTTTGGCACAATCAGCGCGAACTCTTCACCACCGAATCGATAGGCAGTAATACCACCACGACAAGCTTGCTTAAGACGTTGAGAGATCCCTTTCAAAATGGTGTCGCCGAACAAGTGACCCATTTCATCGTTGAATTTTTTAAAGTGGTCGATATCCAACAAAATCAAACTCAGCGGCTGCTTAGCTTCACAAAACATGGTTAAGTCGGCATCAAAAGCACCGCGGTTGTACAGCGTGGTTAGACTGTCGAACATGGCGTTGCACTGGACTTTTGCTAGCTGAGACTTGAGACGGCTGATCTCATCGCTGGCGTTTTTTAGCTGTCCGTGTATAAAGTCTGTGGAGTGCCTAATGTCATTGGCTTCATCGACCAATTGTTTGATAAGAGGCATCACTTCATCAAGGGTCGGTGCACGCTCGGCGTCTAGGCTTGAAGACAAGCCGTCAAAGCTATGTTCAAGTGCTTGAGAAAACTCGCTGGTGTCGCTGAGGGCATCATCCATAGAGCTCGACATCTCAGTCACAATCGCTTCGAGGTTTTCTTTTAAACCCTGAAGATCCACTTCTGCTTTTTCAGCAATGTGGTTTCGATAAAGCGAAGCAGAATTGACAGGTGGCAGGACTTCGTAATCTTTGAGTATGGCGTCCATATCGGCATTTAACTCAGGGATGGTTTGATCCACATAGGTATACCATAAAGCGTAATTCGCCGGCGTCGCCGGTACGTGATGTTTAACCATCAGCGGCACCGCCTTTTTTAGGTTGGCGGCCGATTTCTGAAAATCGTTTTTCTTCATAGTCCCTTCGTTGTCCTTAGCTCATTCCGATAAATGCCATGATTTCTTGTAGTTATTTTTACTGTACAGCTACTCAATTATCTAATGAGACGAGTAAATTGTCACTTTCGGATCCTCAGTTTTTGAAAATAGACACTAAAAAAGGCGTGATCTTGCTTCCGCAACAGCATTCTTATAAATGCTGTTGCGGTTTACAATTTGCGTTGAACGCTTTTTGAGCGTTATTGATTAAGCTTGTTCATCCTACGTGTTCGGCGCTTAACCATAGACTCTTTGACCAGATGATCGAACAGTGGAGCAAAGAGATTCGCGAACAAGATCGCGAGCATAATGCCTTCTGGGTAAGCTGGGTTGAGTACGCGTATGAAGATGGTCATAACCCCTATCAGCACACCGTAAGCCAGTTTTCCCGAGTCAGTAAATGCAGCGGAAACCGGATCGGTCGCCATAAAAAAGGTGCCAAACGCGACGCCACCAATCACAAAGTGCCACCATATCGGCATGGAGAACATAGGATTGCTATCTGACCCAATCAGGTTGAGCAATGTCGCGGTAGCAGCCAGGCCAATCAATACACCAAGTACAATTCGCCAAGACGCAATGCCTATCGCAATCAAGAATATACCGGCCAGCATGATGAACAGTGTCGATACCTCGCCCATGGATCCTGGCAGATTACCAATAAATGCATCGCTCCAAGAGAGGGTTTCACCCGTCATATTATTGATTAGCGCAGTTTGACCACCTTCATACCACTGGCTCAGTGGCGTTGCGCCCGAGTAACCATCGGCAGCCACCCATACTGCCCCGCCAGACATTTGAGCAGGGTAAGCGAAATACAAAAAAGCCCGTCCTGCTAGTGCAGGGTTTAAGAAGTTACGCCCCGTCCCTCCAAATACTTCTTTGGCAACCACTATACCGAAGGTGATGCCTAGCGCTGCCTGCCATAAGGGAATCGTAGGGGGCAAGATGAGTGCAAACAGGATGGAGCTGACGAAAAAACCTTCGTTGACTTCGTGTTTACGGACGATAGAGAACAGCACTTCCCAAAAACCGCCGACGATAAATACCGTCGCATAGACAGGTAGAAAGAAGAGCGCGCCGTAGAACATTTCACTGCCCCAACTCGCACTGGCCAGTGCCTCCGGAGACCCAAATGCTAGAGACAAGCGCCAGCTTTGCTCAAACACTGGCACCAGTTCATCCAGTGTGTAGGTGACACTGAGTGCTGCTGTTGCTTGGTTACCTATGTTGTACATTCCCCAAAACATGGCTGGAAATACCGCAATCCATACCATGATCATGATGCGCTTCAGGTCGATGCTGTCTCTCAAATGGGTGCGCCCTTGGGTTACGTGACCGGGCGTATAAAAAAGGGTAGCGACAGCTTCGTAAAGCGGATAGTAGGTTTGGTATTTTCCTCCTGGCTCAAAATGTGGGGCGAGATTATCGAGTGTTTTTTTGAGTGCCATAATGCAAGCCTCTTATGGTTTAGACACACTTTTTACGTGTGTACTTCGCGAACCGCCCACTCATTGACTAAGCTAACTAGCGCATCTGTACGTATGTGTAAACACTGCCCACGCTTAACGCAACGAACATAGCGAGAACAAGATGGCCATCAAACGAGGATTGTATTGGTTTTATAACGACTTGCGGCTGCATGACAACGCACTGCTTGCCAAAGCGGCTAGAGAGGTTACCTCTCTTCACTGCGTGTTTTTTCCTGAATTAAAGACACAGTTCGAACGTCGATTTCTCCCGGTTGAAATCAATAATGATGCTAAGCAGCACTTCTTAATGCAATCAGTCGGAGAGCTGAATCAGTCCCTCAGACAAATTGGGCAAGTGCTCCACAAGTTGGAGGCAGATAGCTTGGGGAAGCATCGCAGCAGTTAAGCGAACTAATTGGCCGTTATGACATTACTGACCTGTTCGTTGCACAAACAGCCAGCTGGTACGCTGAGACTGTGGTGGATCACTTGGCTCGTCATCATCCAAGACTCACCGTACATAGAGAAGAAAGCCACAGTCTGTTTTGTGAAAACACATTACCTTTCGACTTATCTGATTTACCCGATTCATTTTCAAAGTTTCGAAAGCTGATAGAAAAGCAGCCCATTGCTCTTCCCGGAAGTACGGTGACTGAGCTGCCACCTCCGATTAACAATCGCCAAGGACTTCCTGAAGCGTACGGATGCTTCGAGCAGGCGGTAAATTTGGGAGAACAAGGCGTCCGGGGTGGCGAACTTGCAGGACTTGCGCATGTGAGAGGATATTTCGAAACAGATGCCGCGCTTAACTACAAGCAGACACGCAATGCGTTGGATGACTGGCGAAGCTCCACCAAGTTTTCGTTGTGGCTTGCCAATGGCAATGTGTCACCGAGATCGATTGTTAGTCAACTGCATCGATTTGAAAGGCGGTTTGGTGCCAACGAGTCGACCTACTGGATCGTGTTTGAGCTGCTGTGGCGTGAATACTTCCATTGGTATGCTCGCTGTCATGGCGCCAGATTGTTCGCGTTTTCAGGTATTAAACACAAGTCGCCGCTGACTTCATTTTATGCTCAGCGATTCCGTCAGTGGGTAAACGGAACCACCCCTTACCCCATTGTTAACGCCTGTATGCGTCAGCTGAAACAGACAGGCTATATGTCTAATCGGGGCCGACAACTGGTGGCTAGCTGTCTTGTCCATGAACTCGCCATTGACTGGCGTTACGGCGCTAACTACTTTCAGCATACATTGATTGATTACGATGTGGGTTCGAACTGGGGGAATTGGCAATACTTGGCAGGTGTCGGGGCTGACCCTCGTGGTCATCGTAAGTTTGACTTACAGAAACAGACACAACTCTATGATCCTGAGGAAGTTTTCATCCGTAAGTGGGAAGGTGATGGCCTATCTATGAGTGTAAATGCAGTAGATATGGTGGATTGGCCACTTGATAACGGTTAAATGACCCGCTAAAGGTGTCGCATCATAAATACGAAGTCAAATATCACGGGCAAAACTGACTGCCAACATACAACAGAAAAGGAGAGTAGCGATGGCGTATCACACGGTTCGACTCATATTGGGTGATCAACTCAACTTACAGCACTCTTGGTTTTCAGATGTAGAAAATGGCGTGCTCTATCTTATTGCTGAGTTAAAACAAGAGTCTGAGTATGTGACTCACCACATCCAAAAGCAGGTCGCCTTCTTTCTCGCTATGGAATCTTTTGCCAATGCGTTGGCTGAGCAGGGGCATCATGTGGAGCATTTAACGCTTGATGACAGCGCTCGGTTTGAATCGCTAGACGAACTCATTTTCGCAAAGTGTCTACATCATGGCGCCGGGCATTTTCAGTATCAAAGACCTGACGAATGGCGTTTGCTCGAGCAGTTGAGACAAATCGCACTGCCAGATATCGCTGTGAAAGAGGTGGATACCGAGCACTTTCTGTTGCCGTTTTCAGAGATCGAAGCACTGTTTCCGAAAGGGAAAGCGATCGTTATGGATCGCTTTTATCGGAAAATGCGCAAGAAACATGGCATGTTGATGGAAAGCGAAGACAAACCGCTTGGCGGTAAGTGGAGCTTTGATGCAGACAACAGAAATAAACTGAAAAGCAACGACTTAAATGACTTACCTGCGCCTCTCCTGTTCGCCAACTCTACCCGTGATGTCATCGATCGCATGGTTAGACATGACATAGAGTCTATCGGAGAGATTGGTCAGCAACTGCTGTGGCCGATTAATCGCGAGCAATCGCTGAACTTACTAGCCCATTTTTGCCAGATCTGCTTACCTAACTTTGGACGATTTCAAGATGCGATGACGGCGGAGCATGAGTCGATGTGGAGTTTGTATCACTGTCGTCTGTCATTTTCTCTCAACAGCAAAATGTTGTCTCCGTTGGAAGTGTTGTACGCCGCGATAAACACGTATTCTGAATCGGATGGCTCGATCAGCTTAGCGCAAGTAGAGGGTTTCGTGCGTCAAATATTGGGGTGGCGCGAGTACATTCGTGGAATGTACTGGAGCAATATGCCGGAGTATCAGCACAAAAATGCCCTAGAGGCACATCGGCCTTTACCCAAGTTTTACTGGACGGGGCAAACGAAAATGCGCTGCATGCAGCATGCCATCTCTCAATCGCTAGAGTTCGCCTATGCGCATCATATTCAACGTCTTATGGTCACAGGTAATTTTGCACTATTGACGGAAGTTGACCCAGACAACGTTGAAGAGTGGTATCTCGGGATATATGTCGATGCAATAGAGTGGGTTGAGATGCCTAATACACGAGGAATGGCCTTGTACGCCGATGGTGGGCTTATTGCGACAAAACCGTATTGCTCAAGCGGTGGCTATATCAATAAGATGAGCGATTATTGTGGTGGCTGTTATTACAACGTGAAAGAGAGAAGCGGCGAGCAAGCGTGCCCGTTTAATGGCTTTTATTGGCGCTTTATGCACAAACATCGTGACAAGTTAGTGAGAAACCCACGTGTTGCGATGATATATCGAACCTGGGATCGCATGGCGCCAGAAGTGCAAAATGAGCATTTGACGACAGCAGAAGCCAATTTAGCTCGAATTGACGAGCTATAAATCATTACACTGTTTAGGAGAAAGGGATGTCAGATTTAGGGTTAAACGTGTTGATTGTTGGTGGCTCAGGCGGCATTGGCTGGGCACTATGCAAGACTCTATCTACCTTCCCAACGTGACAGTAATGGCTACATATCGACAAGGTATTCCGGAAGAAGCAGAAGATTATAGTGACATTGTTTGGCTGCCTTTGGATGTATGCGAGCCTTCACAATACGCGTCTCTGGTTGAAGGGATAACAGAGGTACTATCTGGGGGAGAAATAAGGCGGCTAGGCAGCCTGCTTGCCTGGATTGGGTGATAAACTGCGTTGGGCAGCTTTCTATCGACCACGAGCTACCAGAGAAAAATCTCAAATCTATTGAGGCTGAGCGGTTTATTAAAGCGATGCAGGTCAACACATTACCGACTCTGCTTCTTGCTCAGCATCTACAGTCTTTATTGAGGCGCTCCGCTGCACCTCGATTTGCAACGGTGTCAGCTCGCGTTGCAGTATCAGTGATAACGGTTTAGGGGGCTGGTATAGCTACCGCTGCTCAAAAGCGGCACTGAACATGGCGCTAAAAAATATCAGTATTGAGTGGGGGCGCTTGATGCCCAATTCCTGTACGGTTGCTCTGCATCCTGGGACGACCGATACCTCTCTTTCAAAACCTTTTCAAGCCAATGTGCCTGAGCACAAGCTGTTTTCAGCAGACAAAACCGCGCGTTTGCTCATGAGTGTGTTGATGTCTCTGCAGCGTGAGAACAATGGCCAGTTTCTTGCGTTCGATGGTTCACTGATCGAGTGGTAATCGATGTTTGTTAGAAGCACAGCGCTTTGAGCAATATTTCACATCATCCCAGCAGCGTTGCCATTTCTTGCGCCAGTTAAAGTGGCGGCGACACACGGGGCACAGTTTACTCGGTAGATGGGCTTTGTTGTGCATAGGGAACTCATTTCTCGTTCGGTAAGTTCTTGTACGAAACTTCGCTGTAGATAGACGTAACTCGGCTGTAGATAGGAGCAAATGTGACCATGATTCCGTGGTTGCTTCAGGTTTATTGAGATATTCCCTCGTTTATTATCTATTCTTTACACAGCAGGGTGTAAAAAGGTCATTTTCATGAAACTCGATATTTATCAGTAAACGCGTTTACCGCTGAGCCGTTTAAAGGCAACCCTGCAGGGGTTTGTGTTACGCAGCAGCCGCTGCCAGCATCATTGATGCTCAATATCGCAAAGGAAATGGCGATTTCAGAAACCGCGTTTTTGTCGCTTAGCGATAACCGACTTCGCTGGTTCACGCCGCAAGTCGAGGTTGCGCTTTGTGGCCATGGCACTTTGGCTACCGTTAATGTACTAGATGAACTTGGGTTGCTAGGTGAAGGAGGGACGTTTACGTTTCAAACCTTATCTGGCGATTTGTCTGCGCAAAAATCTGGTGCGCGGATTTCAATGGACTTTCCTTTATTTCCACCACTCCCACGAGCATCCATTTCAGCCGAGCGTTTGGCTGCGTTAGGGCTTAGCAGCGATGATGTTGAGTTTGTTGGAGAAGTCGAAGGTGGGAAAGATTTCTTAGTGCTGAAACATGAAGACAGCTTGCACCATCTGCGTCCAAACTTTAATGCATTATTAGAGTCGGATGGCCGGGCAGTGATCGCCACAGCCCTATCTTCGAGAAGCGATGTCGATTTTATTGCCCGTTACTTTGCTCCTTGGGTTGGGGTGAATGAAGACCCTGTAACAGGTTCAGCATACTGCGCTCTCGCTCCATACTGGGCAGACAAACTCGGAAAGTGCTCACTTGTGGGGTATCAGGATTCTGAGCGAGGTGGCTACGTTGGTATGATGGTGAAAGGTGAGCGTATTGAGCTGTGTGGTCAAGCTGTGACCCTAATTAGGGGTACGATTGATGTTTAATGCTGGTTTTCTATTTTCATAACGTGCTGACTTTCTGTAGTCTTTGCCTTTCTACCCCGACGTGAATCTGGAGATTTTATGATTGAACACCAACAAGAACGTCGACGTTTTGTGGTTGCGAAAGATGGCCACGAGAGTGTGTTGGAGTATAAATTAAACGGTAACAGCATCAACTTTACTCGTACTTATGTGCCGAATGTATTTCGTGGGCAAGGTATCGCCAAACAATTGGTTGATAAGGGTCTGGAATGGGCTCGTGCGGAGCAGTTTGATATCGAGGCGGACTGTTGGTACGTTGCGAAGTTTTTAGACTGACTTCGTTTTAGAACGCGAATCGTCAGTGACGGTTCGCCGATCTGCTTATTATTGGCTATCGATTGGGATCAAAAGGATAGGGATCGAGTCCATTACTCACCCTGTCATTGTCACTATCGTTATAAATGCCATCTACGGGCGCCTGTCCCCACTCTTCTAACGAGCGGTTAATGGCTTTAGACACAGAGACGTTGTCAAAATATAGGGTTCTCGCGTCACGAATCTCAGTGTACATACCTAGCTTGGTATAACCATTGTTACCAATCAGTAGCGTTTTACCCGCGCGATCGAGTTTCAATTCACCATTTACCCAGATCATCACACGACCATCAGCGTCTAACGATTTTTTGAAGTAGACCCGAATGTCCGTCCAAGTGTCTTGCGGCGCAACGCCAAGATCCACCGTAGGGTAGTTAGGTGCGTGGTAGGTGAGCTTAAAGTCGCCGTTGTTGCTCAGTCGAATAGCGCCATGTGGCCCAGAGCTAAAGGATTTCCACTGCGTAACGATAATGGAGTACTTAGTGATGTTTTGCATGATGCATCAGGGCGAATACTGGCACTGTAATAGTAATCATCCCCCGGCGCGAAATTGTAATCACTGTTCATAAAGGCAATTTCACTGCGATACGCCGGTGGCTCTCCATAAAACTTGAGCACATGCTCACCCGTTCTTGCCCAAGGGACGTTCTCTACTTGGTAATAATGGTAGCTGGCTGGCTCTTTTGTCAGTGAGTCATAGCTACTTGAAAATGAAGCAGTCAGCGTTTGATTCAATCCTGATTGAGGGTCACCATTTTCGAAACCGGCAGTGTAGATAGGGGCAGCATCCTCAATAGGTGTCGTGCGATCTATTTGTACGCTTACCCATTCTGGGTCGGATAAATTGAATCCATCATCAACGCGGTAGCTAAATTCATCAAGACCAACGAAATCAGCAGAAGGCGTATACAGGACTTTGCCTTCAGCGATACTGATGGAGCCATATGTTGGCTGTTCTGTCAGTACAATGGTGAGTTGATCGTTTTCAGGATCATTATCATTGGCGAGTACATCACACAGCAACTGCTGATTTTCCGCGCCGATACATTGATCCGGTTGAGTGCTGGTGGCGATATTTTCTGAACGTGTTGGATCGAGAGGGTAATCATCATCGACATCGGGAACGCCATCATTGTCATCATCAGGATCTTGGTTGTCACCTAGACCGTCTTTGTCTGAATCTTTAGTTTCTGCAGGGTCGTTAGGGAAGGCATCTTCAGCATCGACAACACCGTCACCATCGGAATCCTTTGACAGTGGTGACAGGTCAAATTGCATTCTGTCGACACGTACCGAGCCATCTCGTGCAAAAAGAGTAAACGTGTGCTCACCGGCGGTTAGAAAAAGAGTATGTGGTTGGGTTTGCTCAAAGTTTCTTGTTTCCCCTGTACTTGACAGGAAGGGAATTTCAACCAGGATCGTATCCCCTTCATGCAGTTCGAGAGAGCGAACTTTTGTCGACTTAGAGCCAAGCCAGGCAGAAAATTCATAATAACCCGATTCAGGGACGCTTACTGTGTAGTTCATCCATTCACCGCGACCAAACCAGCCGACATGGACTTTTCCATCGTGAGTGGAGAAATCTACCCCTTCGTTTCGATAATTTTTTGACCCTAGGTTATCCGCTTCTCGATCCGAGTAAGCAACATCTTGACCACCGAGATCGAAGTCTTCCGCTTCAATGACGGAGGCAACTCATGAAATGGCAAAGCCCATTTGGCCGGATCCCAAGGGAAAACATCAAGATTGTCATTGATACCATCTCCATCGGTATCGTTAGCCAACGCTGTTGTCGACGCACAGGCAAGCGCAATAGCCATCACCAGTGTTCGATTTTTTATGGTTGTGGACATAGTGCCACTCCTTATTTATGGGTAAGCAGAGCTTCACCGCCAGGCATGCTTGGCGGTGGATATTGAAAATAGGAGTGCACTCACCTTCAACATAGCGAAGTTAATTTATATATCAAACTGGGTTTATATTGGCCTGGTGAATGGTTTGCTGAATGTGGTTCGTAAAGTAAATATCTGTTGTCGCTTTCTATATTAACCACGAGAAAGTGACGGTTTTGATTATTTAGACCTTATATTTCTTATGGTTAACTGAAAGCGCAGCGAATCTAAGCGTGTAAATTTTACGAGCTCAGGAGACAAAAATATGATTTTGATTCCGCATTAGAGGGTGCGTATTACGGTAAGTAGTATCGAGTTCAAGATTGCCCGCCTTTTGCTATCTCTCAGTTGTTAATAGTTTTTATATCAATAAGTTGTGCTACCCGTTTTCTCAATGTTCTATCGACCACTAATATGTCGTAATTTGGAACAAAAATCCCTTCATCCCCTTCTAGTACAGGTAGTACCAGTTTGATATGCTAAAAGCGGATCGGTGGTTTGGAGAGAGGTAACATGATGCGGAAGAATTGGGCACTGCTTGTAGCCGCAATATTACTCGTAGGATGTAGCAAACCCGAAATGGATGTCACTGACGCGCAGTATCAGGCTCATCATGGCGAGCAGGTCGTGATAGTGCATGGTTTAGCTCGTAGCGCTTGGTCGATGCAAAATATGTCGAAGGGCATTGCAGATCAAGGTTATCAAGTCTGTGTAGTAGACTACCCAACTCTGCGTCAGCCTATCGAAAACACTTTGGATAAAAGTGCCGAAGAATTGTCACGCTGCATTTCAGAGTTCGATGACTTTAGACAGAAAAGAGATAGTCAGACATTGGCGAAGCATGCTTCTGGTGAACACGTACCAACCAATTTTGCTTTAAAAAACCACGCTAAGATCCATTTTGTAGGCCACTCCCTCGGAGGTTTGGTGATTCGCTCTTATCTTGCGGAACACCCTGATTTTGTTCACTCTGAGCAAATGGGCAATGTGGTTTTTGTAGGCACACCTAATCATGGTAGTGATGTTGCTGATTTCTTTTCTGATACTTGGATGCTGTCATTAGTGGGTGGCACCGCAGAATCATTGACGACAAACCCAGAGAGCTTTCCAAACCGTCTTCCGCTTCCCAACTATAACTTTGGTGTCATTGCTGGCACACAAAGTTATCCGGTGTTCAATGGTATGTTTGCTAAAACCAATGATGGTTTGGTGTCCGTTGAGTCAACAAAGTTAAAAGGCATGCAAGACTTTATCGAAGTCGACATTAAGCATGACAGGTTACGCCGAGATCCCTACGTGACGGGGCTCATCGTGCAGTTTTTACAGTCAGGGCAATTCGAACCTGACAGTGAATAAATCCAAAGGCCGATTCTTCTAGCTATTTTCGACTCTTCTAACTGCTCTCGATGCTTTTATTTTCTCTCTACGCTGCTGGTTGCACGCCGTAAGGCAACTGCTTGAAGAGCTTTGGATCGGATGACACATTCGGCCCTATATAGGGCGCTCTCCAGTCAAGCAACATAATGGCGAGTACGTTGCGATGCTCGCCATAAGCAAAATCGAAATCACCAGAAACTGATGGGATCATGCCATGTTTTTTATCAACGGCACGAGCGATAGCGGCCCGGGCTTTCTTTACAACAGGATCATCATGAAGCCCTGCTAATAAAAAGCTGATCCCAACTTCAGCTACAATATCTTCCTTGGTGTGCTTGATGATGTCATCGATGTTGCGACGGAAATAATCGTAAATCCATTGATGGTCTGTTTCATTGACTGGGCGTTGATAGTAACCAGAATCCGCCAAAATGATGTGCGTCATGCCATAGAGTTTGTTGCCAAACTGCTGCTTGCTTAAGCGGTAGTCTTCGCTATCTGGGTAAGTGCGTTGGAACGCGTCGACAAACTCAGAAACTAAATCTTGCTCACCGATCTGCTTTAACCAATACGCTTGGTTAGCCAGTTGCGCAGCCCATGCGGTAATCATTGTCTTGTCAGTTAGGACGCTTTCAAAATCGTAGCTTCGAAGCACTTTGCGTAATTTTTGATCAGACTTATGAGTGACTCCATATTCTTGCAATCTGGCGAGATACCGTAAAAGGTCGAGTCCATATAGAAGTAGTCTGGATTGTTTTTGGTTGCAGCATAACGGCGCTGGCTGCGCTCATCTTTACCTTTTTTGTATTCATTTAGGCGAGCAAGGGAGTGCTGACGAATTGCTTTGGGCGTGGTGACGTCGGCTGCTATTTGATTTAATCGGTCAGTCACATTGGCAAGGTCGACCAAAATAGTGGTGTAGTATTTCTCGTCTTGAGTTTGGCGGTACATCCGTAACCCAAAATGTCCCTGTTTATAAGGAGATAGAGAGAATAGCTTGGACTCGTAAGTATCTTTAACCACGTTCGCGTATGCCTGAAGCTGATGCTGGCTAGGGGAGTTGTTCAGATCAAAGATACTAGCACCGGTTACCAGAAAGGCACTCAGAATTAGAATCAGCAGTCTTTTATTCAATAGCATAGCGTTTATCCAGCGGCTCGAGAACTGCCAAGTGTAGGAACAAACCGACAGCGCTTTGTAATGGTTGGGTCAGACTTATTGCTGCTCTGAATGTATGCTGTCAAAATGCGCGAAAATGAGTGGTTAGCCTTAATTGATAAGCCTGGTGAATGGTTTGTTTTGTGATTATTTGTTCTGGTTATTTGTACAGTAAAATAAAGCTAATTCTTTGCTGTTCTTTGAATTTCTTGTCTATGCTGAAAAAGCGAGGCACGGAGACTGCCTCTTAGAACAAGACTTTAGCAAGGAGTTTTCATAATGAAGTCATTAGTAGTGTTCGTGCTAAGCACGGTATGTTCGTTTTTTGCTTTGGCTGATGATGCAGGTGCACCAGGCAATATCTGTTTAACTGATACGGGGTTGGTGGTAACCACTCATCTCGATACCTGCCCGAAAGATATGAAAAAGCTTTAATCCGATTGAACCAGCGTTCTGCTGGTTCAATTTTTAACCTTCCCAATATTTACCTTTCGTTTTCTTTTGTTGTTTTGAATATCTAATTATATAAAGTAACTTATGAATCAATTATTTTCTTCTAGTTAAAATATACCACAGTAAAATACTTGGGTATTTTACTGTGGTATATTTGCCTGACTATTTTTCTGATTAGTAAATTAAGATTTTTACTTCTATTCGATTTTTTGCTGGGTGGCTATTTGTTCTATTTTTTATCGTTATAGGTCAATAAAGCTATAAAAGATGCTGTTTTTTAACCTTTATAGATCATGATTTGTTGCTCTGAGTAAAGTATTTAGCTTTTATTTAACATTGGGCTTTTTATAGCTAGAACATTTTATAATTTTGAGACATTGAGCATGACTATTTTTTCAAAATATTGATTCACGCTATTTCAATATTTAAGTTTGGTAGTAAGTTAATAATCAACAAACAAAGAAATATGTTTTATGGATAACATAATTAAATGTTACACCCGGAGTAACATTTGATCTGTCGTCGTAGGATTATTGTACTTGTTTGATACCAGTCAGAATGAAAGGCCACGGTGGCCTACTTATTTACCAGAAGGATGCTTGCTGAAATTTTGCGGTATGAAGGCAGACAGTGCTTTCAAACGAGCAAGAGGGATGCGCAGAATAGTTATGCTAAAAAATCTATTTAACAAACTTGGGATCGAACTTTGGTTCTCCGCCCACCTTGCCTACGGCTTTGTACAGCTAGTTTTCATTCCGATTGTCATGCCTGCCTTTGTTGCAGAGCGTACAGGCAGCTTTGCAAACGCGGGTCTAGCAATGGGTTTCTTTGGTGTTGCAGGCCTTGCAGCTCCAATTATTGGTTTATTGGCCGATAAATTTAAGGCGCACCGTCTAGCGCAGTTCCTCGGTATGGTTGCGTATATCGTTGCCGGCTTCTGCTACATCGCAGCGGGCACTGATTTCAACATGATGGCAATTGGTTCAGTCTTCTTTGGTTTAGGTTCGGCTACATTACTAATGCTTAACCCAGTGTTTATTGCGTTTGCAGGCTATGACAATAAGACGGAAGCACTAAAGCTAGGGCGTATGGCGCAAGCGGCAATCATTGGTACGCTTTTGGGCGGCGGCGCACTGGCTGCTCTAACTGACGGTGGCTTTGGTTACGAGACGAGCTTCTACACCATGATGGCTACCGTTGCGGTGTTGTCAGTGATTACTTTCCTAACCAACAAAGAAGCGGGTCAACGCGTACTGGATACAGCAGAAGCGCGTGAAAAGGCTGCGGCAGAAGAAGCGCAAGAGAAGGTGAACCTAATCAAAGTGATTTTCTCTAAGTTTGGTCTGTTTCTATTTGCGGTAGCGGCATTGTGTGCGGGTCAAGGTGCATTCCAAGCCCAGTTCCCTAACCTAATGAAAAATGCCTTTACGGTTTCAGAAGCCTTGTCGGCAACGAGCCTGTCAATCTCTGCGGTATTAGGCCTTATTGTTGTTGTCGCTGCAGAGCGCTTTTCTGCGAAGTTTGGTCCTACAGCACTGTTTAAGCTATGTACTGTCGCATCAATTGTGGTTATCGCGGCGCTATACTTTATCGCAGAGCTTCAGTTTATCCCTACATTGATTCTGCCAGTGGCTTTGGTCATTATTTACTTGCAAGGTATTACGGTTACAGACATGTGCTCCCCAGCGGTTGCATCACGTTTGACGCGTGTCGGTGCTGGTTACACACAAGGTCTAATGATGTTCTTCATCTCAATCGGTTTTGCTACAGGTAGCGCAATCAGTGGCTTTACTGTTGAAGAGTTTAGCTGGAGCGCACTACCGGTCGCGATTGGTGTACTAACAGCGGTAGCGTTTGTTGCCATTTGGATTGTAACGCGTGAGAAGCAATCATCAGATCACTCAGCTGATGCAAAACATGCTTAATCTCGATTGATTTAAGCAATGAAAAGGAGCGACTTCGCTCCTTTTTTTGTGCTTGTTGATTAGGTAAGTGCGAGTAAAAGTCGCTAGGCGGAACTAAAAGCTCTGCCAAATTGCGGTTAGGCCACTTAATGAACATAGTACTAGTGCCGCAAGGCGAATCTTTTCTTTCGGCAATGAGCCAGTGGTGAGCTTAGCTAACTGGTAGCCGAGCCATGCTGCTGGGATCAGTGGAACCGTAATGAACAAGTGGTGTGTGGTTAAAAAGCCTATGGGAGCTTGCATCACGAGTGAAATAAACGAGCTAAACACAAAAAACGCAGAGAGGTTACCGCGTAGCTGATTGGCCTCTTGGTGTTGAAGCAACAAAGCCATTGGTGGGCCACCAATGCCGCTGCTGGTACCAAAAAAGCCAGAGAAGAAACCAGCGACTCCCATTCTTACCGGGGTCGGCTCAATGCGAACTGGAAGTAGGCTGACGACAACCGCAAAGACAACCAGTAATCCTAGCCAAAGTGACAATACTTGCGTTGATACATAAAGCAGAAGCGCAGCGCCAGCAATTGAACCTGGGATACGGCCAATGATGGCCATTTTAAGCCCACCAATCGCAATGCTGCTGCGGTGTTTCATTGCGTTGAGAATCGAAATAAAGAGTGCAACGAGACAGATCGGCGCGGGCACGTAGTCAGGAGACACTTGGAAGAGCAAAGGAGCGGCGACAATGGCGAGTCCAAAACCGATGGCGGTTTGTACGTAGGAGCCAACAAAAATGAGCAACATCGCAATAAGCGATGTTTGGCTAAACCAATCAGCGAACATGGATTGTCCCTTTCAACAACAAGGCGAAGAATTGGCTATTGTACCCGCAACTTACTCTAAGCGGCATACTGAAATGGAGATAAATCTTGCGTTGTGAGAAGAAACTGGACAGGGAAATGGGGCATATATGTGTTCTGATCGTTATCTGCGTGAAGGTGATATAAAAAAAGGGAGCAAAAGCTCCCAAATAAAATATAAAGCAACGAAAAGGTTAAATAGAGGTTTGTCGCGATATATTCCCTACAAACCGCTTATTCAGAGTTTTCCATCCCTGTGTAAAGTAACTCTGCTGCTACCACACCAGTACTGAATGTGATACCTGCCATTAAGAGTACGATAGCGTACTTACTTGCAATGATGCATAAACCTAAGGTGTTGATAATTTTATCCATTTCACTTCTCCTTCATTCAGGAATCGTTATTGACTAACGCTATTTTACGCCAGGGAAGAGAAGGGATTTGCGATATGACGCTACTAATAATAAAGCTTTTGCAACTATATGCTGAAAAATCAGACAGCGTCATAGAATTACAACTGATTACAAAATAAACGTTTTGCAATACTTATATTCAAAGTGTTTCGATTCATTTATTTGCTGCTTTTCAGGCGTAATTCTTTATATTGGGTTGGCTTTAATGGCTAAAAAATGGTCATAAAAAAGGCGATGCTACTGAGCATCGCCGATGTTAAAAAAAGCGCTTATGGCTGCTGACGAGTTGGCGCCAGAACGATTTCTCGAACACACACATTTTGAGGCTGCGCGTAAGCGAACTCAACCGCTCTCGCCACATCATCAGCCGCTAGTACGCCGCCCATGACTTCTTTCCACTCATCGTAGCCATCTTTGATCTCTTGAGACGTAGTATGTGACAGTAGCTCAGTCTCAACCGCACCTGGAGCGATAGTAACAACGCGTACATCAGATTCAGCGACTTCTTCACGCACATTTTCAGAGATAGCATGCACGGCAAATTTAGTGCCGCAATAAGCTGCGTGATTACCAAAGGTTTTACGTCCTGCAATAGAGCTAATGTTGATAATAGTACCTGAGTTGCGTGCTTTCATTGGCGCTAACACTGCTTGCATACCGTTTAGGAGACCAAGCACGTTAACGTCAAACATGGTTTTCCACTCAGACGCGTCTTGAGTGTCGATTTGGCCAAGTAGCATAACACCAGCGTTGTTGATTAATGCGTCGGCAGGACCAAATGCCTGTTCCGCTTTTTGAATCGCGGCTTCGAAAGTCGCTTTGTCTGTAATGTCGACTTTCTCACACATAGTGTTTGGTAACTCTAGTGCTTCAAGTTTTTCGACGCGACGAGCAAGCAGCAGTAGGGGATGGCCTGCGTCACTTAGACGACGAGCAATAGCTTCACCAATACCAGAGCTGGCACCTGTAATAACAACGAGCTTTTTCATGTGTTCACCTTAACGATTGTTTGGACTTCTCTGTGAAGTTGCTAACTAGTTTAGTCAATTTATTATTGTTGATATATGGGGATTTAATGAAAACAGTGTTGTTATATGACAACAAAAATTAAGACAAATCTATTCCTATAATGTATTCAGTCGCTTGCATCAAATAGCGTTGAGAGCTCAACCCATAACGAGGACTTTTCATTGGAACCTAGAGTGGGAACGGGTAGAATCGGCCTCCCAAGGCTGAATCGCTTGGGGTACGAGAGGAAAGACTGATGTATAAGTGGTTATTAGTTTTGGCTATGGTGATCGCGTTGCTACGCAAGCTCAAGGTTTTGAGCTTGAAAAACAGGCAGTGGTTGATCGCGTGGAAGTTAAAAAGTCTGTCAGGCGAATGTATTTGATGGATGGTGACGTTGTGGTTCGAGAGTATCGTATTGCTCTGGGCAAGAGTCCACGCGGCCATAAGATCCAAGAAGGAGACAACCGCACGCCAGAAGGAAAGTACTATTTAGACTTCGTGATGGATGATTCGGCCTTTTATCGCTCAATGCACATTAGCTACCCCAACCTCAGAGATAAGAACCGAGCGGAGAGTCTAGGGGTGAGCCCTGGTGGTAACATCAAAATCCATGGTTTAAAAAATGGTGATCGCCGAGCGCCACAGTTTATTCAGAGTTTTGATTGGACGAATGGCTGTATCGCCATCACTAATGAAGAGATGGATGAACTTGTGTCTTTGGTGAAAATAGGTACCCCAATCTATATTCGTTGGTAACCATGAATAATTCTCGCTGCAAAGTAGGTGCTCTGGATAGCAGAGCACCATGTATCTAAAAGCACCACTTACATCAAAATATTCGTAATCTTAAAATACGAGTCATACTAAGCGTTATTTAGTATCGATACGTCATGCCCAAGCTAATGCCATAGCCTTGATTGAGTACGTCTACTTGAAGCTCGTCTGTCACTTTCACGTTCTTTCTCGCATAGTGTTCACTGAAACCGCTGAAATCCACGGTTAGATTTTCACTGAACGAATAAGCTGCACCTAGCGATAACGCACATCTTCTCCGCCGAATGCATCAATCGCTTCATCGATGCTTACACCACCACGCAGCGCCAAATTACCAACTCTGTACTCCATCGATGTTGCATAACGTTTGCTATGACGAGATCCCTTGAGTAGTTGGATAGGATCGCTGTAATCAGCATAAGTCACACCTTGTCCATCCCAACGCGACAAGCTGAAGGTGTTATGCCAAGACCAACTTTCAGTGATTGCGATGGTACCGTAGACGCTGGTTATAGAAGGGAGGTCAAACTGAATATTACTGTCCCCAAAATCGCTCGCTAGTCTATGTGTCGCTGCCAGTGTTAACCACGAGTTAGCGTGCCATGTTGCACTTAGCGCACCGCTCCAACCATTGGTATTCCCTTCTGTTGTTTCTAGGCTGCATTTGCCCCAGAAATTGCATTCATTGCGTTCAAGAAGGTAGTCAGCGTATTGATACTCAAGTGTTAGCCCGAGACTAACATCGTTTATTTTGTATGCGATGCTAGGTGCAAACGACACTACAATTGGGCGAACTCTGGCTTCATTCAACACAGGAATTACGCCACCCAATTTTGTTTCTGGGATTGAAATATCCGCTGCAGTTCGGCTATAGGCCGCAAGACCGACATACCAGTTAGATTCAAGGGGTATAACCAAGAAACCAGCCGGAATGGGGTTGGCTTTTGAGTAATTAGCTTTGGTTCCTAGGATGTTGTAATCGGTGTCTACTTGATAGCGAGTCACACTCGCCGTTACCGTAGTTGACTTTAACTGCGTCATACTTGATGGCGCTATCGCCAAAATACTGGCGTCGACCGCAGATGCACCGTTTGCACTGGCAAGAGCACTGTTAGAGGTGGACGATTCCCAAAAATTTAGCCCAGTAGCGCTTGAAATTGGCGTTAGCATTAACGTCGACAAGCCAACAGAGGCGGTCATTGCAACACGTTGTGTGAAAGACATGTTAGTAATAGTTGAGTGAAAAAGACGCATACTCTAGCACGTTGATTTTTCTTCTATGGAAAGATATTTGTGAGCAAAGATGACAATCTGTAGGCAAATTAAGTCCATGAATCTACTGAATAACGTGAACATTGGCTAACTGATTGATCGCTATAAAGCTCGTGTGCCCATGGTGTTTTGCTGTGAGGAGTAACCGGTGATTTTCGAGGGGGATGGTCGGCTTGGTGGGGTGTCAGACTTTTCTTGTCTAAGCCATTTTGTGTAAATGACTGCGTTGTGTGAACGGTTGTTTCAAGTGCATAGTTGTTTTGAAGAGGCGATAACTGAGGAAATAGAAATGTTTAATTTGGGGGGAGCATAAACATGCTTCCCCAGCTATCGCAATTCGGGCTATTTAAGGAACTGACAAGTTTTAGCCAGTTGAATAAGCGCTTCACTTTGCCAGCGTGGACGCTGTTTTGGGCTGGCTATCTGGTTCAAGTAATAGGTTGTCAATGGGTGTGCTGGCTTTGCTTGGCGATTGGTTTTCATTTGGGGGCTCCGGCGGTACTTGTCTTTGAACATGTGCCTAGTATGAGTCTTTATAGGGAAGCTAAAAACAGAGCGATTAGAACTTAATTGGTGCCTCAATTTGGGCTTTTGTTGAATTTATCGCTAAAAATTCCACTTGGCGCTAAAATAAGGAACGCTACTTTTCGTTGGGAGTACCTATTATTGGAATCTATTAATCTGTACCGCTATTATCAACGCCTGTTAGATTTGGAGCTGGGCAAAGAGCATGCGGTGACTCTAGGCAAGTGTCGGAAATGCTATTCGCCAGCCCTCGTCACACAAGATCCATCCTTAAAATGATGACTGAAAAGCGCTGGATATCTTGGATCCCGAGAGTAGGGCGCAATCAACGCTCCACTCTAATTCGTACGATGAGCGATGACGAGGTCAAACGAGATGTGGCATCGGGCTGGGTTAAGTCGAGTCAGTACGATAAGGCGTTAGAATTTTTGGATCATGACCAAGTTGCGTTTGGCCAATTGCTGCAACAAAACGCAGGTGCGCAGGTTTCTGAAGGCAAAGTAAGAGTACAGTTGACTTATAACCGTCCCTTTACCGTGTTGTCGCCTAGTCGGCCACACCGCAACAGTGAGCGATTTTTGATTCGTCAGGTGCACGCTGGATTGGTGACGTTAAATGAGCAAGGAGATGTTGTCGCAGATATTGCTCATCATTGGGAGGCAGAACAAAACTTCCACGTTTGGCGATTCTACCTTCGCCCATCAGTTTACTTCCACAATGGTAGTCGAGTGGATGCCAAAGCCGTGTCGGAAAGCTTGGTTTATGCGCAATCGTTACCTTACTTTCGAAATGAGCTAGATCATGTGGTGAGTATCGAAGCGGTGGGAGAAAATACTCTTGAGGTAACGTTGGCGCGGCAAGACAAAGGGTTCGCTGCACTACTGACTGATCTCAAATATTCCATTGAACCGAGAGAATCATTTGGCTCAGCGTCGAGCTCAACAATCAAACCTGTGATTGGGTGCGGCGTATTTTCGCTGGCGGAACATACTTTGGAGAAGATGGAACTTACCGCCAATGACCGCTACCACGGGTTGCGAGCGTTGACCGATCAGGTATCAATATGGTCGCTTAAGAAGGATCTGTTTTCGAAACAATCTACCAGTTGCAATCATACAGTCACCGACAGCGTAGGTCATGAAGCGACCCCAGTGATTTCACATCCAGAGCTCGACTACTTAGCGGACGAGGGAAAAAGTGGGGGAGTACAGATTCGAAAGCTCGTATCGAACACGGATGTATGTTCATGATTTTTAATCAGCGGAACACCAACCTGAATCATGACCAACGCCGCTGGCTGAGCCAGGCGCTTAGTGGAGAACAAATCTGGAAGCAATTGCAACGTGACGACCAAAAGTTTGGCGCCCAAAATGCGACCAACTTTTTCCCTTTTTGGCAGCCAATTAAACGTCTTAGCTCTAATACTGTAATGTTACCTGATACGCTGAGTATTGCTTTCTATCATCACCCGGGAATCACGCGTGGTGCTAAAGCGATGAAACGCCTTTTACAACAGCAAGGGGTAGAAGTCACTCTGAATGACTATAGCTTTGACGAGTTTATTGATAAGTCGTTTAACCGAGGGTTTGAAGAGGAGTTAGTACTTAGCAGTCTTAACCTTGATGACAACTATCAGGTTTCCGCGCTGTTGTTCTTTTTGAGTGACCCTGTTCTTCATACAACGATTGGTGAAGATCTAAGTGCTTGGCTTATTAAAGAGATCAACCAGATCCGTGCTCATTGCGAGGCCAAAGATTATCTTACGGAGCTAGAACCATTTGGCTCTATGTTGATCCATGAAGGAGTGATAAGCCCAATGTTCCACCATAGGCAAACATTGAGCTTTGAAGGTGTGATAAAAGGCGTTGAGATCACCTCTTGGGGTTGGCCTCAACTACGGGATGTTTGGTCAGCAGGTTGAGTGTGAAGAGACTCAGTCTCATGCAGGTGCTGGGTGATGATTTTTTGGTTTTCGGTGGTCGTTTCAAGCGATTCAGCGGTTTTGTGAATCGCCGTCGCCATTTTGGAAACGTTGCGGGTCGCGTGCAAGATGGTGCCTTGCATTGGACGTAGCAATAGCCAGTACGCCGCCACCAATGCCAACACAATGGACAGTACCAACAGTGCTAACAGCAGCAGTACGTTAAAACGAACATCATAAGCAAACTTTTTCGTGCTGTTGGCAATCGAGTTCTGAGATTGCTCAAGTGCCCCTGGTAACGCTGCTAGAGACGATTTAGACATCTCCGTAAGCTCATTAATGTTATCCATGGTATCCACTAACACTTGGCGCTGCTCTGCGTTCAGGCTTTCATTTTGTGACAGAAGGGTTAGTGACATTGCTAGGTTATCAATCGCAACACTAGAGCGGTTGATTGACTGCTCGATGCCGTCGAGATCAAGCATCATACTTATATTTACCAAAGGCTGCTCAGTTTCATCATCAGAGGGCTGAGCAGTAGCTACCGTGTCATCGCTGGCAGCGAATGTGGTTGTGATTGGAAGTAAGGTGGCAAGGGTGAGTAAAAATAGAGTTCTCATTGGCATCTCAATAGGCAGTTCGGAATAAGTTAACTTGGCTATAAGTTAGTGCAGATTGCGCTCAGATACCAATTAAGGTTTTGTATCTTATCTAGATTTCTATTTGGTATTCATTGTTGTTTAGTATTTATAGTTGCCCAGTATTTATAGTGACTAGTATTAATGGCTATTTCATAACTTCCACAGCGGAACGAGACTTAGCCCATGTCGTTAGGGCTATGCCTGACAAAATCAATACAGTCGCCAGCAACGACAGGTAAGACGGCACTTCTGCAAGCAAACCCCACCCGAGAAACATCGCAATGGCAGGTACGCTCAGTTGCATCAATGACGCTTGCAATATGTCGATACTTGGCAGTAGGCGGTACCAAAGATAATAGCCGAGCAGAAGCGATGACGCCAGAAAGCAGGGCATATAAGATGCCGGGCGCAGTGAATGTACTTGGTAAAGCGAGTAGCACCTGGCTTAGAATCGTAAAAGCGAAAACCATCACACTGGCGACGATGAAACCTTGCTTCGTTGCTATAACCGGTGAATTGACCTGCTTTCCTAGTAACGTAAAGCCACTCCAACAGAGCCCAGAGGCCACCATTAGACTCGCTCCCAACCAAGATGGCTGAGCTGCCCCGGTAGTAGCAGCAAGATAAATCCGCTAACAGCGACGAACATGCCGAGTATTTCGAGCAAGGTAAGGGTATGTCCGGTAAGACGATGGTGGATAATAAGCGCAAACTGTACGGTACCAAATAAAATCAGGGCTCCGGTCCCAGTATCCAAAGTAATGTACGCCAGAGAGAACAATAGCGCATAACCAAATAAAGTCGCACCGAGTGCGATGGATTGTTTTAATGGAATGGATGTATTTGGCGTTTGAGCTTTGGTTTCCTGCCTACGCGCAATCAAGGTACTGAGAACAATAAGTGTCGCGGCTCCACTGATAAGACGAATTGAAGTAAAACTCACCGGGTCGATAGCATTATGGCCAAGCGCTAGGCGACACAGTAGTGAATTGAATGCAAATGCCGTCATGGCGGCAAAGGAGAGAGTAACGGTGCTATTCATGGTTAAAAACTCATGGTCAAAGCCTATTAAAATCAGTAGTAAATCCTAACTCGATACCAACATTAGCTAAACAGAGAATAGTTCATAAGATATATTACTCGTATGAGTGTCGTCGCTCCCCCTCTCAATCACAATGGAAATTGCAATGGATGTACAAGTAGTAAAAGTAGCAGCAGAACATGATGACGCGCTATGTGACGTAATCAAAACGGTTGGCGCAGAATATGGAGCGATTGGTGATGGTTTTGGTCCATCGGATCCTGAAGTGTTGGCGATGAGTGAACACTACCATGAAGGAGAGGGAAGCCTCTATTTGGTCGCTTTGGTGGATGGCGAAGTGGTCGGCGGCGGTGGTATTGCTCCGTTTGGTGAGCACGATGGTGTTTGTGAGTTGAAGAAGTTATTTTTGCTGCCGAAAAGTCGCGGGCATGGATTGGGGAAAAAGTTAACAGAGCAATGTTTGGCATTTGCCAAACAGCAGGGCTATCAAAGCTGCTACCTTGATACGCTGAGCTCAATGACGGCCGCTATCAAGCTTTATGAGCTTGCAGGTTTTGAGCACCTTTCGAAACCTTATCCGGGGACATTACATAATGGCTGTGATGTTTGGATGCTGAAAACGTTATAAACAGTAAACTCAGTTTGTACAATGTCCAACTAGCTTTTCTTTTGAGCCGCCAGTGTTTCTAACCAATGCTGGTGGTAGGCGTCGACTTGCTTTTTAATAAACAGGCCGGTTAGCCAGCGAAGTCCGCCTCGCTGTGTCGATTCTGTGATAATGTGGCACCCTTGGGTGCAAGGTGTAATCAACCAAGCGTGGTACATATCGACTCCACCTGTCTTGCCTCGCCACGCAATACGCTCAAACGGTTCATACTCAACTACCGTACATTCAAAATGCATGGTTTTAGTCACCCAGTTAAATACCGTCCCTTTGTGTAGCTCGCTACTGTCGCCTTTTACAATTTGCACTTGTGTCCTACGATGCTGCCAGTTCGGCCAACAAGGCGCACGAACAATCCAATTCCAGACTTGTTCACAGTCCGTAGGCACAATCTTCTCGTTTCTTACATGCACCGGCGCATTTTTTGGGTGGAAGTACTCGGGCCATTGTATTTGCTTTAACTCTTTCATAATCATCTCGCATGGCGTAGCGGGGATGTTTTAACTATATACGCGCTTTGCGAAGTAAGCGTAGTTTCTCATTGTCGAGGATTTGTAGGAAAGTCGAAGATAGGTCGAAGCTCATCGAGGTTTTCGACTTCTTTGGCTTCCTTAATTGAAGCAACGGTTTTGAGTGCTGAGATAAAAAGGTATAGCTTATTGGGTTCAATAAAAAAGTAGTACGGTGACATATGATCGTAGTACACGGACTGTCGCGTCTCAGTCGGGAAGTGAGGATGGATCGACATGTACCAAGATTTGCGATGGTATTTGAATGAGACAACTTCATGGAAATGGAAAGAACTATACACGGTTTGTCTTTTAAACTGAGTAAACTTCGGTGCCATTAGAGCGAATGCCGCTCCACCCGCAAAGGCCAATGGGCCAATAGCGAAAAAGGCGATGACACATGCGATACATCCTATCCAAGCTGCTTTACGGGTAGCGGAATAGAAGAACTCTGGTGCGTTGTCTGTTTTTGCTATTCGAATGCCGTATTCAGTCAGTTCAAAACGATAGGTGCAAGGCTGGAACATAGTAAATAAAGAAGATATCGGTATGAGTGAGCAAGATAGAGTGATAAACAGCACTATCCATATTGATGCGTTATTAATAAACATGTACAGGCCTACAAAAACCGCTACACTAATGAACAATCCGACGAAGATGTAGTCGCTGGTTGAGCGCTTAGGCGTTACTATCCAAGTGAGTATTGATGTTGCTCTATTTAGTGTTTTCCTCTTATCTGTGTTATTCAGGTCACTAGCGTTGACATGCTTGCGGGCATTGGTTTTGAAGTCTAATTTGTACATTATACACTCGCTAACGTGATGCCTTTGAGTTGAGGTGAGGTTTCTTCACTAGTAACGATCGTAACGTTCTTCTCGCTGTTTGCTGTAATGATGAACTCAGGTAAAGAACTTCCCTCATAGCCGACACGAATTTTTATTTTGTTGAGTTTAGTGCTTATCCAACATCTGACCGACAGATATCCTTCAATGTTGACTATTTCACTGTGAGATAAGATAGCAGTGCTACTATCACAGAGTTCAACAAATGGAATTTGGCCTAGTTTGGTGAAAGAAATGTCGACAATGTAACTCTCAGGTTTTATTGGAATTTCGCCTAGATAGCTAGCATCTTCATAGTATGTTGCATACTGAATTTGATGTATTTTGGCACTGGGTTGGAAGATTAGGCTGTAATAGTCATGTAGCTCCTTTTCATCGGATGATTTCTTTGATTTAACCCCCAAGTTGATTGAATTATCCACTTCTCTAGTGGTGTTTTCTCTAGTAAATAGAGCAATACTGATATAACCAGAACAGCAAGACTGCCCCAAAATAAGGTGCTTGGAGCCCATGTAGGAAGTGCTTGTGCTAACGGCATCCTTTTTAAGAATACGTTGGAAAGATAAGCAGACAAGGTATAGAACTGTGCGAAATGTGCAACTGCTCTTCCTCCAAGTAGAGCCCTACCCAGTGTATCGTCTTTTTCACTTAAAATTCTTTCTAGATCCCGAGAAAACTCCCAAATAGCGGCTATTGCTCCAGTCATACACCCAATAGCTACTCCTCTACTCAGTAGAGTAATTACGCTTTTAACGGGCTTCTTACGGCTTCCTTTTGCGGCTTCTACAAGGTTAAACTCTAAAAGGTTTGTATTTGTGTTACGACCTAACCAATATTTAGCTGCACTCTCCGTAGTTGCCCCAATAGCATGTAGAGTCCACAAAAAACTAATACTCAGATCTTCCCATGCTTTTCTATATTGTTTCGATTCCTCCGGAAGTGATCGAAGAGTATCCATAGATGTTTGTAGATTGAGCAAGTTTATTAGAACAATAGTGGAATTAAGTAATCCACCAACAGATTGAACACCATGAGCTGCTTTCTCCTTAAAATTATTATAAGAAGCACTCACATACTGCTCAACTTGCCTACTCACCTCAGCCCTAAACTGAGTACTTCGGTCGTTGTTAACTATGGTGATGAAGTCAGTGCTTTGTAGTGTCTTAGCAAATCGTTTTTGTAGATTTAGCAGCTCTAGGGCACGTTGATGATAACGCTTTCGGCTCATGATTTTTTCATCGTATAGTCGTTTTTTGTGCTCGATGATATCGCGCAGTTGTTGGCGCGCTGTTTGTGAGGCTTGAATATAGTCGCGGTTGATTTTAAGGGTAAAGCGATTAACGGTCGCTCCCCAAAGAGACATAAGTAGCAGTCGTTTGGGCTGGGAACCGGTACTTGGTGTCATTGGGAAAAGGGTAAGTAAAATTCGGTCAAAAGCACCTGACGTCGAATCGACAACGGAGGAGGTGATAGCTGCATAACTTTTTTAGAATGCTCATCGAGAATACTAAACCAGTGTTGCTCTCTGACGTCGGGTTGTTCGACCCAAGTGCTGAAGTTGTTGGTAACGCCAAGAAGATCCGAGAAGCGAGACATACCAGCGAAATCAGCATCGTGGTTAAAATCTCGTGCTATGGCTTGAGCGAGTACTTTACTGCCTCCATAAGGAGCGTAGGCAAGTATCGTGCGTTCACTCAATAAACGATTGACTGCCGATTGGCTCTTTTCTCGATGCTCTGAGCCTGTTTTTAACGTTGTGACCACAAGATCCATAAGGTCGAGATACTGGTCGACACCTTGTTTAGTTTCGTTGTCGATCCCCAAAGAAATAGGATCGTCGTCGAGCTTTCGAATTAGTGTGCACAGGAGATCAATACTGAGTCCCAATTGCGCACCCACTCGATCGAGTTGTTGGTCCAACTGGGTAGAAAAAGCGTCGAGTCTTGACCAGTCTACGTATTTGTTGAGTGATTTCTTTTGGGCCCATTGCTCGTGGATATCACCGCTTGGTCGATATCCCCAAATCTGTAAAAGTTTCTCTCGCGCTTTGGTTGAATGTTGACTGCCATGTCTCATGGTGTTGGCGAGGTGAGTGTTCTTTACCTGCTTAGCCATGGTTTCTACATCAAGTGCCACAAGGTACTCATGTAGATCTTGCTCAAACTGGACATAGTTCTCTTGTGTTACCTTCGATGGCCAGTTTTTTTCGTCTATCTGGACCCGAGCGAGGTTGCGCACTATTCCAGCCATCAATAGCTTATGTTGTGTCTCTTCATCTCCTTCAGTGATCATCAAATAATCTCGAACATGGTGAAGAATAGGGTAAGTCAGGTCTTGAAGATCAGAATAAGGGTCATCAAGTGCAACGACTAGCTTATCTGGGGTCGTTGCATTGGCTAGCCACTGTGCTGAGTCGAAGGCGGGTTTTACATGATTCAGTGGGTGCTCAGATTGTCCCGATGCGGACGATGAGCTGTGAGCGAATTGATGTTCTACATGATTATCCGCGAGAGAATCTAAACCTTCTTCGTTACTTGTATGCTTTTGAGGGGTTTGCTGACAGCGGATCCGACGCATAAACCGAGCTCGAAGATGCGCCTGTTCACTGAGCGTGCTTTTGATTCGCGGTGTCCATTGAAACAGGGAAAACGCGAGACTTAGGGTCGTTCCTTCAGGATATTGAATACCACCGTCACTTATGACAGCGCCATTTATCTGGTGCTCTTTGAGTTCTTTGGTGGTTTCGTCAAACACATAAACCCAGCCATCTCTGAGTTGACGGGTAATTTTGGGCAACACTCTATTAAGCTTATCTTGTGCGTATGGCGCAGGTGGTGGATTGGCGAGAAACTCGGTGTCGTAAGCATAACGAATCGGGATAATTGAAATAGGCAGAGCGACTTCTTCTGGTTCGTTCTGGAGGCTTGCTGCAGTGTTCGTTTGCTCCTGTGTATGATTGGACTTCGATGCGCTATTTTTGGTCTTAGAACCTTGGCTGCTGTTTTTCGATGAGCCGCTTTGGGATGAACTGCTTTGAGATGAAGAGTTTGATGACGACTCGGGCTTAGAATGACTTTGCTTAGACTCAGATGCCTTCGCTTTACTACCAGAACTTGATGAAGCTGCAGGCGACTTGCCTGCATTGCCGATGAAGACATTTCCGCTGCCTGCGACAATCTGTCCCCCATGAGCGGTTCCGTCTCCCATACGCGCTGCGGGTTTGCCATCAATAAACACGGAAGATGATCCTTCTTTAATCGTGTCTGGTGGACCAACGCAAATCAGTTTGTCACCTTTACGGGCAGCAGGCATCCCATTGATGGTGATGCCAGATGAGCCGGCGGCGATGGGCCCACCGATGTGGGAGACTTTGGCTGTGGTTTCCGGACACTGATGATTGTCGCCAATTCGCGCGGCGGGCTTTCCCATTTCGAACTCTAAAGTAGACTAATTATTGAGCGATGCTAGCATGATGATGGTAGGTGCATGCGTTAGGTTGCGTAAAGTGCGAAGTGCTTCTTAAGGACTAGTACTTTTGATGCATTTGCTGCAAACAATGAGGTCAGTTTCGTGGCATCAAATGTGTCAGTATCTTCATGTTATCGACACATAGCTTTCGTCAAACTGGCATTGAAGTGTCACTTAAACTCGTAACACTGGATGGGCACAATGACTCAATAGGAAGCTCACTATGCCAGCGTCGCTATCAAGGAATGTAAAGACTCGACTATTGCCCCTTCTTTCGGACACTAAGTTTAATAACGCGACACCACAACGATTTACTAACTCCGAAACCCTTTATAACCCGACGTTAAAAGATACGATCACGACATTACGCTCCTATCTTAATCTCGATAAAATCCTAAATTTTCAAGCTCCGGATATACCGGTGGAAACCATGTGTTCTCAGGCGGTAAGTGTGGAGGACCGTGATTGCGTCTACCGATTAGGGCATTCTTCAGTACTTATGAAAGTCGATAAGATCTCCATCTTGACTGATCCTGTATTGGGCAATCGAGCTTCTCCGCTAGAGTGGGCAGGCCCCAAACGTTATCACGACTTACCTATTACTGTCAGTGAGTTGCCATTTATTGATGTTTGCTTGATAAGTCACGATCACTACGACCATCTGGATAAGCAAACCATTAAGCAGCTTCACAACAAGGTAGGCAAGTTTTTGGTGCCGAAATGTGTGGCGAGTCATTTGATAGAGTGGGGGGTATCAGATGACAACGTTGTTGAGTTTGATTGGTGGCAGTCGATGGTGATTAGTGGCGTTCGCTTTGCGTTTGCGCAACGCAGCATTTTTCTGGGCGTTCGTTTAAACAGCGCGACAGTTCGTTGTGGGGAAGCTGGGCTATTTTGGGGCAAGAATCTAACATCTATTTCAGTGGTGACTCGGGGTATTTCAGCGGGTTTAAACAGATCGGTGAGCGTTATGGTCCGTTTGATCTGACGCTAATGGAAACCGGAGCCTACGATGAGAATTGGGCTGACATCCATATGTTTCCTGAACAAAGCGTTCAGGCACACTTGGATGTACGAGGTAGGGTGATGTTACCAATCCATAACACAACGTTTGATCTTTCTTATCACGTTTGGAATGACCCACTACTTAGAGCAGAGCAAGAAGCCAGGCGCTTAGGTGTCGATTTCTTGTGTCCAAAGATTGGTCAAAAGGTGTTGCTTAGTGAACTAAAAGTGAGCGGGCAAGAGCGCTGGTGGGATGAAAATGAAAAGGCTCACAAAGTGTGAGCCTTAAGATTAGTAGGGGGTATATCAGGGCAAAAGTGATGACTAAGCAGAAGCTTCGGCTTGGTTATCAGCGGCTTGCTTGTTACGCATACCCAGAACAATCGTTAGACCAAACGCGACAGCGAATGAAATGGCCATACCTGCGATGTAGTAGCCGATGTTCTCTGGACGAATCGAGATAATGCCTGGCAGACCGGCTGCGCCCAGTGCTTGTGCTTTCACGTTAAACATAGTGATGAAAGCACTTGAGATTGCTGCACCGATGATAGCTGCGATGAACGGGTAGCGCAGTTTTAGGTTAACACCAAACATTGCTGGCTCTGTGATACCCAGTAGGCAGTCACACCAGAAGGCATTGCAATCCCTTTAAGCTTGATATCTTTAGTGGTTAGGCCAACCGCAAGTGCTGCACCACCTTGAGCGATGTTAGACATTGCTGCAATTGGGAAGATGAACGTGCCGCCTGTAATCGCAATGTCAGTCAGAAGCTGAGTCTCGATAGCGATGAAGCTGTGGTGCATACCGGTAATAACAAACGGAGCATAGATAAAGCCAAATAGTGCGCCACCAACAAAACCAGCTGAGTCGTATAGCCAGTTAAGTCCATCACCAAGTAGGAAGCCAATATCACGAGTGAATGGACCGACAACAGTAAAGGTTAGGAAACCTGTGATAAAGATGGCTAGCATTGGTGTTAGCAAGTTATCCAAAACAGATGGGATAAATTTGCGCAGGCCATTTTCTACTTTAGCAAGAATGAATGCGGACACGAGTACAGGTAACACAGAGCCTTGGTAACCGACTTTTTGGATCTCAAAGCCCAAGATGTTCCAAGTTGGGATCGTACCCGATACTGCTGCGCCGCCAAAGCCCCAACCATTAAGTAGATCTGGGTGAACCATCAGCATACCAAGGCTGCGCCAAGGAACGGGTTACCGCCAAATTTCTTCGAAGCTGAGAATGCGAGCAGAACAGGTAAGTAAACAAATGGTGCGTTCGCAAAGGTGTTAATCATGCTGGCCAGATCGGCAAGACCTGGATTCGCATCAATCAGCGATTGTCCTTCAATAAACAGACCTGGTGCGGTCAGCAAGTTGAAGATACCCATCAATAGACCACCGGCAACAATAGCAGGGATGATAGGTACAAAAATGTCCGACAAGCCTTTTACTGCACGTTGCAGCCAATTTTGCTTTTGGGCACCCGCGGAGGCTACGTCTTTGGTCGACATTTCAGACATGCCCGTCAGTTTCGCGAGTTCAGCGTAAACTTGGTTAACGATCCCAGAGCCGAAAATGATCTGATACTGACCAGCGACTTTGAATTGTCCTTTCACGCCTTCTAGATCGTCGATTGCTTTTTCTTGGATCAGCGATTCATCTTTTACAGCGAGGCGTAAGCGAGTAGCGCAATGTGCCAAGGCAGAGAGGTTGTCCTTTCCCCCAAGCAGCGCGAGTAGTTGTTTGGCTATGACTGGATAGTTCATAACGAGCTCCGGTTACATTTTGTGCGTTATTATCTAATGTTGTTCTCAATAAAGTGTGTTGAATACATTTTGGGAACGTTTGCAAGATCGAATCATAAGCATGTGCGAGTTAGTGTCAAAAGATAAAGTGCCACAATGTGATTGCGATCATCTCTTGTGGCTCAAGGCTCGATAAGAGTGTGCGCTCTGTAAGAATTTTGGCTGAAATGGGTCAATAAGCAAGTTGTTGATAGGCTGATTGGCTTATCTAAAGGCCAGTTTTCATGGTATTCTTTGCAAACATTCCCATAAATATCGGACATTTATCCCATGGCAAGCTTACATGATGTCGCTAAACTCGCTGGCGTTTCCAAATCCACTGTTTCTCGAGTTGTGAATAACGAATATGGGGTAAAGCAAGCGACAAAAGATAAGGTTAAAAAAGTCATTGATGAACTGGGATATCAAACAAACCTAGTGGCGAAGGAACTTAAGTCACAAAAGACCAATTTGATTGGGGTGATTGTCCCAAGGGTCGCGTCAAGCGCCACTTCACAAGGGGTCGACGGATTAAGCCGTGTGTTCGACAATGCCGGTAAGCAGGTATTGCTTGCCAGTACGCAGCAATCTTTTCAAAAAGAAATTGAATTCATCCGTCTTTTTAACCAAAAGCGTGTCGAGGGTATCATCTTGTATGCAACCCACTTAGACGAAGAATTGGTTGAGGTCATTTTGCAATCCGCTGCACCTGTTGTGCTGGTGGGGCAGGATGGCTCACTGTTTAACATTCCAAGCATCGTTCATGATGATTTTAGGGTAGGGTTTGAGGCAGGAAATCGTTTAATATCATCAGGTTGTAGTGATATTGGCTTTATTGGAGTAGCAGCTCAGATATTGCGGTCGACAAGCTTCGTTATCAGGGCCTTGAGCAGGCACTGCAATTTAAGCGCAAAGGTGAGCCACTATTTCATAGTCGCGGCGAATTTACGATTGAGTCGGGCTATCAGCAAGCGAAACAGCTATTGGCTGAGCATGCGAATTTGGATGGCTTGTTTTGTGCAACCGACCGAATTGCGATTGGTGCAGTAAAGGCGATTCAAGAACGCGGTTTGACTGCTGGGTCGGACATTAAAGTGCTAGGGGTCGGTAATGATGAACTTGGTTCTGTGTCGTCACCAAGTATTTCTACTTTTAACTATCCCTTTGATAAAGCAGGTGAAAGTGCTGCAAAGCTACTGATCGATTTGCTTAGTGGCGAGCCAGCGAGCATGAGTAAGATTGTCCTTACTTTCCAAACTATCGACCGCGAAACCTGCTAGTTTCATCTCTTCACCAACCGTTCTAATCGCCTCTAAGCTCTTAGATTCACATTAATCCTAGGCAGAGGCGAGACGTGTTTCAGGTCACAAAACGAGCCACTTACCTTGAATACGCTTGTATCAGTCCTGTTTTATAACTAGTATTGCAAACGTTCCCAAAAAAGAATTCTCAGTATTAAGGTGATAAGCCAACATGTTCTCAGTTAGCGATCTTGTAACAATGCTCGGTGGTCAAGCCAATATCACGCGTGTGTTATACCCCAACAAACAGTTGGTGATTGAAGTTAATGACCTAGCACTTATTCATGACTCTTTGCCACCCTATAGCTTAGAGGACGTGCTGGGTAAGCCACAACTCACGTTTTCCATGCCAGAACATTTTGATGAGGCAAGCTTGCTAGAAATTGGCTGTGTGATTGCGGATCAGCAAAAGCGACTCACTGTTGACGCAAGTCAGCCAGCAGCTTGTGAACATCGCCCTACTTGGCACGTTTCGCCTCCGAGAGGATTGTTGAATGATCCAAACGGCTTTATCTATCATCAAGGGCAATATCATCTTTTCTACCAGTGGTATCCACATGGCTGTGTTCACAAAGACAAATACTGGGCGCACCTAACGAGCGTGATTTAGTCAATTGGGATTGGCAACCACTGGCACTGACACCGTCTGATTGGTTCGATAGTCACGGGGTATTCTCAGGACATGCGCTGAGTCAGGGTGAACAGCTGATGCTGTTCTATACGGGTAACACGCGAATTGGTAACCAACGAGATCGTCATACTAGTCAGTGCTTGGCAGTCTCTGATGACGGTATCCATTTCAAAAAATTAGGCCCGGTTATTCCTGAGCTACCTGAAGGTGTCACACCACACATCCGCGATCCGAAAATAGTTCGACATGGCGATCATTGGCTGATGTTACTCGGGGCGCAAACCACAGATCTAAAAGGTCGATTAGCCGTTTATCGCTCACAGGATCTCCATCAATGGGAGTTCGTTGCCTTGTGCGGTGATGAGATGGGGGATTTCGGCTATATGTGGGAGTGCCAGATTTATTTGAGCTAGGCGGTGAGTATTTTGCTGTTGTTGGACCGCAGGGTATTGAATCGGAGAGTAAGCTTCACACAATTCCTCATCACAACGGCTATGCAAAAGCTCAGTTAGATACAGAAGGCAAAATTACTTTGTCGGAATTTGGAAATCTCGACAAGGGCTTTGATTTTTACGCACCTCAAACTTTATTAACTGCAGATGGCCGACGCGTCCTTTCTGGCTGGATGGGGCTGCCGGATGAAATCGATCATCCTTCCACAGATAATGGTTGGGTGCACCAATTGACCGCGCTGCGTGAACTTAGCAATAAAGCTGGACGCTTGATCCAAATGCCAATTGCAGAGATTGAGAGTTTGTATCAAGACAAACAGCGTTTCACCCTTGATAACGAGCGCTATCAGCAACTCAACAACAAAGCGTTTGATATGAGTGTTGAGTTAGATTGGGGGAGTGAGTTGCGACTGCACGCTAAAGATGAGCAGTTTGTTTCGATTCGATTAGATGAAGCAACTCGCACATTACTGTTAGATAGAACTCATACCTTGATCCGCGAAGGTGACACAAAGCGAGAAGTGACTCTAACGAGTGACAAAGTGTCATTGCGCATTTTATCTGATGAGTCTTCGCTTGAGATCTTCGTAAATGGTGGTGAGCAAGTGCTGACAAGTCGAGTGTTTACCGATAAAGATGCAACCGCTATTGAGCTTGTTGATGGCTTAGCGAACTTTGAGGTTTTCCCACTCAACGCGGCAAGTGCGCCATTCGTAGTGAGCTAGTTATTGTCACACGCTATTAAAAAGCCCTGAACTGTCGATGATAGTTCAGGGCTTTGTTGTTTATAGCATTACTTCAGCGATATTACTTCTGCGATATAAGTAGTGCAGTTACTTGGTCGAGCGAATCAAAGATATAGTCGGCACTTTCTACCACGTCTTGGTGCGGCGGCATAATGTCAGGAATCATAGCGGCGTAGCAACCGGCTGCTTTACCCGAGCGCATCCCATTGTTTGAATCCTCAAGCACTAAGCAATCTTTAGCAGACAGTCCAAGTTTTTCATAGGCCATAACGTAGCAGTCTGGCTCCGGTTTGCCATTGGCGACATCTTCCGCTGTGATAACAAGATCGAACTGGTTTAGGTAGTCGGTATTACCAAAGTTTAATTTGGTCTCGGGTAGGGCAGATGAAGTAACGAGTGCGATAGTCAGCTTTTGGGATTTCGCTTCGGCAAATAGTGTATGGAATCCCTCTTTAAACGCAATCCCAGCTTCACGCGCTTCATGGTAATGCGTGTCTCGGATTGTTCGGTATTCAGCTAGGTCAAAGCTCTCCCCAAAATGCTCAGCGAGCATTCTTTCACAGTCTGGGTCTTGAACCCCAATAAACCGCTGATAGAACTCGTCGGTTAAATCAAACCCCATTGTTTCGGCGGCATACTGCCAGCTAATTTTGTATACAGCTTCTGTATCAAAGATAAGCCCATCCATATCGAACAGTAGTGCTTTGAACATTGGCATGCTCCTTTGTCTTTCACGTTATTTTAATCTCTTTACTTTGTCAGAAGTCCTCTGAAATTGAAATGTCAATTATGTAATTAAATTACAAAAACGACCTATTTAGGCTGATTTTTGTTCTGCGTGTAGTCATGAATGGTTCTTGTGAATGGGTTTAAGTGCTGTGATTTTTAAATTATGTGACTTTTATCACTAACTATTTGTGGGTGACTTGGTGCAGAAGGGTGACTTGGATCACTATTGAATGGTATTTATTCTCAATTAAATTGCTGTGTAATTTATCAACGGTCAAATGATGTGACGTGGATCACTATGGGTTTTACCTTGTGCGTCTATGTGTGTGAGACCGATCACAAAAAGTGCCGTCATGCTGACTTTTTGAAATCCTGTGTTACTTTTTAATGGACTTTTGAATAAACATTTTTAGTCCATTGGACACATTATCTGATAACGAGGTTGATCTTATGCTATCTCCTGAAGCAAAAATCAAAGTACAAAACTTTGGTCGTTTCCTCTCCAACATGGTGATGCCAAACATTGGCGCATTTATCGCTTGGGGTTTGATTACGGCACTATTTATTCCGACTGGTTGGATTCCAAACGAAACGCTGGGTTCAATGGTTGGCCCAATGATCACTTACTTGCTACCACTACTGATTGGTTACACGGGTGGTAAGATGGTCGCTGGCGATCGCGGTGCGGTTGTTGGTGCAATCACCACAATGGGTGTGATTGTCGGTACTGACATCCCAATGTTTATGGGTGCGATGATTGTTGGTCCTCTAGGCGGCCTAGCAATTAAGAAATTCGACCAAGCGGTTGAAGGTAAAGTGAAGAGCGGCTTCGAGATGTTGGTGAACAACTTCTCTGCCGGTATCGTTGGTATGCTTTGTGCCATCCTTGCTTTCCTTGTGATTGGTCCTGCAGTGAAAGTGCTATCAACTGCGCTAGCTGCTGGCGTTGGCATGATGGTTAACGCAGGTCTTCTGCCTCTAACTTCTATCTTTGTTGAACCTGCGAAGATTCTATTCCTAAACAACGCAATCAACCACGGTATCTTCTCGCCACTGGGCATCCAACAAGCAGAAGAGATGGGTAAATCAATCTTCTTCTTGATTGAAGCAAACCCAGGTCCTGGTCTAGGTCTTCTACTCGCTTACATGTTCTTCGGTCGTGGCAATGCAAAAGAGTCTGCTCCAGGTGCAGCGATTATCCACTTCTTCGGTGGTATCCACGAAATCTACTTCCCATACGTTTTGATGAACCCACGTCTAATTATCGCTGTTATTGCTGGTGGTATGACAGGTGTGTTCACTCTAACTATGTTCGATGCAGGTCTAGTATCTCCAGCATCACCAGGTTCAATCTTCGCGATTCTACTGATGACGCCTAAGTCTTCTTTCATCGGTGTGATTCTGTCAGTGATTGCCTCTGCAACCGTGACTTTCTTTGTAGCATCTCTACTAATGAAAACGTCTAAACAGGATGACGAAGAAGAGTCACTAGAAAAAGCAGCAAGCCAAATGGCGAACATGAAAGCGGCGTCTAAAGGTCAAGCTGGTGCAGCTCTAGATCTAGCAGCTGTTCGCAAAATTATCGTAGCGTGTGACGCTGGTATGGGTTCAAGTGCAATGGGTGCAAGCATGCTTCGTAAAAAAGTAGAAGCTGCAGGCCTTGGTATTGAAGTAACTAACCTGGCGATTAACAACCTGCCTGATGGCGCTGATATTGTCATTACTCACAAAGACTTGACTGACCGTGCTCGTACTCACGCAGCAGATGCACACCACATTTCGCTAGGCAACTTCCTAGATGGTGCTTTGTACGATGGTCTAGTAGCAGATTTAGTTAATGCACAGCAAGCGGGTGCAGAGCCAAAAAAGCCTGAAGCACCAGCAGACACTAGCTCAAGCAATGAAGAAGGAACGCTTAAGCTATCAAATGAAAATATCTTCTTGGGCATGGAAGTGAAGACCAAAGAAGAAGTTATCAAGTTTGCTGGTGAGCAACTCGTAAAACTTGGTTATGTAGAACCGCAATATGTGGAAGGCATGTTGGCTCGTGAAGAGTTGGTTTCTACTTACCTAGGTGAGTCGATTGCAGTACCTCACGGCACTATTGAAGCAAAACAGTTCGTTAACAAGACAGGTATCGTGTTCTGTCAGTTCCCTGAAGGTGTTCAGTGGGGCGAGGACGAAGATGATGTCGCTAAGATGGTTATTGGTATCGCGGCGCAAGGTGATGAGCACATTCAGGTTATCACGGCGATTACGAATTCACTTGATGACGACGAAGCTGTCGAATGTTTGAAGTCTACCACTAATGCAGAAGATGTTCTTCGCATCCTAAGTGGTAAGTAGCAGAAATGGTGATTATCACCTTGGCTTTGAGTCATAGCTCCTAAGTGAAACGAGACCAACAGCCCCCTTGTTGGTCTCATTTTTGATTTTTTTCTTTTTCTTTTTTTAATGAGTTATTTAGGAAGACGTCTTATGAAAGCATTACATTTTGGCGCAGGTAATATCGGTCGTGGCTTTATCGGAAAACTACTCGCAGATGCAGGCATTCACGTAACATTTGCTGATGTAAACGAAACCGTAGTTAACGCTCTGATTGAACGTCAGTCCTACCCTGTAAAAATTGTTGGTGAAGATGTAGTAGTCGAAGAAGTGACAAACGTTACTGCAGTTAACTCAACCAGCAGCGACATCATTGACCTTATCGCTAACGTAGAGTTGGTAACGACAGCCGTTGGTCCAACAGTACTGAAGATCATCTCTAAGTCTGTCGCACAAGGTATTGAAAAGCGCGCAGCGAATGGCAATACCGCACCACTTAACATCATTGCATGTGAAAACATGGTACGCGGCACGAGCCAGCTAAAAGCGATGATCTTCGAGCACTTATCTGAAGATGTTCAAGCATTTGCAGAGGCGAATATTGCTTCGTTGATTCTGCAGTAGACCGAATCGTACCGCCAGCAGAAGAGGGTGAAACGGATCCTCTAGCGGTAACCGTTGAAACGTTCAGTGAGTGGATCGTTGATCAAACTCAGTTTGTAGGTGACATCCCTGCGATTAAAGGCATGGAATGCACTGATAATTTAATGGCATTCGTTGAGCGTAAACTGTTCACGCTTAATACAGGGCACCTGATCACAGCTTACCTTGGTGTACTGGCTGGTCACGAAACCATTAAAGACTCTATTGAAGATGCAGCGATTCTTGCGGATGTGACAGCCGCGATGCAAGAGAGTGGTGAAGTATTGATCCGCCGTTACGGTTTTGATGCAGATGCGCATGCGGCTTACATCCAAAAAATTCTAGGCCGTTTTGCAAACCCATATTTACGCGATGAAGTGGATCGTGTTGGTCGTCAGCCAATCCGTAAGCTAAGCCCACAAGATCGCTTGATTAAGCCTCTTAACGGTACGCTAGAATATGGATTGCCAAATAGTTACCTTCTAAAAGGTATCGCAGCAGCATTCCTTTACAAAAACGACGATGACCCACAAGCGGTTGAGCTTCAAGCTATGTTTGCAGAACAAGGATTTGAAAAAACACTGGCTCATTATTCAGAGCTGAATGTTGATTCAGAAATTGTTACACTAGCGCACGAAGCGTATTTAGCGCTCAAATGATTCAAGCTGTTGGTGCCACGCAAGTGGCACCCTTTGTTTTAAGAGATGTTATGCCACTGCACCCGCCCAATGAAACTGAACTATTAGAAGCTCTGTCCGAAGCAAAGGACGCGAGTGAGTGTCTTATGGCCGCTTATGATGCTATAGACGATACTCTCGATACCCTTATCAATAGTATTTTTCATAAAGACGACTACGCAGTGAAGTATGTTGTTGATCCTCTTCTTACCAGTGATGGTCCCTTAGGCGACATTCTTGTTCGCGCCAAACTGCTTCTCGGTCTTGGCGTAATTTCTAAAGAAGTGTTCGATGACATCGATATTTTTGTCACCTTGAGAGAGTGGACAAAACACCAAGAAAACAAGGTCAGCTTTACTGAAGTCGACGTTTTATTCGAGCTCAATAAAATCAGTGCCATTCAAAAGATGATGCCCATTGAGTTCGACGACAGTATGACCAAAGGTCTTGATGCAGTGATGCTAGAAATGTTTTTAGAGCGTCACTATCAGCGAGTGAAGTCCACGATAATCCTCGCAATCACCGAAATGGTAGAGACCCTCTGTAGGGACAACCCACTTGTCTGATTGATAATCGCCCCAATGCTTAATCCGCTTGGGGCTTTTTTGTATCTCCTTTCTTATCCTTCGCATTGATTTCTATCTATCCTCTCCATTAAGTTTCGAAACGAAACTTTTCTGTTTAAATAAACACCAGTTAAACCGTGTCTTAGAAATAATACAGTCAAATTCTTGCGGTATAAGTTACGTTGTGAAATAATTTTCGCATCAGTTAAGTTTTGAAGCGAAAGTTAAAGTGAGAAAACGTAATACTCAAGTTCGACGTCATTCTATTGCCCAGCTTGTACAAGAGCGTGGCGAAGTCAGTGTTGAAGAGCTATCGGCTCTTTTTGATACCTCTGAGGTGACGATTCGCAAAGATCTTACATCGCTTGAAAAAAACGGTCAGCTACTACGTCGCTATGGCGGAGCGGTTTCGCTTCCACAAGAAGCTGTCGACGAAGTGCTAAATGAAACCGTCGCCACCTCTGAAACGAAAGATAAGATTGCCGAAGCCGCTGTCGCTTTAATTAACGATCACTATCGCATTGTGATCGACTGCGGTAGCACAACAGGCGCTTTGGTTTCTCGTTTGGGAAATAAGAAAGGTTTGGTTGTGATGACCAACTCACTGTCTCTTGCTAATGCGATTAATGAGCTGGAAAACGAACCTACACTGCTGATGACAGGCGGTACATGGGATGCGCATTCCGAGTCTTTCCAAGGCAAGGTTGCCGAATCCGTTCTGCGTTCTTACGATTTTGACCAGCTGTTTATCGGTGCAGATGGCGTCGACTTAGCTCGCGGCACAACGACGTTTAACGAGTTAATTGGCTAAGTAATGTGATGGCCGAAGTCGCTCGCGAAGTGATCGTCATGATTGAATCCGAGAAAATTGGCCGAAAAATTCCTAATCTAGAATTAGGGTGGGACGCGATTGATGTGCTGGTGACCGATCAAGGCTTAACAACAGAGCAAAAAGCTCAAATTGAATCCAATAGCGTAAAGGTCATTTGCGCTTAAACGAATTATCCCTCTTTTTTGACTTGCTTGCGTTCATAGAGGGAAACAGAAACTAATAATGGAGAATTGATATGTGTGGAATCGTAGGTGCGGTAGCACAACGAGACGTAGCAGAAATTTTGGTAGAGGGTCTACGCCGTCTGGAGTACCGTGGATATGATTCAGCGGGTGTAGCCGTTGTTGATGCAAATCTGGAGCTTAAGCGCGTTCGCGTCTAGGTAAGGTACAAGAGCTTGCTGATGCAGTTGATGCACAAGATGTGACTGGCGGTACAGGTATCGCACACACTCGCTGGGCAACACACGGCGAACCTTCTGAAGCCAATGCTCACCCACACGTATCTGGCGATATCGCTGTTGTCCACAATGGCATCATCGAGAACCACGAAGAACTGCGTGCTTTGCTTCAAGAGCGCGGTTACGTGTTCCAATCTCAAACGGATACTGAAGTTATCGCCCACCTTGTCGAATGGGAGCGTCGCAGCTCTGAAACACTGGTTGAAGCGCTACAAAAGACTGCTGCTCAACTTGATGGTGCGTACGGCACGGTTGTTGTTGACCGTAAAGATCCAAGCCGCATCGTTGCTGCTCGTTCTGGTAGCCCAATCGTTATCGGTTTTGGTGTTGGTGAAAACTTCCTAGCTTCTGACCAACTTGCGCTTCTTAGCGTGACTCGTCGCTTCATGTACCTAGAAGAAGGCGATGTAGCTGAGATCACTCGCCGTGAAGTTAAGGTTCTTGATGTTGAAGGTAATCCAGTTGAGCGTGAAATCACCGAATCGAATGCTGAACATGATGCAGGTGATAAAGGCCAATATCGTCACTTCATGCAAAAAGAAATCTACGAGCAGCCGCGTGCACTAATCAACACAATGGAAGGTCGTATCACGGATAAAGCGGTAGTGACTGAAGCGATCGGTGTGAACGCGGTTGATATCCTTAAGAAGGTAGAGCACGTTCAAATCATCGCTTGTGGTACTTCATACAACTCTGGTATGGCGGCTCGCTACTGGTTTGAGTCGATGGCTGGTGTGAGCTGCGACGTAGAAATCGCTTCTGAGTTCCGCTACCGCGACTTCGTTGTACGTCCAAACAGCTTACTTGTGACTCTGTCACAGTCGGGTGAAACAGCAGATACTCTAGCAGCACTTCGTCTAGCGAAAGAGAAAGGCTACATGTCTGCAATGACCATTTGTAACGTAGCGGGTTCTTCTTTGGTTCGTGAATCTGACTTTGCATTTATGACTCGTGCAGGTACTGAAATCGGTGTTGCTTCAACCAAAGCCTTCACCACTCAGCTAGCCGCGATGCTAATGATGGTGGTGTCTATTGCTCGCCTTCAAGATCGCATGACAGAAGAGCGTGAAGCAGAAATCGTGAAATCACTGCACGAACTGCCTGCAAACATCGAGAAAGCGTTGGCGTTCGACAAAGAGATCGAAGCACTAGCAACAGACTTCGCTGATAAGCACCACACACTATTCTTGGGCCGTGGCGAGTACTATCCAATCGCAATGGAAGCGTCTCTAAAACTTAAAGAGATCTCTTACATCCACGCTGAAGCATACGCAGCAGGTGAGCTGAAGCACGGTCCTCTAGCGCTTATCGATGCGGACATGCCAGTCGTTGTTGTAGCACCAACTAACGATCTGCTAGAGAAGCTTAAGTCAAACATCGAAGAAGTACGCGCACGTGGCGGTCTACTCTATGTATTCGCAGACGAGAAAGCAGGCTTTGAGGGCGACGAGAACATGAAGATCATCCAAATGCCTCATGTCGACGACATCATTGCTCCAATCTACTACACAGTGCCGATGCAGCTATTGTCTTACCACGTAGCGCTGATCAAAGGTACTGATGTTGACCAACCTCGTAACCTAGCGAAAGCGGTGACGGTTGAGTAATGACTCTTAATGTCGGAAGGCGGACATTAAAGATTAGAACTCGATAATAGAGTTTTAAGGTGTCTTACTAAAGTGGCAGCGTTCTCACCGAGGCGCTGCCATTTTTATATTTAAAAATTCCTGATGAAATTTATAGTAAACGCTCATTTAGGCGTAGTGTGGTTTGGCTAGTTACTTAGCCTGATAACAAAAAAGAAAAAGAAGATTAAGTAACTTATAAATATTATGCAGGCAGGTAAATACTTCATTATCACTCCTCAGGTTTGTAAGTTAATTATGAATAGACTGCGGAGTATTGAATAGGAATTAGAGAAATTCATTCTTGAAAGAAACGTGAACAAATTTGAATTACAGTAATTCATCGTCTGTTTGATTTTTAGAGCGAATAATAGCCGCACAATAACCAATGTTGGTTTGCATGTTCAATCTGGAGTCACGATGAAGAAGAAATTATTGCGCACACTTATCTCTACTTTGTTTTTGAGCTTATCCACTAGCTCAGTCCTTGCGTCTATCACTATAAATGAGCGAACCATACCGACCCCAGTGGGAGTTTCGTCAGAGTTTGCTCAAATTTTAGAGAGCAGAACGGTTCCAGCCCCATTGCCAGTGCCGACTAACACAGAAGAATGGTTAACGCTGCAAACTCAGTTTGATGCGCCAGGAATCGAAGTTACCCGTAAAGCACTAGAGCGTTCGGGTGTGACTTATGAAACAAAACAAATTGCAGGTGTTGATACATTCTTAGTGACTCCAAAGAATGTCGCACCAGAGTACAAAGATAAATGGTTAGTTCACATTCATGGTGGGGCATTCGTTTTCGGTGGTGGAGAGTCTGCGTTGCGTGAAGCGATATGGGTTGCAAATGGGCTTGGAGCACAGGTAATTTCTATTGATTATCGCCAACCACCTTTACACCCATTCCCCGCTGCAGTAAATGATGCAGTAGCTGTTTGGAAAGAATTGATTAAGACTCAGTCGCCAGAGTCAACGGCGATGTTTGGGACATCGGCTGGCGGTAATTTGACCCTCGCCACCACCCTTAAACTTCAAGAGTTAGGGCTTCCAATACCAGGTGCTTTGTTTGCAGGAACGCCTGCTGTGGATTTGAAAGAAACATCGGATTCTTGGTTAACGCTTCAAGGACTTGATCCTCTTGGTCAGCGAGCTGGGATGATTGATGGAACATTTGAACTTTATGCTGGCGGGGAGCTTTAGATAACCCAATTATTTCGCCGATCTATGCGAGATTGATGAGTTTCCACCAACGATATTCATCTCGGGTACTCGTGACCTTTTGCTCAGCGACACGGTTCGAATGCATCGCCTTTTACGCAGCGCAAATGTAGAAACTGATCTTCATATCTATGATGGGCAATCCCATGGCGATTATATGAATAGCCTTTTATTTGACATGCCAGAGTCAGATGACGCACTTAATGAACTCAGGAAGTTTTTTAATCAGCACATCAATTATTAGGGTCTGTTGATCTTTCGCCGACAATTATTCACAGGGATGTGGCTTCTCATTTTAGGAGGCTGTGATGACCAATATATTCGTTTCTGTTTTCAGATGCATCGTTACGTTATTGCATGCAAACTACCATTATTCTCAGCATCAATCCTTATCTGATCATACATATTCAATAGCTCCGCTGATGGAATTATCCGAACAGACTATCAGGAGAAAAGGGTGACTAGAGTTCTATTCAAAACACTACTTGGGTTGTGCTTAGCGATATTCAGTGCATTAGTAGTTTCAAGTACAACCCTTGAGCTATCTGATACCTCTAGTCCTAACCAAACGCTAGCCAGCTTCATGCGAAACTCAAGCATTGTCATTGAGCACTGGCAGCAAGAGTCTCTACATTCAAAAGAAGCCCAATACGCCTATTCCCAAGTTCAACGAACCATGGATCTTTCTATGGTGCCAAATCGCAGTAGAACCGTAATAGTGATGGAAAAAGTGATTCTACTAAGAGAGCTACTGGATAGAATAGAGCAAGAGACGCTTCAACGCGCCCCTAATCTTGAACAAGTCGAAGAACAAGTTATTGAACACTGGCGATTTGGAAATACGGAAATCGTCATTTCACGTCAGATGGAAGGGGAGCGTAGGGATCAGTTTCTGTTTAGTTCTAATACTATTCAAAGCTTAGCTCGTTGGTATCGGACGATGTCAGCGTCGCCTTATTATGTAGAAAAGCGCCCCGATTATTATCAGGAGTTTCTGATTAGCCCTGGACCGCTTTTCTCCAAGCAGTTCATCCAATCTTTACCCCAGTCGTTTAATAGGCTCCATGGCTCTTTGCTTTATGGCAATGGTTTGCTCTTGCTGGAACACTCATCCTGTGCCGATTGCTAATAAAGGTCAGTTTTCATATGGGGGATCGTTGGAACTTGCGCTGGGAGAGCAGAGGGCTTAAGTGGCGGACGGTAGATTGTTTTCGCTCGTCGGTGTTGTGAACTTATTATTTATTGCGAGATGGATCATTGACGATGGTGTTTGGATTACAGGGGGCGTTTACCAACTGTTCACCACGGCGTTTTTGCTTGCTCAGTTTTTCTTTGTATCATGGTTGATCATGGCGATTTTTAACTATTTCGCGACATATACGCGTTTAAAAAGCATAAAGGAAAGCATGTTGATTCATCATTGATCACAGTACTCGCTCGCATTTTTGGCGGCCTTACCATTGTTATTCTTGGCATTTATGTAATTGAGTTTATGGGTTTTTCTATCTCTCCAATTCTTGCTGGTTTAGGTGTTGGTGGCTTGGCCGTAGCGTTAGCGATTCGTCTATATTGGAAAACGTTATTAATGGTTTAACCCTGTATGCGGATGGCGGGGTGAAGCTTGGAGAATTTTGTCGCTATGGGGATAAACTTGGCACTATTGAGAGCATTGGCTTGCGGTCGACTCGTGTTCGGACGCTCGAGCGTTCTTTGATTACTATCCCTAATTCTGAGTTTGCCAATATGGAAATTGATAACTTGGAGCGAAGAGATAAAAGACGCATGGAGCATGTCATTCGACTTCGTTCAGAAACAACACTCGAGCAACTGAGGGTGCTCATTGTCAGTATTCGCCGCTTATTATTACAGCACCCTATGATAGAAGAAGAACCAGTGCGAGTTCGATTGATGGGAGTAGGGGAATACTCTATTAATATCAATATGATGGCTTATATCAGTTGTCGTGATCATGAGGAGTTCATGGCGGTGCAAGAAGACATTTTGTTTTCTATGCTAACTCAGGTTGAAAGTGTTGGCGCGAAGATTGCCCATTCTACGCAGTATCAGTTGTTCGATAAGGTATCGGCAGACAATCAAGAACAAAAAAGGAAAGCGGAGCAGGTGGTTGCCCAATGGCATGAAGACCAAGCTTTCCCGTTTCCTGATTTTAGTTACGAGTACAAGTATGAGATTAAAAATACCATTATGTACCCGTCGGCAACGTCTGCCGTGCGCCCGAACTCTAGTTAATGTTGTTTAAGACATTCCTTACCTAAAGTGAACATTGGAGCGTTTTAAGTACGATAGCTGATAGCCAATCCTCAGGACGGATGGACTTGCTCACTAGCGCTCATCAGGTAGAACTACGCTATCAAAGAAACTTTGCATGGTTTGATGCAATAACTGGTGGAGCGGGAAACCCCTTTTAGATTGCAGGTAACCTCCAACAATTCCGATCTGGCGCAGCTCTTTAGGTAACTTAGGAAGTGGGTAACAACTAAGTTCTGGTTCGCTATCGGTCATAAAACTGCTACCAAAAGAGATAGCATCAGTGTTTTTAAGTTTACTGCGTAAAACCGTGACACTGTGCGTCGAAAGAGCGATGTTTGCCTTGTATCCTCTAGAAATATATACATCTTCTACAGGCGCTCTCTTGGTGTTTATACCGTCAATTAAGATCCTAGTCAGTGGTAAATGATGGATGTCTTCCCATTGACTACTCTTTTGCAATACTGGATGATCTTTGCGTGCTATTAAACACAAATTCACGTCCTGCAGTTTATGTAAGTAGATATCTTGGGGGAGAGGAAAGCCTGTAAGTTGTAATAAATAGTCCACTTGACCATTTAACATATCGGCAAGGTTTTTATCTTGCCAATACACAAGTTTAAAACTTGCCTTAGGTAAGGCCTTCTGTAGATTTGCAAAAATACGGTCCCCAAATATCTCAAGCAAAAATATGTTCAAGGCTATGGTGATTTCGCCGGTAAACTGGTCAGGGTCAAAGTTGTGATACGACTCAACGACCTTGATGAGAGGGGAGTACATCTCATCGGCTGCTTCGGCAAGTTTCTCTGCGAGTTCCGAAGGCTCAACACCGTGCGCTTTTCGGAGAAAAAGCTGGTCACCAAAGGTTTCTCTTAACTTTGCCATCCCTCTGCTAACACTTGTTTGAGATATACCAAGTCTGTCAGCGGCAGCATGAGTATTACGAGTTTCGACAACCGCTTTGAGTAACTTGAGCAGATTTAAGTCTAGGTCTTGCAGTTCTTTCATGGGTTACCTTTTCGCAATGATAGTAGGTGGCATTCTTTAAGAATAAGGGCAATTTCAAATTTTTCAATAGGTTATGTCTGGTATGTAGAACGAGTAATTGATAGTACTCACAAAAATATAGCATGAAATTGTGGCTAGTATCGCTTAGCGCTGGAGGTGTTGATTATAAGGAGGGGACACTTATTAGAGGCATAATGATAATTGGTATTTTGAACACCTAATTTGAATTTCTCTAATTCATATAAGATATCAACCACAAAACGTAAAGTAGCGTTATTCAAATAACAGACAGGCGATGGATTGCTCACTGTTTCATGGATGAATTACACATAGAGTAATACAAGAGAGTATCAATGAAAAAAGTAGCCACTATCGCAGTAATTTTAACAACGCTATCTTCTACGTCGGTTCTAGCGAATAAAAATATCGACTTCTCAAATCCGTATGAATTGTACAATGGCCTTGCTGTTGGGTACGGCAGCAATGACTTTGACGTAAGTGCCCAATTTGCTAGCCAAGTTAATAACCGTTGGAATCTACTAGGTACGTATCATAGTGACGAAAATTTTGACAATCACGATCTGAGACTTAATGTTATCCATGGCACTGGTGTGGGCTATTTTGTTGGTTATAACTACGATTCGAACTTCGACAATAGAGGCATCCGAGCCAATACGGGTGAACTTGGTGTACACGTAAACGTACCGCTAAATAAGGAGATTCGCCTGATCCCAGAGTTAGCTCTAGGTTCATTTGAACATCAAGATATGTCGAACAATGCGTACTATACGCAGTTGTCACTCAATATGGTTTACAACACAAATAGCAACATCTGGTTTAGTGTTACACCTGAATATACCTACAGCTTCAATGACCTTAAGGAAGACAATGGTCGTCGCTCCAGCTTCAGATACTGGGATCTCATCGCGGATGCGGGTTATAAGATTAATAACAATCAGAGTTTGGTTTACACCTACCAATACGACAAAGGGGACCATCTCTCTCTTATCTCATACAGAATTGGTTTCTAGTTTATTTTGGGCCCGCTTAACGTGGGCCTGTTTATATATTGAGTCAGTTGTTATTTATGATATTCGATAATTACTTTCCTCGGTTGTAATATTGGAGATTTAAATTATAGACTTGGTGTTATTCAATTGTTAGGAATAGTGTTGTCCTTTTCTACCACATGCGTAATCTCGCATTTTTGAATTTCTGAAATCCATCGTTACATTTCGCATCCTCTCATACAATCATTCTCGTGATTTACCAGAATAATAGAGGCCACAGTGCGAACGCTCCTACCTACTTTAATAGCGACTACATTTAGCATTTCTTCGCTTGCAATTGCAGAAAAGATCGACTTTTCAACAGCTCTTCCGTCGTATTCTGACGCGGTTGAATATCAGCCAAGCCCTCAATCGTTCTCCATTTATGCAGACTCGGAAATGTCAAATAGTGCTTGGGAAGAGAGTCAGCCACAATATTCTTTCTATGAAAATCCTTACAGGGTGTCGTTGTTTTCTCCTCAAAATGGAGAAGATAGCCAGAGACTGTGGTCACAAACTAAGTCAATAGGCGCTTATGGATTGGGGGTAGCGGGTGTCCTTGCTTTAATGCCAGAATCAATTACACAGTGGGAAAAGAATGGAGATCCATTACTTGATAAGTGGTGGGACAATGTCAGTCAAGGTCCTGTTTGGGATAGAGATGTTTGGTATATAAATTATCTTGGCCACCCTTATTTTGGCGGTGTGTACTACCAGTCGGCACGAAAGTCAGGCTACCGTCAATGGGATTCGTTCGTTTATTCTGCCATGATGTCCACATTTTACTGGGAGTATGGTGTGGAGGCCTTTGCCGAAATCCCGTCGATTCAAGATCTGTTTGTGACTCCGATACTTGGCTGGGTATATGGAGAGTGGGCATACAACAAAGAGCAAGAAATCAGGCTCAGTGGTAGTAAGGTTTGGGGTTCTAGTGCATTGGGAACTACTACACTGTTTTTTCTCGATCCAGTGGATAGTCTCGGCAACGGTGTAAACCAACTATTTGGTAGGCAACTTGTTACCGCAGGAACGGGATTTATTGGTATTCAAGACATTGGTATGCCTGATGGAACATCTGAGCGTCAGTTTAAATTCCAAGTTCAGTACATGCTGGATACTACGCCTGGTTCTTCGAGAGCCCGCAACAACTTTTATGCGCAAAGAAATGATGATCCAATAACCTACGGCATTGTTGGCATTTCTGCTGGGGCGAGTTATGTCACGCCATCGGATTTTTGGCAGTTGGAGTCTGGTATTGGGGCATCTTTTTCACTTGGCTTACATTTTACACCAGCAATTTCGGCTCATTTGACCTACACAAAAGCCTACCTGACGGATCATGAGCAGCAGACGTCAATAGCCTATGAAAACTACAGTGTCAATGCATTGTATTATTTTAACAGCGATTCTCGCTTTAGACCTTTTCTCACTGCGGGTTTTGGCGAAGCAATGAAGAATATGGATCGAAAACAAAAGAAATTTCAGCTTAATGGGGGGCTGGTTTGCACTATCAAATCAACAGCAATTGGGCGGTACAAACAGACTGGCGCTATTCGGCAGTGCCACGCTCAAATGTCAATGATATTCTCACCACCGGAAAGATAATTTATCGTTTTGGTCAAGGTGAAGGGTAGCTAAAATATACAACCACCAATGACGTTACAAATAGTCCAGTGATTGCTCCCGATATGATTAAAGCAATTATGGAATGAGTAGTCCATGCGTCTGTACCCTGACGCATGGCATTACGGTCGTCTTATGTAGCAACTTAGCTATAACAGTGTATGAATTTCGACAACAATCTCTTGAATACCAAGCGTAAAGAACTGCACACCCATACAGATCAATAGAAAGCCCATGATGCGAGTAAATGCATTGATGCCATTTTGACCTAATGCTTTGAGCAAAGGGTACGCCATAGTTAATGTGAACGTTGCTATCATTGCGACTATAGCAAGTCCTGTCACAACACCTCCATAGACACTCGTCATGCTTGCGTGATTTTCGTACGTAGCAATTTGAGCGGCCAAGCTGATGATAACCGCCATCGAACCAGGACCGCAGAGTGAAGGAATGGTCAAAGGTACGAGGGCGATAGAATCTTGCCCCATTGGTGTAGAAGTACTTTCAACTCGTGGGAACAGCATATTAAAGCCTATCGCAACGATAATAATGCCACCGCCTAAGCGCAAACTAGGAATGGAAATACTAAAGAGCTCGAGTACTGAGGCACCGATAAAGAACGTAATACACAGGGCAATAAACAGATAGAGCCCTGTGGCTTTGGCCGTAGAGACGATGTAACTTTTATCTCGACCTTTACTGAGTCCGAGTAGAACGGCAGCAGCAGCGGGTGGATTCATTATCGGCAATAACCCGATAATGGTGAGTGTCATGTAGGTGAGCAGTGTTTCTAAATGCATAAGAGTTCCCGAGTTATGGTGAGTGTTAGGTAAAATTACAGTAAAAATACGTGTGCTAAATAAAGAACACTAAAGAATGAAATGGCATCGGTTAAAGTGGTCAGTACCGGGCTTGATAACATTGCAGGGTCAAAGTTGAGCCGCTTGAGTAACAGAGGCAATGTGCCACCAATCATGACTGCAAGGGCAGAAGATAGTGTGTATGCGATGGCGATGACCACTGGCAATCCAGCGTGTTCTCCGCCAAGTGTTAGAAACGAGAGAAGAGCGAGGATGCCACCAATGAGCATTCCATTGAGCGCGCCAATGGGGAGCTCTTTCGCCACCACATATAACAGATCTTTGGCTGAGATTTGTCCCAAGGACAATTCACGTATCGATACTGCTACGGATTGATTTCCGGCGGCACCGGAAAGGTTGGCGACAAGTGGCAACACCGCTGCTAGGACGGCAATTTGCTCTATGATGGGCTCGTATACAGCAATAATTGAAATTGCAATATAACTTAATGCAACCGAAGGCATTAAAAAAGTGAGTCGGCGTAGGTTGCGTTTGAGTACTGGCATGGTGCGAGATTCATCGCCGCCGAACACACCAGATTGTTCGAGCATTTGCTGCTTCGAACGTTGATATAAGGCTTCGTTAAGGTGTTTAAAGCCAACAATACCAATTTGGAAGCCTTGATCATCAACGACGGGTATCACCGGGTGCAACGTTGTATCTAGCGAGCTTTTAATCGTATTTAGATCAGTGTGAGGGCTGATGGTTGGCAGTGTGGCATCAATGTACTCCTTTAGTAATACACCACGTGGTAGCAATAACACATCGCGTATTTTAAGTCCGCCTAAATAATTGCCTTCCGAGTCGTGTAAGTAAACGTAGCGCCACTCTAGTCGATCCAAACCGTGTTCTTCTGTACCTAGTATTGCGCTCAAACTGTCGGCGGTAGCCTCTGCTGGCAGTTTGAGCACTTCGCTTTTGCAAATACCTCCCGCTGAGTTTTGTGGGTACCTCAAGGCGGCACGCTCTTCGTCTTCCCATACTGATGGTAGTGCAAGTTTGAGTTGTTTTGTTAACTCGCTGGGCAGTTCATTGAGTAGTAACCGACGATCCGCGGAATGCAGAAACTCAAACAACACAATGCTGGTGGTTTCAGGTAACTGGCTGAACAACCACAGAAGCTCAGGATCTGATAAGTGATCCAGTAAGTTAGCAGCAAGGTTTGGGTTTACTTCGCTTAGTAGGGTCCAAGTAGCGATACGCTGCGGGTAAGAGAGGTTCCTTAATACAGAAGGCAGATCGGAAGGTTCTGCCCCTAGAATGATTTTGTTCAGCCGTTTCGCGTTTTTGGGTACAAGGCATTCGATTATTTCTAAGTATAGATTTTCCGCACCTTCTGACGAAAAAGCCAAGGTAATTAATGTCATATTTTAGGCCTTTGACAATGAGTTAAATGCGATTGACGCTTGGTTTAATTAGACGTTTGTAGAGGTCGCTTTTTGGCCGCAAGTCTAATGAAAAGAGCAATGAATGCAGCGATCATCAGAATGAAACTGCCCATTAAAAACCACTTTGTAATGAACTCTTGATATTGAGAGACAAAAGGGTGTCGCATCACCCATTTACCCAACAGTAATAGACTGAAAACCCATGTAATCGAACTAGTGAAGCTGACAATAAGTGTTCTTATGACGCTGAGCTGGGCTACACCCATGAGCATCGGGGTCAGTACACGAACAAATGGGATAAATCGTGATACGAACAGGGATAGAAATCCGAATCGATTTAATAGTTTTTTGGCTTTGGGTAACGATCCATCTGGAAGTGTTTGTTCAGCTTTTCGCATGAACTGAGTGTTGTGCAACCAACGTCCTTGAAAGTACGCGATAATGCTGCCTGAAAATGAAGCACAGGTGAGAAGTATTAGAGCACTTGAAAAGTCAATTGCCCCCAACCCCACCATGCCCCCAACAAATAACACTAAACCATCGCCAGGCAGGGGTAAAAATACAAAACTCGACTCAAGGAAAAGTACAACACCAAGCAAAAGCAATAAGACGTGCAGTGAGTTCAATTCAAGCAAAGCATCAAAGTCTTGCAGCCAAATTGCGGAAATTATCTCTTGCATGGAAACTCCAAGTTAACGTGGGTGCTGGCTATGGAACGCCAGAACCCACAAAGTGTTTTAATCAAACATCAAGATGATGTAGGCAAAGAATAGAATGAGATGGGTCGCTCCATTGAGCGAGTTGGTTCGTCCGCTACTAAAGCTGACACTTGTCATTAATAGCGTTGCACCCAATAACACCATTTCAGCGGGAGCTAGTCCGAGTTGAATGGGTTCATTCATGACTCCGGAAATAAGCAGAACTGCAGGAACGGTGAGTGCTATCGTAGCGAGAACCGAGCCAAAGAAGAGGTTCATCGCACGCTGTAATTGATTAGTCACGGCCGCTTTAATTGCACCAACGGCCTCGGGAGCGAGAATGATCAAGCTACGATCAATCCACCTAGCGCTGCAGGCGCCCCCATTTCTGTTATGCCATCGTTAATCGGGATGGCCAGACTTTTTGCGAGCAGAATGACGACTCCCAAATAGCTCACCAGCATAATGGTATGGAATATATTGCTATGTAGAGGGCCGTGATGTTCATGGTGATCTTCATTGTCACCGTCAATGAAATAATCGGTATGACTGCGTGTTTGAACAAATAGGAATACCGCATATAAGGCTATTGAAGCGAGTACCAATGTCCAAGTTAGGCTGGTCGACATATTACCCAGCGAATCCATGGTGGTGAAATTAGGCAGAACCAAACACAGTAAGGCGAGTGGAATAATGGCGACCAAATAGGCTTTTATTCCATCAAGGTTGTAGGTTTGGGTATGATATTTCATCCCACCGATTAATAAGGTGATACCGACAAAGCCATTAAGGACTGCCATCACAACCGCGAACATGGTGTCGCGCGCTAAGAAGGGGTTAGATTCCCCGGTCAACATAACGGATGAGACCATAATGACTTCGAGCAACACAACTGACAGCGTCAATATAAGTGTACCGTATGGGTCACCCAGCTTTATCGCCAGAGCATCTGAGTGACGAACAACGGAAAAAATTGCGCTCATTACCGCGTAAAACAGCACCGCAGTAATAGATATGTAGGCGAATTGAGAGAGTTCTCCAGTGAGTAAGTTATCACCGACCAGTTTGAAAAACAGAACGGCAACAATACCAAGCAGTAACTTGTATTCTTGTTTGAGTGCGTTGAGCATGTTGAGCCTTTATTGAGTAACCGAAGGCTCGCTAATATCCTTTAACGAGAGTAAATCGGATTAAGGCTGCAATTTCCTGTGCAGCAAACGGTTCGTTTCAAGTTATGTGCTTAAGCTTTTGCATACATAACAATAGGTGCTGGGCTACGCGCCTAACTACTTGGCTAACTTAATATTTGCAGGTGATCCAGACCATGAATTAGAGAAATTCTTTGTTGCTATCACACGACCGAAAGTCGCTTAGCAGCGTTTTGCATTCGCAATACACTAAGGCATGCGCTCAAGGGATTCTGGTTCTTCAGGCTTATAGTGGTTTGGTTGTAATCCCACATGAGTTGGCAAGAGTGTACCAATAGAGATAGAAGACCAGGTTCCACTGAAAATACCTACGCACAGTGCGATAGCAAACCCTTCTAAGGCACTTCCTCCGAGTAACCATAATGCAGAGACGGTGACTAAGGTGGTACCTGATGTGACGAGTGTTCTTGATAACGTTGATACTATTGACTGATCGAGAAGGGCGTCGATTTTACCGTCTGGTTCTGCGCGAAACACCTCGCGGATTCGATCTGAAATTATGATGGAATCATTAAGGGAATAGCCCATTACCGCTAGCAAAGCGGCGAACACAGTTAGGTTGAATTCAATTTGAGTCACTGCAAATAGTCCGAGTACAATGACAACGTCGTATAGCAATGCTGCAATCGAGCCTAACGCTAATCGCCATTCAAATCGGTAGCTCAAGTACAGCAAGGTAAGAACGAAGCAGGCTAATATGGCCAATCCGCCTTGTTCTACCATTTCTAAACCAACCTGAGGGCCAATCACGCTGCTGTTGGTAATATGAAAGTGACTGTCTACTGGCGACAATGCTTGGTTCAGTACTTCTCTCAAATCGAGATTCGTATCATTGAAACGCAACTGCCAATTTCCTTCACTGCCCGCAGCGGTCACTTGAACGTCTTGGTTCAGTGCCAAGTCGAGATGAGATTTAAGATCAACTTGAGATACGTCTGATTTTGTTTGAATATCGGCAACAACACCTCCCGTAAAATCGAGCCCCCAATTAAATCCCCTTGAAGCGATAGAAATAATAGAAAGTGTCAATAGAATCAGAGATATCATCGTCATCAATTGACGTATTTTGGTGACGTTAATTGATTTGGTCATTACAGTTTTACCTCATGTGAGGTGTCTCTTCCCCACAAATAATTAATAATAATTCGAGATGCAAATACGCCGGTAAACAAGCTAGTTAATAGCCCTAGTCCAAGTGTGATAGCAAAGCCTTGAATCGGACCGTTACCTATTGCATACAAGGCGATGGCGACGATCATGGTGGTGAGATTGGCATCAAAAATTGAAGAGAAAGCACTATCGAAGCCTCGCTCTATGGCTTGTGAAAAATTTCTCCCTTCGCGCATTTTGTCTTTGATGCGTTCAAAAATGAGTACGTTGTATCGACAGCCATTCCCACCGTTAGCACGAGGCCTGCGATACCCGGAAGGGTGAGCACGGCTCCCGGAATAAGAGCCAAAAGACCAAATAGACAGATTAAATTAATAGTGAGTGCAGCATTCGCAACCCAGCCAAGTCGTCGATACCAGCAGGCGATAAACACCAAAGTAAAGCCTAGACCCAAGGCGAGGGCGGCAAAGCCATTTTTGACATTCTCAGCGCCCAGAGTGGGCCCTATTGTGCGTTCTTCAATAATGGTGACGGGAGCGGTGAGCGACCCGGCTCTCAGTAGAAGGGCAAGATTCTGAGCGTCAGGCATTGACCCTACGCCGGTAATTCGAAAGCGATTGCCAAGTGTGGATTGAATCGTTGCAACACTGATGACTTCGCTTTGTTGAATAGACTGCCCTTCCTCCGATTGCATGTACTCGCTGTACAGCGTTGCCATCGGGTTTCCGATATTGCTTCGCGAATGATTGGTCATTAGCCGTCCCCCAGTGCTATCAAGAGTGATGTTAACTTCGGGGGTGCCCATATCTCCTAGGCTGGCACGAGCATCGATAATATGCTCGCCCCCTAAGATACTATTTCTATGAAGAATTACGGGCCTACCATCTTGGTCATTGATGGATTTTGTTCGCACGCTGGCATCGGACTCTACATGGTAGAAAGCTAATGATGCGGTAGCGCCAATAATGTTTTTTGCTGATGTTGGATCTTGTACACCTGGTAGTTCGATGCGAATTCGATGTTCACCTTGACGTTGTACTGCTGCTTCTGTGATCCCTAGTTCTTCTATACGACCTCTCATTGTTTGAAGATTTTGCGTCACGGTCAGAGTTCGAATCGCCCGTCTTTCCTCTTCGTCCATTGAGATAGTTAAGCGACTTCCGGATTGGCTCATCGTCCAATTTGGATACTGTGATCTTAGGTAAGCGCGAATATCGCCAAGGTGTGCGTCACCATATTGAGAGAGTACGACGTCACCATTGACTACACGACCACGTACGCGAAACTCTTGACGAAGGTCGTTAATAATCGATTGTGCGTGAGCGTTGAAAACGGGGACTAGGTCGACTTCCAAGAGAAATTGCACGCCACCACGAAGATCTAACCCCAACTTAATGGGTTTAAAGCCTAGCGAGATTAACCAAGAAGGAGCGGAAGGCTCTAGTGTAAGAGCAACGGTCTCCGACGAATGAATGAACTCTGTCATCAAGGCTTGTGCGGCGGCTTGCTGTCCGTTTGAGCCAAATGTCACCACCAACATATCGTTATTTTCGGTGACGCTGTGCACATCAATATTGTTGCTCGCTAGGTAACGATACACTTCATCTGCGCGTGCCGGGTCGGTTTGGTTTGAAATGTGCAAAGCTTCTCGTTCACCGAAAGCTGAGGGTAGGGCGCTGAGCAGCATTAGTGCGACAGACACTACAAGAATCATGACCTTCCATTTAGCTGAATAATTTACGGTTGTGATTGAGCGCTTTAACTTCATTTTAGTTACATCTTATTAATTAACTCACACCACTAAAGCCAGACTAATCTCTAAAGTTGCATGCTAACAATCTCGGTGCGTTATAAGCGGTTACGCAAGCAAGCATTTGGATAGAGAAATACAGCCACTCAGCATGTATGAGTTGAAACTAAGGGTTTTGCAGGTTATCGAGGATGCTTTTGGCTTCAACAATAAACCCAACTATTGGTTACCGAGCAATTGTAGTTCTTGAGCTTCATTACCACTATGGTTTAGAGAAATTCATATTTGGTTAGGGTTAGTTGTTCATATATGAATTTCTCTAATTCCTCGCGGTAGAACGATTCGTGGAAAATAATGGAGGCTGAATTGGCAAACGGAGCAAGTCTAAGTGGATTGCACAATATATTTAAATGACCGTAAATATAGATTTCTCGATATTGGCGAAGGGAAATGTACCTTAGTGCTGTGCTATTCGATGAATGTAGAGTCTCTTTATCAGCACCTTTGCAAACAGTTCTTTGGTTTAGAACGAATGATAATCATCGATATATCGACATGTTGGAATGGTGAAATAGACTCGCTGGACGACATTCAACGTAATGAACTATTTGGCGATATAAGGCTATTGGCAGATATTTATTGGCTTGAAGACTATGAAATTAAAATAGTTCAAGGCTTGGAGTTTTCTTAACCAATTTAGTTTTACGGAACTACTAGTTAGAAATAATGAAACAATCGATATAAAAAACAAATTGATCAGAACGAAGAGGAAATATGAAAAAACTGACGACTATTATGGCGCTGGTCTCTGGGTTGGCTTTCAATGGGGTGGTGCACTCAACTGAACGTGTGGAATTGACGGATGAACAGATGGACAATCTGGTCATGCGATCGTATCCCTACGTCGCTATGTTTAATGTGAACAACAAGTTCGCCCTCGACAAAAGTAATCCTTTAAATACCGGTGGCTACAACCAATACCGCGCCAATACAGAACTGGCTGATCATACCTTGAAAGCTATCGCGCGACCAAATAACGATACATTCTACGGAGTTGCTTTGGTCGACGTTACTGAAAAGCCGATAGTGATGGAATTTCCCGCGTTCGATTCTAATTACGTTTCATTGATGGTCACGGGCTATGATCACTACGTCAATGTGCCAATGTCGGTCTCACAAGGTGATTTTCGCGAACCCTCAACCATCCTATTCTATAGCGAACGCACTCCAGGCTACGATGGTACGCCAATCGAGGGTGTGGATCAGGTCTTCGAGGTTTCTGGTGACTTTGTCAGCGCAGTATTGCGTGTCATGCCACATGTGGTGGAATCTGAGCGCTTAGAATCAAACCGCGCAGCTTTGAATAACGTCAATCTTGTCACCCTACCTGAGTTTTTAAGTGAGCCGAGTGCAGATTTAGAGCCTTTGAAGGCGGCCAAACCTAAAGTCGTCAATAGTAGCTTGAGTATTGAAGAAGATTTAGCTCGCTTCCCTGAATTTGGCTCTGACTTCGAAATATTTGAAGAACGTTTTGTTGAGGTCATGCAATTTGTGGTTAACCACACTACTTTCGATGCCGATAATCCGACTGATCAAGCACTTCTCCAGTCTCTGACCCCTTTAGGCATCAAACCGGGTCAAGCCTATAACCCAGAAGATTCTGCAGACATCGACGGTGCAGCGCTGCGCAAAGCGGCGCAGCGTTTTGCAGCCGCGAGTTGGGCAAAAATGGGCGATCCCGACTACCTTGCAGTCAATACTAGCAATGTCTTCATGCCTAAGGGTGAAATAAGCCTGAACTACTGGCAGTACTCTCCGTGGTTGGGCCTATTGGCTTACCAGCCAAGGAAGCGCTTTACCCACAGCTCATCACTGAAGATGAGCAGACTATGAATGCGATGAACGACTATGAGGTTGTTATGACAGCCAGTGAGATGCCACCCGCTAACGCGTTTTGGTCTCTTACCTTGTATGACCTAGGAGAGGGTTTCTTCATCCCCAACGAGCATAAGAAATACAGTGTAGGTGAGAATTCTGGTTACAAACTAGATGAGGATGGCGGCATCCGTATTGTGATCGCAACTGAGCGTCCAGAAGGCGTTCCTGCCGAAAACTGGCTACCTATCGAGCGCAGTGACCTCGAGCTGAGTTTACAAATGCGCCTTTACAACCCTGACCTTGATAAATATGAAAATTGGTCAGCACCAACTGTTAGGAAAATAAACTGAGCAGCCGTAGACCATTACTGGTGGTAACTACGCCGTGCTTAAAAACTTAAATAAAAAATTGTCCCATATCCGCACAAGGACGTGCCGCTAATTTTAATTAAAGGCACATCGAATGAAAACAAGTAAAATTCTTCTATGTATTAGCGCTGCTGGTGCGGTAATTCTTTCTGCATATTCAATGGCAAATGAAACAGAAGTCCAAGATATGTCGGATCCACTTGCGGTTTATACCGTTGCAGGTTTAGGTTACACCGACAAAGGACTCAATCTAAAATTTGGCCAAACCTATGACACGGGTAACGAAGCAACAATGGGTATGAATGTTCTCGAAGTGAAAGGTTTTGCTGGGCAGGCATTGGGTTGGAATGGGCGTGGTGCAGACGATAGCATCGACTCTATTCGTTTTCGTAACTACAGCGTTGATTTGATAAAGGGGCGTGGAACACAAATTGATGTCGACTTAGGTTTTACTGATATAGGCACACAAGGCACCACCTCATATAGCTTTATTCAGGCGCTTCCAACGATGGGACCTATCAAACTATACCCACTGGCGGGAGCTGGTGTGGCATTTGGTGCACCGCTTGATGGTTCCGGATCGGGTGAAGCTCAAGCTCAAGATCGTTGGGACCTACATGGTACCTTCTACGTGGTGGGCCTGTATGGCAAGTTAGAAATAACAGACAACATTTGGTTTAACTACAATCCGATGTATACAGGAACCATGTCAGGCTCTGATGCCTTTAAAAATTATGGTATGGAAGGAAAAGATAGTGTCTTATTGCACGAAGCGGCGTTGAGCTATCAAATCAACCCACGAACCAACGTTCGGTACTTCGCAAACTGGAGTACACGTACCAATTACGCTGATGGTGACCACCGTATCGAAGTGAATTATCAGTTTTAAGCAATAAAAAGTCAGTAGCCCGATGCCAACTGACTTTTTATGTAATTACCTTGACTCGATTAAATCCAATTGCCTTAGAGAACCAAGGTGGGTTAATCCTTTTATTTCATTTAGTAATGATTATTAAAGCGGCAAAAACGCATTACTGAAATTCATCGAGTTACATCTCCGCATCTTATAAAGTACTTACCAGGGCACAACAGGCGGTAATGGAAGACTAGCTGTGAGTGAAATACTTACTTAATCCAATTACTTAACAGGTATTCCAATTGATGAAACTGAAAAAACTAAATATCGTTGTTCCAGCGTTAATTCTTGCTAGTTTGAGCACTGCGGCAGTAGCCAACTTAAAAATGGATGAAAGAGACATCCCGACGCCAGCAGGAATTTCTACTGAGCTAGCACACATCATTGAAAATCGAGTGATGCCACCGGTTATGCCAGTTCCAAAAACCACACAGGAATGGTTAGATGCACGCTTAGTCGCTGATCAACCGTCAATAGAGATGGCTAGAGAAGCGGTCGAGCGTTTAGGAATTAGCGTCGAAGAAAAACAGTTTGCAGGTGTCGATACCTTTTTCGTAACCCCAAAGAATATTGCACCAGAATATGCGGACAAATGGTTGATACATATCCACGGCGGTGCGTTCGTGTTAGGTGGTGGTGAAGCAGCAATTCGTGAAGCCGTTTGGTTGGCAGATGGCATCGGAGCAAAAGTGATTTCTGTTGATTACCGTCAACCACCATTACACCCATTCCCAGCAGCAATTGACGATGCCCTGGCAGTTTGGAAAGAATTAACCAAAACACAGTCACCGGAATCAACGGCTATTTTCGGTACATCTGCAGGTGGCAATATCACTTTAGCTACTGCATTAAAAATTCAAGAGCTTGGATTACAAGCCCCAGGGGCACTATTTGTGGGCACGCCGGCTGTTGATTTGAAAGAGACATCGGACTCTTGGCATGTCCTCAGAGGGCTTGATCCTCTAGGGCAGAGAGAAGGTGCGATAGATGCGGCGTTTGAAGTTTATGCTGGAGGGGAAAGAATGGACAATCCTTTAATCTCCCCAATATATGCAGAGATCGAAACGTTTCCACCGACCATTTTCATTTCGGGTACTCGAGATTTGCTGTTGAGTGATACGGTGAGAATGCACCGCAAGCTAAGAGCATTAGATGTTGAAACGCATTTGCATGTCTACGATGGGCAAGCGCATGCTGACTACATGACGGGTTTAATCACCGATGTGCCGGAATCTGAGGATGCGCTAAAAGAAATTGGTCAGTTTTTTAATCAGCACATAAACAGGTAGAACCCCAAACAGAATATCGTTGAGACGCGGCTAGAAAGTAGTGATTCTAGCTGCGTTATGAGTGCGTGATATTTCCTGCAAGTCACTTTAGTGGCAGAGTAAGCTTTTAGGCTAGAGGTGTGGTTGATATTCAATGCAATTCATCACATGTAATTTTAGGGAAGTCGCTAGCAAGGTAATTAGATGGTACGCCCCACACCTACGCTAAAATTAGCATGGTCGATGAACATTTAGAGGTGCCATCATGTCAGCTATTAAAGTTATATGCATTATGCTATAAATGAAACTGACAGATTAAACAAAGTAAACTTTAAAACTAACGACTTTTTATTTGTTGATGATTCAATTTTTGGTGTTGAAGCAGGAGTTAAAGCTGGAGTGAGTTCATTTTTGCTTTGCAATTCTAGTGAGCATGAAAAAGCAAAAAGTTGATAATGACATCAACAAGATTAATACCCTGATGGATATAGAAAAATATCTATAGTCACCACATAGAAGGAACCTTAAGCATTAAGTCCAGCATAAACGCCATCTAACTTAATTTTTTATTTACATTTTATATGGGTGAATCTCTGGTATTCTTTGATATAAACGGGAAGCCCATTTAATCTTATAGGTAATTTCGGCTTTGAAGTGATGGACACGCCCCCTTCTAGCGTCGTTGTGCCAGCTAATAGTATAACCAGTTAGAACCGAAGGTCTTTGTTACTTAAATAGATGGAACTAAATCAAAGAACGACGATCTGATCGACTACACCCATCAATCGTACTTGCCTCATGCCTAAACCTCGTTACAGAACAACTAACTGGAAGCAGTACAATAAAGCCTTAATCAACCGTGGTTCTTTGACCTTTTGGATTGATGAGGAAACGATAGCCGAGTGGAAGCAAAACAAACAAGGCAAGCGTGTAGATCTCGCCGATTCAGCGACTTATGACATCGAATATTTTCTCGGATAGTGGCTTACTCATTGAACCTAAATTATTAACAGTGTCGGTCTCATAGTGATTTAACCTACTAATTATTTTGGCAATTCTGGGAGGGCGGCTTTGTTGTATTAAAGGGCTAGGTTAGTCCTCTAGTTGGTAGATGCTTAGGTTGGAGTGCAATGAAGCTTTGTCTCCAACCTAAGTTAAGTCGCCAATTATAGAATGACTAATTGAACGCTACCTATGGAGAATTGCATACCTTGTAATGTGTCGTTAGATCCAACCCACTCAGGAAGTATTGCAACTGCCGAATCAATATTCTTTAAGGTATTGATCTCTATGTTGCCGTTGTCATCTGAAAACAGTGCACGCAATGGAATTTGAATCTGCTGCCATCCTGATTGTTCTTCGAGAAAATAGGGCTGTGAATTACCAAACTCGCTGGACTCCATCTGGACTTGGAAACGCTTCGTTGGATGGGTGCCGTAACTATTAACATAAAACATAAACTGGAGTACACCTGAATCTATGTAGTTGGATAGATCACGGGTATTTTGGTCGGTTGTTTTTAAAATCAATCCGCCATTTTCACCGGCTGGAGCATCCGCATATGTTATGCGAATATGATCGTGTGCCCAATCAAGAGTTGCTTCACCTGCAGTCATCCATTTGTCAATGTTCGTGGCCCAACCTGTTAAGTTCCAATCCTGTAAAGTGAACACTTTCGACGCAGCGTAAAGATCGTTTGGATCATCTGCAGCAAGAGGTGTACTGGTGGTATCGCATTCAAGTACATTGCTTTGTTCGCTCGAGCTGCCAACGATGCGAGCGTTGCCAAATTCGAAATTAAGGTTTGTTGAAGACTCTAGTACTAAAGGGGAAATCGTATTTGTAAAGTCCATACCTTCGTCAGAGAAGCACGACAGCGGTATCTTAATCGCTCGTGTGCCCTGATTGTAGTTGGCAAGTAATGCGCTAGTGATGGAAACTTTCCCCTTGTCGACACCAATCTCATTTTGAGTCGTGATGTAGACCTCTTGGTCTAATGCCGGTTTACTAATTGCGGAGACATCAAATTGTACAGTTGCACTGGATGGGGCTACATCAATATCGATATGGCTTGAATCGCTACTACGTAACAATATACGACCTTTATTGTCATCTGAAATAGTGACGTTAAGTGTGCCTCTTGGTGTACCTAATGGATTCTGAGTTTGGATGTTGCCTTGTGTGCTATTGCCAGTTTCATCAACTATCGCTTCTACACCATCACCATCAATGACGATAACGTCAAAGCGTTGGTCATCATTTGGGCCATAAAGCACTATCTCTTTTGTAGGATCACTCATAGCGATTCGAACGTCGCGAACCGAAAAGTCAATTCCTTGTAGCGAATCTGTAGACTCTACCCATTCCGGCAAAATAGAGAGGCCTTTATCAATGTTTTTAACTACATTAATGTTCACGCTGCCATCATCACGAGTGAAAAGTTCACTTAATGGAATCTTAACTTCTGTCCAGCGATTCTGAGCCGCGTTTTCGCCGAGTAGATATGGCTTAGAGTTTCCGAACTCGCTGGATTCCATTTGGATTTGGAGGCGTTTAGTTGGATGAGCGGCATAGCTTGATACTTTGAGCATGAATTGAAGCGTGCCGGTCTCGATGTAACTAGAAATATCTCGATCGTTTCCATCTGTTGTCGCAAAGACCAGACCACCATTTTCACCAAGCGGTGCATCGTTATATTCCAAGCGGACATGGTCAGCCCCCCAATGAAGTGTTGTTTCTCCAGAGGTCATCCAGTTGGTTATGCCTGTAGCCCAACCGCCAGTACCGCTATCATCTATGTTAAACAGAGTCGAAACTTGATAACTATCATTTGAATCGTCAGCTGCAACCTTTTCGCTCGATGATTGACATTCCAATACATCTTCAGCATCAGCAGAGTTGGCAACGATTTGAATGCTACCAAGCGTAAAGTCGAGGTTGTTCGAAGATTCTATTGCAAAAGGGGTTACCGCTTGAGTAAAGTCCATCCCTGAAGTTGTAAAACAAGATAGCGGAACCTTAACCGTTTGTGTTGCGCCGTTATAGCTGGCAAGAAAGGAGCTAGTTAATGACACTTGGCCGACATCATTATCTATAGACTTTTGAGTGGTCAGATATATTTCCTGGCCCGCAATAGGTCTACTCTTCATTTTGCTATTAAATTGTAACGTTGCCTTAGAGGTGTCGATGTCTAAGAGAACAGGAGAGCCGTCCTTGCTTTGGAGTAAGACGCGCCCTTTTTCGTCGTTGGTGATGGTAATATCGAGGTCACCATTGAGATTTCCTGTCATACTTTGTGCCGTTCCCGTCACACTTCGAGTATGGACATTACCCTGGCTCACTGAGCCGTTGGCGTCTACAAACGCTTTTGTGTCCGAACTATCGACAACGGCCATTGAAAATGCACCCGTATCGCCCGAGCCATAAAGAACAATTTTATCTACAGGCTCTTTGGGTTCTTGGTATGGGTCATCCAAGCAACCCGCTAATGTTAGGGTGCAGAGAGATGCAATAAGTGTTTTCTTACTAAGGGGAAACTGTTCCATGGCTTTATTTCTCAATCCTATGGCTACTTAATCACTGATTTCAATACTTAGTTAAACGTTTAATCGATAATGAGCATGATATTTAAATCTGAGTAACGCAAGCAAAAAGATAAAGCCAATGTGATTTTTGTGAGTTTAGACAGGTGTGGGAGATACATTCTTGATGTCAATACTTGATATCCCTTGTATGGGGTGGCGTTCTTGTTTTTCTAAGTGATTGTATTAATAGGTTTATTTTTGTGTTTCTTGATATTCATTTCTCAGTTGTATAGTTAAGACAAAAATTATCATATCTGGATCACATTTGCATGCTACCCACTATTGACGACTTAGTAAATCTGCCGCACTGTTATATAAACGTTTAAGCAGACCCTTAATCAATTGGAAATGATGATGAGTAATAAAAAGTATGCCTTTGCAGCCGCATTGATAAGTTTCAGTGTTGGCACTTTTGCCAGCGACATTGTTTTAGATGAATTGACGATCAGAGATCATTTGTATCCAGAAAGCTTTAGAGATGAGCTCAACAACAATTTGAATTTCTTCCGTGACGGCGTTGGTGTTGACCCAGTTTCTAAAGTGCCTTTTGACACCGTATCGATAGTCGATGGTGAAGTTGTCCCTTTCTACTACGTAAACACTACCGAAATTGGTCTGTATCTAAATATTTTGGTTGAAGTGGAAAAAGCAGGCAACGCTGATGCTTTAGTTAGAATATCGGAAGTTCTTGATGTGTTGGAAGAAACACCGACATGGAAGGGATTATATTTCTGGCCATATGACATTGTTGATGGAAAACTTCAGCCAACTGAGGAAGGTATTGTTCCTGCTGTTGATAATGCCAACTTAGCGTTTTCTCTTGTAGGGGTCGCGGGCGCGTATCTTGATTCAACGTCGCCAGAGAAACAAGCCATCGTTTCAAGAATCGAGGCCATTCTCGAGGGACAATTAGAGGGCTGGGCTGCTATTTACGATAAAAATCGCGGGCTGATGAGTGCAGGATGGAGTACAAAAGGAGATGCTCCACTTCCTTACTTTATCGACCGAAAAGCGAACGAAAGCCGATTAGCTCCATTATGGGCTGCACTAATCACTCGTGACCAAGGAGAAAATGCGGTTCCCCCTAGTGCATTCAATGACATGGAGTTATATACCTATCCATTCACGTTTAATGGCAAGCAATACAACCCAATGTTGACTTGGAATGGGACTTACTTTCAGGGAATGTTGCCATCTATTTGGATGGACGAGAGTGAGCTGATGCCTGATTACAGCCTTGTCACGGATATGACGTTTGCCAGATGGTTTACGCAGCGAAACACAATATCCCGTTGCTATCATCCTCTGCAACCGTTGATGACGGTTACGCTGAGTTTGGTGTTCCTCACCTTTCAGAGAGCAAAATGATGTTTAACAACGAAATGCATGGGGGACTCACCGGAACACCTCATGCAACCGCTTTATCTTACATTGTTAGCCCAGAAACCTCTGTTGCAGCGCTAAAAGGTTTGAAAGATTACTATCCGAATATAGAGTCTGAGTTTGGTTGGTATGACGCAGTCGATACCGAAGGTCGCATGTCGACAAAAATACTTTCTTTAGACCAAGGCATGTTTGTAGGAGCATTTATTGCGGATGAGATCAATGCTGACGTGCAAACCTATTTGGAAGCTCGCGACTACATGGATGATGTAAAAGAAATGTATCGTAGTTTTGTTCCCAATAATCGCTAATTGTGGAGAACGTGAATATGAGAAAACTCTCCTCAACGTTGTGGTTAGGCTTCGCGGTTGTTTCGACAAATGTGTTGAGTGCTGAACATAAAGCAGGTATGTGGGAAGGTATTTCACTACCTGGTTATGGTGAAGTGAACGCTAAGCCGAGTATGTGGGACGGAATCGAATTATCCGGATATGGGGAGTTGACGGGCGCTCAGGTAGAGTTTCAGTCAACAGATGAATCATTGCGAGATATTGGTGGTTTTGGCACCGTACTTATGACATCTGGCTCGACTGATTCAAAAGCAAAGCGAACTCGCATGCTCACTGGGTACGAGTATGAAGAGTACGTTTACAAGAATGCGCCTAGCCAGCTGTTCCAATCGTTTATTTTTGCTGACGGTTCAACCAAAGTCAGTGAAAATTTCCGACTCGCTTACGTGATAAAAGAAACGCATGCATATCGTGGAAAGGACAGAGTATCAGAAGGTAATGCATTGCTTACTGTCGATCTTATGCCCCGCTATGAAAAATGGGTGAACGAGTATTTTAATTATGCGATCGAGGTTGGATATGAAAAGGTTTCGGGGTTTGAAGTCAGTACTCAGTACCAAATAACACCCGAGCTTAACTTCTCATATGGAAAGCATTTCCTCCACCTAAATTTAGAGTCGGGTTATTGGAAAGAAGAAAAGGCGATGTTTTACGAATCAGAACCTTTGTATGTTTACCGATTTAATGACTGGATCAACTTAGGCGGAAAGTTCTTGTTTCATGTAGACAAAAACGATTTTGCCTGGAAAGAAACGGCATTCAAACCCTTGGTTCAATTTCGTTTTGACAATAACGTGTATCTGGAACTTCGATATGAAAAAGGTGAAACAGAAATCTTTGATGGAACAGGCTACGACTACAGTAATTATGCCCTATACACTGAGATTCCTGTCAACTCGAGCATGAGTCTATTGGCCGATCTCGCCTACCGTGATCACAAGCAGAGAAATGCCAACGAGTACACCTGGGGTGACAAAGAAGGTGTGTTTGCCAAAGTCGGTATTATTTGGAATTTCTAAATTATATCGAATCTTTAGATAGTTACTTGTGATGTTTTTAAGCCCTTCGGGGCTTTTTTTATGAGGCGCCTATGAAATTTAGATACTTACTTCTTCTCGTTTTGTCGGTTTTTGCTTTTACTGGGTGTAAAAGTGGTGGGAGCAACCAAAATGACGGCCCAACAGATCCAATTGTCCCTGACCAAGATGTGATTTCTCAAATTCGCATAGAATCAAAATATTATCCCGCTGGATTTGAGCAATCTCTCCAAGACAATATGGATTACTTTCTTGATGGTGTTGGGGTTTCCACTTTAGCTCACATTCCCTTTGACCATGTCTTGGTCAATGATGGCGAGGTAGTCCCTTCTAGTTACACCAATATATCGGCTATTGCATTGTACATTAATGTTCTTATTCAGATGATAGAGTATGGTGATGAGGCAGCGATTACTCGCTTGGGTACGGTACTTGATAAATTAGAACAAGCTCCTAAATGGAATGGCCTTTTTTACTGGTTATACCAAGTGGAAGGTTCGAGTTTAACAATCAATAACACCGCCATCGCATCGGCGGTAGATAACGGCATAATGTCTTTTACTTTGGCTGGTCTTTACGGTGCGCTTAACAACCACACAGATGAACGCTTAAATCAACTTTCTTTAAGAGCGGAAGCACTAATAAATCAGCAAGTTCCTGGCTGGAAAGTTCTATATGACTCTAATCGGGGCTTTTTGAGGGCAGGTTGGAGCCGAGAGGATCACGCGTATCTTAGTTATCACGTGGATCGGAAGGCCAATGAAAGTCGACTCGCGACGCTTTGGGCTGTCATGATAACAGATGGGCAGGTACCGTACACCGCGTTTACGGACATGACCTTAGTGAGAGGAGGGGTCTCGGTTGCCGCTCAAATATAACGCCTATGCTCACTTGGGATGGTTCATATTTTCAAGCCACCCTTCCTGCGTTATGGCTTGATGAGAAGTCATTGATGCCCAGTTACGAGATGGTAGAGGAGTTCACTCAAGTTCACCTTCAATATGCGGATGAGCACAGCATTCCTTTTGTTTCTGCATCATCAACTGTGAATGATGGCTACGCAGCATTTGGACTAGAAGCGACGTCTGAAAGTTACCGTAAGTATGGCGAGTCTATTGAAACTGGTACCACAGGAACTCCTCATGCTTTGGCTTTGTATTATATGCTTTCACCGACTGATGCAATTCAGCGTTTAAATCAATTGAAACTAGACTCACCTCAAATTGAAACATTGGCTGGTTGGGCTGATGCTATCGACAGTAGTGGTCGGGTATCAAGTCAAGTTATTGGCCTTGATCAAGGGATGTTTGTTGGTGCTTTTATCGCGGAATCTGTGCGTGAGAATGTTGCGTTATACCTTGATTTAAAGGGACATACGTCAACCTTGCAGTCGCTATACAACTCTTTTGTGGCGGACGAGACATTGTAAACTCTTTCAAGAGCGATAGAGATCACGAAAACGTAAAACTAACGATATGAACTCGTTGCGTTGAACTGGTTGTTTCGATATTCTTTGTTGAAACGTTTAACTTGATTTGGATAGGATGTTATAGCCCATGGCAAAGGTCACTCTTGAAGGGATTAACAAGGTTTACGATAATGGCTTTCATGCCATTCATGATGTCAATTTAGATATCAAAGATGGTGAGTTTATGGTTCTCGTTGGTCCATCAGGTTGCGCTAAATCAACGATGCTAAGAATGATTGCAGGTCTAGAGAGTATTACTAGCGGTCAGTTATTTATCGGTGACCAGGTTTGTAATGACTTGCCGCCAAAAGACCGTGGGATTGCTATGGTCTTTCAAAACTATGCGCTTTACCCACATATGACCACCTATGAAAATATGGCCTTTGGTCTAGAAACTGCAAAGAAACCTAAGCAAGAAATTGAGCGACGAGTATCAGAAGCTGCTGAGCTATTAGAAATTACGGATCTGCTTGATCGTAAGCCCAGCCAAATGTCGGGGGGCAATGTCAGCGCGTGGCTTTAGGTCGAGCAATGGTAAGGAAACCAGACGTTTTCCTTTTTGATGAACCCCTTTCAAATCTTGATGCGAAGTTGCGCGTTTCAATGCGTATGCGAATCACTCGTCTGCACCAACAGCTTCAAGACACTGGCAGCCCAGCAACGATGGTTTATGTTACGCATGACCAAGTAGAGGCGATGACAATGGGTGACCGGGTATGCATTCTTAATAAGGGGCATATCATGCAAGTGGACACACCGATGAATGTCTATCACAACCCTAAGAACCGATTTGTCGCGGAGTTTATTGGCTCGCCAGCAATGAACATGCTTACCGGAAAAGTGAGTAAATCTGGAAGTAACATTGGCATTGATTTCGGCGGTAAGCTACTTGAGCTGCCAAAAGAGCGCCAGGCTCGAGCTGAGCTTTGGACGGATAAAAAAGTTCACGTAGGTATTCGTCCAGAATACATAACCGTTCGGTTAGAGAAAGGTCCCAATACGTTGTCTGCGGAAGTAGAAGCTATTGAGGAGCTTGGTTCAGAAGTGTATGTGCACCTGAACGTACTAGGATGTCAGGTCATTTGTAAGCAGTCAGACCGTGAGCAGGTTCCTTCAGTAGGTTCTCGCTGCCATATCGAATTACTCATGGGTAAATGCCATCTGTTCGATGACTCAACTGAAAACAACATTTTCTACTCTTAACAATTCATCGTCTGGAGATTAGTCACGATGCACCAATTTATTAATGAACCGGCCTTGATCGTCGGTGCGAATGAACTCAACATGACCTTCAGCCAACTGGTGTGCTGTCTGCGATTCGCAGTAAGAGCTAATGGTCTCTCTTTTTGATACACCGATGAATGAGCTCTCTATCAGCAACGTTTATCTACGTGCATTCGAGAATGATGCTATTACGGCAACACCGTTGCTTTTTTTTAATGAAGAAATTGAAACGTTTAAGCAGCTGGATGGCTCTTTAGCTTGGAAAACCACGACTGACAAATTTGAAGCGCTAGTATCGATTAGAATTGTAGACAGTGCTTTTTTCTATGATATTGAAGTGAGTAATGTCGGTAATCAAGAACTGAGCTTTGACTTAGTTTATGGACAAGATCTTGGATTGGCTGATGAAGGTGCAGTTAAGACTAATGAAGCATATTGCTCGCAGTACTTAGATCACCAAGTCTATCAGTTAGATGAATACGGATTCACCGTATGTAGTCGCCAAAACCTTCCGCAAGGCGTTGGCAACCCGAGAATTCAGATTGGTTCGTTTTCGCCTGTTGTTGGCTTTAGTACGGATGGTTACCAGTTCTTCGGTCGAGAATACAAAATCACTGGTGAAGCTATCGCTTTGAAAAATCGCGAACTAGCCAATGAAAAATATCAGTATGAAATGGGTTATGTCGCTCTTCAAACGGAACTCGTTAATCTAGAGCCAAACAAGAAAAGTGTTCAGACCTTCTACGGGGTTATTGAAGATCATTGTGAAGAGTCAAACCTAAAGCAGCATATTGATGTCTCGTCCATTAAGGTTTTGCATGAGCGTGGCAAACATGTCGTAAGTTGCGACAACTTGCTGCCTTATAGTGCACAAGCTAAAGTACCTTACATCGTAGGTGAGCCTTTAAATGAGACAGAACTAAGTGAGCTCTTCGGCACTGAAAGACGTTTTTCAGAATCTAAAGACGGTGAGCTACTTTCATTCTTCTATGGGGATAGTCAATACGTAACCTTGCCTGCTAAAGAGCAGAACATGGAGCGCACGACTGGGCACGTAATCGCAACTGGTAATAATACCGATTACCAAAACTCAATCATGAGTGCTACCCATCACATATTTGGTGTATTTAACTCACAGTTGACGTTAGGTAATACCTCGTTCAACAAATTGCTTGGTGTTTGCCGAAATCCGCTTAACCACTTCTCCAATGGCGGTCAACGTATCTGGATCAAGCAGGATGAGACATACCGAGCTTTAGGTATGCCTTCGGCTTATGAGGTGGGAACAAATTACTCACGTTGGGTTTATAAATATCTTGATGGTTTTATCGAAGTCCGCTCATTTGCCGCTGCAGATACACCGATTATTCAGTTGGAAATTGAAACGCGTGGCTTGGATGTAGCGTTGGATATTGCGGTATCTCATCAGCTTGTCTTTGGTAACAATGAGTCAGACAGCGTGATTCGTGTAACTCAAGGTGAAGAGGGGCTAACTATTCAGGGCCACAACGAACTGATTGAAAAGTTCTCATCTGAATTGAGTTTTAGTCTACTACCAAGTTTGGAATTGTCTGAGTGGGACATCATTTCTAACCCTGATACGGGGTCGATAGATTACATAGTTCTGAAAGGGCTTGTACACGATAAGGCAAGGGTCACAATTGGCGGTGAATTGGCTGGCGAGAATTCTAAAGGCCAACGCATTGAATTTGATGAAGAGACAGCAAAGTGTGAGTCACAACGACTGAAGCTAACCAAAGGGTTTAAACTGCATTTTTCAGATGATGAACTAAACAGCCAACGTTTAAATGAAACTGTACATTGGTTTACGCACAACGCGCTGGTTCACTATAGTACACCACATGGTCTAGAGCAGTATTCAGGCGCGGCCTGGGGAACTCGGGATGTATCTCAGGGTCCATTTGAGCTATTCATGTCAATGCAAGAGTATGGAAAAGCGAGAGATCTACTTAAAGAGATTTACAGCCATCAATATCAAGAAACTGGGACTTGGCCTCAATGGTTTATGTTCGATCAATATTTCCAGATCCAACAAGAAGATGCCCATGGCGATATTATTGTTTGGCCACTCAAAGCGCTAAGTGAGTACTTAACGGTTACCGCTGATTTTAGCGTGCTTGATGAGATGCTTCCTTATACTCTGGCCGAAGAGGGCTTTTCCAAGAGTTCTGAAAATTACTCGCTGTTCACGCATGTTGAACGTCAAATTCAACACATCATCGATAATCTTGTTCCAGGCACTTCTCTCTCTTGCTACGGGGATGGGGATTGGGATGATACTTTGCAGCCTGCAAATCAATCATTGCGTGAGAACATGGTTAGTGGCTGGACGATTCCATTGACGCTGCAAGCGCTTAAATCTATGGCGGCCATTTTGAAAGGAACGGAAAAGTTTGAGGTTTTCTGCGACAGGCTGACCAAACTTGCGGCTGATATGGAGCATGATTACCACCACTATCTGATTAAAGATGACACTATCGCTGGCTTTATACACTTTGATCGTGACGAGCAAGGTGAAGTTGAGCAAGTAGAGTACCTTCTTCACCCATCGGATAACAAAACTGGCATCAAATATCGCCTGTTGCCGGCAAGCCGTTCAATCATTTCCGAGACGTTTACGCCTGAAATGGCGGATGAACATATGTCGATGATTAAAAAGCACTTAGTCCATCCAGATGGGGTGAGACTGATGGATTGCATGGCAGAGTATAAGGCAGGCAAGCAGACTTATTTCAAACGTGCAGAGCTAGCAGCAAACTTAGGTCGAGAAGTTGGTTTGCAATATTGTCACGCACACATTCGATTCATAGAAGCATTGTGTAAATTAGGTGATGCAGAAGCGGTATTTGACAACTTATACAAAATTATTCCTGTGGGAATTCAGGACAGCGTTCCTAATGCAGAAATAAGGCAGTCAAACGCTTACTTCTCAAGCTCTGATGCAAAATTCAATGATCGTTATTCGGCATACGACAACTTTGACAAAGTGAAAGCAGGAGAGGTGTCAGTTAAAGGCGGGTGGCGTATTTACTCTAGCGGTCCTGGTATTTATTTGAATCAATTAATCAGCAATGTGTTTGGTTTGCGATTTGATGGCGGGGATCTAGTGCTTGATCCAATCGTATCCTCTCGACTAGGTACCATTTCATTGGATTATGAAATTGAAGGGAAATCTGTAAAGGTGGTCATTAATTCGATGGAAGGTCAACACACACCTAAAACGGTACATCTAAACGGAGAAGAAGTTCCGTTTAACTTACAACCAAACCGTTACCGTTCAGGTGGTGCGATAGTTTCATCAAATTATCTAAAAAGTAACCTGAAGAACTCTGACAATATTCTAGAGATAACGGTGTAAAGCGTACTGTTAACCCGGTTCGCCGGGTTAACTCTATGAGCCTCAATACTGTGGGTTTGCAATAATTGTTGCGTCTTCAATAATTCTGTATAATCGTTTCAACTGTCACTAAGGTGACCTAATTTATTGAAGCAAGGAATCTGTAGAAAATGACCGTGACGATAAAAGATGTAGCAAAGAAGGCAAATGTGTCCATTGCAACGGTTTCATACTCTATCAATGGAAGTCCACGTATTAGTGAAGCGACTCGAGAGCATGTATTGAAAGTTGCATCTGAACTTAACTACGTTGCAAACAATAATGCTAAGCAGCTCAAGCAAAAGAAAAGCAATGCAATAGGCCTGTTTTTTAACTCATGGTTCGGGCCTATATACAGCGAACTAGTGAAAGGAATAGAGCAGGCATGTCATCAGCACGGTTATGATCTTGTTGCTTGTAGTGTTTACGGTAATGAAGGTTCAACTGCGCATAAATACATTCGAGATAGAATGGTAGACGGTGCGATTGTTTTGACTAACTCATTTGATGATTCGTTTATAAAGTCGGTCGCAAACAAAGACTTTCCCGTTGTTGTACTCGATAGAGAAGTGTCTGGACCACATATCTATAATATTCTTATTGATAACTTTGGCGGGGCATTTTCGGCGACAAAGGCTTTGATTAACGCGGGGTTTGAAGAAATATATTATTTCGGTGGACCTGCTGACTCTTATGATGCTCAAAAGCGTTTTGAAGGATATATCTCAGCTTTGGGTTATTACAAAATCAATGTTGACCAATCATTATTAATTGAAGGGGACTTCACTGAACGGTCAGCGTACCAAAAAATGAAGGAATTAATCGAAGAAGGTAAGCAGCCAAAGGCGGTATTTGCATCTAACGATGAAATGGCAATTGGCATAATCCGTGCTGCAAAGGAAAAAGGTATCGTAATCCCAGAGCAAATGAAGCTAATTGGATTCGACGATATACAGATGGCAGAACTCATGATTCCAAGACTCTCTACTATTTCTCACCAAAAAGTGGGTATGGGCGAGTTAGCTGCGAAAACACTGATTGACGCAATGAACAGTAAAGATGACATGGAAGATCTGAGAATTCTACCGACTAAATTAATTTTAAGGGAAACATTGTAGGTGGGGTAATGAAAAAAATGGTTAATTGGGTGTTTGCTAGCAATGAGTTGCCAAACGGTTACGTTTGCTGGAACTAAGCTAGAGGTGATGACGCGTCAGGCAATTATATGGAGTTTGTTCGAAATGTGGTTGTACCTGAGTTTCAAAAGTTATATCCAGATGTTGATGTCGTCGTCTCGAACGATGAGAACTTAGAAACGCGAATGGCTGCAGGCGACTTGCCAAACTTGTATGCCGGTGTATTTGGATACCAACCGGCTAAATATGCAAAAATGGGCAAGCTGGCATATTTTGACCAATTTGATGGTTACCAAGAGCTTATAGAAAGAATTGAGCCGGTATTTCTTAGAAAGAACTTTGGTCGCACGTACTATATTCCATGGAATGCTACCACCCAATTAATGATTTATAACAAAGAGCTGTTCAAAGAGGCGGGATTAAACCCAGATAGACCCCCTAGAACTTGGGACGAATTTTTAATAGCGGCTGAGAAGATCAATCAGCTTCCTCCTCGTGAAGATGGTAGTCCTGTTTACGGAACAGTTTTTTGGAATGATGTATTGTCCTCAGGTAGTTGGTATTGGGGTATGCTTGCCCAGTTATACTACAACTTTAACCAAGGTGAATTTACCCTACTAAACCGGTTTGGAACGCATCCTGTTTTTGACAAAGAAGAAGCTAATATGGCGACATTCCTATCTACAATGCAGGAAGCTCAAAAGTTTGCTCCTTTGACGATGGAAAAAAGTTTCTTTTCTCGCAACATTGGTATGTGGCCACAATTTGGATTTGGTTGGAAGGCAAATTTAAGTGAGGCGGCTCAAAAGCCTATGGTGATTGGAGAGGATGTTGGATTAGCACCGATTCCAACGGTTCGTAGAATGATGTTTCATACTCTACCCTAGATGGCCGTGCTTTGATGATTTTTAAGAATTCTATTGAAGTCGAGCAACTGAGCTGGGCATTTGTGCAACTATTGATGGACAATGAACTCAATCACAAAGCTAATGTAGCGCTTGGTCAGTTACCAGTGTTAACCGAACTTTTCGAGCGTCCTTACTACCAAAGCAATGAAGCAAAACCATTTGTAGACCAGCTACCCTATACTATTATGAGCGAACCTTTTTCTCAGTCTTCTGATGTGGCAAATATATTGCTTCAACATTACTCTAGGGTCGTGCTTAAGAACGAAATCACTGCTGAAATGGCTGTTGAATCAGCTAGCGAACAAGCAAAGAAAATATTTGCTCACTAATAGATAAACTTGAGTGATAATTAAATGAAAAAGAATAATCTCATTATGGGGTATGTTTTCCTTGCGCCTTGGATAATATATTTCGTTGTTTTTTTAATGTATCCCTTCTTCTTGTCATTTGAGAGTAGTTTCTTAAATGTTAATATTCTCATGCCAGAAAACACTCAATTTGTCGGCTTGGCGAATTGGCTATCAGTAGTGACAGATTTTCTTTTTTGGAAGTCTTTGTTTAACGTTATTTTTAATCAGGTGATTTTTGTTTCACTTAGTTTTTTGATTGGTCTTGGCCTTGCATTACTACTGAATGAAATTAAATTCATGGCTAGCTTGTTTAGAACGATAATGTTTATTCCTGTTATTACCTCTATAACAGTAGCAATGGTTATCTTCGATTTTGTTTCAGGTCCGACAGGACCAATACAGAGTTCCATGATGAGTGCCAATATGTTAGCAGAGCCAGTTTTTTGGAAGTTTGAGCAGTGGCTACCAATGCCGGTTATTGCAGTGTTCAGTGCATGGAAGTGGTTTGGTGTTCAGATGATCATATTCCTAGGTGGAATTGCCAGCATTAATCGCTCTCTTTTTGAGGCAGCAGACATTGATGGTGCATCTTGGTGGAGGAAGACACGAAAAATAACGCTTCCTATGATAATGCCACAGATTATCTTTGTCATGACCATGAACATTATTAATGGTTTACAAATGTTCATTGAAGTATTTATGAACTTTGACTTGAGCGGTGGGCCTTACCAATCTGCTTTGACACCTGTTCTATACCTATATCAAGTAGGTTTCGAAAAAATGCAGATGGGTGAAGCTTCGACTATTGGCTTGATGCTTGCTGCTGTCATTTATCTATTGACGATGATGCAGTTAAAAATCACAAGTAAGGAGGACTAGGTATGAATAAGAATAAAAATACAATGCTCCTGATTTATGTAACATTGATTGTTGCCTCTATAGTAGTGCTGTACCCTTTCTTTTTTATGTTGATTAATTCGTTTAAGTCTGGGCCGGAAATAATGCACTCGCCTAATAGCCTACCGACGGAATGGTCATTTAGAGGTTACATCGAAGTATTTGAATCGATAAACTTGGCGCGAGTTTTCTTTAATACTATATTCATTTCCGTGTCAGTAACTTTTCTTAATGTACTATTCTCGTCAATGGTTGCTTATGCGATTGTGAAGACTAATCTTCCCGGAAGAGAATTCTGGCTGAAAGTTATTTTGGGTTCAATGATGATTCCTGCGGTACTATTTACAATACCAACATATATGATGATGTATGAGTGGAATTGGATTAATACATACCGAGTGCTGATCATTCCGGGTTCTATCAGTGCTTACAATATATTTCTTCTCGTTCAGTTTATGAAGCAAATTGACAACGCGTACTTAGAAGCTGCTCGAATTGATGGGGCTAACGAGATTCGCATCTTTAGGAAAATCGTTTTACCTATGTTAAGACCAGCTCTGGCGACTGTTGGTATTCTAACATTCATGGGAGCGTGGAATGACTTTATGGGGCCTCTTCTTTATGTGAGAGATGAATCCTTAATGACTTTGCAACTTGCTCTCTACAACTTCCAGACTGAAGTGCCAGGAACCAACCTCGAGCAGTTATGGGCAATGACAACGATGATTGCGGTACCTGTAGTAATCGTGTTCTTTTGTTTGCAGAAAAACTTTATCAAAGCGTTCACGGGTGTTGGAGTTAAGTAATGAGTAATGGCATGAAATTAGCGCTCTTTGCATTGTTGGTAACAACTGCTTACGGCACAGCTTGGTTCAAAGCGTATCAGCTTTCGAAGCAATATAGTATTTACGCTCACCAACAACTAGAAGAGCGTAACTTCCTCTTCGCCCTAAAAGGCATGAATAAACTCGAACTGCGTCAAGGTGATCATTATTTCGGTGGATTTCAACAAGTACTCGAAACTTGGGAAAGTTCCATGCTTGGACCTAAGCCGTCTTTTTACGAGGAGGCATTGACAATGCCTCAAAAAATTATTGGTCAACTTAATCAGCAACAGCTAGAAGCGTTTATAGAAACTTATGTTGAGTTAGATGTTAGATATGTACCAGAAGCTGTGGAGCAGTTGCGTTTGGTCGCATTGCAAAATGGAAATACTGTGTTAGCAGATGAAATGAACGAGTTCTTGTTAGAGGCGTTCCCCAACTATCAACCTAAGTTAGATATGGAGTGATAGCTATGGAAAAGTATAAAGACTCATCCTTATCTATTGATATCCGAACGGAAGATCTGTTGTCACGGATGACGTTAGCAGAGAAAATCGGACAGTTATGCCAAACGCCAATGTTGGAGTATGAGACTCATAGAGATGCTTACTTAGAAACAATACGCAAAGGGCTGAGAGGATCGCGGATTCTAGCGGATACTGCATGGGCAGGGAATATGCCTGGTGAGACAGTTGATCCTAATCAGTTGAATGAAATTCAAAAAGTAGCCGTAGAAGAAAGCCGACTTGGTATTCCCATTATTTTTGCTCGTGATGTTATATACGGTCAGAAAACAGTGTTGCCGATTCCACTAGCACAAGCTTGTTCTTGGAATCCATCGCTGATAGAGGAGGCTTATCGTTGTATTGCTGCTGAAGCAGCCTCATTAGGGATTAATTGGACGTTTGCACCGATGCTAGATATTGTTCGTGATCCTCGTTGGGGACGAGTAATAGAGAGCAATGGTGAGGACCCGTATTTAACCAGTCAAATCGCCAAGGCGGTTGTGCGTGGCTTTCAAGGAGATGACTTAACTCAGCCAGAGAGCATTTTGGCGTGTGCAAAGCATTTTGTTGGCTATGGCGCTTCGGAAGGAGGAAGAGATTACGACACGACAGAGATTTCCGAAAACAGTTTGCATAATGTCTATTTACCTCCATTTGAAGCGGCAATTGATGCAGGTGTAGGTTCGTTGATGACTGGGTTTAATGATCTTGGTGGCACACCTGTGACCGGGGCTAAATCCTTAGTTCGCAATTGGCTGAAAGAGAGACATGAGTTTGACGGATTGGTGGTGAGTGATTGGGGATCCATCGCTGATCTGGAGTATTTCGGTGTCGCGCGTGACAATGTTCATGCAGCTAGGTTGGCACTCGAGGCGGGCGTAGACATGGCGATGCCGTATGAAGCCTATGAAGAGAACTTGTTTAAAGTAATAGAAATGACCCCTTCGCTCATTGAGTACTTGGATGATGCAACTCGAAGAGTTCTTCGAGCTAAGTTTCGTCTTGGCTTATTTGAGAATCCTTATGTTGATCCGAAGCGTCACCTCGATGTGCTTGGTCGACCTGAACATTCGAGCAAAGCTTTGGCACTCGCTGAGCAAAGCCTAGTAATGCTAAAAAACAAGGACGATATCCTTCCAATCAACGACTCCGGTTTAAAAGTAGCTGTTATAGGTCCTCACGCTGACTCAAAACGACAGCATTTGGGGTCGTGGTGCTTAGATGGTAGTAGTGATGATGTTGTTTCAATTGTTGAAGGATTAAAGGCTAATTCAAAGCAAAATATCATCCTTACTGATAGTAGCGTATTTAGCGATGAGATGGTCGAATGTGCACATCGCTCAGATATTGTGGTGCTGTGTGTTGGAGAAAGCCATAGAAGAACGGGCGAGGCACGTAATATAGCAGAACTTGCTTTGCCAGCAGGTCAAGAACAGCTTATTTCAGCAATAGGTAAAACCGGCAAGCCACTTATTGTTGTTCAATGTACGGGGCGCCCAATTCCTTCTCCGGCAATAGAGCAATACGCGGACGCGTTAATTTATGCATGGCAAAGCGGTACTCAAACCGGAAATGCCGTGGCACGAGTTATCAATGGGTTGGTTAATCCGTCTGGTAAGCTTACTATGACAGTCCCACGTACGACAGGCCAGGTCCCTATCTATTACGCACGCAAAGAACTTGGAAAAATGCGCGCATATCAGGAGTATCAGCCGTATAAAGACTGCCAAGACACACCGCTGTATCCATTTGGCTATGGGCTAAGTTACAGTCACTTTGCTTACAGCGATATGCTAGTCACACAAGATCTGATAACTGTGGGTGAAAATGTTCGTGTTTCTGTGAGAGTAGCCAATGAATCTGAACTAGATGGGAGTGAAGTAGTACAATGCTATATTTGCCAACGTGGTACTTCAACTACTCGCCCTCGTAAAGAATTGAAAGCATTTACTAAAGTGAACTTAAAGGCTGGAGAGATTAAAACCATTGAATTTACTTTGACCCCAGAAGAGTTTGCTTTCTATGGCAATAAAGGGGCTTTCATGCAAGAAGCAGCCAAAGTAACGATATATATTGGTGGTAGCTCTGAGGCTGAATTGCAAGCTGAGGTTGATATTATCTCAAGTATCTAATTTTGTAGCGTATTGATGATTTGATCATACTAAGCCTCGGAATGAAGTCCAAAAAGCAGTGACGTCTTAGACGCACTGCTTTTTGTCATCACTAGGATCTGAAGTACGCGATAGAGAGTTAGTAGAATACAAAGTAAGCAGCCCTGCTTCAGAGGTTTAGGCTAATAAAACGACGGAAGTAGTGTCAGACCTAGATTGTGTTTGAGGTTGGTTTTTTTCATTAAAGCTACTAAAAAGCCGACGTAAGTTAACAAGATTAGTTAGCAAAGCCGTGTTCTATATCCCTAACTTTAAAAAAGGTTAGTGAGTTAATGCTGAGAGCATGTAGGAAGAGCGCTAAGCAGAAATCGTGAAATCACTGCACGAACTGCCTGCAAACATCGAGAAGGCGCTCGCGTTCGACAAAGAAATCGAAGCACTGGCAACAGATTTCGCTGACAAGCACCACACACTATTCTTAGGCCGTGGCGAGTACTACCCAATCGCGATGGAAGCGTCTCTCAAACTAAAAGAGATTTCGTACATTCACGCGGAAGCATACGCAGCAGGCGAACTTAAGCACGGTCCTCTAGCACTCATCGATACAGACATGCCAGTCGTTGTTGTAGCACCAACCAATGATCTGCTAGAGAAGCTTAAGTCGAACATCGAAGAAGTGCGCGCACGTGGCGGTCTTCTGTATGTATTTGCAGACGAGAAAGCAGGCTTCGAAGGCGATGAAAATATGAAGATCATCCAAATGCCTAATGTCGATGACATCATCGCGCCAATCTACTACACCGTGCCGATGCAGCTACTGTCTTACCACGTAGCATTGATCAAAGGCACTGACGTTGACCAACCTCGTAACTTGGCGAAAGCGGTGACTGTTGAGTAAGTGAACGCTAATTAGCACGATGTGGTGTCGAAGGAAAATAAAGATTAGAACTCGATAATAGAGTTTGAAACTCTAACATTGAAGCTGAGAGCGTTTAAAGCCCGGTTAGGTTGATGAAAACCTTACCGGGCTTTTGTTTTGGAAAAATGAAAAAACGCTGTAATGAAAAGTGTGGCGGACAATAAAGGTTGATCTGTTTTGAGCAATGCTAGAGCACGAAAAGAGGCGGATGATTCGGCCTCTAGATTTGTGGTGCGCACAACGAGCGTTACGTTGAATTACCTACAAAGAATACTCTCTTGATAATTCTTTTCTTCAAGTATCAGGAACTAACTCTTAGCAAACTTGGGAATTTGTTCTAGATCATTAAAGTGTTCAAAAACACAATCTTTGATTTTAAATATTTAAACTTTGATGTGGTTTAAGAAATTAAACCTAAATCATATGTTTTTGGTGATCTTGTTCAACAATTGTGCGTAATTTCGATCAATTATTCGTAATTTGTTGGTGTTTTAAGCGCATTTTTTAGGTTTACAGAAGTTTACTATGTATTGCTGAACTCACCCAAAAGGAGTAGTTTGCAGTCATTGAGTTCAAAAATGTAAACCTAAATGATGAGTGTAAAGCAAGTTCGATTCACCGACGAAGACAGAGAATGTTTAAGCAACTACTTTCGTTTAGCAGATACGATTGCCGATTTGATCGGGCCGTACTGTGAAGTGGTTATTCATTCATTTGAAAGCCTAGAAAATTCAGTCGTGAAGATCGTGAATGGTCATCATACCGGGCGTGAAATTGGCTCGCCAATCACCGATTTGGGCTTACGTATGTGGAGCACATTCGAGAAAACGGGCGAGGTCTCTCCGAAGAGTTATTTCACCAATGCTGCCGATGGATCGCTACTGAAATCGACTACGTGTATTTTGGCTGGCCCAGCGCAAAAGCCAATTGGCATGCTGTGCATCAACATGAACTTATCTTTCCCATTCCCAGAAATCGTCAAGACGCTGATGCCACAGTGTCACGTACCGCAAACCTTTGTCAGTGAAACCTTCAGTAATAACGCGAACGACGTGATTAAGCAGGCACTGAGCGCTGCTATGCAAGAGGTGGATCAAGACGAGACGGTTTCCGCTAAAAGTCGTAACAAAGTCATTGTCCGTTGTTTGTTTGATAACGGCGTATTTGAGCTAAAAGAGACGACTACGCAAGTATCAGAGCAACTTGGGATCAGCCGTCAGGCGGTTTACAAGTTTATCCGTGAATTTAAATCAGAATAAAACTAATAAGTTAGGAGTTATATCGTGAAACAGATCATTGCCACTGAACAAGCACCTGCCGCTATCGGTCCTTACTCTCAAGGTACGTCTTACGGCGACATGGTTTACACATCAGGCCAACTACCACTGGTTCCAGAAAGCATGCAGTTTGTTGAAGGTGGCATCAAAGAGCAAGCTCGTCAGTCACTAGAGAACTTAAAAGCGGTGCTAGAAGCAAGCGGAGCGGGCCTAGACACAGTATTGAAGACGACATGCTTCCTATCAGACATGGAAAACTTCGCAGCATTTAACGAAGTATATACAGAGGTATTTGGTACAGAAAACGCACCAGCTCGCTCTTGCGTTGAAGCTGCAAGACTACCAAAAGACGCATTGGTTGAAGTTGAAGCCATTGCATACAAAAAATAACCGATTTTCGGACATAAATGGGTATCAATAGGAGATTCTCATGAGCGTTTCATTTATTGGATTGAGCATCCTGTTCTTTGGGTTCTACGCATTACTTGCGAACTTCAAAAAACAAAAGAAAAGCTTTAACTTCCGCGTACTGAGTGCGCTTGCTGCTGGTTTGTTGTTCGGTGGTGCAATTCAGCTCGTATTCGGTGTGGGCAACGTTGCAACGGCAGGTTTTGCTGAACTGATTTCTATATTCGGTAAAGGCTACATCAAGCTTCTACAAATGATCGTAATCCCACTAGTATTTGTGGCGATGATCTCTTCGATCATGAACGTAGAAGGTGGCGGTGCGCTATCGCGTATTGCACCAAAAATCATCGGTATTCTACTTTTCACTTGTGCAATCTCAGCGGCGGTGGGCATCGCAAGTATTTACCTATTCGGTATCGATGCTAACGCGCTAGTCAGCACTATCGGCACTAACAGCGCTATTGAGGCACGTGGTGACTCTCTGATTGCAACACAAGATGCGATGGCGAGCAGCGGTCTGTCAGGTATGGCTCTGTCTATCATCCCGACCAACATCTTTGACATGCTAACGGGCTCTCAACGTACTTCGACACTATCAACTGTATTGTTCGGTATGTTCCTTGGCTACTGTATCCTGCAAGTAAAAAACCGTAAGCCTGAGAAAGTGCAAAACTTCGTTGATTTCATCAACTCTGCAAAAGAAGTAGTACTCTCAATGGTACGTGAGATTTTGAAGCTGACGCCTTACGGTGTATTCGCTCTGATGACCACGTTCATGATGACAAACGATTTGTTCGCACTAGCAGAAATGGGTCGCTTCCTACTTGCAAGCTATGTGGCAATTGGTGTGATGTTTGCTATCCACTTCGTGATGGTGTCTATGTTCGGTCTGTCTCCTGCTAAGTTCATGAAGAAAATCTGGCCGGTGCTCGTATTTGGCTTCGGTTCTCGCTCAAGCATGGCGGCAATCCCACTAAACGTTGAAACTCAAACTCAACGTCTAGGTGTGGACGAAGAAACAGCAAACATGTCAGCAACTTTCGGTACCAGTATCGGTCAGAACGGTTGTGCGGGTATCTACCCAGCAATGCTAGCTATCATGGCGGCTCAAGTAATGGGCATGCAAGTTGACCTAGGCTTCATACTACAACTGATTGCTGTAATTGCGATTGCTTCTTTCGGTATCGCAGGTGTTGGTGGCGGTGCAACGTTTGCAGCAGTAGCAGTACTAACCATCATGGGTTTAGACATTACGGTTGTGGCGATTCTGGTTTCAATCGAAGCGCTTATCGACATGGCTCGTACCGCGCTTAACATCTCTGGCTCAATGTTGTCAGGTGTACTAACCGCGAAGAAGAATGGCTCATTAAACACTGAGCAATACAATGCTGACGTTACTGCAACAGTAACGAAAGAAGCAGCTGTGTAATTTCTAAACATAATAAAGAGCACCCAACGCGGGTGCTCTCCGTTTTTCCTGAGTTCAGGTTATTTAGGTAATAAATATGAAAGTTGTTGTCGTAGGCGGTAGCGCTGCAGGTATGAGTTTCGCAGCGAAATACAAACGTAATCAACCATCAGATGAAGTAATTGTGCTGGATAAGCGCGATTACATCTCGTTCGGTGCGTGTGGCTTACCTTATTTTGCTGGTGGCATGTTTGATGACACTGAGCGAATGATTTCTCGTACGCCAGAACAAGCGATTAAATCTGGCTTAGACGTGCGCATTGAAACTGAAATGGAAGCACTAGAGCGCACAGAAAAGCAGATTAAAGTTCGTCATCAAGGTCAAGAAAGCACCATCGATTACGATATGTTGGTGATTGCCACAGGCGCACGCCCAATCGTACCATCGTTTGGCGAGTTCAACCCAGAGCATGTATACACGCTAACCAGCATGGAAGATGGCTTGGCAGTAAAAGAAGCGCTTAAGGACAACAGCAAACAACGCATTTGCGTTATCGGCGGTGGTTTTATCGGCCTAGAAGTGTTCGATGCTGCACACTTACTAGGTAAGCACGTCACCATCATTGAGCGTGAACAACATGTGATGAGTCGTCAGTTCAGCCCAGAAATGATTGAAACGGTAGAAGGCGCGATTCGTGAATCTGGCGCTGAGCTTAAAACCGGTTGCAGCGTATCAGCCATTCGTGATGCGGAGCAGGGCGGCTACATCGTAGAAACTGACAACGGCAATGTTGAAGCAGACGTTGTGATCATGTCGCTTGGCTTCAAACCGAACACAGAAGCGTTCGAGTTACCAAAAACAGTGAACGGCGCATTGTTAGTCGATGAGTTTGGCGCAACAGAAGATGCACATATTTACGCTGTGGGCGACTGTGCAGTGGTTCACCATATGGCGCTAGGCAAATCAGTGTATGTTCCACTTGCAACCACAGCTAACAAGCAAGCGCGCATGATGGCTGACAAACTTGCAGGCAAAGACACTTACATGAGTGGTTTCTTAGGCTCGTCTTGCTTGAAAGTGTTAGATTACGAACTGGCATGCACAGGCCTATCGGAACTGCTTGCTAAGGAACACGGTTTGGAAGTGAAGACATCAACTATTTCAGATAAAAACCAAACCGACTACTACCCTGGTCAAGAAGACATTAAAGTTAAGTTGGTTTACCACCCAGAAACCCATGTACTGCTTGGTGGCGAAATCGTTGGTAAAAAGGGCGCAGTAGGGCGAATCAACGCACTCGCTGTTGCCATCACAGCGAAGATGACCACACAGCAACTAGGCTACATGGACTTCTGCTACGCACCTCCATTTTCTCGTACATGGGATGCGTTAAACGTTGCAGGTAACGTAGCAAAATAGCTTTTTTGAACAATATTTAACGGGGGCTTACGAGCCCCTAATGGTTTAGCTGTCCTTGTTTAATACCTTCCAATCAAACGATTTAATTCGCTCATCAGCAATATAAAATAGTTTGCTACCCCCAGGAACGTCACCCTCTAGACTTCACGAGTCGAAACAACGCGTGAAAGTGATCATACGTTGTTTCCCAATTCGTCAATTTTCGAGCTTTGGTGACAGCGTCTAACCCATCAATAACGCCCCCAAATATTTATCGGATCTGAGTGACAAGCTCTTTAGCACTATAAATCGCGTCCTTGGTTTCGACATCGATGATGGTCATTGAATGAAAGCGGTCAGCGTCTTTAATCGCCACATCATGAGCGAGAATCACAAAACTAGTATGCTCAATATCTTTGGCGGTAATTCGGTTGGCAATACCATTTGCTCCTTGGGTTTCGACTTTTATCTTGATGCCTTGCTCGGCGGCGGCTTTTTCTAGTGAGCGAGCGGCTAGGAAGTATGGGCAACGCCAGAAGGGCATGAGGTGACGGCCAATACGTCAGCCACACCTTCGCTGGTGATTGAGCTAAGGGTATCTTGAGCGGTTAATGCCCCTTCATTTTGGTCGACGTTTTTCTTGAGGGAAATAACAATTATTGCGGTGGTCATCGCTCCCACTAGCGTCCCTAACACATAACCAAACACACCATCTACGACGGGAAGAACAATCCAACCGCCCCAAGGTGCGTGGTTGATTACGTTGAACGCAAAACCGATGATGTTACCAACCATTCCTCCAGCAATCACGGCAGGCAGGACACGAGCTGGATCGCTTGCTGCAAATGGAATGGCACCTTCACTGATGCCTATCATCCCCATAATGCCTGCGGCTTTACCGGCTTCACGTTCTTCGCGGTTAAACTTGCTTGGGGAAACGAAGGTGGCTAATGCTAACCCTAACGGGGGGTGCAAATTGCGATGCCGACGCCACCCATGAGCCAAGGTTGGGTATTGATTTGGGTTTGTGCAAATAGTGTCGCCATTTTATTGATTGGACCGCCCATATCAAACGCGGTCATCGCGCCTAATACGCTACCAAGCACCATTTTTCCTGAACCTGCCATACCGGCAAGCAGTAAGTTCATTTGTTCCATCACATAGGCGATTGGCGCGCCAATGCCCCACATGACCACGCCGCAGGTGATGAATGTGCCTATTAACGGGTAGATAAAAATGGCCCCTAGTGCAGTCATGCTATCGGGTAGCTTAATGCGTTTAAGTGTTTTTACGGTAATGCCTGCGACAAAACCGACGACAATGGCGCCGAGAAATCCGGTTTGATAATACTCAACCGTGATCCATGAGCCAATCATACCTGGAGCAAGGCCGGGTTTGTCTGCGATGGAATAAGCAATGTATCCACCTAACGCTAAGGTAAACAGCGTGAGCCCAGCTTGTCCCATCTTCGCAATATCTGCCAGGATGCCGGACTCAGGTAAACCACCATGACCACTAAGCATTACAGACAGCGAAAGCAGTACACCACCGGCAACCACAAAAGGGATCATGTGTGAGGTACCAAATAGCAGGTGCTCTTTTATTCGTCGAAGATACCAAGTGCTGGACGGAGTGATAGGGTGAACTGGTTCAACTGTGTTTTGGACTTCAGTCGCGTGCTGTTTAGCGTCCACATCTGAGAACAGTGCCAGTACGTCAGCTTTGGTTTTAGCGGACTTCAGTTTTGTAACAAAGCCATCTTCTATCAGTTTTGTGGAAACTTGCGCCAGGACTTCAATATGGTGCTCGTCATTATTGTCTGGGGAGGCAAGCATGATAAACACATCAGAGCATTCGCCCGTTTCCGACCCATAGTCGATACCATGTTGACTAATACCAATCACCACACAAGGCTTGATGACGGTGTTGCTTTTTGCGTGAGGAATCGCAATGCCGTCCTCAAAACCTGTATTGCCGATATATTCACGCTGCCAGAGTGCATCGAGAAATAAGGTTCGGTTGGCGAGTTTACCGGTGCTGTCGAGCATATCCACTAGTTCTTCAAATACGGCTTGCTTACTAGTGGCTTTTAAGTCCAAACAGATGGTGTCTAGGTCGATGAAGTCGGTGATGTCCATAGCGAAAACTCTTACTCAAACAATCGACAGACTACCGAGCGATAACCTCTGGAACTATAGTAATAAACACCGATTAGCTGGATTTTTGTAACCAAGATCTAAGAGTGTGATTTTCACCTTTCTCTTGGTTTTGCTTTCCTCATAAAATTTAAGGGTTTTTGTTTTACTACCTACTTTTACCGAGAAGATAAACGATGAAGATTGTAGCGGTAACAGCTTGCCCTACTGGCATTGCTCACACATACATGGCAGCGGACGCATTAACTAAAATGGCATCAAAACTGAATGTTTCCATTAAAGTTGAAACGCAGGGTGCAATGGGGGTGGAACATCAGCTTACCGCTGTCGATATCGCTCACGCTGACAAGGTGTTGATTGTGTCTGATATTGAGATTGAGCAGCCACATCGCTTTGACGCTAGCAAAACCGTATACATCGAGATGGAAGAAGTGCTGCTTAATGTCGAAAAAGTGTTTATCCAGCACTGTCGTGGTGTATGAGCTTTTTAGGTGAACATAGCGTACCGATGAATAAAGAGTACCAACTCACTTTCTTGGTTGAAGACACCGCTGCGACTAGTCGTGCTGCACAGCCATTGTGCAAACTGGCGCGTCAGTTTAAAAGCACGCTACGTATCATCAACATTACTCAAAACCGTGATGCTGACCTATCAAAGTCGGTCGCGATGCTGCAAGTGGCTCTGAAGAAGGGCGATTTGGTTCAAATCACGGCGACAGGTATTGATGCTGAACTTGCCTGTTTTGTGCTGAAAGACCTCGTCGCTGAGCACTATGTACTTGTGGGTTCACAAATCACCCATGAGTTCTCGACAGATTTAAGCCAACGCTTTCCGCAGATAAGCCCCTTGTGTGAGACTCGATGGTTTCATGCCAAAGCGCAGACAGCGCTCACGAAGTTCGAATGTCTTAAAGGCTTGGCAAAACTGGTTTACCCTGCTGAGCCCGATGAACTGCTGCTCTCGTTTATCAAACGCGAAGAGCGTTCATCGACTAGCGTCGCACCGGGTATCGCACTACCGCATGTGATGTTTGAACATGTCGAGGAGGTGTCTATTGCGGTTATCACTACCGAAGATGAAATAGATTGGAACTCTCGGATGGGAGGTGTGACGGTCGCTATTGCGTTAGTGCTCCCCACAACACCCAGCAGAGAGCAAATCATCGCCGCCACCACACTGACAAGAAACCTACTTAATGAACACGTTACTCAACGATTGCAGAAAACTCGTAGCAGCGTCGATCTTCAAGCCTTGTTAATGTATCTCACATCACGCTTGTTTGAGAGTTAACTTGCGCCGCGATACTCACTTGGTGTCATTCCTGTACGCGTTTTAAATACACGACAAAAGTAATTCACATCTTTAAACCCACAGCGCTCCGCGACTTCATTGAGCCTAAAGTCGTACTTCTTAAGCATAAATTTAGCGCGGTCGATCCTTACTCGCGTGATGTATTCGGCAAGCGTCATGTGGCCTTGCTGTCTGAACAAGCGTGATAGGTGATTGGCAGATAAGCTAAACCTCTCAGCAATACAGTCACGATTAAGAGGGCGATGGAAGTTCTCTTGAATGTAGATGCAAATCCCTTGGTAAAGATCTTTAACGCGATTTTGTGGCTCGGCAATTGGCGCATCAAGCATAGTGTTACTGTATTGCAGTAACGCTTGGAATAGCAGTTCATCCATCGGCTTTTTGTTTCTCTCGCGAGATAGGGATATCAGCGCTTCTAGAATGTTATCAATCGCAAACCCAGAGCGTGTTTGCAGGCTGTGTTTCTGTATATCACTAAAGCCCGCTTCGCCCTTTGTTTTGCTCACATAACTTAAACCAAGTTGACTACGACCAAACAGTAGACTCAGCACAGTGCATCCTTGCTCCCAGTCTGGTTTGTTCCAGCAGTTTGGTGGGATAAAAAAGGCATCTCCAGCTTTTGCGGTGATCTTTTCTACCTTGCGCTCATGGGTTTCGACTTCATTAATGTATTCCCCATCTAGCACAATCTCGAGTCGGGGGAAGTTGACTTGATAGCTAAACGTAGGGGGAATGTGAAAGTTGCCCGCAAACCAGATGTTTTGGCCTGAGTGGCGCTGTTCTAAAACCGAAGAGATGACTGCTTGGAAGTTCATAACTCGTACTCAAAATCGCACAAAGAAAGCTAGCGCATAGATATACAATGTTACCTATACCGCGTCTATCTCGGTAGATCACACTTTCATTCCGATGTTACAAAAATCCAGCTAATCGCTTTAACTTACAGTCGAAGCGTAAAGGCAAATACAAGGGTTAAATATGCGGTAATTCACAATTATTGTTAAATGAATTATCTGTCTAGTAAATGCACTTTATTTTGTTTATCGCTCAGAATTATGAGGTCACTTGAATTGGGCGAGTGGTTCGCACTTATTATTGATTAAGGTTCTAACGGTTAAGCCTCGCTATCATGTAGCGAGGCTTTTTCATTGCCTAAAGGTTTAGATAAGACATAAATCACACTTCAAAACCCATGATACAAAACTGCTATTGATGACTTTTTATTCCTATTTCTGAAATTTCATTCTTCTTTTAAATTTAACTCATCAAGTAAATATAGAAGAGTTAAAACATGCTTATCCAATTAACCAATACCCAACTTATTAAGCGCGAACTTAATGCGACTTCGAAAACAGAGGTTTTTGATGAACTGGCGCAAATGCTACTCGACAACCAGCGCATTAATAATAAAGCCGCTTTTTTAGATGACATCCTAACTCGCGAAGCGATGAGCGTGACCTCAATGGATGGTATTGCTTATCCTCACGCGAAAAGCAAAGTAGTCATCGAGCCAGCCATTGCGGTGGGCGTGAAACGCGAAGGTATTGATTACGACGATGAAGACGGCGTTAAACCAACCGTGTTTTTCATGATTGCTTCACCGGATAACGGTGCAGATCACCATATTTACGTTCTTCAAGAGTTGTTCGGAAAATTTGAAGAATCGTTTATTGAAAATATCCAAAACGCGAAAGATGAAACTCAGATCCTAGATATTCTAATTAATTCATAAGGTCAGAAACTATGAGCACTCTAACAGCACAAGCTACTAACGACAGTGGCGACTTTAAAAAGCTCTTAAGTACAATGAAAGGGCATCTCTTATTCGGTACGTCTCACATGCTGCCATTTATCGTGGCAGGTGGTGTACTGCTGGCATTGGCGGTAATGGCATCGGGTAAAGGTGCAGTACCAGCAGATGGTTTGCTAGCAGACATTTCAAACATTGGTATCAAAGGGCTGGTTCTTTTCCCAATCATTCTTGGCGGCTTTATTGGTTACTCAATTGCAGACAAACCAGCACTGGCACCAGCGATGATCGCATCTGGCATCATGGCAGATATGGGCGGCGGCTTCCTTGGTTGTATCGTAGCAGGCTTTATCGCTGGTGGTGTGGTGTATCAACTTAAGAAGATACCACTTTCTACGAACATGACAGCGCTAGGTGCTTACTTCATATACCCACTTATCGGCACGCTTATCTCTGCGGGTATCGTATTGTGGGGCATTGGTGAGCCAATTAAACTGTTCATGTCGTCGATGAATGAGTTCTTGGCATCGATGGCTGGCGCGTCAAAAATGGTGCTAGGTACCATTCTTGGTGGTATGACAGCATTTGATATGGGTGGTCCAATCAACAAAGTAGCAACTCTATTTGCTCAAACTCAAGTAGATACTCAGCCTTGGCTAATGGGTGGTGTGGGTATCGCGATTTGTACGCCTCCACTAGGCATGGCGTTAGCGACTTTCCTATTCAAGAAGAAGTTCACGAAACAAGAGCAAGAAGCAGGTAAAGCAGCGGCGATTATGGGCTCAATCGGTATCTCTGAAGGCGCTATCCCATTTGCAGCGAACGACCCTATGCGTGTTCTACCTTCAATCGTAGCGGGTGGTATTGTTGGCTGTGTATTCGGTTTCCTAACAGATGTTCTGCTGCATGCGCCATGGGGTGGTCTAATTACGGCTCCTGTATCAAGCAACATTCCAATGTACGTGGTCGGTATCGCTTTGGGCTCACTAACAACAGCTGTGATTGTTGGCTTCTGGAAACCTGTAGCTGAAGAAGAGCCAGAAGAAGAAACTGCACAAGCTGCCCCTGTACAGACAGCGCCAGTTGCTGGCGAAGGCGAGTACGACATCGTAGCCGTAACATGTTGCCCATCTGGCGTGGCTCATACCTTCATGGCTGCAAAAGCACTAGAAAAAGCGGGTGCGGCAGCAGGTCTGAAAATTAAAGTTGAAACGCAAGGCCAAAACGGCATTCAAAATCGAATTACAGACTTAGATGTAGCGAACGCGAAATTGGTGATTTTGGCACACGATATTCAAGTGAAAGATGCGCACCGCTTCAGCAACGCAAATGTGATTGAGTGTTCAACCAAAGAGGCAATGAAAAACGCAGCGACGTTAGTTGTCGCATAGCCCAGCGCTGAGTAAGCTCCTAACCTTAGAGCCCTTCCCCCTAAGGGCTCTATTTTCTTCTTTCTCCCACTTGACGTTTCCGCATTGTGCTAAGTGCGTCCTATGTTGATGAGCAGTTCCTAAATCATCAGTTAACCGCTGAAGCGTCATATCGCAAAGAGGATCAGACTTACTCTTTTGGAGTAAACGCTAAACCCGTTGAGAGAAAGCAGCATGTACTTGATCAATAATGCAATGATGTAACTCTGTTGTTTTTTGGCCTTTCGGCAGATAATGTCGTATTGCATATGCATGTCAACCAGAGAGAACTCAGGAAAAATCTCCTTAATCCCTTCTGGTAGGTCGCTACCATTTACTGGCAAAAATGCCCAGCCTATATTGGCCTTAAGTAATGAACATAAACTATCGTATCCTTCGGCTAGCCAAGTATAAGGAGACATTTTTTGTGTCTGCATAAAGGGCGAGTTGGGCTCTAGGGAAGTAGGGAGTATTTGGGTAAAAGCTGCGAGTTGATCGTTAGTTATATGTCGGGATCGACTTAACTCATGATCAGCACCGCATGCCATTTTGTATGGCCAGTGACCGACGGCTCGAAACTCATAGAATTGACTGCTTCCTTGTAAGGTGGGAGTAATAGCGATATGTACGTTGCTATCTTTGACCTCTCTAAACAGTTTGGGAGCGGCTTGTCTCTTTAGTACTAAATTAAGGTGGGGCCAGTGTTTCTGTACAGAATGAAAAAGTTCTGAGAACGGAGCGAGAGGCAGATCTTCATCTATTCCCATCACCAGTGTTGCAGGGATCCCTTTAGAGAGTTGACGGGCGCTAAAAGCAAATCGCTCGGTACTGTCGACCACGACTTTAGCGCTATCATAGAGAGCCAGCCCCGCTTCAGTAATCTGGGGGTATTTTCCTTCCCGCTCGAAGAGCACTATCCCAATTCATCCTCTAGTCTGGCAATATTGCCGCTAATAGTCGTTAAGTGCTTTCCTAACTGACGGGCTGCAGCGCTGAAAGAGCCAGTTTCAGCGGCTATAATAAAGGCTTTAAGTAGTTCAGGTCTAAGCATGTTTTCTCGTTCCATCCTATGGTGAAACCATAGGAAGCCTATTAATTAGTTTTGCGTCGCCCTTGTATCATAGACGTATTCCCACAAACGGGAAAATAATTAATACACCTTGAACATACTCATGAGGATAGCACTATGAAACGCGCCATTATCGCAATCGCACTTGTAACGGCAAGTATCACTGCAAAGGCAGACTCAGCTTTTGGCCCCTCTGCTGATCTAAGTCAGTTCTATCAGCCATTTGACGCAAACAACATTCCTCACAGTCAGATGCAAACCTGGCCGTATTACAAGCATGTGAGTATGAACATGGCGGATTTTGTTACTCATGGAGTAGAGTCCATTAAGGCGACAAAGCCACTGTGCTCACGCAGTCTCAACAGACTTTTGATTTAAACACTGAGTATGAAGCGGGTAAAAGTTACTTGGACAGTTTGCAGGCAACACAGACTAAAGGGTTTGTCATCTTAAAGGGTAATCAGGTTGTCGCAGAGTTCTATGACAACGGGTATAACCGAGGTATGAGCAACAATCTTCAATCGGCATCAAAAAGCTATGCGGGACTGATCATTGGCCAACTGATCGACGCAGGTAAGATTGATCCTGAAAAAACGCTGCGTTCTACTTGCCGAATCTGGCTGGAAGTGTGATTGGCGAAGCAACCATACGCAATATTGCTAATATGGCGAGTGGGGTTCAGCAGTTAGGCGATTATCATACACCAGGCTCGGAAGGTTACAAATGGGAAGTCGAAATAGGGCTCCAGCCGAATGGAGAGCCTATCGGGCATTTTAATGCCATCAAAAACGCGATAGGCAGTGGTCAAGAGCAAGGTACGAAATGGGAGTACACTGATCAGAATACCGACACGTTGGGTCTTATTGCAGAAAAGGTAACGGGTAAGTCTTTTGCTGTCCTGTTGCAGGAGCTGGCAGACAAACTGGGTCATCAGGACAAAGGATCTATCGCCAAAACATCGGATGGAACGACTTCACCCGCATATGGTATTAATGTGAGTGCATTGGACTATGCTCTATTCCACCAGTATATCGCAGAAGGAAAAGCGGGTGAGGCTTATTACCAGTTGGCAAAAGATGTCGATAGAGATTTGTTGGCCAAGGGCGAAAAGGGTGAGTTTATAACTAGCTCAACCGGTTACAAAGTCGCTTATGGCGCGCAGACATTTTATTTTCCAGAAGAGAATATTTTGATGAGTGTTGGGTCTTTTGGTCAGCTGGGTTTCAGTGACTTGGATACAGGCATTGCCATTGTGAATCAACAAGATTGGTCAATTAATATGGACCAAGATAAAGGGCCAGAGACGATTAAGCGCTCAATTGCTCTGATTAAAAAGCTGCGAGTACAAATGAAATAGAACTCTAGAGCCGACTGGAATGAAGAGAGATGCAATTGCTTCTCTCTTTTTTTGCTTGCGTGAATCGCGTGGGCTAAATCATATCCTTATGCTCAGTTAAGAGACATTATCTCCATTGGCGATAGGTGTTTAGCGACCTTGTAATCGCGATAGCCATGATGATATATCGAGTCTTTGTTATTGCCGATCGTAACCCTCATAGTTTTTGTACCTTAGTGATAAAAAAACTATGTGGGTACACAAGATTAGTTAGCAAAACCGTGTTCTATATCCTTAACTTTAAAAGAGGTTTATGAGTTAAGGCTGAGAGCATGACTGAGAAAAAACAAAGCAGTGAAAATCAAACTAAAAAAGAATCACCGCGAGAGATTTCTACCCATCCAACCGAAGCGAAATCCAAAAAGAAGCAACGGGAAAAACGTCGGCTTTTTAATACATTAAGGTATCAAGTCGCATTCCGCCCACACTTGCTCTCATTTTGCCTTCTCTAGCCAAAGCCAGTGATGATATTGGTGATGGAGGCGACATTGCTGAAAGTAACGCTCTTGTGCAAAAAAAGATTGAGCCGCAAGAGCATTTACAAGAGCGTGAATCAGCGACGCCTAAGACTCCCTCTAGCGAGCATCAAGAGCTAGCAGCAAACAGTGATGATACAGAAAGTAGTCACACACACGCACTACCGAGTAGACACCTTGCTCTACATCACTACTCAATGCACGCATACACTTCGCATCATATTGTAAATCAATCTGGTACTGCATCGTCTGCTAGAGACAATCATGTTGACGGAATTGCCCCTTTTTCTGTATCCACCGAAAAAACACAGCAAACTGATAAAGTTCATAAATCGCCTCACTTCAATTCCGCACCGAAAATGTCGGAACAATCTCATGCGGTGAAAGAGGATGATGCCATTTTTCATGGAAAGATGGGGGCAACAGATGCTGATGGAGACACGCTGAGCTACGTGATATCAAAGCCTGTCGATGGTTTGACGTTTCATTCTGATGGCAGCTACACCTTTGACCCTAGCCACAGTGCTTTTCAACACTTAGCGCAAGGCACAACAGAAGTTGTGAGTACCACAGTGATCGTGACGGACAGTATGGGTAGTAAGCACAGTGAACAGCTTCAATTTACAGTAACGGGTACTAATGATGCTCCAAAAGTAACGGGGCAATTTACTGGCGCTTTAAAAGAGGATGTTAATGTTGATAGCTCGGGGTTGATGCATGTCCACGGTAAAGTGGACGTGGTGGATGCTGACCAAGGGGAGTCTCACACTCTTTCTGAAGTAGTTCAGGGAAAATTTGGTGTATTGGACATTGATTCAAATGGTCACTGGCACTATCAAGTCGATAATTCCTTGTTAGCCATTCAACAACTTGCTTCCGGGAACGTCATTACCGAGCAAATAACAATTCATACGGCAGACCAAACCCCGCAATTGATCGAAATTGTTATTGGTGGCACGGCTGATTCTGCGGTTATTTCCGGAGTAGACTCTGGGTCGGTTACAGAAGATTTGAATGTCGTTAACGGCAGTGTCAAAACATCGGGCGATTTATCGGTAATCGATAGCGATCACGGGCAGAGTCACTTCTTGTCTCAAGTGTTAGTAGGGCAATTTGGTACGTTGACTATGGAGGCGAATGGCCATTGGCAGTATGAAGCGAATAATCAGCAAACAGCAATACAGGAGCTTGCTAAGGGCGCTCATTTGAGTGAAACCTTCACGGTTTCTTCTGTAGACGGCACCGCGCACAATATCGATGTTCAGATCGATGGCACCAACGATTTACCCGTGATGGTAGGACAATCGCAGTCGCTGAAAGAAGATGGCGCGGTTTTCCACGGCCAAATGGTGGCAACCGATATTGATCAAGACCTACTCACTTACTCCACTTCCAATCCAATTGATGGCCTGACATTCAACCCAGATGGCAGTTATACGTTCGATCCAAGTCATTCGTCCTATCAGCATTTGGCGGTTGGTGATACACAAACCGTGAAAACCACGGTCATTGTGACTGATACTGCGGGTGGGCAAGATCAAAAAGAATTGTCTTTCGTTATCGAAGGAACTAATGACAAACCTTCAGTGACGCCAATTACTGCTCAGTTCCATGAAGATCAGTCACAGCATCTTGATATTAACTTGTTGTCCCATTCTCAAGATGTAGATGGTGATACGTTAAATGTGGGTAGCTTGTTCCAAGTTAAAGTGAACGGACATATAGAGAGGCTTCCCGATGGCTTTGGCATAGTCAATGGTCATTTGCAGGTTGACCCGTCCAGCTCTACATTCCAGCATCTTGCGCAAGGCGAGGTTGCGACATTTGAGTTGAGTTACAAAGTCACGGACAGTCATGGAGCGTCAACGCCTCAAAGTGTCACTGTAAAAATAGTCGGTACGGATGATAAGGCGCAGTTGGTTTCGAGTTCGATAAATATCGGTGAAGCTGCTGCCGAGCACACCTATCACGGCACCTCTATCAAAGGGGCACTTCAACTGACGGATATCGATACGACCGATAACCCTCAGTTCGTCGATATGATCTATCAATCTAGTTCTCGATTGGGAGCGCTCGCGCTGCGTGCAGATGGGCACTACGAGTACTTTCTTCAAGGCAATTATGTGGGTACTGCTAATGCTCAAAAACGGTAGCCGCATTAAAACCTGGTGAGAGTATCACTGAAACCTTTAATGTGAAGACCGCCGATGGGCAGACGAAACCTGTCACCGTGACGATTCATGGTGAAGAAGATAGCGCCCAGATTGTTGTTAATTACGGTACGACAGACAATCACTTACACGAAGACTCGATGACGTCTCCGGCATACCCTACAGAGCTGTTTGCAACGGGTATCGTCAAGGCTATTGACCCTGACCATGATGACGACCAATTGAAGCCTCATACGTTAGTGTCGACCCACGGAGGTCACTTCACGGTGACAGAAACGGGCATGTGGCAGTACCACATTGACAACAGCTTGCCTGCGATTCAGCAGTTGGGCAAGGGAGAGAGCTTCCAAGAGCAATTTACCGTTGAATCAAAGGATGGGTCTGCGCAAAAAGTCATTACCGTAACGGTACACGGCACCAATGATGACCCAGACGTCTCTTCGGCCGTAACATTGCCACCTGGTCATGAAGACAAGCCTTATATTATCAGCGGTGCCGCCCTGCTTGCCAATGCATCGGATGTCGATGCTAACGATGCAGGTCATCTATCAGTCGCCAGCCTTGTCGCACTTAAGGCTGATGGTTCTTCCGCTGGCACCATTACAGATAATCACAATGGTTCGTTCACATTTACCCCAGAACTCAACTACAACGGACCAGTGCGTTTTAGCTACGAAGTCCATGATGGTCATGGTGGAAGTGTTGTCACCTCCGCGAGCGCTTCGCTCAAACCGGTGTCAGATAATGCACAAATAAGCTACGCATCGACCGACCATCATTTGGCTGGAGTGACCGAAGACAGAGGCTACATCGATACTCATGACAAGCTTCACTTTGAAGGCAAACTCGACATCGTTGATCCTGACCAAGGAGAAGCGATGTTTGATATTAACTATGGTCCGCAAACCTATACCGGCATAGGTTATGATACCAAGCTTGGCGGCCATGTTTTGTTGATGCGAGATGGCCACTATACCTACACGATCCGAGACCATCAGCCCCAAGTTCAATCATTAAGCCAAGGTGAAGTGCTTACCGATCAATGCGTTGTTCGCGCGAAAGATGGGACGACGTTTACGATTGAAGTAAATATACACGGCACCAATGATGCTCCAACCCTCAGCGCACAAACGCAGGCAGTGACAGAGGATGGCAACAGTCTTAATGGACAGATGCAAGGCCGCGATATTGACCATGGTGCAACGCTTACATACTCGATAGCTCATGCTATAGATGGACTGACATTCAACGCCGATGGTAGCTACTCGTTTAATCCTTCTCATGCGAGCTATCAACAGCTCAAAGACGGTGAGCACAAGATCATTGATATTCCGGTGACAGTGACCGATGAGCATGGTGCAAGCTCGACGCAGAACCTGACCATCAATGTTCAAGGCACAGGTGATGCCGCAGTTATTGGCGGTGTGGATACCGGGGATGTATATGAGAATCAAGCTGGGCAGGATAAGTCACCTGACTATGCCCAGCCTGGTATTGGGGTCATTGGCCAAGACTCTCTGACAACAAGCGGTCAACTGACGATTGTGGATCCAGATTCTGGTGAAAGCGTGTTTGACCCTAATGGCAAGGTGTATTCATACAGCGGTCAATATGGGCATCTATTGCTTCGTCCGGATGGGCATTGGGAGTATGCCGTTGCTGCGGGTACTCACGATTGGCACTTAGGCTCCACCAAAACCACAGCCGGCTCAACAATTGATCAGTTAGGTCAAGGGGAAACGCTCACCGATACGGTTACTGTCCATTCTAAAGATGGAACCACTCACGATATTGTTATCACCATACACGGGGATAATGATGCTCCTTACATTTCATCAGAAGTTACCTTGCAGTCTGGCAAAGAGGACGTCGGCCAGACCTTCACCAAGGCGGATTTGCTGGCGAATGCTGTCGATGTCGACAGTAACGATGCAGGGTTGATGACGGTCGCCAACTTGCTTGCTGACCATGGCTCTATTCGCGATAACCACGACGGAACCTATACTTACACGCCAGAACTGAACTATCACGGCAAAGTGCATTTCAGTTACGACATCACTGATGCGCATGGAGGCTCAACACCGACAGGTGCATCGCTCGATCTTGCATCCGCCAATGATGCAAGTGTGCTGGCTGCTGGGCAGGATTCAGGTTTGGTAACAGAGGATCATTTGCGATCTGGTACCACTGGGCAACTCTGGTCTGGTTGGACGAACTTAGATGTCACCGATGTGGATAGTGCTTCGGAGGCAGAAGTCGCCTTTATTGAAGTGAATGGCATTAAGCATGCAGTGCCAGCAGATTTTGGCATGAGTCTGACGGCAAACCATGGCTATTTTTCAACGACACACAGCACCGACGGCCACAACAAATGGAGCTACACAGCCGATAACACTAGCTCAGAACTACAAGGACTGAAGACTGGGCAGCAGCTTCAAGACACTATGGTGCTCATCACAAAAGATGGTACTCGAATTCCGGTAACAGCGACCATCCAAGGTCAAGACGATCACGTCATTATTGACACTCCAGATGCGCTAACAGCGGCTATAGGAACCGCGGTCGAAGATATCAAAACGACGGTTGTTGGGATGCTGCAGGCACACGATCTCGATAAGGGTGATCACGTCTCCTTTGAGTTAGCAGGCTCAGCGTCATCTCAAGCAGGCAGCTACGGAACCTTTTATGTCGATCGGGCTGGGCATTGGCATTATGACTTGGATGCTTCAAAAGTCGACTCACTAAGAAGTGGCGATGGCAAGGCTGAGGCATTTAACATCGTCGCTATTTCTAGTGATGGTTCCCGAGCGACCCAAAAAGTGGAAATACTCGTTAAGGGCACCGATGATGCGGCAATCATTACCGGTCAAAGCACTGGCTCAGTGACAGAAGATCTTCACGTGCAAGGTGACGCAAGACATACAGTATTTACTGGCGGTGTTCTAGATGCAAAAGATCCGGATATCGGTCAACGTGGTTTCCATCAAACCTTGAATGCTCACGCGATTAGCGATCCTTATGGTGGCAGCCTCTCAATAGACAAAGCGGGCGGGTGGATTTACAGCGTCCCGAATGGAAACTTACAACATTTAGCTCAAGGTCAAACAGAGCAGGTTCAATATCAGGTACAAACACTTGGCGGTGACACCCATGTGATTACTGTCGATATTGTGGGTACCAATGATAAACCGACTCTGGTCGCGCAAACTCAAACCGTTAATGAAGATGGTTCGCTGCTTAATGGCCAGATGCAAGGAAGTGACATCGACCACGGTGCGACATTAGCCTACTCCATTGCCAAGCCTGTGGACGGGCTAACTTTCAATGCTGACGGCAGCTACACGTTTGATCCGACCAATGCGAGCTACGACTACCTAGCGAAAGGACAGGCTCAGACTCTCACTATTCCAGTTACCGTCACAGATGAGCATAGAGCGAGCACAACGCAAAACCTTGAGATTGTGATAACAGGTTCGAATGATGCGGCTAAAGCATCTGGCGTAGACACAGGTGATGTCCGGGAAAACCAAGCTGGTCAGGATATGTCTCCGGATTATGCACAGCCCGGTATGTCGAAAATTAGTCATGATGCGCTGTATGCTAGCGGCCAGCTGTCCATTGTCGACCCAGATACAGGTGAAGCGAAATTTGATACTAAAGGTGGCATCTATTCCTATCACGGTCAGTATGGCCACCTCTTACTTCGAGAAGATGGTCATTGGGACTATAAAGTTGCGGCAGGTCAGAATGATTGGCTAAGACAAGGTACGAGCACCACTGTGGGAACAACCATAGATAAGTTGGGCTCTGGTGAAACACTGATTGATACCATTACCATTCAAACTAAAGATGGTACCACTCACGACATCGTCATAACCATTCACGGTGACAACGATGCGCCTTATGTTTCTGGAGAGGTGTTACTCAATACGGGCAAAGAAGATCTCCCACAGGTCATCACGTCAGCAGAACTACTTGCCAATAGTATCGATGTTGATCATAACGACCAAGGTCAACTCACTATCGCCAATCTTGTTGCCGATCATGGCTCAATTCTAGATAACCAAGATGGTACCTATACCTTCACACCAGACAGAGATTACAACGGACAGGTGCACTTTAACTATGATGTGGTGGATGCGCACGGAGGCACAACACACACAGGAGCAAACACCATCCTAGTGGCAGTCAATGATCGTCCTGATGTTCAGCCAATTACTGATCGTGTCAAAGAGGACTCAACCAATAATCACCCGGTTGATCTCTTAGCCGGCTCGACAGATAAAGAAGGCGATACATTGTCTGTATCCCAAATCAGATATTCAGTCGATGGCGCTACCGCAACGACGAGTCTGCCTGACGGTTTGACTTTAGGTGCAGATGGGCATTCTGTGGTTATCGATGCAACACATTTGAGCTTTCAGCACCTCGCCGTAGGCCAGATAAAGCAAATTGTCGTGAGTTATCTTGTCGATGATGGGCGTGGCGGGCAGACACCACAATCGGCGACGTTAACGATTGAAGGGACAGATGACAGAGCAGTTTTGACATCTAATGTTATTCAGATGACGGAATCTGAAGCCCTATTAAGTAAAACAAAGACTTATCATGGAAACTTGCAGCTTACAGATCCAGATACCGGCGATCACACCCAGTTCGTGTTTAGTGGTCGATACATGGGGCAGGGTTATGCGCCGGGTAGTTTGTATGTTTGGCCAGACGGTTCTTATGAATTCCGCTTAGAGTCAGCTCGCAATCGACATGCCGATGATTTGATCGACAGCTCCATAAAGGGGAATCGATGGAGATCCCTTATCAGGTCAGAACCAGTGATGGTCAGAGACTCAACATCATCGTTAAGGTTATTGGAGAAGATGATCAAGCTCGTATTGTCGTTGGACAATATTCGTCATTCGACAATCATGCTTATGAAGATAACCTGTCACCGGGTAGTACGCCAAATCAAGTGTGGAGCGGTGGCAATTTACATGTTATCGACCCAGATCATGGTCAAGCGGGATTCGTTACTCAGAGTTTTGATACACCAGAAGGGGGACATTTCTCTATCAATGTTCGCGGCGGATGGCAGTACACAATAGACAATGCCAAGCTACAGCATTTAGGCGACGGACAAAGCTACCAGAAAACCTTTACGGTTGAATCGATTGATGCACGGCTCAGCAAACTATCACGGTGACCGTACACGGTACCAACGACACGCCTGTCGTTACTTCCGCAGTGAGATTATCTCAAGGCACAGAAGACACGCCAGTCACATTGAACGCGGCGGATTTGCTCACCCATGCCAGTGATGTAGATGACCACAGTCTATTGAGTGTGCACAACTTGAGTGTTGATCATGGGCTGGTGGTCGACAACTTAGATGGAACATTCAGTTTCACTCCAGAGAAAAACTACCACGGACAGGTACAGTTTACTTATGACGTCAAAGATGAACATGGCGCTTCAGTATCGACGTCCGCCACGATGAACTTAACTGCCGTTAATGATGCGGCAACATTTACTGGCGATTCAGTAAGTTTGGTCGAAGATACCAACCTTCAACACAACACTCGATTTGCCGGTTCATCCACCATACAAGATGCACTATTTTGTCGTGGAAGCCTTGTGATCTCTGATGTTGACGGACAAGGCGAAGCGGCACTAGACCTTAAAGGTCAGCACCAAATATCGCAAGATGGTACCTATGGTCACTTCTTGATTAAACCAGATGGAACATGGGTCTATACTGCCGACAACAGCAATACAAACATTCAGGATTTAGATAACGGCCAGAGCTTAACTGACAGTATCGAGATTACCTCGATAGACGGTACTAAACATTCGATTTCGGTGACGATCAGTGGCTCAACGGATAAACCAACGATACATAGTTTTACGGACTCAGGCGTTCAAAATACGGGACCTATTGAGGGTAATCTCATCTCTGGTGTAGGCACCTCACAAGGTACAGCGGCTGCGGCGACAGATTCAGACTCTAATGCTCACCTTGTTCTTCAAGATATACAGATACAAGACCCTGTGTCGGGCAATTACGTGGTTGTCACCCCTGGTCATCCCCATGCCATAGCGGGAATTGGCACACTGGCTATTGAAGCCAATGGTCACTACATTTTTACTCCTGAAGCGGGCTTCACCGGTAAAATACCTAACATGGTGTATCGAGTTGGAGACGATGGCGGTACCCCAGTTAATGATTCCTCGCAAAATACGCTATCCATAGAGGTTAAGCCGCCAGCTCAACATGCACCAACGGTGACACCACAAACGGTCACAAGCGATGAAGACCAAAGTCATATTTTCACTGCTGCAGAATTTGGCTACCAAGATGCTGATCATGATGCGCTAAACCACATCACGATTACTCAGTTACCTTCCCACGGTTTGTTAACCTTGAATGGTGTGGCTGTCACTACCAATCAACAAATTTCTAAAGCAGACTTAGACGCGGGTCATTTAACCTTCACGCCAATACAAAATCAGAGCGGCGCTAATTATGCGCATTTTGAGTTCCGTGCCAATGACGGGCATCAGGATTCGACAAGCGCATCCATGAGCATCGATGTGAACGCGATCAATGATGCGCCTGTTCTTCACATAACACCGGTGACACCGATAACCGGGCAGTTGACCAATACAGATCCAGACATTGGGGATGTCCATCACTATTCTGTCGCTTCTTCGACGGGTCGTTTTGGTCAATTAACGTTAGACCCAGATACAGGTGACTACAAATATGTGCCAAGCGGCCAACTATTAGGGATGCAGTACCACACAAGCGGAAACCAGTACACAGCTAAGGATACATTTGAAGTCACTGTTACTGATGGGGCTGGCGCAACTTCAACGCGTTATATGACCTTTGATTTAAATGGCAACATGACTGCGCCTACAATCCAAGGCCAGCGCCCAGGAATCAGTGTACATGTCACAGGTTTGCCGACGGTGACCACTGCTATGCCTAGTCATGGAAGCAGCGTCTCTCAACCTGCGAATCGTGTTTCTATAGATCTGGTGACCGCGAGCGATTCAGGACAGTCACATACCGATGATGTGACTAACCAAACGACACCAACCATTGCCGGGCATACGGATATCCCGTTTTCTGAAGTGAAGCTTTATGATGGCCCTAATGCAGTGGGTAGTGGATATTCGGATGCACAGGGTAACTACCAAATATCCACAACTGCTCTGACAAACGGTGTTCACAATCTTTCAGCAAAAGCACTGGCGCCCTCTGGTTTAGTGCCTGCCGTATCGAGTCTGCTTCCTGTCACGATAGATACTCAACCCCCGAGACCAGTGTTGACTGTCGACACTATCGCAACGGATGACGTTATAAATGCGCATGAATCTCAAGGATCCGTCGCGATTACAGGGTCGGTATCAGGTGATGCTCAGCAAGGCGATGTTGTCAGCTTGAAAGTAGGTGGCCATTCCTATTCTGGAACCGTCGATGGTTCTCACCATTATCATGTTGACGTTCCTGGGGCTGAGTTAGCTCAGGCAACAACTGTTCACGGGAGTATTACGAGCTCTGATCTTGCTGGCAACGTAGGGACGGCATCGGTCGATCATCAAATTGATGTTGATATGACGGTAGCAAGCCCTACTATCAGCTTTGAGAGCGCGGGTTCAGACAATTTGTACAGTAAAGCGGAGATAGCCAGAGGAGCGGCAGGGACAGTTACGGCAACGGTTCATGCTGCGTCAGATGCTAAGGTTGGAGAGCACTTAAACATCAATGGCGTCGATCATGTTTTGGATACTAACGCCATTCAACACGGTATTCAGTTGGAAGTTGCGCCAAATACCGTAGTGAAAGCGGTGATGACAGATGAGCACGGTAATGTGAGTTCGGCATTGAATGTTTCTGCTGGGGCAAAACCAGAACCTATCGTAGTGACAGCTCCAAGCGGTAGTCATCATATCAGTGCGAACCTTGGCGTGCCGACGCTAATGCCATCACAAACACCGATCCCTAGCTCACAGCAAGGCTGGAAAATATTGGTCGGTGGACATTATCAAACATCCTATACCAGCCAATGGGGCACACTAAGTATCGATCCGAAAACAGGTCATTTGAGCTACCAAGAACATGCGAATGTTCATACTGGCCCTCACGGCTCTGCGCAGAATGTTGGGGTTCATGAAGACCATTTTCAGATAGCTCTACAAGGCTCACATCATGATGATGTGGTATTGCACGTGCAAGTTAGCATTTTGAGTCACGGACCAGGGCATAGTGGGAAGTTGACGTTGGGTACAGAGGTATTAGATATGACGGTAACGCCGATATTATCTCATAACCCACCGCCGCCACCTCCACCCCCAAGTGTGGCGTATGATGAGCCTGACTTAAGCTCTACCGTTGAGAGTCACCAAGAACTCACGATCATGGCTGAACTTGGTATATCTGCGAAACACATAGATGAAGATAGCACATCCCCGAAACATATCGGCGCGAGCAATTATTTGCAGCGGTTAGGGATTGAGCATCAGGATAGCCACACAGATACCACCGGTTCTGATCTACCTGATGACATTGATATTGTTCTAAATGAAGCGTCCGCTCAGGAATCCCCTATTGATCATCACAGTGATGTTTCCCATCATGATGAGCACTCCGGCATGGAGCATTTGCAGGACTCCGAGAGTCATCATCATGATTTAGACGATCCCTCAATGCCAGATGATCCAACGCGCTAATCTAAAAACGCCCTTGCTAAACAAGGGCGTTTGTTTAATTAACGACGAAGAGTATTAGAGAAGATTCAGTTATCGCTCGCCAAAGGCTCGGCTTACATTGGTATAGATCGGTTTCCAAAGATATTGGAATACAGTCTTCTCGCCAGTGGTGATGTCGACTTCTCCTGTCATACCCGGCAATATCGCAAAGCGCTCTGGGTCATCTCTAAAGTAGGGTTTTTCCACAGAGACAGTGACTTCGTAGAAGATATTGCCTTTCTCGTCCTTGGTGGTCGTCGGGGAGATGGACTCGACTACGCCGCGCAGCGCTCCAAATCGACTGTAATCAAAGGCATCAACTTTGACTCGTGCAGGTTGACCTTCATCTACAAAACCAATATCACGTGGTGATAGCTTGGCTTTGAAGTCGCTTTGCCACCAATAGGAACGATTTCTACCACCGTGCCTCCTGGTTGAATAACCGCCCCCGCTTTAGTGCTAGGAATGCTTTGAACTAGCCCTTGTACAGGAGAGGTCAACACCGTATTCGACAGTTTCGCTTCTCCTGAGCGAACTCTGGCTTCTAAAGCAGAGAGCTCAGATGCGGCTTTGGAGCGTTGATCGGCCACTTCTACTTTTGCCTCGGCCAAAAGCTGGGAGATTTTTTCATCATTGGAGTCGGCTTGTTTTAACAGCAGCGCTTTCTTACCTCGAGTCTCTTCTATTTGTTGTTCAATTGAGGCGACTTTTTGTTGCATCTCAAGCACACGTAAACGTGAGATGTTGCCGCTTTTTTGTCCTCTTTGAAGTATGGTCAATTCTTGCTCCGATGCCTGTAATTCACGCTCATAGGCTGGTAGAGCGTTGTCTGTACTTCGAAGCTGCTCTGCGATTTGCTCGGCTTCTTTTTCCAAAACGATACGTTTTTGATAGTAGAGAGCGACCTGCGCACTTCGCTGCGCTTTTTGCTGAGCGACCAACTCTGGGAACTCTTGTTCATAGTCGGAGAAGTCCGGGTCTCTTTCATCAATCAGTGAACTAAGGCGCTCAATAGTTAAGTTGAGTGATGCTTGCTGCGCTCTGAGCTCTTCCAGTGCCGTTGTTTGAAAGGTGGCATCAAACTCGACCAATACTTGCCCTTGTTCGACAAGATCCCCTTCTGATACCGAGATCGCTTTCAATTTTCCGCCAATATCACTTTGTATGATCTGTCTTTCCCCCTCAGGGATGACAGTGCCTTGCGCCTTAGCAATTTCATCGACCTTGGTGAGGGCTGACCAGGAAATGAAGGCGACCACAGACAGTGCAATTGCCGAGGTAATAACGGATAAGAGTCGACGAGTTTGCTTTGATTCTATCGCCTCAGCGTAATATTCCTTACTCATTAGCAACGATCTCCATAGGTTGTGACTCCTGCTGTGAATCTTGATTATCCAAAGCGCCGAAATAGGCGACGGCTCCTTGATTCAGCACCAACACCTTATCGGCGAGCTTAATCAACTCGGCGTCTTGTGTGCTGAAGAGGATTGTCGAACGGCCGCGCTTTTCATTTAAAAAGTCGCTAAACAGCTCAACGGAGTTTGGCGCTGAGTCTTGAAGCGGATTGTCGAGAAGGTAAAGCGGATAATGGGTAGCCAGTGCTTTTGCGGTAATAAGCATTCGAGCTTCAAACCGTGATAGTAAGTCGTACATGCTCGCTGGCCATAGATCGGCTAAGTTGCTATCGAGTCCATTCTCTAATGAAGCCAACCACTCTTTCCCACCGGCTCGCGCGATCGCGAGATGATTTGTTGATCTTCAATGTCTTGATTGTCAGAAAACCAATCTCTGATGCTGGTAAGCAAAATCTGTGGATGAGCCGCTTGATAGAACAGCCAATGCCTATAAAGGTGTGGAGCGTATTGGTTGAGGTTTATGCCGTTAATGTTCACCACACCATTTTGTACCGGCTGAAAACTGGCGATGGTGTCGATGAGACTGGTCTTACCGCTATTTGATGGGCCAGTGATGGCGATAATCTCTCCAGGTTCAATGACGGCAGAGACCCCACTGAGTGCCGGTTTCGCTTGTTTTGCATAGCGTAACGTCACTTGATCGAGCTCTATTTGTGGTGGCGATTGGTCAAGCGTGTGGTGATGGTAGCGGTAGCTTTCTTCTGTGTTCATGGCCAGAGTGCGATTAATTTGCAGCTCAGTTTGTTTGAGTTGCTGAAGACGAAAGGCGTTGTTGGCCAGTGTTTGTGCCGGCCCGGTAATTCTTGAAATCAACATCATGGTCGCGATCAAGCCACCGGCGGACATAACGTTGGTAAAGATGAGCTCAATCCCCAGCCCAATGACGGAGATGGTCGACAAAATGCCGATCGCGTAATAAATGGAGGTGTATTTGGCTTGATGTAAAGACTGTTTAAAGCTGTTGGTTGAAGCGAGATGATTGGCTTTATCAAATTTGGAGAGCCATCCATCTATCATTTGACTACTGCGCATAAACCCGAGTTGCCTGATAGCTCAGCGATCAACGTTTGACGGTTAGCTCCAGCGATAGTGGACTGATTCGCTCTGACTGCGGAATGTTTGATTGAGCGCTTCGCCACCAGATAGTACAAACACAAAGCGACGATTGGCACCATAAGCAACCAGCCACCCAGTGCGGCAATCGCCACTAAGAACACCAGAACAAACGGGATATCGAAAAGTGTGTTGCCGAGTGGTCCAGACAGCACACCTGCAATTCGCTGTGAGAAATTCAGCTGATTGACTTGGGTTTGTTGTGCGGTGTTTCTAGTGACTTGATAGCTCTCTGTGAGCAGCTTTTTAACCAGCGCATCTGATATCTCGCGACTGATGCGATTCGCTACTGTCGCTAAAGTTTGACTTCGTATCACTCGTAGCAGCCAAAGCAGAGCAAATAAAAGCGTGGCGCCAATAGCGATACCAGACAACTCATGAGGCGCATCGCCACCAATCACATGGTCGTAAATGGACATGGTGATGAAAGGGATGGCCAGCGCGAATAAATTAGCGACCAAGCTTGCAAGTGCAACCTTGGGAATGATGTGTCGAAATACATCGAGGCGGCTGCCAAGCCAATTAGGATCCGGTTTATCTGGGGGAGTGTCTTCTAAAAGAACGATATAAGCATTGCGGGCCGGGTCTTGCTCTATGGCATCGCTACGCTTGTAGCTGTCAATCCAGAGTCGGAAACGTACACAGACACTTTGTAATCGTATTGGGTTAATGCCATATCTTGGCTAATGATTCGGTAGGGTACGTTAAGACGATCGAGCATGCTTAAGTAATCTTGCAGATCCGCTAAACCATTTTCTTCCACCCATTGATTTGCAAACACATCAATGTTGCTGTTCACGTCTAAAAGTCTAAGTGATTTAAGTGCGGCGGTTTCAAAGTTATTCATTTGATTCACCTCGCTCGCCTGCCATTCCCTCAGAAACACTGATGACGTCGCTCGTCAATTGCTTAAATAGGGGATTATGAGTAACCAAGGCAATACTGCGTCCTGAGCTGGCTTCATTTGCCAGAACCGCAGCTAATTTAGGCCAGGTGTCGATGTCGAGGTCGATTTCTGGTTTGTCGATAAACAGCAGCGGAGTCGGCTTGGCCAATTGGAAACAGAGATTAATCAAACGCATACTACTGTGACTGAGTGGAATCGTTGGCAATTGCGCTAACTTGGTTTCAAGACCATCAGGCAGTTGGGTTAACACATCGTACAAGCCTAACTGTTTACTGTACGACAGGGCTTTTTCAGAAAGCTCTGGGTTGAAGCCACATAAGTTATCCAAAATGGAGCCTTGCAAAATAGAGCCCCGGGCACTGACATAAGAGGTTATCGATGCCATCGAATGGGGATCTGACTTTATGTTATCAATCAACACCTTCCCGCCAACGACGGTATTAACCCCAGCCATCGCTGCCAGCGCTTGCCCAGACACTTCGTTATTGCGGTGTTCAACAAGTGCGATGCGACCACAGGCTAGCTCGTGGCTGATGGAATAAGTTTTTCCGTAGCGGTCGAACTCAATATCGCGATAGGCAATTTGGCGGAAAGACTCAATGTTATCAGGTAGGCTATCTTCTTTAGCTGATAGGGTGAGTAGCTCGCGTACGCTCTGAATCGATGTTTGCATATTTGCGTAGCGAATATTGAGATTGGTCAGTGCGGTAAGCGGGGCAACCGCTCTCCCTGCCAGTATTGAACAGGCTGCTAAGCCACCGGTTGTCATTTCTCCAGACAAAACATGTGATGCACCAGCGATCACTAGAACTACTGACGTACCAAGTGATGCAAGGTAAATACATTCTTGAGCAAACGCATTCTTTCTTTCGTCGTCTGCCGTAATGAGGCGGTATTTTTGATTTAGCTTTTTGAATGTTGAGAAGGTTCGGTATTCGCTTGCCTGACGTTTGATACCGAGTAGGTTACGTGAGAGCTTGACTAAGAATCCCGCTCTCAAGTCGTCGAGCTCAGCGTGCTTTTGGCTGCGACGTTTTGCGCGCTTCCCAGACAGCCACACAATTGAAAACGTCACCGTCCACACGATAACAGGCACCAGAACCAGCGCTCCACCGACATAGTAAATTAAGAACAGGAACAGCAATGCAAAAGGAATATCTATGAGCCCGGATAACAGCCCGCCAGAGTAGATGTCTTTGATTTTTGAGATCGACTCTAGCCATTTTGTACGCCGCCAACTTTTAACTGTTTGATCTCCGCCGTAGGTGCGCTGGCGAGCACGCGAACCGCCGAGGAATAGCGTGCTTTTTCCATGTTGGCGGACTCCGCGGCCAAGATCCAACTTCGAACGTAACGTAACAAAGCATCAAGTAATACCGCCAATGTTGCCCCCAAAAGAAGCAGCGTTGCTGTTCCATAGCTTTGATTGGGAATGATACGGTCATAGATCTGTAGAACCGTTAAGGGCACGGCAAGGGAAAGAATGTTGATCAATATTGAGGGTATTAGAACTTTTCTAATACCCGATACGCCAGCCGAAAGTGTCGTCTCCATACGCAACCCACTTATGATCCATATGAATTAAGATTCGGACAGAAATTGCCAACTTTCAAATAGTAACCGAGGAAAAGGTGGGTTTAAGAGAAAGCACGATGTAGATATGAGATTCGAGGACAGTAAAAGCATCGAGTAAAGCCTCATTGTGAGGAATCTTTTTATCGCTACCTTGAGAAAAGTCCTATTTTTATACAAGAGATAGCCATAGACAGGGAATGAAATGAAAGTCTCCAACAGGTCGTTTCCAATTCATGTTCATATTGTCACTATCATTATTTTCGTCGTCGTCCTCGCATCGGGCAGTCAAATCGTGCTGACCAATCAAGCGATGTCAGAAGTAATCTTTAAGGCCAATGGCAAGATATTTGAGCGGATTGCTGAACAAACGAAACATCAGCTAAACACCCACTATGGTACGGCGTTCGCCGCGCTGGGTAGCTTCTCTAATAGCCATGGTCTAAAGACGTCAAAAGGCTCTGACAGGTTAAGAGTGGTGCCAGAAGCGGTACATTTACTATCGCAGTTTAAACACGTACAAACGTACGTATTTGAGTTTGAAGACGGCGATAGCATCGTGATTAAAAGAATAAATGACGCGCTTTCTCCCGATATTCCCATTACCCACCCTAACTCTCAATATCTTATCGCTCACCAAATAAACGGGGAGGAACAGACCTATACACTCGACAGCAATGTTAACCTCGTTGAGAGAATCGAGTTGGATAGCGAACATTTCTATGCGAACTCTAGAGCTCCAGCTGATGTCTCGCCAAATACCAATACTATTTCAAAACCAACTAACCTTGCGCATTCAACCAGCATGGGAATCGTTATCTCCCGTACCAATGAGATTGGCATGCGAGTGTCGGTGGATGTATTGCTTGAAGATTTACGAGAAACCTTGCGAGATACTCTAACTAATGACTCTTCTATTAGAGTGTTATACAACGATGATGGTGCGGTTTATGCGTTTTCAAGCGGTGAGAAAAACCAGCAAGATAGTCGAGTCCTGCACATCTCTGAAATCAATAAAGACATCGTTCCTCATGCCATCGAGCGTAAAAACGGCGGCGAGACATTAGGACGCTTTTCCTTTCAAGGGGAAAACTGGTTTGGGCAAATCGTAACGATTCAACCGCTCGACAGTGAACACATCCATCTACTTATGGCGACCAAAGCCTCGTCGATATTCGATGAAGGGGAATTGATTAAACGACAAACGTTTTATGCGTCAGTACTGGTATTTCTAATTATGTTGCCTTGTATCTACTTAGTTTCAAGGCTGATCTCTAAGCCGATAGTAAGAGCAACGGCGAAAGCGAAAGCCATTGAAAACTTCCAATTTGACAATGCCCCATTGCCACATAGTTACATCAAAGAGATACAGGAGCTGAATCATGCCCAAGTGTCGACACAGAGCACCATCTCTCGGTTTATTACTCTGACAGATGGCATTGCTCGACAGCAAAACCTAAACACTATGCTTGAACTGGTCTGTAGTAACACCGCTGCGTCTGTTTGTGCCGATGGGGTATTGCTGTATCTGCTGGACTCTAAAGGTGACCAACTTATTCCCCATGTTGCTCAGTTTAAGCAAGCTGAGGATATTCATGCAGAGACTATTTCGGTAAAGGATGTGACTCGATTTATTGAGCATATTTTTAACCATAAAAAGACTCAAGCATACCCTTTCAATGAGCTTGCCCACTTAAGAGCAAACCAACCCATTAATGAACACTGTGAGGTGATATACATTCCGCTTCAGAATCGAGAAGGGCTGGTGATTGCTTCGCTGGGTTTGATCTTTGAACAGGGAAGCGCGGATGAAGCGTATCGACAGCATGCCGATTACCTGAAAACTTTGCTTGGTTATGTGTCTGTCGCGATCGAAACTCAGCAAATGCTTGAGTCGCAGCGGGCGCTGTTAAATTCTTTCATTAAAGTATTCGCAGGCTCTCTTGATAAAAAATCCCCATATACAGGAAACCACTGTCAGCGTGTGCCAATCCTAACGGAGTGGTTAACCCAAGCCGCACACGACTCGTCCTTACCGCCTTTTAAGAACTTTCATCTGAGTGAAAAAGAGTGGCAAGAGCTCAAAATGGCAGGTTGGCTGCATGACTGTGGCAAAATTACTACGCCAGAGCATGTCGTCGACAAATCGACCAAGCTTGAGACAATTTACGATCGCATTCATGAAATCAGAACGCGTTTCGAGGTCATTAAACGAGATCGTGAAATTGAGCTACTAAAGGTGCACGGTGGAAAGCTTGGCGAACAAGCAATGCAAGAGCTGGAGAAGATTCATCAAAAGTTGGATGATGATTTCGAATTCATCGCATCGCTTAATCTTGGCGGCGAATTTGTCAGTGATGAAGAGTTAGCGAGATTGGAGAGAATCGGCGCGATGCCCTGGACAAGGACGCTCAGTAATCAGTTAGGTACATCTTGGCTTGAAAAGCAGCGCTACCAAGGCAAGAGCGGTTGCCAGCGCAAGAAACGCTGCTATCGGATAGGCCTGAGCACTTAATTCCTTGGGATTTCCCACAAACCAATGACCCACGCTTTACAATGAAACCCACAAAATTCAAAGCGAACCAAGGGGAGCGATATAACCTCGCCACACGAAGGGGAACGTTAACGGAAGAAGAGCGCTTCATTATTAATGATCACATTATCCAAACGATTCAGATCCTTGAGTCTTTGCCATTTCCAGCACACATGCAAAATGTCGCCAAGATTGCGGGGGGCACCATGAAAAGATGGATGGAACCGGGTATCCAATGGGGCTAAAAGGGGATGAAATGCCATTGGCTGCGAGAGTCATGGCCATTGCTGATGTATTTGAGGCGCTTACCAGCGCCGATCGCCCATACAAAAAGGCGAAGTCTCTGTCGGAGTCACTGCAAATCATGAGTTATATGGTGAAGGACAATCATTTGGACAAATCGCTTTTCGAGTTGTTTTTAACGTCAGGCGTGTATTTACGATTCGCGAAAGAGTACATGCAGGACGAGCAACTTGATGAGGTTGATATTACGCAACTGATCTAGGCTGTTTCTTAGATCTTTAGGCGTCAGACTTCGATTCTACAAGCACCTTAGCGTCTACGTGAAAGAGTTTGGATAAGCAATAGCTATCTTGTTCTACAAGTCAATAATTTAGGGTGCGCCGCATTCTTGGATTTCTGCAACGCGAGTGTCATCACAGGGTTTTGAGCAATTGATATGCTAGGTAGTTACACGCCCGCAATCAACGCTCGTTCGCGTATAAAGTAAGAAGGATTTGTCGTGAGTAAACCTAAATTACACTTTGATGTGCTTAACAGTGCAGATGACTCGCTCAAGCTCAATATTGTCCTAGAAAATAGCACTGATACGGAACTGAAAGATTTTGTGCTGTGCTTTGATATGCCGCGCTTTATCGATAAACAAACCGTGGTCAATGGACACGTTACCTCGCAAGTTGGGTCGCACATTGAAATGACACCTCCGGCAAATACTGCGATAGGAAAAGGTGAGCGCTGGCAAACCACCATCGAAAGTCAAACTTGTGGTTTGTTCAATCTTTCTGAGCGCCCAAATCATCCCTATCTACGACTTGGAGAAACGATAGTCGATGTTGAAATGGGGACACATAAAATGAGTCAACCTGAAGACTTAGATCTTCGAGTGTTGACGCTTCCCGCAGCGAGCTCAGGTGTTATTCCTCAGCCGCAGTCTATTGAGCCTGCCGAGGGTGAATTTCGACTAGCCAATCAAGTAACTTTCAACGCTGAGTGGGCAGAAACTCGTAACGCCATTGATTGGTTTTCAAATCAGTTTCCTGAGGTGACCTTTGCCAAAGCAGAAGGTGATGCGACGCTGTCGCTATTGAAGGTAAGTGCAGAGCACATCAAACCTGAAGGCTATGAGTTGACGATTGGCGGTGAGTCTATACAGATCAAAGCGGCGACATCGGCAGGGTTCTTTTATGGCGTGGTAACGTTGGCGCAGCTGTTGGTTACAGGTCAAGGTGTCGTCGCCTCGGCTACCATTATCGACGCGCCTCAATACCATCACCGTGGGCAGTTTTTAGATTGTGCACGCTCATTTCATGGCATCGATACTGTGAAATCAGTCATAGACCAAATGGCGTGGCTTAAGCTCAATACGTTCCATTGGCATCTCACCGATGACGAAGCATGGCGCATAGAAATCGACGCCTTCCCTGAACTCACGGATCTGGGTGCTTGGCGCGGCGAGGGAGAGTTACAGCCATCTCAATTTGGCTCCGGACCAAAGCGATACGGCGGCTTTTTTACAAAGCAGCAGATAAAAGAGGTGGTTGAGTACGCCAAAGCGCGAGAGATCGCTGTGATTCCAGAAATTGATATTCCAGGTCATGCTCGTGCCCTGATTATGGCGTTACCGCATTTGCTGCGCGAAGCTGACGATAAGTCTGAGTATGTTTCCATTCAGCAGTACCAAGACAATGTACTCAATCCAGGGTTGCCAGGCACCTATCAAGTGCTGGAAACCATATTGGATGAAGTATGTGAGCTGTTTCCATCTCAAGTCATTCACTTGGGTGGCGATGAAGTGCCGAAACACGTATGGGAGAAATCTCCGGCGTGTATTGCTAAGGCAAAAGCAATGGGACTCGACGATGTACGCTTGCTAGAGGGGCATTTGATTTCCCACTTGGAGCAATATCTAGCCCAGAAAGGCCGTAAGATTGCCGTGTGGGAAGAGGCCAGCCATGGCAACAAGATCACCAGTAACGCAACAGTCTGTGCATGGTCAAACGGAGCTGAAGGGCAAAAAGCAGCGGCAGCGGGGTATCCTGTCATAATGTGTCCGGCTCAGGCCACCTACCTCGATATGGCATGGAACAAGGATGTTAATGAAACTGGGGTGCTGTGGGCTGGAGCCATTGATCTTAAAACGGCCTACGAATTTGACCCTGGCAGTATTGATAACAGTGAACAAGTGATAGGTACCCAAGCATTGGTGTGGACCGAGTTCGTTAAAGACAAAGCCACATTGGAGTACTTGTTGTACCCAAGGCTGTTCGCTGTTGCTGAGGTGGCATGGACGGCCAGCGAGAACAAGTCTTGGCAAAGCTTTTTACCAAGGGTGGCTGCTCAGTTGGAATACCTTGATATGCGCAATATTAATTACAGGCGCATGTCATCTTAGTTTTTTATGTAGAAACGATAAAAAAACCGCCCTCGATAGGGCGGCTTTTATTTGAATCCAAGTTTGAGCTATAGCTCGAGACCCTGGCACTTCTCACACACTTGCTCTACTTGAGCTTCGTCTTTGTGCTCTATATTGTCGACTTCGAATGCGTCGTGTGGTGTTACTGAGTTGCAACGCGGGCAGTAATCGTTAACCAAATAAAACTGTAAATCGTCCATAGTGCCTCCTTGCCAGTATTTACCATTCAAGTCTAATGTCATTTGGTTGCAGTTCTCAAGCTAGTGTTAACAAACTCTTTACATATGTCACGATTTAACGTTTTTTACCAGCCTTACCCTGAACTGCTTTAAATCTAGGGTTCGATTTACAAATAACGTAAATGCGGCCACGACGCTTGACGATTTGGCAATCTGAGTGACGTTTCTTGGCACTTTTAAGTGAGCTGAGGACTTTCATGATTATCTCTTTTGTTATGTTATAACACTTGTAAATGATAATTGTTATCGAGTGTGAGATCCAGACATTTTTAATTATCTCAAATAGCCGTAGATATAATAGGGTTGAAATTCAAATGATAATCAATATCATTTGAATGGTTGGGATTTTGATGGTGAGGATGTAATGGATACAGCGAAGTGGGAGCAACATACCTTGTTGGCCGATGAGGCGAATCAGCAAGGTGAACTAATGACGGCAGTGACGCATTATCAGGCGGCGCTTTCTGAATCTAAGCAGATGGACGTAACGATCAGCGATTCAGATGAATTCGAAGATCTACTGGCAATCAAAGTGATGTCTTGCCACAACCTTGCGGACTTCTGGCGTGCTCAAGGTGACAGCGACTACGAGCTCAAGTATCTACAGTTGGCGTCTGAAGAGATAATGACGTTGATTCCCCAATGTCATCAAGTCCATTGTGATCGATTTATCTCCTCGCTTGGGTGCTGCAAATCGGCTTTGGTAAGCTTCCTAAAACGACACCCTAATCCGCAAGTCGCAAAACATGTCGAAAGCATGCAAGCGATCAGTGATTGCGAGATCATTGCCCGATTTAAGCTTCAATGACCACACTACTTGGTAGGTGGTCACTAGAGAATACCGAGCGCCGTTGTTAGCGTACATCACTGCTAGAACACGCCGTTGTTATTGCGGATAGCACCACCCGTGAAAAACGCATAGAGACGCATGAAACTGTCTAGCGGCTGGATAGCATCCCAGTGAGCTTCAATGTTGTTACCGCTGATTTTCCAAGTATCAACAATGTTGAGTCCTTTCTTATCGTTGCCACGGTGTGATTTCTTGATGGTAGCGTGAGAGTGCAAAGTGACATAGTCACCATCCACATAGATGTTCTTAACGTTGTATGAGAACTCTGGGAATCGCTTTACAAAGTTACCAATGTAGTTCAAAACACCTGCCAGATGGTCAGGGATCCCGCGACTATGTTGTACATAGGTTGAGTCACTGTATTGCTGGTGGATGTAGTCAAAGTTGTGCTCATTCATAATGTTTTGCACGAAGTCGACGATCATCTCAGCATTGTTCAACTCTACTTCAGACCATGTATCACGTTTGAAATCGTCTAATTTGATTACTTGTGTTGTCATCTTGATATCCTTTCTGATTTGTTCCGTTCTTGATCGTAATAGCTGCCGGTTAACGCCCCAGAAGCTCTGTTAACCAAACCTCCATTGCGTCACTTTGTGTTTCAATAATAGTGCTGTCGCCAAGTGTGCTAGCAAGTACTGCTGCGCCTTGGTTTTGTGTCATTAGATGAAGGGAGTAGCGGTCTGCTTGTTCGTGGTATCCAAGCGCTTCAAACTGAACGACGAGCCAACGTCGAAACAATGAAAACATCTCAGCAGCTTCTTCCTTCGCTGGATGCACCAGTTTATTGAGCTCTGAGCAAAGAGAGCCCATTGGGCAGCCAAAGATCTTAGTTGACTCTTTATTAGGTAGTGACGAGCGAATAAAGGCACGAATTCGTGCTTCAGGTGTTCGGTGCTCTTGCTCCCAAGATTCGATCAGTGAGCGGATCGTCTCTAATCGCAACGTGATCACCGCTGTTAATATTTCGTCTTTCGTTTTGTAGTGGTAGTAAAAATTTCCCCTAGAGATCCCAACCTTGGTCGCGATCTGTGAGAAAGAGGTGTGCTCGAACCCTTGTTGATAAAACAGCTCATTCGCTGCTTCGGAAATTTTTAGCTTTGTTTTACTCAGTTTCATCGTAAATCCGTATTAGGATGGTTGTCCTAGTTTTAAATTAGGATGATTGTCCTAATAATGCAAGTGTGAAATTTGAACAAACAGGGATGGTGAGTAAAAACGGGTGGATTGTTTGAGTGAGTTTATTGCCTAGGGTCACGAAAGACAGTGACCCTAAAAGGTCTCGAAATTAATGAGTTACCGAGGATGAGAAGATATTAATGATCATCGTGCCCACTAAGATAAAGCCAATCCCTACTATCGCGTAGAGATCAAGTTGTTGCCCGTAAACCAACCAAGAAAGGCCAGCGACCAAGACAATACCTGCGCCACACCAGATGGCGTAGGCGACACCAAGTGACAAAGTTTGCACTGCGACCGCGAGTAAGTAAAACGCCAAACCGTAACCAACCAACACGGCGAGCGTAGGAACAAGCGCGGTAAACTGCTCGGTTTTAGGAAGCCAAGATGTAGCAAAAACTTCAAGTCCAATGGCTATTGAAAGTGCAAGATAAGGAGGAATTGAAAGCATGTAAGTGCTCTGGTTGAAAATTGATGCGGCACATTACCACATCAATATTTCAGTTGGGTGTCTTAATTGAACACGAAAGAGTTAGAAGAGGTTAACCTTGCACCAACGTCTTTACGTTTTGGGTGATCTAACTTCTTTCGCTTTTTGGCGCTGTTGTTTTCTGAGCCTAAGAGCGCGAGCTGTTACCAAGTATGAGAGAGACTGCCACAGAGATACCAAGCGCAGATAAAATATTAACGGTGTTAACGCCCCAAATGGCAACACATACACTAACTGTTACTGCCGCCCATACAAGTGTTTCTAAAATCCAAACTCTCATCGTCACCTCATTACCTAATCAATATATCGCTAGTGTAGAGGGGGAAGGTTATCATTTGGTTAACGGAGGGGAGTCAAACATCAACTCTGTCTCGTACGTCGAGCTAGAACGTTCAAAACGCAAAGACCAATTTTGTAGATGACAGACCTTTTCAACCAGCGTTAAACCAATACCAAATCCTGTGGGTGAGGACTCTTCATTTTGCTCGGTCGTTGGGTTGGAAATTAGAATGCCGTCTTCGACAACACGAATGGTGATTTGGCCGTCAACACAGTGTTGAAACGCATTTCGAATAAGATTTGTGAGCGTAATTTGAGTGAGCTCTAAAGGCAGTTTAATCACCTTAGCTGACTCGCAGTGAACCTCAACCTCGACCGCTTTGCGTTCGATAAGGTAGCGATTATTTTCGACAAGTTCGGCTACGAGGTCTTTCAATCTGACGTTTGATTCTTGAACAGGAAGCTGCTCTTTTCGGCTTAACCACAACAGAGCCGTAATTAAATTGTTCATATTAGCGGTGGCACGGTTGATGCGATTTGTCGCCCGTTTTTGACTTGGTGAAAGGTGCTCGGCGCCGCGTGCTATTAACTCGTTGCTGGCTGAGATAGTAGCAATTGGGGTTCGCAACTCATGACTGGCTGTTTTGAGAAAGGTCTCTTCTCGTGCGATTGACTCCCTTTCTCGCTCGATACTTTGCGTTAGTGTGTCGGCAAGCCCAATCAACTCTTGATAGCGCAGCTTTTGCTGGGATGGTGGCGTTTGCGTATCTATGGTGGCACTCCACTTCGCTAAACGAAACACGGGCTGAGTTAAGCGGTAAACTAGCCATCTGACCATAATAAAAACTGCCAGTAGCAGTGCTCCACTAATCAAAAGAGCCTGATTGAATTGGGTATAGGACTCAGGAATATCAGACTCTAACAGTTGATAGTAAAGTGATTCATCGTATGTAGTGACAAAGTAAAGCCAATTGTCTTTGTTTTCTACCTGCTGCGTTGAGGCATAGAGGTAATGGGCATTGCTATTGCCTTTGGAAACGAGGTAGTGCTCGTAAATCTCACCGGGCTCAAGCGCTTGCCAGTCAAAGCTTTTGCGAAAATGTGTTGGCATGACATCAAGACTCGAAAACACCTGAAATGTCCGACCTTCAGTGTCGGGGAGTGTACCTTTCTCTTGATAATATTTTTCTACAGCACGCATTTCATAGAGCATTTCGTACTTGGCAGACTCCTCTAGCCCCAGATAATAGCTCTGGCTAACCATGATGCTGTATGCCGTAACAAGCAGGAAAAGTAACCCAAATAGGAATAGATAAACGTCTCTTTTAATGCTGATCATGATTCTCTCTGAGGGCGATACCGACACCATGAATAGTATGAATAAGCTTGGTGTCGAAAGGAGTATCGACGACCTGGCGTAACTTAAACAGATGAACCTTTAGGCTGTCAGCTGCTGGTACATCATCTTGCCAAATCGCTTGCTCCAATTGAGATTTTGAGACTATGTTTGGACTGTGTTTTGCTAAGCAAACGAGCATTTTCCAGCAGACAGGAGGAAGACGAAGCTCCTGTCCACCACGCACTGCGAGATGCGTCTGCAAATCGACAGATAAATCACCGACAGAGAGCTTACTGATCGATGTGAGACCACGCCGAGCCAATGCTTGCAACCTGACCTTGAGTTCTTCCATGGCAAAGGGTTTAACGAGGTAGTCGTCTGAACCAGCTTGAAAACCGATCAGCTTGTCTTCCAAGGTATCGCGGGCGGTCAACATGAGAATGGGTGTTGCGACGCTTGAGTCCTCAAGGTTTGAGTCATTGTTAGGCCATTCATCTTTGGCATGTTGATGTCAGTGAGTATGACATCGTAGTGGTTTGTTGAGGCGAGCTCTAATCCACTGACTCCGTTGTAAGCGAAGTCAAATTCGATGTTGTCCACTTCCATGTAGTCGCTGATTGCCTCAGCAAGATCGATATCGTCTTCAATGAGTAATGCGCTTAACTTGCTCATAATTACCTGTTTTACCGATGGTTCTTTATCTATTGTATCAATTAGGATGGATTCGCATCGTTGCGTCGTCGTTTTTGTGACTGCTCCCACGCCCAGTGAGGAGATCGAGTCAGCAACTGAAATCGATATGCCCACGACGGTGCATGCCATATCTGTTGAGTGAGTTTCCAGTAGCCGTGGAACAGCACCTTTATTGGGTTTACGGAATTAACCGCAGGGTAAATGCCATACTTTACCTTTTCCTCTTCTCTCGCAAAGGTGCCAAACATTCGATCCCAGATAATCAGGATCCCAGCGTAGTTTTTGTCTAAGTAACGTTTGTTTGCTGCATGATGAACACGATGATGAGAAGGCGTGTTGAACACAGCTTCAATGGGACGCGGAAAACGTTTGACCGTTTCGGTGTGAAGCAGCGTTTGGAACACCTGAACGATGGTTTCACACATCAACACTAAGAACGGATGGAAACCCAACAACACCAAAGGAAGATGGAAAAAGAACGGAAAGAACCAATCAAGTGGACCAAACCGATAAGCTACCGAGATATTGAAAAACGGTGAGCTGTGGTGAACGGAGTGAGTGCCCCACGCAAAACCATTGCTATGAAGAAAACGATGTTCCCAATAATACGCAAGATCTGCGAGAATCAGGCAGCCAACGATAGTCCAGCCGGTGAGGGGTAGGTGTGTCAAACTCCAGTTATCGTACGCAAATAGAAAGGCGCCAACGTAAGCGAGCCCGACGATAAATACCATAACAAATAGAAAGCCGAGGGTGACAAAGTTAGTCGCACTATCGCCAATAAGCTGCCAGCTTATGCGACGTTTAAAGACATAGCGTATAAGCTCGATAGTAAAGACGAACATGGCGAGTAGGAAGAAGTTATCGTCTATCCATGTTTCCCAATAATACAAAGAGTCGGGTGTTGTCAGCTCGGACAGCATAGTCAGTATTTCCATAATGTTAGCTCCTAATCCTTATAGTAGACGGTCAGTGAATTGCTGTCGGGTAATCCATGTTGATTGAGGTCGTGTGTTTCGATAATCACCTCAATTTCTCGGCGGTAGTCGATGTCGTTCCAAGCGTTTTCTATGGCACTTTTGTCATGGCTCCCTTTATTAAGCAAAACCTGTTTGCTGTGGCTGAGTTCGATGGTGGATTTTTCGCCTTTGGCAGCAGTGTTTGATTGATATCCGATAGTGATATCAGCAGCAGCGATATCTTGGCTAAGATCTTTGTAGGCGACGATGATAGTGCTCAAGTTGTCTTCTGAGACAGATTCAAGCTTTTCGTAGGCTTCTTTCCATATCAGTTCGATACGGTTTAATTCAGCTCTCTTTTGCAGCACGGAAATGTAGTGAAGTTCGACCGTCGCAGTGCCTGTTGTATTGGGTTTAGCTTTAGGTTGCTCTTGAGCAGCAACACTTCCCCATGTCACTAAAGTAATAAATATTGACGTAAAAATGGATATCGCTAGGTTCATTGGTTTGCCCCCATATGGGTTTTACTGATGCGGATAAGCGTATGGCAATGGGGGTTAACAAAAGGTTACCGCTCATTGAATGGGCACAAATACTCTCGAACTATTGGAATATCGAATGCGTTTGCAGTTTTACCTGGCACCTGATGTCAAAAATCAACGAGTTATTTAGAGGTATCAGTTTGTCTGATGGTATCTGTTTTCATAGGTTAGATTTTGTTCGCTATATTCAGTCACAACAGGCGGGGTGATGGAGTATTCGGCTATTCACTACAGATATAGGGGTGAGGTGGTTACGATGAAAAAATTAACTCAATGTGTACTGGCTGCGTGCTTGATTTCGGTGTCTTCTTTCTCGTCAGCGAGCAGTAAGGACCTGACTTACGGCGCTTATGTCGGTGAGAAAGAAGTTGTTATACAAGATTATGTCAGCACAAAGGTGAAAACTTGTCTCTATAAAGGCAGCACTGAACAGCCACTTGAACTCAAGTGGGGGAAAGCATTGGAATGTCCTGAGCATATCAAGATCGACGGTAAGATCATTCATGAAGGCGATGGTCTAGAGACATCTGGCTATATTCGTATCTAGTATCGATTTTACTGATGAAGAAACAAAAACCGCGGAGTAAGACTCGGCGGTTTTTGTGAATCCGTTTTAAAGATTTACTACTTATCAAACATCAGCTTATCTATCTGCTTACTATCAAATTCCGCTAGCGAGCGTCTAGCTAGCATTCGAAATGGCAAAGCCTTAACCATTTCTTCAATTGGCTGCACGGCAAAGGCCCAAAAAATTGACCCATCTAAGCCCAAGATAATAAATGCGCACAGGGGAATCGAAATAAGCCACTGACCAGTAAAGTTGATTTTGAATACAGCTGTCGTTTTGCCAAGCGCACGCAATACGTGACCATGCACCGTGTTATACCCACGGACGAGAGGTAGAAATATGTACAACGGAGCGATGATAGATAGTGCATCATAGGTCGCTGGATCCAGTTCTGGGTAGATATCGGCAAGCACAAAATGGAGTCCAGCGAAGCAAACCGCGCATGCAAAAGATGCCCAGACAGCAACATCAATACTGGTATCGATATTCTTTACCATGCCATCGGTTTTTCGGGAGCCAATTGCTTGACTAATGGTAATGGCCGTAGAGTGTGCCCACGCCGTTATAAACTGAGTGCCTGCTCGTATCCACGGGAAAATGATGGTAATAGCAACATAAGAATGAAGACTAAGCTGAGAGTAGAGCAGTTGATACGCCGTCGCGCCGATCGATAAGATGGTGACATTGGCTGCCACCGGGAATACTTCGATAAAGTGTTTTCTTAAGTTGGTTCTTGTTGGGGCTGTAAACAAAGCCCCGTGACCGCGGAACATGGGCTCTTGCCGTACATTCCATCCGAGGTACACCATGCGTATCGCAATGGCGATGACGCTGCCAAGTGCGGCACCGCTCACTCCTAAGCCTTGGAATGCAATCATGCCGTTGCTCGAAATGCCATTGATCAACACATACGAAAGCGCGGCGTTGATGGGTAATTCAATAAGGTATCCCTTAAAAGGAACTTTGCTTCGACCCATGCTATTGAATAGCGCGATGAGGATCTGCGTGATAGCGGTAAACAGCACTAAGTATTTCGAGATGCTCAGGTAATCACTTATCTCAGCTTGCAGTTGTGAATCCTGGGTGATCATGGCAAGTAGCGGTGCTTCAAACAGGGAAAGCAATGTCCAAAAAAGCAATGCCACTGCAAAGTTAATGAGCATTCCTGAAGATACGGCACTCGATAGCGCTTGAGGTCTTCCCGAGCCGACAGCGCGGCTTAGTACCAATTGAGAACCGTTGGCCAACGCCATCTGTATTCCCAGAATAAAGGCGACGATAGTCGTTGCAATCCCCATAGCTGCAAGAGGCTTCTCACCCAGTGGAGATACCAACCAAATATCAATCATTAACATCGATTGCATAAGCAGTGCGTTTAACGCGAGAGGCCATGCAATAGTGAAATTAGTACGGATATAGTTTTGAGAAGACACGAAAAACCTTGACTTGTATCGACAAATTGAAGAATGCAAAGTGGTATTGTAATACAAAATAAGTTGTTAAACTAAGGGTTGTGTCACGCTCTTTCGGTCGATCTTCCAGCCAAGGAATAACAAGAACTTCGTACTATTTAAAAACAGTAACTTAGGTTTCGATATTGTCTATTTGTCTGACTTTATGTGCGTTATATCTCAATCTAGACGTCTAGTTCCATTTTTGTGGCTAATGGGAATTGCGAAACCAAAATAGACGATATATAGTAAATCACACAAATAGTCATACAATAGTATTTTAGGAGTGACACATGACAAAACCAGTTATTGGTTTCATCGGCCTAGGCTGATGGGCGGAAACATGGTTGAAAACCTGCAAAACCGCGGCTTTCAGCTCAATGTAATGGATCTGAACAAAGAAGCAGTTGCAGCATGTGTTGCTCGTGGTGCGAACGCTGTTCAGACGCCTAAAGAGCTAGCTGAAAACAGCGACATCGTCATGCTTTGTCTAACAACGTCTGCCGTTGTAGAGAAAGTAGTTTACGGTGACGAAGGTATCCTTGAGGGTATCAAAGAAGGTTCGACTCTGATTGATTTCGGTACATCTATCCCAGCTTCTACTCGCAAAATCGGTGAAGAGTTGGCAGCACGCGGTGCAGGTATGATTGACGCACCACTTGGTCGTACTCCAGCTCACGCGAAAGACGGTTTGCTGAATATTATGGCAGCCGGTGATATCGACACATTCAACAAAGTAAAACCAGTACTTGATGAGCAGGGTGAGAATGTATTCCACCTAGGTGCACTAGGCTCTGGTCACGTCACTAAGCTTGTTAACAACTTCATGGGTATGACGACAGTTGCAACTATGTCACAGGCGTTTGCTGTCGCTAAACTTGCTGGCGTTGATGGTCAGCAGCTGTTCGACATTATGTCAGCTGGTCCTTCAAACTCTCCGTTTATGCAGTTCTGTAAGTTCTATGCAGTGGACGGTGAAGAGAAACTAGGTTTCTCTATTGCGAATGCGAACAAAGACTTAGGTTACTTCCTAGAAATGGTGTCGGATCTAGGTACCGAGTCGCTTATCGCAGAAGGAACATCACGATGCCTGCAAGCTGCCGTAGATGCAGGTCTAGCATCGAATGATGTACCCGTTATTTTTGACTACTTCACTCAGTTGAAAAAAGACACTTAATCAAAAATACGTCTAGTAATGCCCCCACGTATTAGACGGTATATCCCCCAGGCACTACACTTGGCCCCGCTTTGCGGGGTTTTTTTGTATCTACAAGTTATTGCGACGTTTCTGATTTTTTTGTAATACAATTGAGGCGAGGTTATTGAATTTAATCTACGTAAAACATGAAAAGAGTTGGTTTCAAAGTAGGTGATGATTAATCACTGTATATCCCGTTAAGTAAGACACTTATGCCTATATCTTCTATGTGATTGACGTCTGCTTTCTTCCATGAATAGATTTAAATCTTAGTTATATTGTATTACTTTATTGGGGTCGAGTCCGGGATATAGATTGAAGGTGAAAATGTCTACGTTAGTTCAACCAATACTGCTTACAGACAATGAAGTAAAGCAACTCAGTAAAGAAGTCGGCCGTGATACGCTCATGGGAAAAGCCATCGCTAAGAATGTTACGGATCTGGAAGCCTTTATGAGACTTCCAATAGAGGTTCCTGGGCATGGTGAGGCGGGTGGTTACGAGCACAATCGCCACAAGCAAAACTACACCTACATGAATCTTGCGGGTCGCTTGTTCTTGATCACGGGCGAAGAGCGTTATGCTCAGTTTGTTCGTGAGCTGCTGGCATCGTATGCTGACTCGTACTTAACCTTCGATTTTCATGTACAAAAAAATACGAATCCAACTGGACGTTTATTCCACCAAATACTCAATGAACATGTATGGCTGATGTTTAGCAGTTTGGCGTACTCATGTGTTGCATCGACCATGGCAGAAGATGAGCGCCAACATGTGATTGATAATCTCTTCAATCCAATGCTTGATATGTTCACAGTGAAGTATGCTCATGACTTTGATCGAATTCACAATCACGGTATTTGGGCTGTGGCAGCTGTGGGTATCTGTGGCTTAGCGGTGAATCGTCGCGAGTTTCTTGATATGTCGGTCTATGGTTTGGATAGAGATGGAAGTGGCGGTTTCCTAGCGCAGATCAGTAAGCTGTTTGCGCCGTCAGGCTACTACATGGAGGGGCCTTACTATCACCGTTACGCAATTCGTCCATTGTGTGTGTTTGCTGAAGTTCTGCATCGTCATATGCCAGAACTTGATATCTTCAATTACAAAGACGGTGTGATTGGTCGAACTGTCGAGGCCATGCTAGCGACAGCGTATCCTAACGGCCAATTCCCGGCACTAAATGATGCTTCTAGAACCATGAGTATCAATGATGCTGGTGTTCAAGTGGCCGTTAGTCAGTATGCCGAACACTATGGTATTGATGAGAACTTACTTGGTATGGCCAAGATCCAAGACTCAGTATGGATGCATGCATGTGGCTTAACATTATCGAAAGCGTTTGAGAGCAAGAGTGATGTTGGTCTGCCTTTCTGGCCAAGTGTTGAGCTTAATGAAGGTCCGAATGGCGATCGCGGCGCTCAGGGCTTCATGCGCGTCCAAGATAAAGACAAAGATGTGTTCCAGTTGGTTATGAACTATGGTCAGCATGGTATGGGGCACGGTAACTTTGATACTTTAGGTATCTCTTACTTTAACCGTGGCAAAGAGGTACTGCGTGAGTATGGCTTCGGTCGCTGGGTAAACGTTGAGCCGAAATTTGGCGGTCGCTATTTAGATGAAAATAAGACGTACGCACGGCAGACGATTGCTCACAATGCTGTAACTGTTGACGAAACCTGTCAAAACTATTTTGACGTGGAGCGCGCTGACAGCGTGCATGGTGACCCCCACTTCTTCTGCGCTGATCACCAACAAATGGTTGGTATGAGTGCATTCGCCAATGCACATTATGATGGTATAGGTCAGCAGCGCAGTGTCTTTATGTTGAAGCACGAAGATTTTGAAGCGCCTTTGCTTATTGACCTGTTCCGACTGACTAGTGACTGTGCTCACCAATATGATTATTCGCATCAGTTTGACGGGCAGATCATCAGAACCAACTTTGATTATGAAGCCCACAAAGAACTGAATGTGGTCAGCGATGCTCTGGGCTATCGCCATCTTTGGAATGTTGCACAGGGTGACGTTACAGGCAGCGCATTGGTGAGCTGGCTTCAAGAAAGCAGTTACTACACCTGGCTAGGCACCAGTTCAAGTCCAAATGGGCAAGTTATTTTCACTCGCACTGGCGCTAACGACCCGAGCTTCAACCTGCGCAGTGAGCAGAGTTTCATTTTACGAACGCATGGCGAAGATACCTTACTTGCGTCCGTGGTTGAGACTCATGGTTACTTCAATGAAGAGTTTGAACAGTCCGTTAATGCTCGTGGCGTGGCAAAAGAGATTCGAGTTATCGGACATTCAGACTCGGCCTCTGTGGTGGAAATTGAGACAGAGAAAACACGATTCACTTTAATGGTAAGTAATGACCCGAATGTGACCCGTGACAGTGTGAATCACGTGGAAATAGCAGGTAAAACCTATTCATGGGTTGGTTTCTATGCGATTGAGCAAGCGGTATTAGTTTAGCCTGTCTTCAATCAAAATTTTGGAGTATTCATGTGAGCCTGACGTGCGGTTCTCGTTGATAATTTCGAATATAGTCCGTTTTACAATCATACAAATAAACAAAGCCAGCGATATGCTGGCTTTGCTGTTTCTGGCTTGTAGTTATTATTTTATCTAGCAACTAACGGGTTATAAAAAAGATCTGACCATTATCTCATTTGAGAGTTTTTTATCTTATTTGTAATACAAGAATATGAGAATATCATTTGTAACAATAAAGGCATCAACGTAACACTTAGTATTGGTGACGCCTATTGTTTTCAATTTGATTGGACAACTCAAAAGTGATGGAACCATGAATAAAAATTACTTCAAAACCCTACTCGCTTCATCCATTGTTATCGCTCTGACCGGATGTGTATCGACCGGTGACAACGCCACAATACAAACGCCAAAACCTACCTCTGTTGTAGCCTCCAGCCATGATGGGAACAGCCCTGAAATGGTTTTAGATGGAGACGCCAAGACGCGTTGGTCAGCAAATGGTGTAGGTGAGACCATGACGTTTGACTATGGACAAACGGTCGCCTTCGATGCCGTCAAATTGTCATTTCACAAAGGTGACAAGCGCACGACCAAATTTGATATTGAAACCAGCCTAGACGGGTCAAGTTGGACTAAAGTCATTACCGATGGTGAAAGCACGGGTAAATCACTGGATTTAGAACGATTCGATTTTGCCGAGGTTCAAGCGCGTTACATTCGTTATGTTGGTAAAGGAAATAGCAGCAGCGCGTGGAATAGTGTGACGGAGTTTATCGGAGTTAACTGTAAGAGTGATTACTGTTCCGACCAAGAACTACCAAGAGTTGATATTTTAACGCCTGTCGCCATCGAATCATCCAGTCACGATGGCAATGGTCCAGAGCGTCTGTTTGACCAAGATATCAAGACTCGCTGGTCTTCTAATGGAGTAGGCGAGACGGCCACCTATGATTATGGCAGCGTTAATCAGTTTGATGCCGTGCGCCTAGCATTCCACAAAGGTAATGCGCGTTCGACCTTGTTCGATATTGAAGTCAGTGTTGATGGCAATAAATGGAGCAAGGCACTTGAAGGTGGCATGAGCTCTGGTGCCGTCAATGGTTATGAGCGTTTTGAGTTTGCGCCTGTAGAAGCGCGCTATGTGCGTTATGTGGGTAAAGGTAACTCAAAGAGCAGCTGGAACAGTGTCACTGAGTTTGCTGCTTTGAACTGTAAGATTAATGCTTGCCCAACCAATCATATTATTACTGAGGATGTCATTGCGGCAGAAAAAGCGGCTGAAGAGAAGCGCAAAGCCACGGCGAAAGTTGATGATAAACGCAAAGATCTTCGTAAAGGCAACTTTGGCGCGGTTGTCGCTCTGCCTTGTGCGACAAGTTGTGACTGGGATGTGCCTTTAGCAGAGCCTAAGCTGCCGAGTACGCCTCAAGCGGGTAACAAGCCAGGTGAAAACTTTGACCTTACTTCATGGTACATCTCTATGCCGTTCGATCATGATAAAAACGGCAAGCCAGACAATGTGTATGAGTGGGATCTTGCCAACGGGTACGAGCATCCAGAATTATTCTATACCGCCGATGACGGTGGCCTAGTATTCAAGACCTTTATCAAAGGCGCGCGTACTTCGAAAAACACCAAGTTTGCTCGAACAGAGATGAGGGAGATGCTTCGCCAAGGTGACAAGAGCATTGATACTAAGGGCGTAAACAAAAACAACTGGGTATTCAGCTCGGCTCCAATTGAAGATCAAAAAGCCGCGGGTGGCGTTGACGGCGTACTCGAAGCGACACTCAAAGTCGACCATACGACAACGACGGGCGAGCTGAATGAAGTTGGTCGATTCATTATTGGCCAGATCCACGACAAAGACGATGAACCGATTAGACTTTACTACCGTAAGTTGCCAAACCACGACAAAGGTACGGTTTACTTTGCCCATGAAAACACCAACAAAGGCACCGACAATTACTACAACCTAGTCGGTGATATGACAGGTGTACCAAAAGACGGTGATGGTATTGCACTCGGTGAGACCTTCAGCTATCGAATTCAAGTGGTCGGTAACGAAATGACCGTGACCTTGATGCGCGAAGGAAAACCTGATGCAGTCCAAGTTGTTGATATGTCAGACAGTGGATACGATGTTGGTGGCAAATACATGTACTTCAAGGCCGGTGTTTACAACCAGAACATCACAGGCGACCCTGATGACTATGTACAAGCAACTTTCTACAAGCTAAAGAAATCACACAGTAAGTTAGCTGCAAAGTAAGCGTTAAAGTGAAGTAGTGTTCGAGCCAGCGGTTTTGACCGCTGGCTTTTTTAGTACAAGTATTTTTTCAGTAGCATCGGTGAAGTGGTTGGTTTCTAAAAGAATGGTTCACTTGTCATTGTGAGAATCACTGTATTTTTTGGCAATCCACTGATGTATATGAAGTCCAGTTTTGCGCTTTAGGAGTATATCGACTCCAGCTAAGACTAATAGTCCAATTATTGTTCCCATACTCATCTCCAAGCTTTGTTGTAGTTTGTTAATTAATAACAAGGCAACTTGATAGTTAATCCATAGACTTCATTAGCTTATCTATATTCAGTCCACCAAGATCTTCTAAGTTACCTTTAATCTCTTCATCGATTGATAGATGGCGCTCAACCTTTCTTTACTTCCTTCTCAAGGAACTTCTCAACCTCTTTAGAAACGTTAAACATCAATCCTTGCTCACGCGCTGCTTTTCTCGCTCGTTTAAGACGAAAATCTAAGTCTGATGAAATCTTAATGTTCAGTGATACCTTGGATTGCTTCTTCTGCAAAGACATATCTATTCTCAATGTGTGCTTAAAGAAACTATAAACTTTTCTACCTTTTTTGCAAGAAACTTGAGTGGCAATTGTGAACGGACTGGAATCTGAGTTGATGACATCATCTAAATATCGCGTTGAGAATGGTCGTCACTGATAAAAAACTGAGCACGCTGTAAGACATTCCCTTCCTAAAGGGGGAATGTGTTTCTTTAGTGGAGGCCGAGAAAGGGGTAAAGTTTTTGTCGTAGACGCAGTCATAGCAACAAACTAGACATCATTATGGGTAAGGTGAATGACTGCATATTGTGGCGAATATTAACGATACAAGCGGCGTAATTATGAATCTTATCAACCGAATATGAAACTAGCACCGCAACAAAATCTGGACTAGCTTTAAGGCACGTTCTTCCATCTTTTAAACCTATTTAACTACTTAATAGTATTAGTAAGAAAAAGGATAGATTATGCCTCTTCATAAAAAGTCAGCTGTTCGTGGTTCAATGCTAGATGATGTTTACTCTTCGAAAGACTTGTCTGTGGTCATGCCCAAGTATCGAATTCCTGAGAATGAGCACGCCCCGGAACATGCTTATCAAGTTGTTCACGATGAACTTATGTTAGACGGTAACTCACGTCAGAACTTAGCGACATTTTGTCAAACATGGGTCGAGGATGAGGTTCATCAATTGATGGATGAATGCATCGATAAAAACATGATTGATAAAGATGAATACCCACAAACGGCCGAAATTGAATCGCGCTGTGTCCATATGTTAGCTGACCTTTGGCATGCACCAGATGCAGAGAACCCGATGGGTTGCTCAACGACAGGCTCAAGTGAGGCTGCAATGCTTGGTGGGATGGCATTGAAATGGGCTTGGCGTGAGAAAATGAAGAAACAAGGCAAGCCCACTGACAAACCGAATCTGATCTGTGGTCCTGTGCAGGTTTGTTGGCATAAATTTGCTCGCTATTGGGATATTGAGCTTCGTGAGATCCCAATGGAGGGTGATCGTCTTATCATGACGCCAGAAGAAGTGATCAAACGTTGTGATGAAAATACCATTGGTGTGGTGCCAACTTTGGGCGTGACGTTCACCTGCCAATATGAACCTGTTAAAGCGGTGCATGAGGCGTTAGATAAGCTTCAAGAAGAAACCGGATTAGATATTCCTATTCACGTCGATGGCGCCAGTGGTGCGTTCTTAGCCCCTTTCTGTGACCCGGATTTAGAATGGGATTTCCGTTTGCCACGCGTTAAATCGATTAATGCTTCTGGCCACAAGTTTGGTCTGTCACCATTGGGTGTGGGCTGGGTAGTCTGGCGTGATGCGGATGCATTACATGAGGATTTGATTTTCAATGTGAACTATCTAGGCGGTAACATGCCGACATTTGCATTGAATTTCTCTCGTCCTGGCGGACAAATCGTTGCGCAGTACTACAACTTCTTGAGACTGGGCAAAGAGGGCTATAAAAAGATCCATGATGCCTGTTACGAAACGGCGCGCTACATCGCCAAAGAAGTTGAAAAATGGGCATGTTTGAAATCATTTACGATGGTCATGGTGGTATTCCAGCGCTAAGTTGGTCTATCAAGAAAGATGCAAACCCAGGTTTCAATCTCTATGACTTGTCAGATCGGATCCGATCGCGTGGATGGCAGATCGCTGCGTATGCCATGCCAGCCGATCGCGAAGATCTGGTTATTATGCGTATTCTTGTGCGCCATGGCTTTAGTCGAGATATGGCGGATTTATTGATCTCTGACTTGCAACATTGCGTTGATTTCTTTGGCAAGCACCCAGTGGTTAACGGCAGCGATGCCGATGAGTCGAGTAACTTTAACCACGGTTAATGTTACGGCTGCTCTAGGTAATCGGCAGGGCGATTCCTTATATCGCTCTGCTGCTTCAATCACAATGTAGCAGGTGAGATCATGTCTTTTCTTTTTAATTACTTATCTGAAAACCCTTTTGTTTTTCTATTCCTATCACTCGCGATTGGTTACCCGTTAGGACGCATTACTGTTAAAGGCGTGAGCTTGGGCACCACAGCAGGGACATTGATTGTTGGTGTTGCATTGGCGCTGACCTCGTTCTCTGTGTACGGACTTAAGATTGAAGAGCGGGGTTAGTCTCCGATATTTTCTTAATGATGTTTATGTATGCCATCGGTATGAAAGTCGGTCCTCAATTCTTTTCTGGACTGGCAAGAGGTGGTTTAGATTTCGTGGTGATAGGCTAATCGTTGTCTTTAGTAATTTCGCCATTGTTGTAGTTGGTGCCAAGCTCTTGGGGCTAGAGCCTGGGTATGCGGCAGGTATTATCTCTGGAAGCTACACCGTTACCGCAGTAATGGGTGTGGCTCAATCGGCGGTTTCTTCCGGCGCTTTTGTTCCTCCGGCCGGTATGAGTGCTGACCAAGTGAGTGCTAACATCGCGGCGGGTTATGCCATCAGCTATGTGCTGTCTACTGTTCTAATTATTCTTTTGATCAAATACTTACCTTCTATGTTTGGTATTGATCCTGTTAAAGCCGGTAAAGATGCTGAAAAAGAGTTCTCTAGCGGTGATGACAATGAAAAACTCCCGAGCACTTTTGGCTTCTCCGATGTTGGTGTCTTACCTATCGATGTCCGTGCTTACAAAGTAACGCATGAAGAGTTGGTTGGGCAGTCAGTTCAGGATCTCTACAAACGCTTTCCCGATGCTGTTGTGCTGAAAGTCGTGCGTGGTGATGACGTGTTAGATGCATCGAACAACCCTATATTACAACTCGGCGATGTTATCGGTGTTCGTGGCGAGTACAGTGCTCTAATTAAGGAAGGTGAAGCAGACATAGGTAATGAAGTCGATGAGCCTCGAGCCCGTAATGTTGATATCGAAGTCGCTGATATCCATGTCGGCAAGTCAGAACATGCGGGTAAAACGGTCGCTCAGTTGCACTCGGAGGTGGGTTTTGGTGTCTATTTTAAAGCGCTATTTAGGCAGGGACATCAACAGCCGTTACTTCCTCAAACCACCGTTGAAGTGGGGGATGTTGTACGTATTGCTGGCTCTCAGTGGTGTGTTGAACAGACCGCATCTCAGCTTAACAGCGTGCCTATTGTTGAAAGTACGGTAACCGAAACGTTCTATTTAGCCACCGCTTTGCTGGTAGGTTATGTGTTCGGCCACTTGAGTGTGACGGTTGCGGGTATCCCATTTGCATTGGGGACTTCGGCTGGCTGTATGCTTACCGGTATTGTGTTTTCGTTCTTACGAACTCGAAATCCTGCGTTTGGCGGTCCAATGAGTGAAGGGGCGAGAAGCTTTTTGCAAGATATCGGACTTAATCTGTTCGTAGCGGTGCTTGCGGCAACCGTAGGTCCAAAAATACTTGCCTCTTTCCAAGGCATAATTGTGATTAAAATTGCGCTACTCGGTGTCACTGCTGCGCTTGTTCCGCCTCTACTGGCTTGGTTATATGGACTGTACATTCGTAAGATGAACCCAGCCATTCTTGCTGGTGCTTGCGCGGGTGGTCGAAATAGCACACCAGCAATGAAAGGGGCGCAAGATGCTACCCAAAGTGACATGCCTGCAATTGGTTATCCCGTCCCCTATGCATTGACATCAGTGCTCGTGCTGATCCTTGGCTATATCGCAATGGTGATCAGTTAAGACGGGATATGTGTGCAATTATTGTTCGACTTGTCGTAAGGAGAGCGGTAAGGTTGGGGGAGGTATGTGCTACATGGCATAGTACAACCCAACACATTAAAAACAGGGAGGATTAAAATGGAATGGAGTTTATGGTTAGCGTACGTTGGGGTCATTACGGTTTTGATCTCATCTCCCGGCCCCTCAGCAATGCTGTGCATTGCCCACGGTGTTAAATACGGGAAATCGAGTGCGCTAGCGACGGTGTTTGGTGGAACGTTTGCTTCTCTCACACTGATGGTCCTCTCTGCTGTTGGTTTGGGTGCCATATTGGCAGCATCATCGGAAGTATTTTTGTTGCTGAAAATTTTCGGGGCGCTGTATTTGGTTTATCTCGATACCAGACCTGGAGAGACACAGGGACTGAGTCTGCGTTTAGCACTGATACTAAACAAGAGAAAGTTGCCTTTACTCAGCGTGGTATCCTCAAGAAAGCCTATATGGTAGGTATCAGTAATCCTAAAGACTTGCTGTTTTTTACCGCACTGTTTCCTAACTTCATTAATGTGAATTCACCTCAACTTACGCAGTTTGTCGTGCTGGCTCTGACGTGGATTGTAATCGATACTTTTGTCATGTTGGTGTATGCAAGGCTTGGCGCTAAGGTTAACCCTTGGCTATCTAGTAAAAAGAACATCAAGCGCTTTAACAAGGTGATGGGTGGCTTCTTTATGTCTGCTGGTGGTGTCCTGTTTGCCTCGAGCACAAAATAAATACAATGAAGCCTGCATCATTAATGATGCAGGCTTTTAGTCTCTTGAGCGCCTTTCAGCGTGCTTTTCATTGGGTTAATTAGGACTTGTCTTTCGGATGGATACCCAGCGTTGTTGATTCTGCTTTATTAACGTCGAACATAGTGAAGTTATACGTTTCTGCCGTCCAAGTATCATAACGGTCTAGAACCCATTCTCCTTGGTTGCGATCCGTGTGAACTGTCCACAATGTTGGGAACACATCTGGTGTTTCCAAAGAGTGATCAAGCTGGTCGTAACCTGCAAATGTGCTGTTGGCCACCGCTTTCATTGCGTTTTTTGCTGCATCGTTGTCTGTTACGTTGCGAGCATACATATCTGCGACGATTTCTTTACCACGTAGGCGACGGTCAATTGGGTGAATCGAGCCATCCGATTTCTTGCCGTTCGCAGAGAACTCTAAGTGCACAGATAGCTCTGGGTCGTTGGACATAACGTTGGCGATTTCGCCACGGTAAACTTTGAGCTCACCTTGAACGAATTCTACGATAGCTGTGTCGCCAGTTTTGTCTGCAAACTGGTAGTGAACCGGCGCTTGAGAGCAGTGGCCGTGGCCTGAGCTCGTAGGCAGGTCACAAACCTCAGCGTCGATAATATCAACGCTGCCGTTTTCAATTGCATCAATCACTTCAGCTACCGTTGCAAAGTTGTCTGCTGCCCAATTTGGAACTTCTAATGCAGATACGTCTGGCGTTTCCGCTGTGCCTTCTGGGAATGCGGTGTAAGTGCGGCTCAAGTATAGGATACGAGCTTCCAGACCAGCTTCATTCATTGCTTCTGCCACAACACCTTTACCCATGCTAGTGCTTGCGCCATGGAACGATTTGATTTTTAAGGTAGCGAATTTTGACCGACCCTGAACGGCATTGTCAGTCGCGGCGTATTGTGCTTTGACGCCTTTACCCGTTCCCACCACAGATGCTTCATCGTGACCAAACCAGTCCATAGAGCGAGAGGAGATAGATGCGTCTCCGTTGTGATACACAGCCGTGGTACAAGCGTTTGCTGTACCAACGATAGCAGTTGTTGCGGTTGCGGCTAGTACTAGAGCTAGGATTGATTTTTTCATGTCAGTTACTCGTTTGTGTTCTTAAGTTGGGTGTAGATTAAACCGGCAACACAAATAAGAGTAATGATGAGGTATAAGCCCTGCTTACAGGTTGGTGAGCGCTAGTCATCGATAGCGATAGGCAATGCCTGCGAGTATGTTCAAACAAAAGACCCGCATCGTTTTCGAAGCGGGTCAGTGAGTTTGTTTGGGTTTAGAGATTAATTTGTTTTATAAGCTCTATCGTAAGCGGCTTGCATCGCATTCACGACTTTCTTATAACCCATGCGCTCTATGCTCTTTTGGTAATTTGGCCAGTCTTTCTCGATATCACGAGAGCCTAAGATCCAAGCTTGCTGCATCTCGACCATATAGTCACGAATGGTAACCCAGTGCTTGTCGTAGATGTCTTTCTCTTTCGCATTCAGAGAGACACCCATGAATGGTTCTAACAAGTAATCACCTTGGTCATACAGGGCTATACCTTCAAGCGCGTATTTGTTCGACCACTGCACTTCGTTCTGATAATCCATTGGGAAACCACGTTGAACCTGAGCACCGATCGCCCACATTTGTGCGTTAACCGGCGTATCCGCTTCTAGGATTTCTTTCTTAAACACTGGCTTGCCATCGATTAGGTCATAGTGCTCACCTTGGATACCGAAGTTTGCTAGGCGTTTACCTTCTTGTGTGAACCAGAAATCGAAGTACTTAATGGTTTCGATTGGGTGTTCGTTAGTGTATGAGATAGCCCAGCCGTCTGGCTTCACTTTGGCGCGGCGGTGCTCCTCAACACGTTTACCACTGATTGATGCTGGTGGCGCGAACGCTTTAAATTGGAAGCCTTCTACTTTGTCTGCGAGTGAATCGTTATAGCCAGAAGTAGACGCAAACCAGTCGTGGGTCATACCACCAAGGTCTGCAGACAATAAGTACTCACGAGAGCGACTGCCGCGAGTGAATACTTCGGCATCGATGAGACCTTCTTGGTACCATTTGGCGAGGTTTTGAATACCGACTTTGTAGTTTTCTTGCGCGTAGCCGTGCTTGATTTGACCATCAACGACGTGGAAGTCGTGGAACACATCAGAGCCGGACGTACGACCATCCCACAATGTTACTAGACGAACCATCTCTTGCCAGTGGCGAGCAAAGAAAGGCACCTCATCTTTTTTGCCGTTGCCGTTTGGATCTTTATCGCGGAACGCTTTGAGCACCTCGTACATTTCGTCGACATTTTTCGGTGGCTCAAGACCAAGTTTTTCTAGCCAGTCATAACGAACGAAGTAGCCGCGGCCGTATTTACCGTCAGGTAGATATGGGATGTAGTAGACGTTGCCATCAGAAGCTTTGATGGATGCCCATACATCAGGGTTGGCGTCAAAGAATGCTTTGATGTTTGGCGCATGCTCTTCAATAAGTTTATTTAGGGGAACGAACGCGCCTTCAGGTCCGTAGGTGTTGACGTTGTTCTTCATGCTTGAACCGCCGACGATATCAGGCAGGTCGCCCGATGCGATCAGCAGGTTAAACGCTTCTTCACTCTTGGTGGTTGCCATAGAGGCCACGTTGTTTAGGTGAACGTTAGTCAGACGCGCCGCTTCTTTCTCTACTGGCCAGTCGTTGTTATACACGAACTTCTTTTGGTGTAGGTGGATGTCGAGCTTGATTGGCTTATTTGCCACTTTGTATGCACCATCTTCCGCTGCAAATGCTGGGGCAGCAAGCGTCGCAGCGATCAGGGTAGACAACGCAGTGATTTTTACATTCATCTTTTGTTTCCTTTCTCGTTATTGTGTTTTGTATTAAGAAGAGGGGGTTACTCTTTAACCCACCCAGCATAATTCCCTTGTTGAAGTACTTTTGAATAAATGGATAAATCAGAAGCACCGGAATGATTGAGCAGATCATGATTGCCGCACTTACGGTCTCAAAGGAGTAAGCTGAGTTGATCAAGGTACTGGCGAACGTATCGTCGTCTGTCAACTGAGTAATGATCTGACGCAGATAAACCTGAAGTGGCACCTTGCTTTCATCGCGAAGCAATACCATGGCCCAGAAGAAGCCGTTCCAGCGCGCAACGATACAAAATAGCGTGACTGTCGCGAGGGCAGGTTTTGCTAACGGGATAAATACTTTCCAAAGTACTTGGAAGTCATTGGCGCCATCCATTCGAGCGGCTTCTTCAAATGACTTAGGGATAGCCTCAAAGAAGTTACGTAATAGGATGATATTGAACGCGTTACAGGCAAAACCGATGATGATACCGAAGTAGCTATCAAGTAAGCCGAGATCGCGCATGTTCAAGAAAAACGGAATCATGCCCGCGTTAAACCACATGGTGAACGCGACTAGGATGTTCCAGTACTTGCGACCAAGTAACTGGGGTCTAGACAATGCGTAGGCACCGGGAACAATAATCAATAGACTGACGAGTGTGCCGCCGAAGGTGTAGATAAAGGTATTCTTATACGATGTCCAAAAAGCGGGATCGGTGATGACCTTCTCGTACGCGGCGAACGTGATATCGACAGGGGTAAGCACAACCTGACCCGCTGTTACCGCATCACCAGCACTGATAGACATCGATGCCACATAGATGAAGGGGTAAAGTGTACTGATGGTGAAGATACCCACGAGGAACATGTTCAGATAGACAAACGCCTTATCGCCTCGGGAGTACAGATTCATATTCATTGCTTGGCTCATAACTTACTCCATTACCACAGCGATGTTGAAGAGACGCGACGGCTGATCTTGTTGGCGGTCATCACTAAGATAAAGGCGATAACTGCATTAAACAGACCGGCGGCAGCGGCGAGATCGTACTGAGCAGCTTGAATACCTTGACGGTAAATGAAGGTGCTGATGACGTCTGCGGTTTCGTAAGTGGCAGGCTGATAGAGCATGATGATCATCTCAAAGCCAACCTCAAGGATGTTACCGATGCGAATGATCAACATGATGATGACCGTCGGTAGGATGCAAGGTAGCGTGATCTTCCACATCATCTGCCAGCGTGAAGCGCCGTCTACGACTGCAGACTCATAGAGTGATGGGTTAACACCAGCAATAGCCGCTAGGAAGACGATGGAGCTAAAGCCTGCTTCCTGCCAAATACCAGTACCGACGAATATCGTGCGGAACCACTCAGGTTTGGTGAGGAAGTACACCGAATCATAACCAAGTGCGTTGAGGAACAGATTCACCACACCAGTTGAGGGTGAAAACGCGGTGATCACAATACCTGCGATAATTACGGCCGAGATAAAGTGTGGGAGATACACAATGGTTTGTGCGGTGCGTTTGAATTTCGCATTGAGGATCTCATTGAACATCAGAGCGAGGATAATTGGCACTGGGAAGCCAAAAATAAGGCTAGCGCCACTTATCATCACGGTGTTGCGAATGGCACGTAAGAACTGATCGTTTTCAAACAGCGTAACGAAGTGCTCAAACCCTACCCAAGGGCTCTCCGTGATGCCACGGAACACGCTGTAATCTTTAAAGGCGATTTGTAATCCGTACATGGGCTTATAGAGGAAGACTAAAAACCAAATAACGGTTGGAGCGAGTAGCAGGTAGAGTTGCCACTCTTTTTTAAAGTGATGGATGAGCCACTTGGTCTTCTTCTGCAACTTGCTTTGCGAAGTAGGCGACTTGAGTGTCTCATCTGTATTTTGATGAAGGTTTTCCATAACACACGCTCCGTCTAGTTCACCGCGATACGCTTGAGCGCATTGCCAGTCGATTGATCAAAGACGGTGATCGCGTCCTCTCGGAAGTACAATGTGTTGATGTGATCAAGGTGATCGATTCGACCATGGGTTTCGGTCTTAACGACAAACGGTTTGCCAACAAATTTAGTGTGCAGCAAAGCTTCTGAACCGAGTGTTTCGACAAGGTTGATGTGAACAGGAATCGCGCTCGCTTGGTCAACGGGTTCGATGTCGATATATTCTGGCCTGATCCCCAAAAGGATATTCTTGTTGTGCTCAAGTCCTGCCACATTTGGCAGTTTGCATTGAATCTCTTCAAATTCTGCATACCACCCATCTTCACGCAGTGATGCGCGTGCTTCGATAAGGTTCATAGGTGGCGAGCCGATAAAGGTGGCAACAAAGGTGTTCACTGGACTATTGAAGAGCTCCATTGGCGTGCCAATCTGCTCGATTTTACCGTTGCTCATCACAACAATTCGGTCTGCCAGTGTCATGGCTTCGACCTGATCGTGGGTAACGTAAACGCTGGTTACGCCCAAGCGGTGGTGAAGACGCTTAATTTCAGCGCGCATTTGGGTGCGAAGTTTGGCATCCAAGTTAGAAAGGGGTTCATCAAATAGAAAGACTTTAGGATGACGAACAATCGCACGACCCATCGCAACACGCTGGCGTTGGCCACCGGAAAGGTCGGCAGGGCGACGCTCTAGAAGTTCGGTTAAGCCCAAAATTTCCGCTACATCATTGACAGACTTAGCGACCTCATCCTTGGGAACTTTACGAATTCTTAGGCCAAACGCGATGTTCTCGAAAACGCTTAGGTGTGGGTAAAGTGCGTAGTTCTGGAATACCATGGCTACATCGCGATCTTTGGGTGCGACTTCGTTGACGCGGCGGTCCTCAATGTGAATATCGCCATCGGTAATTTCCTCTAGCCCAGCTAACATGCGTAGCGTTGTCGATTTTCCACAGCCAGAAGGGCCAACCAATACGATAAACTCTTTCGACTTTACTTCTAAATTAATGCCATGTACGACACTGGTATCGCCATACGCTTTAACGATGTTATTTAACTGAACACCAGACATAACTACTCCTTGTCTTCATTACAGAAAACAGAATTTTTAAACTGTTTGTTGGTCAATTAGCAGGAAGTTAATTTATGACAAAGTGGAGCAATATAACTTCCTTGCTATACTGAAAAACTTTATTGGAATGTGTTTGATTTGATAGGAGCGAATTAATACCGATAGCTTCAGTACTAATTCGCTCAATAGATTAAATTATATTAAGTCATTAGAAGCTGTACTTAATACCAGCACGAGTTCTTAGCTGACGATTGTCTTCAGCAGATGAGCCTTGGTCGACTGTCCAAAACTCAACATAAGGTTGGAAGGCATCAATCGCGTAACCAATCTTAATTCCAAGATCCCATTCCCAGTTTTTGTTGTTCGCGAGGCGAACATCGTCGTAGTTATGGTTAAGGTTTGCCTCGTAGCTAAGCTTCAGGTTTTTCAAGGACTCTTGGCTGAATTTGTAGGAACCAGTCAGTGTCCATTTACCTTGTTGAACAGTGTTGCCCGCGACATCAAGCTTACCACCATCAACCAAGGTCTTTTGGCTTGCTGATTCTGCGAAGACTTGCAGTTCGTGTCGGTAGCGCAGCGCTGTAGTTAGACCGAAGTCTGCTTTATAGCCTACACGGAACTGAGGTTTATATGTTGTTTTGTCTTTGGCAAAAGTAATTGGCATACCTGGCTGAATGTACCATTTTCCCGTTTCGCCTACTGATTTCGTCCAGGCCCAGCTGAATTCTGAATCACCACGAACGACTTTATTCCAAAAATCTTTCTGGTCTTCACTATTAAACTTTTGCTCTACGCCAAATGCTAATTTACCGTCAAATGCTTTGGTTGAGTCACCAATTTTAATACGATGCGCGTATTTTTCATCTTCATGTTTGTACTCTGCACGGTAATCAAGACTCGTGGCAGCAGCAGAGCCAGCTAAAAGAACAAGTGCAACACCAAGAGCAGTTTGCTTAAGTTTCATACTGATATTTCCCTAGTTTATCTATTTTATATTGTCATTTCTTTGAGGCGATAAACATCGAATAACCTAACGGGGAGCTAGGAAAACATTATGTTTATAACCATTATTAGAGGGACTTTGTTACTTATTCACTTGATAGCTATTGCAGAGTGCGTTCCCTTTGATTCCCGAAACATCCGACAAAAGCCTATCTCGTGGTCGTCCATGTCATTAATTTTCTGTTATTGAATTAATGTATGACAAATACTAGATTGCTCCACTCGAACTTTCTGTGAAATGGCTCAATATTTCATCTGAATAGATGTGTTTTTTATTGATATGAAGATTTGGGTCACACTTTTTACACTTTGAAACACTTGCTTTATGTCTAGATAAAGGGAAGAACATTAAAAGTAATGATATAACTATGTTTTTATGTTCTTGTTTATTATGGGTTTTGATCTGGTTCTGTTTGAGGGTAATACTGGGTTGTGTTAGCTAGGGATGTGCGGCCTTTAGATTTAAAGGCCGTTTCACTAACAAAGTTGGCCTTGTCACGCTCGCAACCGTAACAAAGTTTGATCAAGATAACTATGTGGACGCTTTTCCACACCAAAAACGATAACCATGTCACGGATAGGTATATTGTATTACAAAAAGGTCGAATTACTCGTTATATTAATCATACAACAAGTAAAAACGACAAGGATTCACATATCATGGATTTAAACACAGTTATTGTGGGCGTCTATTTCCTCTTCCTTATGGCAATAGGTTGGATGTTCCGAACATTTACCAATACAACCAGTGATTATTTCCGCGGGGGCGGTAATATGCTCTGGTGGATGGTGGGTGCTACCGCCTTTATGACTCAGTTCAGTGCTTGGACATTTACAGGTGCGGCGGGTAAAGCATATAACGATGGTTTTGCAGTAGCCTTTATCTTCCTTGCTAACGCGTTTGGTTACTTTATGAACTACGCGTATTTCGCGCCTAAGTTCCGCCAACTGCGTGTAGTCACAGTTATTGAAGCCATTCGCATGCGTTTTGGCGCAACGAACGAGCAAGTATTTACTTGGTCTTCAATGCCAAACAGCGTTGTTTCTGCAGGTGTATGGCTAAACGCACTGGCAATTATCGCGTCTGGTATCTTTGGCTTCGACATGAACCTAACCATCTGGGTGACAGGTTTGGTTGTATTGGCGATGTCAGTAACGGGTGGTTCGTGGGCAGTTATCGCATCTGACTTTATGCAGATGGTCATCATCATGGCCGTGACCGTGACATGTGCTGTTGTTGCTGTCGTTCAAGGCGGTGGTGTTGGCGAAATCGTTAACAACTTCCCAGTACAAGAAGGTGGTTCGTTCCTAGCGGGTAACAACCTGAACTACCTAAACATCTTCGGTCTATGGGCATTCTTCATCTTTGTTAAGCAGTTCTCAATTACTAACAACATGCTTAACTCATACCGCTACCTAGCGGCGAAAGACTCAAAGAACGCGAAGAAAGCTGCACTATTAGCGTGTGTACTTATGCTTTGTGGTGTATTTATTTGGTTTATGCCGTCTTGGTACATCGCAGGTCAAGGTGTTGATCTAGCAGCAGCTTACCCAGAGCAGGGCAAAAAAGCGGGTGACTTTGCTTACCTATACTTTGTTCAAGAGTACATGCCAGCGGGTATGGTGGGTCTACTAGTGGCGGCAATGTTTGCAGCAACTATGTCTTCAATGGACTCTGGCCTAAACCGTAACTCAGGTATCTTCGTTAAGAACTTTTATGAGCCGATTGTTCGTAAGGGTCAAGCGTCTGAGAAAGAGCTGGTAACAGTTTCTAAGATCACTTCAACGGTATTTGGTTTCGCTATCATCCTAATCGCACAGTTCATCAACTCTCTGAAGGGTCTGAGCTTGTTCGATACTATGATGTATGTGGGTGCTCTAATCGGCTTCCCAATGACGATTCCTGCATTCCTTGGCTTCTTTATCAAGAAAACGCCTGACTGGGCTGGCTGGGGTACACTAGTTGTTGGTGGTATCGTCTCTTATGTAGTTGGTTTTGTTATCAATGCAGAAATGGTTTCAGCAGCATTTGGTCTAGAAGAGCTAACTAAGCGTGAATGGTCTGATGTGAAAGTAGCGATTGGTCTAATGGCTCACATCTCGCTAACAGGTGGTTTCTTCGTGCTATCTACTCTGTTCTACAAGCCACTAACAGAGAAGCGTCAAGCAGATGTAGACAAGTTCTTTGGTAACCTATCTACCCCACTTGTTGCTGAGTCAGCTGCTCAGAAGAAGCTGGACAACAAACAGCGTCAAATGCTTGGTAAGCTAATTGCAGTTGCTGGTCTTGGTGTGTGTCTAATGGCTCTACTACCTAACCCACTATGGGGACGCGGCGTGTTTATCCTGTGTGGTGCAATCGTGTTCGGTGTTGGTGTTCTACTGGTGAAAGCGGTAGATGAAAATACAGAAGCGAACTTAACGGAAGCAGAAGCAAGCTAGAACCACGGAAATGTAACGATAGTGAGTAATCGAAAGGAAGGCTTAAAGCCTTCCTTTTTTTTCGCCTACTACTTGATGGTTTAGATGAAAAGATTGGTATGATTTTGACCGCTTATCCTTTTGATCGAGTCAAAAAAAGAACGGCTATTTCTAGCCGTTCTTTTTGGTATTCCAGGAATGTATTAAGTCATTCGCTTACAGAAAATCTTTACGCATCGGTGTGAAGTTATCAATCAGCACACCTTCTTTAACGCAGGTGCAGCCGTGCATAATGTTAGGCACTTTATAAACGGTATCGCCAGCAGTCACACGTTTGGTTTCGTCGCCAACAGTGAAGTCGAATTCGCCAGATACTACATAAGTGATCTGCTCGTGTGGGTGGTTGTGCATTGGCGCAACAGTACCTGTCTCGAAATGCACTTCAACTGTCATCATGTTCTCGCAATGAGCGAGTACTTTGCGTCGTAAACCGCCGCCTTGATCTTCTAGTTTGATGTCTTTGTTGTAAACAAACATGCTGTTTTCCTTAGAGTGTTACCGCACTCGGCGTGACTAACGCGAGCTTCTGGTTATGGTCATTGAGTAATAGTTGAGAAGAGCTACGCGCCTTAAAAGCATCGCCAATCATAATGGCGTCGTAGATGGCTTCGTGCTCTTCTAAACAAAAACGTCCTCCAGTAGAGGACTCGTCGATAAATGTCTTGAATAGTGATTCAAGGATATTGGCAAACGGTATGTAAAAAGGGTTACCGGTTGCCAGAAAAATTGTTTTGTGAAATTGATGGTCGTTGATCGTCCATGCTGCGTAGTCGTGACATGCTGCTGCTTGCTTCATGTTCTGAAAACTAACCGACAGCGCTTTTCGGTGCTCAATCGACGCATAGCGAGCAGCAATAGAGCAGGCTTCCGGCTCGATGGCTTTTCTAAGTCCTAGAAACTGGGTTAAGAAGCGCTGTACATTGTCTGCTTCTTTAATCCAGTCCAGTAGCTGAGGGTCGAGAAAGTGCCATTGCTGGCGAGCTTCGACGCTTGTGCCTACTTTGGGTTTTGATGAAATCAACCCTTTTGCCTCTAAGAGCTTGTTGCATTCACGCAAAGAGGTTCGGCTAATACCAAACTTGGCTTTGAGTTCTTGCTCGCATGGCAGTTTCTCACCTTGCTTTAGCTCGCCAGTTAAAATTTTTATCGCAATTTCCTTTGCTATTTGTACATAAACGCGATGACTCGATGTTGATTCGGATGAGGAAGCCGCATCAGCGTTTCCATGTGACGTGTTTGAGAGCATGATCATTCCTTTGTATTTTTGTTCTCGTATTGTTGTGCTGGGATCGCCAACGAGCCCTCAACACAGGATGTGCACTATCTAAAATCAATAAGTAATACAATATCATTTATTTGTGAGGGGAGGTAGATTGAAATGTCACAAAAAACGAAGTTGTCTCGACGAATGGGTTTGGGCTATTGATAACTTATTTGAATGCTTATTCAGTCAGTTGGCTTGATTTGAATGGATAAATACGGGTGCAGTTGATGACTTATCGCGAATTAATGTGGGAGGTCACATTTACTCAGTGTCTATTAGTGGTAAGATATCTACTAAAATAATACATATTTAATGGTAAGCGGTAGTTCTATGTCAGGTAAGTTCAATGCAATAACAGGCTCTAAGCGCAGCATTCATGTGCAGGTTGCGAGAGACATCGCCAGGGGTATCCTTTCTGGTGATTTGGCTGAGGGGTCGATTATTCCCGGTGAAATGGCTTTGTGTGAGCAATTTGGCATTAGCCGAACTGCACTTCGCGAAGCGGTTAAATTGTTAACGTCAAAAGGATTGTTGGAGTCTCGACCAAAGATCGGTACTCGCGTAGTTGATCGTGCTTACTGGAACTTCCTTGACCCACAGTTGATTGAGTGGATGGATGGTATTAGTGATGTTGAGCAGTTTTGTGGTCAGTTTCTTGGATTACGACGTGCGATTGAGCCAGAGGCTTGCGCGCTAGCAGCAAGGTTTGCATCTGCTGAGCAACGAATCGAGCTTTCTGCGACTTTCCAAGAGATGGTTGAGGTTTCAGAAGCTGAGCCTTTCGATCAAATGAGATGGTTGGACGTCGACACTCGTTTTCACTCGCTTATCTTTAACGCGACAGGCAACGATTTCTTCTTGCCGTTTGGTAACATCTTAACCACGATGTTTGTTAACTTTCTTCAGTTCTCTTCGGATGGCGGTTCGACATGTATCAATGAACACCGCCGCATCTACGAAGCGATCATGGCAGGTGATTCAATGAAGGCGAGAGAAGCGTCTGCAAACCACCTTCGTGAAGAAAACCACCGTCTTCCAGTGGCGAGTTAGAATTCGAGTTAATCAGTAAAAAGGCAGCGTTTACGCTGCCTTTTTTATTTCTGCTAGTCCCAATTGTAAATAATTGCTATTGTAATACAAAATGGAAGTCTGGAGATAAACATGACTGATGCTCTTGTACCCAATATTACTCACTTTCTTAATAACGTAGATCCGTTCAATAAAATGCCTGAGCCCTTGGTGCGACAGGTTGCATCCACCGTTAAAATCACTTACGTGGGGAAAGGCGAAATCCTCGATCCTTGCATAAATAGTGCTTCGACCCAGCCTGTTGAAACGAGAGAACTAGAGAATCAAGACAAGTATTTGTACGTGATCCGCTCGGGTGCCATGGAGCAAAGAGAGGCTGACGGTGTATTGCGTGCGAGATTGGGTGCGGAGGATGTGTTTGGCTTTACCTTTCTAGACAGTCGTGTCTCGGAGCAAAAGGGTTACAAAGCCATTGCTTTGGAGAACACCTTACTATATTTGATCCCCCACAAGGCACTGACGTCAATTTTTAAGGACTCTCCAGAGTTCGCAGAACATTTCGCTGCCCAAGCTCAAACAAGGCTCAAGTCTGCGCTGGATGTCGTGTGGTCGAATAAAGAAAAAGGTCTGTTCATTCGCACGGTCTCTGAGGTCGCAAGCAAAGCTATCGCTATTGTAGATGCGAAAATGTCTATTCAAGAGGTGGCGAAGGAGATGCGTTATAAAAAGCGTACTTCCACAGCTGTAGTGTGTGACGACGGGCAGTTAATTGGCATAATCACCGATAGGGACATGACCAAACGTGTTATTGCGGACGGGTATGACCTCACTGCGCCAATTAAATCAGTCATGACGGCCAACCCTATGACCGTCAGTCCCCATGACTTAGTCTTGCATGCCGCATCACTGATGATGCAACACAATATCCGTAGCCTACCGGTTGTAGAAGACGGTAAAATCGTTGGACTGCTTACCACTTCTCACTTGGTTCAAAACCATCGCATGCAAGCTATTTTCCTAATAGAGAAAATAAAGTATGCAGAGTCAGTTGAAGACCTGGAAGCACTCAATACGGAACGCCAAGCGATATTCGAAGCTCTCATTGAAGGACAAGTGCCGCCAGATATTACCGGCCGAGTGATGGCGATGATGATGGATGCTTACAATCGACGCTTGATCCAATTGGCGATTTCTCATTTTGGCGAGCCGCCTTGTAAGTTCGCGTGGATTGTTGCCGGTTCACACGCCAGAAATGAAGTCCATATGTTATCTGATCAAGACAGTGCATTAGTGCTCAGTGATGATGCGACGGAAAACGATAAAGTCTATTTCGGTCAGCTTGCACAATTCGTGGCGAAAGGGCTCGCGGCGTGTGGTTACCCACTATGTCCCGGCAACTATATGGCTGCGACGCCTAAGTGGTGCCAGCCCCTAAAGGTCTGGAAAGAATACTATCGCAAGTGGGTGTCGAATCCTGAGTATGAGCGTCTTTTGAATATCAGTGTGTTTCTAGAAATTCGTTCCGTCTATGGTGAAGCGAGCTACGCCGATGAACTGAGAGATGAACTGCACAGTCAGATAAAATCAAACCGTGAGTTTTTGGGGATTTTGACGCGAGATGCTATCAATACCCAGCCGCCTCTTGGCGTGTTTAAAAATCTCGTACTGGAAAAAACAGGCGAGAATAAGAAAACCCTCAATATCAAGAAGTATGCGATCAACTTGATCATTGATTTAGCGCGGATCTACGGCTTAGCGGTGGAGTGTGACTCTGCTAATACCAAAGAGCGTTTCACGCGAGCCAATGAGCAAGGGATTTTAAGTGATGATGCGTACAAGAATATTCTCAATACCTACCAATATGTGCTCATGTTTAGGCAACATCATCAGTTAGAAGCGTTAAAACAAGGTGGGCAACCAGATAGTCATATCAACCCAGATACATTTGGCAGTTTTGAGCGCGGTAATCTAAAAGATGCGTTTTTGATCATTTCTGGTCTGCAAGATGCCGCGAAAATTCGCTTTGCAGGAAGGATGTAACTCGTGTTGAAAGCCGTCTGGAAATTGATGAATCGTGTTCATGCGTATCATCAATTTGAAAAAAAGCGTACTCAGTACTTTTCAAAGGTCTCCATACCAAAAGAGTTGGGTGGGTTATCGAGTGCTCCGCTCCCTGATATTGAGTCTGAAGGGAATCAATTGAAATACCTGGTCGTGGATTTCGAGACGACCGGATTGGATGCTAGCACGGACAGCATCTTAAGCGTGGGTTGGGTTGAGGTGAATGGGTTTAGCATTGACCTAGCATCCGCTCAGCACTTGTATGTAGACACGACAGCGAGTGTGAATGCTGACGGCGCGGTGGTGAATCATATTGTTCCTGAAATGCTCAAAGACGGTGTTCCCCTTGATGAAGCCATGCAGCGCTTATTTGAAGCCGCGCAGAACAGAATATTGATCGCCCATGGTGCCGTTATTGAGGCGTCCTTTGTTGACGAGTACTTAAGTCACCGATTTGGCTTGAAGGACGTCCCCATACTTTGGATTGATACGTTGGCAATTGAAAAGTCGATGGCTAAAGCTGTGAACGCGGATAGCTCTATTGATGTGCGTCTTGCAGAAACGAGGGAAAGATACGGATTGCCGGAATACAATGGTCACGAAGCCCTCATTGATGCCATCGCCACCGCTGAGCTGTTTTTAGCTCAGCAGACGCGTTTATTCGACAAAAGCTACCCTTGCATCGGTAAGCTCTATCGAATGAGTCGATAAGAGCATGTGTTTGTGTGAGCTTACTCTGTGACAGGCTCACGCAACTCTTCGATACATCCTCGGCTAATATCTTCATTGATGTAAGCCATGCCAAGAATATTTAAGAAATCCATACGGTCGGCATTGCGAAGGTCAATCTCAGGCACCTCGAGATTATTATCTTGGTAGAGCTTGGCGATGTGCGCCATGAATGCCTCACCATCACGCATCATTAAGAGACTCATGGCACCCACATCCGGCTTTACGCGACTTTGCTGGTCTGCATTGAGGTTAATCTGCAATACGACGGGCTCTTCGCTTCCCTCAAATCTTACGCCACGTTCACGAACCGTTTGCTGCGCCCAGTAGTATGCGAGCTCTTTGCTTTGTGTGAGAAATACGGGTTCGGTGACGTCTTGGAAGTGGTTTCCTATGGTTGCATGGTGGCTTTAGCAACGTCATTGAGCGCTTGGTCGCCTGAGCGTTTTAAGCCTTGTGCTTGGATAGAGGCGACGAGTGCTGAAGAGGTGCCATGGTACCAGGTGTTGCTGGTGGTGAAACCGGTTTTTGTTAGTAGGGTTTGGGTGTCTTTTAGGTGTTGTGGGGTCATGGGCGGCCTCTTTGTTTTTAGAGCTGGGTGGTGAGAGTTTAGAGTTGAAGGCTGAGAGCTAAGAGCTAAGAGCCACCCCCTCTAGCTCCCCCTTATAAAGGGGGAGAACTAGTGCTCGCTCCTGTCGTCGCATCGCGTACTTAATGTGTAAGGCGATGCGCAGCGAGCCTGTGGTTCCTCCCCTTTAAGCCGGGAGGCTAGGAGGGGTAAAAGCTCTTAGTCAAACTGATTAGAAGTATTCAACTCACCAGCCGCTTTCAGCGCGTTCTCACCCGCAAAGTACTCTTTATGGTCATCACCGATATCTGAACCAGACATGTTTTGGTGTTTAACACATGCGATACCTTGACGGATTTCTTGACGCTGAACGTTCTTAACGTAGCCAAGCATGCCTTCATCACCGAAGTACTCTTTCGCTAGGTTATCTGTTGATAGCGCAGCGGTGTGGTACGTTGGTAGTGTGATTAGGTGGTGGAAGATACCTGCTTCACGAGACGCGTCTGCTTGGAACGTACGGATTTTGTCGTCAGCGCGTTTCGATAGCTCAGTTTCGTCATATTCTGCGCTCATTAGGTTTGCGCGGTCGTATGCTGAAACATCTTCACCTGCTTCTGCCATTGCGTCGTACGCTTGTTGGCGGAAGTTTAGCGTCCAGTTGAATGAAGGCGAGTTGTTGTAAACTAGCTTCGCGTTCGGATGTACTGCACGTACGCCGTCCATCATCTCTTTGATTTGACCGATGTGTGGCTTCTCAGTTTCAATCCACAGTAGATCAGCACCTGCGTTGATAGCTTCGATACAGTCAAATACACAGCGGTCTTCACCAGTACCTGAGCGGAACTGATATAGGCCAGAAGGAAGGCGCTTAGGACGTACTAGCTTGCCATCACGGTTAAAGCAAACGTCGCCCTGCTTCATGTCAGCTACATCGATCTCTTCAACGTCTAGGTAAGAGTTGTAGATGTCGCCTTGGTCGCCTGGCTCTTTCACTACCGCAATTTCTTTGGTTAGGCCAGCGCCTTGTGAGTCAGTACGTGCAACGATGATGCCGTTGTCGATGCCAAGCTCAAGGAATGCATAACGTAGTGCGCGCAGTTTGGCGTGGAAGTCAGCGTGAGGTACGGTTACTTTACCGTCTTGGTGGCCACACTGTTTCTCATCGGCTACTTGGTTTTCAATCTGTAGACAACAAGCACCCGCTTCAATCATTTTCTTAGCAAGTAGGTAAGTCGCTTCAGCGTTACCAAAACCTGCATCGATATCGGCAACGATTGGCACAACGTGAGTTTGGTGGTTGTCGATTTTGTCTTGGATTTGGTCTTGAAGTGCTACGTCGCCTGCTTCACGTGCTGCGTCTAGCTCACGGAATAGACCGCCTAGTTCACGTGCATCTGCTTGACGAAGGAAAGTGTATAGCTCTTCGATAAGTGCAGGAACAGACGTCTTCTCATGCATTGATTGGTCTGGAAGTGGACCGAATTCAGAGCGAAGTGCCGCAACCATCCAACCTGATAGGTATAGGTAGCGTTTGTCAGTCTTGCCACCAAAGTGCTTCTTAATAGAAATCATTTTTTGTTGGCCAATGAAACCGTGCCAGCAACCCAAAGACTGAGTGTACTGAGACTTGTCTGCGTCGTACGCTTCCATGTCTGCACGCATAATATCCGCCGTGTATTGCGCGATATCTAGGCCTGTTTTGAATTTGTTTTGAGCACGCATACGAGCAGCAGACTCAGCATCGATTGCATCCCATGGCGTACCTGCAGCGCGTTTTGCAACTTCGATCATTTCGATATCTTGATTAATTTGCGACATAACTATTCCTTAGTTTCACGTTGGATATAGGGTGGCCAGTGGCCTGTAGTATTAACTTGTTGTTATGGACAAATCCTAGCCGCTTGTGTGATAATTTTGTTAATTTATAGTTGTTATACTCGGTATTTTTGTTATGAATATTGCTCGTATTGACCTTAATTTGCTTGTGTATTTAGACATGCTGCTGCGAGAACGAAACGTGACTCGCGCGGCGAATCAGTTGGGAATCACTCAGCCAGCGATGAGTAATGGATTGCGTCGACTGCGCGATCTGTTTGAAGATCCACTTTTGGTGAGAACCAGTGAAGGAATGATCCAACCGAGCGTGCCCAAAAGCTTCAGCCGCAGATCCGCAATATTCTTGCTAATGTAGAAAAGACGGTGCAAACCACGACCGAGTTTAATGCTGAGGACAGCGAGCGCGTGTTTCGCATCATGCGAGCGATTACGCCGAGTCCACTATTATTCAACCCTTGCTGGAAAAGCTAAGCGAAATTGCCCCAAAGATACGTTTAGACATCATGACGCCAAGTGATGTGAGCTATCAGGACGTTGAGCAAGGCACTGTTGATATCGTCATTAACCGCTTTGATGATATTCCTCAGTCTTTTCACCAAATGAGTCTGTGGCACGATGGCTTTTCTTGTCTATTCAGCCGCGACAACCCAATCGCCGATAACTTTGACCTGTTCTCTTATCTAAAGGCGCAGCATATCTGGGTAAGTAAAACCGGCATGGGTACCGGGCACGGAGTTAACCCGAGTCAAGCTCAGAAACTGGGTTGGATTGATGAGGCGTTAATGAAGATAGGCAAAACCCGAAATATCACGGTGTTTACCCGTCACTACCTATCCGCGATTCTTTTTGCACAGCAGAAGAATCTGATTTTGACGATTCCGAGCAAGGCTGCCCAATCACAGCGCAACAATCCCAAACTGCTTATCAAACCTGCGCCATTTGCGATAGAGCCGTTTGAGGTCAAGATGGCATGGAGTCCACTCTTACAAAGTAATCCCGATCACCAATGGATGCGCCGCCTGATAAAAAGCGTCGCTAACGAGTTAGAAAGTGGCGTAACGGAGTAACTGAGAAGGTCAATAATAGGGGTATTTTTTCTATGAATGTTAACTATAAGTGGCATAAATTAGTCAAATTCTCCTCAGTTACGTAGATTTTTAAGCAGTGGTCATCGACTAATTCGAGAGAAATTTTATGAGCAATCGTATTCAACAGGGAAGCTTGAACATTGATAGCACCCTCTACAATTTGGTTAATGAGCAAATCATTCCCGGTACTGGCATTGAAGCTGACGCATTTTGGCAATCGTTCGAGTCGATCTTATCTGACCTAGCACCAAAAAATCGTGCGCTGCTCGTCAAGCGTGACGATCTGCAACATCAAATCGATGTTTGGCATCAAGAGCGCGCAGGTCATGTGATTGATCCAGTCGAATATAAAACCTTTCTTCAGCAAATCGGTTACTTGGTTCCTGAAGTTGATGATTTTGAAATCACAACAGAAAACGTAGAGCCAGAAATTGCGACTCAAGCAGGTCCACAGCTGGTGGTACCTATCATGAATGCCCGTTTTGCACTTAACGCAGCGAATGCGCGTTGGGGCAGTTTATATGACGCACTTTACGGTACGGATGTGATCGGTGAAGAAGACGGTGCGGAGCGTGGTGGTAGCTTTAACCCAGTACGTGGTGAAAAAGTCGTAGCCTATGCTCGTGAGTTTCTTGATTCAGCAGCACCACTTAACGGCGTATCACACCGAGAAGTCGCTCAGTACAGCATCAGCAACGTCAGTGTAGGTAACACCCTTACCGCCACCCTTACCAATGGTGAGGAAGTAACCTTGATGGATAGCACGCAGTTTATCGGCTATCAAGGAGAGGCAAGCTCACCGTCATGCATTCTTCTTAAACACAATAACCTTCATATCGAAATTCAAATCGATCCGAACACACCTATCGGTCGTGTAGATGCAGCGGGTATTAAAGATGTAGTTGTTGAAGCGGCGCTCACTACCATTATGGATTGTGAAGATTCGGTAGCGGCGGTAGACGGCGAAGATAAAGCGTTGGCCTATCGAAACTGGTTAGGTCTGATGAAAGGCGATCTGCAGGAGAGTCTAGAAAAAAATGGAAAAACCATTGTTCGAAGTCTAAATCCAGATCGTCAATATACCAGCGTGACAGGCGGAGAGATCCACCTCAAAGGCCGTAGTATGTTGTTTATTCGCAACGTTGGTCACTTAATGACGAACCCAGCGATCCTTGATAGTGCAGGTCGTGAGGTGCCTGAAGGTATTATGGATGCCATGATCACCTCGCTGATAGCTATCCATGATCTCAAAGGCAATAGCCAGTATCAAAACTCGACATCAGGCAGCATCAATATCGTTAAACCTAAGATGCACGGCCCTGAAGAAGTGGCGTTTACCAACGAGCTATTTACTCGAGTGGAAGATGCGCTTGGTTTGGAGCGAAACACCATCAAAGTTGGCATTATGGATGAGGAGCGTCGCACTTCGGTTAACCTCAAAGCGTGTATTCATGCTGCGAAAGAGCGTGTCGTATTCATCAATACAGGCTTCTTGGATAGAACGGGTGATGAGATCCACACCAGCATGGAAGCGGGCGCATTTGCTCCAAAGGCGCAATTGAAAACCATGACTTGGATTGGCGCTTACGAAGATCAAAACGTGGATCTCGGTTTAGCGTGCGGTTTACAAGGTAAAGCGCAAATCGGTAAAGGTATGTGGCCTGAGCCTGATAACATGGCAAAAATGATGGATGCCAAGATTGGTCATCCCCAATCAGGTGCTAACACCGCATGGGTGCCTTCGCCGACTGCAGCGACGTTGCATGCGCTTCACTATCACCAAGTCAGCGTACCGAGCCGTCAAAAAGAGCTTCGTGAGCGCGTGATGGCGAGTGTGGATGATATCTTAACGATTCCACTATTAGGCTCGCAAAAGCTGACAGCAGAACAAATTCAAAGTGAGTTAGATAATAACGCACAAGGCATTCTTGGCTACGTAGTACGCTGGATTGACCAAGGTGTTGGCTGCTCTAAAGTGCCAGACATCAATGATGTTGGTCTGATGGAAGATCGCGCTACGCTTCGTATTTCAAGCCAGCACATTGCCAACTGGTTACGTCATGGCATTTGCACTGAGTCTCAAGTGATGAAAACTATGCAGCGTATGGCACAAGTTGTTGACCAACAAAATGCCGATGACCCAAATTACAACAATATGGCCCCAACTTTGACAGCAGCATTGCGTTCTCTGCCGCGTGTCAGTTGGTGTTCGAAGGCTGCGCACAGCCCAATGGCTATACCGAGCCCGTATTGCACGCAATGCGACTCAAATTAAAATCACAACAAAGATAAAACACTGTAATTACCAAGCCCAAGGTAACACCGCGCTTTCGAGCGCGGTTTTTTTTCGAGCTGCGGCTGATGAAGCGGGAGCCTGACGATAATATTGATGGAGTACTAGCGAGTATTTTAACATTATCGAGGAGAAGCAAGCAGAGCCAAGGTTATGTCGTGATTTTCTTAGAAAGTCTGCCTACTTACTTAATTGAAGGCTCCATACTGCAATAGTAAGTATGTATCATCAAAAGCTTGAGTTATTCGCCAGCTTTATCCATACAAACAACCTCATAACCTGTCGATGACTTGAATACTCGAACGTTAAACCCTACCTCTTCTAGAAAGTCATAGTTATGCCCTGCAATGGCGGGCCAAACTGCAAGTGCAGACAGTCGAGTGTTGCCCGTATTGATCAATCGGTGGGCGACAAAGCCGGGAATATGATGCACGCTGCCTGGGAATACTTTCTCAATGGACACTTCCCCTTGCTCTGTTTGCATGAGTAATAAACCTTCACCCTGCGAGCCAAAATAGAACTCCGCTTGCTCTTTGCGTTGGTGAATGTGCCCTCTAGTCATATGGAATTCATTACCTACAGAACCGGGCTCAATATGTGAGACACCAAAGTTTAGTTCTCCTTCTGCATGCTGGGTAGGTAGCATTTCCACCTGGTAGATAATTTGGTCCTGTGCACTTGCGGCACGTTGGGTTTCGTCAGCAAATACACCTTCAAGTGAGCCAAGTGTCGTTTCTTTGCAGACGACGTTTTCTGCATCAATCTGACCAGTTAAGTAATTGATGCTAGGGGGAATAGATAAATGCATGTTAATCCTTATTGGCGATTCTGAGTAATTCAGAAAAGGCTAGAAATAGATGATAAAAACTGCTCGCTGGAGAGTGTTCATTTAACGGTTCACCCGTGCCATCGACTTGATCGACCCATAACCCTGGCAACGCTGGATTCAAGTAATGAACGAAGATGTGTTCCACTGCTTGACTGACTGCGGCTCGGCGAGTTTCGCTAGGCTCTCTTTCCCAAAGTGCAATACAGGCTTTTAAGTATTCGGTTTGACACCAAAGGCGTGATGTTGAGCGCAACGGCTTGCCGTTGGCGTATATCTCGTCTCTAACAAGACCGTTGTCGTTGTGTCCATATTGCTGTGCAAAGTGGTACAACACGTCGATGGCCTTTTGGACGTCAACGCCAGTCAGCTTCTGATAATGGCTGAGTAACCAGATCCATTCATAATGATGACCAGGGTCAATATGGGTACCTGTTTCCACGTCAAGTGAGAAATCGGCCTTAAAAAACTCTGCTAGATGGTCACTTTGCATGAAATGAGCTTGGAACAATTGATAGATTTGCGTTGCTCGCTCCAGCCAAATGGGATTGTCGGTATGTTCGTAGCTGACCATTAACGCTTCGAACAAATGCATGTGAGGGTTTTGCCCTTTGTTGAAGGCGTTGCCTTCAGTCAGAAAAAACCACCTTTTGCTGTGTCCCAAAGATACGCTGAGATGCGTTGGTAAATGGCCTCCATTGAGTGTAGAGAATGTTCATCAGCTGCTAGTTTGTAATGCCAAGCAAACCCAAGAAGCGCGAAGGCTTGCTCGTATAGGTTAATCGCCACACTTTTGCTGTCATTGCTTTCGCACAGCGCAAAGCGATAACCGGATGATGGTGAGCCAAAGTGCTTAAATCCTTGTTCAATGGCAGAAAAAACTTGAGTGCGTCCGTCGATTAGCTCGAGCTCAGTGGCGTGAGCGAAGACGTAAACCTGACGTGGCTGCACGCGAAATCTAAGTAAAACGTCACTAAACTCTTGTCCGTCGGAAAGTAAGCCTTCGGCAAAGATCCCGTTTTGACTCGATAGTGTTTTTTGCCATCGAGGTAGTGCATGTTGAGTGAGCCAGTGTTGGCACCGAGCGATTTGAAAGGTTAGGGAGTCCATAGCTTGCTCCAAAAAGTAGGGCACTCAATGAGTGCCCTAAGTATTGAATAATTAGAAGAGACCGATGGCGACACCGATGAAGGAGATAACCACGAGCGAAAGCATCGCTTTTACTGGGCTAAGACCTTTTTTCGCCATCGCAAACCAAGTGCCCAACACGACCACTAATGGCAATAGTTTAGGGAAGATTCCGTCGAGCATCATTTGCACGTTGATGTCGACGCCGTCTTTGGTTGCGAACTCAAGCCCTGTGCCTAGGTTGACGTAACTGGCTGCAACACCGCCCATGACAAAGACACCTAATAGTGACAACGCCTCTCGAATCTTGGTTGAACGGTGGCTGACAAGCATCTCAACGGAGCCTGCACCCATTTTGTAGCCTTTCATAAACAGCTGGTAAGAGCCAATGATAGCGATGGCGTTGAATGCCACGATGTAGAAGATAGGGCCTAACATGCTACCGCCTGCGGCTAGTGCCATACCAATACTAAGTAAGATAGGTACTAACATACCCGGAATCATGGAATCACCAATACCAGCGACGGGGCCCATCAAACCGACTTTGAGTGTATTGATGGTTTCGCCATCAATAGGTTCGCCGTTGGCTTTCTTCTCTTCCATACCCACAGCCATCCCGTTGATGATAGCGCCCAGCTGTGGCTCGGTGTTGTAGAAGGATGCATGACGTTTCATCGCTTCTTTTCGGTCTTCTTGATTCGGGTAGAGCTTTTTCAAAGCAGGCATCATACCGAGACAGAAGCCAAATGATTCCAAACGTTCAAAACTCATCGATGATAGGTTGTACATCATCCATGCACGCCAGCATTTCGTTAGATCTTTTTTGTCGAGTGTGACTTTGGGTTCGATCTCAGTACCAATTTTTGTGTGTTGTGCAGTCATTAGAATTCATCCTCGTCATCATCAGCCTGTTGAACTGGCGCAGCGTTAGCTGTTTGTGGCTCTGGTTTGTAGTTGTAATGAAGTAACGCGAATAGTGCGCCAATCATGACCAAACCTACCATGTTGAGGTTTAGGAATACGATGCCAACGAAACCGACTAAGAAGTAAATCAGCATCGTTGACTCTTTGATGATCTGCTTTAACAGAATAGCGATACCGACAGCAGGCAAGATGCCACCTAAAACCGTCATGGTGTCAATCACCATATCTGGTAGGCTCGCCATAAATCCTTCAATATATTGATTACCAAAATAAACAGCGATAAAGGTTGGAACAAAACGCATTAAGAAGTTGGTGACCTGCGGATAAATGGCGGAGTTCATGTACACGCCTTTCTCATCACCGGCTTCTATGGCTACATCTGCTTTATGGTTCCAGTAGGAGTTAATGACCATCATAAAGTTGAAGATGATAGTGCCTGCGATACCGATGGTCGCGGCGATAGCAACTGCGACTTCCACGCCCTGTCCAGACATGATGCCCAGCGCGACAGCAGGGTAGGCGACGAAGTTTAGGTCGGCTGGCATGGAGCCGCCAGGTGTTACCATTGCGATGTAAACGGCTTGTACCGCCACACCAACCATGATGCCAGTTTGAATATCACCTAAGATGATACCCACCAACATGCCGGACACGAGTGGTCGAGTAATAGTGTACCAACCACCGGTTAGTCCAAGTAACCAGGGGGTGGAGAGGGCACCGAGATAGCAGAGTATCCCGATAAATACTGCTTCTATAAACATAATGTCATCCTTTAGCTCACGTATTAGTCACCCCACTTTTGAAGCGAAAGTCGTATCAAAAGTGGAGTTTGTTTTGTTGTTATTTCAGTTTTTGCAGTGCATCTTGCCAGGTGTAGGAACTGGCATCAGGAACCAATCTGAAGTCGATGTGGTGACCGTCTTCTGAGAGGTAGTTAAATGCAGAGATTTCTTCTTGGTTGACGCATTGGTTGCCGCCAATTGTCGTTGTGCCTTCTCTAGCGCTCATTGGGCCAACGTTGATTTTGTTATTGAGATTTTCAAGGCTAATACCCGCTTCGCGAATACGGCGCAGCGTGACTGGAGATTTTGCGATGACGAAATACTTCTTGTCGCTGGCGATCACCTTCGGTAGCTTGCTGACGGCGGTCGCCGTGTCAAATAGCCAAACTTTAACGTCGGTTACAGCACCTTTCATGACTTGTGATAGCAATGGGTCAGCGGCTACAGCATCGTCAATGGCTACGATGCCATCACAAGGAAGCTCTTTAGCCCAACGAGTCATTAACTGTCCATGAATAACGCGGTCGTCGATACGCACAAATGAAATAGCCATAGTGTTTCTCCTTAAAAATCGTCTTCTTGTGCCAGCTCTACTGGCTTGGCAACGACAACCGTTTTTAGAGCTTCTTGCTGCAAGGTCGTAGCAACGTATGAAGCGTCCATCTCTTCAACAAAGTCTGCCGTCATTAAAAGTGTTGGGAAATTCACCCCAGTAACGACTTCAACCTTTGGATTGAAATCTGGGTTGAATGCGTAAGTGCAAGCAACGTTGTAAGGCGTGCCGCATTCCAAATCGCATAGCACAACAATGCCGTCGACATTGGGCGCTATCGCAGTGATTTCACGGTGGAAATCTCGTTTAAATTGCTCGATGCCTCCCTCTTCGGTGAGACAGATCGCAGTCGTGTTACTAAGTTTGCCAAATACCATGTTGGCACTGCTGATAAGTGCAGTGGCTAATGGGCCATGACTGGCTACGATAAAATGGAGCATGATTAACCTCTTACGAACGCTTTAATAGTGGCAATTTCTTGGCCTTCGCTTTCGCCATATGGTTGGATGACATAAGCGTCTACGTGAGCTGGGATAACGAAGGTTTCGGCATAATGAACAACAAATGGCTCAAATTTATTGTCTGGACTCAAGATAATTGCCTCTTTACCGTCCACTAAGTTCAGAACATTGACGGTCCCCTCAGTTTTATGAAGAACGGGTTTGCTGAACCAGTGGCGTCTAGTCTCGATAAACTCACGCTCATGCAGGCCCGTTTTTTCCTCTTTCCAGCCTTCGCCCTCAGCGATTGGTGTGATGGCGTTAACTAAATGCTCCTGACACCATTCCGTGTTGCGTTCCCATTGAATGACTTCTTTGCCGTGATCTAAGTGCACTGGTCGTGGTAGACCATCAAGCCCTAAGCGATCCCAATCCCACAGTTTGAACGTGAAGATGTAGGGGGTCGCACTGATTTCAAGCACCATTGAATCGGATCCCGAGCAGTGAATAGTGCCGGCAGGGATCAAGAAATGGTCATGCTTTTTCGCTGGGAATTGATTGATGAAGCGCTCATCATCGAATGACTTTTCGCCGCGCTGCGCTGCATACAAATCATCCATCATTTCATCTGGGTTGATGCCAGACTTAGTGCCAAGGTACACACTGGCTTTTTCTCCAGCGTCTAACATGTAATAGCTCTCGTCTTGGGTATAGTGCATCCCAAACTCGTTCTGAATGTATTCGGTCAGAGGGTGTACCTGCAGACTTAGATGCTGGCCTTGCATGGTATCGAGGAAGTCGAATCGAATTGGGAACTCGGCGCCAAAGCGAGCATGGACACTGTCGCCTAATAGAGCGCGCGGTTGGGTTAATACCAAGTCTTGCGATGGAATTTCGACAACAACGTCGCCGTACTTAAGCAGTAGGCTGTTTTCTTCAGGAACGCAGTCAAAACACCATGCATAGTTGGGCTTGTCTTGGTCGAGGTCGCAGACTTCTTTCATCCATTGACCGCCCCAGACGCCAGGGTCAAAGAAAGGTACCAGTCTAAATGGTTGAGTTGTCGCTTGCTGTAAGCCTGCGTTGAACGCCGCGCCCGAGACCATTTTAGGGTCAAAAGCGGTGTTGGTGTCTAAGAGAAAATCAACATCTGACAACAGCTTGGTTTTATAGCGGTCGAAGACACGCCATTCAATAAAGAATGAACGCTTGTATTTACGTAGGACGTCTTCGCTATAGTTTTCTGCACCCCAGTTGCCAAGCTCGCCACGGCGGAAGCGTTGCTGAATTTCCCAACGAGCTAAATCAGCGTAAACAAAGGTATCGCCATCGGCGACCAGTCGAGCGCCATGGCCAATAACAACGATCAAACCAGAGCTCGCATCGCGAACGCTTTGTTTTAATCCTTCTAGCTTCTCGCTATCAAAAAACTCGTCCAGCTTGTGTGGTGCAATGACGCCAAATACTCGGTCATCGGTAATGTTGCGTTCTAGCATGGCGAAGATGTGTTCTTCGGAGTATTTCGCATCGTCCATTGACACCACAAGAGCGGGGGAGAGCGGTGCTACAAGCTGGTCGAGGATTTCATTGTGATTGACACCATGATAGGTGTCGATCACCAAAATATGTTTATCTTGGCCCTGAATGCGTTGTTCAATTGTGTCAACGATACTGTCCCAACCGCGAACGGCAGCTTGGTCAAAGCCCTTCACTTCTACCTTTGGAAACTTGTCATAATTGGATTGACCAGATAGGTACTTCATACATCACCTTGAGTTAATCATTTGACTACAGTCTAATCACTCAGTTAATCAATTAACAAACTGGTTAACACGTTTAACCACTCATTTAGCAGTTGTTAACCAATAATTAGCAAGGCAATTTTGTAGTTAATCACATAATCATGACGATAAATGGCTATCGATTAGGTTAATCGATTAACCTTGTTTTAATCAGAAAAGAAAGTCGCTATAACTGGTGCTAATTTCATTTACTGGAGCTCAACATGGCCAAAGCAACCATTGCGGACGTAGCTAAGCATTGCGGTGTTTCCACCGCGACTGTGTCCATGGTATTGACTAACAAAGGGCGAATCTCTGCGGCCACGCGTGAGCGGGTATTAGAGGCGGTTAAGGAGCTGGGTTATGTTTACAATCAAGCGGCGGCAAACTTGCGTCATAAACGCAGTAATCTAGTTGGGCTCGTCACACCTGATATTACCAACCCCTTTTTCTCTGAAATGATCGCGGGGCTTAGCCATTATCTTGAAGAGCAGGATTCGCTATTGTTTCTCGCTAATGCTGAAGAGAGCGTTGAGCGTCAAAGCAAGTTCATCGATTCGCTGTTGAGTCAGAACGCTGGTGGTGTAGTGATGTGCCCTGCGATGGAAACGAATTTGGACTTTTTGGAGACAGTACAAAGCCGTGGGTTTCCGATCGTATTGGCTGTTCGGCCTATTGGGGAGGATCAATTTGATTTCGTCGGCACCAATAACTTTATGGGTTTGCAGTTAGCAACGGAACACCTAATCAAAAAAGGTCACAAACATATTGCGTTTGTTGGTGGACTGGAGATCTCTAAGACGCGTTCCCATCGTCTTGGGGGTATATGTCAAAGTTAATGGAACATGGGATTCCATTCAATGAACGATACATTCGAAGCTGCTCAGCGAGTCGTTCCGAGGGTGCTAAGGTAACAAGGGAATTACTGGCTCAGCACCCAGAAATTACCGCTATTATTGGCTACCAAGATATCGTTGCTTTTGGTGTCATGCGAGCCATTAAAGATCTCGGTAAAACCGTAGGCAAAGACATAGCGGTTGTGGGTTTTGATGATGTGGCAGAATCCGCGGATACCAATCCAGCGCTGACTTCCATCTCTGTTTCAGCGCGAGAAATTGGCCGAGCGGCGGGAGAGATCATTCTGTCTCGCATGGAGGGCGACAAACAGCCGTACAAAAGCGTGGTCTTCCCACCCAAACTGGTGGTGAGAAGTTCATGTGGTTGATTTTAACTTTGCGAAAAAATTAGGTTTTTTAGTTGCGCGTGGGTATTTTGCTCGCAGTCTGCCCGCGTATTCACCTTTGACTGTTGCTATTTGGTAACCACGCATTGGTAACCACGCACCATTGAGCTACGACAACTTTCTACAGACAAAAAAAACGCCAAGACAATCGGTCTTGGCGTCAAAGATAGTAATCGTAAACTCGGGAGGCTGAGTCTCCCATGCTCTACAATCTCAAATATCCCTTTAGCTACTTTCCTGTAGCGATGTTGTGATCATATATTCATCACCTCGATGGCAACACTAGCCTAAAGTGGTAAACACATCGTCAACGATGCAATCTGATATTCCATTTTTATTTGCTTTGTGAAGCCATTTTCGCGAGTACACATTTTAGTGTGCCGTAGTCGTATTGCTGTTCAAAGTGCTCGTATAGCGGTTTGATGGTCTGCTGTGCTAGAGAATCAAGCGTTAGTGCTTGCTGTGTAATTGTTTGGATCTCCTCTTCGCTTAAGGAGACCACGCTGTTTAACTCGCAGGCGTTTAACTCTATGGCTTGGGCTAGATGAGACATGATCGTTGTTGCCTTTAGTCCGCGTTCACTTGCGATGTCTTCAACGGTAAACCCTTTGTTAAGAAGTCCCAGAGACTCAAGTTCGGTATCTGATAACTGCTTTTCAGCTTCGGATTTGGGCTCAATCGCGGCGATAAACGCATCGCCGTATTTCTCGATCTTAACTTCACCAAAACCTGAGATTGTTGAAAGTTCATCGAGGGTTTGTGGGCGCACGCTAGCGAGTGATTCTAGCGTCGCATCATGACAAATCATGTAAGCCGGCACCGATTGCTGCTTAGCTAGCTCTGCGCGAACTTCGCGAAGCCTTTCAAACTGCGGCATATCGGCAGTAGACAATGTGCCAGAGTTTTTCTTCTTAGCGCCTTTCGCCGCTTTTTTCGAGACTCGCAGTTTGCGAAGTTCGATGGGCTGTTCGCCTTTCAGGTAGGGACGGCACAACTCAGTAAGTTGTAAGCTGCCGTGTTCACCGTGCACTTCCAGAAGGTTCATGGCGAGCAGTTGACGAAATACTCCTTGCCACTCTTTAGCTGAAAGGTCGCCACCAATACCAAATGTAGAAAGGGTATCGTGCTGGTTTTGGGTAATTCGACTGTCGGCTTTACCTAAGAGAATGTTGACTAAGTAACTCACACCAAACCGCTGACCGGTTCGATATACAGTGGAAAGCGCCTTTTGCGTAGCTTGTAAGCCATCCCAGGTTTCGGGTGGGGTGAGGCAGTTATCACAGTTGCCGCAGGGCTTTGATAGCGTTTCGCCAAAGTAGGCGAGTAGAGATTGGCGACGGCAAGTAGCCAAATCACAATAGCCAAGTAGTCGATTGAGTTTTTGAATGGATACGCGCTTATATTGCTCTGCGCCTTCGGAGTTTTGCACCATTTGTCGTTGTAGAACCATGTCTTGCATACCAAAACTCATCCAAGCATTTGCAGGCATGCCATCACGTCCTGCACGGCCTGTTTCCTGGTAATAGGCTTCAATACTTTTTGGTAGGCTTAAATGCGCCACAAACCGAACATCGGGTTTATCAATTCCCATCCCAAATGCGATGGTGGCGACGACGATGATGCCATCTTCACTCAAAAAACGGCGCTGGTGATTCGCGCGTTGCTCACTTGATAGCCCTGCGTGGTAAGGCAAAGCGGTTTTGCCCATGTCACACAGCCACTGCGCTGTCTCTTCTACTTTTTTACGTGATAGGCAATAGACAATACCGGCATCATCTTGATGATGAGTATCGATAAAGCGCCATAGCTCTTGTTTTGCATTGCCAAGGTCGGAGACGTGGTAAGTGATGTTAGGACGATCAAAACTGTGAACATAAACATCGGCTTGCTCAAGTGCCAATTGAGCGATGATCTCCTCACGTGTTTTAAGATCGGCGGTAGCGGTGAGCGCGATTCTCGGCACGGTAGGAAAGCGCTGCTTGAGCACACTGAGTTGCTGATACTCCGGGCGAAAATCGTGACCCCACTGGCTTACACAGTGTGCTTCATCAATAGCAAACAGCGACAGGCTCGATTGCTCCAACAAACGAAGCGTTTTTTCCATTAATAGTCGCTCAGGTGCGACATACAGGATTTGGATGTCACCAGTGAGTACTTGCTCCTCCACGACTTGCTGATCGTACGGGCTCAATGTTGAGTTTAGGTAAGCAGCACGAACGCCAACTTGATGTAGGGCGTCGACTTGATCTTGCATCAGTGCGATAAGAGGAGATACCACAACGCCAACTCCCTGCCTCAGAATCGCCGGTATTTGATAACAAATAGATTTACCGCCGCCGGTTGGCATTAATGTCAGTACATCATTCCCCAACATCAACGAGTCGATAATATCCGCTTGTTGATGACGAAAATTATCGTAACCAAATAGAGATTTCAGCAGTTCATTGGGCGTGATGGGATTCGCGGTCGGAGTATTTGGCATCATAGAAGCTTTGGGGTTATCACAAAGTGGGAAGATAGCGGGAAAGTGTGTCAGGAGCAGAGTAGGTTTTCAAGCATTCATCGAGATAATGCGCAGTCATTCTCAATGTGGTTGTGGAACTGTGTCGTGAGAGTTGTACGACTTGAGGTGAGTCTTGTTATGACAAGTCTTTTTCAAGATGCTGTGAGTGATTAGGAATGGGAACGCAGCGAGAGAAAGTCGGGCTTAGCTTGGCATATAAGCCCGACCTATACGGAGCTTTGGAATACTGTGCGTTTCCATCGCTTTTGCTGCCTTTTGCTAAAAGTGCAAAGAGGTAACAATTTGTTAGACACAAGGTAGAAGAAAAGTTCCGCTACCTTGTATCTGAAGGCTTAAAAAAGCTTATAGACCTTTGATGTTCTCGACTTCAAGTTCGTTGAAGTAGCGAACTGTCTTCACTTTTAGCTCTTGTTGAGCTGCATCGTCAGCAACGATGATTGCTTTAGAGTGCATTTGTAGCGCAGTCACTGTCCACATGTGGTTTACAGAGCCTTCTACTGCCATTTGAAGAGCTTGAGCTTTGTTGTGACCCATAGTTAGGATCATCACTTCTTCAGCGTCTAGCAGAGTTGCAACACCGATAGTTAGTGCGTATTTAGGCACTTGGTTGATGTCGTTGTCGAAGAAACGAGAGTTTGCGATGCGCGTGTCTTCTGTCAATGTTTTGATACGAGTGCGAGAATTTAGAGATGAACCTGGTTCGTTGAATGCGATGTGACCATCGATGCCTACGCCACCCATGAATAGGTTGATCTTGCCGTATGAACGGATTTTCTCTTCGTATGCTGCGCAGTGTGCGTCGATATCGTCTGCTAGACCGTCAAGAAGGTTGATGTTTTCTTCTTGGATATCAACGTGGTTGAAGAAGTTGTTGTACATGAAAGAGCGGTATGACTCAGGGTGCTCAGGGTCGATACCTACGTACTCATCCATGTTGAACGTCACAACGTGTTTGAAGCTTACTTCGCCTGCTTTGTGCAGAGCGATAAGTGCTTTGTACGTTGAAAGAGGCGTTCCACCAGTTGGTAGACCCAAAACAAACGGCTTTTCTGCTGTCGGTTTGAAAGCGTTGATACGCTCAACGATGTGGCGAGCAGCCCATTTACCTACTTGTTCTGCGTTCTGTAATGGAATAAGTCTCATGTTGATCCCCTAATAAAAGAATTTAATGTGTTCTGAAACATTAATTCGCATTATAAAAAAAAGTTTTTCGACACGGCTATTACTTTTCTGTGAATTTTCGTTTTTTTCTTGATCGGGATCGCCTTTTGCCATTGGTGTTGAAGGTTTGTTAACAAAAAGTGCTTTTTTAACAAGAAAAATTTTCAGAAGAAAATAAAGTGCGGTTTTGGGGGTTTTTGGAGAGAGAAACTTGAAGGGGTAGACGTGAGGAGGTTAGGTAATTGGGCAGGAAGCTGCCCAAACCATTGGCTAGATCGCTTGACCGTTAGCGGTAACAACAACGTCGACGTTGCCACGCAGTGCGTTCGAGTATGGGCAAACTTGGTGCGCGACACGAACCAGTTCTAGCGCTGCGGCATCATCCATATCTAAAGTCACATCGAGAGTGACATCAAGAACAAACCCACCATGTTCATTGGCCTTTAGTGCGACTGTTGCTTTTGTTGGAGCTTGTTTTACAGCTAGTTTCTGCTGCTGAGCGACATGAAGAATGGCATTAGAAAAACACGCTGAGTAACCAGCCGCAAAGAGCTGCTCTGGGTTGGTTGCAGTGCCAGTTCCCCCTAGCTCTTTTGGATAAGAAAGCGCAAGATCGAGCAAGCCATCATCTGTTGATACTTGTCCATTGCGGCCGGCGATTGCAGTTGCTGAAGTAGAGTAAAGTGCTGACATAGGTTCATCCTTTCATTAGTTTTAATTGTGTAAAATTAGGTTGTGCGCTAACTATATTGTTAAAATTGGATGATTGCAAGTATATTGTGCACAACTTAATTTACCCGAGTGGCCAATTATGAAGTTAGATAGCCCTGAAGCCTTAGATTTAGACAAGCAAGTTTGTTTCGCACTGTATAGTGCTAGCAATGCACTGACTCGTGCCTATCGGCCAATTCTTGAGCAAGTCGATCTCACTTATCTGCAATACATGACGATGTTGGTACTTTGGAAACAAGCGCCTATGAATGTCAAAGATATCGGGGCAGAATTGAAACTCGATTCCGGTACACTTACGCCGCTGCTTAAACGCTTAGAGCAAAAGGGCTTGGTGGAGCGTAAGCGCAGTGAGTCCGACGAGCGTGCTCGAATGATTTTTGTTACCGAGCAGGGCAACGCGCTTCGCGAGAAAGCGATGTCGATACCTGGAGCGATTGCTTGTAAAGCCAAACTCGACCCAGAGGAGGCGATGGTGCTCAAACGGATTTGTGAGCGACTAACAGACAATTTGATGGATTAACATAGATGGATATTGAAGGACTCAATCGAGTCGGGTTTAAACATTTATTGGCGCTGCATGTGATGCTAGATACGTGCAACGTGACTAAAACGGCAGAGCTACTGTCTGTTACCCCTTCTAGCGTAAGCAAAACTATTACTCAGTTACGCGATATTCTTGATGATGAGCTGTTTTTTAGAGATGGCACTTCGTTAACTCCAACGCTTTACGCTGTTGAGATCGCACCGCTCGTGCATTCAATGTTGGCGAGTATGAATGGCTTGCTTAACCAAGCTCGTTTTGAACCGCAAGTATTTGAAGGCCGTTTTAGCCTATCAATGCGTGAAAGTACGTTTGAACTGTTTGCTAAACCGCTGGCGAAACTGACGACCGAGCTCACGCCCAAAGCTAAGCTCAATATCATGACTAAGGCGAAATTTGGTTTTGGTGCGCTTCATAGTGGGCAAGTGGACTTCATTATCTTGCCACACGATGTCAGTCAGCCACCAACTAACACCAAAGAGCTGGTATGGGAGGTTGTGCTCGAAGATGAGTTGGTGTGTTTGATGTCACCTGACCACCCATTGGCAGAGGTTGATCTAACGATAGAGCATTACCTCAATAGTCAGCATATTGGCATTGCTGAGTCGGAACTGAGCCGTCCTTACTTTGAACAGACGCTAAGGCAGCAACACGGTATTCGCGATGTAAAAATGATTGTGCCTGACTTTGGCGCCGCAGCAGTCATGTGTCACCAGTCGGAGTTACTGTTTACTTGTTCAAAACAGTGGGCAGACGTCGCCAGCCAAGCGAAAGGGTTGACGGTAAAATCTTTACCGTTTGAATATGGCAAAGTGGCTTATAGCGTTGTCTGGAATCGAGCAGCGATCAACGATCCTGCCATTCAGTGGCTTTGTTGTTATTTGCGTGATTTACGCGTCTAGTGAATCAATGCCGAGCTGATATAACTACCGAAAGGATTGGAGTGTCGAATAAATCGTTAGTTGCATATCAGGCCAGCTTCTTGTAGCCTGAAATTTCATCAAAAAGGTTATTTATGCATCACACAGTTTCTTACCTCTGGCTCACACTCACTATGCCTGTAGCTCGGTAGGACCCCCTGTGCCTGGCTACGAGTTGATTGTAGCCAGAATCGCACCTTCATTCTCGTAGCCCAAAGTTAAAAAGGAACGAGAATGAACTCAAGGACACACATCGCTCATCACGACAAAAAGCAGCAAGTTCAGGGATTAATATACGCGTTAGTCGGTACCGCACTTTTTTCAATTAAACCGATTTTCATCAAAATAGCCTATCAATATGGTGGTGATGCGACGGCCATTATGTCGCTTCGTGCACTGAGTTCATTACCCTTTTACCTCATCGTGCTGTGTTTGCTGTGCCGGGATGGGCAAAAGCGTTCACTGGTGCGTCACCATGGTTGGCAAGCGGCACTCGTTGGCATCCTCGGCTACTACGTCGCGAGCTATTTGGACATTGCTGCACTGGCCTATATTAGTGCTCAGCTAGAGAGGTTACTGATTTTCTTGTTCCCAAGTTTTGTCGTGTTGCTGAGTTGGCTGTGCCTTGGTCAGCGACCCACGCGTAATGTCGTACACGCGGTTGCTCTGGGATATCTAGGAATAGCGGCCATCTTGTTTCATGATGTGCAATCGCTTGGTAGTGAGATTTGGAAGGGGAGCGGCTTGGCTATCGCATCCGCGTTTATTTTTGCCATCTATCTGATGCTGAGTAAAAGTATCATTGGCAAGATGGGCAGCGAGCTATTTACCAGTATTGGTATGGGCAGTGCTGGTGCCGCCATTCTTATCCAACTTGCTTTCTCTTCTGCATCGATGAGCAACTGGTCATTTGAACTTGTCGTGCTTGGTGTTTTACTGGGGATTTTCTGTACTGTGTTGCCGTCTTATTTTGTTGCAGCGGGCATGGCACGCTTAACCGCGACAGAGCTGAGTATTACCTCGAACATTGGCCCTGGTGTTACGGCTATTATGGCGGTATTGGTGCTATCCGAGGCGTTCACTGTGTATCATTTTGTTGGATTATGCTTGGTGACTTTGTCGGTATATTGGATGAAAAAACCAACAAAGTAGCCTGAGTAGGAAGATGATGCCGCAACTGTCAGCGGCATCATCATGTCATTGCAGGGCTATTTCCAAGCGCTACCGAACTGGATATACGTTGTCCATTCTTCAGGGCCTTTCGCTACATCCACACCCACACGCAAACCTAATTGACGAGCAATGAGGTAGCGGAAACCTCCCCCACGGGTGTAGTGGACCTGACTTTTGGCAATGCTTTCATCGTGGTTAAAGGCCGTTGCTGCGCCCACGAAACCAAGTACTGTCCAACGTTCGTCAATATCGTAGCTTAGCTCTATCTCACCTAATGCGGTATTGTCCGCTTGATAACGCATGGCAGCAATCCCCCGCATTTCGATGTAAGGTCTGGCGTAGATGGATGCAGGGAACTCGACATTATCTGAAATCGACTTTACATCACCTCGTACGCCGAGTCCCCAGTTTTGAGATAGGCGAGTATGATGCTGCGCATAGGCGTTGTATTTTTGATAATCGAATTGTCCACCAAACGCTTTGCGGTGGTAATCGACTTTTAGACCCGCTTTGGTGCCTTGTTGGGGTGAAAATTGGTTGTTACGTGTGTCATACATAACTCGCCAGCCGAGGCGTCCATCTTTTGAGTGTAAAAGTGGATCGCTTATCCCATCCAATGTTGGCTTCGACGACATATAGCTGTATGCACCGCCAATAAAGAAATCTGAATTACCGATACGAACGTCCATTTCTTGGAAGAAGTAGACGCCTTCGAGGCTAAGATCAACCGATCCTAGTGATGCCGTTGGATAGTATTTGAGGTTGAACTTGGCACCAAATAAGCCACCTAAATATCGGATACGATCGTTCATCCAGTTGCCATAGTGGAAGCCACCATAAAGTTGGCTGCCGTTATTGGTACCTAGAGCCATCAATCCGGATGTACTGGCAGGAATGTCTTTTACTTCCTCACCAGCAAGGCGCTTTTGTTTGCGCTCTTCTGATTCGTGAAAGAATAGTAGCGCTGCACCGCCACCGACGCAACGGCAGGGTCGGTGACGGTTAATGGCATCGGTAGAAAACCGACGGCATTATCGAGAATAAACTGACTGCCATCCAGTCGTCCGTCTTTAGGGTCAATGAAGTTATCCATCATGCCTGCATGAAGGCCGGTGCTGCTCAACAGAGCGATAACAAGGAGAGATAGCGGAAGTGATCTATTATTATTTATCATACATCTAACAATTCAATAGTGTTTAGGTAAAAGTGCTCCCTGCGATTTTTCCAATTATATCGGTATATTAACGCCATATTTGTCAGCATTCGAGCATTTAAATAGCCATGACAGCCCATCGAATGTTGCTATCTAATGGCTATTCGAATAGGTTGTGTTGGCTTATTAGGTGGTTTGCTCTAATGGGGTGCCGTTGATGGAAAACACGAATGAATGTCATCTGATAGCTGAGTTTTGTTTATTCACGTTTTCTATGAAATAAAAGTACTCCAGAGAACAAAATTGCGATAATGTGCGCACATTTCGTATTAGGGTGATGGTGACAATGCTGCGCCGATTTCATGATCTTTCTCAGACCTCAAAAGGGGTTGTTGCCTCAATTTTAGCTTCTTGCCTTTTTGGCTTACTGCCGCTTTATGTGCAGTTTCAACCGGACCTTGGCGCGTTCAAGGTGAGTGGTGGTGAGGGGCACTGGGTGGCTGCACAGCGAGTAACGTGGAGTGCAGGACTCATGATGGTCATTCTTGTCATAACGGGTCGTATTCGTCAGTTTTGGCAAGCATTCAAGAAAACACGGTTATGGCATCGCTATTTAGTATCGGCGCTGCTCGTTGCACCCCAATACTGGGTATTTGTTTGGGCGCCTTTGTACGGAGAGACACTGTCTGTCGCACTAGGGTATTTCACCTTACCTCTGGTGCTGGTGGTTGTCGGTAAATTCGTATACGGAGATTCATTGTCACGACTGCAATTGCTCGCTTGTTGTTTAGCGGCCATTGGTGTCGGCTATGCCTATGTGATGGCTGAAGGTCTATCGTGGATTGTACTGCTGATTGCTTTGGGGTACCCGATCTACTTTATCCATCGCAAAACATTGGATGTTTCGAGTGACGTCGGTTTTACCCTCGACAATGTGTTTTTGTTGCCGCTTACATTTTTTGCGATGTTCTATCTATTACCTGTAGAGACGATTCAAGCCATACCTGCAACAAGTTGGTTGTACTACCTTGGTCTCGCGGTTGCCGGCGCAGTACCTATGCTGCTTTTTCTGTATGCATCTCAGTCTTTGCCTATGTCCTTATTCGGCCTGCTAGGCTATGTCGAACCTGTCTTAGTGTTTGCAGTTGGTCTACTGCTTGGCGAGCGTGTTGATCCTGCGGATATGCCAACTTACGTGCTGGTTATGATGGCACTGTCCGTTCTCGCACTGGATGGGGTGAAACGAGCGAGAACGCACGGCGCCGTTTAAACAGGTTTAGTGACTGAATCTCTACATAACGGAGTCGAGACGCCCGAGAGGCACTTCTAGGGTGTTTTGGCCGTGCTTAATCGGATACCTACCATTTCATCATAAGCGCTGTCTTGCCTTAGAACGACTTCCTTAGCAGAGAGGTTTTGACAAAGGCGGCGCATGTCTACCACGTTGTGCGCGCGAAGCAGCGATCCATTATCGTGGGTGACGTAATGCTCCTCACCGTCAAGTTCCACTGAAGCTTGGTAAAGTGACATCTCCAACGAATGAATGACTAGCTTGTCAAATTGGGCGTATTGTTCCAGTGTGCTTATCCTGGTATTCATCGCGCGTCTCCATCATTGCCCCGATTGGGTTTGTTTAGAACGAATCAATGACCATGTTATACGGCAGGGATTAGATAAATGGTTAAACATTGTTCAATAAAGATGCGGATTTCAGAGAATTGTTTGGCGAGTTTACAATGTAAAAGTCAGGCAGACTGGTGCTACCTGACTTGGTGTTAGTGAGAGAAGGGATTACATTGCAGCTTCAAAGATTGCTTCAATTTCCGCTTGGCTTGCTTGGCGAGGGTTCGTCATACAGCACACGTCTTCTAATGCACTTTCGGCAAGCTTGGCAATGTCTTCCGCTTTTACACCCAGTTCTTTAAGGGTAGCGGGAATACCTACTTTGCTTGATAGCTCTTCCATAGCCTCAATTGCAAGATGCGCTGCTTGCTCGGTACTCAAACCTTGCGTGTCTTTGCCCATCGCTTTGGCAATATCGGCAAACTTTGCTGGGTTGGCACTCGCATTGAAACGTTGCACGTGTGGCAACAATACGGCATTACAAACTCCGTGCGGCAGGTGATACGTGGCACCAAGTTGGTGTGCCATTGCATGAACATAGCCAAGCAGAGCATTGTTGAATGCCATACCCGCCATAAACTGAGCGTACGCCATTTGCTCACGAGCTTCGATGTTTTCACCGTCAGTAACACAGGTTGGTAGGTGCGCTGTGATCATCTCAATCGCTTTGAGCGCCACCGTATCTGTAATTGGGTTTGCCGCAATTGAAACATAAGCCTCGATCGCGTGAGTTAGTGCGTCCATACCGGTTGCTGCAGTGAGTGAGCTTGGCATCGCCAGCATCAGGTTAGGATCGTTCACTGAAATCAGCGGTGTGACTTTTTGATCCACAATCGCCATCTTGATCTGTCTTTCTTCATCGGTGATCACACTGAACATGGTCATTTCAGATGCTGTTCCCGCCGTGGTGTTGATAGACATGAGTGGGAATGGAGCGAGCGTCGCTTTGTTGATGCCTTCGTAGTCTGTGATTTTGCCGCCATTGGTTGCAACAAGCGCAATGCCTTTCGCACAGTCATGTGGTGAACCACCACCAACCGATAAAATTAAATCACAGCCTTCATCTGTTAAGACTTCAAGACCAGCTTCGACGTTTTGAATAGTAGGGTTGGGTTGGGTTCCATCATAGACAGCAGATGCGATCTGACGATCGTCGAGTTTTTTTGTAATTTGAGCGACAAGGCCTATTTGATTCAAAACAGCGTCGGTTACGACGAGTGCTTTTGTGAATCCCTGTTGCTGGATAATATCCAGTGCTTTGTCTAGACACTCTTTTCCTAACAAGTTGGTCGATGGAAGGATAATAGTACTGCTCATTTGAATGCTCCTTGCTATTCGTCATGATGAATATAATGGCGGTAAGCTAACATGAGCATTTAATGAGAAGTATGATGCAAATCAATAGGTAACGTGGCGTTTAAGAATTAAACGATATTAATATTAATGTTTTAAAACATAGTGTTAGGTATCTTGTGTGCATTTTAATATTGCTTTCTTAGCCAGATAAGCACTCTAAGTATTGGCTTATTGAATGGTTAATAAGCGTTCATTTCACCAAGCGTTATCTTTGACAGCTGAGAGTTTACCCGCAAAGACTCGTTAATGATTAACCTAGGATCATCAAGGCCGATACCCTGCTCAATTGAGTGATGCGCTTTGTCGGAGAGTGATTTTAGCAATTCAATAGACAGCGAAATGTCGCTTTCCGAGCCTTTAAAACTGCTGAGCGATTGGAGGCTAAACAGTTGTTCGGTGAGTTTATTGACGGCGGATTCGAGATCGTAGGCCTCTTCACTAAGTCTGAAATTCGGTTTAAGTCGTTCCAGTTGCCGTATGGTGGATATAAGGGTTTCTTGAAGAGTGAGTGGATCCATGCTGCTTCCCTGTGCATAAAGTTTCATCTGCGTGTTGATTTATACTGGTACACTATGTTGTAAAGTCGAACATGTTTTTTAAAACTGAGACATGGATCTGTTATTTCAGATACGAGATTTGGACTCGACTTGTCGCCGTAGGCTTCTGCTCTAAACCATCCCTTTGAGCTTTGCCAATCCCCACGCTGCCGTTGTCACTACATCTTGGATCTCTCCCTCAATGAGCATGCGTTCAAACTCAACAACAGAAAATTCACTTGCGATGAGGTCCTCTTCTTCACTGTCGTGGCTTGGCTCACCTTGGGTTAAGTCGGTTGCGAGATAGATATGGCAAGTTTGGTTTAGGAATCCATAGGCGATGAACTGCTTTCCAACATAGGTCATAGATCCAGCGATGAGGCCGGTTTCCTCTTGTAGTTCACCTTTTGCGAGAGATAAATGACTCGCATCTGGATTGGACTCCCATGCACCTTGCGGCAGTTCCCAAAAGGTTTCGCTGACGGCGTATCGATATTGCTGAACTAGATGAATATTGCCGTTATCGATAGCAATGATGACAGCGCAGTCGGGTTTGTCGACAACACCGTAGATCCCTTGGTTACCACTTTCACGTTCGATTTTGTCTTCACGAACAGACATCCAAGGGTTTTGATAGACGATGGTTGAATCTAAGGTCTTTATGGTCATAGCTGACTGAATAGTTGGCAAAACATACGGGCAGCTTACCTCAGTTTTTCAATCTATCCTATGCTAATCAATGAATAACAACTAAAAGGGCTAGGATGATGAAAATAGGGTTGAAACGAGCTGCGGTAGTCATGTTTGCCGTTGTAGCTTGTTGGGTAAAGGCGCAAGACCAATTTCCGCTTGCACCACCTGATACCAGCACCCCAAAGCAAACTTATGAAAGTTATATAGCGGCGGTGACACAGGCGAATAATGAGTTGGGAATCGTTTATCGTGACTTGTCTAATGTAACGGAGTCTCAGCGCCATCTTATCGACTCTTCTTTTGAACGAGCGTCACTGACGTTTGACCTATCGCAAGTGTCTGCCTCTAGTCAAAACCGAGTGGCAATTGAGTCTGTCATGTTGCTTAAAGAGGTGCTCGATCGTGTACCTCCGTTCGATACAAGCGCTATTCCAAACGATACAGACGTTGAGCGTTGGACAGTACCGAACACGAGTATTGATATAGTCAAGCAGCCGTCAGGCCAGTATCAGTTCTCAAGTGAGACAGTCGCACACTTACACAGCTTTTACCGCTTGGTGAGTCACCTACCTTCCAACTTTCACACCGCGCCTGATTATTATGAATACTATTCACTAAGTGCAGGGCGCTTGATACCACCTCCTTGGTTTGCAGTCATTGACGCGATGCCTGAGCAGATGATGATTGAATTTGGTGATCAGGCAATGTGGCAATGGGTCGCACTCATTCTGCTGGTGTTTGTGTTGGTGTGTTACGCCTATTGGGTGTACCAAAAGGTTGAACACATACTTCTAAAACCCGTGCTAATGGCGCTTGGTTTATTTGTATTTGATTGGACTGCGGATTATCAGTTCAACTTGACTGGCACTTTGATGACAACCCTAAATATGATCGGTGAGCTAATGTTTTGGCCACTCATCGCACAAGCTGCCTATTTGCTTGGTGCGTCGTGTTGCCGCTGGTTAATGGTAGGTCAGCGAATCAATACGGGTCTTAAGAAAAGCCTAGCGCAGATCATGGGTACCTTAGCTGGCAGCTTTTGCGCGGTGTGTGTCATTGGGTATGGTCTGCATCGCTTAGGGGTACCGGTATACGGTATTGTTACTGGACTTAGTTTAGGTGGGATGGCCATTGCGCTTGCGATTCGGCCTACTATGGAGAACCTGATTGGTGGCGTAATCATGTTTATGGATAAATCATTGTCGGTAGGGGATTTCTGCTCAGTGGGCAGTGTGTCCGGCGTGGTGGAGCAAATTGGGGTGCGCTCTACACGAATTCGTGCCAAAGATCGTACTTTGATTACTATCTCTAATGGTGATGTGGTGAAGATGCAAATCACCAATTTTAGTCGTCGAGATCGCTATCCATTTTTAGTCAAACTTGGGCTGCGCTATGAAACGCCAATGGAGACTATGGTTGCGGTGACTCGAGACATTCGAGAGTTTTTAGCACAGCATCCTAGAGTCTTAGCATCGCCGCTTAGGGTTCATTTCTCTTCGTTCAGTGATTACAGCTTAGACATTGATGTGTTTGCTCATATCGATACTCGTGATAGGGAGGATTTTCTCAATACTCAGCAAGAGCTGTTGATGGAAATTAATCGCGTGATTGATGAGCATGGTGCGGAGTTTGCTTTCCCTTCGACGACGACCTACCTCAATCCCGACAGTCTTACGCAAGCACCAGCAACGCTCAAACTGGCTGGGGATGGGCAAGACTAACGAAGCGAAGCTTCAGCTCTTACCTTTAGCAAAGGTTTATCGGGTTAAAACACAAATCAGTGCTAGCACCTAAGCACTGATTTTGTTACAACAGTGGCCATAAATTCCATGCTAGATGCTCGCGAATCTAGCAGGGTATCTCATCAATAGAAACAAGTATAAAAAGGACATCAACGTGGCACAGTCTCTACAGTTTGAAAAGTTCGTCGATCTAGAATTTGATTTAGCAGAATGCCCACGCTGGGATTGGCGTACAGAGTCGTGGATGTGGGTCAACATCTGTGAAGGGGAGCTTTGGCGTCACAAAGATGGCGTGAGTGAAAAGCGTGAGTTTGGTGACAAGCTAGGCTGTTTTGCTCCGCATGGCGAGCAAGGCTTTGTGGTTGCGCTTAAATCTGGCATGTACCACATTCAAGACTGGAATGCTGAGATGACCTCGTTGGCACCACTGGTTTCAGAATTTCCGCGTATGCGCTACAACGACGGCCGCGGTGCGCCAGGTGGACGTTTTATTGCTGGTACTCGTAATGGTGCAAAAGAGGGTGACCAAGGTCAGTTCCATCAGCTACACCTAGACGGCACTATCGAAGCACTACCTATGTTTGCGTGGACGTGTAACGGTCTGGCATTTTCTCCAGACGGCCAATGGTTATATTGGGCAGACACTGGCTCAAGTAAAGTCTTCAAGCACAGCTATGATGCAAACACGGGTCAATACGGTGAGCAGCAACTGCACTGCGACTTAACCGACTACAACGGCCGCCCAGATGGCGCAAGCGTTGATGTGGATGGTAACTATTGGGTAGCGATGTACGCGGGTCAATCTATCGTCAAGATTGCTCCAAGCGGTGAGGTACTTGAGGTCATTGATGTCCCTTCAGAAAACCCAACTATGGTTGGCTTTGGTGGCGAAGAAATGCGTGACCTAATTGTGACATCAGCAGAAGGTAGCAATGAGAAAGGCAAACTTTTGATTGCTAAAGATGTAGCGCAAGGCTTGAAAGAAGAGCTCGTTAAAGTAGTGATTAGTTAGTTACTTACTTTTTAATAGTGATGAAAGCGGGGCCCATGGCTCCGCTTTAACATGTCATCGACAGCGTGTAGTGTGACGCGCGATTCATATCGCTCAGCTCGTCTTCAGTAATGTATTTTTTGGCAACCACATTACCCGCCACAACAAGGTGGGAAATATAATCACGACACGACGTGGTTGGCATATTACCCCACATAAAATCGGCTTTGGTCGCATCGGAAAATTCGATATTCAGCACGATGGATTGCTCCTCGCACCTCAAGTCATACACGTTGATCTCATACTGCTGCATACTACTTCCCCCAAATTTCACTAACCGTTACTCAAAGGCTAACCGTACAACTTTATGTAGGGAATGCAGTTGAATAGCATGTTATTTAATTTCTCATCATTGCAACATGTTCTTTGTTTTGTTTAACGGTTAAGTTACATGGTCTTCGTACGGTAAACTTTGAAGCACTTCAAATAGTGAATTTTTGCCAAGATTCAAAATGCATTTATGGAAGGTTAGTCTCACAAATTGTCGGCAAATCATCCTTTTGTGTGAAGAAATGTGAATAGAGATAGCAAGGCGTGCTCACTCGGAGAGTGCACAAGTGAGCACGTCGAGGATTATTCTAAGATAAGACGGGCATTGAGTGCCTGTGTCGGTCTTGCGTTCTCACCCATGGTGCTAGACAGACGTTTCAGCTGGTTTTTCGGGATGAACTGAGGATCGCGTAGTACCAACCAACGCACGCCTTCACTGCACGGAGGAGTCGTTAGGGAGCCGTTGTAGCGATAGTAATCTTTTACGCGTGGCAAAAGGTCCCCGATGTTTACTTCTTTCTCCAGCGTGATGGTTTGCGCTTTTGCAGGCAGAGTGTGAACAATACTATCTAGCTCTGCACTTTCTCGCTCACCTTCTCGATACATCACCGCTACCACCGCAAGTTGTCCTTTTTCGTTAGCATGAACAAAATGCGCTTCCAATGGCGCCGACTTACCGTTGATGGTGTTTTCGGAAGGCGTGTGGAAGTGAAACTGTTTGAGTTCAAAATCTTGATCGTCGATACGAAGGGTGTTTTTGCCGCTGACGTTGACTTGAATCGTGTGGCCGTTGTTGATGACATTTTTGACTTGCCCTTGATAGTCAAAAGCAAGAGGCTGTTTTTTGGCGCTGGTGAGTTTATTGGTTTCGATGTCAACGGGACTTTGGTTTTGTCCTTGTTCACAGGTTGTACTGATATTGCCCCATGTCGCCGGACCATCCCCTTCACCGTATCCCCATTGTGCTGAATATGCAGGAGCTGTCATTGAGATCATAGTGCCGATCGCCAATGTAAGTTTGATTGCTGTTTTCATAATTATCCTTAGTTTACTGACGTTTGCGGAAGCTTCCGCTTCCGACGTCTAGATTAGGACAAAAACGATAAGATCAATCGATTGCATAATTAGTTTGCGATTTTCCTCGAAAAGCACGGAGTCCGATTTCATTAGTTCACCTTTTCAGCGGTAGCGGCATCACATTCAAAAAGCAGTAAATATCGGCTTTGTGAAGCCGGTAATGACATATCACAACAAAATGAATACAATGCGGATACAAATATTTCTCATTTACAGTTGCGTTTGCGGTAATCTGTATCAATCATAAGATGTTGATTAATTATGTTTTCACTTATACAAGCGAGCTACCGAATTGGGTCGCTTGAGATTCTATCGCCATTTGACTTGCAGTTTATCCCCGGAGAAGTCACCTCACTACTTGGACACAACGGTAGCGGTAAATCCAGTCTCATCAAGCTTCTTAGCCGTCAAAATCAAGTCGCTTCAGGAAGCGTAATGCTTGGTGGAAAACCGCTAGAGCAATACTCCCCGAAAGAGTACGCGAAAAAAGTGGCTTATCTTCCCCAACACCCACCGATTACCGATGGTGTCACGGTTCGTGAGCTGGTTATGTTCGGCCGCTATCCCTGGAAAGGTGTACTTGGTCGCTACAACAAAGAAGACCATCAGTTGGTTGATGAAGCGATTGAAAGAGTTGGCTTGACCGCTTTTACCGAGCGTTTTGTGAGTAGCTTGTCCGGTGGTGAGCGTCAAAGAGCATGGGTGGCGATGCTACTTGCGCAGCAGAGCGAGTGTATCTTGCTTGATGAACCTACTTCAGCACTAGATGTTGCCCATCAGTATGAGTTGCTCAAGCTAATACGAGAACTCAATAAGAGCCTAAAGCTGACGGTGATTATGGTGATACATGATGTCAACATGGCTGCCCGATTTAGTGACAGATTGGTCGCACTTAAAGGTGGAAAAATTGTTATTGATGGGTCACCGGGTACTGTCATGAACGAGGCGTCATTGACGGAAATCTATGGTATGCCGCTATCAACCTTCAAAGATCCAAATACCCAACAAATCATTAGCTACGTTAGATAATTTATTAAAGGATTATTATCGTGTTTACTCAATTTCGAATCGCCCATGTGACGGTCGCATTAGTGGCTCTGTTGGCCTCTCTCTCATCAACCGCTGTGTTGGCTAAGAGCTATCAGCATGAGCTTGGCAGCATTGAAATCAATGAGCTCCTAAACGTGCTGTTGTACTGGATTGGGCGCTTGCTGAGTCTGTGCTTGCCTTAGGTGTTGCTCCAATCGCGTCAGCGGATGTTAAAGGTTATCAAGATTGGGTTGGTTCACCAAACATGCCTAGCGATGTTACTGATGTCGGCTCACGCAGAGAGCCAAACCTTGAGCTAATCGCGAGTCTAAAACCTGACTTGATTTTGATGAGTGGGCATTTGGCTCCCGCTTACGAAAAGCTAAACACGATCGCTCCGACTCTAGTAATGAGTATTTACAATGACAAAAAGCAGCCATATGAGAATGCTAAGTCCTTGGTTACCACTCTAGGTGAAGTGTTTGATAGGGAAGATCAAGCGCAGCAGCTTGTTGATGAGACGAGTCAGAAACTGACTCAAAATGGTCAACAGGTAGCAAAAATAACCAACGGTAAGCCTTTTATTATGGTGCGCTTTATCGGGGACAAGCATGTTCGCGTCCACAGTACTGGTTCGCTGATGAATGACACTATCGCTGCTATGTCGCTAGATAATAGCTGGCAAGGGCCAACCAATAGCTGGGGATTTTCGTCAGCAAGTGTGGAACAGCTGGCCCAATACCAAAACAGTAATGTACTAATCTTCGGCCCGTTGTCGGATGCCGAGCAAGCACAATTAAATGGTTCGCCTCTGTGGGCAGCCATGGCGTTTTCTCGAGAAAACAGAGTAAAGATCGTACCGAAAGTGTGGACGTTTGGCAGCTTGGTTGCGATGCAGCGATTAAGTGACGAAGTCGTAACACAGGTGTCAACATTGGGTAAGCAGTAGGTTTTTAATGCAGTTAACAGCCCACAGAGATACAGCGCCATTTGGTAAAATGGCGCTGTTTGTTTTTGTCAGCGCGTTCGCACTTATTTGGCTTTTCCAAAATGCGGTGCCTTATCGTTTGTCTTTTAGTGAGTGGCAAACGTATTTGTTTAGTCGTGATGACAGCGACTATCGTCAGCTCATTTTACACTTCACCTTTTTTCCACGTCTCAGTATGGCACTGCTGTGTGGTGCCGCGCTGGCGATCGCGGGCTGCTTGATGCAGCATTTGTTGCAAAATCCACTTGCCTCACCAACAACGCTAGGCGTGGCGGCAGGTGCCGAACTGGGTATGACCACCAGTTTACTTGCGGGTGTGGTTGGCGGCAGTGTCATTCAATATGCTTACGCATTTGGTGGAGGCATGATTGCAGCAAGCCTCGTGTTCTTGCTTACTGCCAAAAGGGGATTTGCACCTCTGCAGATGGTCTTAGCGGGTATGGTTGTCACTTTGTTTCTAGGGGCAACCAACATGATGCTAGTGATGCTAAACGAGCAGCAGCTCACCAGTTTATTCGTTTGGGGCGCCGGCGCACTTGCTCAGCAAGGCTGGGACAACTCTGTATTGTTGCTTTGGGTATTAGCTGCTGTGCTTGCTTTAGTGCTTTTGATGCTAAGACCTTTGTCGGCATTAGAGCTAGGTAGTGAAGTTGCAGAATCGGCAGGGGTCAACGTGGCCAGAATTCGAGTTTTTGGTCTCGGACTTTCTGTTGTTATTACATCTATCGTAGTGGCGACAGTTGGCGTTATTGGCTTTGTCGGTCTAGTGGCTCCAACCATAGCCAAAATGCTGGGCGCAAGAAAATTTGTTCAACGCGTACTACTCAGTGGCGTGGTGGGTGCACTATTACTGCTCACTGCCGATTTGATCATCCACCATTTTCCGGCGTGTCCAGTGAACTACTACCAACAGGCGCTATGACTGCTTTGTTTGGTGCACCTTGTCTGTTGTGGTTGTTAACCAAACAAAAGTTTGCTTCTAGCTTTAAAGCAGAAGAAGTGACAAACAAGGTCTACAACCCTAAACCTTTTGCTTCGGTAGTTTTGTGTTTGACTCTGTTGTTGGCCATTGTGACAGCCTTGGCCTTGCTGTTAGGTCGAACTCAAATCGGTTGGGGTTTTAGCACAGATCTGAGCATTTTAGACCTGCGCACGCCTCGCGTTCTCGGAGCTATTTTTGCGGGGTGTGGACTCGCACTCGCTGGCACCATGATTCAGCGAATCACAGTTAACCCGATGGCAAGCCCAGAAGTGATGGGGATTAGTTCGGGTGCTGCACTTGCTCTTGTTCTGTGTGCGTGGTTTGGCTTTACTCCAACGCGAATCGAACAGATCCTTTATGGTGGAGTAGGCGCGGCCTTGGTCATGATTGTGATTTTGCAGTTTAGCAAGCGGTCTAATTACGCGCCGTCGCAGTTACTTCTTACAGGTATTGCGGTAAGTGCAGCACTTGATGCCATTCTTCGGGTTGCATTATCGTCAGGTCAAGATAATGTGCAAGCGCTGCTAACTTGGTTGTCGGGCTCGACTTATCTAGCAAGTTATAACGATGTCCTCGCTCTAGGGCTTGGTATCGTGGTGTTTGGCGGTGCGACTTACGCAGCGAGTCGTTGGTTGGATATATTGAATCTGGGCCAAGTCTCTGCGGTATCGGTTGGCGTCAATACGAAACAAACTCGTTTGTTCCTGTTGGTCATGGCATCTTTACTCACGGCACTTTCTACACTTGTCATAGGACCACTCAGTTTTGTCGGATTGTTGGCACCTCATATCGCGAGAGCGCTTGGTCAATACAATGCGAAGAATCAGTTAGTGGTTGCGTGTTTAGTGGGTTCAATCTTAATGGTGAGTGCAGATTGGCTTGGACGTACGATTTGGTTCCCGTGGCAGTTTCCGGCTGGACTGATGGCTCGGTAGTGGTGGTGCATACTTCCTTTTGTTATTGAGGAAAGGAAACTAAAAAATATCTCATCCGTGTTTAGGTTCGCTCCTAAACTCCAATAAAAAAGGTCTAGTTGAAACTAGACCTTTTTTCATCGTCATTAGTTGCGACGTGGGCCGTTGCGCACCATATCTTTGCCGTTTTCATAGACATCTTGGGATACCCAACGACCAAGCAACAGTTCGTGTTTGTCACTTAATACAGCAACAAATGGACGACCGTCAGAATTTGACGTTGCAAGGGCAATCCCAGCCACACCTTGCAAACCCAACGCGCCGCTTTCAACTAAGATCAGGAACTGTTCTAGTTGTTCTAATGTTTCAATTACTTCGTTGTCAATGTTCATCGTTTTCTATCGCTTGACTGATATCATTGGTGGCGTACTCTACCTAAGTTAAACAGAGAAACCAACAATAGGCATAAAAACCGATGAAAAAAGTACTGGTTACGGGCTTCGAACCTTTTGGAGGTGATGAGGTTAATCCGTCACTAGAAATCATCAAAAGGCTCTCAGGTGTGATGATTGAAGGCGGGGAGATTGTCACTTGCCAAGTACCAGTGACTCGCTACGAGTCGATCGATTGCGTGTTAAGTGCTATTGCAGAGCATCAGCCGAGTGTGGTGATCAACCTCGGGCTAGGGGCAGGGCGAACTGCCATTACCCCTGAGCGTGTTGCGATCAATGTTGATGATTTTCGTATTGCCGATAATGCAGGTAACCAACCTATAGACGAACCTGTCGTCGCAAACGGGTCTCACGCATTTTTCTCAACCTTGCCCATCAAAGCCATTACTCAAGCATTGAATAAAAACGGGATTGCTTGCGAAGTGTCTAATAGTGCTGGCACATTTGTTTGCAATCACTTGTTCTACGGACTACAACATCATTTAACGGGGCAGCCGATTGCTCAAGGCTTCATCCATGTTCCTTTGATGAAACAAGAGAATGACCAAACTGCTTCTCCTTCGATGCGACTTGAGGACATGGTCAGCGGGATTGTGCTTGCTGCAGAGGTCTGTTTGCAGGTGGAACAGGATATTAAATATGAGTCGGGTCAGATTTGCTAAACCCATCAATCTGATTGGGGTAAAGGAGACGAGTCAGTCGCTCTGAGCCAATAAGCAGCTTCTGTCCACAACGGCTACAGACATAGTACTCTCTCACCCCCAACAGCTTCATAAATAGGCTTCGTTTTTGACGCTGTAGTGCTTCATGCTTGCACATTTCCCTGCTCCAATGTTTATGCTAATGTGATGTTGCTTCCAACTTTATCACTGCGTGCAGGTGCAGACTATGTCGTTTAACATCAATAAGTTGATGTGCGATATCCGGTTAATAATCATTTACAAAACGAAGTCGTGTCTACTGCTGATCTTTGAGCCTTGCCATATAGTAGGTGGAGATATACTCACCATCTCGAAATGCGGAACACAGTGCTTCCCCTTCGATATCAAAACCGTATTTTGAATAAAGAGCGATAGCGGCTTTGTTGTCGGTGTTTACTTCAATATGAAGCCTGAGTAGGTTGAGCCAGTTATCCGCGAGATCTAACACAGTTTCAATCAGCTGACTGCCTACTCCCATGCCGTGGTAGTCATCATGAACGGCAAGGCCAAAGGTAGCGCTGTGCATCAGTCTTGGGCGCTGTGATTGAGTTAATGCGATATTGCCAACAATTTTACCATCCAGTTCTGCTACGTACGAATAGACTCCAACCGGGACATTGTTGAGTCGCTCTTGCCACATCGCGAGGGTAGAGTGGGGTAAATGCAGTGTTTCTCGCATGGCTTTTGGTTGCGAAAACAGGTCTCGCAAACCTTCAGCATCTTTTGGCTCAGTAGGTCGAATAGATACGTTCATCGACGGCTCCGCTATGGTCTCTATTTGTAGGGTTTGGGTATCGAGGTTGTTGGATACTCATGTATATAACTAATTGAATTATCAGATTGTAGCAAGCAATTTTTCGACGCTGGGTAGGTTAGTGTCGCGATTCGAAAGTAATGGACACTAAGGCATGATCTGAACCCACATCATCGACACCGAACGTCGGGTTAACAATGTGCTTATCGGTAAGCTGATACTCAATGAGTTCGTACATTGAGTGTTCGTATTCAGGGACAAATTCACTAGAGACCAATATGTGGTCAATGCGCTGCCCAGATTCACCATAGTAATGGCTGCGAGGTGGCTTGATAGCATCTTGAGCTCGAACGGGTATGCCGTGGGGGATTAGCTTCCAGCTGTCGTGGAAGTGATAGGGAGCGATGGCAGCGCGGGAGTCACGTCTGCGATGGCGCTGCTGCGCGCGAAAGGGAGCAAACTCATCCGCAGTAAGAACATTGTTAAAGTCACCAAGTAAAATGAATGGGCGCTTGGCTTTGCGTTTATGGCCGACGATTTGAGCATGCAGCGATAAGGCTTCTTGCTGGCGAAGCTGACTTGAGAGCGTAGAGCCTGCCAGTTCCTTTAACCACTCCGTGACGTTGTCACTTGAATCCTCGCCATCTATGACCGCTCGCTTAGACTTTAAGTGGACGTTGAAAAGATCAAAGTCGCCAAGTCCTTTAATCGATAGCGAGACATGCAGAGGCGGTCGACTGAATTCGCCGCTAAATGGCTCACATAGAGCGAGGTTGGTTTGCTTACTGATTGGGAAGCGTGAGGCAACCGCCAATGAAGGCTTGGAGTAGATGTAATCGGCTTCAATCTCAGGGAGTTGGTTATACTCAAAGTATTCGTAACCCAGCTCTGCGGTGAGGGCACGCAGCGCTTCTATGGAAAACACTTCTTGAAAAGCAATGATGTCACTGTTTAGTTCACGTAATGTGCTCTTCAACCAATTGGTTTTCTGTTGCCACTGCTTTTCGGAGTAAATATTCTCCATTTCATAGAAAGCGAAGGGCGGCTTGACAAAATTACATAAGTTGCAGGTGGTGACTTTCAATGTATTTATTTGTGTCAAAGTATTAGACTCCATTACAGCTTATGCCTGTCATATTGTTTCAGGTCGTCAGTGAGCATATAAGAATAACGCTTTCAAAGGAATCACCATGTCTCAAGCGAAAACCGAACCTGCTTGGCGAACGCCGCAGAACTTTCTCATCATTATATCCATTATAGTGCCCATCGCGTTTTCCAGTTGGATGGCACTGCTTAATAACTTTGTTATTGAGAAAGCTAACTTTGACGGCTCAGATATCGGACTGCTTCAGAGCGTACGTGAAATTCCAGGGTTTTTAGCCTTTACGACGGTCTTTGTTCTACTGTTCATTCGTGAGCAGAAATTCATGATCATATCGCTGCTGCTGCTGACTGCGGGTACCGCGATAACGGGCTTGTTCCCATCGGTGGCAGGTTTGCTCATTACGACACTTATTATGTCTACCGGCTTTCACTACTTCGAGACACTTAAACAATCGCTTTCCTTGCAATGGCTCAGCAAGGAAGAGGCACCTGAAGTGTTAGGTAAACTAATCTCAGTGGGCGCATTGGCCTCGCTTTTGACCTACGCAGGTCTTTGGGTGATGGTTGAGGTTTTCAAGCTCGACTACGTATGGGTTTACGGTATTTCTGGCGGTGTTGGTTTTGTTTTGGTGCTGTTTATCGCTTTTGCATTCCCTCAGTTTAAAACAGATACCCCTCAAACCAAGAAGCTTGTGCTCAAGAAGCGTTACTGGCTTTACTACGCCCTGACGTTTATGAGTGGTGCGCGACGTCAGATCTTCACAGTATTCGCGGGCTTTTTAATGGTCGAGAAGTTTGGATACAGCGTGTCTGATATCACTTTGCTGTTCTTGATTAACTACCTGTTTAACTTTTTATTCGCGAAAAAGATTGGCCGATTTATTGGCATCGTTGGTGAGCGTAAGGCGCTGATGGTGGAGTACGTTGGACTGATTTTCGTGTTCGTAGGCTATGGTTTAGTGCAAACCGCTGAATGGGCTGCGGCGCTGTATGTGATTGATCACCTGTTCTTTGCGTTAGCGCTGGCTATCAAAACTTACTTCCAAAAGATTGCAGATCCGGCCGATATGGCCTCGACTGCTGGGGTTTCGTTCACGATTAACCACATTGCCGCGGTCGTGATTCCGGTGTCGTTTGGGTTTATTTGGCTGATTTCACCGTCGAGTGTGTTTTACATTGGCGCTGCCATGGCGGCTGTGTCGTTGGTGTTGTCGTTGAATATTCCGAAGAAGCCGGAAGAGGGGAATGAGGTTCGGGTTTTGAAGTGGGGTTGATGGTGATTGGTTGATCATTTGCTGTGAGTTCAACGTTTTATACCCCTCTAGCTCCCCCTATATTAGGGGGAGAACAGTAGGCTCGTTCCTATCGTCACATCGCGCTATGTTTTAGGTGAGGCGACGCGCAGCGAGCTATTACTCCTCCCCTTAAAAGCGGGGCGCGTAGCGGGAGGCTGGGAGGGTAAATACGATGAACTCAAGTCATTTCACCACAACTTAAACATCAAACCGATCCGCATTCATCACCTTGACCCAAGCAGAGACAAAGTCACAAACAAACTTCTCATTGGCATCATCACACGCATACACTTCAGCTAGTGCGCGAAGCTGTGAGTTAGAGCCAAACACAAGATCAGCACGTTTCGCTTTCCATTTCTGGCTGCCAGTTGCACGGTCAAAGCCAATGAATTCGCTTGCGTCATCGTTGGTTGGACACCATTCAGTGCCCATATCCGTCAAGTTAACGAAGAAGTCGTTGGTGAGCTGGCCTTTACGATCAGTAAGAACGCCAAAGTCGCTGTCACCGTAGTTTGCGCCTAGTACGCGTAGGCCACCGATTAACACCGTCATTTCTGGTGCGGTGAGTGTCAGTAGCTGAGCTTTATCTAGCAGTAGCTCTTCTTCAGACACACTAAACGCTTTTTGACTGTAGTTTCTAAAGCCATCAACAAGTGGCTCAAGTACAGCAAATGATTCAGCATCAGTCTGAGATTCAAGTGCATCGGTACGACCTGCTGCAAATGGAACATCTACGGAAACACCTGCGTCTTTCGCTGCTTTTTCGATAGCCGCGTTACCGCCAAGAACGATCAGGTCAGCGATGGAAACTGGCTTATCAAACTCAGCTTGAATGCGCTCATAGACATCGAGTACACGACCTAGCTGCTCTGGTTGGTTGACTTCCCAGTTGCGTTGAGGGGCCAGACGAATACGAGCACCGTTTGCACCGCCGCGATAGTCAGAACCACGGAATGTTGAGGCCGATGACCAAGCGGTGTAAGCCAGTTCAGACACCGTCAGTCCAGAAGCTAAAATACTCGCTTTCAATGTCGCTGCATCTTCAGAGCTGATAGGCGCAGACGTAGCGGCTGGAACTGGGTCTTGCCAGATCAAGTCTTCACTAGGCACTTCTTCACCTAGGTAACGAGCTTTTGGTCCCATATCGCGGTGGGTGAGTTTAAACCAAGCGCGAGCAAAGGCGTCGGCGAACTCATCTGGATTCTGGTGGAATCGTTTAGAGATCTCACCATAGATCGGATCCATACGCATCGCCATATCGGCAGTTGTCATCATGGTAGTGACGCGCTGAGAAGCGTCATGTGCTTTTGGTGCCATGTGCTCTTCAGTGACACCCACTGGAACCCATTGCCAAGCGCCAGCTGGGCTCTTTACGAGATCCCAATCGTAGCCAAGCAGCATGTCGAAGTAGCCGTTATCCCATTGGATCGGGTTTGGTGTCCATGCGCCTTCAATACCGCTGGTCGTGGTATCATCGCCTTTACCGCTGCCGAAACCGTTACGCCAGCCAAAGCCCATTTCTTCCATTGGTGCTGCTTCTGGCTCTGGTCCCATCAGCTCAGGGTCGCCTGCACCGTGTGATTTACCGAAGGTATGTCCGCCTGCTACTAGCGCAACGGTTTCCTCATCATTCATGCCCATACGAGCAAATGTTTCGCGAATGTCGCGGCCAGATGCAAGCACACTTGGGTCGCCGTTAGGACCTTCTGGGTTTACATAGATAAGACCCATTTGTACCGCCGCAAGTGGATTTTCTAGTTCGCGGTCACCAGAGTAACGTTTGTCACCCAACCACTCGCTTTCCATACCCCAGTAAACGTCTTCTTCTGGTTCCCAAATATCTTCACGACCGCCACCAAAACCAAAGGTTTTTAGACCCATGGATTCGATAGATACGTTACCAGCAAGAATAAACAAATCAGCCCAAGAGAGGCTTTGACCGTATTTTTTCTTCACAGGCCAAAGTAGACGGCGGGCTTTGTCTAGGTTGCCGTTATCAGGCCAGCTGTTAAGAGGTGCAAAGCGCTGGTTGCCTGTGTTACCGCCCCCGCGACCATCAGCGGTACGGTAGGTACCGGCAGCGTGCCAAGCCATACGAATCATAAACGGACCATAGTGACCGTAGTCGGCTGGCCACCAATCTTGAGAATCAGTCAGGATATGTTCAATGTCTTGTTTAACTTGCTTGAGGTCGAGCTTTTTGAATGCTTCTGCGTAATTGAAGCTTTCGTGATGAGGGTTTCCTTTACGATCGTTTTGATGAAGGATTTTTACATTGAGTTGGTTTGGCCACCAATCCACGTTTTGAGTACCACGACCGCCGGTGCGTGTATTACCGCCGTGCATGAATGGGCATTTGCTTGAGGAGCATTGTTATCGCTTTGCATATTCATCTCCAGTTTTAAAACTGTGAACTAACGAAAGACCTCAGAATTCCTTTTGGTTCAATGGGCTATTCTGATGGACGCCTGAATCAATTTGATTCTATGTAACAGCAGCAGAAATAGCCTCGTTTAAACTCACAATAAGTGTAAATTCGCGTAACCAATATCTGCTACAGACTGTTTGTTGAAAACTATTCGCTTAAAACCATCTGTTTAAAACTAACTGCTACATTCATTATGAGATGCAATGGGCGGTTTGAAAATTTGACATTTTCTATCTTTTCGATAGGAAACTCCTATCAAAAGTAAGGATATAAAAAAGGGATGCCTGCTGAGTGGCATCCCTTTTGGATTCTCATTGAACTTGCTAACGGGTGTTAAGCAACCACAATGAAGAATAGGGTAGTAGCAACAATACCGATAAGCGCGTATGGGAACTGAGTCGTTGCGTGTTGCATTGACGTACAGCCAGAGCCCTGAGCCGAAAGTACGGTTGAATCACTAAAGAAACATGAGTGGCTACCTGCCGCCGATGCTGAAAGCATTGCTGCAATCGTTAGGTGTAGCGGCACACCAATTTGCTCTGCAAGTGGCAGGATGATTGGCATGGCAACCGCAAACGTACCCCATGAAGATGCCGATGCGAATACTAGACCTCCTGTGACCAAGAAGATCAGAGCAGGGAAGTACTGAGCAGATAGATAAGGCTAACAGTCTCGATAACGTATTGTGTTAAACCAAGCGAGTCGTTAACGCTTTTTAGCATAAAGCCGCCGATAACTGTTGCGAGTGGAAGCAACATGACCTTGATACCGTCGTAAACTGCATCAAACAGTTCATTCATGGTTACAAGCTTTTGGAAGCCGTAGAAACAGATGGTGAAGATAATAGCGACAAACACACCTGCAAGTAGGTCGATACCAAAGTACCAAGATGCACCCACTAGCACGACCATAGGCAATAGGAAGTTGATAAGCCCCATTGTTGGATTTGAGTGCGCTTTGATGTCTGAACCGAAATCGATGTCTACAGCACCATCTGGCTTCACTTGACCATTGCGTGCACGCTCTTCCGCTTTTTTCATCGCGCCTAGGTCTGGCATTTTGCCAATCGCCACAAGGAATACGATACCAAGCGTTACCCAGCCGTAAGCCATATAAGGAATAGCTTGGATGTACGCTGCGATACCTTGCCCCGGCTCTGCCACTTCATTGGCCTCTAGAAGGGAGCTGAAAAAGATAGCCCAAGTTGAGATAGGAACTAGGATACAAATAGGCGCAGCGGTTGAATCGACAAGATAAGCCAGCTTTTCACGTGAGACTTGATAGCATCGGTGATTTTCTTCATAGATGACGAGATAGCAATCGCGTTCAAGTAGTCGTCGATGAAGATCAAGATGCCCAAGAAGAAGGTCATCAGTAGTGACTGATTGCGACTTTTAACCTTGTTGACCAACATATCGCTGAAACTAAGGATACTGCCGCCTTTCTCTAGAATGGCAATCAGACCACCCATCAAGCCACACACTAGAATGATCCATGCAATGGTCTCATTCATCATCACATCCATAGAGATACCAACGATTTGCTCAACGGCTTGCGTTGGGTCGAGAAGGAGCACACCGGCAATCGTGCCGCTAAACAGTGCTTCGACCGTTCTATGAGTGGTGAGTGCGAACACCAATACTAACGAGGTAGGGAGTAAAGCTAACCAGCCGTAGCTTTCGCCTTCCACGTGATTCAATCCAATTGAGGTAAAAGTAATAAACAAAAAGACAATGGTCAGGCTGACCGCCAAATGTTTACTGCTAATTTTGAGCGGCGCCTCCAGCGCCTTTGTCTGCGTAGTCATAAACTTATTCCTTTGTTATGCAGAGTGAAGCATCCAGTCGATCTCAAGCGGGGTAATGATGCGCTCAAATTCGGCCAGTTCACTTCGTTTACAAGCGAGATACATATCAATAAAGTCCTGGGAGAAATACGTGCCTAACTCACTGTTATCCAGTTGTGTTAGGGCATCGGACATGCGTGTTGGCAGATCGATGGCATTTTCACTTAGGGCTGGTGGACACTGTTCTTGGGTATAGTTATCACTCGCTAATACTGCGGAAAGTACTACTGCAGCGAGAATGTAAGGGTTAACATCCGCACCAGCGATGCGGTGTTCAATACGACGGTTTTTACCATCGCTAATCGGTACGCGAAGTGCGACTCCTCGGTGGTTCTCACCCCAATCTGCACGTGTCGGTACATAGGCACCAGGTACAAATCGACGGTAAGAGTTCACGTTCGGGCAAAGTAGCGCCATCGCGTCCGGAATTTGGGATAACATCGCTGCCATTGTTTGGAAGAACAACGGACTTGCTGAGTCATCCTCATTATTAGTAAATAGGTTATCGCCTTGCTCGTTGATGAGGCTGATGTGCATGTGCTGACCGTTTCCTGCTTCTTCGAGGAACGGCTTCGCCATAAAGGTGGCGTCAAAACCATGCTTGTGAGCGATTTGTTTGATTAGACGTTTTGAAAAGACGATTTCATCGCAAACACGCAGTACGTCTTTAGAGTGGTTGAAGTTGATTTCGAACTGACCTGGTGCAGACTCCGCTAGCGCACCTGCTGTGTTCAAACCTTGGTCGGCCGCTGCGGCGTTGAGTTCTGATAAGAAGTCGGCATAGTCATCAAGGCCATCGACATCATAAACTTCGGTGTCTCGTTCTCTCTTATTCTTAGTTGGGTTGATAGCAGTTTGCAGCTCCCCATTCTCGCCGCGCACTTTATCGATAAGATAGAATTCAAGCTCAAGCGCCACGACTGGGAATTGATTTCTAGCGTGTAGGGTATCCACCATACGTTCAACAATATTGCGGATAAATAGACGATGTGGCGTTTTTCCGTCATCTTCCATCATTGAAAGCAATACCTGCCCCGTCCCTTCTTTCGCCGTCGGTAACAGTGTTCCAGAAACAGGGAAACAAAGGTTATCAGGTTCACCAAGGTCTTCACCCAATCCAGCCGATTCAACAACAGCGCCTTTGGTATCCAGAGTAATAGTAGAAAGGGGGAGGGCGACACCTTTAGCGAGCTTTTCAAGTGCGTCTACTGGGATGCGTTTGCCGCGAGGCGTGGCGTTGAGATCGGTAAATATGACGTCTACATATTGAATCTCTGGCCAGTTTTGTCGAAAATTTTTAACTTCCTGTAAATAGGTATCCATCTTTACTACTCCTAGTGGCCCTGCTTCGTTGACGTGAAAGTTGAGGTGTTTAACAAATTGAACACAAAAACCTTGCTTGAATTAGGGGTTTTGGCTGAATTATAACTTTATATCATTGTTTTTATTGTCTTTTGTTTAATCTGGTGATTATTTCTACCGTGTTAAACGTTAACCAATTTGTAACAGTTGATCGCCTTTTGCTCAATATATCGAGCTAAATTAGTGCTTTTTTTGAACGAATTAGAGATCAAGGTCACGATTTGGCATCTATTTTTAACGATGCTGTTGATAATTTTGTACATGGGTTGTACGGTTTTTGTTAAATAAATCGAACGTGAGTGTGACAATGTCTGAGATTAGAAAACCAATAATAGGACTCGTAAGCTGTAAGAAAGAGCTCGCTGGCTATCACATACAGGCATTGAATGAGTTCTACCTTCAGGCGGTGAAAGATTTTGGTGGTACACCAATCATTCTGCCATCGGCAATAGAAGCGGATGAGTTGGATCGAGTATTGGCTGTCTGTGACGGACTATTGTTTCCGGGAAGCCATTCTAACGTAGCGCCACATCGCTATAACGGCAGCCACGAAGAGAAAAAGAAAGATGAAGCGCGTGATGAGCTATCTATCCAGCTGATTCGCCGTGCGATAGACATGAACATTCCATGTCTGGGTATTTGTCGCGGCTTCCAAGAAATGAACGTGGCACTGGGTGGTAGCTTAGATCCGGCGGTACATGAGTCAGGTTATCAAGATCATCGTGAAAATGAGTCGAAAGATTTTACCGAGAAGTACGCGCCAGCTCACCCGGTATTTGTTGAAGGTGACGGTGTGTTTAAAGAGTGGCTGGTCAATGCCAAATGGGAAGATACCAGCAAGTTTGATGTTAATACCCTTCATAACCAAGGGGTTAAACAGCTCGGTTCAGTACTAAAAGTGGAAGCAAAAGCTCCGGATGGTCTTATAGAAGCGTTTAGCTTACCGGGGCAAAAATACTTTGTTGGCGTGCAGTGGCACCCAGAATGGGAAGCAAAACACAATCATTTCTCACAAATTTTGTTTAAAGAATTTATTATGTCAGCTTCCCAATAATTTAGAGGCTGAATGCATGGATAACCACCAGATTGGTAAAAATATTGCTCAACTAAGAAAAGAGCGCGGACTTTCACAACGAGAACTGGCGGAGCGAGCGGGCATTACACATAGTGCTATCTCATCCATTGAAAATGCCAAAGTGAGTCCTTCGGTGAGTTCTCTGCAAAAAATAGTGAACGTTTTTTCCTTGTCGCTTTCGGAGTTTTTCACTCTTGAGCAGCAAGAAAACAAAGAAGTTAAGGTTGTAATTAAACCAGAAGATTTGATTGAAATTGGTAGCGAAACGGTATCGATGTTGCTGGTCAACAATGGCAGCAACAAACAAGAAATTGGATTTTTGATAGAGGAATACGCTCCTAAAAGTACGACAGGAGCATCCAATATTAAGCATGACGGAGAGGAAGTCGGCACCGTATTGAGCGGTGAAGTCGAACTAGAGTACAACGGTGAAACCTATCTGATTAAAGAAGGCGAATCCTATGTCATCGACACGACTATCCCACACAAATTTACTAATTACTCCGATAAGGCTTGCAGAATGATAAGTGCTCATACACCAAAAGCATTCTAGCGCCTTGAGGTAACCAAGGAGAGCGTATGAAAACGCAACAACAATGGATTGAACAACGAGAAGCGCAGGTGATTGAACAGCGCGCTTTTCTTAACGGTGAATACACAGCCGCTGTCGATGAAACGACACTTGAAGTGGTCAACCCTGCCACTGATGAGATCATCGCGAACATCGCTCGCTGTAAATCTGCCGACGTCGATCTTGCCGTTGAATACGCGAAAAGAGCCTTTAAAAAGGGCGAATGGAGCAAAGCTCTCCAGCACACAGAAAATCTGTACTGACCAAGTTTGCTGATCTTATCGACGAAAACGTTGAAGCATTAGCACTTCTTGAAACCCTTGATACGGGTAAACCTATTTCTCACAGTGTTTCTACAGACATTCCAGGCGCAGCTAAATCCATTCGTTGGTACGCAGAGGCGATCGACAAAGTATATGGCGAAGTTGCTCCAACCGAAAAAGACGTCCACGCGTTCGTATCTCACCAAGCAATCGGTGTGGTAGCGGCTGTGGTTCCTTGGAACTTCCCTTTGTGGATTGGCTGTTGGAAACTCGGCCCTGCGCTGGCTGCAGGAAACAGCGTGATTCTTAAACCATCTGAAAAGTCCTCTTTGACGGCCATTTTCTTAGGCAAGCTCGCGAATGAAGCGGGGATCCCTGCTGGCGTATTCCAAGTTATTACTGGCTTTGGTCATGAAGCGGGTGAAGCACTTGCTCGACACAACGGGGTTGATTGTATTGCCTTTACTGGCTCAACACGTGTCGCTGGTCATCTCATGATCGCATCTGGTGAAACTAACCTAAAACGCGTATGGGCAGAAGCGGGCGGTAAGAATGCCAATATTGTTTTTGAAGATTACGCCGACCTTGATGGCGCTGCTGCTGAAACGGCTGCCGGTTGTTTCTACAACCAAGGTGAAGTATGCGTGGCGGCAACTCGACTGCTGGTGCATGAAAGCATTAAAGATGCCTTTATCGATAAAGTGATTAGCGCAGCACAACGTTTCATGCCTAAAGATCCAATGGATCCAACGTCTTCAATGGGTGCGCTGATTGACCGTGAACACAAAGCCAAAGTATTGGATTACGTCAAACTTGGCGAGCAAGCCGGTGCGGTTGTACGCTGCGGCGGCGATGTTGAAGGAAAAGGCGCGTTCGTCGAACCTATCATCCTAGACAATGTAAATAACCAAATGCGGGTTGCTCAAGAAGAGATTTTTGGCCCAGTACTTTGCGTTATTCCTTTCAAAACTGAACAAGAAGCCATAGCTATCGCCAACGACTCTCAATACGGTCTGGGCGCAGCGCTATGGAGTGACAACATCAATCGCGTACACCGAGTCGCTAAGCAATTAGAGGCAGGATCTGTGTGGGTGAACAACTACAACGAGGGCGATATGACCGTCCCATTCGGTGGATTCAAGATGAGTGGTAACGGACGCGACAAGTCCATCCATGCTATTGAAAAATTTACCGAAACCAAAACAACCTGGATTCGTCTCCACCGTTAAGCCCGAAGCCGTTATTACAAGGAATAGAATGATGAATAAACATACAGATTCATACTACGCTCACTCGATCCCAAATGTAAGTGAGTACCCACAACTGCAAGACAATATTGAATGTGATGTTTGCGTGGTTGGTGCCGGTTTCTCGGGCTTGTCGTCAGCGCTGCATCTTGCTGAGAAAGGCTTCAAAGTTGTGGTACTTGAGAACGCCAAAGTAGGCTTTGGTGCGACGGGTCGTAACGGTGGTCAGATTGTAAATAGCTACAGCCGCGATGTGGATGTTATTGAAAGTCGCTATGGCGAGAAGCAAGCGAAGGCTTTGTGCGACATGATTTTTGAGGGTGGTGACATCATTCGCGGCCTTATCGACAAGCACAACATCGATTGTGATTTCAAACAGGGCGGCATGTTCACCGCGCTGAACAACAAGCAAATGAAAGGCCTTGAAGAGCATAAAAAGCACTGGGAACGCTACGGCAACGACAAACTAAGCTTGCTTGATGCTAATGAAGTCGAAGCGACAGTTGGCACAAAAGCTTATAAAGGTGCGCTACTGGATATGAGTGGTGGCCACATCCACCCACTTAAATTAGCGCTGGGAGAAGCGGCAGCTATTACAGCTCTGGGTGGGCAAATCTTTGAACAATCAGGCGTAACGCGCGTGGAAAAAGGTGTAAACCCTGTTGCTCACACAGAAAAAGGCAGTGTAAAAGCCAAGTACATTGTCCTAGCAGGTAATGCGTACTTGGGTGGTTTGGCACCAAACATCAGCAACAAAGCGATCCCTTGCGGTACCCAAGTTGTGGCAACCGAACCGCTATCAGAAGCGATGTTAAAAGATATCCTGCCATCAGATTACTGTGTTGAAGATTGTAATTATTTACTGGATTACTTCCGCCTAAGTGCCGACAAACGTCTGCTGTTTGGTGGTGGCGTAGTATACGGCGCACGTGACCCAGAAAACATTGAAGCTTGATTCGACCGAAGATGGAAAAGATCTTCCCACAACTTAAAGGCATCGGCATCGATTACAAGTGGACGGGTAACTTCCTTCTTACTTACTCCCGTATGCCACAGTTTGGTTCTTTTGCCGACAATATCTATTACCTTCAGGGCTACAGCGGCCATGGTGTGACTTGTACGCACCTAGCAGGAAAACTGCTTGCTGAGGCTCTATCGGGTCACGCTGAACGCTTTGATGCTTTCGCAGACCTTACCCACGTAACCTTCCCTGGCGGTCGCATTTTGCGATTCCGTTTACGGCGATGGGTGCGGCGTACTACAACTTGCGCGATAAACTCGCAATTTAATCCCAAGAAGATACAAAAACACCACTAGACAAAAAGAAGTGCCTGCAATGACGGGCACTCAGTCAGCCCTTAGATGAGAAGAGATAAAGGAAGATCCTATGAGTAAAGTAGTTAAATTTGCTGCCCTTCAGTTGACCAAAACTTGGGACCTAGATGCAAACCTAGAAAAGATTAAAGGCGCGATTCGTGAAGCAGCAGCGAACGGTGCAAATGTGATTGTGCCTCAGGAGCTCATGGCCGCCCCTTATTTCTGTAAAAAACAAGAAGCGAAGTACTTTGAGCTTGCGGAAGAAACGGACAACTGTCGCCTGATTAAAGAACTGAGTGCATTGGCAAATGAGTTGAATGTCGTTATCCCAGTGAGCTATTTCGAAAAAGCGGGTAACACCTTTTTCAATTCTCTCGTGATGATCGATGCCGATGGTACTGTACTTGAGAACTACCGTAAGTCACACATTCCAGATGGCCCTGGCTACAGCGAAAAGTACTACTTCAGCCCTGGCGATACCGGTTTTAAAGTATGGAAAACGCAATTTGGTACCTTCGGTGCGGGCATTTGCTGGGATCAATGGTTCCCAGAGCTTGCTCGTAGCCTAGTTCTGAGTGGCGCAGAAGCCATTTTCTACCCAACAGCGATTGGCTCAGAGCCACAAGACCTGTCTCTGGATTCTAGAGATCATTGGCAACGTACGATGCAAGGCCACTCTGCGGCGAACCTAGTGCCGGTGATTGCTTCTAACCGTGTAGGTGTCGAAGCGGATGACGGCATAGAGACAACGTTCTATGGCTCATCATTCATCACCGATCATACTGGTGGTAAGCTAGCGGAAGCACCTCGTGAAGGTGAAGCGATCATCTACGCAGAAATTGATCTTCAAGAAACAGCCAAAGCTCGTCACGCTTGGGGTCTATTCCGTGACCGCCGTCCAGAGCTATATCAAGATATTCTTAGCCTAGCGAAGTAGTGAGGTGACCGATGAAACTCACCACAACACCAAAACAAGATGGTTTCTTTTTTCCGGCAGAGTTTGAGCCGGTAAGAGAAGTTTGGTTAGCTTGGCCCGAGCGCCGCGACAACTGGCGAGACAATGCCAAGCCAGCGCAGAGAACTTCGCGAAGGTCGCCAATGCGATTGCCGATGTTGTCCCTGTATCAGTAGCAGTGAGCAGCGCTCAGTATGAGAAGGCTCGTGCGATGCTTGACCGCTCAGTAAAGCTGGTGGAGATGGCATTCAATGATTCTTGGATGCGAGATATTGGCCCAACGGTCGTGGTTAACGCGAAGGGTGACAGGCGCGGCGTGAGCTGGCAGTTCAATGCTTGGGTGGTGAGTTCAATGGTCTTTATGATGACTGGAGTGATGACGATAACGTTGCTGCTGCAGTATGTGATGTCATGGGGCTTGATCACTATCGTGCTCCATTCGTTCTAGAAGGTGGTGCTATTCACACCGATGGTGAAGGCACACTATATACCACTGAAGAATGCTTGCTGAGCCCAGGACGTAATCCATCACTGTCTAAGACCCAGATCGAAACCAAACTGAGTGAATATCTTGGTATCGAGAAAGTAGTATGGCTACCTAAGGGATTGTTTAACGACGAAACCGATGGCCACGTAGACAATCTCATTCACGTGGTTGCACCTGGTAAAGTGGTATTAAGTTGGACAGATGATCCGTTCGATCCCCAGTATGCTCTATCGAGGGAGGCGTTATCAGCACTCAAGTCCCAAAAGGACGCTAAGGGTCGCGCTATCGAAGTCATCAAAGTGCCATTGCCTGGACCGCTATACTACTCTCATGAAGAGGCGTCTGGCGTGGAAAGTAGCGATGGTATGAACCGCCAAGCGGGAGAACGATTAAGTGCTTCTTACGCTAACTTTTTGATGGTTAATGGTCATGTTTTTCTGCCGCTACTAGACAGTGAGTTTGACAGCATCGCGATAGAGATTTTGGCTGCAGCGCTGCCTGATTATCAAATCGTCGGAATTCAGACACGCGAAGTCTTGTTAGGTGGCGGCAACATACATTGTATTACTCAGCAGATCCCGGCTTAGGGCTCTGTTTACTGACTCACTCTATTTACAAACAAAATGGCGGCTCAATAGAAGCAAGCCACAGAAACAAAAGGATTCACCATGCAGCAAGTTGACAACAAAAGCCTATTGGCGTTTATGGTGACAGCAGCCGACAACGCTGTTGAAGTAACCAACCCTGCAACGGAAGAAACGGTGGGCTTTGCGCCACGTTCAAGTGATGCAGAAGTGATGGACGCTATTGAGCGTGCACATGTGGCCCAGAAAGAGTGGGCGAAGGTACCAGCAAAAACACGTGCCGGCATGCTCAACCGTTGGTTCCAGCTAATTCTTGAAAACAAAGATGACCTTGCTCGAATTATGACGATGGAACAAGGTAAACCACTCGCAGAAGCGGCGGGAGAAGTGCTGTATGGCGCGAGCTTTATTGAATGGTTCGCGGAAGAAGCTAAACGTACTTATGGCGATACGATCCCAGGTCCAACGGCCGATAAGCGAGTCGTGACTATCAAGCAACCTATTGGCGTTGCCGTAGCTATCACCCCTTGGAACTTTCCTATTGCAATGATCACGCGTAAAGCAGGACCGGCTCTTGCTGCAGGTTGTAGCTTTGTAGTGAAACCGTCTGATTCAACGCCGCTATCTGCGTTCGCCATCGTGGAACTGGCTTACCAAGCGGGCATTCCAAAAGACGCGCTGCAAGTCGTGCTGGGTGAAAGCTCACGTAAAATTGGGGCAATCTTCACATCGCACCCTCTGATCAGAAAGCTCTCTTTCACAGGCTCTACGCAAGTGGGCAGTGTATTAATGGCGCAGTCTGCTAAAGACATTAAACGCACGTCGATGGAACTAGGTGGTAACGCGCCATTTATTGTTTTTGACGATGCAGATATTGATGCAGCGGTTCAAGGCGCTATGGCGTCTAAATTCCGAAATGCAGGCCAAACGTGTGTTTGTGCTAACCGCTTCTATGTTCATAGCAAAGTTTATGATGAGTTTGTTGCCAAGTTCGATGCAGCTGTTCAGCAGCTTAAGATAGGTAACGGTCTAGATGAAGGCGTTAGCATCGGCCCTGTGATTAATGAAAGTGCAAAACAGGGCATTCAAGCTCTGATTGATCGTGCTGTTGAGCAGGGCGCGACACCTGTCACGCCGCTTAAATCCCTTGAAGGCAACTTTATGCAGCCAGTAGTGCTAAAAGATGTCTCCCACAGTATGGATATCGTTCAAGAAGAGATCTTTGGCCCGGTTGCACCTGTGATTCGCTTTGAAACGGATGAAGAGCTAATCGAGATGGCTAACGACACCATTTACGGTCTAGCGAGCTACTTCTACAGCCAAAATATTCATCGTGTATGGAAAGTGGCGGAAGCACTGGAATATGGCATGGTCGGCATCAACGAAGGCATTATTTCTACTGAGGTTGCACCATTTGGTGGTGTGAAACAATCGGGTATTGGCCGTGAAGGCGCGAAGCAAGGTATCGACGAGTATATGGACGTTAAATATCTCTGCTTTGGTGGCAATTAATTAGCGATAACGAATAAAGGACTGAACAATGAAAAATCAACAACTGCACGAAAGAAGAAGCAAAGTTATCGCTCAAGGCATGGGCGCACTTTACCCACTGTATGTTGAGAAAGCGGAAAATGCCCATGTATGGGATGTCGATGGCAACAAGTACATCGATTTCGCTGCAGGTATTGCAGTAACCAATACGGGTCACTCTCACCCACGCATTACAGAAGCAGTGAAAGCGCAGATTGAAAACTTCTCTCATACCTGTGCCATGGTGACGCCATACGAATCATTTGTGGAGCTGGCTGAAAAACTTACAGAGCTTGCTCCGGGTGACACCGAGAAGAAAGCCATCTTCCTTACCACAGGTGCCGAAGCGGTCGAAAACGCGGTGAAAGTGGCACGTGCTCATACTGGACGAAGCGGCGTTATCGCTTTTAAAGGTGGTTTCCACGGCCGTACTAATATGACTATGGGTCTAACCGGTAAGGTTGCACCATATAAAGCGGCTTTGGACCGTTCCCGAACGAGATCTTCCATGCGCCGTATCCGAATGCGTTCCATGGCATTAGCACTCAAGACAGCTTGCAAGCACTTGAAGATCTGTTTGCTTGTGACATTGAGCCTAGCCGTGTTGCGGCGATCATTTTTGAGCCAGTGCAAGGTGAGGGTGGTTTCTATCAAGCGCCTCAAGACTTTGCCGAAGCGGTGCGTGCACTGTGTGACAAGCACGGTATCTTGCTGATAGCGGATGAGATCCAAACAGGTTTTGCCCGCACAGGCAAAATGTTCGCAACTGAGCACATTGGTATTGAACCTGATTTGATGACGATGGCGAAAGGAATTGCGGGTGGTTTCCCAATCTCTGCAGTAGTCGGTAAAGCACACGTTATGGATTCTGCGCTTCCTGGTGGCCTTGGCGGCACTTACGCTGGCTCTCCACTTGGCTGTATCGCGGGCTTAGAAGTTCTCAAGATCATCGAAGAAGAGCAACTGTGTGCTAAAGCTCAAGGTATCGGTGAAGTCGTTAATGCTCGAATGACCGCGCTGCAAAAGCAAGTTCCAGCAATTGGTGACATCCGTACTATCGGCGCAATGATGGCGATTGAGTTTACCGACCCACAGACGCAGCAGCCATTGCAAGATGTCACCAAAGCGGTGATTGCTAAGGCTCAAGAAAACGGTCTTATCTTGTTGTCGTGTGGCGTAAAAGCGAATGTGATTCGCCTATTGCCACCGCTAACCATAGAGTCAGAAGTGTTAGCAGAAGGCTTAGATAAGCTAGAAGCTATCATTTCAGACGTGGCGAAGTAATCCCCCTAGCTTCCCACAGATTTTTATCGCTCCGATAAAGTCTCTCCCTAAAAAAGCCCCCTCGATTCGAGCCCGAGGGGGCTTTTCTTTTTTCTGATCTTTTTGTCAATTTTTGATCATGCTGGAAGTATTGATCATTTATCAATTTAAAACTATATAGTTTTAAATTGAGTTCTGTTAACTTATGCGAATGTTCGGCACTCCGTTAGCAGACCTGGATCCTGATAGCGCTCTTTTGAACAAGTCCGCTATCAAGATCCCTTTGATGATTGGTTGGAATTTTCATGACGCAACAACATTTTTTACCTATGAGTAATGTTATCCAAGATTACCCATGGGGCAGTGAGACCTCGATTTCGACGCTTTTTGGTATCGAGAATCCGGAGCATAAACCGCAAGCCGAACTTTGGATGGGCGCGCATCCTAACGGCTGTTCGCAGATCTTCATCGACAATCACTTGGTTCGCCTCGACGAATGGGTGGCAGGCGACCCAGAGTCTATTCTCAGCCCTTCTGTACAGCAGCAATTTGGTGAGTTGCCATACTTGTTCAAAGTGCTTGCGGCAGAAAATGCACTGTCGATTCAAGTGCACCCGAGTAAAGAACAAGCTGAGAGAGGCTATTTGTTAGAGCAGCAACATGGCTTGGCTGTAAATGCGGACTGTCGAAACTACAAAGATCCCAACCACAAACCAGAGTTGGTTTATGCTTTAACTCGCTATCAAGCATGAATGGTTTTAGGCCTCATGAAGAGATCCTGAAGTACTTTAATACGTTGGATATTGCAGAGTTGTCTGAGCTCGTCACCGAATACAATACAGAGCCGAACCCAGCGGGACTCAAGCAATTCTTTGTCGGATTGCTGAAGTTGGAAGGGGACATCAAATGCCGCGCCATTGACGGCCTATTGAGTTTTGCTAGCAATCAGCAAGGCGATGAGACATTTGAGCTTATTACTTGGTTAGCAGAGCGATACCCAGGTGATATTGGTTTATTCGCACCACTTATCTTGCATGTTCTTACTTTAGAGCCAGGCCAGGCAATGTACCTAGATGCGTGTACTCCTCATGCCTATTGCAAAGGGACAGGTCTTGAAATTATGGCTAACTCAGACAACGTGCTTCGAGCTGGACTGACGCCAAAGCATATTGATGTTGCTGAATTGGCCGCCTGTACGGTGTTTGAACCAAAGCGTCTTGAAGCTTTGCTCTCGACTCCCCATCGTGAGAACGGCGCAGAGCACTTTTTGGTGCCAGTAAAAGACTTTAAGTTCAGTGTTTATGCGAATCAGCACCAGCGTGAGCTTACGGTGGAAACGCCAGAGATCTTGTTTGCACTCGATGAGCCAGTGCATCTAACGCATGAAAATGGCGAGGTTGCTGTGTTGGAACGCGGACATTCTATGTTCATTCCGGCTTTTGCTAAGCGCTATTCTGTCAGTTGCCAAGGTAAGTTTGCGCGAGCCTACTGTTAGGCTTGAGAACAAAAATTGATGCAATATCGACAAATTGCTAGGGAGATCGCGAGAGATCTCCCTTTTTTGTCCAATTTGTACAGAATGCAATCAGCATGGATTGCAATTTAGTTACAGATAACTAGTATGTAATTTAAGGAAATGTAAAAACTAAAGCACTAGGTACTGTAAAATGGAATTTAGAGTAGCAGAATATGCTGACTTTCAAAATGTGGCTCAATTACACGCATCGAGCTGGCAACACGCTTATAAGGGAATCATGCGCCAATCGTATCTTGATGACTCGGTTCTAGAAGATAAACAACTGATTTGGCAGACAAGGTTGCTTAATCCGCCTTTTAGTCAACATGTCCTTGTCGCAGAAGACAATGGTGAGTTGGTAGGGTTTATTTGTCTTTTTGGCAATCATAATGTCGATTTCGGCACTATCATCGATAATCTTCATGTCACGCCTCAAGCACAGCGTCGCGGTGTCGCTAAGCAGCTTATCGTTCGTGCCGTCGAATGGGCGGAAAAGTTCTACCCAGACAATGGCATTTTCCTCGAGGTCCTCGCCGACAATACCAATGCCATTCACTTCTATGAGTCGCTAGGCGGCAATCAAGTCCTCAAACAACGCACAGAATCCCCTTGTGGTAAGTTTCTCGATGAATATCTCTACACTTGGAAGCGTCCAGCGGACTTGGGTGAAGGGTGTGGCGTTCTAGCTTAACCTAATAGAAAGAGCACCTCATAAAGAGGTGCTTTTCATTTATTAAGCTTCGTTGTTAGAAATCTAGCCTAAATACAGGTGTCGTTCCGCTGACTTCGTTGCCTACCGCGATGAAGTGCTGACCTTGCCTTGTAAAATACTTAATCGACTCAGGCCCAAGATCTCCGGCTTTCGGGTTATACGCATCGTTCGTACAATCACCATTGTCTACTTGAGTGCAAACCGGTTGGCTAAAGTCACGATTGTTCACATAGGTGATAAATAATGCCTGCTCTGGAACACTAACGTCATAAACCATAATACCGCCTTGTCGTTCCAGCCCAATAAAGGCGTAATGACGGCCATTGATAGAGGCGACTTCAATAGCTTCTGGTTCGACGCCTTTGTCATCACTACGATCATCGGCTGAAGTGTTGTTGTCATTAGTGCTGTTGAAGTTGGCTTTGTCGTTCATCAGTACAATGTTTGCGAACTCATCTCCGCTGTCGTACACAGCTTGGCCTTGGTCATTCCAAATCGTGAAAGAACGAGCGCCAAACGCTTGTACCTTTTCGTCAGCTTGTAGTGGACTGTTTGCTTTGATGACTTTAAGGCGCGCAAGTTGTTTGTTGTCTTTGAGCGCTGTGGCAAGAGGGTGGTCATCAGCAACCTTGAGCTTTTTGCCGCGCACCTCATCTACATAGGCAATACAGAAGTCTTGGTTGGACGCGTAATCCGCTGCTGACTGGTCTTCGTCGCCATCCCATTTATAGCCAAGTTGGTCACACTGCTCCTGAGTGGTATCAAACCCATATTCACGACCGTCACCTTCGTTTGCTGTCACTATGTAGGTCTTTCCATCCACTTGGTAACTGGTAATGCTATCAGGCATATAAAGCCCTTCTAGCATTGGGTAGCTTTGTAAGTTGCCAACCATCTTGTCTTTGTTGGATGCATCCAGCTGAGCGGTTTCCCAGGATTTGCCACCAAGTCCGTAGATGCCGACTACGCGTTTTTGTTCAACGTCGATGGCCGCCAGCGCATTGTTTTCTTGAAGTGCGACGTACACTTGACCGTTATCTGCAAAGGTTAAGTATTCTGGTTCCAGGTCTTGTGCGACGCTCGCTTTCGGGTGTGAGATTCGAACCTTGTCACTCAGTTCAGTATGTCTGGATTCACCTTGGTTGAAGTCTCTAAAGTCGATTTGCGTCACCTCGGCATTGAGTGGGCCTTTGCCTAAGTCGACGAGCGTTACTGAGCCTTCTGGATCGATAGAGTAATCGGAGTTTGGTTCACCCTCGTTGGCCGAGGCGATGTATCGCCCATCTCTAGAAAAGCTCACCATATCGGGCAGAGCGCCTGCTGGGTAAGTTGTAATGAGTTCTAAAGTATCTGAACGGTACAATGCGATGAGACCCGCTTTTTGCTTATTCGCATTTTCAATGGCAACTGCGACCAATCCTTGATGCACAGAAACGCTGTTTGCCGCGCCAATGGCAATACCTGACTGCGCTGCTGCCGAGTTAAGATCAATTTGTCCGGACAGAGTTGGTGCACTCGCCTCGTCAAGTGACATGACGTCAACGGTTTTACCTTGAGCATTGACGACATAAAGCTTGTCGGTGCAGCTATCGTAACTGACGATTTCAGCGGCAGAGCTAGCAAATGGCGCATTAGCTACAGAAGTCCCGACAAGAGTAAGACCACTGACCGTCATCTCACTGGGTTGTGGCGCTGTTTGAGCCAGACATTGAATATTAAATTCTTTCACAGCCGAGAATGGCTGACTTGTGGATGTTGGTGTGCTTGAGGCGCAGCCCAGTAAACTGGCAGAAGCAATGACTAGGCAGATAGAGCGAGTGTGTGTTTCATGTTTCCTCCTTGAAAGTAGACTCGCCGACTTTAGAGAAGTGGTATGAAGGTTTTATGTCGATAATGTAACTATCTGATTAAATAATATAATTAACAATAAAACAAAGCGAGAGCCATTGCCCTCGCTTATCTCGTCTCTGATAGTCGGAACTATCGCCTTAGTGTATTGAAGCTGGGTTGATTGCGAACGACTTTTTCATGAACCTGCGTGTAGGTTTGCAGGTAGATGTCGTCTATTTGCTCGGCACTTGGGAAACTTTGTGAAAACTCGGGATGCTTATTATCAATAGATAGGCTTGCCGCCTCTATGATGTGAGCGATAAACATACGCGGATCTTCTAGGCCAATGGAGAGCCTCATGGTGGTTGGTTCTATCCCCGCCTCGGATAGCGCCGAATCACTAAGCTCTGAATGCGTGGTGAGCGCAGGGCATAGAGCAACGGTGTTGGTTTGCCCAAGGCTGACTTGCATGCCAATCGCTGGCTCTAGCATGTCAAAGAACTGCTTAAACACCTCTCGATTGATAGGCGCTCGATTGCCATTTCCTTCCATATCGATAGTGAATAGTGCTGCTGGCAAGCCCAAGTACATATTCTTCTGGCAATGAAGATAGTTATCGCTATCAGGGAGACCTGGGCAAGAGACATTGATATCTGGATGCGCATCGAAAATTTTAGCCAACGTTAGCGTATTGATGGTTTTTTGTACCACACGCATCTCATAGGTTTTCATGCCATTTAGTACTTCGAACGCCTTGTCCGCATCGAGGAACGCGCCCTTAATATAGTAAACGTTCCAAAACAGTGAGTTATTCCACTCAATAGTCACTTCATCGCCATTAGGTTTAGTGAATGGAACATTCTCACCTTTAGGGATAAACATGGTTTCGTTTCGACCTATTACTACACCGGCGGTCGTTGTCCCTGAGCCAGCAAGCTCCTTGGTATAGGAGTGAATGACGTAGTCGGGGCGTTCCATAACATCGTCGCGTTTTAGTACTGGGTGTAACATCGGCGTACCAACGGTTGAGTCGACAATCACGTCCCAGCCGCGAGTGTGTGAGGCATGGCTAATGGCCGCGACGTCCAGCACGTATCCGTGAGGGTTACAAGGCGATTCTAGGTAGACGTAGATGCGTTTTCCGTTTGCTATGCGGTCTGCGTATTTCTCAGTCACTTCATCTAAGCGTTTGGCGAAGTCGTCACCAGAATAACCATCGACCCACTCAACTGCGACATTGAGATTCGACGGCTTAGCGAACCAATCTTCAAGCAATTGATACGAGCCACCATAGATGTTTCGAGATGCCAGTACAATATCTTCATAGCCCAGCAGATGACTAAGTAGACCATCAATCGCTGCCATCCCGGAGTTGAAGTTCCAAGCAAGGTACTGATTTGCTCTTTCACCGGCTTCTAAGTCGACCATATGATTTGCAAGAGCAATAGACGTTGGGTTGAGCAGCCTTGAATAGATATCGTGCAATGGCTCTTTGCCGTTAAATGCGTCTTCAATCCATTCTGTACATGCGAAAAGGTAGGTTGCGGTGCGAGTGATTACTGGGCTTGCCGAGAAAATGGCGGCCACATTGTCAAAAATAGGGTATGCCCCTTTGGATGCGAAGTTACCATTGTTGGTAGCGATTGATTGGTAGGTGGCGCGCATTGGGTTTTGCAGATTGTCTAGGATCTTGGCGATTTGAAACGACAAAAATCGTTTGGCATTAAACCATGCGATGCGATCGCTTTTATCGAGATCAGATAGGCCTTCGACGGTGATTGCCCAAAGATCATGAGTCTTGTTGTTCGCTTTGTATAAGGTCGTTGCAAGCTCGACCAGCGACATTCCGTATTCACTGTTCGGATCGATTCCAAAATGCTGGGCTTGCTCTATTGCCAAGGCCTCTGCTTGTTCGTGTTTGGTTGTTTTTCTTAGAGGGCTGAGTTGAGTCGAGGTATTCATATTTCCATCCTTTATTTTACCTCTTAAAAGTTTAGTGTTATAAAAATGTTAATGATTGCGATGTGCCAACTAATCACGGATTGTGGCGCAATAATATTGCGTGAATTTGGTTAACTTTGAAGGAATCTGCCAATGGATGAGATTGATAAGAAGATATTGAAGGAGCTTCAAAGCAACGCTCGATTAAGTAATCAAGAGCTTGCCGATCGCATCGCTCTGTCACCGTCTCCCTGCCTTCGCAGAGTAAGGGCATTGGAGAAACAGGGTATTATTCGTGGCTATCACGCGAGTGTCGATCAAGAGGCATGTGGTTTGCCAGTTAACGTCTTTGTGCTGGTTAAGCTTGAAAAACCTACCGAGGATAATATGCGTGATTTTGAACAGCACATTGAAGCAATGGACGAGGTTCTAGAGTGCTTTTTGATGACAGGTAATCACGACTATTTACTGCATGTGGTGAGTGGGTCACTGAAAACCTATGAGCAGTTTATTCGTCGCCAACTTACTCCGCTTCCCAATATTGCTTCTATTGAATCAAGCTTTGCATTCGGGCAAGTAAAGCGGAAGACGAAGCTTCCAATAAACTAAAGCTTCAAGCGTGCAATCGTCGAACGCGCTATTGATGGTTGCGGTTGCATTACAGGTGCTTGGCGCGACTCAATACCAAATTACTGATAAATATGGCACATTGGCACGTATGTTTGGTCGATAGTTATCATGTCAGCACGCAACAATTTTTGGGGCTGATTTTTCTCGTCAAATAAGAAACAGCTGTGAACTAAGACCCAAAGTCGTTTTTTTATGTCGCAGTGCTATGTTGGTTATAAGCCAATCAAATACCTCACTCGGCTCTTTTTTGCGAAGTGGTTTTCGCTTCTTGTTTTACGAGAATTTTTAAGTCTTACCTTTTAAAATCATCAGCTTACTATCACATTTGTCAGTAGTATTGATATGGTGCTAGGATATCTTTTTGTAATACAATTGTTAGTTTAGTTATTAAAAGAGAGAGACATGCAGGATGCGTGTCGGTTGTTCTCATTGAGTGATAATGAAAAAGTCAGAAACCCTTCAAAATATCTCTAATAATCAAAGTCATGCACTGCTTAGTGCTCTTCCTTACAATGCGTTTGTGTTTACTGAGCAAGGCGATTGTATCGAGGCGTTTGTTGGCAATGAAGCCACGGTAACGAGTTTTGATTACAAATCGCTGGTTGGATTGAGTCTAAAGCAGATGTTGTCTCCTGAACTCGCTAAGCGACTTCAAAACCACATCAATAAGGCTATCAAATCTGATCTGACCGAGACAATCGTCCATCCTGTAAGCGCTGCAGATTTAGCGCCGGAGTTTCAGACCTTAACGGGGCCGAGTGAGACGCTCTGGTTTGAAGGAAAAGCGACCCGAATCTCGAGTTGGGAAGGGGGGCCAGTGCGGTGATGTGGCTGAGCAGTGATATCACTTTGACCATTAGCCGAGAGCAAAAAATTAAAGCGTTGATTGAAATGGACGCGCTAACCGGTGCTCGCAGTCGTCGTTCGCTGCTTAAAGATTTGCGTCGCGCCTTTAAACAAAAAGATTCTGCGTCGTTGACGTACTCTTTGTTGTATGCAGAAGTGCGTGATTACCCTATTTATAAAAGGGATTATGGACTGGTACACAGTGAAAGCTTACTCAAACAGTTGAGTGAGTTTCTTCAGCAGCACCTTTGTCCACCAAACAAACTATACCGTTTTGAAGGCAGTGACTTTGTCGCATTATTGCCAAACACAGGCTACAAAGAAGCTTGTAGCATGGCAAAGAAAATCACCGAGAAGTTGATTACGACAGAGATGGAAATTGGTCAAAACGCTTTGGTTATTCCGATTGATATAGGCGTTTCTCAAAGTCGCGCGGATATTGATACACGACCACTTGATGTGCTGTATCGTGCCAGTTCCAACATAGGAAAAAGTTAGTTAGGAAGGTGTTCGTTTTTAATACATTGCAGCGTAATGGCTCGTACTTCAAAGCATAATAAAAGACCCCGCCTAGCAGCGGGGTTGGTCAAAGCGGTTGTTACGATTTACGTAAAAAGACCATAAGTTACCAATAGTGAGCCTGTGAAGTCTCAAATAAACAGGCTCTAGGTGTTTTGAATGCGTTCACGGTAACCGGGGGTTAGTTAAACGCACGAGCAAGAACACCATTCCCTTGATATTGGTAATGAGCAGAATCATTACTGACAAACACCGATTCGCCAGGTTTTAATACAACTTGGTTGTCTGATGACGATACGGTCACTTCGCCTTCTACACAGAACAGTATCTCGGCACTGCGCAAGTATTGACGTTGGACTTCTTGGTTAGATTGAATAATGTCAAACCCAAAGTCGTCCACTGGAATAGGGTAACTAAGCCTGCCTGATTTGTTCACAGGGTTAAGTCGGATATCTTCTGGCTTGATAGGCTGAAACTTAACGTTGTCGATAAGTTCCGGCACGTCGATGTACTTCGGTGTTAAGCCTGCGCGCAGAACATTGTCTGAACTTGCCATGATCTCTAGGCCGGTTCCCTCTACATAAGCATGAGGGGTTTCGGCATGCAAAAACATCGCTTCACCGGGTGCGAGTTCAACCGTGTTGAGCATCAATGGTGCAAACAGGCCAATGTCATCGGCGTAGTGCTGATAGAAACTCTGGCTATAAGACAAAGCTTCTCTAACCATCAAACTTTTTGCGGGTCTCTCGTAAGCGGCATAAAGCTCCTGCAGTGCTTGCTGCTTATCGTCTCCGCTAAGAGACATAATCTCGGTGAAAAAGCGTTTCAGACCATCACTCGTTTGATTGTTCGCCAAAGCCGTCACCTGCGGCTCAAGTGTGTCAATGCCAATGGAGTCAAACAAGCGAACGATGTCTTCGATTGGTCGAAAGCCATTCATCGCCTTGTAGAAAGTGAGTGCATAAACCAGTTCAGGTTTGTGGTTCGGATCCTTGTAATTGCGGTTGGCGGCATCAAGCGGAATACCTTGGGCATTCTCACGTTCGAAGCCTAATTCAGACTTGTGCTTGTTAGGGTGCACTTGAATCGATAGTGGCGTTTCTGCAGCAAGCACTTTAAACAAGTACGGTAGCTCCCCAAATCGGTTGGTTGTGTAGTCACCGAGGGCTTTTTGTTTGTCACTGGCAATATAGTCTGCGAGTGAAGAGCCAGAGTCTTCAAGCACCGAACTACCATTAGTATGGGCGCCCATCCAGATTTCAGCTTGAGGTTCATTTTTTGGGTTTTCAATGCCAAACAGCTCAGTGATGGAGGTTTTGCTTCCCCACGCATAGTGCTTGATGTCATTGCTAAGTTTTACTAGAGACATGTGTTTATCTACCAATCAGCGATGGGTGGCTCCCTCTAGTGAGGGAGCTGGTGGATGTTAGAACTTGATTTGGAAGCTTCGAGCTTGGCAAGGTTTCAGCTCACCGAACGATTGCATTGCTACATTCGTTTCGCGCACACGTTCATCTAGACTCACCTCTCGCCATGACGTTACTGGTTGAGTAAAGTCAATGTGGTCTTCGATGCAGCCCGTCTCTGCTGGGTTGTAAACACGTAGAATCAGTGCGTCGTCATCCTCAGCTTTCTTGAGGACACTCAGAACCGCGCCTTTCTTGCCCTTGTTGAGTAGCGAGTACGTCAGCGGTTTATCTTGCTCACCTACGTTAAGCTTCATCGCGTTGTATGGGATCTTGTTGTAGCACTGGATTGGCGTCACATTGTCACGAGCCTCGGCCATGAGGTTGGCGTCGATGTGATTACCCGCAAAACCAAACAGTGCGAACTCACATACAATCTTGCCGCGTGTTTGTGAGTCTGGTGTTGGGATCTTAATACCAGACGGTCGACCAGGGCGAAGCAGCAGGTTTTCTTTACCAAGCACGCCTACGCCGCGGAACAGAGTGAGTGCGAAGGTGTCGCGCTGCTCATTGCCTTGGCTCGAAATCACTTCGAACTCACGCAGACCATTGGTCATCAGTGCCATGCCGCCCTTTTGGTTTTCTACCGCAGCAAAATTCATAAGCTGGTACACAGGCACTGGTGCCTCTTTCCAGCCTTCTTGCTCCCACACGTCCATTGCTGGGTCGTTAGTTGGACGAGTAATCAAACCAAATTGGTTGTCCGCAACCACAGTCTCAGAAACAAACGGAGTCGGTACCAGCACGCGAACACGGTGATCATCAGCTTGGTTGTCCATTTCCATGCGAACTTCGATGCGGCGTGAACCTTGTTTGAGCACCACTTGGCAGTTCATATCAACGAAGCCGTTTTGCCCTACACGCGCCTCGCGTTCTTCAAGGTTTGCTGGGACGTTCATGCGTGTTTTGATTGTTGCAACAGACTGGAAACCTTCGTGTTTGATGCTGGTTTCAACATCAAACTCATCGGAATACAGGAGCCACTCTTTACGAGATGGTGAGTAGTCGTACTCATCACCATCGTCTGAGCCGTCTTCCACGCGCAGCACTTGGTCGAAGGTCATTTGCGTTTCTTTGTCCAGCACGGTTAGGGTACCGTTGCTGTTCACAGAGATTTGGTAGAACTCATTCTCAAGGTATTCTGACGTCGACTTCACGGTTTTTTGTGTGCCGTCTTGGCTACCTTGAATATGCAGCGTGGTAAAGCCCATCGCAGGCACTGTATATTTGATCTGGATATCGTACTCAATGAATGGGTCGTAGTTGCCATAGTGAACGATTTGACGGTCAATCTTACCTGGGTCAATCACACGCTGGTCTTGAATGAAATACTCAACTGGGTTGCCTTCATCATCAAACAGGTTGAATCTATCAGTGCGGATAGTGATGGTAGTGTTGATCACCTCTTCACGCTCGTATGGTGATAGGTTAAAGAACGCCAGTTTGTCACAACCTTCGCGCGCTGGCATATGGTCAACGATCTTACGCTTATAGAAAGTGATCAGGTTGGTCGCCATATCGTCGGCAAGAATGTAGCGGTTCAGGATCTCTGCATGAACTTTGTCTGAGCAGCAGCAACCAATAGAATCGTGGGCATGGTTCTTCATGCTCTCTTTCCACATCTTCTCGATAAGACCGTGGTGGTACTCAAAACCCAGTGTCCAAGCGATCGCAGCAAGCGGCTCTAGGATATTAACGATCTTATTTTCTACTTCTGCGTGGATCAGTTTGATGTCCATACGAGTCGAAGATATTGTGCGGTGAACACGCATGTACTTACCGTCGTTAAACTCACCTTTGATGGTATCTAGGCTGTCACGCTCTTCGCGGATTCGGTCGAAGACTTCTTCGAAGCGGCTCATAACAAACTCACGATTTGGGTAGATTTCACGTAGTTTGTCCATCACCTCAAAGATGTCTTTTTGAATTGGCATCTGGTCGTGACCGTTTGGCAATAGGATGTCTTTGGTCACAGAAGGCTTTTCAAGCACAGGGAAGTATTTATCTAGACGAGCACGCAAACCTTCTTCGTCTTGTGGTAGATACTTACCAATCGCGTAACCAAGAGGCAGCACCTGAGCCATGACTTCAGAGCCGTCGTTTGATTGCCACAAGAATTCCGTTTTGTCGGTACCGTGACGCTCAGAGCAGCCGCGCCAGAACATGGCAGTGTCGATATCAAAACCGTTGTAGATCATAGGCAGCTGCGAGCTCATTGAGAATGAGTCTGGCAGGTAGCCTATCTTCATGGGTTCTCCCAGCGCAAGACAGTCACGCATTCCGTAAAGCATGTTGCGAACAATGGACTCACCAGAGACTTGCATGGTGTCAGTTTGTGAGTACCAAGGACCAACAATCAGTTTGCCAGCCTCAACCAGTGCTTTTACTCGCTCTTTGTTCTCTGGCTTGATAGCAAAGTAATCTTCAAGAACCGCAGTCTGACCATCCAGTACGTAGTATTTGTACTCAGGGTCATTTTCCAGACGCTGCATGATTTCTTCCATATTGTTCACAAGTAGAATGCGAGATTCTTCTGTTGTGAAATACCATTCACGATCCCAGTGCATGTGAGGAGTGATATGAACGCGAGATGTAGTCATTGTGTTAACCTTTGGACTGCTTTGCAGTGAGTTTAAATTCTTTAATATCAAGGGATTGATTGCATATGAGTGCTGATTTAGGGCACAGAAATACCCGTGCCCTTCAGCTTATTGATTAATAATTGTTGATTAGTTTTGAGCAGCTACCTGGCTTCAAATTTGCCCTTTTTTACGGCATGCGCTCTCCAGGCAAGCAAGGTGACGGTTGAGATTGCTGTACCCACTAGGGCTGCGCCAAACCAGATGGCTGCCGCCATGAAGCTACCGATGCCTGCATCGTGCAGTAGGAAGATTGAGAAGATGCCAGCACCCGGAGTCGATAGACCAATACCCGCAGCGCCAATCATTGCACCCGTTACGATTGAACCTAGTAGGAACGAACCGATAACGCGGATAGGGTCTTCAATCGCCATTGGAATCGCACCTTCAGTAATACCTGCTAAGCCGAGCAACCAAGTTGATTTACCTGTTTCAATCTCAAAGTCTTTAAATAGTCGTGGAGCAAGCATGGTTGAAGCCGTCACTGTGAACGCCGATACCATTTTCACTGAGCCGAAGATTGCGTACGGACCGTAAACACCGTTTGCCATCGCACCCAAACAGAAGGCATAAGCCGCTTTGTTTACCGGACCGCCAAGGTCGAACGATACGAAGCAACCGATCACAGCACCTAGCAGAAGGGCGTTGGTACCAGACATACCGTTTAGCCAGTCTGTTAGACCTTGGTTTAGCCAAGCTACTGGCTTACCAATAACGAACAGCATCAAAGAGCCAGCAACTAGGGTGCCGATAACAGGGTAAAGGTAGAACGTTAGGAAGCCGTTGAAAGCAGGGCTTAGACGTACATTTTCTTTCACCCAGCGCATTAGGTAACCGGCGATCAAACCACCCACAACACCACCGAGGAAGCCTGAACCGATAAGGTTCGCGGCAATACCAGCGGCAAAACCTGGACCTAATGCTGGTTTATCAGCAAGCGAGTAAGCGGTATAAGCCGCAAGTACAGGAACCATTAAGGTGCCTAGCAGACCACCACCAAGCTTGCGGTACATCCATAGCCAAGAACCATCGGTTGCGTACAGCTCTTGCAAGTCAAAAATTTGTGCAATAAGAACGGCGACTGCTAGAACGGTACCGCCAGCAACGATGAGCGGAACGGCATAAGAAATACCTGAAAGCAGCGCTTGTTTTAGCTCCGTTTTCAGCGGAAGTTTTTTCGGTTTGTCGTCAGTCGCAATGGTGCGATCTGCGCCTGTACCATTTTTGCCTGCCTCGATGGCTTCGTTGAGAATTCGCTCAGAGTGTTTAATAGGCTCAGCAACGGGTACTTCGACACGCGGAATACCGTTAAAGCGTTCAACTTCTTTGATCGCTACCTCTGCAGCAAACACGACGGCTGTGGCGTTGTTCAATTGCTCAGCGGTCAAACGATCTTCGATGCCGTTTGCACCTTGCTTCTCTACATAAACCTTATATCCAAGCTTGTGGCCTGTTTTTTCAAGGTATTCAGCTGCCATGTAAGTATGCGCAATGCCAGCAGGACAAGCAGTAACACAAATAATGGTCGGTGCATTTGTATCTAAGTTGTCTTGTTCTTGAGTGGTTTCTTCTTTTTCAGACAACAAAGTTAGAATTTGTTCTGAAGTTGTAGCATTAAGAACGGCTTGACGCACATCGTCATCAACGAGCGTTGTCGTTAGCTCGGTAAGCAGGTGCATGTGCGTTGAGCCAGCTTCTGCATTGGGGATCGCAATCAGAAAGATGAGGTTAACGTCTTCTTCTTCGTCGATACCTTGCCATTTTAGATCGCTTGATAGTGTTGCAACCGCAAAGGCTGCTTCTTTTACGGCATCCGTTTTACCATGTGGTACCGCTAAGCCTTCGCCAAGTGCTGTTGGTCCTTGCGCCTCGCGTTCAAATACCGCTTTTAGGTATTCTTCTTTATTGTGAAGTTTGCCTTGTAGATATAGTTGTTCGGCAAGAGCTTCTATCGCTGCATCGCGACTTTCAAAAGTCGTTTGTAGGTTAATCAGCGATGGGTTGGTCAGAGATGTTAGGTTCATAACTTTTGTCCCATTGTTACATTCATCTATTGTTGTCCCGTCAACAATGGCTAAATAATACCTCTTTAATACAAATGATCCATGATGGAGATCTCATTTATTGATAAATATGTATTGTTGTTGTATTTAAATCTCATCTTTTTGTAGTAACAATTGCTTGTCATTATTCGATCAATTCGTATCATATGACTAAATATAGTTAATGATGGGTCTGCACGCTCCATCAAGAACATCGTTATGTCAGTAGAGGTTTGTATGGCGAGATTGCCGATGTATCGAAGAATTGCTGATGCAATTCGAGAAAAGATCAGTTCTGGGGAGTACAAGGTAGGTGAGGCGTTGCCAACTGAAGCTCAGCTCCGTGAAGCGTTCTCGGTAAGTCGAGTTACGGTACGACAGGCAATTAAGTTACTCGTAGAAAACCAAGAACTTGAGAGTATTCAAGGCAGCGGTACCTATGTAAAAGAGAACCGTGTTAACTACGACATCTACCAGCAGACAAGCTTCGCAGAGAAGTGGGCGCACCTTAATGGTGTTACTCACAGCGACGTGCTGGCATTTGAGATCCAAGCGGCTTCGTTGACGATGGCAGAACATCTTGAGATTCAAGAAGGTGAGCGGGTTTTCTATATTAAGCGTGTGCGCTTTCTTGATGATAATCCCATCACCGTGGAAGAGACTTGGATGCCGATCAGCATGTTCCCGGATCTCACCTATCAGGTGATGCAAGGTTCTAAGTATGACTTTATCGAGAAGCAGAAAGGTCTCGTTATTGACCGCAGTGAACAGGAAATTATTCCTGTACTGCCTCCTGAAGAAGTCGCGGGACTATTACACATAGACCCAGCTCAGCCGATCATCGAGAAACGGACCCGCGGATTATTGCGAGGGGACATCGTATTCGAATATAGCCGAAACTATTTTAAATCAAGCGAATACAAGTTTACCTTGGTGGCCAAGCGACATTGATAAGAGAGTTACCTGTATCAGGAGTGTCACTTTTTTAAGCGACTACCGGCAAGTTTACTATCTAAACTTGTCACCTCTGCGATTCGCCATTTATAGTTAACCTATCAAGCATACCGAAAAGGAATGAAAACAATGCGTTGGATGTTAATTGGGGCCTTGACAGTAGGTGGTTTAGTGGGTTGCCAATCAACTTATTACTCTGCAATGGAGCAAGTTGGTTACCACAAGCGCGATATTATGGTGACGCGTGTTGAAGATGCCAAAGAGTCTCAGCAGGAAGCGCAAGAGGAGTTTACTAGTGCGCTCGAGGCGGTATCAGCACTGAGTGGTTTTGATGGCGGTGATTTGGAGAAAGTCTACAACGACATCAACGACAAATACGAAGACAGTGAAAAGGCTGCGGAAGAGGTGCGTGATCGCATTTCGGCAGTAGAGGATGTTTCTGAAGCATTGTTTGAAGAGTGGCAAGCTGAACTTGAGCAATATACGAGTGCTAAGCTGCGCCGATCGAGTGAGCAGAAGCTAAAGGATACTCGAGCATCGTATCAAACCATGTTGAAAGCAATGAAGCGAGCAGAGCAGAAGATGACACCTGTATTGAATACACTGCGTGACAACACCCTCTATCTCAAACACAACCTTAACGCTAGTGCGATTGGCTCATTACAAGGTGAGTTAATCAGCCTTGAGAACGACATTCAGGTGGCGATCAATCAGATGAATGCCGCGATTGAGGAGTCGGATAAGTTTATTGGTAAGCTTAATAACCAATAGACGGTATCAAACAGGTCGTGTTGTTTGATACCTTGGCTGGTGGCTAGATCTTACCGACTAACTTTTGTAATAGTTGAATCATGGATGCTTGCTCTTGTTCTGTGAGAGGATCAAGAAGCTGTTGATTCACTTCGAGAGGCAAGTGGATCACTTCTTTCTTAAGCGCACGACCTTCATTGGTTAGGTAGATTTTAAATGAACGTCGACTGTCGGGATCGGGTTGACGTTCCACAAGACCTAAGGTCTCTAACTTATCGATAGTGCGTGTCGTCGTCGAGCTTTCTACCTTGGACATCTGAGCGATCTCTCGCTGATTAATCCCTTCTTTTTCCCATAAGCACATCAACGTTGGCCACAGTGCTAGTGTTAGGCCTTTTTCTTTAAGGCGCTGATCAAACTCTTTAGATGCGTGGTTGGCGACTACATTGAGCAGCCAGCCGAAACTGGATTCGCGTGCAAATTCGTTGTTCATTATATTTCCGTTATGCAAATCTTTTATCAAAAATCCCACAATGAACTATACCATTGATGGAGCAACTATTGCGATGGTAACTAAAATAGCACCAATTAGCACTAAAAATGCGCGGGTCTGGCTTGCTAGCATTGGAGCTGCGGTAGGGTGTGCCATCCATTGTTTGCCTGTCACCATTGCTAGGAGCAGTGGTTTGCCTATGAGTTTGTATCCAACGATCGCTGCTACATGTAAAGCGATCAGCCAAGGTAGCAGTTGCGCCAATACAAGGTGAACTTGCTCTCCAGCAGCATAAAGACCATCTGGGATTGTGACGCCATGTTGTTCTAGCCCGTCAAATAGTCCGGCGAGTAACATCCCGCTTAAACACTGAAGAACAAGAAGGCTTAGCATAGCCACTACCATAAGGGCACCCAGTGGATTGTGCCCCGCAGTGGCAGGTTGTTGACCTTTTAGATAGCCAAGTATCTGCTTCGGCTTTTTGACAAACTGTTTGAAGCGACTGGTTTCACTGCCAACAATGCCCCATGCCATACGCCATACAAGCAGGGCAAATAACACTATACCAAGCTGTAGGTGTGGCCCTGTATGTTGAAGGCCAGTAGCCATTAACGCCATAAACAGTAACGCTTGTGCCCAGTGATAAATGCGAGTCGCGGCATCCCAGACTTTAATGTTTTTCATAATATCTACTCGTTATCGAAGAAGTGTGATTAATTTACACAACAACAGTTGCGAACGCAACTATTGTTGTGTAAATTAATCTGCAAGCAAGTTAATTCTGAAAGTAAGGTGGATGTATGTTGTTAGTAAAAAAGGTTTGCTCTAAAGCTGCAGTAAGTGGATTGGCGTTTGTATCATTGGCTATGGTGCAAAACGCTCAAGCGATGAGCCATGCTGAGTCTATCGCTACACGTCAATCGGCGTTTGAGCGTATCGAGAGTCAGACCGAACGGGTTGCCGATCAAGTGAGTCAGTCACAAGTAGATTGGCAGGCACTTCAAGTGGCCAGTGAACAGCTTCTAGAAGACAGTTTGCTATTGTCTGCGACGTTCCCTGTGGGTAGCCAGCAAGGGAGCAAGGCGAAAGAGTCGGTTTGGAAGAAACCTGGGAAATTTCAGCAGTTACTAACCGATATGCAGCAAGGCTATCAACAGGTCGTGGACGGCGTTCAATCTCAATCTGTGGAGTCGGTCGAAGCTGGACTTGATGCCGCAAACTCTACTTGTCGCAGTTGTCACCGCAGTTACCGCTCGCGTTGGTGATCGAGCTAAGTCTGTTGGTTGTATTGAACGAATGAACGATTTTTAAACAATAAATTTGTAAATCCCGAAAGCTGTTACAACTATTAGGAAATAGGCTGATGTTTTTGAGGGATTAATCAATGAGCAGTGTATTCCACCGCAGTTGTCACGGCCAACTGCCAACGGTTAGCCACGGTGAAGGTGTTTATCTTTTTGATACTCATGGTAAAGCGTACCTTGATGGCTGTGGGGGAGCGGCAGTTTCGAATTTGGGGCACAATCATCCCCGAGTGAAACGAGCTATCCGTGACCAGCTTGATGCCGTTCCTTACGCGCATACTGGCTTTTTTACCACGCAAAGTAGTGAGCTTTTAGCAAAGCGTCTTGTGGAGTTAGCTCCGGAGCCGTTAAAACAGGTTTATTTTGTGAGTGGTGGTTCGGAGGCGGTGGAAGCAGCGCTTAAAATGGCTCGTCAGTATTTTGTTGAGAGAGGAAAACCTCAGAAAACAGAGTTCATTGCTCGGCGGCAAAGTTATCATGGCAATACACTAGGCGCGCTGGCAGTGGGGGGAACGAATGGCGTCGTGAGCCGTTTCGTCCTTTGCTTACAACCAGTCATCATATCGCGCCTTGTTATGCATATCGCGAGCAGATGGCATTTGAGTCTGAGACGGATTACAGCACACGGGTGGCCAACGAACTGGAGCATCAAATCCTGGCACTCGGCGCGGACAATGTGATGGCATTTGTCGCAGAACCCGTTGTAGGGGCGACCGCAGGCGCAGTCCCTGCTACCAAGCACTATTTTAAACGGATAAGAGAGATCTGTGACCAGTACGATGTCCTACTTATCTTGGATGAAGTGATGTGCGGTGTAGGAAGAACGGGGACTTTCTATGCTTTTGAACAAGAGGGTGTGATACCCGATTTGGTGACCATTGCGAAAGGGCTTGGAGCTGGCTATCAATCGATTGGTGCCGTGGTCGTACAGGAAAAGGTCTATCAGACGATCGCCAATGGGTCTGGCTTTTTTCAGCATGGGCACACCTTTATGGGGCATCCAATGGCATGCGCGGCAGCGCTTGCCACAGTGAACACAATTATTGACGATGAACTCCTCTCCGCCGTCACCACTCAGGGGAAAGGGTTATCTAATAAGCTACATAGCGCACTCGATGACTTGCCGTTTGTCGGTGATATTCGTGGGCGAGGCTTGTTTATCGGTATTGAACTCGTGGCGGATAAAGTCACGAAAGCGCCGCTGCCTTCGACGACACAAGCGCACAAGTGGGTAAAATCCATCGCTATGGAACAAGGGTTAATGTGCTACCCAATGTCGGGCACTATCGATGGCAAACAAGGGCATCACGTCTTACTCGCACCGCCCTTCATCATCGGTGACACAGAGCTGGACGAGTTGGTCGTTAAACTCACTAATTCACTCAAACGCGCCGCTGCAAAGTGGAGGGCATAGCATGACTGTCCAACTGTTTTCTGAATCGGCGATCATAGTAGCACCCAATGGGGCACGTAAAACCCGACGCGATCACCCGAATCTTCCTATGGATCTGCCAAGTATTATTGATGAGGCGATTGCGTGTCGAGATGCTGGAGCGGCGATGGTGCATTTGCATGCTCGGGATAAACAAGGTCAGCACTCGCTTGAGCTTTCCGATAACCTACCTCTATACCAAGGGCTCAAGGAGCGGGTAGGTGACAGTTTGTTGGTTCAACTGACCACGGAGCGGTCGGTCAGTATCTTCCAGAGCAGCAGCAGGCATTAATTAAAGCAATCAAACCGGAAGCTGCGTCTTTTGCGCTTCGAGAGCTTATTCCTGATGAGCAGCACCTAACATCGGCGAGTCGTTTCTTTCACTGGGTCGCAGAGCAAGGCATCATCTCGCAATATATCCTCTATGACGAACAAGACTTGCAGCGCTATTTGCGATGGTTATCGCGTGGATTGTTGCCCAAATACCACCATCATTTGTTATTAGTATTAGGGCGCTATCGCGATGGGCAGTTGGCACATCCTCAGGATCTCGCTCCTATGTTGAGATCACAATTATTTGAACTGGATCACCGTTGGGCGGTGTGTGCCTTTGGTCATTTTGAACACAATTGCTTGACGGCTGCTATGCTTATGGGGGCTGACGTACGAGTAGGGTTTGAAAATAATCATTATGACAATCAAGGTGCTATCGCGGATAGCAATGCTGTTTTAGTGACTCAACTTGTCGATACGGCGACAGCGCTCAACATCAAACCGATGACAACAGAAAGATTAAAAAACCATCTCACTTCGACCGGTTGTTAAGGAGTACACCGGTCAGGATACCTACGACAGGAAAAGGAATAATTATGACCAAAATAAAGACCATGTTAACCGTATCTGCTGTTTGTATGGCAATGGGCGGCGCTACCCTCGCGCACGCCAAAGACCAATTTGTCACAATTGGTACTGGTGGTGTAACAGGTGTCTATTATCCTACTGGAGGGGCGATTTGCCGATTGGTAAATAAAGACCGCAAAGATCACTCGATTCGCTGTTCTGTAGAAAGTACAGGCGGTTCTATCTACAACATTAACACCATTCGAGCGGGTGAGCTGGACTTAGGTATCGCGCAATCAGATTGGCAATATCATGCGTACAATGGTACTAGCAAATTTGCTGATGCCGGCCCTTACAAAGAGCTTCGCGCAGTGTTTTCTATTCACCCAGAACCGTTTACCGTTGTGGCACGTGCTGACTCAGGTATTGAGAAGTTTGAAGACCTAAAAGGCAAACGAGTGAACATCGGTAACCCAGGCTCAGGCCAACGCGGTACGATGGAAGTACTGATGGAAGGCTACGGTTGGGGCATGGATGTATTCAAACTGACTTCTGAACTGAAGGCTTCTGAGCAATCTAAAGCGCTTTGTGACAATAAAATTGATGCAATGATCTATACCGTTGGTCACCCTAGTGGCGCTATCAAAGAAGCAACAACCTCTTGTGATAGCAAGCTAGTAACCGTTGACGGCTCTGTGGTTGACAAGTTGGTAGCAGACAACAGTTTCTATCGTGTTGCCACAGTGCCTGGTGGCATGTACAAAGGTAATCCTGAAGACACGACGACTTTTGGTGTAGGTGCGACATTTGTTTCATCTACCGCTGTACCAGAAGATGTGGTGTATAACATCGTTAAGTCAGTGTTTGAAAACTTTGATGATTTCAAGCGTTTACACCCAGCATTCGCTAACCTGAAGAAAGAAGAAATGATCAAAGATGGTCTATCGGCGCCACTGCATCCAGGTGCGGAGAAATACTACAAAGAAGTGGGTCTACTTAAATAGTCAAATGGCCTTATAAAAATCCAAACCCAACGCTATTGCGTTGGGTTTGTTGCTTTTGGGGGGAAGCAAAAAAAGAGGCAATACAAAACGGTATTGCCCCGAGTTACACACATAACACAAGTTCTAGGTGCTTAAGGCCAAATCATAATGCGCCTAGTTGCGTTTGTTTTTGTCAGCAAACCGTGAGCGAAATGTCAGCGCCATTGGCAGTTGGAACCGCTCTCACAGTTATTTTTTCGACATCAATTTAGCTTGGCAGAGGTAATAAACTCGCCAAAACTTTCACACCACACAATGGCAGTGTTGTACTGAGTTAAGTCGGTTTGTTCAGGGAGTGTCAGCAAAAAACGATCGAAGGTTTTTACATCTCCTACTTGAAGCATGGATGCTTTGTTGGCGACAAACTCTGCCTCAGTTTCTATGAAGGTAGGAGAGAGGTACAGTTTGTAATCAGGCCCCGGAGCCAGTTCGCCGATAAACATCGCACTCTTGTCGGAAAAGCTGATTCTACCCTCGCCCCAGTGGAGAAAGTCACTGTCCGCGCGCTCTTTGCTAAATTCGCCCTGATAAACAATGGCTGAGCTTTGCGACTCAATTGCCTCTATGGATGGCGAGTCAGGCTGAGTGAGAATAGGTAGAACATAGATCCCCAACATAAAGCCAGCAAACAACGCCGCTAAGTGAGTAAAAAGTAATAAGACACGTTTCACAGAGATTCCCTTCTATTCAAAAACGGATAATACATAGAGATAACTCTAGTACAGCGATGAACTGATTGATAGCTATCAAAGCTGTTGTTACTTAGCGGTCTCTTGTTACGTCTGCGATGGTATTTCCTGTGTTTGCTTACAAGCTCTCCTATACTTTTGGCTAGGGGGATTGCTATGAAAATCAGATTGTTAATCAGTGGTATCGCCATAGGGCTGGCGAGTTCGTTGCTAGGACATCAGGTCGAAGCTGCGCCATCGATGGGTTTGGTTTTACCTGGTGGTTGGCAAGCCTGGGGAAATCGCGCAAAAGAAATCCAGCAATGGGAGGCGCAGCATAGCGATATTGTATTTGGCAGTCTGGGAGTGCCGGAGCTAAACAAACAGACTATGGCTCTGGGTTACATGTATAGTCAGAAGCTGGATTGCTTTGCTGGCGAACAAGAAGCGTGGCTTCATCGACAATTGTGGCAGCAAGGCATTAACCCAGAGCACCTTTATCTGCATGCTGCTCAAGAGACGCATTTAGCCTACGACCACTTGTCTGAAAAGGCGCAGCATTTCCTCGATGGAAAACCACTTCATATGATGGTGAAAAAGGGCACGGTGCTTCAGACCGCCCGGTTGCCGCTAAAACTGTCGATAGATGAAGAGCTCATCGTCGTCACCTCCCAGCCTTTTTTGGCTATCAATGTTCCCTCCACCGATACACTGTCGATTAGTCTTGCTAAGCCAGAGCAGGTTGGTGCGCCGATAACTGAGTGGCAATCATTGGTGATTGATAAGTCGGATGTTAGCTCTAACTCGGATACAGGCTCTTTGTTGCAAGTTGCTATCGAAAAGCAGATGCAAGCCGTTACTCCTTGGTTGGGCGAGTATCATTTCAATACCGGGCATCATGCGCTCGATTTAGATATGCCGGTTTATATGGCGCGGTTAAGTTGGTCAACGCCGCAGACTATAGGTGCATTGTCGGTTGACTATGGCTTGCCTCAGGAAGCGACGCATGTAGTGATACCGGGTTGGGATTGGCGCAATGATGCCAACGGAGATGGGTATTTGGATGATAATGAGTATCGGCAAAGAACGAACTTAAAAGCTCAAGCGCGTTACGCCTCACAGGCGCGCCTTATCCCGATAGGCAATATGTGGCCTGGAACCTGTTGGCAACGCACTAACTTTTCTCACCCGTCAGCCAATCAAGCACATATGGATTGGTATAAGTATGATTGGCACAGACAGGGACTGAGCGGTGCCTACAACGATGATATGGCAAAGCTGCTCGGCAGCGATCAGTATCAAGTGCTCAAAGGAGGGGCTATTGCAGAGCTGCCAGGCAAATTAGGAACCAATGAAGCCGCCTTGAATTATGCGGGACAAATGGCGAGCTTTCTCTCACAGCTCAAAGAGTACTTACCCAATACGAAGCTGGCAGCTAACATCTCAGAGCTCAACTTGTGGCGTTACCCCCAATGGACGCCCGAACTCAGAGATGTTTTTGATGTCTGGCTTAGAGAGCATTACCTGCATGCGGCAATGGGAACGGATGCGCTTCGCCAGCGTTGGGAGCACTTTGCTCTCTCGGCTATGGGAGACGAGAGTCTTGTCATGACGACGACCCGTTCTGGACGTAGTGAGCTAAATACCAAAAATCAACACGCATGGCAGCAAGACATTTCTACAGGATTAGCTCTCTATTACCTGTTCCATATACCTAAACAAACCCACTATCACAGCTGGAATCAAACCTTTTATTACAGCAGTAGTCCAACCGATAACAATAACTGGTACCAAAGCGGCGCGGTTAAAAACCAAGTTTATCGACCCATTAATATGCTCAGCCACGATCTTGGTGAGCCCATTACCAATACTGTCTCTTCATTTGATTGGTTAACACAAGATGGCACTGAAGCGAAACTGGTTGGAGAGCTTCTTAACACTACCGATTCTGGGTGGTTTTGGCTTGATAGTGATGAAAGCGGGCTCTGGCCTGAAAAGTACCGGGCCATTGGCCGCCAATTTGAACGTGGCTTAGTGGTCTACTTCGCAGGTGAGTCTCGTGCCGACAATGATATGTGGCGCGATGAGGAGAAGTGGAATAAAGAGAGTCAAACCATTCTGTTGCCTGCTCAATATCAACGAGTGAACTGGGATGGAAGTTTGGCACCCAAAAGCAATCAGGTTGCACTTCGTCCTTATGAGGGAGCGGTGTTGATAAAGGCTGATGAGTGAGTCGCTATATTGATACGCATGTTTGCTCATTAGCTATCATTAGATAGCAGATTTTTATCGTTGACCTGTCTACAGGTATCGAGTTTAAGCTCCCGCATCTAGTTGGTATTGCGTTTATATGGGAGCCTTTCGTGGTTCAATTTGTGGCAAAGAGTTCTGTTGGGCATTCAAGGTTAATGCGTTTTGTGAGCCGTTTTCCGCCTGTCGGCAAAGGGGTGGTGCTTGCGCTGATCTCCACTGCCTTGTTTACTGTTGTCGGAGTTTTGGTTCGAAGCTTGAGTTCTGATTACAACACATTTCAGATCCTGTTCTTTAGACAGCTCATCTTCACTCTGCTTCTGGTTCCAGGGATCGTAAAGAATCTAGATGTAATTATGAAGCCGAATAAAGTTTCCCTTCATGTCCTGCGTATCTTCGGGGCATTTATAGCGCTGTATTTTGGCTTTGTTACAGTAAGTAGTATCCCTTTTGCAGATGCGACAGCGCTGGGTTTTTTACAGGTTCTTTTTGTTGCCTTATTGGCGCGATTTGTCCTCAGTGAGCAGATATCCAAACTACGATTAGTCACGATTGTCGTTGGGTTTGTTGGCGTTATGATGGTAGTTCGTCCTACTTTTTCGGAAAGCCAAAGTATCTATGTGTTAACAGGGCTGTTTGCTGCGTTGGGGGCTGCGATCGCAGTCATCTGCGTGAGGCAAGTTGCTCAAAGCGAACCTAAAATTACGTTGATGGCCTATCAGTCGCTCGCCGTCGGTATTATTACCATGGTGCCAGCGATTTATACGTGGCGCACTCCGACTTTTGAGGATTTGCTGTTGCTTTTGTTGGTGGGTGTTATTTCTTCTTTAGCACAGTATGTTGGTATTACCGCTTATAAATGGGCACAAGCGAATATTGTCGCCAACGTAGAGTATGTGAAAATAATCTACTCGATTATCATTGGTTTCGTTGTTTTTGCTGAGGTACCGGATACTTGGTCTATTGTCGGTGCCGTTGTTATTGTTTCCAGTGCAGTGATTCCTTTGGTTTGGTCATACAGTCAAAAAGTGAGTAAGGAGTATTTGAAGTGCTAACGATAAAACAGTTCTGCGAACAGCTAAAAGTATCTCGCACGACAGTTCTGTATTACGAAAGAAAAGGGCTGATTGCTCCAGCCGGTCGAACGCCAAACGGTTATCGATTGTATGGCCAACAAGAGTTGGAAAAATTTAAGACCATACTCGTTTATCGATCTTATGGTATTTCGGTAAGCGAGATTGAAGCACTGTTAGAGCAAACTCAGGGCGCGCGCAGGGACGAGATGTTACGCCAACAATTTGCCGCTCTCGATGTAGAGATACAGAAGCTGCGTCAGCAGCAGCGCTCTATTATGACACTACTCAAAGAGCCTGAGCTTTTAAATCAAGGTCAGCTCACGAAACAGCGTTGGATAGAGATCCTCAGAGAGTCTGGTATGAACGATCAGGACATGTCGAATTGGCACAAGCGCTTTGAGCAGATGGAGCCAATGGGGCATCTCAAGTTTCTACAGTCATTAAATATTGGTGAAGAGGAAATTGAACGGATACGGAAACAGTCTCAGGAGCCATAAGCTCAACAGGTTTCGTTCTTTATCGTGGACAGGTTCCACGGGAAGGGTAGCATTAAGCCAATGCTACCCTTTTCAGTTTTTGACTAGCTTTGATTCTCTAATGTTTGTTTTCGCGTAGCAAGATAGCGAATATGAATCAAATCAGCAGGTGTAATGTCAGCGAGGTGGCAGATCATCGAAGGTGTCATGCCGTACGCGACAAGATTCTCCCAGCTTTGATAAGCACGTTCTATATATTCTAACTCCTGTCGATTAGCGGCGGCGACTCCCTGTCTAACATTTCGCATCTGCGTTCCGATCCAGATTGGAGATGCGTGAGCATTGTCTTGATGAGAGTGCTCATAAGGTTCAGTGTCGTCATCATTTTCTCTTGTTTAGGGTTCGCTGAGAAGATTAACCACCTAATCGCTTTAGATATAGTCAGCTATATTGGTTTGTACCATTAATCATATTTATGCTTCCTGCAAACGTCGAGTTGTTTTTCATCACCATGGCGCTAAATGGTAAGTACCAAAATTATCCAGCTCTACAATACGCTCCATCACTTGGTCGCAGACACTATTGAGAGGCCTTCGCTGTTAGTAAAAACCTTTTCGCAGCAAATGGCATAAGTGTCCGACTTTCATCAACGAGGATTGAACCGCTTAGGATGGCTTGATTGAGGCAACGACTTTGAAAAACACATTCATCACAAAATTAGCATTGGCAGCCACTGGTATTCTGGCACTGACAACAACCGCACAAGCGTTTGAACTGGGTGCAGACACTAAACGCGGTGTGACCTTTCAATTCGATAAAGTGATTGTTGGTGTAAAAGACAACTATGTGAATGGTGGCTTCGCTTTTCTAGAAAAGCCAATCTCTGCGGAACATAACATCAGCTGGTTTGTGGAAGGTGGTGTCGGTTATAACTGGAACAGCGAACGTGTTGATGTGCATGCCCCTGTTGGCCTTCGCTGGGAGCCAGTAAAAAATCTAGATGTTGACCTGTTTGCTACGCCGGAAGTTAAATTTAACGATGGCGCGGATGTCGGTGTGGGTGTGGACTTGGGTGTATCTTGGAAGTTCTAAACTAAGTAGCTCTAAAACAGATAACAAAGAGGCAATACTTTAAGTATTGTCTCTAGATGGTTGTAATAAAAAAATGCTTTTCTAACTGTCACTCAATAGTCGACTTATCGTTTAAGCTTTTTCTCACCATGATTCCCACTTGTTAGGCTTACTTTTAGGTTAAAGCGTTATAGATACTGGTTGTTTTGAATCACCGATTTTAGTATTTCTCGTGTCGCCTTATGATCTTCATCGTTTACAAAACGCCGGTGGTAGATCATACGGTGCTGAACATTACGTATTTCTAGTGGGATCGGGAATATTTTCAGGTTTAACATTGGAGCCAAATGTTTGGCGAGCGACAACGTTGATGCCCCTAGTAGATTCGTTGTGGCGGCGAGAGCAAGCATACTCGATACAGAACCGGTTTCTGCTTTGATGATTCTTGGTGGGCTGGGCTTTTGCGATAAATAATCCATCATATTGGCGTTATTACGACGAATTTTAAGAGCGATATGTTGGGCTCGATAGTAGTCCTCGTAAGAGAGCGAGTCACCGATATCTGGATGATCTTTTCTGCACACACAAACGGCGGGTTCTTCAATAATGTCTTCCACAACGTGTGCTTGGCTGGTGCTTGTGGCGAAATCGATGGCAAGGTGAACCTTTTGTGAGTCTATATCGGCGAGCAATTGTTTTTCACTAAGCGGCGCCTCAACAAAAGAGAGCTCAGGTAAGTCACAGACCAGATGCATTAGGCTCTCACTACAGTAGACTCGAGTGATCTCTTGTCGCTTCTCTATCGTCTCAAGTACCGCGAGTGGCATTTCGATCTTATCGGACAGTGCCACGGCCGCGCCAGTTGGTGCTATTCCCCTTCCTGATCGAACGAACAACGTCTTTCCCACCACACCTTCTAATCGTTTCAAGGCTGCACTTACCGCCGGTTGAGTAAGGTTAAGTTCTTCTGCAGCTAGAGTGATAGAGCGGTGTCGATACACTGCGCTAAAAGTGGATAGAAGGTTTAAGTCCATAGCAAACTGATCTGATCATTGATTTCTCTATCCTAGCAGAGGGTTAGGTGCTGTCAATTAGGCGAAATAGATTGCTCTGTAGGAGGGTTGACCAAAAAAGTTAACCCTCTCTTTATGCGCTATCGCTAGTTACTTGTGCCAAGCGAATTTTTCAAAAACTTTATCGACAGGCGTATTCGCAATATGGTTTACATAGTTACTAATCACCTTTTGTGATAAACCCAAGATCACTTCAAGCACTTGCTGTGGACCATATCCAGCATCGTAAAATGCAGCTACCTCTGCTTCTGGCACAGTTCCTCGATTTCGTACCACGCTGAGTGTGAAATCTTTAAGCGCTTGAAGCTTCTCTGTTGGAATAGCAGTGTCGTTGCGAAGCGCTTCGATCAGTTCAGCATCTACTTTCATCGAATGAGCGATTCCGGTGTGCGCAGGCACACAGTAGTGACATTCATGTTCAACGTTGATGGTTTGCCAAACCACGGTGAGTTCTTCAGCATCAAAAGACGTTTGAGTGAATAGTTGGTGCAGTTGGGTATAGGCTTTAAGTGTTTCTGGGGACTCTGCCATCACCGCATAAAGCCCTGGAACCATCCCCATCTGTTTTTGAGCGCCCTCTAGAATCGCTTTGCTTTTTTCTGGCGCGCTATCGACGGTATGTAGTTTGAAGTTATTCATTGTGTATTCCTCATTCTATTCTGATTATTTCTGACAGTGGTTAGGCTGACTATTTAGCCTCTGGCTCTAGAAGGATTTTAGTCACTAAAAGGCGAACTGTCGGTGCGACGATCGCGAGAAGTAATAAGGCAGATGGAAGCATCTGCCCGCGGTATTCATCCAAGCCTCTAGGAAGGAGCGACCATCTGGAAGATTCTTTGCTGCCATGATGGCAGGCATACCTAAAAGCATGGTTGGTAGCACCATGGATACCATTAATGGATACTGAAATTTACGTGGAAACTTTTTCATTGTTTGCTCCAGTTGACTAACTTATGACGCTATTCTAGTCTTCGATTAATCAATCAAAAATAGACAATGTTGAATCTGAAGCATGCAATTATGAAAGCTAAAGACATATCTAATCTGTACCTGTTTTGCCAATCGGTAGAGTGTGGCGGTTTTGCAGCGGCAAGCGCCAAGACACATGTATCCGCACCAACACTTTCGCGTGCTGTTGCGAGTTTAGAAGATCAACTTGGAGAAAAGTTGGTTCATCGAAATGCAAAGCAGTTTCAATTAACCTCTGCTGGGGATGAGTATTATCAGCGATTTGCTTCTTTGTTTTCTCAGCTTAATGATCAATGGATTCAGTTATCAAACAGCCAACCAGTCTTAACCGGGGAAATCCGAGTTTCTTGCCCTGAACCTTTTGCTGATAACTTTTTGCAGAAACTGGCGATCGACTTTATGGATCTGCACCCGGAGATCACCATTAGCATCCAGTTTAGCTCAGGAACTGAGCGTTTTTTTGACGATCAGATTGACCTTGCTATTGTGACCAGTCTGCCTCATGCCACAAACTTAGTTCAAAGGCGTCTTTTTGAATCACCGCTCGTTATGGCAGCATCACCAGGTTATTTGACTAAGTATGGTGCGCCTGACAGCACCGAAGACTTAATCTCGCATCGCTTACTTTCAGGGAATAACCTTCCTTACTGGGAGTTAACGGAGAGGGGCAAATCCGTGCGCATTCCTTACCAGCCTAAATATGACATCAGCAGTCTGCGATTAAACATTGAAGCTACGCTGCAGGGAGCGGGGATTTGCATGATGCCCTTAGCTGCCTTTGACAAACATGCTAAGGCTGGACGATTAGTGAGAGTATTGCCCGAAGTAGAATGCCCGACAGGTAAAGCCTATTTAGTTTGGGCGGATAGGAAGCTGATTGCGACAAGAGTTGTCGCGTTTAGAGATATGGTGTTTGAGAAGTTTGGAAAAACGGAAGAATTTTTGGCATCAATCGGTGATGAAAAAACAAAAATAGAATAAAAAGAACCCGCCTAGGCGGGTTCTATTGTTACGTGCGGTTGCGATGAAATAGATAGGCATTGAGCCAAGCCAATCCAAGAATAATCAAGGTCATGACCGGCGGTTTAGATTGAAGAGGAAGTACCTCTGCAGGGACGCTTGGTAACAAGTGAACATACACGGCTACGACCATGATTGCCGTTGTAAGCAACGTAGAAGCAGCCATGAGTATTTCGTTGGTTTTAGTACTCAATCGATGAGATGCAACCATGAAAACCATCAATAAAGCGCCTGCGGTAATCTCGCCCAACTGACCTGCCCAGCGAGATAGAGTCGGAAACGGAAGTTCACTTAGCGCGATTTGTTGGGCGAACATGGTCGTGAATGGGTCAAAGAACTTAACGGTACCTGCCATAACCATAAATGCGCCGAGCAAACCTGTTAGGATTTTCTGCGAGCGCTTTGATACAGGGTCTGAAGCGTCATAGGTGCGAAAAAGATAGTAACCAGTGACAAGCAACATAGTAACGATTAGTGATAATTCGAGAATAAGTTGTGAAGTGCTCATAGCATTAAACCTGTAGTGAACGTGATCAAGTGATGGCATGATACCGATCGAAGAATGTTTCAAAAATAGACAGTAATGAATTTTAAGCGTACACATTTGAATGCTTAATATTGATGAAGACCATTGGTCATTTTCGGATCTCTAATTGAAATAGGACCTAAGTGGGGGTTGTGATTTAAATAACCATGGCGCAAAGTAAGGGAAAATAACTACTACAAAGACAAACAGATGGATTTAGCGAGTTTTTTAAGGTTGATTCTTCTTGCCTCAATATGGGGGGGTCCTTTCTTTTTATGCGTATAGCCGCCAACGTAATGGGACCCGCAGTTTTGATTGAGGCTAGAGTATTGTTTGCAGCTATTGCCCTGCTTGCTATTAGTGTCTATCTGAAAAAGAAACTCGAGTTCACTAAGCATACTCGACACTTTTTCATCATCGGACTGTTCAATACGGCGCTGCCGTTTCTATTGTTTGCTTATGCCGCGCAAACGTTGAATGCCTCCACATTATCGATTCTCAATTCAACCGCTGCCATTTGGGGGCGGTGATTGGCGTATTTTGGACCAAAACACCGCTAACAAAGCGCGGAGCGCTTGGATTATTGATAGGTATTATTGGTGTTGCTGTGTTAGTCGGTTGGGATGCGGTGCGGATAGGTGAAGAGGCGACGCTACCGATTATTGCAGGCGTGATGGCTGCGTGTTGTTATGGCATTGCGACCAATTACGCAAAGAACGCGCCTTCCGTACCGGCATTTAATAATGCGCACGGTAGCATGTGGGCAGCCTGCTTGATTGTGTTGCCGTTGATACCCTTTGTACCGATGAGAGAGGCACCGACTGAAGAGGTCTGGCTAGCGGTAATATTGCTGGGCGTTGTCTGTACTGGGGCGGCATATTTGCTCTATTTTCGTTTGGTTACAGATATTGGTCCGTCTTCTGCTTTATCGGTCACCTTCCTAATTCCGATGTTTGGAATACTATGGGGCAATTTGTTTTTGGGTGAGCCTATCGGCATAAACACTGTGGTCGGCACTGTATTGGTTATTAGTGGCACAATGCTTGTAACGGGATTCTCTCTATCTTCACTTAGGAAAGTCCGAGCAGGGTAAGATTGGAATGAGGTCGACTTGCCACCAAATAAAACAGTGGCAAGTCTTTGGGGTGTTTATAGTTGGGCTGTGGCTGCGGGTTTGAACAGTTCACGAGTTTGTTGAATTACCACAAAAAATACACTTGCCATAATACACCCAACAAAAGTAGCGGTGACGATGCCGCCAAATGACGCCCAACCAATAGCTTGTTGGCCGCCAGAGCCGACAGCGTTAGCCAGCATCAAGGGTATCAACCCAACCCCGAACGAGAACGCGGTCATAAACACTGCGCGAGCACGCAAGCGTAGTGCTTGAACCGCCGCTTGCTTAATAGTTAGTTCACCTTCATCGCGCAACGTTTTAGCGAACTCGACAATAAGAATTGCGTTTCGAACCGTCATACCTATCAGCAAAATGGCCGATAGCTGGGTAAGAATGTTGATATTGCCGCCAATATGAATCACGCCTTCAACGATGCCGATAACCGCTGTCGGAACGGTCAACATAATCGCGAGAGGGATCAGCCAAGACTCATACTGCGCGACTAATACTAAGAAGGTGACTAGCAGAGCGAGACCCATGACTAGGGCAACCGTGTTGCCCGCGTTGACTTCTTCTTTTGCTGCGCCGGTGAACTCAACGCGATAACCAAACTCTTCAGCAAGCTCATGTATCGCCTGGATAGCTTGACCTGTCGCGACGGTTGGAATGACGTCGATGAATACCCCTTGCTCAGCGTTATACCGAGTAATGAAATTCGGAACTTTGATTTGTTTTACATCGAAGAGCTTGTCGTAGGTGATACGTTTGCCATTTGATTTTGACAACCCTGTTTGTTTCAGTGCTTCCGGATCCAATCGATAATTGGGGTCATTTTGCACCATCACCTTGTAGTTTCGTCCACCCATATTGAATGTGTTGATGTACATCCCACCAAAGTGCGTTTGCATGCCTTCGACCACATCAGCGAACGTAACGCCATATTTTAGCAAGTCATCACGCTTGATATTGAGTTTCATGGAAGGTTTTGTCACTTCGAACTGTGCCATCGCTAGTCCAATTCGCTCGTCTTCCATTAGGCGTGCGTTAAAGTCCGTTGTTAGCTTGTAAAGTTCATTAGGTGTTAATTCCGGTGCAAGCAAAACGAAGTTTACGCCATCGACCATGCCTAGCTCAGGAATGACAGGTGGTTTAAAAGCAAACGCTTGGATCTCTGTATTTTCAGCTAAAACGGCATTCACTTGGTCTGTGATAGCGACGTCTGTAGCCGTTCGGTTTTGCATATCATCAAGCGACACTAACATCATGAAACTGCTCATTTCTGCCGTTCCAGTTAACAGATTAAATCCGGATGCCTCAACACTGGTGGAAACGCCAGGTAGCGCATTAAGCTGCTGGGTCAGACTGGCTAGGTATTGGTCGGTTTGTGTCAACGCTGTGCCTTGTGGGAAGCTTCCAACCACAAAAATAGCACTAGTATCCTCTTCTGGTAGGAGGCCGGTTGGTAAGCTCGCGCCTCGCTCTACCGATAGATAGAGGCCACCAACTAGCAGTGCGATAGTAAGTATTGGTAGGCGTGTTGCTGTCCATGCTAGACCGGTAAACGCTCGGATTTTCTGTGTAATAACCCATTCAACGGACTTTGCGATAGCATTTTTCTTTGGCGGCTTCATAAACAGCGCGCACAGTGCGGGAGTCAACGTGAGCGCCACTAAGGTTGACACTACCACAGAGGCACATAGGACGATGCCAAATTCAGAATAGATAGTGCCGGCCATGCCTGGAATAAAAAGTGAAGGGGTAAAAACGGCAAGCAACACTAGCATAGAAGCGACAATCGGAGAGAAGGTGATATCTAAAGCTTTAGATATTGCCTGTTTAACTGTCATCTCGGGATGCTCGTGTAGTTGATGTTCGGCGTTTTCAATAACGATAATTGCGGCATCAACAACAATACCAATCGCCATCACCAGACCAAACATGGAGATGATGTTGATTTGAATACCAAGTCCGCTCATGACCGCAAAGGTGCCAATGAGAGAAACGGGAATCGCTGTTACCGTAATCAAGGTCAATCGAAAATTTTGCATAAAAAGGAGCGTGACCAAGGACACAATGGCAACAGCGAGGACTAAGGTTTCTACAACGCTGTATATGGCGCCATCGATAAAGGTGGTTGCATCGTAGACGGTCTTGATTTGGTAATCGCTTGGCTGTTGTAAAAGGGACTTAATGCCGGAGGCTACATCCATTGCGTTGGCTTCTGGAGTCTTGTAGATGAACAGCACTGCACCGTTAGCGTTTTCACCATAAGCATTGGCGGTATAGATTTCGCTACCGAGCTCGATTTCTGCGATGTCTCTTAAGAAGATGGTTTTTCCCAGTTCGTCTGAGCGAACGACGATGTTGCCAAACTCTTCAGGGGAAGATAGACCACCCTCAACGGTAATTGGGAATTCAAACTTATCGTTGACCACGCTACCGGCGGAAGCAATCTTATTTTGGGTGGCGATTGCATGATTGATTTCATCGACATTGATCGAATAATGCTTCATTTTGTTCGGGTTGAGCCAAACACGAATTGAGTATTTCTTTTCACCAAGTACATCGACTTTTGACACGCCGTTGATACGTTGAATCCTCTCTTTTAGCGGACCGCCTGCAAACGCGCTGATCTCAATAGCCGATGCCTCACCAGATGCATCGGTAATTGAGATGCCGAGCATTAAGCCATTAGAGAGTTTCTCCACTTTAACACCATTTCGCATCACATCGCCGGGTAGCTCCGGAAGGGCGAGATTGACGCGATTTTGTACCAAGTTAACGGCTTTGTCTGAATCGGTACCACTTTCAAAAACGACTTCGAGGGTATAGGTACCATCTGCACCGCTGGTGGACTTCATATACTCCATTCCAGCGACACCATTGACCTGTTTTTCGATTTCAGGAGCGACGGATTTCGCCATAACATCAGCACTGGCACCGTCCATGAACGTTGTAACTTCTACGGTTACTGGCGCAACGTCGGGGTACCTTCCTATTGGGGAGTTGGCGGCAGCGATTGCTCCAATAAGTGAGATTAAAAGCGCAATAACAATTGCAAACTTAGGCCGTTCTATGAACATTTTAAACATGTTAGCTACCCATTGATGAATAATTGTCCTGAGTTTACGCCTGGGTATTTTTAATCACAATTGAGTCGCTGACTGTTCTATCAGCAAGCGAAATAGCAAATATTTGAGGTTCGAATAGCAAGGTTTGACATCGTGCATAAGGAGCTAATTTCGTGGCTATGTATTTGCTGATGGAATAGGAGCTATTTTTCCCGTGAGTTTTAATGTCGTTACAGTGGCACTCCTTTCTAAAATCAATTGGATGAAACTCGAATGAAAAAACTGTTAGTAACGACCATGATGCTTGTCGGCGTGACTCCTGCATTTGCTTATCACCCATGTGAGCCTGGCAATGCCGTTACCGATGCGGTGGAAGGTGCTGTTGTTGGTGGCGTGGTTGGTGCAATAGCTGGTGATGCTAAAACAGGAGCGATGATTGGCGGTGCAGCTGGCATCGTTGATGGCGCATACGACGAAGCAGAATGTGATGCGTTGGTGGGTGAGGCGATTGTTGAAGAGGCGATCGTTGCGGATTTTGAAGACCGAGTCGTCGACGAAGTCATCATTGACAGCGCGCTAGACGAAGGCTGGTAGTGATCCGGTCGAGGTTTTCGTCAATTCTTTTGTGGGTACTACTGACCATAACTCTCTGAACTATATTGATAATATAAAGGTCAATAAAGCTGGTGTAATAAATGCTATAACCTTGAGTTAATTGTTCTAGACTCTCTCGCCCCTTAGTCTGCTCGCGTCATTTACTTCTAGGATTAGTTTCATGCGCGCGAGCATTACCCTTTTAAGCGCAGCTGTGGCTGCGTGTTTCTCTTTTTCTTCTTATGCTGCTAACGACTCAGATACTCAGGTTCAAGACATGTCAGACCCTCTGGCAGTTTACACTCAAGCCGGTGCTGGTGCTTCTGATAAAGGTCTGAACTTTAAAGTAGGCCGTACCTACGATACAGGCAACCCAGAGACCATGGCGATGAATATCATCGAGGTAAAAGGCGTTGTTGGTGAGTACCTAGGCTGGTCAGGTTCAAGTCATCGCGATAACTCCATTGATAGCGTTCGTTTTCGTAACTTCAGTGTAAACACGACGAATGGCCGCGGCTCTCAGGTTGATTTGAACTACAACGTGGAGCAAGAGAGCTTAAACGCCTCTTATAGCTTTATTCAGGCGCTACCAAAGATGGGTAACCTCAACCTCTACCCGCTAGCGGGTCTGGGTGTGAATGTGAGAAATGGCGAGTTTCCTGCTGTGAGAACATGCCAAGCGTTGAGTGCCCGGTTGAGAAGCAAAACATAGGCTACACCATTCCGGGTACGTATGCCGTTGTGGGGGCGTATACCAAGTATGCGATTACCGATAAGCTATGGCTCAACTATAACCCTATGTGGTTGACGACCATTTCAGGCTCAAAATCATACGTTGAGAATGCGTATGGACCGGGTATGGACTCAATCTTTACCAACGAGTTCGCAGTGTCTTATCAGTTCACACCACGCTTCAACGTTCGTTATTTTGCTAACTGGACGCAGGAGCAGAGCTACTTTGATGGTGACCAAAGAGTAGAGTTTAACTATCAGTTTTAATTGAATGGTTTGGGAGGTTTAGTGAGCAAGGATGCTCTTAAAGTGGGTAAGTGAAGATATTCATTCCTTCGAATATCTTTGATCTATTTAAAATGAGTCAAGCTTAGAATGGGAATACTACGCCTACTTTACCGTAAGTATTGCGATCGTTTGTACCGTGTGAGCCTTCGTTACCAATCTCAACGTATGGGATCATGTTGTCGATTGCATTGAACGTTGCACGAAGTTCAAGGTTGTAGATCATGTCTTTGCTTTGGTCGCCAGCAATCACTTTCTTCTCGTGTTGTTTCTGGCCTACCACTTTAGCGTTTAGATACATGCGTTCTGTTAGTTGCTTTCCAGCAGCTAGGTCAAAACGGGTGATGTCGCCACGAGGTGTAGCATTGTTTGAGTTGAGGTCGATGTCCTTACGTAGACGAAATGATGTATCAAACATATCAGCAACGTTACCGCCAACCGTTACACCAAACTTGTTTTGGTCATTCGCCGGTTGTTGGCGACTTTTCTTATCGACAAACTCATATTCACCTTTTAGCCAGAAGCTTTCGAAATCGTGCTTGTAGTTAACGTTGTACTCGTTCTCAAAGTTTGCTTTGCGTTTAGCTGAAAGACCAAATCCTTCGTAACCAACGAATGCTTTGATGCCAGAGCCGTTACTTGTTGTGTATTCTTTTTCACCGTCAACAAATTTAGCATCAAGTTCAATACCACCAGAGAAACCGTTTGCGAAAGCACTTACAGAAAGTGCAGATGAGATTGCGAGAAGGATTGCTGTTTTTTTCATTTCTTTATTACCTATATTATTGTTTTTGCCCCTGTAATTGGAGCGGCACAAAGGTACCTAAAAAATGAAATGTGACTAAATTAGGAAGTATTCGGTATTTTGATTGGTTGATTAGTCGTTGGAAGAGCACCCCTCCCAGCCTCCCCTTATTAGGGGGAGGAGCAACAGGCTCGCTGCGCATCGCTCAAAGCTTTAAGAGTGATTCAAAGTATCGCTTCTACACCCTTACATCTAAACTTTTAGGACGAGCCACTCTTCTGAACATCGCGTTTTATCAAAACATGGAGAACAACGATGAAGCCAACCTTGACACTATCTACTCTCATTCTACTGACCGCTTGCAGTGCACCTATAGATCAAGTGTCAGGTGTTGCGAGTGATGATCTCTGTAGTGCATTGCAAAAGGGGAGTGTGGCAGAAAACAGCACTATGATTAATGGTGAAGAAGTGACGATGGATAGTGTCTATGGAGAGCTGACAAAAAGAGAACTTAATCCTTATGCAAAAGGGTGCTTTGGTAGTCAGGAAAAAGCCGTAGAGTATCGAAAACGGCAAGAAAAAATTGTCGCAGAGGCGTTAAATTACTAGATTCAATGCAAAAAAAAGCACCTCAACAACGTTGAGGTGCGGTAGACCCAATTTTCCATTCCAAGTTCCAATCAGAGTTCCAATAACGTTCGGGTCTTAAAGGGCTAATGCCAAACTCTGTTATAGCGCGTTCAAGTATGCCTTTAGTGCTTTCAATCGAACGGTTGCACCACCGATGATGTCCATAAAACCGAGCTTAGGTGACGGCTTGTTGGCAGATATCCAGCCAGACCCAGTCGCACCAAGTGGCACGTTGTAGCCTTCAGGTTCGTTAAACTCGATGATGACTGTACGGCCATGGCTGCTCGTGTTATTGCCTACGTGCTGTCTTACATGCTGCGTGGAACCTTGTGCAGAGACGGTGGCTTCACCAGTATTGCTCGTGATGCTATGTACTCGGCCTCGAAACACTTCGCCAGGGTGAGAGTTAACAAAGAACTCTGCAAATTGCCCCTGCTCAATATAGCGATAGGTTTGATCGCTAACGCGCATTTCAACAAATTTTCTATTAGTATCAAATAGATGCAAATTGCCCGTTCTTGATCCTTCAGCAATGTTTATTACGCCAACAATTCCGTCGAATGGTGCACGAACTTGGTTGCGATCGTTCAGCCACTGTTTCTGATTGATTTGTGCGTTGATACCATCTACATCCGATTTGGCGGCCATGAGATCCGCCTGCCTTGTTGGATACGGGTATGCAGTTCATCGCGCTCTTGCTCAGAGCTAAACTCGTCCAGATTGATCAAGCGGCGATGATTTTTTTCATCGATAGCAATTTGCTCTTCAATGCTAGTGATACGATGTTCCGCAGCCACTAAGCTCGATTGCAAACTTTTCAGTTCATGATCGGTATCTTCGGACTCCAAGGTGTATAGCAAATCGCCTTTTTTCACTTCTTGGTTGTGGGTGACGTAGATCTTTTTCACTTGTTGGCCAAATAGTGGGCTCAACACCGCATGCGGCGCTTTAACTGTGGTGCTGTCGGTCAAATCTGCCGGTGACCAAAAGCGGTGTGCAGTAAACAGCATGAATGCGAGGAATGCTCCAAACCCGACACTAATAACGGCATTGCGTAGTGTCCATTTAATAACGCCAAGTTTGACTAACAGCCAAATAATCAGCACATAAGGAAGCATGATTTCTTTCATTACGCGTCCTCCGACTGTTTATTGCCATGGATGCCACTGTGAATCACTTTACTCACAGCGCTTGCGACTGCATCCCAGTTGGTAAAGGCAATAATAATGGCCAGTACCCACCAAAGTTTGTCGATGAACAGGCCACATAAAGACAGAGCAAACACTAGATTCGCTTGTGCGCTTTGCATGTATTGACTGCGGTGTACGGCAACTTCGTGCAACTGCCACAGTAGGTAGAGCACATAGGTAATGATGGACAGGGTGATAACAAAAATCACGCCCATAAAAAATTCAGAATTCAACAATCCTAGAATGCTAGGCAAGTCTTGTGAGAAATAGTCGGCAGGCAGTGCTTTACCATGAACCTTAGAAAGCTGAGCAAACATATAACTCAGAGAGAGAAAACCGCCGATTATGACAGCGGACTTGGTACTAAAATGTAACGCTCTTTTTATTAGTCTGAACATGTTTGTTCCCTGATTCAGGCTATCCGTAGCGATTTGTGTGATTGTGATTTGGATAAGGAGAGTGTAACCAAGGGTTACCTTTGGATACATAACGCAAAATTGGGTTTAAATATAAATCTTAGTTATGTGTTAGCCAGTAGCAACGTCATTGATTGGCTTTGGGCGAAACTGCACTATGTTTAAAGAAAAATGTGCTTATAGGAAAAAATGCTAATGGGAATAGACCAGTGGATGTCAAATATTCAAACTGATGAATTATTCACCGAACAAACTGATTTTGCTGCATTTATCTAAGCAAATGCTATACAAGCCGAAAATCGTCAGTTAATATTTCAACATCCACTAATTAAGTGGACGTCAATGGATACGGTAAGCAACGTATCATCGATGCCGAGATGGTGAAATTGGTAGACACGCTAGCATGAGGTGCTAGTGCCTTTGGTGTGAGGGTTCGAGTCCCTCTCTCGGCACCATTACTCCTTTCCTTATATTACCTACAGACTACGATGCAGAACAAAGGATCCAGTTCAAAGCAAATGAGTACGTCTAACTCGGAATCAATCCAGCTTTTGACCGAGGTGTCTCTGCACGCCCTGTTATATCTAGAGTTTCACAAGCTTGATCGTAAATCACAGGTCTTTGATCGTGAGAAAAAGAATGAACTCTTGGTTCGATGGCTGAAACCGAAACTTAAAAGTAACAAGTACAAATCGATACGTAAGCAATTGAAAACAATGAGCTTACAAGCCAAGAAATCTCAAGTCGATTTAGAAGACGTACTGCTAACCGGTATAGAAGCCAAACCAGAAGCTTTGCAGCCTCACCTTGATAGCTACTTGCTGTTGATACGTGAACTGGAGAAAAAGCTGGGTACGACAGCGCTATTATCAACGCCTGAAAAGGTCGATTTAAGCCACGATGAAAATGGCTGTTTACTTTGTGTATTATCTAGCGACCTCAACGCTCACTTCGGTACTAAGAATCAAATGATCGCGGATGTTTCGATTCTTTTCCGCGGCACCGTTCGTGAGAAACATCTATTCCTTGGGGCAATTTACGCCAACGAAATTTTTGCCTACCAGATTCAATACGAAGACGACAGCTTTGTTCGCATAACGCTAACGTTAAATAAATAACAGCTTCAGCGTCTCCACCGTCAAATCAATGTCTTTTCATGGAAAATGTTCATTCATGGAAGCAGAGTATGCTCGATGCAAGCCCAAACACTGGAATGCTCAATCTTTAGCATTGAGTAACAAGCTTTGGGCTCGAATGATGCTGTACCTTAGTCTTCCATAGGAACAACAAGCACGTCCACTGGTGAGCTGTTAATGACTTGGCGAGAGGCAGATATCAGCTTGCTCCAGAAGTCGTGGTGGTGACCACAGATAAGAAGATCAAAGTCATTTTCTGCAATAGCAACTTTCACTTTGTCCCCAAGATCGCCAGTTCCAACGATGAAATGCTTCAATGTGCATTTAGCATATTCGGCAAACCCATGTAATTGCTCTGTCGCTTCGACGGTCAAGGGTCTTTGTTCGGGGTCGGTGACTAAATCAACCAGCTCGTGATAAATTTCACCATGTGTACCATCGATATGGATGAATGACACATCAGCGTCCAACAGTTCTGCTAGAAAAACGGCTCTATCAATCAACACTTTGCTCTCGTCAGAAAGCTCCAGTGCGACAAGGATATGTTTATATTTCATGACCATACTCTCTTGCTGCTAAACCTACTTAAAGCATAGCGTTTCGTGGCGTATTTTTTTGTCGATGGGATCGCGGTTCGGCGATAAATCAATCAAAAGCACAATGAGTAACCTTTGCTTGGTTCATTGTGGGTAGTTTTGTCCATAATGTCTGGATGATTTGTCTATTTTTCTGTTGGAGCTTTGGCTTTAATCTACTCCACATCGCCAATGTTGGCACTAGGTTAGGCACCTCCGCATTGATTCTTATGTCACTGTCGGGTAGGGCGATAACTAGCTATGTTTTCTAGAAAATAGTCATTACAGAATATAGAGTGGAGAGTGCAAAGTGACTCATCAAATTATCAAAGATCTGAATACTCGTTATACCGCGAAAAAATACGATGCAACTAAACGTATTTCTGCAGAAGACATGGACGTGATCAAAGAAGCTATTCGTCTATCTGCGTCTTCAATCAACTCGCAGCCGTGGAAGTTTATTGTGATCGAAAGTGATGAAGCGAAGCAGCGTTTCCATGACACTTTTGCGAATATGCACCAGTTCAACCAACCACATGCGAAAGAGGCGTCTCACACGATTCTGTTTGCACATAACCCGCACTTTACCAAAGACGACTACAAAAAAGTGGTTGATGTTGAGGTGACATCGGGTCACTTGCCAGCAGATATGTACGATCAAATGCTAAATGGTGCATTTGGCTTTGCAGAGCTAAACACAGATGAAACTGGTTTTAATGGTCAGTGGACAAAAGCACAAACCTACATTGCGCTTGGCAACGTACTTCACACGCTTGCTCGTATGGGTATCGCATCGACTCCAATGGAAGGTGTTGACCCCGAGATGATTGGTGAAATCTTTAAAGATGAACTAGGTGGTTATGTGTGCGATTTTGCGCTTGCACTGGGTTACCACAAAGACGGTGAAGACTACAACTACGGCTTACCTAAGTCTCGCTTAGCTCAAGAAGACATCATTACGGTTCTATAAGCAGAATCGATACTATTCAAAAGCGGCCACTACTGTGGCCGTTTTTTTATGCTTGTAGCAGAAGCCCGCTTAACCCAAGAGCAATAAATAGCAGTCCTGTGAGTCGGTTTATTGTCACAACATATCGCTTAAGAAACCGAGCTACCTTCTCTGTTGCGAGCGACAGCAACAGGTGTATTGAAAGCGTGATCACCACAAGTTCTAGAGTTAGCAGCGCGGCCTGCAGAGCAAAGTACTGCTCACTGTTCACGAATAGTGGAAATAGCGCACCGAAGAAAACAATGGTTTTTGGATTTAGCAACGAGATCAGCACGCCACTCTTATAGCCGTAAGACCTTGATTCAATCAGCGCTTGGCTTGTTGAATAGTAAATCGCACGGCAGCCTAGGTAGATAATGTAGCTGCTACACAATCCGGTCATGACTTGGTAGGCGAGGGCGTTCGTATGAACTAAGGTCAACAGCCAAGAGTTCGAGAGTATAGATGCAAGCAATAGCCCGGTAGAAATACCGAGTATGACCGGAATTGTCCGTTGCATATTCTGATTTATACTGTTGCTCAATACCGCCAGCATCCCCGGTCCAGGAGAAGCGGCTGAAGCTATGCAAATGGTGATAAACGCTAGCTGACTTTCCATCTTATTCCTTAATGGCCGTCATCACTGTCATTGGCCAATTGAGTGCCCACCCTGTTGGTGTGCGGCGAATGCCAAGTAGGCGCTCTGCATCATCCAAACTGTGTTTGTGAGAATACTCAGGTTTGTTGGAATGAAGGAGTGACAGGAAGACACCGATATCCTCTTTGCGCTCAAAATGCCACTGCAGTGCAAGATCAGTAAACTTAGGCTCGCTCCATCCAGTCAGTTTGCACAAACTCTTAGCGTAAGGTTTGCTCAAAAAGCTGACTTCGTGACCTGTGGTGCATGAAATAGCCACATGCTCATCAAAATAGTCTGATAGTTTCGTGCCACTGAAAATGTCACAAATCACCAGTCGTGCGCCGGGTTTGGCAAACTGCGCCAAGTTACTTAAGACGGCTTCTTTACTTTTTACATGGTGGAAAGCGCCTCGTGACCATATAGCATCGAGCTGAACTCCTTCTGATAGAGAAATATCTTCGGCAGGCCTTTGCATAATGGTGATATTGTCGTCTGCTCGTTCGTAAATGGGCTTTAATTGGTCTGGAGAAGGGTCGACGACAAATAGTCGTCCTTCAGGACCAATAGAGGTACAAATATCGAATGAGAAAAAGCCACTTCCCGCTCCAATTTCTAGTATTGATTCACCGCATTGAGGGGAAAGAAAGTCATACATCATTAATGTGTCTTCTTTCCAACACTCCGGAAATTGATTCAAAGCTAATTTGTACGAACGAGATCGTTCTGTCGAGAACTCGACTTGATGTAACTCCATTTATTTTTACTCCAGCTAACCTAGCTACTGACGTTGTTATTTTATTTGTTTATTCAGTTGCTACTCTAATGAGCCTGGGGGTAGCTATCTTGTAAAAAATTGCTGTTGGTAGGTCTTTGGGTTGATCCCCATCGCGCTGACGAAGGTTTTATGAAAGTGACTTTGGTCATGGAAACCACAGGCTACAGCTACATCGATGGGCTTGTGTCCTGCCTTTAACAAGGATTTAGAATAGCTGACTCGTTGTTGGACTTGAAATTGGTGCGGAGTCACACCTAAATGACGCTTAAACTCATGAATCAAATGATATTTACTCACACCAGTTAAATGCGTAAGATCATCGAGTGAAACCTTTGTGGTGCAGTTATCAGCAAGATAGTCACGGGCGATAATGATGTTAGATTTGGCATCTAAACTATCAGTTTTCGCGAGTCTAGATGAGCCGTATTGTAAGATCATCTTGACTAATAGCAACTCTAGGTGACTCTCTACTTCAAGTTGCTCTCCACCGCTATGAATTGTAGAGAGCAGTAAGTGCATTTGCCGTTTTAACCTGTCATCAGAGATGATGCTTTCACGAAATGTTGGCAGTCCATCTTTCGAGTAAATCTCTTTATAGATATCGCGCACTTGCTGTTCGCTTGGGTAGATACCGCGATATCGCCACCCTTGCTCACAGCCTTTGCTACCGGTATGGATCTCATCTGGCTTATAACACAAATATCGCCATTAATGGCATTGTGCGTCGCACCTTTGTGAAAGAATTGCTGAACACCTTCATCAACAAGTGTAATTACAAACTCTCCGTGCGCGTGTTTGCCGAATGTGGTATCGACAAACTGTGCATTGATGACATCCATTCCATCGAATGCCTCAAAGCTTGCCAGATGACAGAATTCTTCTTTAGACATTTATATCAACGTTCCTTGTAACACTCCTTGTAAAAAATAGCGGTGTGCTGATATTCAACACCGCTATTTCTGTGGAGCCTATCACACAAAATGAGGGCTTACTCTTAGGTTTGCTCTTTTTGTGCACTTTGTTGCAATGTCAGTATTACTTTATTTAGGCTGTTTGGCGAGACTTCGTCAATATCGGATGCACTGTGGCGCTCGGCCAAGGTTTCCCACTCTTCTCCCCATACGCGGTTAACGATACGGCCGCGTTTCACTGCTGGACGCTCTGCAATGCCTTTTGCCCAGCGTATTAGGTTAGGGTAGCTTTCGACATCTAAGAACTCAGCAGCGTCATACTGATTATTGATAACCAGGTTGCCATACCATGGCCAGGTCGCAATATCTGCAATCGTGTACTCGTCGCCGGCAAGGAACTGATTTTCAGCGAGGCGCGCATCAAGAAGGTGAAGTTGGCGCTTAGTTTCCATTGTGAAGCGATTGATTGGGTATTCGAATTTTTCTGGAGCGTAGGCGTAGAAATGACCAAAGCCACCTCCTAAATAAGGTGCTGAACCTTGCAGCCAGAATAGCCAGTTCATCGCTTCAACACGCTTGTCCGCCTTCTTAGGTAACAGCGCATCAAACTTTTCTGCGAGATAAAGCAGAATATTACCCGACTCAAAGACACGAACTGGCTCGTCGCCGGAGCGATCTAGCAAAGCTGGAATTTTTGAGTTTGGATTCACGGCGACAAAGCCAGAGCCAAATTGGTCGCCATCACCGATTTTGATGGTGTAGGCGTCGTATTCTGCCTCAGTCTTACCAAGCGCGAGTAGCTCTTCGAGCATGATAGTGACTTTTTGACCGTTGGGTGTTGCTAACGAATAGAGCTGTAGCGCATGCTCGCCAGAGGGAAGCGGCTGTTCGTGTCTTGCTCCTGAATCAGGTCGGTTGATACTGGCCCACTGACCACCACTTTCGCTATCGTGCGTCCAAACTTTAGGTGGAACATATTGATTCGTCATGCCTTTGCTCTCCATCATATTATTGCAAAACACGCCATCGTGCTGATTCAAAATCGTAGCTGGATTAAGGCAAGTCTTCAATATTATTGAGTAAAACTTAAATTATAACTTATGACTATGTGACATTTGGGGCTGGAGAGTGGTGCTTGGAAGGCGCATAAAAAAAGCGGGCATTTTCGCCCGCCAAAACGTTATTCAATAAATCAAATTCCGCAATACAATCCGAAGAGGCATATCCTCTTCAAAGGGTTAATCGCATCAAGAGAGAGAACACTTGGTTTGGCTGTGACGGCCATCGCCAAGCTATACTATCGACGCGGTAAGTCCATTATGACGATATGAGCGTAATTTTCTATAACTGAAAAAATCAGTCATTTGTAGTACATAAATAGCAAACAGTGTCAAAAATATGGTCAAATCACACGATTGGTGTAACAAAATATTTTTGTTTATCTCAGCACTTACCGGCTGCTATATTGGGCACACCATTTACTTCTCTGGAGCTGACACATTATGAGCCCGCTACCCAGTGATGGATATATTTGCTATTTGGTGACGGAACACCTCAAGAAGATCCTCTCGGAATCGACCAACACTAAACTGTCGCTGTTCAATTTTTTTGTCCTTCAATATGTCGACAAATGTTCAGAGCAAGACTCGACGGAATGCACTCAATATATGATCAGCCAAGCTTTTCTTGCTGATACCTCGAAAGTGAATAAAGCGGTACGTGAACTTGAGTCTGCGGAGTTGCTGACGGCAACCAAGATCAAACAGAGTGGACGAATCAAAAAAATACTTGCTGTCACCGAACCGGGTAAAAAGTTGATTGAGATACATCGAGCGAAAACCGATGCGATTGCCGAGCAGTATCTGACTGCGGTGCGTGGCCGCGTCAATGCCGATGAGCTATTCGATGCTCACTACACCACTATGGCGGCATTTTATGATGCGCTCAAGCTCTATAAGAGTGCTTGTTGAGTAAAAAAGAAGCAAGTACTGCTACTGGTACTTGCTTCTAATGGTTGTTGTCTGATTCCCTAGTTACCAGCTAACTAGCTGAGGGAAGGAGCCACTCAGAGTCGGTGTTTTTACGAAACAATCGCTTCAGGGTTTTCTTGGTGAGAAGCGGTATTGCTTGTTTCAAACATCTCAGAGCAAACCAACACTACACCACTTTCGGTGACGGTGTAACGTTTTTGGTCTTCTTCAAGATCATAGCCGATCACAGTACCATCAGGGACGACACACCCTTCCGCAACAATCACTTTCTTTAGCTTACAGCTACTGCCAACTACGGCTCGCGGCAACAAGATGCTGTCTTTCACTTCCGCAAAGTCTTCGACGCGAACATCAGAGGAAACCAAGCTATGTTCAACCTGGCCACCAGAGATGATAGCGCCTGCGCAAAGGACTGAATCAACGGCGAAACCACGGCGTTGTGGGTCATTGAATAAGAACTTCACCCCAGGTCGTTGTACTTGGTTAGTCATGATAGGCCAGCTGGTATCGTAAAGATCAAGCTCTGGCGTAGGTGCTAGCAAATCCATAGTCGCCGCGTAGTACTCGTCTACATGGCCGACATCGCGCCAGTAGCCGTTGGCACCTGGATGACCGCGCTCGGTGAACACGTAGCCTTTGATCTTCTTACGGCCAATAAGGCTAGGGATGATGTTGTGTCCAAAGTCGTGTTTATAGTTTGGATCATCTAACGCTTGTCTAAGCTCGGCATCCAACACGTCTACATTGAAGATATAGATACCCATTGAGATGAGCGCTTTATCCTTATTGTTTGGCATTGGAGTTGGGTTGGCTGGTTTTTCTACAAAGTTGATGATGTCACCATCTTCATTGAGACCCATTACGCCGAATTCTGACGCTTGCTCAATGGGTTTCTGAATACAGGCAACAGTGACATCGGCACCACTTTCAACATGGAAGTTGATCATGCGTGAGTAGTCCATTTTGTAGATGTGGTCACCACCCAAGATCAATACTCGTTCGGTATGATCAACACGTTTGATGAGATCGAGGTTTTGATACAGCGCATCGGCAGTACCTCGGTACCAGTTTTCTCCAACACGCTGCTGAGCAGGGATGATGTAAACCCCTTCACCTAATGCTGAATAAGACGATTGCCAGCCAGATTGGATATGGCTTATTAGATCGTGTGCCATATATTGGGTAAGCACGCCAACTCGACGAATACCTGAGTTGATGCAGTTGGAGAGTGTAAAGTCGATGATTTTGAACTTTCCGCCAAAAGATACCGCAGGTTTTGCGATATTCGAGGTGAGTTCTTTTAGTCTAGTGCCTTTCCCACCCGCTAGAATCATTGCGGTGGTATTACGCAAACGCGCATTACTAGAAATGTGGGAATATTGGTTTTCCTTCGGCATTGTATAACTCCTTATATAACAAGCACAAAAGACGTTTTGGGGGAGTGTGATGTGTGGCTAACCTTCTATGGATAAGCTCTCTATGACCAATACACTCAAAGACGTCGTTAAATCATTTTCTATCAGAACAGAACTTGGCTATGCAATCTAGTCCATAAAACCTAAAGTTTTATCAAAAGAGATAATCTTGATGCTCAATCACACTCCACTGGGGATGAGATGTAATTGAGTACTAAGTTATCTAGATGATGGAGCAAGATTCAAACGGCAGTTCCGCGCCACATTGAACAAGCTAACTAGTAAAACTAAACACATTGTGTGACACCACAGTGACAGACACAGTCATGATATGGTGCTGTTTGAAACAGTGCTGCGCATCATAGTGGCTTATGCATGATCATGCATCTCGATTTATTGCTGGCTGAGAATCTTGGCAGTTTGTAGGGGAGTTGGCTTTACAGTGGGTGAGAGATTTAAGAAAAAGTTGAGTTATGGGCATAAATACATAAACTTATCGGAATTCAGGGCGTCGCGGAAACTCGAACGCCCTTTTTATGTTTGAGTAAGAGAGTGAGGTTTTAGCATGTCGAAAAGAGATTATTACAGCGTGCTAGGTGTCTCGAAAGGAGCCTCAGAAAAGGACATCAAAAAGGCCTATAAGCGCCTAGCGATGAAATACCATCCTGATAAAAATCCCGGAGATACCGCAGCAGAAGCAAGCTTTAAAGAGGTAAAAGAAGCTTACGAGGTGCTAACGGACACTAATAAACGTCGTCAGTATGACCAGTTTGGCCATGCAGCGTTTGAAGGTGGCGGTTTTGGTGGTCACGGCGGTCATGGCGGTGGCGGCTTTGATGATATTTTCGGCGACGCATTTAGACAGCGCGGCGGTGGTTTCGGCGGTGGCGGTTTTGGCGGCGGTGGCTTTGGTGGTTTTGAGGACATTTTCTCTCAAGCTCGTGGCGGACGTGGACGCCCGAGAGCGGAAAAGGGTCAAGATCAGGAATACACATTAACCGTAGATTTCGTTGATGCGATTCAAGGTGCCGAGAAGGTAGTTGAACTGCCTATCAATGGTGAGAGCAAAAAGATCAATGTAAAAGTTCCGGCGGGCATTAAAGATGGTGAGAAAATCCGCTTTTCTGGTAAAGGCCGCCCGGGTGTCAATGGTGGCCCAGCTGGTGACTTGCTATTGACCATCGCGACTCGCTCTCATGCTTTTCTTGAGCGTGATGGCAATGATCTTATCTGTCTGACCAAAGTTTCGATGGTCACAGCTGCCCTGGGTGGTGAAGCGGAAGTCAACGTGTTGGACAGTCGCTTTAAACTCAAAATTCCTGCGGGAACGCAATCGGGCCGTAAATTCAAAATGACTGGCCGTGGCGTGACGAGCCGTAAAGGTGAAACGGGTGATTTATTGGTAAAAATTCAGGTGGAAACGCCGACGAATCTTACTGATAAACAGCGCGAGCTTCTTGAGCAATTCAAAGCAACGCTTGCATAACCGACTAGTTTTACAGAATCCAAAACAGCCACATTACTGTGGCTGTTTTGCTATCCCTATAACAATTCCTACTCTACGACCAGGTACCAGATAGGCTTCCAAATAGCGCCCTTTTGGGGTTTGAACTATTCTTAATTTTACCCGTAAGAAAATGTTCGCAATAAGGAGGTGGCAATGAGCATGGTTTTTAAAGCACTTATACTCGGACTGTTATTTGGCCTTTTCGCTAAGGAAACGCTGGCGAGCAATTGCCCAACCCTCCTAGATTCGACTCAGAGAAAACTTAACTCGGCCGATACAGTGAGTCTTTGCGACGAGTATCAAGGCAAAGTGTTGCTCGTGGTGAATACGGCCAGCCAATGCGGTTTTACCGGCCAATTTGAACAGCTAGAAACCCTCCATAATCAGTTCAAAGACCAAGGCTTCAGTGTCGTTGGCTTTCCCTCCAACGACTTCAATCAAGATAGAGGTAGTGAAGAGAATACCGCGAAGGTGTGTTATCTCGATTATGGCGTGACCTTTCCCATGATGGCGCGTAGCTCGGTTAAAGGTTCTGACGTCAACCCAGTTTTTTCCGAAATCGCCAAACAAAGCGGCGTCACCCCGAAGTGGAATTTCTATAAATACTTAGTAGGCCGAGATGGCAATGTCGTCGGCGTGTTTTCGACAGGCACCTCTCCAACGGATGATAAAATCACTACCATGATCAAGCGGTATTTATGATGATCACTATATATAAAAACGCAACCGATATGGTTGCCGTTTTTGATGGTGCTAACTTAGTGATCCAGGTAGAGGTAGTTTTGCCAGCTCTTCATTCGGATCAGAACCTTACGCATGATAGAAACATGGGTGAAGCTATCAGAATACACCGCAATTTCTACGTTAGAGCCCGTTGGTAGTACGTACTCCCTCATATCATCTTCAATCACTAGTTTAACCATAGCTCGGCCAGAGGTATTGAATGTTTGAGTGGTTCTTAACGTACCGCTTGCTTGAATTTGGCCTTCAGGGATAGTGGGCAGAACCTCGACAACTTTACCTTTAAAGACTTTGCCTGGCAGTGCTCTAAACAGAAACTCCGCCTCAAAACCTGATTTAAGACGTTGCAGTGAGTTTTGTCTAAAAGCGCCCACATAAAAGTCTTGCTCAGTATGAACAAACGTCATGAGCGGTGCCAGTGGCAGCGGTACCGCCATCATACCTGGTCTCAGTGCTAGTTGAGTTACGTAGCCATCGGTCGGAGCTACTACGGTAGTTTCTCGCAGATTAAACTCGGCTTGAATCAGTTGGGCTTTCAACTGAGCAACCATGGTGTTCTCACCGAAAATTTGCGACTCAAACGCAAGTCGAGCGCTCTCTTCTTGTGCTTGTGCGGCTTCAAGCGCAGCTTGGTTCGCTTTGAAGGTTTGTAGGCGAGTATCGACTTGTTGCTCGGTGAATGCACCTTTTTTAAAGCCTTGTTGATATCGATTGTACTCTCTTTCAGCTTTATCACGTTCGGCAAGCGCTTTAATGGTGTCCGATTGAGACGCTTTGTAGTTGCTTTCTAGCTGCAGTACGTCCTGCTCGGCATCGGCAAGGGCAGCTTTAGCTCGAATCACTTCTGCTTCAAAAGGAATAGGGTCGATACGAAATAATACGTCGCCTTTTTTAAGTTGTTGGTTGGCTTCGACGTCAACCGAGACGACTTTACCGCGTACGCTGGAAACAATCGGGGTGGTGGAGTAGAACTGGCCGCCAATTTGACTAAATGGGTGGTTGTAGTTCATTAACAAAATCAACGTCCCAACCAGAACGACGCCGCCTAATACGGCAGTAGGTACTGTCCATTTGTTGAGAGGTATCTTGAAGATCTTAAAGATAGCAATACATAGTGCGGCGTAGGTTAATACCAATAATAGATCCATAGGTTACTTCTCCTCTGCCTGCACTTGGGTGGTCGCGGCTTTCTCTTGAGCCTGCTTACCCTTGAGGTAGCTCACCTCATTTTTAAGTTCATCGACTTGGTCAATGAGCTTTTCTAGACGGTGATGTAAATCGTGCTGCTCTTCCTCTAGTTTATGGAAGCCCCAGCCACGTTCATTTCGCCATAGCGTTGCCCAGATCCACAAAAATGGCCAAATGGCGTGTAGCGTAAATAAGCTTACCCATCCTGCAACATGTATGGCATCCTGATGAGGATGATCTCGCTCTTTGGCGATCTCATAGGGGATGTCGTGAATAACGATGATTCCGTAGAACAGAACCAGGGCAACGAATACCAGTAGCCCTAAAGCAAAATAATCCAAAAACATAATGCATCCTTGGTGAAGAGTATTGAATCGCGTAATCAATTTACGTTGGTTAAGTATTTGTTGTAATTATGTATTATGCAATAGCAAACTGATAAATATTAGAGGGTTGAGTGCAATTTCTTGGTGAATTTGCAGCCATTGGTGCTGCGATTGTGTGGGCAGTTGCCACATGGATATACAGTCAGTTCAGTCATCACTTTTCTGCGATGCAGCTAAATATCATTAAGGGTATTTTGGCATCGGTAATGATGCTACTGGTGATGCCTTTCGTTCCCATGCCGGATGTGCAATTAGAGGCGAGCTATGTCTGGATACTCGGCATATCTGGCATCATAGGCATCGCGATTGGTGATAGTGCCTACTTTGCTTCACTAAAACGTATTGGTGCCAGCAAAACGCTATTGCTGGAATCATTAGCGCCGCCGTTATCTGGTGTTCTCGCTTTGGTGGCGCTTGGCACAGCGTTGGGGTTTCAGAGTTGGTTAGGAGTGATTATCACCACCATTGCGGTGACCGCGGTCGTGTTTCAACCTGCCGATGAGCATACTCAAAAGCCGAGTTTATCAGGCATTGGATTTGGATTGCTGGCCAGCGTGTGCCAGGCAAGTGGTGTTGTCATTTCCCATTTTGCATTGGTGCAAGGAGACTTACCACCGCTACTGGGCGCTTTGATTCGTCTCACTATCGGTGTAGCAGCGGTGGCGCTATTGATTGGTTTTGTTGAGAAAAAGCCGTACCAGAAAATGGTTGAGCAGAGCAAAGGCATGAGTCAGAAAAACTGGTGTTGGTTGCTGGCGGCGATTTTTGTAGGGACGTTCCTTGCTCTCTGGCTACAACAGGTTGCGCTTAAACATGCTAATCCTGCTATCGCGCAAACCTTGATTGCCACCAGTCCTTTGTTCATTCTGATTATCTATGCCATCCGCGGTGAGCCAATCTCACGTCGCAGTGTCGTCGGTACTCTATTTGCGCTCGCTGGGATTTCGCTGTTCTTTTTGTAGTGCTTGATTGTAGCGATTGGCTGTAGCGCTTGTTTGCAACAAATGAGCTACTCGAGCAGGCAGCGTAGGGTCATCGGTTCTTCGGTGACCCCAATCTTTGAGCGGCCGTCTGACCTTGCTTGTCTTGATAACAGAGGTTGTGCCAAGCACGGAAAATATCCAGCAGTGGGTGGATCCCCGCAGGTCTTAGTTTTCGTCTTGGTTCATTCACGAAGCTTTCAAACAGCAAGTGGAAACGGTCTTGATAAAAGGTCACTTGCTTGGTTGAGGCGGTTTGTAGCCAATAAGAGACATTCGGGTTATTGCCTGCTAGGTAACACACTCCTTTGCTTGCCCCTGAAGATTGATGAGTCACCGCCCAGCGATCGCGCCACCATCCCATCAGTACCACGTCAATAAGCTCGGATGACTGTGCATCTTGCCAATGTTCATCTTGTTCTACGTACATTAGCTCCACGTTACCGTGTTGGATTTCACCCAGAAAAACAGTAAGCGCGGCAGAGCGCAGCACGGGATCTTGTGGCATGTATACCGTCACGCGCTTTTTGTTTTCTCCAGACTCGCTGCTTAGCGATTCTAGAATCGATAAGTAGTGAGCATAGGAGGTGTAGGGGGCTCTAATTAGCGAGCCTACAGCAGGGTAATGAAACTCGGCAAAGTTACCCAGAGGATCTTCGACGTTACTGCGCGCTAGGATGTTTTGATAGGTAATATCAATTTGTCCTTTCAAATCGGTCGCGGTGGTGTTGATCTCATGATTGGTCTCCGCACTGTAGTTTTTCGGGAGCACTTGAGTACCCGCTGCATAGGCATCGTGATCTTCTAGTGTATTCTCGGCATCGGCTGAGCTGTAGTTGGTGTGTTGGCACAGCACATAACCTGAATCGGCATCGCAGGTTGCAAACCAAAAAACGCCGTTGTGGCTTTGTGGCTGCAATGGTCGATAATGTGAGGCTAAATGAAAAGTATCAGTGTGTTTTATCCAACGACCATCGATATCCGCTAATTTACGACGGCAACGACTGGCAATCTGATCGATATGATCGTAAAAGGTTTTTGGATTGATTTTCAGCTTTCGACAGATCTCGCGCACTGAGTATCCGGTAAACAAAAGTCCAAGTAACGACTCTTGGAAGCTCAGTTTCTTATTACTGCCCGACCATTTATCAACAAAGGTGCCCTGGCAAGATTTACAGCGATAGCGTTGACGATCGCCACTAAACCCAAAAGAGTGATAACGCTCTTTGTGGGTATGTACCGACAGTCCAAAGTGTTCGCATTGCGGATCTTTGCACGAAGGGAGCCCTTCGTGATGATGCTGCTTCAATCGAGTCAGTTCATTGAGCACTTCTCGATTGTTAAGTAGGGGGGAAACGCGCCACACTCGCGGCATACCATCGCTGGCCGTTTGGGGTTACGGTGCTGCAGGATATAGAGGTTTGCATCACTTTGTCCAAAATTGTCACACGCCAATGTTTTACAAAAATTGAGCTGTAACCCGTCCGCGGCCATCGGCAGTTTGCCTTCTGACACGTTCACCCCCTATGGTTTGGTGACATCAAGCCATGAATATTGCTATACATGAATATTGCTATACAAGAATACTGTTATAGGGCTCGATGAAGTCTTTAAATCAGTTAGAAAAAAGCCAGCTCACTTCAGGCTTGAGCTGGCTTTCTTCTTTTATAGGTTGATTGCAGTTTCTAGTGCAACGACCATCATATCGTTGAACGATTTTTGGCGATCTTCTGAGCTTAGTTTCTCACCACGGATGATGTGGTCAGATACAGTCAGTACCGTTAGAGCTTTCGCGCCAAGGTCTGCAGCAACGCCGTAGATACCTGCCGCTTCCATATCGACACCTAGGATGCCAAGGTGCTTCATTTTGTCGAAGATATCTGCTTCTGGAGTGTAGAACAGGTCTGCCGAGAAGATGTTACCTACTTTAACCGGTACTTCTTTAATGCGTGCTTGCTTCACGGCTTCTTCTAGAAGACCGAAATCAGCAATCGCAGCAAAATCGTGGTCATTGAATCGAATACGGTTCACTTTAGAGTCTGTTGACGCGCCCATACCGATCACAACATCCATTAGGTTTACGTCGTCACGTACCGCACCACAGCTACCTACGCGAATTACGTTTTTAACGCCGTAATCTTTGATAAGTTCGTGAACGTAGATACAGCAAGAAGGGATGCCCATACCGTGACCCATCACTGACACTCGCTTGCCTTTATAGGTACCTGTGTAGCCAAACATGTTGCGAACGTCACACACTTTCTCTACGTCTTCTAAGAAAGTTTCTGCGATGTATTGTGCGCGAAGTGGATCGCCTGGCATTAGTACTGTCTCTGCGAAATCACCTGGTTTTGCATTGATATGAGGGGTTGCCATGGGGGTCGCTCCTAAAGTTTTAACTAATTATGTTGAACGCTATGTTCGTTGTTGATGAGGATTTTAACGCGCCCAGCAAGGGCTCTATGAGAGTTTAGTCACAAATTTGTCGGTAACGAACAGAAATTCGCTTAATGATAACTAATTTTGTTGAAACTGGCTGGGCAATCGATTTTATCGATGATTGAAAGTGGGGAAAATATTTGTCTCGTGAGTGAACCATTTGTCCGCGGCAATCATAAAATTGTACAAAAGAAAATTTTGTATCACTTCAGAAAGTGATCTAAAACTTATACATAACCGTATTTTGTACAATGTTAGCGAGAGCAAGGTGTGAGGAAAGGACGATGAGCGAGAAAATTACCGTTGGGATCAGCTCCTGCCTATTAGGCGAAAAAGTGCGTTTCGACTCTGGTCATAAGCAAAGCACGTACGTCAACAAAGAACTAAGAGATTACTTCGATTTTGTGTCTGTTTGCCCTGAAGTAGGGATGGGTTTACCAGTGCCAAGGCAACGATTCGATTGATGAGCAACGAAGAACGCATCGCACTTGTAGACACCAAAGATGCATCAAATGACCACACAGATGGCATGATGCGTTTTACTCGAGAAAAAGTCGCCGAGTTAGAAGACACGGAAATGTGTGGCTACATCGTTTGCGCTAAATCTCCAAGTTGTGGGATGGAGCGTGTGAAGGTTTACACTCGTGGCCATGCTCGAACTGATGGTGTTGGCTTGTATACCGAGCACTTAATGAAAAAAATGCCTTGGCTGCCAGTTGAGGAAGACGGACGACTCAATGACCCTGTATTGAAAGAGAACTTTGTAGCGCGTGTTTACAGCTTAAAGGATTTCTATGCATCAATGAGTGGCGAACCAACGCCTGGCAAAATCGTCGCTTTCCATTCTCGTTACAAATTGACGCTCATGGCACATGATCCGCAGTCTTACAAGAGTTTGGGACGTCTTGTTGCAAACCAGGCTGACTATCAGCCAGACGAGTTCTATCAAGCCTATCGCCTAGGGTTGATGGAAGGGTTGAAAAACCGCGCAAGCCGAAAAAATGTGACCAACGTGCTCATGCACATTCAAGGGTATTTCAAGCGCTCGCTTAATAAAGATGAGAAAGCGGAACTTGCCCACGTTATCGATGACTACCGTACTGGACTGCTACCGATATTAGCGCCATTGACGCTGCTTAAACACTACCTCAATGCTTACCCAGATGACTACTTGTCACATCAGCAGTTTTTGCAGCCCCACCCAGAGGAGATGCGTTTAAGATATGGCTTGTAGTAATACCTTGAGTACTACCATGTACGCGATCCGTGAAGTGGCGGATATTACTGGCGTTAAGCCGTTACGCTTCGGGCTTGGCAACGTCGGTACAATTTGATTCAACCACAGCGCACTGACAAAGGGCATCGCCTCTACACTGAGAAAGATGTTGAACGTATTAACACTATCCAAAGCTGGCTCAGTAAAGGGGTCTCCATAGGTAAAGTTAAGGCGCTCATTGATTCTGACACTCTGTCTCAAACTGACATCGAGACCGAGCAATTGGAAGAAGTGACGACGTTACTGGATGCCCTCGGCGCTTTAAGCAGTAAGAAAGTTGACGTCATTATTGATACTGTGTTGAAAGAGTATCCTTTAGATGTGGTGGAGATGAAGTTTGTTGTCCCAGTTCTCAACGCAACGGACTACTTGAAACTGAGCCCTAAAGCGATACAGCAATCACTGTTTAAAACAGCGATGATTCAAAAGCTTGCCATCATGGCGAATGTAGAGCGTAAACGAAAACGCTCAACATCCACTTTGCTGGTGAGTATGGATGTTACCGGCAATCTATTTGCCTGGCTGAATTATGCAAGGTTGTCGGAACAGGGCATCAATGTCACCTTCATTGATGGGGTCGAAGATGTGTCGGCGCTTCAGGTGGATTCAGTGAATTTCGACTCGGTATATCTCTTTGCGGAGAAATCCTTATCTGAAAAACAACTTGATGCAATTCGAGTGCAGCGTGAGCAGGACAAACCGGCTTGGTTATTGTCTCCCGTCATTGAGCACTTAATCAGTAATAATGCGGGTAAGCTGTCATGAAACTAATGCTGTTTAATCGTGATCTTAGAACCATTGATAATACAGCGCTCATCGCTGCCATTGATGGTGTCACACCTGTGGTCGCCTGTTTTATTATTACGCCGCAGCAATGGGCTGAGCATGACCTTGCTCCTATTCAAGCCGATCTGATATTTAGACGTTTGAGAGAGCTTGAAAATGAGCTTAGTGCGCTGAACATACCTTTGATAGTGGCGAGTACAGATAACTTCGATGGAGCGAACCAGTGGCTTGTAGAGCTCTGCACCAAACATGATATCGGTGATATCTACCTAAACCGAGATTACGAGTTCAATGAGCGTCAGCGAGTAGAGCAACTAGAATTGCTGGCGGCTAAAAATGGCATAAATGTGAATGCCTTTGATGACAAGTGCATGTTGTTGCCAGGTAGCGTTCTTAACAAACAAGGTGGTTACTTTAAGGTTTTCACGCCATTTAGAAAGGCATGGCAAAATCAGTTTTCAAGAGTTGAAGTTGTTAAGCCACCCGTCTCCGCACCATGTACTGCAGACTTCCAAGGTTTAACTTCTTTGGAGGAATGCTTTACTTATCCAAGGCAAGATAGCGGTCAATATCATGTATCGACAGATTCAATATTGGCCCGTTTGAGGCAATTCTCTGATGAATCAGTACGCAATTATCACAATGAACGTGACATACCGGCGATTGATGGTACGAGTCAATTAAGCCCTATCTAGCGATTGGCGCGTTGTCCGTTCGTCAATGTATAGCGCGCCTTTACTATGATGCTGAGGGAGAGCCTTTGTCCGAAGGGGCGCAAGTATGGCTTAGTGAGCTTATTTGGCGAGAGTTCTACCAGCACCTCATCCACTTTGAACCGAAGCTGTCGAAGCATAAAGGCTATCTAGAGTGGGAGAAGGGGCTGCGCTGGCCTGGAGAGGACGCGTGGTTTGAACGTTGGTGTGAAGGAAAAACAGGCTATCCGATTGTGGATGCGGCGATGCAGCAGCTTAACCAGACAGGTTGGATGCACAACAGACTGCGAATGATTGTCGCGAGCTTTTTGACCAAAGACCTAAACATCGATTGGCGTCGAGGTGAGCGTTACTTTATGAGCAAACTGGTGGATGGCGACTTCGCAGCGAATAACGGCGGATGGCAGTGGTGTGCGTCGACAGGGTGCGATGGACAGCCCTATTTTCGGATTTTTAATCCCATCACCCAAGGTGAGCGATTCGATACCCAAGGGGAATTTATTCGCACTTGGCTGCCATCGCTTCGCGATGTGCCTAACAAATTTATCCATAAGCCATGGATGTGGCCGCACTTCGATGGTGTGGCATATCCGGCACCAATAGTTGATCACAAGACACAAAGAGAGATAACCTTAGCTTTATACAAAGAAGCTAAGGATCAATTTTGATGTTACGTAAGACCTTACTGGCAGCTTGCTTAGGATTTTCTCAGTGGTTAAGCGCAGCGACTTTTGAGCTTCCAACCGATGGTAGCAATATGGTTGGCACGCTCCAGTACCACAGCGTTGAAGCGGGTGAGACCATGTCTGACATCGCTAAGCGTTACGATGTGGGCTTTTTGTCACTGATGGCCGCTAACAAAGGTGTCGACCCATTTTTGCCATCTGAAGGCTACGTATTGACGATACCGTCTCAAGCTATTCTACCTGAGGTCGATTACGAAGGTATCGTGATCAACTTGGCTGAGCTACGTCTGTATTACTTTGAGCCGGACAAAAATTTGGTGCACATTTTCCCAGTAGGTATTGGGCGTATTGGCCAAGACACCCCTGAAATGACTACGACAATCAGTCAATTGCGTGAGAATCCAACATGGACACCACCCACCTCTATCCGTAAAGACTACCTAGCAAAAGGGATTGAACTCCCGGATGTTGTACCGGCAGGTCCTGAGAATCCGCTCGGTGATTACGCGATGCGCCTTGCTTACGGTACAGGTAGTTATTTGATTCACGGTACCAACAAAGACTTCGGCATTGGGCTGCGCGTGAGTGCTGGCTGTATTCGAATGGATCCAAAAGATATCGATTGGCTGTTCTATCAAGTGAAGCTTGGCACTAAAGTTCGAGTGATTGATGAACCAATCAAAATAGCGCTTGAGCCGGATAGAAGCGTGTTTATCGAGGCTCATGAACCCCTTACCCGTAGCGACGGCACCAAAAAGGCGATGGAGCTTCCTCAAGAGCTAACATGGTGGCTAGAAGAGTACGGGATTAGAGACCAAATTGCTCGTGCAGCGGTATTGGCTCAAAACGGCGTGCCGATTGAGGTAGTGCCGGCGATGGATGATCTAGAGTAACAGTATCTAGAGCGACCGATATAGTTCGGTTGCTCACTGTAGAGCAGACATAAAAAAACGCCCACGATATCGTGGGCGTTTTTCATTGTCTCAAATAGCG
>JYJJ01000007.1 GCA_003263775.1 Vibrio maritimus
ATGGTGAATGAGCCGTCTTCGTTAGCTGTTACGGTTGCGTTATCACCAGCGCTTAGGTTAGCCGCGGTTAGATCATCGCCATCTACATCTGAAGCTTGAGAAAGAAGTTGCTCTTGAGTCAGCGTGATAGAACCGTCTTCATCCACTGAGTAAGCTAAATCACCTGAAACTGGTGCGTCGTTCACTGCGATGACGTCAATGCCAGCGGTGGTATCCGCAGTCGCGCCGTCTTCATCGACAACGGTGACATCTAGAGAGACATTGCCGTTGAAGTTTTCGTTTGGCGCGAAGCTGTAGGTGCCGTCACCATTGTCCGTGAAGATACCGTCCGTGCCTGAGTAAGACACATCATCAACACTCACCTCGCCTTCAACATCACTTGAGTTAGCAAGTAATTGGTCGTCAGAGATGGTGATGATGCCGTCTTCATTCACAGAGTATGTTGTTGAGCCAGCAACAGGAATGTCGTTGACCGACTCTACAGTCACATCAATGTTGGCTTCCGTTGTCGTTGTGCCGTCACTCACTGAGAAGCTTAAGTCGACCTCTCCATTAAAGTTCTCGTTTGGAGCAAAGGTATAAGTA
>JYJJ01000008.1 GCA_003263775.1 Vibrio maritimus
GCTACTCAGGCACCGAAGGTGTGTTCACCGACAACGGTGATGGTACTTATACCTTCTCACCAAATGAAAACTTCAATGGTGATGTGGACTTGAGCTTCTCAGTAAGCGACGGTACGACTACGACAGACGCCAATATTGATGTAACCGTTGAGTCTGTTAATGACCTTCCAGTGGCAGGTTCAACCACATACTCAGTGAACGAAGACGGCATCATCACTATCTCTGATGATCAACTTCTAGCGAACAGCTCTGATGTAGAAGGTGAAGTCGCGGTTGATGATGTGTCTTACTCAGGTACAGACGGTATCTTCACTGACAACGGTGACGGTACTTACAGCTTCGCGCCAAACGAGAACTTCAACGGTAGCGTATCTCTTGACGTCACTGTTGTGGATGAAGACGGTGCAACCGCGGACACCACAGCTGGCATTGATGTTATTGCTGTTAACGACGCACCAGTTTCAGGCGATTTAGCTTACTCGGTTGATGAAGACGGCTCTATTACTCTGACTCAAGAGCAACTATTGTCTCAAGCTTCAGATGTAGATGGCGATAACCTGACGGCTTCGAATTTATCAGCGGGTGATAACGCAACTGTAACTGCTAATGAAGACGGCTCATTCACTATCACACCAGATGCGGACTTCAATGGCGACATTGACCTAAGCTTCGATATCTCAGATGGCACAGACACCATCGTCGCGAATGCAGATCTCACTGTGAATCCAGTGAATGACGCTGCGGTTGTGGAAGATGTGGGTTACACCATCCAAGAAGATGGATCGTTGACCTTTACTGACGAACAACTTCTTG
>JYJJ01000009.1 GCA_003263775.1 Vibrio maritimus
GATTGAGCGATGTTGTCGATACGCTCGTTTGCGCGTTCAGCTTCTTCTTGAGCTGCCATTGCATTCTTGTTGCCTGCTTGTACTTCATTTTTAAGCGCTTGAACGTCTGCACTTAGCTGGCTAACTTGGTTGCTTAGGTCATCCATTTTTGCTGTTGTTGCTTCATCTGGACCAGACGCACAACCTGCAAGTAGTAAAACTGACGATGCTGCAGCTGCAATTAAAACTTTCTTCATTATAAGCTCCTTCAGGATTAGTATTTAGAACAGCCCTGCAACTTGAATGTTCGCATAAAGGCTATTTCTGAGTTTAGTGCCAAATTATAAGAACGCAAATTATTTAAAAGTCAGAAAAACCAAAAAATTACGCCATTTTAGGGTTAACCTTCCTTTGTCTTAATTATGAGATTAACCTCAGCTGGATTAATGTGATCTGTGTCACGTGAATGAAAACGTATACTGATAAGTCTCTGTAACTGCTGATTTTATTTTTTCTAGGTTAATAAATAAGCAAGTGTGACTCAGGCTTCTCCTACAATGTGTGTATAGGCCCAGTTTTTCACCTCGATTGTTCGCTGGTGACAAGGAGAATTATCGGGTATCATGCGCGCTCATTTTTAGCCTGCAACCGTCTGAGGAGAACTTGCATTGCAATTTAAAGAACTTGGCCTAGATAACCGACTATTGAAGAACTTAAGTCACTACGACTTTAAAAAAGCGACCGACATCCAGAAACAAGCTATTCCGGTAGCGATTGCTGGTAAAGATTTGCTGGCGTCTTCAAAAACGGGTTCTGGCAAGACTTTGGCATTTGTATTGCCGATGCTGCATAAATCTCTTAAGAACAAAGCATTTTCTGCAAAAGACCCACGTGGTGTGATTCTGGCACCAACACGTGAACTGGCAAAGCAGGTATACGGTGAGCTTAAATCTATGCTGGGTGGTTTGTCTTACGAGGCAACGCTTATCTTAGGTGGTGAAAACTTTAACGATCAAGTGAAAGCGCTGCGCCGTTTTCCAAAGTTCATTGTTGCGACGCCAGGACGCTTGGCTGACCACTTAGAGCATCGCTCACTGTTTTTAGACGGTTTGGAAACTTTGGTTCTTGATGAAGCTGACCGTATGTTGGATCTCGGTTTTGCTCCAGAGCTTCGCCGTATTCACAACGCTGCGAAACACCGCCGCCGTCAAACATTGATGTTTTCTGCGACGCTTGATCACGCTGAAGTCAACGACATTGCAGCAGAGATGTTGGACGCGCCAAAACGTATCTCGATTGGTGTATCGAACGAAGAACACAAAGACATTACTCAGAAATTCTATCTGTGTGACCATCTTGATCATAAAGAAGCTTTGCTAGAGCGTATTCTTGAAGAAGCCGAGTACAAGCAGGTGATCATCTTTACTGCGACTCGTGTTGATACTGACCGTTTGACTAAATGGCTAAATGAAAAACAGCTTAAGGCTATCGCGTTAAGCGGTAATTTAAACCAGACTCAGCGCAACACCATTATGAGTCAGTTTGAACGTCACGTATTTAAGATCCTAGTGACCACAGATGTGGCTTCACGAGGTCTCGACATCGCAACAGTGACTCACGTAATTAACTTCGATATGCCAAAGCATACCGAAGAGTACGTGCACCGCGTAGGTCGTACTGGCCGTGCAGGTAATAAAGGTGATGCAATCTCTTTGGTTGGTCCAAAAGACTGGGATAGCTTTAAACGTGTTGAGGCTTTCCTTCAGCAGGATATTAGCTTCTCGGTACTAGAAGGTCTTAAAGGTAAGTTTAAAGCTTCCGCCCTAAGAAACCGGCCTTCAAGAAGAAAGCGCAAGCTGCTAAAGGTAAAGCACAGCAGAAGAAGGCAGCGCCTAAGAAGCCAGCGAATCGCGATAAAACTTTCTATAAAAATGTGGCCGTGGGTGATTCGGTATTCATTCCGAAGAAAAAGCCGAAGCCAGAAGCTGATAGCGAGTAAAACTATCTATCCTCCGCTTGCAACACTCAGTTAGCAGTTGAGAGTATTTCTAGAAAGCCTTGTCGCGAAAGTGACAAGGCTTTTTTCGTTTCTGTGTCCATCTAAAACTACTATTGGAGCTTGGCTTCCAATAAGGGCACTAACCCACGTGTCAATTTTTCTTAAGGTTTACTGATTTATAATTCAAGGAAAACTTGTTTAATCTACACCCATCGACAAAGCGAACCAATAAACGCGATGGTCGGTTTCTTGATTAAACAGAAGTCGTGCATGGAACCCACGGCCATGACCGAAAAGGAATCCACAGCTATAGGTTTAATACTATGACTGAACTATCTATGACCGAGCTATGCAAACCATGTGTTGAAGTGACAAAAGATTTAGAGAACTTTGATTCAAACTACAACGCAGACGTTGATCCGGTAAAAACGTTTTCCGATTCAGTAAGTCCAGACTTGGCTTTCTATGAGCGTGTTCGTGATACCAAGCGTAATGGTTCACGCCAATTGGTTTACACCGATGTGCTTGAACGTGAGACAGGTAACGCCTTTCTGGTGAAGGCAGGTCAGGTGATTCGCATTGAGCAGCGTCCAAATGCAGAAGGCAATAACGGCCGAACGCAAATTATGGATGTGCTGATGGTCACGCCAGATCTACAGCAATACTCAGATCATTTGAACTCAACGGCAATGGATGGTTTTAACCAGCGACTGTACTCAGGTATTTGGACGCAATCACGTCACTTTAGAAAAATGGCGACACTGGTTGAAGACGAGTTTCCGTATGATGAGTTGCCTGAAGGTTTCACTCATATCTGGCTGGCAGCGCATTGTTCTCCTGAGTACATAGGCTTGGCGCATGGATTGGAGAAAGTCACCAACAGCTGTCATGAGAATTTCTTGCATGGTTTCTCAAGAATTCCGGCGATTGCAACATTCGTGATGAAAAACTGAGGCGCGAAGTGTGTCAGTTCTTAGCAGACCGCAATGATTGGAATATTTTCCAGGGCAACCAGTTTATGTTGGATGAGCAAAATATTACTCGAGCTCGCATGTGCCCGACGCGCCAGTGAAAGATGGTACGGCCATTGAGTGGTATGCAGAGCAGGACATGTACGTAGTGATTTCTAACTGCCCTTATGGTGACCAGCATACGTGCTACACCGAAATAAAGAATAACGACGTGTTTATTGAGGTGTATGACACTGGGATTACGCCATACTCACAGCGCTCGACTGACCGCATTCAAGGTTGGGAAGAGGCAGCATGGGCACGTGTAGAAGCGCGTGGAGGTAAACTCGCTGAGCAACAAACAATGAAACCTGTCGAGTTAACCCTGCCTTTTGATGTGATTTCATTGAAAGGAAAATAACAGACGGTTGCAGACCAAACAAAATGGCGGTAAATCGAATTTACCGCCATAAGACCTTTCTCCTAAAGCGTTATATGGCGTTAGCTGTATAGCGCTCGTATTGCTTTGTGCACTTTCCCTGATTCACTTCCTATCTTCCAAATGAGCGCCGCTGGGATTGCTTTTCTCAATGATGGTTCCACATTCAATTTAACAATCTGACCTGACTCTATTTGCGGACGAATAAAAGGTTCGACCGCCATACCCCAACACAGTCCATAACCAATAGCGGTTTTCGCTGCAGAAATGGATTCGCATTCCCAGATATTGGGTGAGATTGCAGTATCTGAGGCATTGGTATTATGGGATAGGTAAGCTTGCCTGTGACGCTGCAAATCTACCAAAGAGACCGTATCGAGTTGAGCTAGAGGGTGCTCGGGGCTAGCGATATAAAGCAGTTCGGCACCTGGGAGCGAAATCGCGCCGAGGTTGCTGAAAATAGGCTGCTCTAAAAGCGTAAATCCAATATGTGCTTCACCTTTAATGACTGCCGTAATCACCTCTGAAGAAGGCATTTCTACCAGTTTGAGTTTTAGCCTTGGAAACTTCTCGGCGAGCATTGTGAGGATCTCTTTTTCATAAGGCACGCTGTAAACACTATCGAGTGCCAAGGTGAACTCGGTCTCTTCTTCAGGCTCCAACTCGTTCGCGAGACGCTCAAAATGTTCACACTGCGCCAAGATGAGCTTCGCTTCCTTTAGCAGAACCTCGCCAGCGGGCGTCAGCGTAGGGTTACGCGTAGAGCGATCGAATAGCTCTTGGTTCACGTCGAGCTCTAGATTGGAGACCGTCATGCTAATTGCTGAATGTGTTTTCTTCATTTTTCTGGCAGCAGCAGAGAAAGAGCCAGTTTCCGCTGCGAGAACGAAGGCCTGAAGTTGTAGTAGATTCACGGTTAACATATCAGCTTTACTTACACCTTTAATAGTCTTTGTGTTTGTATTCCTTAAGGTTAGTTAAGTGAGCGATGTTTGCAAGATGATTATTCAAGGAGGTATCAACACACAAACTGTCAATTATTCTTAAGGTTTACTGAATTTGTATTTCAGTAAAAATGACTAATATAGACGGTGTCAGAGGGGAAAACGAAACCAAACGTTTTGACAACATAGTGGAATGGATGCGCTTTATTAGACATAAAGAAGGTAAAGACCATGACTACTGACATCAAATCAATCTACAACGAAGATATCGACCCAGTAAAAACATACGAACGTAAAGTCTCACCAAATGTGGCTTTCTATGAAGATGTTCGTGGCACTAAGTCTAATGGTACTCGCCAACATGTTTATGATGATGTCTTACTACCACACACAGGCAACGCTTTTCTCGTCAAGGCAGGACAAGTGATTCGTTTCGAGCAGCGTCCGAGCCTTCACAATAATCGTACCCAAATCATTGATGTTCATTTTGTCACACCGGATCTTGAACAGTATGGTGACCACCTCAATACCAGTGCGGTTGAGGGTCTAAACCAACGTCTGTACAGCGCAGTTTGGTCTCAGAGCCGCTATATGGAAAAAATCGTCACCCTGGTTGAAGATGAGTTCCCATACGAAAAAATGGACGAAGACTTTAGCCACATCTTCTTTGCTGCTCACTGCTGTCCAGAATGGCTGCATATGTGCTACGGCGAAAAGGGCAACGTTAACAGCTGTCAGGAAAACTTTATCCAAGGTTTTAACCGCGTACCTGCTATTGCTGCGATTGAAGATGAAGCACTTCGTCGCCAGGTCGTGCAAACTTTTGCTGACCGTAATGATGTGAATATGTTCCAGCCAAATAAATTTACTCAAGACGACAATGGCATCACGCGCTGTGTATTAGCGCCTACGCCTACCGTTGATGATGGTGTCGGTTGCGAGTTTTATGCAGAGAAAGATATCTACGTCGTCGTGAGTAACTGTCCGTACGCCGACCAAGCACTGCCTTATCCAGAGGCAAAGCCAAATCCAGTGTATGTGAGTGTGTATGACACCGGGATCCAACCTGAAACAAAGCACCTTGGTGATATCGGTGGTTGGGAAGAGCGCATCTATGAGCGTATTGCGACTAAAGATAACTCAATCAAGTAACGAGGTAATTATGTCGAATCAATCAAATCTGAGCTTAAGTGCGCTGGTGGATACACCGTTTAAGAAAGTGGCGCTGGTTGCTTCATTCTTACCAACATCGGTATGTTTGCGGTACCCGCTGGGCTGGGAGCACTGGGATCTGCTATGAACTGGCCGGCAGCAGAAACTGTATCGGTAGTTGGAATTGGGTTTGTTATTAACGAGGTGATTCTATTTGGTTCAATTGCCATTTTAGGAAAACCGTTGGTGAGTCTTGTTCGCTCAAAGCTTAAATCCCTTTTCCGCTCAAAGAGCAGACATCAATAACGTCACTTTTCATTCCCCCGCCTTCGTGCGGGGTTGAGGGGTTGTAAACATTGGTTTAATTCCGGATTAATTTAGAGGCGAATAAAATGAAAAAGGCGTTATTAGTTATGTGTGTTGCAGGTATGTCTTCAATCGCGATGGCAGATACGGAGTACTCTGGTTTTCGCGTTGGTGCGGGAGCGACCATGGGGCAAGCGACAGAACTGGGTGATTTAGGGGCGCAACCGAAATTGGAACTTGGCTATGATGTGAACCGGATATTGTCTGTGAATGGTTATGTTCAAGGGCTCAAAGGCAAAACTCAAGGGGAGTATGCGTTTGATATTGCCCAGCCTAACATGGGACAAGTATTACCACCGGTGGTGGGAGCGGCAGAAGCAGAAGTCGACGGTTGGCGAGCAGGCATTGAAGCTGAGGTTGGTTATGCGTTTGACCTCGGGGTGGTAGATATAAAGCCTTATGTAGCAGTAGGCATTGCGACTCAAGGTGGCGATTTTAAAGTCAATCATATTAGCAATACGATGCCGTCAGACAACCTGGACACCTTAGGTTCAGAAAAGTTGAGCGGCTCTACTGTGACAGGTGCGATTGGTGCGCGAGTGAATACCGCTTTGGGGATTTATGTTGATACTCGATTGGAACGAGCGCCTTTTAGAAGTCGCGGCATTATGAAGGATCAAACGCAGGGCAGTCTTTCTGTTGGGTACAAATTTTAATCAAAAGCCAGAGGTTCTCCTCTGGCTTTTTGCTGTTCGGCGACAAAAACGTACGTGTTCTAGAGTTAATTTAGTCTTTGGAAACACTAAAATTGACGAACTCTTGTGCAAACAAACCGCTTTATGACAAAGATTACAGTACAATTTTTGACTGTCACATTTGGGTTTGTACTCAATTCTTGATGATAAACCACTGATTTTAAGTGATCTTCTCCCATAAACCTCCATCTTCAAAATTCTCATTTGTCATAGACCTTTCAAGGAACTGAAACACAACTGTCATATTCGCCCACTAATCTTGTCAGCGTTCAAACGAAACAAGGCAATCAAGCCATTAAAGGAAATTGTGATGAAAAAGACAGTTATCGGTGCAATCGCTCTACTAGGCGCACTAACAGTGACATCAGCTTCAGCAAAAGAAACTATCTCTGTAGTAGGTTCTAATAGTGCTTCTCCACTGGTTGAGGTTTTTGCAGAAACTTACATGAACAAAGGCGAACCAGTGTTTATCGAAATTCAAGCACCTGGTTCTTCAGCAGGTATTCGTGCAGCGAAGGATGGCAGCGCAGACCTAGGTATCTCTTCTCGTGACCTTAAAGCGGAAGAAAAATCAGCAGACCTTAAAGAGCTAGTTATCGCTCGTGACGGTATCGCAGTTGTTGTTAACCCAAACAACAGTGTTAAAGAGCTAACGTCAGAGCAAATCACAAGCATCTACAAAGGCGAAATTACTAACTGGAGCCAAGTTGGCGGTGAAAACAAGCCAATCGTTGCTATCACTCGTGATACAGCTTCAGGTACTCGTGGTGCATTCGAAGACATCATGAAACTGAAAATGAAGATCAGCGGTAAGAAAGTATCGGCTATCTCTCAACGTGCTCAAGTTGCTAACGGTAACGGTGCACTGAAAGTATCTGTAGCAAGCAACCCATACGCTATCGGCTACATCTCACTTGGTACAGTAGACAACACAGTTCAGCCTCTAGTTATTGACGGCGCTGCAGCAACAGTAGACAACGTGAAGAACGGTTCTTACAAAGTTGCTCGTCCATTCCTTGTTCTTTACAAAGATGGCGCACCTTCAGCTGAAACTCAACAGTTCCTAGACTGGATGGTTGCTGACGAAGCTCAAGCACTATCAGCTAAGAAAGGTTACATCACTGTAAACTAATCGACCCAGTAAATTATTTAAGTTGCTCAGCCCGCCTTTTAGGGCTGAGCCTTTTGCGCGTCTATCGAAGTATTTAAAAATAGAAGCAGAATTATGACCATCGCAACAAATAGTGAGAAGCTTATGAACAATGAAGCGACTCAGTCTGTCACTCGCGGCCTAAAAGCTCAAAAACGAGTGGATTGGAAAGAGAGAATCTTCCACGGACTTTTCCTAACCAGTGCAGTAGTCGGCATCCTTTCCCTTGCTGTTATTGCTTACTTCATCGTTAAAGAAAGTATTCCTGCATTCCAAGAAGCGGGTGTTTCTGGAATCGTACTTGGTCAGCATTGGCTACCACCAGCGCTTTATGGTGTTGCACCATGATTGTCGCATCGGTTGTATCAACGCTTGGCGCGGTAGTGGTTGGTGTACCAATTGGTGTTCTAACGGCTATTTTCATCGCGGAGATTGCGCCAAAACGTCTAGCTGACATTATCCGTCCGGCGGTTGAACTGCTTGCGGGTATCCCATCGGTCGTTTACGGCTTCTTCGGCCTGATTATTATCGTACCGCTTATTCAGCAAATCTTTAATGTTCCTGCAGGTAACACGATTCTTGCCGGTATCATTGTACTTGGCGTAATGATTCTGCCGACGGTAATTACGGTATCTGAAACGTCGATTCGCGCGGTGCCTCGCACGTACAAAGAGGGCTCATTGGCTCTTGGCGCATCAAAAATTTACACTATTTTCAAACTTCTCGTTCCGGCGGCTCGTTCAGGCATTATGACTGGCGTCATTCTGGGTATCGGTCGTGCGCTAGGTGAAACCATGGCCATCATTATGGTAATGGGTAACGCGCCAGCGATGCCAGGTAGCATTTTGGAGTCAGCACGTACGCTTACCGCGAACATCGCGATCGAAATGTCTTACGCAAGTGGCGTTCACGCAAACGCGCTCTACGCGACTGGTGTTGTGCTTCTGGTATTTATCATGATGCTCAACTCAGCTCTACTTTACTTGAACCGTGAGAAAGCGAAGTAATTATTATGGATACAGTAAAACTAAAGAAAGCGCGTGACCAAAAAGACGCGATTCTAAACGCCTTTGTATGGGCAGCCGCTGCGCTGACCGTTGGCTTCTTGTTCTGGATTATTTGGTACATCCTTTCTAACGGTCTTCAGCACGTGGATTGGAACTTCATTACTGACAACTACACAGCAACGGGCAAAGAGAAGGGCATCTTCCCGATGATCATCTCGACCATTTACATGGTCATCGCGTCGATTGCAGTCGCTGCACCACTGGGCATTATGACGGCTATTTATTTGACCGAATATGCGAAAGTAGGCAGTAAGTTGGTTAAGGTTATCCGTTTCTGTACTGAGTCATTGGCAGGTATTCCGTCAATTATCTTCGGTCTGTTCGGTATGACGTTCTTCGTGGTTATCTTGGGCTTCGGTTTCTCGATTCTATCGGGTGCACTAACGCTGAGTATCCTGATTCTGCCGGTTATCATTCGTACCACAGAAGAAGCATTGATGGCGGTACCGCAAACTTACCGTGAAGGTTCTTATGGTTTGGGTGCATCGAAAATCTACACCATTTGGCGCCTTATCCTGCCAAGTGCAACTCCAGGTATTCTTACTTCGGTCATTCTAAGTATTGGTCGTGTAATCGGTGAATCTGCACCGGTATTCCTAACAGCAGGTATGGTGGCTCGTGTCCCAGACTCACTGTTAGATTCAGGTCGTACCCTAACGGTTCACCTGTACAAACTCACAACGGAACTGTTTACGATTGACGAGTGGAACCAAGCATACGGCACAGCGACCGTACTGATTGTGGTCGTCCTACTTATCAACACGCTAACGAAGTTTATCGCTAGCCGCTTTAACACAGCAACGTACTAATTGAGAACAATTCGGTGGATGGTGAGGCCAGAACATAAAGAGCTAAGCCATCAATGAAAACTCGAATTTACACGACAAAGAATTTAGAGAACAAAGACATGAACAAGTTTAACATTGAAAATCTAGACCTTTTCTACGGTGACAACCAAGCATTGAAATCGATCAACCTACCGATCCCGACTCGCCAAGTGACGGCACTAATCGGTCCATCAGGTTGTGGTAAATCGACACTGCTACGCTGTTTGAACCGCATGAACGACCTTATTGAAGGCGTTAAGATCACAGGTCTGCTAGAAATGGATGGCACTGACATCTACGGCAATATCGACGTTGCTGACCTACGTATCAAAGTAGGTATGGTATTCCAAAAGCCAAACCCATTCCCGATGAGCATCTATGAGAACGTGGCTTATGGTCTGCGTGCACAAGGCATCAAAGACAAAAAGCACATCGACGAAGTGGTTGAAAGCTCGCTTCGCGGCGCAGCGCTTTGGGACGAAGTAAAAGACCGTCTTAAGTCACATGCGTTTGGTCTGTCTGGCGGTCAGCAGCAGCGTTTTATGTATCGCTCGTACGATTGCCATGCAACCTGACGTTATCCTGATGGATGAGCCAACGTCTGCACTTGACCCAATCGCGACACACAAAATCGAAGAGTTGATGGAAGAGCTGAAAAAAGACTACACCATCGTTATCGTTACTCACTCAATGCAGCAAGCACGTCGTATTTCAGATCGCACTGCGTTCTTCCTAATGGGCGAACTGGTTGAGCACAATGACACTCAGGTTATTTTCTCTAACCCAAGTGATGACCGTACTCAAGGCTACGTAAACGGTGATTTTGGTTAATGGCGCGTAACGCTTGAAATCGTTTGAACACTATTTCCATTTATCGCCCGATTCGTTTTGAATCACAGCATTAGCGAATGACAGAATTTACTGGCATATCACTATAACTATAAGCGATGGTACTATTGCCCTTCTATGTGAAGGGCTTTTTTTCGTCTGTACAAAGTGAGCTTTTTGATAGCTTCGCTGCAGAAAAACACAAACAAAAACGTCAAACCTCGTTTAAGGTTTGACGTTAGTCGTAGACATTTTGTTTGCAGTCGCGAATTAGTTTTGGAATAGAAACACGCAACTGGTGAGGTAATCCAACATCTCTTGATGAGAGACCGCCTGATCGGCGCGGTAGCCAGTAATCAATCCGAAAACAATGGCGTAGTTTTTGTCGTTGTGCGCGACATGCTCCTGGGCAAAGAAGTCAGAAATTACCTTACTCAGCTCAAAGATATCACTGCGGTCTAGCGCCTCTGCGCCTGCATTTGCTACGGGGGAAAGGTCACCGAGTTTATTCGTTAGCCATTTGACGAGTTGCGAGTCTTCTACGGGACTTTGTTGATCAATTTCCACAATGTAATTCCAAGTATGAGTGAATGCTCTAATCCTAGGAAACTTTTCACTCTCTTGCCATAGGAGAAAAGTCGCAACTATCGAAGTTAGCGATTGAAGTCACACTGACCTTTTAAAAATAGAAAAAAGCCAACGAATAAGCGTTGGCTTAGCGAGATTAGGTTGCGGTAACTAGGCGGTTGCTGTTGCAATTGGGCGCAGTGGCTTATCATTGATTGGCAAATGAATAAGCGCGGCTGCAAAAGCTAGAACAACCGTTGACCACCAGATAGGCTCGTAAGAGCCGTAGTAATCGTAGATCCTACCGCCAGCCCAAGCGCCAAGGAAACTGCCTACTTGGTGAGTGAAAAACACCAAACCGTACAAGGTTGATAGGTAACGCGCGCCGAAGATCTGACGAACGAGACCAGAGGTCAGCGGTACTGTACCCAACCAACAAAAACCGATGGCACCACCAAACAGCGCCGCAGTGTGTTCAGTGACTGGCATCGTCACAAATGCCGCAATCACAACCGTTCTAAATAAGTACAGCATCGACATCACATGGCGTTTACTGAACTTATCGCCCATCAAACCCCAGAAGTACGAACCAAAGATATTGAAGATACCCACGTAAGCAAGCGCCAGTGCTGCACTACTAGCAGGAAGATCTTTATCGGCTAAGTAGCTTGGTAAGTGCGTCGCGATAAACATCACGTGGAAGCCACAAACGAAGAAACCAGCATGGATAAGCCAGTAACCTTTATGATTGAAAGCTTCTTTAAGGGCTTGCTTCAGTGTTAGCTCGTTTTGCTCAGCTGTAACATTGGCACTGTTACTTGGGCGTGCTGATTTCATAAATAGTGAAAAAGCAATCATCATGGTACAAAGCACAGCAAAACCTTGCAGTGCGCCTTGCCAGCCCATATCTTGTAGCATCAACTGGGCGCCGGGATCATCGCGAACATACCAAATGAACCAGCCGCGGTAGTCAGGCCAAATGCTTTGGCAGCATGTTCAGCAGGTACCACTTTTGCCACAGCACCTAAAATGATGACATAGCTAGTCGCACTTAAGCCTAGGCCAACCAATGCACCGAGTGAGAAGTAAAGCACTGAAGCTTCTGTGGTGACGGAGGTCAAATACAAGCCCACAGCATAGGCGATAGAGCCCATCAAAATGATGCGTTTTGAGCCCCATTTATCCGCAGCCATTCCAACAAAGGGTTGGAACATACCAAACAGTAAGTTTTGCAGCGCAATGGCGAAGCTAAAGAACTCACGCCCTGTCTGGAAGTGATCGGAAATTGGCATCATAAAAATGCCGAATGACTGGCGAATGCCCAAGCTGACGATAAGGATGCCAATACCCAGCCAGACTAGGGCTGGAAAGCGGAAAATACTCATTGTAATAACACTCTAGTGATGATGGTGGTGTGAGTGATCCATAGGATCAGATGGGTTTTGTTGGTGACACCCACTGTTAATGGCTTGCTTGGCCAAAAGGTCGAGCAAGGTGGGTGAGTGGTGCACCGCCATCAATGCCACGGCAAGAAGCAGCAACATTCGTATTAGCTGAGCAAAAATGGATTGTGAGGACATAAACTCAATTCGCGTTGATGCGCAAAAGTGGCGTTAAAAAAGAGCGCGCAGTGTAATGATCTACCGGGTATGACTCAAATGACATTTAGTGAAGTAATGTATGCATGAAATGCATATTTAAAAATCAACCTTCTCTCTGAGTACCTATTCGCCATTTGAGGGGGTATAATTCCGCGGTTCATCACTAGGGATACAACAATAATGAAGTACGATTGGGTTCTATTTGACGCGGACGAGACGCTGTTCCACTTTGATTCATTTGGTGGCATGAAGCTGATGTTTGAGCGTTTTGGCGTTAATTTCACGCGTGACGACTATGACGCGTATCAATTGGTCAATAAGCCGTTATGGGTGGACTACCAAGATGGAAAAATTACTGCTGATGAGCTTAAAACCATCCGTTTTGAAGGTTGGGCTGCGAAACTTGGAATCACACCTTTTGAGCTAAATTCTGCATTCCTAGAAGCAATGGCAGATATTTGTACACTGTTGCCGGGTGCAAAAGAGCTGCTCGATGCACTTTCAGGCCATGCAAAACTAGGCATCATTACCAATGGTTTTACTGAACTGCAAGCGATTCGTCTTGAGCGCACAGGGCTTAGCAATTACTTTGAACATGTGGTTATCTCTGAGGAAGTAGGCGTAGCAAAACCGGATCTCGGGATTTTTGACCATGCTCATCAATTGATGGGGCTACCATGTAAAACTAAAATTTTGATGGTGGGCGACAATCCTCATTCCGATGTGCTTGGTGGTATTAACTTTGGTATTGAGACGTGTTGGTTAAACACACAAGGTGTTCAGACGCCAGTGGGTATTCACCCACACTATGAAGTGAACTCCCTTGAACAGCTTAGAATGACGCTGTTTGCATAAGCTTTGGATATGCTGGGAAATAGTCTATTTTGGGGTTAAATGTGAGAAATTGTAAACTCAGCTTTGCACTTTGCCCCTTTAGAGGTACTGACAATCTTCACATTCGAACACTTGTTCGGTATAAATTCTCATCTGCATTTAGTACGATATGTTGAAACTTCGGCCGAGGGATCTTTGGCCTAGCCGAACGAATGAGTAGTTCTGAGTTTCTGTATCATGTCTTTAAAAAATCTTCCTACGCTGCAGCAATTTATTGATGCTCTCGATGACCATATTTGGGTCAAGAATGCTGATGGTCAATATGTTGCTGTCAACGAAGCCAGCGAAACCGCTTGGCGCCACTCTCGCGAATATATCTTCGGTAAGACCGACGAACAGTTATTTAGCACGGAACGTGCTGAGTACTTTAAATGTGTTGATGAGAAAGTGATCGCTAATGGCGGTCAGCGAACGGTTGAAGAGTGCGCTGCGCTTGATAAAGAGGGTAACGAAGTTTGGCTAGAGACAGTAAAATCTCCGATAAAGGATGAAACCGGAGACCTGGTCGGTATCATTGGCATGACGCGCAATGCACGAGAAGAAAGCAAGTAGAAGCTCGGTTATCGCTTACTTCAGAGATATTTAACAATTTCCAAGAAGGCATGATGATCACCGATCACAATGCTAATATCATGGACGTTAACCGCGCATTCACCGCCCTTACCGGTTACGAAGAAGCTGAAGTAATAGGGCGCAACCCGAGCTTTCTTCAATCTGGTCAGCACCATCCAGACTTTTACACTGAGCTTTGGCAACAGTTAAGGGAGTATGGTCAGTGGAAAGGGGAGTTTATCAACCGCAAAAAGAACGGCAGTATTTACCCTCAGTTGGCGACTATCAGTGCTATTACCGATGAAAGCGATGAGATCCTGCACTATATTTGCGTATTTGAGGACATTTCACTACGTAAAGCGCACGAAGAGAAGCTGCGCCGGATGGCCTTCTTTGATCCGTTAACCAATTTACCTAACCGTGTTCACCTTACCCATTTATTGGAACAAAGCATTGCTTTGGGCGAAAAGAGTGATACTCCGTTTGCGACTTTGTTTCTCGATCTTGATCATTTTAAACATATCAACGATAGCAAAGGGCATTTGTTTGGTGACCAGCTTTTAGCGCAAGTTGCTGAGCGTTTGCAAGCGATGCAAGCAGGGAATGCAACGATAGGCCGAATTGGTGGTGATGAGTTTGTTATTATCCTTACCGATTATGATTGTGAAGCGACGCTGCTCGATATTATCGATCAGACCTTAGGGGTGTTTAATACGCCGTTTGTATTTGAGCACAATGAACATCTTCGCGTATCGGGCAGCATTGGCGTCGCACGATACCCGAATGACGGCTATGACAGTGAAACATTGCTCAAAAATGCCGATACGGCTATGTATCTGGCTAAAAAGAACGGCCGCAGTGGCTACGCTTTCTACTCCCCTGATTTAACCGATCGATCGGTGCAGCATGTTCGTATCCAATCTGCCCTTCATGATGCCGTCGATAAAGAACAGCTCTCGCTCGCCTACCAGCCACAATACCGCCTTGAAGATAACGCTTTAGTAGGCGTAGAAGTGCTGCTTCGCTGGGAACATCCTCAACTTGGCTTTATCCCACCAAGTCTTTTCATCCCGATTGCAGAAAAGACAGGACTGATACAACACATTGGACAGTGGGTGCTAAAAGCCGCTTGTCAACAAGGAAGAGCGTGGCTCGAGCAGGGGCTTTCCTTTGGAAAACTGGCGGTTAACGTGTCCGCCTTACAACTGCAAAGAGCGGAATTTGTAAAACAGTTAGCCGATATTACTGAGCAAACGAAATTTCCCTTAGAGCAACTGGAGATTGAAATTACCGAGAGCTTTCTTCTACATAATCAGCAGCATGCGTTCAATACATTGAATGAGCTTCGGGAGCTTGGGGTTGATGTTTCGCTGGATGATTTTGGTACCGGCTATTCTTCTCTTTCCTATTTGAAAGGTCTGCCGATCAACAAGCTCAAGATTGATCGCTCGTTTGTCAATGATGTGCCAGAGGAAAGTGATAGCAACGCGCTCGTACTTGCGATTATCGCCATGGGCAACGCGCTAGATTTACGCGTGGTTGCTGAGGGGATTGAAACCAAACAGCAAATCGATTTTCTTACTCAGCATGGCTGTCAGTTTGGCCAAGGGTATGCCTTTGCTAAACCACTGACAGCGAGAGACTTTGTTTCTCTAATCTCTTGATGATTTTTGGCAAACCTTATCATTCTATTCTGTAAGGTTTGCTAAGTATATCCTTAAAAAAATTGCGCCTTTGTTTGCACTATTGTTGTCGCTAACCCGTAGCAATGATCGTTAGGACTTAGCGATGTTAGGACATGGGCATATCACCCCTCACTAAAGAAAACACGTATTAATCGCCTGTGATTTTTGACTGACCGCGCATCCCGTTACTATGCTTTCTAATCAAGTTAGCTTTAACGAGACGGTAAACGTTACGTCAGTAAGTATGCAGTCCTGACTTTCGTCAAACAAGGAAGCGCATCATGGGTAAATTTACCTCCAGGGTGATTCTGGCTCTTTTTACTGGAACACTCTTGTTTTCATTTCAGACGCTCGCAGATGAGCGATTCAAAGTGGGTATGGAGAAAGCCAAAACCTGCGCCACCTGTCACGGTGACGAGGGAATCTCCAGCATTGAGTCCTACCCCAACTTACAAGGTCAAAAGATGGGATATCTGATGACCGCTCTTCGAAGTTATCAAACCAGAGAACGCAGTGGCGGTCTTGCGGTGCTGATGCAACAACAAGCAGACGCATTGAGTGATCAAGATATCGCTGACATCGCGTACTACTATTCCAAATTAGGCTCTGACGCCAACAAGCAGTGAAGGAGCCTTTATGGACATCACGGCGAATCACTACGACACAAAAGTCGTACGTTACTTTATCCTAGCGTCACTCATCTGGTCAGTTGCCGGCATGGTAATCGGCGTTATTTTGGCTGCTCAGCTCTACTGGCCAGTGCTCAACTTTGACTCCGAGTACTTTCAATTCGGCCGACTCAGACCACTCCACACGTCTGGCGTGATATACGGATTTGTCGTCAACATATTGATGGGGACTTCTTTGTATATTGTTCAGCGTACGTGCCAATGTGCACTATTCAACAAAAGCTTGTCTTGGATGGTCTTTTGGGGCTGGCAGTTGGTGCTTCTTCTTGCTCTCATTTCGTTGCCGCTGGGTTACACAACATCAAAAGAATACGCTGAGCTCGAGTGGCCAATCGATCTACTGATCGTGTTGGTTTGGGTGCTTTATGGTGTGCTGTTTTTCGGCACGATAGCGAAGCGAAAAGTCGAACACATTTTTGTGGCTAACTGGTTTTTTGCGGCGTTTATCATCGTAATCGCGATGATATTTGTCGTTAATAACCTGGCTATGCCAGCTTCGTTGATGAAGTCATACTCCGTGTATGCCGGAGCGCAGGATGCTATTGTCCAGTGGTGGTGGGGGCATAACGCTGTCGGTTTCCTACTCACAGCTGGGGTCATAGGTATGAACTACTACTTCATACCGAAAGTCGCAGACAGGCCAATCTACTCTTACCGTCTTTCGATTATTCACTTCTGGGGTTTGGTGGGCTTTTATACCTGGCAGGTACCCATCACCTCATCTACAGCTCCGTGCCACTTTGGGTGCAGAATATTGGTATCGTGATGTCGTTAATACTTTGGCTCCCATCTTGGGCTGGGGCGTTTAACAGCGCGATGACCTTACTCCAGAACAAACAGAAGCTGAAAACCGATTACATCATGCTGTTTTTCTTCTCAGCCATTCTTTACTACTGTCTTGCCACATTTGAAGGACCACTGCTTGCGATCCGTTGGTTTAACATGATTGCGCACAACAGTGAGTGGGTGATAGGGCATGTCCATTCAGGCGCCTTGGGTTGGGTAGGTATGTCGGGGATAGCCGTGTTCTATTACTTCATCCCTAAGTTATGGGGTAAAGATAAACTCTGGTCACCAAGGTTGCTTAAGTGGCACTTTTGGCTTGCTCATGCTGGTGTTGCCTTATATGCCATTGCGCTATGGGTAGCGGGTATCGGAGAAGGGGTGATGTGGCTTGCACAAGGCGATAATGGCGAGTTGCAATACAGTTTTGTTGAAGCGATGAATTTCAAAGCACCTTGGTTGTTTTTGCGCTTTTTTTGGCGGAGCGCTATTTGTTCTCGGCTTATTCTTGATGGTCTTGAACCTCTACAATACGGTGCGCATGCCGCTTACTCGTCGGGTGAGTAGTGAAGGAGGCGTATCATGAATGCTGATTTTACTAAGTCTTTAGTGATATTGATCGTATCGACCGCGGTTGTGGCGTCCTTTTCCATTTTAGTATGGGTGCTTCCGAATTTGTTACGTACCCCGGAGCTCGTGCAACAAAGCCAAGCGAAGCCGCTGACCGCGATAGAGGTGGCGGGGCGAGATATTTATATCAGTGAGGGGTGCCATGTGTGCCACACGCAAATGGTTCGCCCACTTGAACCCGAGATAAAGCGCAATGGCCGTGCCAATCAAGAGTCTGATGATATTTATGAGTTTCCGAATCTCTGGGGCTCGAAGCGCACGGGACCCGATCTTACCAACTTAGGTAGAAAGTATTCAGATCAATGGCACGCGATTCACCTGATTGATCCACGACGTGTGGTCCCAACCTCCATCATGCCAGCTTATCCTTGGTTGTTCGAACAGGTGTTGTCTGGCGATGCCATTACTGGAAAGATGCAAACGTTGAAAGCACTTGGTGTGCCTTATTCTGAGGATGAAATAGCAACGCAAGGTTAGAAGTCAGAGGCAAAACCAAAGGTGAAGCGCTGATCCGTTACTTGCAAAGTCTTGGTGTCGATACGGCTGAGGAGAGTGTGCAATGAGTAGTTTCTGGACTCTATGGGCTGCCTTAGGCACCGTCGTATTCTTCGTTCTAATGGTCGCTGTGATTGTTAAGTACTGGCGCAATAATCATCAAGCGGACAAAGACAAAGTACTGGATACGTTCGATGGCATTGAAGAAAAAGATGCGCCGCCGCCAAAGATATTGTTTGTTTCTTACTTTGCTGCGTTCGTTATCTCAATTGGTTACCTAATCTTATATCCGGGGATCAGCGGTTGGTCAGGCTTGCTTAACTACGACCAAGCCGACGACAAGCTTAGTGCACCGACGACAAGCCTTGATGCTCAGTTTTCCCAGGTACAAGATCAGTCTCTCATCTCGTTAGCGGACAACACTGAGATAGTTGCTTCAGGGCGAATGTTGTTCCAAACACATTGTGCAGCGTGCCATCGCGACAATGCACAGGGAGCTAAGCATTTCCCAAACCTCATCGATAATGAATGGATGTACGGCGGATCAGACGAGGCGATTATCCATTCCATCGAACTCGGTAGAAATGGTGCAATGCCGGGTGGGTAGACGTGTTAAGGCCAGATGAAATCGCCAAAATTTCTTACTACCTCGCATCGCTCAACCAACGTCATACCGATGTGCCGGAGGTTAAGGTAGAGCTTGGTAAAGAACTGTTCGTGAAAACGTGCTCTTCTTGCCATGGCGACGGTCGCTTAGTGAATACGGAAACGGGCGTCCCCGATCTCTCCGACAACATTTGGCTTCATGGCGGTAGCATAGAAGAGATCCAACACACCATACGAGCGGGATTGAATAATGTCATGCCAGCCTTTGGTGAGCAGCTCTCTCAAAATGAGATCCTCGCGATTGGTGCTTACATCACCTACGCTCGCATGGAAAACGACAGCCGACTTGCGTCATTGGATACAGAGGCGGTTGAACGCGGCGAATATCTGGCTCATGCAGGAGACTGTGTGGCTTGTCACAGTGCTGAAGGTGGAGAGCCCTTTGCTGGTGGCCTGCCGTTTGTCACACCATTTGGTACCATTTACTCAACCAACATAACCCCTCATGTCACTGAAGGCATTGGTAGTTATGACTATGAGGACTTTAGAGCGGCGCTCGTTGACGGTAAGGGCAGGCATGGATATCTGTATCCGGCAATGCCATTTACTTCCTACCAGCATGTTACTGAGCAAGATATGCGTGATATGTGGGAGTACATGCAATCCATTGCCGCAGTATCACGACGTAATGATGCCAATCAAATGATGTTCCCATCAAATATTCGTTTGGGTTTACTAGCTTGGGACATTGTTTTCGCCGATCGCAAACCAATGGAATACGGAGTGCCAGCCGAACTACAAAACAAAGTAGAGGATGTCGAGAAGTGGCAACGCGGTAAATATTGGGTCGCTGGATTAGGTCACTGTTCTGAATGTCATACGCCAAGAAATATCGCTCAAGCGTTGGATAATGATCGTATATTCCAAGGTAACTTAATCGACGGATGGCACGCGCCGGATATCACGGCAGAGGAGTTGTTTGTCGATGGCTGGGATCTGACTTCTTTAACGGATTTTCTCCATACAGGTCACTCCGATAAAGGCAGCGCGTTTGCTGGTATGGCCGATGTGATAAAGAACAGCTTGAGCTTGATGACCAGAGAAGATATTGAGTCCATGTCTTATTACCTGTTGGCGGGTGACACCAATAATATGATCAGTGATGCCGCGGTACGATTAGAGCCTAAGGGGTTTGATGAAGTATCGTATGCAGAAGATATCTATGCTACCTACAACCAAACTTGTGGGGCATGTCATGGGCCAGACGGTAAAGGACGAGATCCCATTGCGCCTACGCTGTTGAACAACGGGATTATTATGCATAGCGATCCGTTCAATACGATCGCTGTGACTATTCGCGGGCTCCAACCGACGTATTTAGACAAAGAGCGCAACTTCATGCCGATGGCGAGCTTTGAAGACGTGTTGTCGGATAAAAAGTTGGCAGAGTTGATTACTTTCGTTCGACTGCATTTGGGGGCACGTGAAGTGCCAGTGACGGAAGAGGACGTGAGACAAGTGAGGGAGATGTTGGAAAAAGCAGGTTACTCAGGTGGCTTGCACGTTACGCCTGAAATGTATGATCAGCGTGATGGCAGTATTAACGTTAACTAAGCCTGCTTTGATTTGGGTTTAATGGAAGAAAAAGGCTCGCTAATTTTAAAGTAGCGAGCCTTTTCTATGGTTAACTTTCCGCTTCGGTCAGTTCCACTTGCTCTTTCGGTTGATGCGCATCCGCTGCGGCAAGCATCTTGCGAATTGCAATGGATGAGAGAAGAGCCACGAGCACCATTACAATCGCGAGCATGGTCAGCAAGCCAAAGTAGTCTCCATAAACAGTTTGAACGAACTCTTGGGTGATCTCCTGGCCTTTCTCTGCCGCAATGGAAGTAGAGAAGACAGCGCCGACAATGCCAGATAAGGCAATCGCCACCGAGAAGAGACTCACTGAGAAGTTTTCAATGTGCTTAGGTGCCACCGATAGGATAAACGCAACTACTAGAGACCCAACAATCACCTCAGCAAACGCTTGGAAGAAGTGAATAACGAGGAACACCTCTGGACGGATAATGACATCTTCACCCACGTTCTTAACTGCAAACGCTAAGATGCCAAACGCAATCGCCGTCATGATGAATGAAAAACCAATCTTAGTAGCGGTGGTGAAATGAATATTACGCTTTTCCAGTCCAGAGAACGTAGCTGCAATCACCGGCCCCGCGACAATACACCAAAGTGGGTTCATCGACATGGATGCTTCCGGTGCGATTGGAATGATGCCAAACAAATCACCACGCATTGTATTGATGGTCACCATGGTCATTGATGTCATCATTTGTCCGTAGTAGACAAAGAACGCTGTCGTTAGAACGGTAACAATGATGATGGTACCCATGCGAAGTGCATCGGCTTTTTCTGCTTTGAACATCAGTGAGATGAAATAACCAATAGCAGCCAAACCGATGGCGTAAACGATGTTTTTACCAATGTCCATGTTCGAGAACATGAAGAACACCATGCCGATCATAGCCACTGAAGTAATGGCAAACTTGATCCAGTTAGCGCTTGAGACTGGCGCTTTATCAATATCAGCACCGATTCCTTGTAGCTGTTTTCTGAATGTGAACAGCATAAACAAAGCCGTAAATGCCAAAATTCCTGAAAGTGCAAAGCTGCCATAGAAGCCAATCACCAACACAAACATTGGGAATAGGTACTGACCAAGTAGGGCGCCAATGTTATTTACTGAATAGTTAACAGGGTAACCATTTTCAAAATCTTCTTGGCTTTTGAACGTGCGCTTATAAAGGCTTGGGTAAGATGGGGACATTAAGCCACGTGCGTAACTTGCCAGTGCGATACCAGCGAGACTCATTGGAATGTTAACGGTAGACGCGCCCAAAACCAGCAGAGCATAACCACAGGTAAAACCAAGGTACGCAATGGTTAAAGAGCGATACGCGCCTAGAAATTTGTCGGCGATAAAGCCACCTGCAATGGCGAACAGTGGACCGATAGATGAGAAGGCGCCGACGACCATCATGGTGTCCGCTTCGCTGTAATCAAGGTTCTCGAGGAAGAATCGAGTCAAGATGACCATGACGCCGTAAAATGATAGTCCAAACATCATTTGGCAGAACATCATGGATTTGTTTAGTTTATTCCACATAACTTTGTCCTTAATAATTCATATTAAGTGGTTTAAATATCCATTCTTATGTTAACAGACAAAATTTGTTACATGTTTTGTCGCTGAGTGAGAATGTGGGGCGCGAGCACGAGTTTTTCTAATCAACAAGGTGAGTATTACTAATGTGGCGGCTTTAGATAAACGTAATGTTTTGTTTACGCTGAAATAGTTAGTTACATGTGAAATAGGTGGTGACATTCATGTTAATGTGCAAACAAAAAAAGGACATAAATATGAAGAATGTAACAACTGCTCTCCTCACATCAATACTCGCTTTCCCAGCATTGGCAGCAGACAATGACGAATGGATAGTAGATGCGAAACGTAATTTTGGTCGTGTATTGCAAGATCCGCTTGGTAACTTTCGTGGTGTGATTGCGGAGAATGCGTTTATGGTGGATTTGAGGAGTCGGATGAAACCGCAGGCCTTATCCGTCTGCAAGGCCTATACGCGATTCCGATGCCAGAATATGGTATTAATTTTATTCCAAGGGTTATCGTCCCTGTTGTTGGCCTTCCACCGGAGACCAGCCTTCCAATTTGGGCTCAATCGCCAAACGCAACCAGCAATGACAACTGGGGTTTAAGTGATGTGATACTGCAAGGTTTCATTGGCCCTTCTGATGCCGGTGATATCAAATGGGGTGTCGGACCACAAATCTCGCTGCCAACCGCGAGTGAAGCTATCTCGAAGCCGCCGGTCTGGGTGGTGGGTTAAGTGGGGTAGTGGTGACCAAAATTGGCAACTGGGGTTTGACCGGGGTTGCGGTCACTTTGGGACAAAATGGTGATTTCTCTACATCGCTATTTCGACCGTTTGTCAGCTACAACGTGGAGTCCATCCCTGGATTTTCTATCTCAACATCACCGCAAATCACTTACGATTGGAAAGCCGAGTCGGGTAATGGCTGGACCATACCAATCGGTGGTGGATTTACTCAGGCCGTACCTTTCTCCTCGACAAAAGCTATGTTAGTCGGACTAAGCGCTTATAAGTTCGCTCAGCAAGCGGAATTCGGTCCGGAGTGGCAGGTGAATCTGACTTTGGCATTTATGTTTGCAGAAGACCGTAGCTAATCTATCGTCACCTTTACAGCCCACCGCCTCAAAAGAGGCGATGGGCTGTTTTTACTAATGGCTCGCAACACTTTTCCAAGCGGCTCTCTTGCTACTTGCAATAATGACTTCAACAATCTGCCAGCCTACGCCCGTAATTTGTCTAAACTCGGGAACATTCAGAATAAATCGAGCCCCACCATTCTGAATTAGAAAGTACTTCATTATTTTCCTCTTTGTGCTTTGTGCTAGGTAAGTGAATCGCTAAACCAATAACGTATTGGTTTGCTCAAGCTTTGTGGCAGATGCTAGGGCTGAACGCGTTTCGTACCAACTGAGGTTGTATTGGTCATTCGAATAGATGATTGAATGAGTACGATGAGACTGACATAAGCTTTAAAAAAGTTTTCCGCAAGCCTTATCTCCATCGTGGTCACTCTATCCATTCTGAAATCCGTTAGAACATGCAAGATTCACCAATAAGTGAAACGTCTGGCCAGTTCAAAAACTGAGCGGTTAATTGCTAAGATTACCTCTCCCTTTAAATGAACAACGAATTTTGGATTGAGCTTTGCCGAGCGGCACTCGCGAGTGATTCACTATGTCAATTTCTAAAGGGTAGGATGAAGCAGTGGAAGCAAACGGATTTGGTACCTAAAAATTAAAATTAAGTATCAGAGGCGAAAATGAACGATTTGACTGACATCTGGGGTTATATAGTAAGTCACCCGACAGAAGCAATTGAGGTGTATGCAATGTCCTGTCTGGCTATATACGCGCTATATCTACAATTCGTAAATAAAGAGCAGCATTATTAACGCGAATCAAAGCAGTCGTTTTGTTTGTTCAAAATAGGTGTACATGTTTTGAGCTCCCCTCGATGCAATCAAGGGGAGCTGTGAAGGAACTTATAACTCAATTTATTTAGCTGTTTTCTTCACCATCAAGCGATACATTACAGGAACAAAATAGAACGATAATAGCGTTGTTAGTACTGTACCGCCGGCAATGGCGACTGCAAAAGGTGGCCAAAAACCACCACCTGCGATGATGAGAGGCATGAAACCACCCACCGTGGTAATGGTGGTGGAGGTGATGTGACGAGTGCACGACATCACCGCATCAACGGAGGCCTCGATATCACCACTGGCGGCGTTTTCATCCATTCTTAGCTCAGCGAGTATGACGATTGCGGCGTTAATTGCGAGCCCCATAATACCCAACATGGCAATGATAACGGTAAAGCCAAACGGGTAGTTAAAGATCCACACAGACAACAAACCCAAACCGCCAGCCAGCCCAGCCACCATGAAAATGATCGAGCTTAGTCTAAATGAGTTGAACGACATCACCACAACTAAGACCATCAAAACCACCACGACAGAGATATTGGAGATGAGCAATGCCACCGAGCGATCGCGCTCAGCAGATTCACCACCAAAATCGATGTGGTAGCCAGCGGGCAAAGTATAAGATTCCAGTCTTTGTTGAAACTCGTTTAGCACGGTTTGTGGTAATACGCCTGCTTGAATATAGCCTTCGATAGTATTAACTCGTTCACCGTTGCGGCGTGTGATAGCACCGCGACTGGTCGTTAGCTCAAGTTCGGCCAATGTCGAAACGTTGACGCCTGTGGTGTAAACCTCAGAAGCAATAGGCAATCTTACGTTACCAAGGTGCGATAGATTTTCACGCTCTTCATTGGCGACTCGAACACGTATTGGGATCGACTCACTGCCTTCCGTCACCGATCCTGTTTCTCGTCCTACTAAGGTAGCCTGCAACATGTTGGCAAATTGATTGAGTGAGATGCCATTAAGCTTTGCGGTGTCTTCGTCGACTTTAAGCCAAACTTTGGGCGTGCCAGGTTGAAGCGTTTCCCGCGTATGCGTAACGTGCGGTGTGTTGGCCAAAATAAGGCGAATATCTTCACCTATCGCTTTGAGTGTATTGAGGTTTTCACCGTAGACTCGAAGCTCAATAGGAGCTCGGAACGGAGGGCCTTGTTCGAGCTTTCTCACTAAGATCTGAGCACCAGGAAGCTCGCGATTTAACCGAGCTTGAAGCTTAGGAATGAGCGCATTGGCCTGCTGGAAGTTTTCCATTTTCACCATGGCTTGTGAAAAATACGGCGCATTGTTTTGTGTTGCTTGTAAGTTGTAATAGAAGGAAGGGAAGTTAGCACCCACTAGCCAATCCACGCGTTCAACGCCCTGATAGTCGCGAATAATGGTATCAACATCCTCAGTCGTCGCTTTGGTCGCATACAAGCTAGCTTGTGGAGGCAGATAGACTTGAACCTCAAACATATCTCGGTCCGAGGGTGGGAAAAATTGCTCGGTTAGTTGAGACATACTCCAATAGCCAGTCACAGGAACGGCGAGAACCAGGATAAGTGAAATAGCGGGATGTTTGATGGCGAGTCTTACGGATTGGCTAAATCCACGAGTTAACGCTGGAATACGAAGGCCGCTGTTATACCAATGATTGCCGGAGGCATGGCTTGGCAGCAGCATAGTCGCAAAGCCTGCGATTACGGTATGCGACAAAATATAAGAGCCAACCAGTGAGAACGAAACAGTAATCGCAATCGCACCAACAAACTCTCCCGTTGCACCCGGCATTAAGAAGATAGGCGCAAATGCCAAAATGGTGGTCAGTGTTGAGCCAAGGAGAGGCACCCATAAGTGGGAGATAGCATTAATGGTCGCTTCCAGTCTAGCTTGACCTTTGAGTCGATAACTCTGAATCGTATCAACCATGACCACGGCGTTGTCGACCATGATCCCCAGCGCGACAATGAGTCCGGTGACTGACATTTGGTTAATAGGAATGCCCGTCATTTTCATCAATGACAAGGTGATCATACAGGTTAACGGCAAAGCAATCGCAACGAGTATCGCTGCGCGTACACCAAGGGTGACAAAAAGTACGATGAGGATAAGAGAAAAGCCAATCAGTAGGCTTTTACCCAAATCGACCAAACGCGTTGTGGTGTAACCTTGTTGATCAAATAACAGAGTGACTTTAATGTTGCTTGGAAGGTCACGTTCGAACTGATTGATGACCGTTTTTGCTCGTGCCGTCCATTGATCAACTCGAAGTTCCGGCTCCATGCGAGCGGCAATAATCACTCCAGGATAGCCATCGATGATAGCTACTTCACTTTCTGGTGTTTTTTGGCTACGAGTGACGGTTGCAATGTCTTCCACGCGGATGATATGTCCGTTCTTAGCGACAAGAAGAGGCACCTGTTTGATACGCTCAATTGAATCGAGTTCAGACTCAATTTCCAAGCCGAATCGCGAGAACTGGCTTACTAGTTGCCCTGCTGAGTTCTTTGCATCAGCGCCACGTAGCTATCACCGATTTGAATGCTCGATGCCCCAAACGCGGCAGTATCTGCGGTTCGCAAGTTTACTTGGATCTCTTCTTTCGGCATGCCGTATTCGTCAACAAACTCGGTGTCAGATAAAGTGCGTAGCCTCTTCGCCAACTCCTTACCATAACGACCGAGTGTCAAAATATCCGGCTCGCCCGCACCCTCCCAAGTCAGTGAAGAGATGACAGTAAATGCGTAGGTATGATCGCTATCGAGATCGGGTGGTGCTGTTCCAACTGGAAGTAACGGTTCAATATCGGAAAGTTTGTCTCTGGCTTTTGACAGGTAGGCTCTGGCTCTGTCACTTCGTCTTTGAGCTCAATAGTGACGATAGAGACTCCAGGACGCGAACTGGATGTGAGCAGCTTAACTTCGCTCAGCTCGCGCAATTTATTTTCTACGACTTCAGTGACCAGTGTTTCCACGCGATCGGCGCTCGCACCAGGAAAGCTGGTGGTAACGTTGGCAAAGCGATTACTAATGATGGGATCTTCTGCTCGTGGCAATGAAGTAAATGCGGCCAGACCGCTGACGATCAAAAGTGCGGTGATCAGTAGCAATAGACGAGTATTAGTGATTGCATCAATAAGCTTCATAGTGATCCTTATTGCTGCGCAATTTGAACAGGTTGTCCGGGTACTACACGATGTAAGCCGCTGGCGATAATGGCTTCGCCTTTTTCAATAGCCCCGGATACAAAGGCGCGCTGACCATCGGCATAAAGCACGTTGACGCTGCGTCTTTCAACTTTATTGTCCTCTCCGACCACGTACACGTTCCAGACGCCACGGAGTCCATCGATAAGCGCAGTCAGGGGAACCCAGTAACCGCTGTCTTGCACCGTTTCATCAAAGGAAAGGTAGGCCAGTTGACCTTCTAGTAGGTCTGAGTTTTCTGGGAGTTGATATCTAAGCCCAACGCTTCGAGATTGGGTGTCGACCATCGCACCCGGATTGAGCAGTGTTGCGGCATAGTCGTTATCATCGACTCGAATGATAGGAGAAGTGAGAGCGGTAACGCGTTTTAGCTGCTTAGCAGGGATGCCAATAAATGCCTCTTTGCCTTCTGTTGCAAGCAGTACAAACGTCGGGGTACCCACATTGACAACGTCACCTAATGAGACGTAACGCTCTGAGATACGCCCCGCGTACGGAGCCAGAATGGTCGACTTCTCGATGCGCAGTCTATTAGCGCGAATTGCCGCTTCCAAACGGACGAGATTCGCTTGTAGGACGCCTTTTTCGCTGGTGAGTGCATCGATTTCTGCATCTGCACTAAACCCTTTGGATTTTAGTGATTGTTGGCGTTTGAGATTGGCATTGACGAGTTTTAATTGCGCACGCACCTCTTTGTCTTGGGCGTTAAGTTGACCTAGTTCCGTTTTCAGAAGATCGGTATTAAGTTGAACTAACGCTGTGCCTTTGGCGACGCTATCACCCACATCGACTAAAATGGTCTCAATTTTCCCAGCAAGTTCAAAGCCAAGTTTGGCTTGTTGTCCCGCTTTTACCGTTCCTACGTATTCGCGCTTCACTTGATACGACGGTGAGAATTCTACATGAGTCGTGGAGACCGTTAATGGCTCCACAGCGGTGATGTTCGTTTCATTTTCTTCACTACAGCCAAAAACTAGAGCTATAGCACTTAACGTTGATGCTTTAATTAGTATTTTCGAGATACGCATCATTATTTCCTATACAACCAACTGCAATGTATAGGTTAATCAATGAGTTTCGCCGCTGTCTACCTTGGTCATGTTAATGAAAGGTAAAACGCCAAGAAGATGGTAAGGGTGTGAACCTGATCGGAAAATGAACGTGTGTTTGCATCCAGTCGGTTATCTATCATGCTGTTTGCTGCGCTCAAATACTTGAGCAATGGATTGATTGAACCAGTTCATCATTTCACTATTCGCATGTCGAGTATGGAAATAGCTGTTGGCGGGATATTGAGCTTCAGGGACATGCATGTCTGGCTCAACCATCATTAAATCTGGGTAGTCTTGAATAGGGAAAGTGTCATTGATCCCCATAAACATATTGGAGTGACGTACTACATCAATGAGTACGACGGGAAACTCAGAAGCGAACCCTACGTCAAGTTCAACCCCAAACCGTTTGAATGCCTCTACTGTAGGGCTGCTGATTTTGCTGTAGTCGCTAACTAGTAATCGAGCGAGAGAGTAGGAGGAGAGGTTTTCGGCAGTAATAGGGTGTTTCAAAACGGGATGGCCACGTCTCAACAGTACCTTAGCTCCAAGCTGCGTCAGTTCGTGCTCGACTAAGAACGGTAAACTTTCCGTAATGGGCGCATTAACACCCAATAGAACATCGCCCTTTTCAATACCGGATATGGTGCTATCGTTCCAAGAGGTGATATGCACGGTTAAATGAGGAGCATGCTGCCTAAAATAGCGATAGATCTCACCGGATATGGAAAACACAAACTGAGGCGATAAGGCGATGGTCACCTCTCCGTCGAGTTCAGCCGGATTAAACTGACTGCTGGCGTTGACTACGCTTTCGAGTTGATGAAGAAGTGGGAGTAGATCGTGAGCCAGTTGCTCAGCATAAGAGGTTGGTGCAAGACCAGTTTTAACCTTAACGAATAACAAATCGTCAAAATGATGACGAAGTTTTTGTAGAGATTGGCTAACGGCTGGTTGCGAGACAAACAAACGCTCCGCCGCTTTGCGCATATTTTGCTCTTCTAGTAAAATTTTAAATACTCGAAGTAGGTTGAGATCGAGATTGTTGAATCGATTTTTTGCCAAGGTTTTAACTCTCGTATGTGACATCGTTAATAACCCTAACACAAATTATTCATAGGAGTGTCATAGCGCCGACAAGCGACTTGTTGGCGCTATGGTTAAAAAGTGGTGATTAATTAACCGGCTAGAAGCGATAGCCCACTGTAAACGAAAGCGAATCGGTATCAACGTTATCGTAGCCACTCATGTCATAACGAAGATCGGCGTAAACCCCCATTTTGGTTTGTGCTCTCACACCCATACCAATCATCAAGCTTGTTTCGCTTGCGGATATACTATCAAAACGGTCGGAAATCTTCTCATTGGCGAAGGCAAGACCTACTGCACCATAAGGTTTTAGCCAAAGCTGTCCCAGGTCGAAGGCGTAGCAATGTCGGTGTCGACTTTAAATGTATTGAAATCGTAATCGACAATATAGGCATTTTTGCTGTTCATGCTGTAGGAGGCGTTGACGCCAAAGATGTCGTTGATATCGTATCCATATTCAAGCTTAAAGCCAGTGTCGAACTTTAAGCTGTCACTACTATCGCTCATTGTTAGACTCGAAATACCTGCACCTACTCGGTGACCCTGAAAATCAGAGTTGGCGACAGCAGCAAACGAAAGTGTTGAGATAGCGGCGATGATGAGTGTATTTTTCATGTAATGTGCTCTAGTTGTGACTTAGTGACAGCTTCCGTACTTTGTGTATAACTCCCTGTTGAACAAGCGCCATTGTAGAGACGAGCTATGTTCACGACCAATCACAGTTAATTACCAGCTTCATTAGCCGTACTTATCACCCGTTTTCTATGACCTGCGTTCATCTAGTGCAGCATATGTTGAAAAATCTTCACTGTTCATATCTATCTGAGTTGATAAGTTGGGGTAACGGATAACCGAAGGATTGGAAATCGTTGTGGAGTTTTGGATAAAGCTTGAATATTTGGCATTGCAAATATGGGTGATATTTGTCATCAAAGCGCTACTGTTTGGCTGAATGCTTGAGAGCAGCGCTTTAGGTGGAACTACAAAAGGTGCGTCTTTGTAGCGATCATTTAGTTGAATTAGATCTTTTAATGACTCCGCTTTCTTTGCTGGTGTGGTGACAGCCCGTTCCAAGCCGTGTAAGCACGAATAAAAGAGTTACATTCTTGAAAGCCAAGTAAGAATGCAATCTCGCTGATGGATAGCTGGGACTTAGTGAGATAATCGTAAGCCAAGCTCTGCCTCACTTCTTGCAGCAGTTCCTGATAACTTTGATCTTGTTCCGACAGTTTTCGCTGCAAGGTGCGCTTGCTCATCGCGAGTTGCTCACTTACATAATCGATGCTGCTTTGTCCCTGAGGCAATGCATCAATCAGTAACTTTGTCACTCGCGTTTTTATATCAATACCCTCGCCACTAGACGCACTGGTGGCCTGTATTAGTTGCTTTTGTAACTCCCCTTCAAAACAGTGCAGCATCGTTTGATTATGAGTAAGAAAAGGGAGATTCGCGTCTGCCGCGGAAAACCTCACTTTAGTCTCTGAACTCACAGTCAACGCACAACCAAAATAGGATTCATATTTTTCAGGGCTATTAGGCAACTTGGGCAGCTCTACGCGCAGCGGAGTGATGGTTTGGCGCGTTGCCAGCCGAGCTAACTGAGTAAAGAAAATCAGCTCAGACAGGTTTAAGCACAAGGGGAGCGGCGCTTCATGTCCATAGCATCGAATGCTAAGCTCGGTAAACTCGTCCGTTTGCTCAATATCCAATATCATCGGACCAATGAGCGGTTTGTATTCTTGCAAACGCTTAGCCGCCGAATTTAGGTTAGGGGTGCAAATAGCGGCATAGATGGGGACGTCAAAAAACTCAAGGCTCATCGCTTTGGCAAATTCTAGCGGCATGTCTCTACCTTGCGCAGCGAGGTCAATGCCGTGCCAAAGCTGAAAGTACTGAGCTGGAGACAGCTGCACCTTTTGCTGGCCGAACAGCCCTTTTGGCAGCTCAGCGTAAGCAAGAACCTCATCGATACTCAAACCCAAATCTTGAAACAAAAGCTTCCAGTTGGGTGGGATAACAAATTTATTGGCTCGTTTCATAGTGGTACGTCTATCTCCAAATTTTTGTATCGGCATGGTGCTATATAGAGTGTTAATTATCCGTTTTTCTCCATCGCTTGACGAGAGAGCTTGAGCACGATTCTTCGTGGTAATAATGGAACGAGCCAGTTGAGCAAAAATTTGAGGTTTGATTCATTAAAAGCAACCAAATCACCTTTTTCCATCGCTTGGTAGCCGCATTCTGCGACTGATCTTGGCGACTTTGCTTTATCGAAGATCTCAACGCCTTCAAGATTGGCTGCCTCGACAAACCCTGTAGCGACGGCGCCCGGACACAGTGCCGTGACGGTAATGTTGTTATCTTTAACCTCTTCGGCAATCGCTTGACTAAAGGAAGTCACGTAGGCCTTAGTTGCGTAGTAAACAGCCTGTAGTGGTCCAGGCATAAACGATGCGGTAGAAGACACGTTTAAAATACGTCCTTGGTTACGCTCAATCATGCCTTTCAGGTAGAAGTGCGTAAGGTCAGTGAGTGTTAGCATGTTGACTTGCATCATTGCTTGCTCATCTACAAGCTCACGCTCGTGGAATAATCCGTGACCACCAAAACCAGCGTTATTGATTAACGTGTCGATTTTTAGACCTTGCGCTTCTGTTTGCTCAAAGATTTTCGACGCAGAGCCCGGCACCGAGAGATCGGCTGGCAGCACCGTTACCTTGATTTGGTATTGGCCTTCTAGTTCTTGTTTTAGCGAATCCAATTTGTCGACTGAACGCGCTACCAGCACCAAGTCGCCACCTTTCTGCGCGTGAATTTTCGCAAACTCTAATCCAATGCCACTTGATGCACCAGTAATGAGTGCTGTATTTGCCATGATGCTGATTTCCGATTGATGTTGTAGGTACGAGTTGTTATTTGATGGATTCATTATAGGCAATCAAATGGCGCCATGAGATATCTGATCGTGCCAAAGTTTATTCAGATCGCGCCAATATGACAAAACGAAGATGATGATAGACTAACTCTCTAATATCACTTGAAATAGTGGCTGTTGCTTTGCAATCTATTTAATTAGAAAGCTAAGAAAAAGCGCCCATTCCCGCCTAATTGGCATCCAATGTTGTTGTAATGAATATGATTGACACAGAAAGATTAATACTCCGACCCACGTTACAAGACGATCTACAGCTCTATCGAGCGCTATTTCAAGATCCGGATATCGTCAAGTATTTACCCGGTGGTGAACCTTATTCGTCGGACTATATTGCGAATTACGTAACCGAAAAATTAGCGCACTGGGAAAAGGGCTTTGGTACTTTTACTGTTGTGCTAAAGGAAAACGCCAATACGCTGGTTGGTTACGCAGGAGTTGAGCAGCTACCTGACTCTCATTACCACGATATTCGATATGGTTTCCTTCCCAAGTTTCAAGGGTTCGGTTTCGCAACTGAAGCAGCTCGGGCAGCTATAGAGTTTGTATTCGATAAGGGCTTTGTACAGGAGGTATTTGGTGTTGCTGTAGTCGACAACCTTCCTTCCATTCGCATCCTACAAAAGTTGGCAATGACTCCCTCTTCATCGGTGCTCTATGAAAGTGATGATTTAGTGACGCTTTCGGTTAAAAAAGCATCGCTATGATTGCCAAGAGTATCGAGCAAACCAAAGCACTTATGCAACGGTTGTGCATCACGGTGGAGCGGGAACAACGGCTACTGGGTTGATAGCCGGCAAACCTACACTTATCTGCTTGTTTTTACCGATCAGCCTTTCTGGGGGAGAGTGTATAGCTCAAAAAGGATTTAGGCCTTCTCCGCTCAAGCAAAGTTCACTCTCCGTCGAAAGACTTGCTAGCGCACTTCGCCAGTTAGTTGACGATGTGCGTTTTAGCGAAAATACACATCAGTTGTCGATTGCATTGCGAAGTGAAAATAGTGCTTACAATGTAACCGAATGGTTGGAGCAACAGGGTATTATCGAGGGTTAATCTCCTTCTGTGGAGCTTTGAATTCCCTGACTATAATGCCCAGCTGATTGCCGTTTTTTCTAGAGATAAATCCCAAAGCTTCGTTGCCATTTCATTATCTAGTGCAATGGCATCAAGCTCATTTTCTCCCACAGCGCCCACAGTATTAGCGCGTTTGGTCGGGCCATAAAGTTTGCCTGTTTGCAGGTCTTGTTCAGTCGCACACATAACTTCCGGCCATGCTCCTCGCTCTGCAGATTGGGCAATCACTCGAGACATCAAGGCCCACAGCACTTTATTGAATGTACTTGCCGTATATTTTAGCAGGTTGGTGCGTGATGCGCCTGGATGACAAATATGAACTTGTACATTTTTCCCCGCAGCTTCAATGCGACGCTGTAACTCCAAGCCAAACATGATTTGCGCGAGTTTGCTTTGCGCATAAGAATCCCAAGCTGTGTATTTGTCATCAAAATTAAGATCTTCAAACTTAATACGTTTTAGCCCCATCTTATAGGCATTGCTGCCAACCATCACAATGCGCCCTTGAGAGGCTTCAATTCGCTCAAACAAGAGTCTACAAAGTAAAAAGTGTCCAAAGTGGTTCACGCCCAACTGACTCTCAAAACCATCAATGGTGAACTGCTGCGTGGCAACTTGAGCGATAGCGCCGTTGCAGATCAATGCATCAATAGAAGTACCTGTTTCTAAGAGCTCTTCGGCCGCCTGACGCACCGAATCAAGACTTCCAAGATCGATTTGTACAAAGCTGACATCAATATCATTACCCAGTGATTGCTTCAGTTCCGCGATGGCGGCTTCAGATTTAGCTGGGTTACGGTTCAACATAACAACTCGAGCACCTTTGTAAAGCAGAGTTCGAGAGGCTTCAAAACCTGCACCACTGTTCGCACCAGTGATGACATAAGTCTTACCTACTAGGGAGCGAATGCGTTCTGGAGTCCAACCGTTTTTACCGAAAAGTTGAGTAGTCATAGTGTTTACCTTTGTTTAATTGCTGAGCTTTTTTGTCACGCGACAAATCAAGTTGCTTGTCGTTATCAACAGTAGTATCGTTGTCTGAAATCTACTATAACTCTCGGTTTGTTTGATAAATAGGCGAATTCATCGCTATTAATTGCCTATTTGTATCATTTTTGGTTTAAGGTGTTGAAATGATAAAGCAACAGATAAAACAGCTTGTTGAAGAGCGAATCACTGAAGACGGTATGCTTGATACTGGTATAAAAGGCGTTCGGCTGTTTAAGGTCACGACAGCAGTACCTTGTGTTCCTGCCGTCTATGAGCCAACGGTTATCGTTATTTTGAGTGGTAAGAAAGAAGCGATACTCGAAGGTGCTCGCTATGTTTACGATAATAGTCAGTACATGTGCTGCACAGTATCGATCCCCGTCGAGGCAGGCACACCAGAAGCATCACCTGAAGAGCCATTGATCGGTGTTTATATTTCACTCGATACCAAGTTGATGACTGAGTTGGCAATTGAGATGGAAAGCACAGCGGGTGCGGTTAAGCTTCCAAAAAGCAGCAATCAGCCTCCGGGCATGTCTCTTGCCGACTGGGATGATGCATTTGGTGATGCCTTGTTCAGACTGCTTCAGCTTGGTGATGATAAAGCGGATGTGTCTATACTTGGTGAAAGTCGATTGCGTGAGCTCTATTATGCCGTGCTTAAAGGAGAGGCTGGGGTTTCTGCCCGAAGAGCATTTGGTGTTGGAAATGAAATAGCACGCTCCATTGAGCACTTATCTCTCAACCTGAGTAAGAATGTCACCATTGATGAACTTGCGTCATTAGTTGGAATGAGTAGGGCGGTGTTCCACCGAAAATTCAAACAAGCGACTAGGATGTCACCTATCCAATTTATGAAGTCGATGCGCCTTAACAACGCAGCAATGAAGATCGCAGCAGGTATGAACGTGAGTGAGGCTGCGATGGCTGTTGGCTATGTCAGCTCTTCTCAGTTTAGCCGAGAGTTTAAACGTCTATATGGCGTATCGGCAAAGCAGTGGAGCCAATCTCAAGACCTACCCAAGAACATCGCCTAGTATCTTCATGGAACTAGTACTTGATACAAATAGGCAAGTAATAGAGATGATATCGCCTAGTTTGTAGTCAGGCTGAGAGATAAAGTATAGATAGACCAACAACGAAGGTAACTCGTCGTGAAGAAGCTATTTTTATCTATAGGAGTCACTATGGTTCTTGCTGCAACATCATCCGCGAATGACATCAATTCTGCACTAAACAAGTTAGAAGGCACTGTTCAAGACAATGAAGGTAATGTCTATCGAACGGTTCAAATTGGCGAACAAGTATGGATGGCTGAAAACTTGAGAAGCACTAAGTATCAAGACGGCTCAAAGATAAAGACCGCAGCAATCCCAAAAGACGATGACTCAAACCTGCTCAAATATGGGCGCCTCTACGATTGGCACGATGTTGCAGATGAACGCAACCTTTGTCCGGAAGGTTGGCGTGTCGCGACTGATGAAGACTGGAAAGAACTTGAACGAACCATAGGTATATCAGAGGAGGACATCGATAAAGATGGATGGCGTGGTGACAATGACATCGCGATTCAGCTTAAAGAGAGTCAACCAGACAGTATGTTTAAATCATTCGATCAGTCTCAGGTAAATAAACACAACTTTTTCGCACGCCCTGCCGGGGTGAAATGGAAAGGTTTTTATATTACTCAAGGTGTTTATACCGAATTTTGGACAGGCACTAAAGCTAAGGATGACAAGGCGTTCATTCGCACACTCGCATACTCTTGGTGGAATCCCCATAAAGGTGAAATCAGACGCACAACGAGCTCGAAAGACTATATGTTTTCGGTGAGATGTATAAAAGTATAGTGATTCGGATTCTGGGCATTGTTTAGACGGTCAGTGCTCTTAGAAATGTTTGTAAAACAATAGGGAATAAATATGATCAAAGAGCTGCTCCTCACCCAGCTTTTCTTTAGAGAATCGCATACAAACAAACTCGTGTCGCCAACCTCTGATGCCTTGGGCTCGATCGACCCAATAATGTTTCAGGAATGGCAAAACAGTAAACGAGAGCTTGTTCTTGTGGATGTGGCAGACACTCATTGGATCAAAACATGCACGGAAGGCTATATCACCGAAGTGGTGTTTCATGCAGACGGCACTTTGAAAGAGTATCGGTTGTTCGATCGCTTTGAAACTAAGGGGACGTGGTTTTTAGCTGACGGTATTTTGCATGTGGAAATCATCAAAGGGGAAAATCGCTATTCCTTTGGTGTAGTAGGCAATGCAGATATCAATATTCACTCTGCGGTTGAGCACAAGAACGATGAGCTGCACTCTTACCTTAAACTGGTGCAGATTAAGCCAAATTGATTAAAAGTGAATGGGGTGGTGTTGGAAGTGCGATAGCCAAAAGAACGGCTACCGCAACTCATACAGACGCCAGTTACACCATGATTTGGTTTTCAAAACCAAGTAGGTGCTGTTTGACCTCTTTGGATGCAAAAGACTTGGAAACGCTACTCAAATAGATGCTTCTATAGTCCTCTTTAGTGAGATTAAACGTCTCACATACCTTCTCAACTTCTTTGGCCATCGTAGTATTAGACACCGTACGGTTGTCGGTGTTGATCGTGACGACGACATTGTCTTTATGGAATTCACTAACAGGGTGATCCGCAAACTTTTCAACGCATTTAGTTTGCACATTGCTTGTTGGACACAGCTCTAGCGCAATCGCATTATCTTTCACTACAGAGTAAGCCTGCTGGTGATCTTTCATATGAACGCCGTGTCCAATGCGCTCGGCATCGAGCATAGTGACGGCGTCATACACATTTTGGCCACACCACTGTTCTCCTGCATGCACGGTGAGTCGATAGCCTTTCTCGGCAGCATACTGGGTAAATTCAGGAAACTCGCTGCAAAAGCCTGGTTTTTCTCCCCCTGCGATATCAAAAGCAACCACGCCGTTATTCAGCCAATGAGCACCAGCATCAATGACAGATTTGATGTCATCAGTTGGCATGCCACGAAGCACAGACAAGATGTAGTTGCCGTGGATATCGTAGAGTGCTTCCGCTCGCTTCATTCCTTTCACGACGCTATCAATGATCTTAGAAAGCGCTAGGCCTTTCTGTTGATGCAGCAACGGCCCAAATCTTACCTCTAAGTACTTAACGTTTTCTTTTGCCGCGTCTTCAAATAGTTCAAACGAAATACGCTCCAGCGCCTCTGTAGTTTGCATTACCTGTAACGGTAGAGCGAAACAATCTAAGTATTCGTCAAGGTTCTTACACTCTTCTGGAACGGACAGGGAGTTAATCAGTTCCTCTTTGCTGCGGCCTTCGGTTACTCCGTCTTTTAGCGCCAGCTCGTAAATGGTTTCTGGTCTTGCGCTGCCGTCAAGGTGGCAGTGTAAATCGATTTTTGGAAGTGCCGAATAGTTCATAAGATTAACTCCAAGCTGGTTGTTTAAGAGGTAATTTAGCTGAGATGATATATGATTGGAATTGACGATATTTCCATAATGGTATGAATGAAAGGAATACTATGGTGAAGCTTAGTGCGCCTATAAAATCTGACATGAATCTACTATCGTGTTTTCAAGTACTTATGGAGGAGCGCAATGTAAGCCGCGCCGCAGAAAGGCTATTCTTGACTCAATCTGCGGTGAGTAAGCAGCTTACTAGGCTTAGAGGCTGGTTTGATGATCCTTTGTTCGAGCGTTCACCAAAAGGGCTGCTTCCGACACCGAAAGCGCTGCAAATCGCGCCACAGGTTGAGAGCATCTTACTGCAAGTGGATATGCTGAGTTGGCAGGAAGACTTTGATCCCAGTGAGAGCCAGCGTTTGTTTCAATTTGAGCTGGTGGAAACTGCGTACAGCTCTATCTATTCAAATGTTGTGATAGAGGCGTTGGAACAGGCACCAAGTATTCAATTGAAGACCAAAACTTGGGGTCAGCAAACGTTCGAGCGTTTACTTAAAAGGGATGCTGACTTTGGTATTGGAATGGTTGAGTACGACGAGCGGGCGAGTAACCAAGTTCATCAACTGCCGAAAGATCTCGAGTGTGTGGAGCTCGTTCGAGACTATTCCGTCTGTCTGATGCGACCAGATCACCCAGCATTAAAAGACGATTGGGACGTAACGGCATTTACTCAATATCGACACATACATGTAGTAACTGGAGGCGTGGGCAGTTGGTTACTGATGGAGATACTCAATAAGCGGGATATCCCTCTGGATATCGCCCTTAATGTCCCAGATGTTGAGAGCGCAATTTCGGTCTGCAGGCACAGCGATTTGCTGATGTGCTATCCCTACAGCGCAGTTAAACATATTGTCGCCGAGGGCACTCTCGTTGCTAAACCCATACCGATAGAGCTTGAACCTGGGGCGCTATTTCTATTCTGGCATAAGTTTTTCAATACCGATCCGAGCCACGTTTGGATGCGCAAGCTCATTGTGAATTGGTGTAGCCATCAATCAAGTGAAGTAGAAAGTGGCTAAAACCTAGAAAGGTTTAGAGCAGTTGAATGACTATTGGGAGTCACCTTGGTAGACACTAGCGTGTGTCTACCGAGGTGACTCTCGAAATTGGTGAAGGTTTAACGAATCATCTGACGCAGTTTTGCAGAAAGAATGTCTGTTGCAAATACTAATCCAAGGATAACGAGTACACAGGCCGCTGTGTCACCGTACTCAAACATCTTCATCGATGTCATTAATTCAAAGCCGATCCCGCCTGCGCCGATCATGCCTAATACCGCAGAGATGCGAATATTGGCTTCTAAACGATAGAGCATCACGCTTATCCAGTTAGGGAAGACTTGTGGCAGCACGGCAAATAGGATGATTTGCGCTTGCGAACAGCCCGATGCTTTCATTGCTTCAACAGGGCCTTGATCCATTTCTTCAATGGCTTCTGCAAAGAATTTGCCCACCATACCTGCGCCATGTAGAGACAAAGCCAACACGCCGGCAAAGGGCCAAGGCAACGGCGGCCACAAAGATAAGCGCTAAGATAAGCTCATTAATGCCGCGAAGTACGTTAAGCACTTGGCGGGACAGGTGGTAAAGCGGTTTACTTGGTGTAATGTTTTTTGCAGCTAGCAAGCTCATTGGAAGCGCTAATACGACCGCAAGTACAGTGCCCCATAGAGCAATTTGCAAGGTTTGGATTGCAGGGTCGATCAGACTATCAGTGATGTAGCTAAGGTTTGGTGGCAACATGCGCGATAGAAAAATCCCAAATCCAGGGTAGGCCCTTGGTTAGCGCAGAAATATCCATACGCGCTCCAATCGCTGACCAGTGCAGTACTGCATAAATCACAGCAAGGATCGGTAGCACTATCCACCAACCGTGTTTAGGTGGGTTGGCAATAAACTGTAAATGACGAGTCTTCATTTTACGCTACCTTCTCTTGTTGAATGCGTTGTTGACGGCGCTGCTCTGCCATACGCAGAACCAATTGGCTGATGCTGTCATCTTCGAGGCCTGAGTAGATTTGGTTTACCACGTCCGGTGTTAGCTCTTCGGGTAGACCGTCAAAGATGACTTTGCCATTGGAAAGTCCCACAATGCGCTCACCAAATTCCATTGCGTAGTCGATTTGATGCAAATTACAAAGCACAGCGATGTTTCGCTGCTTGCAGCTGTTTTGGATGTAGGTCAGTACCTTACGAGACGATTTCGGGTCTAAGCTGGCTACGGGTTCATCGGCGAGCATAAGCTGCGGATTTTGCGCTAGTGCACGGGCAATACCAACACGTTGCTGTTGTCCGCCACTGAGACTATCCGCTCTTGCGTCGACCTTGTCGGCCAAACCGACTTGCTCTAAGCACATCTTTGCAATGTCTACGTCTTGCTTTGGAAACAGTTGCAATGCGCAGTTCCAGAGTGGCAGCGACGCCATACGGCCCACCAGCACATTCTTAATGACAGAAAGACGCTTAGTCAGATTGTGATGCTGAAAGATCATTCCCACAGCTTGGCGAATTTGGGTAAGCGCTTTGCCCTGAACGTGAGCGATGTTGTGTCCGTTTAGCTCAATATCGCCGCTGGTGGCCTCAGTTAAGCGGTTAATACAACGTAAGAGTGTCGATTTTCCTGCCCCTGATGGGCCAAGGATTACCACAAATTCTCCCTCGTTAATGGTTAGGTCAATACCACGTAGTACGTGGTTATCACCATAAGATTTGTGGAGATTGTTTACTTTAAGCATGAGTTACCTCTTTGTGGTTTGGCGCTCACAGGCAGCACCAAACCTTGAATTGGGTTATTTAAATTTCGCCGCTTTACGAACTGGGTTGTAGGCTGCATCGTTGGTCTCGATATAGCGGTTCACCACACCTTGGTCACCAAACTGAACCGACTCCATGGATAGGAACGCTTGCTTGATCTTTGCCTTGTCGTCAGCAGGAATGTCGTTGCGCCAAACCATTGGGGACTCAGGAATCGATTCTGATCTCCAAATTACTTTGTATTCATCTTTACCGATGATGCCTTTGTCGACTGCCGAGGTGAGAATGCGATCGGCAACGGTCGCGGCATCGACACGACCATGCTTTACAGCGAGGATGTTGGCATCGTGTGCACCGGTATAGACAACGTTCTTAAAGTATTCACGTGGCTCAATGCCTTCATTTTTGAGTCCGACGTAAGGGAAAACATAGCCAGATGTAGACGTTGGAGAGACGAAGGCGAAGTTCTTATCTTTAAGATCTTTGAGGGTATTGATGTCGGTTGCACTCGCTGGCGCAATGATTTGACTGTGGTACGCCACATCACCTGCTTCTGCTGTTTCAGCAACTACGAAGGCCTCAACATCGGCAATTTCGGCGGCCTTAACATAGGAGAATGGACCAAGGTAAGCGATATCAACGTGTCCTGCGCGCAGCGCTTCAATCACACCGTTGTAGTCTGTTGCAACAAACCCTTCGACCTTAACGCCTAATTGATCACTAAGTCCTTTGATCAGTGCTTCACTTTGCTTGATCATGGCGCGTGAATCTTCTGATGGGATCAGAGCGATTTTTAAATCATCCAGTGCCGCTGCGCTAAATGATGTCAGCGATGATGCTGCCGCTAGAGATAGAGTAAGCAGTGTCTGCTTCATGTTCATGGGGTCGTTCCTTTAAATAAATTGATTCATTAATTGTTGAGAGCAGCCTGGAAAGTTTTTGCCACGTTCGCCATCTAGTGCGTCGGTGACAATTTGCTGCCATTTTTCTTTGCTGTAGCCGTAATGCTCTGGGCTGGTATGTACATCAAGCTTGTGTATCCAGCTCTCTAGCTCTTTTGCAGCACCGTTGAGATCGTCTCCAAATAGCTGACGCAAGCGCTGCGCCGTTGGGCAGGCACTAAATGCAAATGAGCAGAGCACGGCAGGCAGAGTGAATGAGCAGGCGATGCCATGCGGCAAGCCGGTTTCTAGTGTCACCGCGTAAGACATGTTGTGCGCGATGGATGTTTTAGTATTGGAAAATGCCAGCCCGGCGAGCAGCGAGCCTTTCATCATCTTCTCTCGAAGGCCGAGGTTGCCTGGCTCGTTGACCAGCTTTGGTAATGTTGTTCGAATTAGAGCAATGGCCTCCGTCGCGTAAACCAAAGAAATCGGGTTCGCGTTGCGATTCCAAATACTCTCCATGGCGTGGGAGAGGGCATCTAGGCCGGTTTGAATGGTGAGTGACACCGGAAGGTTCAGTGTTAAAGCGGGATCGCAAATCGCTGTTTCTGGAAATAGTGCGGAGTCATTGAGTGAATACTTACAGCCGCTGTTTTTGTCCCAAATAGTCGCCCATGACGTGACTTCACTTCCTGTGCCCGTTGTCGTTGGAATGACAACCATTGGCAGCGGGTTTTCGACAGGTGCGTTTTGCTTGAGGACGTTCGCCACGATGCGGCTGTCACCTTTCGCAACCGCAAGCGCTTTGGTGGTATCGATGACAGAACCGCCGCCTAGTGCGACTAATACTTCAATCTCACCTTGATGAGGCTTAAAGGCAGCGCAGATGGCCTCAAGATCGGCGAGATCTGGATTCTCTGCGACTTGATTGAGCACAGTCACGCAGCCCGGACATTGCGCTTTAATTTCTGTTGCGACTGCAGTGAAGTGAGTGTTGTCGTAAGTCACTAGTGCGTAGCGTCGGTTGTTAAGCTGCTGCCCTAACGCCGACAGTGAACCTTCACCAAATAGGATGTTGACTGGGTTATTAAATTTCCACATCGATTTATCTCTAATTTGTTTTGATGTGATGAATTTAATTTATAAAAGTGACACTTTTATTTAATGAAAATACTATTTAATGGAGCGCAACATAGAAAAAAACGATGTAGAAACGGATTGCTAACTCACTGAGTTCTTGAGTTATTAGTCAGAAATTAGGTGTAGTGATGGGAACCTCATTATGAAGCACACACAGTTACGCTCATTTCATACAGTCGCCAAGTTGGGTAGTTTTTCAGAGGCGGCGAAGGCCCTCAACGTATCACAGCCAACCATAACGGCGCAGGTAAAAGAGCTAGAGCAGCGTTACAACGTGGCGCTGCTTTTTCGTCAGCGGAGCAATAACCGACTCACCGATGTGGGTCGTCAATTGTTTGAACAAACTACGTTAATGTTCTCGATTCAAGAGCGCGCAAAAAAACTGCTCGAAGCCAATGGAGCTTTGAAAGTCGGTCAATTCAAAATGGGCGCGGTAAGCCCAGCAGCCGCATTGCCATTAGTTGAGCGATTTAAACGTCATTACCCGCAAGTGGAAATCACTATGTCGACCGGAGGCTCTGCGCAAATCCGCAACGCGGTGTTATCTGGAGAGCTTGAGGCCGCGATGCTGGCGTATCGAGATCCTAATCCTAAGCTCGTCTCGCAGAAAATTGCAGAGCAGCCTGTGGTGTTGGTTGTACCCAAATCCCATCCTTTGTCATCTCGTACTGAGATCGATTTAGAAGAGTTAGAAAACACCAAGATCATTCATCGAGAGCATGGCTCCACGACTCGGAAAATATTAGAAGACGAATTGCTAAAACGCGGTATCAATATTCAAAACGATCTCGAAATTGACAGCAGAGAAGGGGTACGAGAAGCTAGTATTTATGGTCTGGGTATTAGCTATGTCGGGCTACACGAGTTTCAGCCGCACCCTGATATCACTATGCTCAGCATCCGTAACTTGGAAACCAAGTCTAAGTCCTATTTGATTTATCTTAAGGAGCTAGAGGCGCTGCCTATTATTAAGATATTGAAGTGGTTTTTGAGTGAGGGGGAGATGCTCACATGAGCTCAGGATCCTGTTAGTTATAGAAAAATTGTAGTCACTAGGCTAGTTAAAATAGCGAACAATGACAGATTGATTAGTGCATTATCAGATGTCTTTTCGAGTACTTTAATGCCAACCTTTACGCCAATAAAAGAACTCAAAACAACGAGTAGCCCGATCGCGACGTTGCTTTGACTGCCACTACTATAACGAACGGCCGTTACCCCAGATAGGATGACGGCGATGACGATAGAGCTCCCCACAGCTTGCCTGACTGTTGTGCCGAGAACATTTTTTAGCGCGGGTAGCAGTATTACGCCACCGCCTATACCCGTCGTGCCAAGCACTGACCCGCTTAATGCACCGACACTGAGAGCTGCGGACATGCTTGTTTGTTGATGACAAGATGCAGCTTTTGACTTACGCCCTAGGTATAAAGAAATGAAAGCACCAGCCATAGTGATAACAACGCAGCTTTGCACAAAACTCTCGGTAAAGGACTGAAGTGAGGGGTTAGCGGCAGATCTTACGATGATCTCAGTGGCAATGATGAGCGTAGGCACAGCGCTGATAAGGATGATTCTGACATGGCTCCAGTTTACATTTTTGCAGCGAATATGATTCAACGCGGCGTTTATCTTGATTAAGGTAGCGATAATACTTGCGGTGCCAACAGCAGTCACAATCGGCATAGCAAAACTAAGTTGTAACGCTGGAATAATGATCACTCCGCCACCGACACCTGTCATGGTCATAAGGCCTCCAACAACGATACCAATGATAATTGCGTACGTGATGTGATGAAGGGGGAGAGTGAGAATGTCCGCTAACATGATGAGCTCCAAAGACCTTTATTTCAGTGACCTCTTGACGCTTGATTGGAAAAGAGGTCGATGAGATTACCTAGTGGTTACTTAATCCAGATTGGGCTTGTCCAACCGATATTGCGGTCTTTTTGGAATACACGAAGGTAAATGTAAGCCGCTTCTTCCTCTAATGAGAATTCATCTAAGGTGATGTCAAATTTGTGCCCACCGACGGACCACTTCTCAAAAACTTCCCCGTTAACAACAAGCTCGACTTTAGTCATTGGATTCGGTGTAATCGCTTCAATATGCAAGTGATAGGCGTCTGCGCGGTTAGCGTCGTTGCCAATGAGTACGTTGTCTACCTTAAGGTCTAGGAACATACGTGGATGGGTGGTGGCAATGGTTCGACGCGCTTTCATGGCATCAAAAATATCCGCACGGGTTTGTGAGCCCGCAATAACACCTGTAATGCCGCCATAGCCTGGGTTACCGTCATGACCGTCACTGTTGGAAACGAAGCCAAACTTTTTACCGCGATTTAAGAAATCCACGACCGTGTTGTCTTTGACGTTATTGCGAGCTTTATGAACCATAGGATTCTTCGCGTACTCAAATCTACCCCATTGAGCAGAATAGACTTCAATCATGGTTTCGTCGGTACTGCTAGGCTCCCAATTGGCAAGATCAAACCCTTTTTCAAATTTGGCGTCTTGGTTGTCGACGTGTTTAGGGTTACGGCCGTTACAGAATCTATGTAGATGGGGAATAGTAATGAACTCACGTCCTTTGTAGATATCCCAAATATCATGAATTATGGTTACCTCACGATCAGGGTACTGTTCTTCTAGCAGTGAGTTCTTGAATAGCACTACTGTATCCCCGCGTCGCCCATGGAGCTCAAAGCCGCAGAAGGTGACGAAAGTTCCTTCTTGATTGAACTTGTCACATTGTTCACCAATTTCTTGCCACGTCGCTTTATCGATATTGACGCTGCGGTCTTCGTTAAAGGTGAACGTTTGTTCCGATAGCGCCACAAAGTCGAGACGGGCAACATCTTTAGCATAAGTGTAAGCATTGCGAGGGTAGGCGCCACAGTCATTGTCACGAATGTTGGCTGTTAGATTGGAGTGCGTGTGAGTATCACCCCAATATATTTTTTCTTCTACCGTTTCCGCAACTTTGATGGCGGCTGGGGCAATGTGTAGTTCGGTGTTTTCAACCGTTGCGAGATAACGGCCAGCAGGAAGCCGTGCTTCTACATCACCATACGGAACATTTTGAAATTGAAGTCGTTCACCGCTATCAAGATTGGTGAAAACAACCGTCAATGCGTCACATTGATAGTGTTTGATCGGATTTTCAAATCTATCCATTGCGAGCATGGTGAGCTTGAAAGGTTCATCTTGTTCAACCAATGTTGGGGCGACAAGTGATAGCTCAACGGCTGCACCTGGTTTAAGCGTGATGTCTGGAAATATGGGCAGGCGTCGAGTGACATCACTGCCACCTATAGTGATATCAAATGTTTTCTCAATGCGACACACGTTGTCGTTGAAAGCACGGATACCGACTCGCGTTGGCGCGGCATCGCCTTTCAAAAATAGCCTGTCTACACCGCCAAACTGAACAAAAAAAGATTGTCCGGTTTGAAACTCGTCAACTAGAGTAATGTGCGCTTGTCTAGAAGAGTCCTTCCAACGGTTAATATGGCTAAAGTTCGTGTCGACTTTTTTGATGGCCACATCAATTTCTAGACTTTCTTCATCAGCTAATGCGTAAATGTAGCTAGGTTTCCAGTAGTCGTAGCATTGTAAATACTCTTCAGACAGTTGATGTTGATATGGCTGAACTGTAATGACAAACTTGGTGCCTGATGGCAACGTGCATTTTGGCTCTACTTCTAGCCGCCATTCGTACTCACCATTAACTTCTATTTCTGCTTGTTGTGTTACACGAAAAGCCGCAACGTCATCTAAATAAGTATATACATTCATAATTTCTAATTCTCTACGTCTGTTTCCGAATAAAACTTATTCTTCGTAATGTGTGTGGCTAGTTTAATATTGGTACGTATGCATCGTTCTGATTGTATTGTTTAATGTTACATAATGCCCATGTTGATTAATAAACTAGCGTATATCTAAATAAAATAGGTGCACATCAATGTGGGGGATATGAGCACCCTGGTAAGTCGTTGTTTTTAATATATAGCTACATTGAGAAAATACAGTATGACTGTCGTCATACAGGGTAATGGATTTTTGCATTAGTTAGAAAAATAAGCCGCAGTTCACACATTGATAAAGTTATTATCGTGCTATGATCATCATCATATCTGCGTAATACAAAACCTAATAACGTTTAATTACGAAAGGACGCATAGCTCAGGGCTATGAATTGGGTTGTTATTATAAGTAGTATAATTTAAGCAGAATGCTTGGAGGCACGTGTGAAACAATTACTGTCATCGATATTAAATCAATTACAGAGGGTAGGTGGTGCTTTAATGCTGCCTATTGCTGTACTACCAGTAGCGGCCTTGCTGCTTCGTTTTGGTCTGCAGACTTGCTTGATTTACCATTTGTTAAGGCATCTGGGGGAGCGATATTTGGTGGACTACCTTTACTGTTTGCTGTCGGTATCGCCGTCGGGTTAGCGAAAGACCACAATGGTACCGCTGGTGTTGCTGGCGTTATCGCACATTTGATTATTCTCGAAGGTGCAAAAACCATCACACCTGATCTCAAGATGGGTGTCTTATCTGGTATTATTGCCGGTATTATGGCGGGCTATCTCTACAACAACTTCAAAGACACTAAGTTGCCAGATTGGCTTGGTTTCTTTGGAGGGAAGCGTTTTGTTCCCGTCGTGACGGCACTTTGCTCTATCTTTATGGCCTTCATTGTTGGGCATGGCTTCCCTGCAATTGGTGCTGCAATCAACGACATTGGTATGTGGATGATCCAAAGTGGCGAACCAGGTCTATTTGTTTATGGTGCAATGAACCGTCTTCTCATTCCATTTGGTTTGCATCACATCCTTAACAGCATTGTGCGCTTTATGTTCGGTTCATACACAGATGAAAGTGGCGCCGAAATCATTGGTGACCAGCTACGTTTCTTTGCCGGTGACCCTGAAGCGGGCGCATTTATGACGGGTTGTTATGTCGTGATGATGTTTGGTCTACCAGCGGTTTGCTTGGCATTCTATGTAACAGCAAAAAAAGAACGTCGTCCAGCTTTAGTGGGGATGTTGGTCTCTATAGCGCTTACAAGCTTCCTGACGGGGATTACAGAACCTGTTGAGTTCTTGTTCATGTTCACTGCGCCAATTCTGTTCGCTCTGCACGCTATCTTTATGGGGGCATCTTACGTAATTAGTGATTGGCTAAATATTAAACATGGCTTTGGCTTCTCGGGAGGCTTCATTGATTACGTGTTGAACTGGGGACTAGCGACGAACCCGATTCGAATCATCCCTCTAGGTCTTGCTTATTTTGCTATGTACTTTGTTACCTTCACTGCCGCAATTAAGTACTTCAATCTTAAGACTCCTGGACGTGATGATGAGGAAGAAGAAGTCGTCGCCTCAACGACAGATACGAGTGGGTTAGCAGCTGCGTATTATGATGCTGTTGGAGGGTACGACAATATCACCAATATTAACTGCTGTATGACGCGTCTTCGCCTTACCGTTACGGATAGCTCGGCGATTGAGGATTCGGTTTGTAAGAAGCTGGGAGCCGCCGGTGTGATTCGACCAACGCCGACAACGATTCAGATTATTGTGGGCACTTCTGCTGAAGCCATCGCCGGAGATATGAACGCTATCCATAAAGAGAAAGCGTTAGTGGAACAAAAGCAGTTTGAAAGCGCTAAAGCTTAGCTGCGTAATGTGAGTCTTTTAGCCGAACTTAGTCGATGCTAAGTTCGGCTTTTTCTTTGTTTTTTGCTACTAGAGAATGTGGTGTCGGTTCATATAATTGATATTATCGTTCTTAGTTAGATATCCAGCCTAGAAAGCCCAACCTTTATGCTGGTATCGTCGGTGGGTATGAGGCTATGAAGCATTCCGGAGGGAAAATGGAACACTACCGATTAGTGGCATGCGACATAAAAACGGTTGTTTTGCCAAAGGGAAAGTTTCTCTATGATCAACATGATGAGCCAGACTGTTTCTATTTTATCGTATCTGGTTTGGTATCGCTGCAACGCTTATTGCTAAATGGAAAAGAGGTGATAAGTCGCGTTTATAAAACTAATCAATATTTTGGCTATCGAACGCTTTTGTCCGGACAGAATTATCACGTGGGTGCCAAAGCTTTAACTGATCTCACTCTTGAGCGTGTCGTGGTGCGGGATTTTGATCAGTTCTTTCAAGAGAACCCCAAATTCGTCCGTTATCTATTCTCTGAAATGGCAACAGAGCTTCGCCACGCCGAGATCCGTTTATCCAAAATGTCTACGCACAGCGTCGAGTTAAGGGTAATTGATAGCGTGATTGATTTAGTTACGGCTGATGTAGGTTATAAGTGGACATACAGGGAAATTGCGGCTTATTCGGGATGTTCAACAGAAACGGTTATTCGTGTTAGTAAAAAGCTCAAGAACAGTGCTTTAATGCATGGAGAAAATACCAACAAGTCTTTTGAACTAGAGAAATTGCAGCAAGTGAGAACACAACTAGCGCTAGGAGAAAAGCTGTAAGAATGACCCAAATCTATTTCGTCTGTGGCTTTATTGGCTCCGGTAAGACAACGTACTCTAAAGCATTGGCCGCTAAACACGGTGCGTTTCGGTTTTCTATTGATGAGTGGATGCTCCCTCTTTATGGCGAGCATATGGATCGGGAGCTCTTTGATCGTCGTTTGGCAACGCTTCAAGGGTTATTTAAAGACTCTGCCTTACAGCTTTTTTCTCTCGGTGTGCCGGTAATTTTTGATTTTGGTTTTTGGACGAAAGTGGATAGGCTTGCTTTTACTGACTGGGCATCGAGTGTCGGTGTCAGTAGTGAAATTCATTATTTGGATGTCGGATTTGATGTTTGTAAGCAGAGAGCATCTGCTCGTAACTCAGAACTCAACGGCCGATCTTATGAAATGACACCAGAAATGCTGGAGTTGTTTTGGTCTTGGTTTGAGACACCGACATCAGATGAGAATGTGGTGTGGATTCAGTCAGCGGGCTAACTATTGCTACGCACATTGACGGAGAAACGAAAAGGACGAAAGGTGTCACACCTTTCGTCCTTTGTATTACTAAGGCCAATTAAACACCTAAGATGCCTTTTATTGCCATCGTTGCGTAGCTACCAGTCGGCAATGTGAACTGCAACTCACAGCTCTCTGAGTCGAGTGGCTTGGATTTAAAATGACAATAAATAAAGCAGTCCCTGGTTGCAGACAGTTTCTTAATTTCACCATCGATTGCGCGCCATTTGTCTATGGCTAATTTATTCGGAAGCTTATGCGCCGCGATCTCATCTTGGTTTGGAGCAAAATAACTGTTGTCTGCGATGTGGATAGAGGCGGTAGCAGAGCCTTCCGCTTGTATGAGTTCACTGAGCTTCTTATTCCACATGTGCGAGCCATGAGAACAAAGCCAAAAAGCCCGTTCGCGCATAGGTATTACAGAATCTAGGTTTTCTACAGATACCTCTCTATTTGCTAGCACGCCCGATTCACGTGCGAATTCGAGGCACTTGTCGAGGTGACCTTCTAGGTAGTGTTGTCCGATCAGATGTGTCAGCGCAGGTTGATTGGGCAAGCCGAAACGCTGGCTGTCATAATAATTCGGGACTCTAAGCTGGGTTTCATTAATGCTTGTAAGGGCATTTTGAGCCTCTTCGTCAAGTCCTCTCAACACAATTTTAAATGCGTTACCAAGGTTAGAACCTACGGTGATTTTATTATTAGAGAAACCAATTTGATATAACTCAAGCCAAAAGTTACTATCTTTGTCCTTAAATCTATTGGGGACTTTTGGGCTTTCAATTGTGAGATATTGCTGCGTAACTCCTTCCTCATCCTTTAAACCCGCAACGCCAATTTGACCTTCCTCTAGGTTAAATTCTTGGCTTATTATATCTATAGCATTAAATGTTGAGATGCCACTTTTTACTAAGCAAAAAAGTCGATAGTTAGTAGGGCTATCGGCAATATCTAAGTTGATGATTTCGCATACCCTAAAGTCTTCGTTTTTTTGTTTTATTTTGTACTTCATCCATTTCTCCTTGCGATTACGCTTCATCTGGTTGAAAGTCAGTGATTAATTACATTCCGTATTGAAATGGTTTACCGGCACTTACCATGTCTCGGTGTATGGGGGCTAAAGCATTGGCATAGGCTGCGAGTAACTTGAGTGTATATTCGCTTCGAGCATGTTGCTTTTGGTCTGTACATTGGTGATCGGGAGTCAACGTTTGTTCGCAGTTTCTAAAGATAAGATGGTCTGGCAAAAAACAGACGTGATTGTTTTTATTACCAGTCATACGCAGTTCGCTGATGGGGTATACGCCATTGATGCCAGCAGAGACGCTCACCAGCAACGCCGCTTTGTGTGCCAACTCGTCGTCGGTAGTCAGCATCAAAAAATTCTTTAGTGAAGGCGTTGCCATTCCATGCCACTCTGGTGTGATAAAAATAAAGGCATCAGATTGCTTGAGTTGCTGTTTAATGGGTTGCAATGGTGCCCATTCCTCGCTGCCTTGCCACACACCTTCATTCCAAAGTGGTAAAGCTAACTGATGTAGGTCGAGAACATTAACCTGTTCAAAGTGTTCGTTAGCGAGTGTTGCTAGATAATTCGCCACGTTGATACTTTGGGAGTTTGCTCTTTGGCTACCAGCGACGATGGTGATATTCATTTTATTTCCTTTTTTGGCTTGGCGCTTGAGAAGTTTCGATTGAAAAACATGAACGTCAATATCATTAGTCTTGGAGTAATTACTTCACTGAAATTAACTATAAACCTACTCTGTACCTGGATCTTTCTATCACCAGTAGAAGTATTTATTGACTCTTTATTAAATTACCAATGCTAAGGGCTAGAGTGTATACAGTTTATTCTTGAAGTTTTTAATGTGTGAAGTTTATCGAAAGGTTGGTTGGGGATAATTTCAATCTTGTTATTAAGATTGTGTTTGGTTAGGAAGGTTCTTATATATTCTTTAGTTAGTAGATAGTGTTGTTTCTATCATTAAATGATCAAGGTTTAATAAAAAAGCCCACGAGGTTGTCGTGAGCTTTTTCCTTCGAGGGTTAACTGAAAGTTACGGACGTTCACCTGCTAAAACGCGCTTTTCAATATCGGCGATCACACCTGGAAGGTCGGCGATCGTATCCACTAGATAGTGCGGTGAAGCTGTGCCAAGCTTGACGCGTGCACGTTCGCGAGCTGCTGATAGAGTTGCTTCATCAGCGGCTTGGTATTGGTCAAAGGTAAGGCCAGCCTCGTTGCCAGAAAGCAGTAGACCCACAGTCCACATGCCTGCATTGTGACCTTCTTCGATGCCTGGTGCTGCGTCATCCACTTTTACGCAAGCGCCGACGCTAGTCGCGCCCAGTTCGATAGCGTTTTTCAGTGCCATAAATGCACCAGGGCGGCCGCCTTGAGGTAGGTCATCAGTAGCGACGACATAGTCTGGTTTATAGCCGTAATCTGCCGCCACTGGAACAAGTACGTCCATCACTTGACGTGGGTAGCCAGAGCAAGAGCCGATCTTGATACCTTTTGCTTTTAGGTCGTTCACAACTTCCACTGCGTTAAGGATCGGTTCAGCGTGATCCGCGACTTTGGCTTTTTGTAGAGGCATGAAAGCAGCGTAGATGGCGTCAACATCGCTGTCTTGCATTTCTTGGTCAAATTGGGCTGTCCAACGTGCTTTTACTGCTGGGATTTGGCCAACGGCTTTAATGTGATCCCATTTACCTATGCCCATTGGCTCGCGAGCTTCGTCTAGAGAAATCTCGAAGTCAAAGCCTTGCTTAAATGCTTCTACAAAGATGCTGGTCGGGGCGAACGAACCAAAGTCAACAATGGTGCCAGCCCAGTCGAAGATAACGGCTTGAATCGGTGATGAGTGAGACATGATGTCATTCCTTTAAAGTTAATTTTTTACGTTTGATACGTGAGCAATAGCTTGCTCGAAGATGTCGAGTGCTTTGGTTAGCTCGTCACGGGTAATAATCAGCGGAGGGCTAAGCTGAATGACGTTGCCTTGCGACACCTTAAAGCTCAGACCTTGATTTAAACATTGATAGAGAACTTGCTCGGCTTCGTCGTAGGCTCTGTCTTTGGTGATGTGATTTTTCACAAGTTCCACACCCCATAGAAGACCGATACCACGAACATCGCCAATGATTGGGTATTGCTGCTTCATTTGAAGTAGGCGCGCTTTAACAAATTCACTGTCATTGCGTGTCTTCTCTAGTAGCTGTTCTTGCTCAATCGCTTCCATGGTGGCAAGTGCCGCCGCGCATCCAAGGGCGCTTTTCTCATGCGTGTAGTGACCTAGAGAGATTTCTGCAGCCGTGTTGTATTTGTCTTTAGTAACCATCGCAGCGATAGGAACCAAACCGCCGCCAAAGCCTTTACCGATACAAAGAATGTCCGGTTCAATATCAAACGCCTGATAGGTAAACCATTCGCCACTGCGTCCCATGCCATTTGGAATATCGTCAATAATGAGTAGGACGTTGTGTTTATCGCAAATCTCACGGATACGTTTCCAGTAAGCCTTGCTTGGTACCTGCACATCGGTATTGCGAACACCTTCTGCGATAAACGCGCCGATGCCGCCTTCTTTTTCAATCACGTATTCGAGATAGTCGGCGTAGTGAACATCGCTTCCGTCTTGCGAAGGGAAGGCACCTCGATATGACACCGCTGGTGGAATACGCTCGACGCCGGCCATGAGTGGCCCCATGCCCTCACGGAAACACGCTTCACCACCTACTGAAATCGCATCAAGTGATGCACCATGAAATGAGTCCCACAGCGACACGACTTTGTAGTTGCCGGTAATATAGCGAGCTAGCTTGAGCGCCATTCCAACTACAGACGTACCACCGGGCGCAAACAGCACTCGATTGAGTTCTCCACCGCAGATGTCGGTAAGCTTTTCTGCGCATTTAACCGCTGTTTCGTTGGTAAAACGGCGCGGCGAGAATGGCAGCGTATGCATCTGCTCCGTTACACGTTTGATGACATGTGGGTGGGCATAACCAAGTTGGTGGACATTGTTGCCATGAAAGTCCATGTAGCGCTTTCCACGTGTGTCTTGGATATAAATCCCTTCCGCCGCTTCTAGTGAGTCGAGGCATGGCGTTGACATAGATTGATGCAAGAAGACATCTGCATCGCGTTGCAGCAGTGCTTGGGTCGCGTCGTCTTGTATTTGTTGATTCCACTCTTCACGCGCTGGGGTGTTGTTCACATCTCCCTCGCTGCGCAGGTGCGTTGCTTGGTCTGCCATTATGTTAGCTCCCAGTACATTGCGTTCTTCACAGCGTAAATTAAGCGCTCAATATCCGATGGATGTACGTCACCAATATTGCCAATGCGAAAACAATCAGCGTTGGACACTTTGCCCGGATAGATGACAAAACCTTGCTCTTTCAAGTGTTCATAAAACGCTTTGAACTGGTAGTCACTGTGCTCAGGTGAGTAAAACGAAGTAATGATTGGGGAATGAAGATCATCGTTTAGCAGCGTGCGGAAGCCCAAAGAACGCATACCTTCGACCAGTGTTTTTTGGTTGGTCTGATAGCGATTGAAACGTGCTTCAATGCCGCCTTCTTGCTCAAGTTCTGTAAGCGCTTGATAGAAAGCGCGCACGGTATGGGTTGGGGAGGTGAAGCGCCATTTACCGTGATTCACTTCCATACAGTGCCATTGATCATAGAGGTCTAGGCTGAGCGAGCGCGCTTGGCCTTGGCATTTTTCTAGTTCTGATTGCTTGGCAACCACAAACCCAAAGCCAGGAACGCCTTGAATACATTTGTTGGCAGAGCTGATCATAAAGTCGATACCGAGTTCACCAATATCCATTGGGATGCCACCAAAACTCGACATCGCGTCAAGGATCACAGTTTTGTCATGTTGCTTTGCTAGTTTGATGACCGCTTCAATAGGGTTCAGCATGCCGGTCGTTGTTTCGCAGTGAACAATTGCAACATGCGTAATGGCGCTGTCTTGCTCTAGGATGCTGGCAATTTCATTTAGGTTCGGTCTGCTGACTTCGCCCGGTGCAATGACATGGGTTTCGATATTTAGGTAGTCAGCAATCTGAGCAATACGAGCGCCGTAAGCACCATTGTCGACAACAAGCAATTTGCCCTTTGAAGTGATAGTGCTACCAATTGTCGCCTCGACAGAAGCGGTGCCGCTGCCTTGCATTAGGACGCTGGTGTAGCCCGCTTGTTTAGTGGCAAGTTGAGTCAGTTTAGCGCGAATGACCTCGACAATATCTTTGTTGTAGTCGTCATCCCATGTACACCAGTCTTTTAACATCGCTTCGCGCACGGTTTCAGTCGTCGATAGCGGCCCTGGAGTTAATAGCAAATATTCGTTTTTCATCTTGATTCTCAATTTGGACTATACCAGTAAGTTGTATTTACTCTAGCAACCGAAAATACGCGTCGTAAAGCGTCAAAACCAATTTTCATAAAAGTTTCATACGCCGTGAAAGGCACCTAATGCGATCGTCAAATCGAAGTCTTTTTAGTAAAACTGCCACTTTTTGTTCATTTAATCGTCATAAATCGAAACTAAGGTGATTTACATCAACTGGTACAGACCAAATCTAACTGGAGACGACAATGAAAAACCGTTTGATGAAGGGAACACTGGCTACACTGGTTTCTCTATTAGCCACTAACGCACTAGCAGCAACAGAAGTCACTGTGTACACCGCTTTCGAAACGGACATTCTTGCGAAATACAAGAATGCATTCGAGAAAGAGAACCCAGACGTGAAAATCAAATGGGTTCGCGACTCAACGGGTATCATGACAGCGAAGCTTTTGGCGGAGAAAAACAACCCGCGCGCTGAAGTGGTTTGGGGTTTGGCTGGCTCTTCCATGGCATTGTTAAAAGAAGAGGGTGTGCTTAAACCATACTCGCCAAAGGGACTAGAAGACCTGAAGCCGAACTTGAACGATCCTCAGTCAAACCAAGCATGGTTTGGTAATGACGCTTTCTTTAACGCTATCTGTTTTAATGAAGCCGTGGCTAAGCAGCTTAACCTTCCAAAACCACAATCTTGGGAAGATTTGACCAAGCCGGTATATCAAGCCACATCGCGATGCCAAACCCGGCGTCTTCAGGTACAGGTTACATGCAAGTCTCCGCTTGGCTACAAAACATGGGTGAAGACCAAGCTTGGAACTACATGAAAAATCTAGATAAAAACATTGCACATTACACGCACTCAGGCTCTAAGCCATGCGTCCAAGCAGGAATGGGTGAAGTCGCTATCGGTATTTCCATGGCAGTTCGTGGTGCTAAGCTAATTAACCAAGGCGCGCCTCTTGCAGTGATTACGCCAAAAGGGATTGGTTGGGAGTCAGAAGCCGTTGGTTTGGTGAAAGAATCGGATGCTGCTAAGCGCGTCGTCGATTGGTCTGTGTCAAAGTCGGCAAACGAGCTGTATGTTGAATCTTACCCGGTGGTTGCTCATAAAGCCGTAACAGGTAATGTTAACAACTACCCAGAAGTTCAAGGGGCAATGGCGAGATGGACTTTGGTAAGATGGGGGCGGAACGAGCTGAGGTTCTTAAAACTTGGTCTCAGAAATTTGATGCTAAGTCTGAACCAAAATCCTAATAGACTTGTGTGAATATTAATGGGCGATCTAAGGATCGCCCCATTGTCGTTTTAATGAAAGCCAATAGACCAGTTCAAAAAATTCTGCACTGCAATCTACCTGCTACAAAACTGTCATGCCGATGAAACAAACCAGATTTAAATTTGGTATATACCATTGGAGAGACGACGATGACAGTATCCAACCCTTATCTAAATATCAAAAATGTGGTGAAACAGTTTGGTCAGTTCACGGCATTAAAACAAATTTCACTTGCCATCAATAAAGGCGAGTTTGTCTGTTTCCTTGGCCCATCGGGCTGCGGAAAAACCACTTTGTTGCGTGCTATCGCCGGATTGGATCTTCCAACCTCCGGTGAAATTCATCAAGCGGATCAAGAGACTACTTTTCTGCCACCGGAAAAGCGCGACTTCGGTATTGTGTTTCAATCTTACGCGCTATTTCCAAATCTAACGGTGCAGGAAAACATCGCGGTTGGCCTTAAAAATCAGGGCATGACCAACAAAGAAGCACTAGAAAAAGTCGAACACTGGCTAGAGATGATTGGCCTACCAACGTCTGGCAACAAGTACCCAAATCAACTCTCAGGCGGGCAGCAGCAGCGTGTGGCGTTAGCACGTGCATTGGCGCTATCCCCAGGTCTGTTACTACTAGATGAACCTCTGTCTGCATTAGATGCGAAAGTGCGTACTCACCTTCGTGAAGAAATTTGTCAGATGCAGCGCAGGCTCGGCATCACCACAATCATGGTGACTCACGATCAAGAAGAAGCGTTATCAATGGCCGATCGCATCGTGGTCATGAACCACGGCGTCATTGAACAAGTAGGCACGCCGCAAGAGGTGTATGAAAAGCCCGCGACTCGCTTCGTGGCGGATTTTGTTGGCAGCATGAACTTCATAGAAGCCTCGGTTGCCTCGACCACCAGTTTACGTATCGCGGAAAGCATGTTGCATCTGCCAACATTGGACAATATGACACTTAAGCAAGGCGATATTTTTGACCTCGCCGTGCGACCAGAAGGGCTGCGCTTTGTCGAGCGAGCATCCAATGCCATTCCGGTAAAAGTATTGGCGAAAGAGTTTCAAGGAGCTTTTTATCGCGTCGAAGTTCAGATGCAGCATGCCCCGACCTCAGCGCCTATCTACATCGATGTGCCTATCAAGCGAGTGAACGAACTCGATTTGCGCCGCAACGACATTCGTTATATCGAATTTGCAGAAGACGGTTTGCTTGGTTACGCCAGCAACAAACTCTCACTAGGCGCTGCAGCGTAGAGGCCGATAATGCAGATAACTTCAACATTAAATGCGAGTCAGACTATGAGACAGCGAGCGGCAACATTCACTGCACAACATGTGACGGCGAAACTGAGCAAAGACAACATGGTGCTTTTCTCTCTGTTAACAGTGCTGTTTGTGGGAATGGCGCTGTTCATTCTTATGCCGCTTTGGGCGATGGTGAAAAAGAGTGTGCAAAACAGCGATGGCGAGTTTGTTGGACTCGCTAACTTTGCCAACTACTTTGCCACCGACAGCCTTTGGTTCTCACTCAGCAACACTATGACTTTAGGTCTTATTGTGACGGTGGTAGTGGGTGTGTTGGCATTTGGCTATGCGTTTGCTTTGACTCGGTCTTGTATGCCATTTAAAGGACTATTTCATTTGATGGGTACGGCGCCAATCCTCGCACCTTCTTTGCTACCTGCTATCAGCTTGATCTTTTTGTTTGGTAATCAGGGCATCGCGAAGGAGTTGCTTCAAGGACATTCTGTGTATGGTTTGATTGGTGTTTCCCTTGGCTTGATCTTCTGGACGTTTCCCCATGCGTTGATGATCTTAACCACCTCACTGCGTACCTCTGACGCGCGTTTGTATGAAGCGGCGAGGGCACTAAAAACCTCACCAATTAAAACCTTCTTCATGGTCACGTTACCTGCTGCGAAATACGGTGTGATTAGTACGCTCATCGTAGTGTTTACTCTGGTGGTGTGCGATTTTGGTGTACCGAAAGTGATAGGCGGCAGTTACAGTGTCTTGGCGACAGATATCTTTAAGCAGGTCGTCGGGCAGCAAAACTTTTCCATGGGAGCGGTAACCAGTATTTTGCTGTTGTTGCCTGCGGTGCTTGCGTTTGCAGTCGACCGCTGGGTTCAGAAAAAGCAAAAGAGCATGCTCGACACGCGCTCGGTGCCTTATCAGCCGTCACCGAACAAGCTCCGTGATTCGCTATGTTTTGTATACTGTTTGCTGGTGTCTCTTGCTGTGCTGGCAGTATTGGGCATGGCGGTGTATGGCTCGTTAGTGACTTTCTGGCCGTGGAACAAAGCCTAACACTAAACAACTATAACTTTGCTGAGATGAGCACCTATGGTTGGAGCCCTTATTTTAACTCGCTGAAGCTGGCGACTTGGACTGCGATCATCGGTTCAGTGGTGATTTTTGTCGGCGCTTACTGCATTGAAAAAGGTCGCGCGTTCGCGCCAATTCGCCAAGCGATGCAGATGATGAGTGTGATTCCGATGGCCGTGCCGGGATTGGTATTGGGCTTGGGTTACATTTTCTACTTCAATGATGCCAACAACCCGTTGGGCGTGCTTTATGGCACCATGGCGTTCTTGGTGATTAATACCGTAGTGCATTACTACACTGTGGGACATATGACGGCGCTAACCGCTCTTAAGCAGCTACCGACTGAGATTGAGGCTACCGCCGCATCGGTCAAACTGCCTCAGTATAAACTGTTTTTCAAAGTGTCATTGCCGTGTTGTTTGCCTGCGGTGTTGGACATTGCCATATATCTATTTATCAACGCTTTAACAACGACGTCGGCAGTAGTATTCTTGTATTCAACTAATACGATTCCAGCGTCAGTAGCAGTACTGAACATGGATGATGCTGGCCAAACGGGCAGTGCAGCAGCGATGGCGGTGATGATTATGCTTTCCGCGGCTATTGCGAAACTGCTGCACATGCTGGTTGGAAAGTTGTTTGAAGCAAAGACTCAAGCTTGGCGTAAACGCTAATATTGACATGTAGGATCGTGAGTAATGACGATTGATATAAGGATGCCAAGTGCAATACGTAAAAATTAAAGACGCTATCGTTGAGCAAGTTGAGTCAGGAATGCTGTCTCCAAGACAAAAGCTACCTGCAGAGCGAAAGCTAGCAGAGTCATTTGACACCACCCGTGTCACTTTGCGAGAGGCACTTTCATTGCTTGAAGCAGAAGGGCGCATTTATCGCGAGGATCGTCGTGGCTGGTTTATCTCGCCAGAGCCACTGCGTTACGACCCAACGCAAACACTTAACTTTACCAATATGGCGATTGCTCAAAATAGGCAGCCGCGTACCGAGCTTCTGTCGGCAAAAGGGATCCTAACGACCAAACAAGCGGCGCAACTGCTTGAGCTGCCGCCGTTCTCTGATATCTACCGAGTAGATAGAGTGCGTTATTTAGAAGAGCGTCCAGTCGTTTTTGTCACTAACTTCATTAGGCCAGAAAAGTTTCCAGATTTACTCAACCTCGATCTAGCTGGCGCGTCACTGACCGATATCTATCGTGAAAAATATGGCGTGGTTTATGCCAAGGTGAAGTATCGCGTGACGACGACTTCACTGTTAGGCGAAGTGGCTCAGGCATTAAGAGCAACATCGGGCACTCCAGCCATGATGGTGGAGCGCATCAATTACAATCAACACGGTGAGTTGATTGATTGTGATATCGAGTATTGGCGCCATGATGCCATCAGCATAGAGTCTATCGCTCAGCTTGAACGTTAGTTCTTCTCTCTAGTTTCTACTAGTACTACGCCTCTACACCAAGCAGCATTGTATTAATGCTGCTTTGTTTTTCTACATGGATTTTGTTTTGACTCTTTACGCTGCACTTCTCGTCATTTTCTCTGCACTCCTTCACGCGGGTTGGAATATTCTTGGTAAATCAAACAGCGGCTCTGGCTACTCCTTTACTTTAGGCGCTGCGCTTTCTCAATGCTTATTGCTTGCCCCGTTTATGGTTTGGTGTTTTGCCCAAATCGGGATCAGCAACGTTTCCGCTCACTTTTGGGGACTGCTTGGTTTGAGTGCTGTTGGCAGGTGATTTATTTGGTGGGGCTTCTCAACGCTTACAAGCAGGGCGACGTTGGTGTTATCTATCCCATTGCGCGTGCTCTGCCTGTATTAATGGTTGGCGTTGGTGCTTGGTTCATTGGTCAATCGCTTGGGGTCAGTGCTTGGATAGGGTTTGCGATTCTCACTCTGGGTTGTTTACTTGTGCCTATTAAAACCTTTAGACAACTGACGGTAAGTGCTTATGCCAACCTAGGTGTGTTGTGGGCATTTGTGGCGGCTGTTGGTACCACCATCTACTCAATTGTCGACAAAGAGGGGATTAATTGGTTGATGACCGAGACCTCTGCTTTGACTCCTCACCACATAGCTATCCTCTACCTAGGATTACAAACGGCTGGTATCGCATTGTTACTCTTGATATGGCTACTTATCACTCGGCAGTTTGACCAGTTATCGTTAACTTGGAAATACAAACGTCAGTCATCTATCGCTGGTGTCATGATGGGGCTGACTTACGGCATTGTTTTGTTTGCGATGACGATGGTTGAGAATGTCAGCTATGTGGTCGCGCTTCGCCAAGTCAGTATCATCTTTGGCGTGTTTATGGGAATGTGGTTTCTCAAAGAGCCGTGGCTTAATACGCGTATTTTTGGGGTGGTTTTAGTGAGTACTGGTCTGGTTATCGCGCTCGCGATCTAATAATACGGCGAGAATGACATTGATCCAATCCATGTAACCGGGGCAAGAACTAGTGTACACTCTGGCAGTAACTCTATGATTAAAATGGAATTGAGTAATACATGCGATTGGAACACGTTATTGAGATCATTGAACACACCGACTCAGACCTATTTGCAGACGCGATTGAGCAGTTTAATACACAGGGCATTGTAACCGATGGCCAGCTGCCGTTTTTGGATGTTGTGTATCAATCGGCGCCTGATGCAGTATGTCAAAGGCTAGCATCGGCGGGCTTTAAAGGGCGACCTCAAGTAACTAGTGGCATCTTGTTCAACGGTTTTGTCATTTTTAATGCGGAGATGTTCGATAAAGAACGCGCGTTGCACTTGGCCGCTGAAGAAATCAAATAGACAATTCGACTTCATAAAAAAAGCCCTTGTATCTGCATACCAGGGCTTTCTATTTCAAGCGTATCTTATTGAGGTTAGTACTTTTTCAGAATCTCAATAATCTCAGCTTCGTTTTGTGCAGCGATGATAGCGTCAACGTCATCTTCGTTTTGGAACAGCTCAGCCAGCGCCATAATGGTTTGGATGTGACTGTCTGAATCCATCGCCGCTAGTGTGATTGAGAAGTAAACGTCACCGTTATCTTCTGACTCTAAGTCCACACCGTTCTTGAACACAGTCACTTGAAGCGCCGCTTCGTTCACGCCGTCTTCTGGGCGAGCGTGAGGCATTGCAATCTTTGGAGCCAGTACATAGTAAGCACCGATTTCTTTGTGCTTCTCTTTGATAGCTTCAAGGTAGCTTGCTTCAACCTTGCCTTGCTCTACAAGTTTTGAACAAGTGATGTCCAGTGCTGCGTCAACCGATAGATTTTCTTCGTTGCAGATAACGATGCCGTTATCGCCAATTAGATTAAAGATACTCATTGAACCAACCAACCTAGAATTAGACCAACAACACCGAAGTCAAAGTCAGCAAACGTTGTTGCTTCTAGACCAAGACCACCTAGAACCGGTAGCAGTAGCATTGGTAGGAACGAGATACATAGACCTTGTGTGAATGCACCAAGAACCGCACCGCGTAGACCACCCATCGCGTTACCATAAACACCTGCAGCGCCACCTACGAAGAAGTGAGGTACAACACCGGCTACAATAATCGTCCAGTCAAATGCGCCTTGGATACCCATAGCCACAAGACCCGCAGAGAATGACGATAGGAAACCAATCAATACAGCGTTAGGCGCAACTGGGAATACCATTGGACAGTCAAGTGCTGGTTTTGCGCCCGGTACTAGCTTGTCAGAAATGCCTTTAAATGCTGGAACGATTTCCGCAATCAACATTTTCACACCCTGAAGAACAATGTACACACCGCCGGCAAACGTTAGTGATTGCATAAAGGTGAACACAACCCAGTTTTGACCGCCAGACACGCTTTCTACAAATTCGCCACCTGCAAAGATAGAAGCAAACATGAAGAAGATAGCCATAGTCGTTGCAACCGCAACAGGCGTATCACGCAAGAACATTAGGCTCTTTGGTACGTTGATATCTTCTGTTGATTTAGATGCATCACCGAACTTGCTGCCAACGAAACCCGCAATAAGGTATGAGAACGTTGAGAAGTGACCCATAGCTAGTTGGTCAGTGCCCATTACTTTTACAGTATATTTCTGTGCTAGAGCAGGCATGATAACCATCAGCGAACCAACGATAATAGAGCCCATAGCCACTAGCATCGCACCTTGAATTTCCGCTGTAGACAGGATTACCGCAACCAGCATAGACATAAACATGGTGTGGTGACCTGTAAGGAAAATATACTTTAGCGGAGTAAAGCGCGCTAAAAGAATATTCACAAGGAATGCGAAGAACATAATTAGTGCCATTTCATAACCGAACGCTTCTTGTGCTAGAGCAACAATTGCTTCGTTATTTGGAATAACACCACTTACGCCAAAAGCTTCTGTAAATACAGTAGAGAAATTATTTAGTGCGCCAACAAGTGCGCCAGCACCGAAACCTAAAATTAGGAAACCCATTACGGTTTTAATAGTGCCTTTAAGAATGGTCGATACATCAGCTTTCTGGGCAATTAAGCCCACGAAAGCTATTAGACCTACCATGATTGCAGGCTCTTTTAATAAGCCCAGCATAAACTCGAAGAAATTTTGCATTACAACGATTCCTTACATGAACTTTTTCAATTGTTCTTCGATAGAAGCTTTATCAAAAATATTCGCAAGGCTTACAATGTTTTCTTTACCAGCGTCAGCTAGTTGGTTAGCAACGTCTGTTGCAGCTACCCAAATATCAGCAGTGCTTGACGCTGCAGATGATAGATCTTCATGATCAACTTCGGCATCCAGACCAATTTTACCTGCTACTTCTTTAACTGCCATTTCCATCATCAGTGAAGTACCAAGACCATTTCCGCATACAACCATAATCTTTTTCATATCATCATTCTCTTGTGAGTTTATAGGGGAGGAAGGCTTTTCCTCGCTATTGGATGGTACAAATCATATCCAAATTGACCAAAACAACAATAGATCTGCGTCACAAAACCAAATTGACCTTGTGACGCGGGTCGCATTAATTTGAGTTAAAGTCTCGATTATGATGTCTTTAACTCTTAAGTGTTATGGTTCACTGAGAAGTATAGGAAAGGGCGGGGTTATTTGTAATGTGAATGGGTGGATTTTTATTGAATGGTGATGTTATGAATATAATGGCATTGCGGTAAGTAATTATTTACCATAGTCGGTAAGCATTTTCTTAAGCATTTTATTTACATCTTTGGTTTTCTTATTTCTCTTGGTGAGTGCACTCAAAGAAGTTGGAAGCTGTGGCTGTTCTTTTTCTAAATCAACTTCATTATTACTCTCGCGTAGTTTTTGTACCGCTGGACGAAGCATGCGAATTTCATCACCTTCTTCTGTCTCTAAAAGAATAACATTCTCAGACTCAACCTGAGTGATAGTTAGTAATCCATGTTTTGGCGATAATACTGTTTCTCCAACCATTGACGATTGAATGGGAGCTGCTCGATCAGTAATTTGACCTGCGCGCAGTTTAGAAGCAGTGATAGAGCGGATATTACCCGTGTTCTCGAATGCAACAATCACGGTATGTGTGTTGTAATAGTCAATTACTGTTACAAATCCATGTGACTTTGTCTCAAATCTAGCACCCTTTTGCATATCTATAGGTGCTTCCATTTTCTTGAACTGCATGTTAAACCCAGTGCTCGTTTATCTTTAAATATTAATGAAATTATACACCTTTAAATATACTTATAGAAGAAGTGGAATTAGGTTAGTTGACTATTCTGTCTGTTTCGAAATGCGGAAGGCGAAAGTTGAGTTACTTTCTTAAAGGCACGGTTGAAGTTGCTAACATCCTGATATCCCAACTCAAACGCGACTTTCTCTACCGTCATTTCTGATAGACAAAGTAGATTTCGTGCTCGCTCTATTTTAAGTTGTAAGATGTAGTGTTTTGGTGATGTTCCTAGTGTGGAGATGAACTTTCTATAGAGCGAACGCTCGCTAACGCGACAGTGTTGAGCCACGGATTTAACTGAAGCGTTTGTATTTGCCTCACAATACTGCTGCGCCTTGAGAACAAGGGCATCTTTATGGTTTGTGTTGGGTATGAATCTCTCATAGAAGCTTTGTAGCCTCCCTGTCATGTCTAGTAGCGCGAAGTCAGCGACCTGCTTCGCAAGCTCTAACCCTTCAAACCTTGCGATAAGGTGCAACACCATATCTTGATAGGCGAATAGGCCAGCAGCTGTCGTGATAGAGCCATCTATCACTAGTATATCGCGTCGCTCCACTTGACGGATCTCTGGATAATTTCTCTTTAAGCGTTCGCATAAGTTCCAGTGTGTCGTTGCAGCTTTACCATTCAACAAACCAGCTTCCGCAAGCCAAAACACACCAGCACACGACGCGGCAATCTCGACAGCCTGCTGAGTCATCTTTTTTAGGTAGTCGATAGTGACCCAGCATTTGAAGTCGGGAAGTGGATGAGCGCTTGATGGGGGCACGACCAAAACTTCCGGCAATGTAGGAGGTAATTCTTTGTAAGTCGAGTGCTCATGGTTAATCTCGAAAAGGTCATTCGATGCGAGTCGATTGGCTATACGAAATAGATCCTCCATTCCGTAGGCCGCTGATTTCATCACTCCCTCATAGTGAAGGATGGATATGTGCCACATGTTAATTGATTCTCTTTTTGTCGGAAAATGACTTAAATAAGTCGGTTTTGGCCATTATTGCACGAGTGCGAATGCATTAACCTCGTTACCACTTATTAATTGGAGAGGAAGCACATTATGAGCCAGGACAAATCAGCATTGATTCTTATCGATATCCAAAATGATTACTTTAAAGATGGAAAACTACCTTTACATCAGCCAGAAGCTGCAGCCTTAAAAGCGGCGACTATCTTGAATTGGTTTCGCAACCAAGGAGACACTGTTATCCATGTTCAGCATGAAAACACCGATCCAAGTAAGCCCTTTTTGCTTGCAGGAAGTGTTGGACAGCTAATACATGAAAGCGTCATACCTAAAGATGGAGAAGTCGTTATTACCAAAGGCTATCCGAACGCGTTCTGGGAAACGGAGCTTGAGGCGGTTTTGAACCAATGTGACGTCACGTCAATAGTCATTGTCGGGATGATGACTCATATGTGTGTTAGCACCACGACGCGAGCTGCAATGGAAAGAGGGTTTGTGGTTAATGTCATTGCTGATGCATGTGCTACACGCTCACTGAGTTTGTTTGGTGAAGATATATCTGCGGAGTCGGTTCACGCAACGGCACTCGCTGAGCTTCAAATGCTTGCTGATGTTGTTAGCAGCAAATCTTACTTGCGGGATATTTAAAACAAGGTGTTGGCTACCGCTAAAGGACTTTTGCGTAACACACTTTTGAAGGAGGAAGCCCAGTAATACGCTTAAAAGATCGCGAAAACTGGGTAATGCTCGCAAAGCCCATGTTGACGGCTACCCTTGAAACCGCTTCGCCTTTTTGCAATTGCTCCAATGCGAGATCGGTGATGAGATTGTCTCTGAGCTGTCTAAAGGTGATGCCATGTTGGTTTAGCCGTCTTTGCAACGTTCTTTTGCTGACCTCAATGATTTGAGCTGCACGTTCTAAGTCAAACTTCAGTTCCAGCACATAGGGTCTCAGTGCACTGTATGTTTGACTAATGGCATTGTAATGGGCATTTCCCTCGTCCTCGTCACTACGCGCAGGACTTGAGATGAAGACGGGTTGTGCGAGCACGTTGTTATCAATGACGACGCCTGATGCCTCTCGAGCTTGTATAAATTGTATTTGTCGCGGAAAGCACGGAGTAAGTTGGCTGCAAGAGTGCGACTGAACATGCACCTGTTTTGGCAACCAGTTGGATTTGGTTAGGGCTTGGACTAGCTCAACCATGATCCACACGGTGAAAACCTCAGACCAAATAAACGCAGAGTCGTCAGTGTTAGCTGTTTTTCGTCGTGAGAAAATGACGCCACTCCCCGTCTGAGCTAAAAATATCTTTGATTGAGGGATCTGAACTTGAATTAAGCGAATCACTTGGTTTAGTGCCTGATGAACGGTTTTGCATTCGTCCAGCTCAGACAAGATCTTTGGAACGATATGAGTGCGCAGTGCATCTCTAATAAGTGCGGTGGCTTTTTCATCCCCGAGCTCTTGATAGGTGACTTCTAACAACCTAAATACCGCGCGGAGCGGTAGAAATGTAGATTCGGTCTGCTGGTACTCATTAGGAAGACCAGAGGCCGCTACCAACTCGCTAACGTCGATACCTTGCTGTTTCAAGTGCGACAAAATGCTGGTGGCATAATCACTATAAACGACTGGGAACATAAATCGTCTCCTCGAGTTGGGTTGTTAGGTTCGATGAGTAATATAAGTAACCGTGTGAGGCTTGAGAAATGATAGGTTTTGATAAGGGATATGTGCGACGTGTATATCGCTGGATTATCAGGTGGTTAAAGTGCGAGAGCGACTACTGCGCTCCCGCTATTTCTGTACTTATGAATTAACTACCGTCTTCTCGGGTGAGATTTCGCCATCCATCACTTTCTGACTCACACCGTAGTAGCGCACAGTAAATGAGAAGTCTTGCCCGTTCGTGTCAATGTTGTTGATGGCATTCGAGCCACAGTTAAACGATACGGTGACAGTGCCATCGCCATTTGTTTTCCAATCGTTTGATGAAATATGGTTAGCACCATCAATCAGGTAACGAGACTCATCATAAGGCGTCACTGAAGTGAAGTACTTTGACTCTGGCTCTTCAAACGTCGTCGTTTGACACTGCTCAGCGTCAAGCATTACAGAGTTGGTATACAGGTTCGCGACATTGACCTCTGGCGATGAACCTCCCCAGCCGTTGGCGTTCTCCAGATTCCACTGATGTAAATCCGTTACCTGTTTGGAGGTGCGTGGGAAAGTGTAAGCGAACACTTGTCCTTGAGTCTCGGCGGTGAGTGTTGATGTCCAAGCTTCAACTTCTTGGTAGTCATAGTTTTTAACTACGTACGTACCAAACTTGAGTGTATCGGTTTCAATTTTATCTTGAGCAGCGCGCGCAGCCTCTAACCCTTTCTCTGTACCGGTGCGATAAATGAGAAATGCATAGTCTGTTTCAATCGCCGCAGTATAAGAACCTTCACCAACGACATAGTGCTCACCATGACCGCCCTCGTTGATAACTTGTACTGCCATATAGACATCAGCTTCTGGGATTTCGAAGGTCACCATGCCATCTACCGCTTCAACAACCGCGACAGAGTATAGAGTGTCATCGTTCATCTGAACCGTTGGAGCCTTTTTACCTCTCGGTGGAAGATTGCGCATATGGGTAATGTGCTGGTTTGCACCCAGCGCTACCCAGTTGCGGTAGTTGCGAGCGGTTTCCGCGTGCGCGTAGTTTTGCTCTGTGATCTCAATGGTTCTAGGAGTTTGAGCGGCGGTTTCGGTTGATGTATTACTGCAAGCGGTAAGCGCCAAACCAAGGCCGAGGATTGAACAAGTAATGAGTGATTTCTTGAATGACATAGCTATCTCCGAAGTGGATTCATCGTCACTATTAACTCACCCTGTATTTAATAGCGTTGCTTGTTAATGATTAGCTTACGAAGATAGCCTTATTTACTCCAATGATATGTGTTTATAACTGATATGCGTATAGTGCATTTCTTGGTTATTTAGTTGAAATCCTTTCAGATAGCGAATCTACGACAAGTTGTTTAAACCAGCGATGAGCAGGGCTACTCTCTGTTTTTCGGTGTTCGATAAGATACAAGCTAACGTAATAATCGTCGCGGTTAAATGCCTTGACCACTTGCAGATCTTGGTGGTTCAACAAGTCGTTGGCCAACGCATGACTTGAGATCATTAATCGATTTGTACCGGTAAGTGAATCCAAAAGCGTGGAGAGCTGTCCGGATTTCAAAGCAATGGTTCTGCTCAAGCCTTGTTTGGCTAGCTCAACATCGATCGGATTTAGGTAGTTGTGGTTGGATCGAACATCCAGTGAAAGATCGACGAACTGGTAACTCAGGCAGTCTTCAATAGTTATCTCTTTTTGTTTTGATAACGGATGGGTTTGAGAACCATAGATCACTGGGTAGGTACTGCCGATTTTTTGAAACTGGTACTCATCACTTTGTGGTGGCTCTTCAACGTGGATTGAGAAGTCAACTTGCCCATCTTTAAGCAGTTGTATAGGTTCACGAGAAGATGGGTATTCTTCGAGAGTAACCCTAGGAGCGACATCTTGAAGCGCTTTAGCTAGAGGTGCGGTTAGCAAGCGACTCATGAGTGGCGGAACCGAGATCCGAAATGCGCGTTCGCATTCAAGAGGGGTAAAACTTAGCCCGTTTAGTAAAGTGTCTATAGACATCAGAATATGATCCAATGACGCTTCGAGTTCCAGCGTTTTGGTCGTGGGCTGTAAGCCGTTAGACTCTCGGTAAAACAGAGGGTCATCAAAAAGATCTCTCAGCCTGGCGAGAGTTCGGCTCATTGCTGGCTGAGACAAATAGAGCTTCTCTGCAGCACGAGAGACATTGCGCTCTTTAATTAACACACTGAGCGACACTAGCAGGTTCAAATCGATCCGAGACAGTTCTTGCTCGAGAGTCTTCATTCGTTCATTCCATACAAACACCTATTACCTCAAAGCATATCACTTTATTGGCAAAGTGCGTGGTATTAATAATTTATCCAGAGTTTGCATGAGGTCAGTATTCCAGTGATCGAAACCCACCGAATATGAGTAACTTAAATCAGAAACGGACATAACTAAGGTATCGTCATTCATGCATGTTACTCATCAAGATCTACTTAACCTAGAAGACCGCTATCGTGCCAATTTCGTCAATAGCTTATCGGGTTTTAAAAGCGCTAATCTTGTGGGCACGGCCGACCACGAGGGCAACACTAACCTAGCCATTGTCAGCTCGGTCTTTCATTTAGGCGCCAATCCACCATTGATAGGGATGATTTCGAGGCCGCACTCGGTTGTCAGAGACACACTTGAGAACATTCAGTCGGTGGGTGAGTACACTATTAATCATGTTAATAGTGATATTTGGAAACGAGCACACCAAACGTCGGCACGATATCCAAGAGAGGTGTCCGAGTTTGAAGCCGTGGGACTAACACCACAATGGCAAGAGGGCGTTCGAGCACCTTTCGTGGCAGAGAGTCGACTCAAATACTCGCTGGCGCTTAGAAGCAGTCAAACCATCGATTTGAACGGCGTGGTACTGCTTATTGGAGAAATTACGCATTTGCACGTGGAGCGAGAAGCGATAGCTGAGGGTGGTTATATTGATATTGAATCGCTAGGCAGTATCGCGATATCAGGTTTGGATAACTATCATGTGACCGATAGCTTAGGGAGGCTCACTTATGCCAAGCCTCACACTAAACCAGAGGTTTTTGGTTAGCCGACAAAGACCTCAACGCCCATAGATTTGAGATGTACCAGCATATTTATTGGTGCAGCTTTGTCAGTGATAAGCACTGAGATTTCTTCTGTGCTACCGATGGATGATGGGAATATCTGTCCAAACTTACTGGAATCGGTCAGCACCACATTACGGCGCTTCTTACCCAGGATAGTACTGGCGATGTCTGCCCGCATCATGTCTCGGCTGGTGAAACCGGTATCAATGTCAAAGCCATCGATACCCAAGAAGGCCGTGCTGAAGTGAATGTTTTCAATACATAACTTGGTTAGTGGGCCGACCAAGCTCTCCCCTTGATGCTGATAGACGCCGCCCAACAAAATAATGTTGGCTGAGGTGTGGCGAATTAAATGAGCGATGTAGGCAGACGGAGTGATGATAGTAACATCACCACGCTCTGCTAACGTTCGAGCCAGCAAGGCATTGGCACTACCACCCTCAATCAAAACGGTTTCATTTGAGGCCACAAGATCGGCAGCTTTGTTTGCCAGTTGTTGCTTGATGTCGAAGTGCACCTCTAGGCGAGACTCAATGTCATCACTTTGCAGTGAAACTGCTGCGCCATGGACTCGTTTTAGGTAGCCGTTTTGTTCCAAGAAGTTGAGGTCTTGACGGATAGTCACTCCGGACACTCCCGTAAGTTCAGACAGCTCGCTGACTTGTACTCGAGTTCTGTCGTTAACGAGGTTGAGGATTTCAGATTGTCTGGAGTTCATAGTCTGCCCTTGGGAGAATAATGGTTCGTTTAGTCAAAAAAACAAAGAGAGCCATTATAGCTCTCTTTCATTTAAGTTTCATTTGAAAGCACGGTTCTTCACAAAAAACTGCGAAGTGTAGCTACGCGCGTAAGTTAAAGCTCGTGCTCGGTACGCGCGATAATATCGTCTTGAGCATCCGGTGACAGGGCAGTAAAGAATGCAGAGTAACCGGCTACACGCACCACTAAGTCACGATATTGCTCTGGGTTACGTTTTGCGGCTAACAGTGTTTCTCTCGATACGATGTTGTACTGAACGTGCCATCCTTTGTGGTGATTGAAGAAGGTACGAATCAACATAGAGAGCTTGAGTTTGTCGCTTTCAGATGCAACGGCTGCTGGCGATAGTTTCTGGTTGAGTAGCACGCCACCCAATATTTTATCGGCTTGGATCTTACCTACAGAGTTGTATACCGCCGTAGGCCCTAGACGATCCGAACCTGAAGAAGGACTCGCGCCTTCAGCAAGTGGGGTCGTTGCTTTTCGGCCGTCTGGCGTTGCCATGGTCGATGCGCCAAATGGTACGTTCGCAGAAATACTCGATGTACCTGCATAGTAACCACCACCAATTGGGCCACGACCATGACGAGTATTGACGAAGTTATTTAGCTCGTCGATATACACTCGGTAGGCTTCAGCAAGCAGCAGATCGACAGAGTCATCGTCATTTCCGTACTTTGGAGAAAAGTTCAAAATGCGTTGACGTAGCTGCTCTTGCTCTGAGCCTTCAAAGTTTTCTGCTAGTGCCTTAGCAAGCTCAGGTTGGCTGATTTGCTGTTCATCAAACACAAGATGTTTGATAGCAGCTAGGCTGTTACCAAGATTAGCGATACCCACTTGTAGACCAGATACCCAGTCGTATTTTGCGCCGCCTTCTTTAACGGTTTTGCCGCTAGGTAAGCAGTTGTCCACGAGCGATGAGCAGAAGATATCTTGAGCCTGCTGCTCCAGAACCGTATCGACGACAGTATCAATCTCAATCGACTTTCTCGCATAGTAGCGAACTTGGTCTGCCCACGATGTCATGACTTCTTCCATATTGCAAAGTTACCCTTCGCCAACGATTTGTCATGAGGCAAGAAGCACTCACCAGTGGTTGCATCTTTGCCTTCGTTGAGAGCTGCCAGCAAGATACGAGCGAAGTTAATAAAGCTCATGCCTGTACAGCGATATCCCCATTTACCTGGAACGGCTGTTTCGATACAGCCGATTGATGCATAGTTATAAGCATCTTCACGTTCGACACCTAGTTTGATGAACTCAGGAATCACAATCTCATCATTGTTGAACGCAGGCATACCAAAGCCACACTTGATGACTTCGATACAGCCCATCAAGAACTCTTGATTAAGCCCTTCATGATAACGAACGCTTAAGTTTGGTTGCGTAGAACGAAGCTGGCCGCATGACTCAAGGATTGCCCAAGATAAAGGGTTTACGGCATCGATTGGCTCGCCGTTCTCACTGAGCTTTTGACCACCGATACACACGTTTTGGTACAAAGGAGAGCCTGCTGACGCTTTAGAGTGAGCTCCGGAGCGGATCTTGTTCACTTCAAGCAGTTTTAGCCAGCAGCTTTGCAGCAATTCTAGAGCGAAGCCGTGCTCAAATTCACCGCTGTTGATATCCGCAACGTAGTAGTCATTCAAATACTGATCCATGCGGCCGAATGATACCGAGTGACCGTTCGACTCAATTTGCAGCATAAGCTGAACAAAATAGCTTAGCTGTAGTGCCTGCCAGAAGTTTGTTGGTGCATGGTAAGCGATGTGTTCACAGTTGACAGCGATAGTAGCCAGCTCTTGTTGGCGCGCGGCGTTTGTTTCGGTTTTTGCCATGTTAGAAGCAAGCTCAGCAAAGCGTAAAATGTGCTGCTGAATAGCACGAAGTACGATGTCTACCGATTTGTAGAACTGCTCTTTTTTCAATCCTTCATAGCTAGAGATATCATTGGCTCGGCGGTAATCGTCGACTTCCGTGATCAAGCCATCTAGACCTAGAGCCAAGATCTTCTCGTTATCAACAGCAAGGTGTGCGTCACCAGAGGTCATGTTGCCTTCAGCTTTGATGATTGTGCTTGCAAGAATGGCTTCTTGCTCATCGGTGAACATGCCATAACAACGATCTTGCACTGTTTTACCGCGCCAGTATGGTGTCAGCGAGTGAATGACTTCTTTGTCTTCTTCAGTGACATGAAAGCCAGCACCCGGGCGATCGGCAAGACCGTCGATCTCAGCTTCAATCCAGCGTACTGTGTATTCTGGGAAAATTGGCGCCGCGCGCAGTTTGCTAGCTTGGTTACCAACGATCAACTCGTTGTTGTCGATCCAAATAGTGCGTGTTCTTAAATGCTCCTCTAGCGCGAGGGCACGTTGCACAATCACTGGCTTATCTTCATTCTCACGATAGATCTTAGTGTATGCCTCGGCACGTTCAGTACAGATCGGTGGCGTAACAATGTTCACCAATGCTTTTTTATGGTCTTGAATACGCTGTGGTAAGTAGTTGAGTTCCATAGTCATTAACCTCGTACGATTACGTTCATATGTAAATACTGCTTTGCGTGCTGTTGCGCGTATTCAAGCAGTTCAGGATTGTTCAGTGGTTTGTCTGCACATAAATAAGGCATATCGAGCAGACGATATTTGTTGATTCCCAAGGTGTGATAGGGCAGTAAGTGAATCTCTTGGCAGCTTTCAAGTGACGCTGCAAAATCAATAATGTCGGCCAGTTCGGCCTCGGTATCGTTAAAGCCTGGTACCACAGGTACGCGGATCACAATACGCTTGGCAATAGGAGCTAGTTTTTGAAAGTTCGCCTTAATGCGTTTTAGGGAGCCGTGCGCCCATTGCTGGAACTTCTCGTCGTTGGTGTGTTTGAGATCTGCAAGCCAACAATCAATAAAGGGTGCTGCTTGTTCAACGTTTTTCCAAGGGACGTGCATACAGGTTTCAATCGCTGTGCTGACGTCTTGCTGTTTTAGTTGGCTCGCGATAGACGCAACCAGTTCAGACTGCATAAGCGGTTCACCACCAGAGAAAGTGACTCCACCACCGCTTTGATCATAAAAAGGCTTGTCTTTCATGAGCGTGTTGATGAGCATCTCTTCTGTTGCTTCCTCACCACACACGCTTAGCGCTTGAGTTGGGCACACATTTCGAAGGGCGATGATCTGTGATTGGTCGAGCGTCTGACGATTGATTGTAATGTCACCACTGTCTTGAGTTCTTTCAATTGAAGGGCAAGCATCGCTACAAGCATTGCAATCGACTAGACAGCTACGCTCATCAAATAGCAATGAATGTTTAGGGCTACGACTTTCAGGGTTCTGACACCACGGACAAGCTAAGCTACAGCCCTTTAAAAATAAGATGCTGCGGATACCATCGCCATCGTGAGTGGAAAATCGTTGTATGTTGAAGTACATGGTTACCTCTAACTCCTTGCCTTTCATTTAAAGTAAATCATCGCTTTCGTTAAGTGAAATTTAAGGCTTTCATTTGAAGTTCGTTTTGATCGCGATCAAGATCTTAAACATTCGGCAGATCTATATTGTTCACAACATGAGATTGCTCATATAAAGAACTGAGAGATGACTATGATTGAATTGTACTTAGATACCGCAGACGTAAACGAAACCGCACGCTTTAACCAATGCTTCCCGTTGAAGGGCATCACCACCAACCCGACGATTGTTGCGAAATCGGGTACAGGCTTAACTGAGACGTTGCAGTCAATGTCAGAAGTACTAGGAAAAGAGGCGCGCTTTTACGCTCAGGTTGTGAGCAAAGACGTTGCTTCAATGGTGGCGGAAGCCAAAATGCTTAATGAACTTCCTTACGATATGGTTGTGAAAGTACCAGCGACAGAAAATGGCTTGGCTGCCATTAAGCTTATGAAAAAAGAAGGTATTCAGGTTCTGGCTACAGCTATTTACACCGCACAACAAGGCTTCATGGCTGCGCTTTGCGGTGCTGATTATCTCGCGCCGTACGTTAACCGCATTGATGCAATGAATGGCGATGGTGTTGCGGTGGTGCGAGATATTCAAACTCTTATTGAAAAAAATGGGTTGTCGTCGAAGATCTTGGCGGCCAGTTTTAAGAATGTTCAGCAGGCGATGGACGTGATGAAGCTAGGTATCGGCGCGATTACGTTGCCGGTGGATGTAGCTGCGCAAATGTTCTCACACCCAGCGATTGAACCAGCGGTTGAGCAGTTTGATAAAGATTGGAGTGGGGCGTTTGGGGATAAGCTTTCATTTGAAAGTTAATAACTGTAGGGCTGGCTTGTTCTACAGGCCAGCCTTTGTTTGTGAGAGGTTGACCTTATACCCTCACAAACCGATTCTTCACAATGCAGTCCGCATATCTCTCAGCTGACTCGTGCTTAAACTTCAGCGGTTTATCTAACTCACCAAACAGAGGAATCCCTCCACCGAGTAAAACCGGAATCGTGCTAATAATCAGTTCATCGATAAGATCTTCTTTGAGGAAGCTCTGAATTGTCTTGCCGCCATCAATATACAGGTCGTTGTAACCTTGAGACGCTAGTTCGGCAACGATGGTTTTAAGCTCGCCTTTGACCAAGAAAACTTTGCCTTCAAGACCCTCAGGTACTTCAGTCATCGTGTTGCTCAACACAAAAACAGGTTTTGAGTATGGCCAGTCACAATCAAAGCTCAACACGATCTCTAGCGTATTGCGACCCATAACCAAAGCGTCAACTTTGTTCATAAACTCAGCGAAACCGAAGTCGGAACCTTCTGGGTTTGGAATATCATGCAGCCAATCAACGCCGTTGTTTTTGTCGGCGATATAACCATCAAGGCTGGTAGCGATGTATACGATGTTGGCCATGTGTGGCTCCCAAAATTGTTGTCATTTAGATAGTGGAACAGTGCATGAAGCAATGTTTTTGTTCTCTGCAGTCTTGTTCTCTGCTAAAATTCTACAGTGTAGAAATTAATTGAAGTCTAGCTAGGATCACCGATGACTGTCAACTCAAAAAAACGTGGACGCCCAGAGAAAGGGGTGGATGGACTCAGCCAATCTCGCATCATCGAAGCTGCGAAAAAGATGATGCAGACTAACGGGAAAATACCTAGTATCAGAGGGTTAGCGACCGAGCTCAACATTGACGCTATGGCGATTTATTACTATTTCAAAAGTAAGGATAGCTTACTCGAAGCCGTTGCTGTTTCTTTGGTAGAAGGGATTTACGAGCCCAATAATGAAACAACTTGGCAGCAGGAGGTAATGGAACTTGGCTGGAGTTACCTTGCGCTCCTTAGCGAGTATTCCGGCTTGCTTGAAACACTATTCAAAATGCAAAGTAGTGGACCTGCTGAGGTATTCATTGCGCGCTTTAACGAGGTGGTCGAGCCTTTGAATCTAAATGATGATGACAAAACGAATGCGGTGAGTTTGCTCGCTGACTATCTGCATGGATTTGCTTTTTCGATGCAGTTTTCTGATGTTACCGCGCAAGAACAGCGCCGAATTTATGATGGGTCGATGGCACTTTATTTGAAAGCAGTGACGCCAGTACTTCCTCAGTAGATACGTACAAGGTATGGTGAGAACATTCGAGTAGCTCACAAGGAAAAGTGATGGCAAAAGTCCATGATTTTATAGTGATTGGTGGTGGTATTGTCGGAGTGTCAACGGCTTGGCAGCTAAAACAAAAACACCCTCAAGCATCGATAGTGTTGGTCGAGAAAGAATCGAGTTTTGCCAAGCATCAAACTGGCCATAATAGCGGTGTGATTCACGCGGGTGTCTACTATCAACCCGGAAGCCTCAAAGCGGATTTTTGCAAGCGTGGCGCGGAGGCAACGAAACGTTTTTGCGCTGAGCACAACATTGCTGTGGAGAACTGCGGAAAGCTTTTAGTAGCGACAAACGCAGTAGAGAAAAAGCGAATGGATGCTCTCTATCAACGCTGTATCGAAAACGGTATTGATGTTTCGCTGTTGAGCCAAGCAAAGCTCGAAGAAATCGAGCCCAACATCACTGGATTGGGGGCGATAAAGGTAGAAGCAACCAGCATTGTTGATTATCAATTGGTCACACAAACCATGGCAGAGCAGTTTCAGTCGCTTGGTGGTGAAGTGTTGCTGTCGACTGAAGTTACTGCGCTAAATGAACAGCAAGGTTGTGTCGAAATCAATGGCATGACCAATGGAGCGTCAACCTCTCTGCAAGCCCGTCAATTAGTCGTGTGCGGCGGGTTGATGGCGGATCGATTGGCGTCGATGATAGGCATTGATGTTGACTTTCAAATCATTCCTTACCGCGGCGAGTATTATCAGTTACCAGTCAAGCATCGTGACATCATTAGTCATCTCATCTATCCCATCCCCGACCCAGAACTGCCGTTTTTAGGTGTGCATTTAACCCGAATGATCGATGGCTCGGTGACCGTGGGGCCGAATGCGGTGCAAGGGTTTAAGCGCGAAGGCTATGGGCGCATCAACTTTAGCCTTAAAGACACGACTGATATGCTCAAATTCTCTGGGTTTTGGCGAGTGTCGCGCGCGCATTGGAAATCTGGTTTGAGAGAGTTTAAGAATTCTATTTGGCGTCCGGGCTACCTTCAGTTGGTTCAAAAATACTGCCCATCCATCAAGGTGGACGAACTCCTGCCTTATCCCGCTGGCATTAGAGCCCAGGCAGTCATGTCAAATGGCAGTTTGGTGCATGATTTTTTGTTTGCTGAGACCGCTCGCAGCCTACATGTCTGCAATGCACCGTCTCCGGCGGCTACTTCGGCCATCCCTATTGGTGAATACATTTGCTGTAAAGTTGAGGCCAAACTTAAAACTTTAGAAAATATCGACTGATTTCCCTTTATGAGCACAATTTCCAGCTACTATTGAAGTCGTGCCTCGGTACTGAGCACAATACTTTGAGCCAGCTAGGAAATGGAACACCCTCATGATCAGAGAATACAACGAAGCAGATATCGATAGCGTTTTGAAAGTTTGGCTGACTGCATCTGTCGAGTCTCACGACTTTGTTGAGCCAAGGTTTTGGCACGACAAACTCGATGATATGCGCAACGTCTATCTTCCAAACTCAGAGGTTTATGTTTACGAGCATGCTGGTCGGGTAGTTGGTTTTTATGCGTTAACAGATGATCAGCTAGCGGCGCTGTTTGTTGAACCGCAAGCGCAAGGCGGCGGTATTGGCATGCGTTTGATTATGGATGCACGTAAGAAACGTGACTCACTTTCTTTCTCTGTCTACAAAGACAATTGTCGTGCGATCGGCTTTTATCGTCGCTGCGGGTTTACGGTTGTTGATGAGTCAACAGACCCCCACACCGGACACTTACAATTAACTATGTCTAGCCACTAGCTCTATTGAAATCAACCGTTTAAACTGGCTCTATTGTTTCGAAAATACACTAGAAAAATAGTGTGGTGAGTTAGGGATAGGGCATGTTTGACTTTGATGAGATTGTAGAGCGTAGAGGAACCCATTCAGCAAAATGGGATGAGATGGAAGCGAGCTTTGGAGTCTCTACCAACGATGGCCTTCCGATGTGGGTCGCGGATATGGACTTTAAAGCGCCACAGGCCGTCAACCAAGCGCTTATCGAAGCCGCTGAAAATGGTGTCAATGGCTACTACGGTGATGACTCGCGCTACAAATCATCCGTTGTTAACTGGATGAATAAGAGGCACGATTGGCAAGTATCTCCTGATTGGATTATCACTTGTGCAGGTCTAGTTCAAGGCACGGCGCTTTGTGTTCAAGCCTACACAGAGCCTGGTGATGGCGTTATTCTGTTCACGCCCGTATACCACGCATTTTCAAAGGTCATCAAAGCAAACCAACGTGTTGTCGTCGAAAGTCCTTTGGTTCAAAACCAAGGTCGCTATGAAATGGATCTCGATGCTCTTGAGGCGAGCCTAAATGGTACTGAGAAGCTAGTGATTATGTGTTCACCACACAACCCGGGTGGACGCGTTTGGACAAAAGAAGAGCTCCAAGACCTCGCTAACTTTTGTGCGCGTCAGAATCTGGTACTTGTCGTCGATGAGATTCACCACGATCTGGTTTTCCCACCTAACAAGCATACCGTCGCGACGCTCGCTGCCCCCGAACATGAGCAAAATATGGTGATTCTGGCGGCGACAACGAAGACCTTCAATATCGCTTCTGCGTTAACTGGCGCTGCTATCATCCCAAACCCTGAACTTAGAGAGAAGTTTAAGTTTGTTCTCAACGCTGCGGGCATAGGGCCAAACCGAATGGGAATGCTAATGGCTACGGCGGCCTATGAACATGGTGAAGCGTGGTTAGAGGCATTGGTGGAATATCTAGATGAGAACCGTCGCTTATTTGATGAAGGCATCAACTCAATCAAAGGATTGAAATCGATGCCGCTGGAGGCGACATACTTGTCTTGGGTCGATTTTTCAGAAACAGGTTTGGCACCCAAAGAGGTAATCGAGAAGGTACAAAGTGAGGCCAAAATCGCAGCCAACCATGGCTCGACGTTTGGCTTAGGAGGTGAGCAGTTCCTTCGGTTTAATTTGGCGACACCACGTTCGAGGGTGATAGAAGCTATCGATAGATTGCAGCGTGTGTTCGCTAGCTAGTCAATGAATAAGGGATCCGACATGCACTCATGGAACATTGAGGTCAAAACAGCTTTAGCACCGCTCGCCAACGAAGGCAACGCTACCTTCATGAAGGCATACATGCGAGACCAGTATGAGTTCTATGGGATTCAATCAGGGCCAAGGCGTGACGCATTAAAAGTGCTGTTCTCGAAACAGCATTTGCCCAGCTTAGATCAATTAGCTGATATTGTTGATGAGCTCTGGGCTTTACCTCAAAGAGAATATCAACTCGTTGCCGTCGATCTGCTGATTAAACAAAAGAAAACCTTACCAGAGCCCTTCCTACAACATGTAGAGCGTTGGATCACGACAAAGTCATGGTGGGACACGGTAGACATGTTAGCCACTCATATTGTGGCTAGCTTGTTCCAGCGATTCCCTACGGAAACTGCCTGTGTGGTAAGCCAGTGGCGCGAAAGCGACAATATTTGGTTGAGACGCACTGCTATCCTCTATCAGTTGAAGTTCAAGCAAAATACCGATCAAGATTTATTGTTTACCATCATTGGTGAAAACCAAGCAGACAAAGAGTTCTTTATTCAAAAGGCGATTGGTTGGAGCTTGAGGGAATACTCAAAGACTAGCGCCGCAGCAGTGATTGAGTTTATCGATACTCAAAAGATTGAAGGACTGGCCAAGCGAGAAGGGCTGAAATGGCTAAAGTCCCATAATAAGATTTAGACCTTTGCAATCTAAATCCGAGTGGTCTTTTTTTACAATAGTTACGTAAATTAAAAGTAGTTACGTAAGTTAAAACAAATAGTTAACTGAATTAGGATTGATTAATCTTCAATGGACTCCGTTACACAAGCGGCCCTAGGGGCAACCGTTGCTGGTGCGATAGCAGGCAAACACTGTAATGCAAAGGTGCTTCTTACAGGCGCTGCACTTGGTACTTTGCCAGATTTAGATGTAGTACTCGATTATGGTGATGCGGTCAGTAATACCATAAAGCACCGTGGGTTCACCCATTCGTTGCTACTAATTCCAGTATTTTCACTTATTGTCAGCTGCTATATTGCCGTTTTAGACCAGATACATTTTGGTCTTTAAGCCGCGTCTTTTTCTTGGTCCTCAGCGTTCTCGTCACTCATGTTGCCATTGATGCGATGACAACTTATGGCACTCAGTTATTGTGGCCAATTCCCGGATACTTTGAAGTAGGGAACATATTTATTATCGATCCGCTTTATACCCTGCCACTTCTGTTTGGTATAGGCGTTGCACTGTTGTCTCGTCATCGAGGAGGGCAGTGGTGTAAATCGGTTGTTGCTATCTCGAGTTTATATCTAGTTTGGGGGTATGCTGCTCAGCAAGTAATTGCCGATAGGGTAGAGAAGAATTTAACGGCACAAAATATCAGTAATGAACAGGTTCTGATTACCCCCTCTCCATTTAATACGTTGTTATGGAGAGTGGTGGTGGTTGAAGGGGACCAGTACTTCGAAGGGTTAGCATCGTTGCTTGACTCTGAGAGTCAAATTGATTTTATTCAACGCTCGCGTGGTGAGTGGCCGCTTGAGGAAAAGCCAAAGACTCTTGAAGGTTTAGAAGCCTTCTCCCATGGATTCTTGGGGTATCGCCAAGACCAAGGCAGGCTCATTGTGTCTGACTTGAGACTTGGTATGGCAGACAGCTTAGCGTTTGAGTTCGTTTTTGCTAAAGAAACCCCTAATGCAGGTTGGGAGCTGTTAGAAGCGCCATCCCGATATCCTAGTGAGCGTAGCTTGGACCAAATCTCGGTTCTCTGGGAGCGAATGCTAGGCAATCAAGAGATAGATGCAAATCTGCAGTACGTGGCTTTAAATAAAGTCAGCGATAAGCAAGACTAGAACGTTGCGTTAGCCATTGTTTAGCATGCGATAAAGACGAGCTATTTTAGGCTCGTATTTATCGTGACGATAAAAATCATTATTTGACGAAGCAATTCATGTAAGTTCACTATTCCCGTCCTAAAATTGTCACTGTTGACAGTGACTTGCTCGTCAAAAATACTCATCTTTCCCTATTGAGGACACGGATATGACACTTGCCGCTCTGGCGATTCTAGTTGGTTTTATCTTATTGGTTTGGAGTGCAGACCGATTTGTTGATGGTGCGGCAGCCACCGCGAGTCACGCAGGCATGCCTCCTTTGCTTATCGGTATGGTGATTGTTGGTTTTGGTACCTCAGCACCGGAAATGGTGGTGTCTGCAATGGCAGCAGCAGAGGGTAACCCTGAGTTAGCTTTAGGGAATGCACTTGGTTCGAACATTGTTAACACCGGACTTATTTTAGGTGTCACCGCAATCATCGCGCCAATCATGGTGCAATCTGTCATTGTGAAAAAAGAGTTGCCGTTACTGTTCGCTATTAGCTTATTGCTCGGTGCACTCCTTTGGAATGGGGTGTTAGGACGCGGTGAGGCTGCGATTTTGTTGGTGGGTTTTTTCAGCCTAATCAGTTGGAGTATCTATTCGGGAATCAAGGGTAAAGGTGACCCGCTTGAGACAGACACGCAGCACGAACTCGAAGAGAAAACCATGTCATTAGGCAAAGCCATTTTCTGGCTTGTACTAGGTCTAGTTTTGCTGGTGGTGAGTTCACGTATTCTTGTTTGGGGCGCAGTAACCATCGCTCAATCTCTTGGAATTAGTGACTTGGTGATTGGTTTGACGATTGTTGCATTAGGTACGTCTTTGCCAGAACTGGCGGCTTCTATTGCAGCTGCTCGCAAAGGTGAGCATGACATTGCGATTGGTAACGTCGTCGCTCAAACATGTTCAATATCCTCGCTGTAGTGGGTATTGCAGGCATGATTTCGCCAATTGCGAATGTGCCAGAGGCAGTTCTCTCGCGTGACTGGCTAGTGATGATGGCGATGACGGTAGCCCTGTTCTTTATGGCTTACGGTTTTGGTCGCCAAGGGCGCATCAATCGATTTGAAGGAGCAATGCTGCTTACAGGCTACGCTGCTTACAACATCTGGCTTGTTGTCTCTGTTACAGCCTAACTGCATCACTGTGTTTTGAAATGAGCCCGTGATTCAATCACGGTATTGAGTCACGGGCTTTTTAGCATCGAATGGTTAAGAATTACAATTTGTCTTTTCGTTTACTCTGCTGGCGGATGTAATCGCCAAACTCATACTTTCTTTCTTGATGTCCTACCTGATAAAGCTCGCTTTCCGTGCGCTGCTGCGAGTAATTTGACGCTTTCATAGAGCCTTTTCCGACTCTCAACATGTTATCGACAACGCGTTTAAAGAATGAATCAATGCGTCGACCGTACATTTGAAGAACGCCTAGCATGCTGCAAAAGCTCATCGCTAAAGCGACAGTCCAGTGTATTTCTATCATGCCAATCCTCCACAGAGTGAAGAAAGTGTTGTAAAAGTGCGGGTGGGAAAGGGTTGGCGAGCAGGTAAAAGAGCAGGCTCTTTCATAGAGGTTCGAGAAGATAAAGCAGCTTGGATAGGAGGCGCTGCAGGTTGTGGGCGCGTTGAGCTGCGCAGTTGGTTTGGATCGCTTGTAGATGCGAAACGGGCCAAAGTGATCATTGAGTTTTATACCTTTATTATTTGAGCTGACTTTGCAAAAACTGAGCATGTCTTTGCTAAACGTGAATATAAGGTATGCGGCTTTGTAACATCAATGTGGCTGAAATTAGTTGATACAATCCGTCACACAGCTAAATGCTAATTAACGAGCCGTCGATGTTTGACACGGCTGATTAATCTCTTTTGTGCTTGTATACAAATCTTCGAGTGACAGGATTGGATCAACGGCATTTCTAGGACTGGGGAACGTAGCTCGTCGAGATAAAATCAATACTCTCAGTGGGTTGTAGATTGTTTACATACGATGCATGTTCTGATACGACCAATACTTGTCCATCGGTAGAGTAGTCATGCTGTCGGTTTTTGGTGGTAACACTCGCCAGTGGAATGTTTTCGGCGTTCCAGCGGTCATTGAGTCGAAACACATCGGTTTTTAGCTGTTCACGCTCAATGTCCACATTCGGGGAGACAGAATGAAGGAGCGTTAAAATACCGCCATACGGCGTCAATTTAAGGCCATCATCATAGCTTAGTGCACCGACCCAAACGGTTTGTTGGGTTTGTGAATCGATCCCTGCCTGCCACCAACGAATGTGTGAACGATGAGTAAGGGTGCCGGGTAGTTGAAACGCCAAATGCTGTGGCTGACCATTCCATAGTAAATCTGAAACGGGTGGTGTGCTCTGTCGTAGCAACTGCACATAATCACTGAGCTCGATATCACTTCGCGAGAAGGTCTTGTTTTCAATCCAGCCTAATTCACCCATTAAATCGGTCGGGGTTTGGCCCAAATAAACCACATTGACGGCTTGCGCTGAGTAAACGGTGGATTGACCTGCGTATACACGATAATCAAGCTCCGACAAAGTGACTTCAGTTGGCACTGCATGCGCCAAAGGGACGACCTCGTTGTCACTCCACCAAAAAAAGTGTGAGTAATTGAGCGCCAACATACCACCAAGAAACAAGCTAGACGCTTTCAGCCAAGAATAGCGCCACTGCTTTTTGATGCCGAAATAGAGAAGCACCAGCGATACAAGTGACAGACCTAAAGAGTACTTGTGCTCAGAAACAAACGTTGCGGCTTCATTTAGCATAGGCACATTGTCTACGCCTGCAGCAAGCAAATACCCCCAGGTAACAAACTGACCGACACCGAGAACTAATCCGACTAATGCGTAAGCTGTGAATTTTTTCCAGCGAATGTGATTCGCACCTGCCATAAAAGGCACAACCCAAGCGATAGGACCCAGTAGGCGAGCAAACGCAATAACCCAAAAGGCATTTCGGTTGATGAGAAGACGACAGCGCGCTAAAGGTCGGCGAACCTTAGGCTGCCAACGGAGCAAGGCTTTTTGTGCATTGAAGCCGTAGTGACGCCCAATAAGGAAACTAAGCTGGTCACCAACTAGGCCTCCGAGTAGTACTGCAGCGACAGCCATGTAGGTGCCCGAATAGAGCTGATAACCAGCCGCTATCATAAATGGTTCACCTGGTACCACTAAGTTTGGCCCAATCAATGCGTCGAGGAGCGCGCCTACAAACAGTCCCAATGTTTCAAACATACCCAATCCTTACCTACTTTATCTCCAGTGACCTCTGTGCTTACCTGTTTTAGCTGTTCTAGGCTTACTGTTTCTGCCTTACTGTTTTTGGTAATGGCCAAACTGGTATTCCATTTCGTTGTTGCGCATTTCACCAAATAGGAAACGGCGAACATTGGCTTTTAGGTAGGTAAAGCCCATTTTGAAGAAACCATCTTGTTCTAGGCGGCGCGGATCAAACTGAAAGCTGATCGGTAGAAATCTAAAACGCCAGGTTCTAGATGCTTTTTTAACGTAGTGGCAGTCTTCACAAAGCACGATCTCTTCGTCGAACCCACCGATCTCTTGGTGAACACGTTGGGTTGAAAAAATGCATGCGCCAACGGCGGTTGGGAAGAAGAATTGCGTGGCGAACAACCCAGCATTGAACAGGCCATAGCCAACTTTATACGCCGGTGCTAAGTTGCGTGAACCCATATAGACGCCGGCGACTTCAAGCTTTTCTTGCTCAAGTTTGTCGATGGCCTTTTGCAGGAAATCTTTGTCGAGACGAACATCAGCGTCCAAAAACAGCAAGCGTTCATGTTTTGCTAGCTTCGCGCCAGTGTTGCGCCCTAGACTCACGCCACGCTGAGACATTTGATGTACGGTTAGACTTGGCAGCGAAGCTTGATACTTACTGGCTACTTCACAAGTCAGGTCATCGCTATTCGAATCGACAACGATGACTTCGAAATCTTGATAAGTTTGGCAGCTAAGATCGCTCAGCAAGCGAGCGATACGTTTTTCTTCATTAAGGGTGATAACGACTACGCTAAGTGATTTCATCATTTTGTTCCTTTCGTTCAATGGTTCCATCGATAAAGGCCGCTTGGTTAGCTTGGTTAGCTTGGTTAGATGGTGCGGTCAGTTGATGAAGCCAGTATCAGGGAGTGGTACTGAATGAAGAATGAGTGGAGAGTTCAGAATCAGTTCATGTAGATGAACAAGACGCTTTACCGGCGTTGAATATCGGTAAAGCGTCGTTTAATCAGAGAGTTGGCAGTTATACTGTGTGAGCGAATTGCGCGACTTCATCAAGGACGTGCGGATTAGCGATCGCTCCTTTATTCTTTATTTCTTGGCCGTGCAACACCTGTTTTACTGCTAGCTCTACTAGCTTCCCTGACTTGGTTTTTGGGATCTCACTGATAGCATAGATTTCTGAGGGTACATGACGAGGTGAGCAGTGCGTTTTCAGTCGTTGTTTGATGACACGCTGCAAATTGTCATCCAGCACAGTAGACGGGGAAAGCTGCACGAATAGGACAATCTTTTCATCATTGAGATGCGTTCTACCTACTGCGATGGAGTCGATAATGCCATCGAGCTGATTAACCTGCTGATAGATCTCAGCGGTACCAATGCGTACGCCTCCCGGATTTAGTATCGCATCACTGCGCCCAAAAAAGCCCATACCACCGTGTGAAGTCATCAAGACATCATCGCCATGACTCCAGCACTGCTCGAAGTTAGCCCAGTAGGCGTTGTGGTAACGTTCACCATCGTCATTCCAAAAGCCAACAGGCTGGTTTGGGAAACTGTTAAGACAAACCAATTCACCACGCTGTTCTTTGACAGATTCACCATTGGTATTAAAGACTTGCACATCCAAGCCTAAACCGGAGGCTTGGCATTCACCGCGGTAAACAGGGGATATGGGATTGCCAAGCACAAAGCAGCCGCAAATATCGGTTCCACCTGAAATAGAGGCTAAATGAAGATCCGATTTGATGGCTTGATAAACATAATCAAATTGCTCTGGATACAAAACAGAGCCTGTAGAGCAAAGGGTTCTAAGGTGGGTAAGTGCAAACTTCTCACTAGGGACAAAGCCGTTTTTTTCTATCGCTTCCAGATACTTAGCGGCAGTACCAAACAAGGTTACTGACGTGCGATTGGCCAGTTCCCACAGTACGTTTTCCGTGGGGTAAACAGGATTGCCATCATAAATAACCAAGCTCGCACCGCTTGCCAGAGCCGATACGTGCCAGTTCCACATCATCCAACCACAAGTGGTGTAATAGAACACCCGATCGTCAGAGCGAACATCACAATGCAGCTGATGTTCTTTAAGATGATTTAAGGTGATGCCGCCAACGGAGTGAACAATGCACTTAGGCTTTCCCGTTGTTCCGGAAGAATAGAGTATGAACAGCGCAGAGTTAAACGCAACACGTTGAAAATAAACAGGTTCACTTTGAAATTCACCAATGACGGACTCCCATTCAACGTTGATAACGTTGTCGGTATTAATTTGAGAAGAAGTCGGCATTGATGGTTCGTTCTGACCGAGGTGCTGGTATCCCACAGTGCAAACGTGTGTAATAGATTCAATTGCATTTGAGATGGCGCTGTTTTTATCTGCATGGTGAATGATTTACCGCCAAATTGGTACCCATCCACGCAAAACAGCACCTTGGGTTTCACTTGTCCAAAGCGCTCAATAACGCTTTCCGCACCAAAATCCGGCGAGGTCGATGTCCAAATAGCACCTAGACTGGTGGCTGCGAGCATAGCAATCACGGCGTAGGGAGAGTGGGGGAGATAGCCAGCCACGACATCGCCTTCTGCTACGTTGATGCTTTGAAGCCACTGTTGCATGATGGACACGTGCTCAAGGAGTATTTTCCAAGTGTATTGCTCAACATGTCCTTGCTCGTTTTGAAATAAAATAGCGACCTTTTCAGGGTTTTTCGCCCCATAATCGAGTAGATTCTCTGCATAATTCAGTTTCGCTTCAGGAAACCAGACAGTGTCTCTCGCTGGTACGACATCACTCCATACCGCCTCACCAAGCAGGGTCGTTTGACCTTGTTTCGAGCCCACAACGCCGCAAAAATCCCATACTCGTTCCCAAAAATGCTCTGGATTATCTAGTGTCCATTGATGCAACTGTTGATAGTCAGAAATGTTTAAGGCGGGTTTGTCTGCAACCAGTTCATTGATGAATCGCTGGATATGACTTTGAGCAGCGCGAGTCGCGTTAGGTGTCCATAGAGCTTGAGGGGAAGAAGGCTTTGTTAACATTTTTGATACAATTGTCCTTGATATTATTATGAGTTTAATTTTTGTTGCTTTTGGTGGGCTAGTCAAACTTATTGGTCAAATTCAATTAATTGAATTTAAAGTTAAAAATATACATATGTAAAATTTATGTTACACGCGAAATGCGAGTGCTATTTAGAGGGGTTATTGTCAGGCTAAAACCAAACACATAGGCTTAATGTAAGGAGTTTGTTAAAGGAAGTGGCATGACTCAGTATGTATCTAACCCTGTGAATGAGCAGGGAATAATTGATTGGAGCGAAGAAGAAAACCGCATTTGGCATGATCTTGTTGAACGCCAACTGGATTTAGTCAAAGACAGAGCGTGCAAAGAGTACTTGCGCGGACTTGAACTGCTTGATTTACCGCTGGATAGAGCGCCTCAGCTGACTGAAATAAACAGCGTGTTGCAGCGTGAAACTGGCTGGCAAGTGGAGCCTGTTCCAGCGTTGATCGATTTTGACCGCTTCTTCGAGCTGTTAGCATCACGCAAGTTCCCTGTGGCGACGTTTTTACGTTCTCGAGAAGAGTTTGATTACCTTCAGGAGCCCGACTTCTTCCACGAAATCTTCGGGCATTGCGCCATGCTGACCGACCCGGATTTTGCCGAGTTTACCCAGCACTATGGAAAGCTAGGGTATCAAGCGAGCAGCAAGCAGAGAGTCTATTTGGCGAGATTATATTGGTTTACCGTCGAATTTGGTCTTGTTGAGCAAAACGGCGATCTAAAGATTTACGGGGGCGGCATCTTGTCATCTCCAGGTGAGACGCTTTATGCGCTCGATGATGAAAGGCCGCTTCGCCAAGCGTTTAATGTCGATAACGTGTTAAGAACGCCTTATCGAATCGACATTATGCAGCCGACTTACTTTGTGCTGGACGACATTCGCCAGCTGTATGAACTAAAACAACAGGATTTGAGCCAAGACGTCGCGCGAGCAATGGAATCGGGCTTACTCCCTCCGCTTTTTGAACCAAAGGACATGACACATGCTTAATGAACTACGCTGCGAAGCCTGCAGCAGCGATGCAATTGCACTGGGTAAGGATGAACAACAACAGTTACTGACAGAGCTTAATGATTGGCAAATTATAGAACGTGATGGTATCCCGCAACTTGAGAAGCACTATAAGTTTAAGAATTTTAAGCTCGCTTGGGCGTTTTCAAACCAAGTGGCGGAGCTGGCCGAAGAAGAGTTCCATCACCCAACAATCACGCTGGAGTGGGGCAAAGTGACCGTGACCTGGTGGAGTCACTCTATCAAAGGGTTGCATCAAAATGATTTTATCTGCGCAGCCAAATGTGACGGTTTTATCGCTCAGTAAAATTCATTGTTTCACAACAAGATCCTCGCTTAACGCGGGGATCTTTTGTTTTGGGTCAGAAAGGAGGTGTCACACTTTGCATGTCAGCAACTGTATTGGTAAGAAGTCGATTTGAGTCAAAAAAGATGATGAAACCTTACAGTTTATATCAATTAATATGCGTACAATGGTTATAGACCTCAAACGTACAGTTGTTGAGGTACGTTGACTAAAGAACACCATAAGGGACACTATGTTCAAGCGCAGTATTAAATGGATTCTCCCGTTCGCAATCTTAGGCGTGGCGGGTGGCGGTTACTTCTTAGTTCAAAAGACTGCACCAGAAGTCGAGACAGAGAAAACGCTCGACACCACACCGCGTGTCAAAACTCAAATTTTGCAAGCACAGACTCATCAAGTGCAGATTTCGAGTTTTGGCGAAGTCGTACCTTTAGAGCGTACAGCGTTGTCTACTCAAGTTTCAGGTGAAGTGACTAGCTGGCACCCTAACTTCGTCTCTGGCGGGGTGGTTAAACGTGGTGAAGTTCTATTCACCATTGAGAAAGATGACTATCAAGCTGCGGTACTGCAAGCTCAAGCAGAACTTGCACAAGCTCAAGCGACCCTTATCGAAGAGCGTGCAAAAGCGAAAGTCGCTGAGCGCCAAGCCAAGAAAATCAAAGATACCCAAGTATCGGATCTTTATCTTCGCATCCCACAAGTATTAAGTGCAGAAGCCCGTGTGAAATCAGCGCAAGCAGGCTGCGCCGTGCTAATCGTGACCTTGAAAATACCGAAGTGGAAGCGCCATACGATGCGCTAGTGGTGTCTCGCAATATCGGTGTTGGTCAGTACATAACTGCAGGCTCTCAGGTTGCGGAAATCAATAACATTGAACATGCAGAAGTCATGGTGCCGATCGCTGGGTTCGACGCGCCATTCTTACCGAAAGATATCGAAGGCGTCAGCGCCGAGATCATTGCTAAAGGTCGTATTGAAGCGATTCGAGAAGGTGAAATCGTTCGTGATTTGGGTGTGGTCGATAGTGCGACGCGTATGGTGAACATGGTGATTCGTATTGATGATCCATACGGCCTTAAATCTAATTTAACCCCTCTGCCGTTTGGCTCTTATGTTGAAGTCCAATTCAACGGCCGAACAGTGGACAACTTATTTCAAGTGCCACAAGAGCTTGTTATTGATGAGCGAGTATGGGTGGTGGATCCAGAAGACAAACTGATTCCAAAGCCAGTACATGTGCTTCGTGAGGAGCAGGCCAACTTCTTTATCGATTCAGGCATTGAGAATGGTGACGAGCTGGTATTGACGGTACCAGAGTTTCCGCAGATTGGTATGACTGTCATTCGGGTCAACGACGAAGCCGATGTGTTGGCGCAGCAAGGAGAGGCCAGTGAGTAACTCGACCCAGCGCGGCATAATTGCTCTGTTCGCCAACAATTCGGTGGCGGCCAACTTGCTGATGGCGTTTGTACTCATTATGGGTACGGTCAGTTACTTTCTGATCCAGCGCCAAATGTTCCCGAACTTTGAAATCAACTACATTCGTGTGACTGCGTCTTACCCAGGGGTGTCTGCGCAGGAGATCGAGGAAACCATCCTTATTAAAGTGGAAGAATCACTCAAGGATGTCACCGAAATCAAAAAAGCAGTCACAGATGCGTATCGTGGTGGCGGCCAAGTTACGCTCGAAATCGATACCAAAGCTGATCTTCCGGAAGTACTCGACCGAGTCAAACAAAGGGTTGATGCCATTGCCAGTTTTCCAAGGGCAATGGAGCCAATAAAAGTCACGCAAATCGAGTTCAAGCAAGATGTGATTGGTATGGTGCTGTCGGGCAATACCTCGTTAACGGAACTCAAAACCATCTCTAAACAGGTAGAGAAAGAGCTGTTGCAACTGAGTGATGTGTCGCTAGTTGAGGTTAGCTCACCACCGGATGAAATTGGCATTGAGATTCACCCTGATGAGCTGCGTACGTATGACCTTACGTTGGACGATGTGGTGTCGGCGATTCAGAAATACTCCGCCAATTTCTCAGCAGGGCAAGTGCGAACCAACACCGGCTTGGTTTCTATTCGAATTGAAAACCAGTATTACGATGGCTATGAATTCCGCCAAATCCCCGTGAAACTCGGTGCCAATGGTTCGAAAGTGTTGCTCGGTGATATTGCTACCATTAAAGATGAGTTCACTGAAGGGCAGCACTACTTTAAATTCTCGGGTGAGAATGGCATTTATCTCACGGTAAAAGCCACCAAAACTCAGAACATGGTACCGGTAGCAGAAACGGTGAAGCGCTACATAGAAGCTCGCAACCAAACCTTGCCGCATGGGGTTCAAATCCACACCTTGATGGATATGACCTATTACCTCAACGCTCGCCTCGACATGATGCTCAAGAATTTGATGCAAGGTGCAGTTTTGGTCGCGGTATTGCTCACTATATTCTTGCGTTTTCGCTTAGCGATGTGGGTAATGGTCGGGCTGCCGGTTTGTTTCCTTGGCGCGGTGATGTTGATGCCGCTGTTTGGCGTTAGTATCAATATCATTACTCTGTTCGCCTTTATCATGGTACTCGGTATCGTGGTCGATGATGCCATCGTGATAGGGGAGAGTGTATACACTGAGGTAGAGAAAAATGGTGGCGGCGTGACCAACGTGGTGCGAGGCGCTCAGCGAGTTGCGACACCTGCTACTTTTGGTGTGCTGACCACCATCGCGGTGTTTGTGCCGTTTCTATTTTCAACCGGCCCAGAGAAAGCGTTTTTCTACGGCTTGTCGATAGTCGTTATCTTCTGTCTTATCTTTAGTTTGATTGAATCAAAACTTATTTTGCCAGCTCACTTGGCACATACGAAATTCACACCAGTTAAAGAGAACAGCTACCGTGCTCGCTTTAATCGCGCTTTCTTTAAGTTCATCAACGGGCCTTATAAACGTACCGTCAGCAAATGTGTGGAATGGCGTTGGTCGGTCATGGCGGGATTCATTGCTATTCTGGTCGTGAGCGCAGCAATGGTGACCTCAGGGCATGTCAGAATGATCCCAAGCCCTAAAGTGCCGTCTGATTTCCCTATGATCAGAATCGAAATGAACAGCAATGCTTCAGATGAGCAAACCATTGATGCCTTGCTGACGCTTGAGAAAGTGGTTAAAGCGGTAGATACCGACATCCAAGATGAATTTGGCATGCCCGTCATTCGTGACATGATGACCATTAATACCAGTCGAACTGAAGGTATGCTTATCCTACCGTTAGTCGATGAGGAAGTGCGTCCTGTTGATGCGTTCGAACTGTCTCGCCGCTGGCGTGAGAAGTTGCCGACCATTGTTGGCCTCAAGTCCATTGTCATCAATGACAATGTGGCCGGTGGTGATGACGGTGATGAGTTTGGTTATCTGCTCTATGGGCCCGATATGGAAGTGCTCAATGAAGCCGGAAGAGAACTGATTTCCAAGCTGCAACTGCAAACTGGGCTGTTTGATGTCAGCTCATCAATGGATACAGGCAGCCGAGAAGTACAGCTCTCTTTAAAACCGGTGGCCTACGATCTTGGGTTGGATCTAGCCAGTGTTGCGGCGCAGGTCGGCGGCAGCTTTTATGGTGGTGAGGCACAGCGTGTGTTGAGAAACACAGAAGAAGTTCGAGTGATGGTTCGCTATCCAAAGCTGACCCGTGAAGCCTTCTCGTCCCTACGCTATGCGCTGATCAATACTCCATCGGGTAAGAAAGTGATGCTCGGTGATGTGGTAGAAATAGAAAGCAAACCGGGTATTAACCAAATCCGACGCGAAAATGGCTTTAGAACGGTTTACATCTACGGTTCTATTGACGAGACGGTTATCGAGCCAGATAAAGCGGTGAAGAACATCGAGGACAATGTCCTGCCAGAGCTCAAGGCGATGTTCCCAGAAGTGACCACCGAGCTTGGCGGTACGATTGAAGAGCAGCAAAAGCAATCGGCGGAACAAATTGTATTCTTTGTTGCGGGTATGATTACGGTTTATATCCTGCTTGCGGTGCCGCTCAAAAGTTATGCTCAACCGCTGATCATCATGTCGGTGATCCCATTTAGCCTGACCGGGGCGATTTGGGGGCACTATTTCTACGGTTTGGACATGTCGATGATGTCGACGTTCGGCCTTATCGCGGCAGCGGGGGTAGTGATCAACGACTCGTTGGTGATGACCGATTACGTCAACCAAATCAAAGCTCGCTGCGATTGCGCCAAAACCGCAGTTGTTGAGGCCGGATGTGCCAGGTTTAGGGCGATCACCCTCACGTCAATCACAACCTTCTTTGGTGTTCTGCCGATTATGTTTGAGACCAGTTTGCAAGCTGCGTTCGTCAAACCGATGGCTGTAGCGCTAGGGTTTGCGGTTATGTACGCCACGGTAGTGACCTTGATTGCCGTGCCATGCTTGTATGTGATTTTGGAAGACATTGGTGGGGTGTTCCGTAAGGTGAAAAGGCTCTATTTCCCGCTAAAACAACCTGCTGCTGAGCGCAGCTAATTCTCGTCTTGATCGCTCGGTGAGCTCTGACTCCCGAGCCGATATCAACTTAATTCCAGATAATACCTATCTAAAACATTTAGCTTACTTAGTGGTTCATTAAAGTATAACCCTTATTTATCAGATAATTGAGAGTGAATTCTTTGATTTAAAGTTGCTAATGTATTCGATTTGCAGATAGTTACTGCTTTGAGTAAATCTGCACCAATTCATAAAGTCACTATCAGAAAAACGAGGGCATCTTATCGTTTGATGTCTGGATTTTGGTTAACAAAGGTGACTGACAATGAAAAAAACAGTGATTGCGCTAGGTATTGCTGCGGTAGCAAGTTCAGCTTTGGTGAGCACGGCAAATGCTTGTTCGAGAATTACGCTAGATACACCGTATGGAGTGTCACAAGTTCGCACCCTTGACTGGGGAGAGAAGCTGGGAACGGTGGCGATTGTGACGCCAAAAGGAACGAAGGTTGTGACCAAAGACGTACCTTCTTACCAGCAGGCCGCGTCGTGGACTGTGAAGTACCCAACGCTGAATTTGGAAGAGCGCGAAGTGTTTGTCGATACCTCTGGTGAAGCAATCAACAGTGAAGGTTTGTCTGCCTCTACGCTCTATATGTATGACTCACAAGCTTTCATCAAAGACTATAAAGACACGGGTGCTCCTGCTGTGAACTGGGGTGACGCTGCTGCATTTATGGCTCAGAACTTTAAGACGGTTGCTGAAGCCGTGACTGCATTTGAAGCGAATGAGTTCCAATTTGCTTGGGCGGATGGCATTCATGGCGCTCAACACGGTTTGCATATTTCGGTACAAGACAAATTGGGTGATATTGCCTTGTTTGAATTGAACGAAGGCGGCGAAATGGTGGTCTATCGCGGGTCAGTGAACGACAAGCTGCGTGTGATGGCGAATGCACCTCTGCAACAGTATCACGATCAAAATGCGGAAAAGATTGGCGATATGTCAGTCGTCGAGAACGGCTTCAAGATCGGCTCTTCAATTGCTTCTTCGGAGCGTATGTTGCGCGGCCTATACAACACTGCTCACGTAGAGTTCTCTGATAAAGCAACATGGCCACAAACTGAGGGCAAGCTGCAGTCTACTTTTGATGCGGGTAACTTGGTTCCTCAAGACATTATTGACCCTACTAATGGTGAAACGTACGCCACGTGGATCCAGTACACCTATAACTTAGAAAACGGCTCATTCAAGATGCGCAACTTTGATACGTATAGTGAAATTCGTATCGACTTGAATGAGTTAGCGACCATTTCTCAAGTCTCCTGCGCTGACTTGGTTGAACAAGCAGAAGTTTCGGGCACTGCAACTTTTACACCTTGCCAATAAGGGCACCTTTATCCTGAGGGCGCCATTACTCAGAGATAAATCAATCCACGGACGACCTAATTAAAGGGACTTTTGTTTAATTAGGTAACTTCATGAAAAAAACACTACTCACTGTCACGTTGTGCGCGATGACAGCAGGCGCATTCGCGTCAAATTCGACGCCTACAGACACTGCGGGTGAGGATATTAACTACGGCGATCCGACGGCTTCCTTTTCAACGCTTGGTGTTTCTCGCTCAGGTGATGCAACTCAGCTCAACGGTATGTTGGGGATGGGGAACAACATCTTCCAACTTGACCTAGGTATAGCGGACAAGAAAACCTCTGAGGGCAAACTTGACTATAACTATCGTGGACGCTATTTCCATGTTACCGATGGACTAGGTTTTAGCGTGGATGTTCTAGGGGATCGCAATAGCACAACCGCATTAGCAGGCATGATCTATAAGTTTCAGGTTACAGATAATGTCATGCTTTTCCCTATGCTTTCTGTTGGTCGAACCGCTGCGGATGAAGCAGGAAAACAGACGTTTAAGTCGACGGTATATCAAGCAGGTCTCTATGGTATGTACGCTTTCGATGCTGGTCACTGGCTGTATGCTAATCCTAAATCAACTTACGTCCAACAAGCAAAAGAGTGGGTACCTCAGGTAGAAATCGGTGGTGGTTATATGGTTTCCGATGTCGTCTCAGTGGGTTTTAAAGTGGAACACATTGCGGAAACGAAATACCTGAAAAAAGACACCAAAGGTTGGCTACAAGCTAACTACTACTTTTAATGAGGTGAGATCGTGGAAGACACACTAGACATCTTCTCGATGTGTGTCATGGATGATCGCAGTTTTATTATGGCTTATTTGATTGGAGCGGCATCGATGGTGTTATGGTTTGAGTTTCGAAGGCTCGGCTCAAAGGCTAGACGCAAGATGATGAAGCTAAGCAAGGATCAGATAAGACAACGGCTCCTTAGGGAGCCGTTGTTTTATTAATGGCTTAGTTTAGCCGAGTCATTATCGAGCGCTGAAACTGCTTAGGCGTTTGACCAAACTCGTTTTTGAACAAACGAATAAAGTGAGAGATATTGTCATAACCTGTCTCGTAGGCTGCGTCGGTGACAGACATCGAGGTTAAATGTCGCTTCGCCGCCTTTAAACGCAGTTGCGTTAAGTACTGCTTCGGGTTTTGTTCCGTCATCAGCTTGAACTTCTGTGAGAAGCTCGACAGCGATAATCCCACTTCTTCCGCAACCTGAGACAGCGATAATTGTATGCCCTCCTGAGAGTTCATTAATCGTATCGCGCGCTTAATTGGATGTGATTGATTGCCATTGATGATGCTGTGACAGGCGTTATTACGAAGAAGCTCAAACATTAACTCTTGACCTGTTAGGTCAATCAAAAAATCCATTCCAGTTTCTTGCTCACGAAGGATATCTTGCATTCTCCCATGTAGAGCATCAACCCGCTTCTCAATCGGGTTAACAACAAAACCTTGTGAATCGAATGATTGAGAGGTATCGAATTCTAAATAGTCGGAGACTCGCTGCGCGACTTTCTCGATCAGTGGTTCCGTGAACTCATACACCAATGCCTTGGTATACTCCGGCATCTTCATATGGATATTAGAGTTCGGTGGCAACAATACGAACTCATCGCTCTGATATTTAAACGCTTCTGACTGATTAACTTTTACAGATTTGGCACCCTCAAGGATGGTGCAAAGGCGAGGGGCTTCGTATGAACGGTATTCGTCGTGAAAGTCTTTTGGGAGGTCGTAATAGAGCAAATTGATTTGACCTGTGCTCAGGGCATACTCTCGCTCTGCGATGCGACTAAAGTTGCTTAACGTGTGCATGAGTGGTGCTTTGCTCCTATTACGAGGGTGAATCCCATAATAGACAGGAGAAAATAGCACAACATTGATCTGTGTTAGTTAATCTCTCGCCATTTATAAAACAAAACTGCAGGCAAACGTTTTACCTGCAGTTCTGAGATGTGACTCGAAATTAATGCTTATAGAGCGGCGGCTAGAATGCCAATAATTTCGTCATGGGTTGCTTGTTTCGGGTTAGTAAAACCACACGCATCCTTAAGTGCGTTTTCTGCAAGAACGTCGAAGTCGTCGCGTTTAACACCAAGCTCTTCTAGACCTGCTGGAATGCTGACGTCTTTTGATAGCTGACGGATAGCGTCCAAACCAGCGTTTGCAGCTTGCTCATCGCTCATACCCGCTGTATCAACACCCATCGCGCGCGCTACATCTGCTAGGCGTGCTGGTGCAACTTGTGCGTTGTACTGTTGAACATGTGGAAGCAGAACAGCGTTACATACGCCGTGTGGAAGGTCGTAGAAACCGCCCAGTTGGTGTGCGATAGCATGAACATAGCCAAGAGACGCATTGTTAAACGCCATACCCGCCATAAACTGTGCATATGCCATGTTGTCACGCGCTTCTAGGTTATCACCGTTTGCCACTGCTTCACGCAAGTTTGCTTGAATCATTTCAATGGCTTTGATAGCTGAAGCATCAGTAACAGGAGTGGCCGCGATAGACACGTACGCTTCGATAGCGTGAGTCAGTGCGTCCATACCGGTTGCTGCTGTCAGTGAAGCTGGTTTCGCTAGCATTAGCTCAGGGTCATTCACTGAGATTATTGGCGTGACGTTTTTGTCCACGATAGCATCTTAATGTGACGAGCTTCGTCAGTGATGATGCAGAAGCGAGTCATCTCTGATGCTGTGCCAGCTGTGGTATTGATAGCAATTAGAGGAAGTTGAGGCTTTTTGGAAACGTCTACACCTTCGTAGTCTTTGATTTCGCCGCCGTTTGTCGCAAGTAGCGCAATGCCTTTCGCACAGTCGTGTGGTGAGCCACCACCGAATGAGATAACACAATCACAGCCGTGCTCTTTAAGAAGAGCAAGACCGTCGTTCACGTTCTCGATGGTTGGATTTGGTTTAGTTTCGTCATAAACCACAGCAGCAACTTGTGCTTCATCTAGCAGCGTTGTCAGCTTACTTACTGCACCAATTTTGTTTAGAACGCCGTCTGTCACAATTAGGGCTTTTTGAAAACCGTGGCTTTCAATCGTTTTCACTGCGTCAGCTAGGCAACCAGCACCCATAAGGTTCAAAGATGGAATATAGAATGCGTTAGACATGTTCTACCTCGTTTAACTTTTAAAAATTATCAATTTCAAACCTATGAGTAGGTCTTACTTTATCTTCTGAACTCAGGTTATCAGTGGTCGCAATGGGCAAACTAGCGCTGGTTTTATAGAAATAGTCGATTTTTTAAAAGTGACTGAGGATGTGAAGCTTGTCGACTCGTAAGGCTGCGAGGAAATAGAAAAAGACCTCGATGTTCGAGGTCTTTGAGTCATAGTACGAGAGAATGTGCTCTAAAAAGGATGATCAACCATGATCCAGAAGTTGGTACTCTCTGGAGATTTTGCTAAATCCGCTCGAACAACCAAACCTGCCATCAAAGCTCGTACTGAGCCGCCGGCATCGTACTTTAGGTCGGTGAGGAGTTCATTAGCGGTATAGGCAGAGCCCACTCGACCGACTTCTACAAAGCCAACAAGCTGGATCCAGTCGACTCGCAAGAAATCGAGCCATGAGACTTCTTTGAGCGGGTTGTAAGCCAAGGTGTAGCGATATTCTGCCGCGCCGTATAACACAGCTTTGTCATGGAAGCGGTTGTTGTCGTAGCCGCGAAGTCGGGTGAAGCCACCTAACGTCGCACCCTCATTGTATGGAGGGTTGCCGTTGACCACGCGGTTGCCTTGTTGATCGGTGTTGACTTCCCATGTTGGAGATAGTCCCGTCCAGAAGTTAAGCGCGATAACACGTTGCGAAGCCCAATCTGACTTACCCAGTGAAAAATACTTGCTCATATCGAGCTCGTGAAATGACCATTGCTGCTTGGATTCAAACCAGCCCCAGTCATGAGAGGTCGCTACGTACTGGCGGCTACCGTATGACGGGTTCGGCGCAAAGTCCGTGTTGTCATAGAGGAGGCCAAACTCCATAGCGTGAATGGTGCCATCGAGCTTGCCTTGGTTAAATTCAAACGACTGGTAGCGATTGAATTGGCGAGCAACAAAAATGGTGGAACCACTTTCCATTGGATTCCACTCTTTGCCTCCAGAGGCTCAGATACCAGCAAACCGTTACGTATTTTGTAGTCTACTCGGCCATCATTTCGAGTTGAGCCTATCGGGAGTACATACTCCATTTTGATATCAAACCAATTGGAAGCGCCGTCAGCTTGAAAAAATTGATCGTTTGACGAGCCGTTGCTTCCCGGTAGAGGTGAGCCAGGCGGATAGGATTCGGTGCCCGTTGTATAAGCCCTTTGCTGAGGGTAATAGCCAAACATGCCATAGGCACTTAAAAATACTCGCTCCGTGCCAGGAATCATATAGTTCCAGACGCCGCCAGCGATGGCGTGGCTAGTATCACCACCAAATACTGTACCACCAATGGTCATTTGGTCTTGGTGAATACCTTTAATCATTCCGCCGACACCCACGTTCAATCCCATGGTTTCGGTACTAAAGAGGTACGGTAAGACCATAGACTCACGAATTCGATCGGGAGTCTCTTGACGGTCAATTCGCGATTTTACGCTCGTTGGCACGGCTGCTTGCGCCAAAGTGGCATTGAGAGAGCATGTTAGCGCCGTAACGAGTCCTACTAGGCGACGATAAGTCATAGGTGAGCGACTTCCTTGTAATTATGATTGTTCTTTATCGTTACATAGCCTAGCGTGATTTGTTACGCGAGAGAATAAATAACCGAGACTTTGATGGATTTTTGTTGCAGGTTTTACAAATGTGAATTTTTAGGTGTGTACATTTAGAAAACCCAAGCGCTAGGCTTGGGTTTTGAAGTATTGTGTTACATCGATGTTTGTAGGAAATCGAGTGCCCCCACGACCGCAGCGACTTGAGCGTCATTACACTCTTGTTCAGTCACCTTAGGGCTATCTGGATACACTTCCGTAGTGGTTGAGTACTCACAATCTGTCATGCCAGTGCAAAGGCTAAGCTTTTTCAATGGGTAATTGATAACGCCATGCTGCACTACATCAGAGCCGATAATTTTGCCGTTGTCATCCGGCGGCGCAATGTGCGTTACTTTTTCAACAAAGCCAATCACGTGTTTTTGAAACGCCTCTGCTGGCTTTTCGGTGTTACCTACAAGATAGAATCCGTCTGGTACATTGTCTTCAATGTATTCAAGGCCGTCACGTGCAGCAAGAGCAGGGCGGAACTCGCTCTCATCTGTATCCGTCGTTTCATGCAGATCAATGTGAGCCCAAATATCGGTGCCTAGCGACGCCACAAACGCCATAAGATTTGCCGACTCTTCCGCTGGAGAATCTTGATAGAATGAGCGGTTTGGATCCACAGCGTTAGGGTTCCAGCGGTTGATGGTTTCATAACCCCAAGGGCTAACACAAGGTGCGATAACGATATTGAATGCATCTTGGTAGTCGTGAACGTTGTTCTTAGCAAACTGAAGCGCACCGTGAACACCGGACGTTTCATAACCATGTACGCCTCCTGTCACTAGGATTGTTGGCTTTGTAGCATCCCAAGCGCGTGTTTTTAACGCAAACAGCGGGAAGCGAGCTTCGTCGTATGAAAGCGCACCGTATTGCACCACATCTAAGCTCTCACGCAGTGCGTCGATTTTAGGAAGGACATCTTCGTTATAAAGACGTTTTACCGACGTGCTTTCACGCCACTGTTGGACTTCGCTATCTGTCCATTTTGTTCCTGGGGTACCGATAGGGTATTGAAAGCTATTTTGCATGGTTTCCATTCTCAACATCTAATGTGCGAGAAAGCATAGCGGTGAAGAAGCGCAGTGGCAATCGAAGAGAAGTGAAGATTGTGACAAATTTGGTTTCCAAAACTCATTGAAGCTGTTTAATCCAAACGAGTAATAAAGGTCTTCTCGTCATCCACAAACGCCACAAAGCCGCCGTGATAGATAAACACTCGACCACGCCCTTCCACCAAACACGCAAGCTGTGGGTTCAAATCTTCTTCATTGTTTGGTCTCTGAAACGTACCGGTATCCGTCACTACGCCGTCGAGTGAGGGTAGATACCCATAGGTGCGCTTAGCTTGATCAATCAGGCTCAATTCGCTGGTGGTAGAGAAGCAAGAAGGGATAGTACCGGCATCTTCGATGAACATGGTTTTGAATTCTTCAAAGGCGGTAATCACCAGCCAGTCGATGTCGTTTACACGATGGATAAACATAGAGTGTCTCTGTAATTCTGATGGGGGGGATGTTATCACTTTCTGGGGGGAGGTTAGTAGGGGTTTAATGGCTATAGGTGTGTGGTTGAGTCGTGACACAGTGCATTTGCCCTCAGCCAATACTACCGTCACTTTTACGAAGGTAGGAGTCTATTCACTGTGACTGATTGCACCATTGGTAACGGCCAAGTTAGATTGAATGGTATGCATAAAAAGGGATGCTGATAGGGGTAATTGCCAGAGTATTGAACACGGAGGTGCTCCCAAAATGCGTTTTAATGATGTATCGTGATGCGGGCCGTAAGTCGAATTGGCTTTTGGAAACCGAGTATTAATAGGCTATCTAATTCGGTTTTTAATTTCTTTTTCACTTCATGATTGGACTAGGTGACCAAAATTATGCTAATGGCAATCCCCTTTTTTGGGTTGCTAGTGTCCATCGAAATACTAGTGATGCCGGTTTCATTAGTAACTGATATGTGTCGATTAGGTAGTTCAGTTCGTACATGATTAAGTTCCTTCTTTTCCAATTTTTGTTGTATCTACGGCTCGATGAGTTAATTACGGTACGGGGTTTTTTATAAGGGTTCCACTCACTCAAAAGAGTTCATCAATATATTTTTCGAGGGGCTTTACAATCGTTTAAATAAAATCCGTATTACTCCTATTGGACGCGATGGCAACTATTCAGAGTGTTTATGCGCCCATTGCGGAGTGGACGTATCTGTTTAGCCTACATTTCTGAGAGAAGATTTTAAAAGGCCACATCCTAGAGAGTTGTGGCCGTAGAGAAATTACGATTTTAAGGTTGAAACTTAAATTTAACGGGGCCCTTTCCAAGCAAGGTTAACCTTGGATACATACTCAGATTTTGATTCTCAAACTGTTTAGTGACAGCTTCTTGTCCATAAGCATCGATCATTTTGTACTTGTCGTTAAACCACGTGAATGACGGTGAGTAGGCATAGTCATACTCGTAATTGCTTCTGAGTATGCTCATTATGAAGTCATCAGGAAGGTGAGCTAAAATAATCATATAAGAAGATACTTTTTTTCCGTTTAGTGCTGCGATTGGTAGGTTTTCATCGTTTTCGATATATCGAAAAACAAAAGAGACCTGAGCTGCACACCGTCCCCACATGTCAACGTAACCTTTCTCAAGTGCATTCACTTCTAGGGGGCCAATGTCCTCTTCGCACAACTTAGACGTGCTCTTGTTGCTATCGCTACCTAGAGCGCTGATGATAAAAAAAAGTGATGGCATTCCGGTGTTGATATCAACATATTTTTTTGGAGCTACGATGTTTGCATTGAAACCCGCTTGGATATAAGAGTTCTGTATTTGCTCAGCTAAGGCATTTTTGTGATGGTAAGAAATTTGCGCAATGTCCTCATAAGAGGTGCCTTTAGGAACTTCGACAAAGCGAGCAATAATATTCGAACTGTACGCGGGGTCGGTTTCCTTCTTGTAGCTCGTAGCCGAAAAAAAAACTGCCAGCATCAAGAAGTGATGCGCCGTTAGCGAGCATGGCAAACGTACCTCCTGCGCTTAATATATCTTTAGTAACTGTACTTCCACTGATATACGGTTTGTCCAGATTGTTTTTGTAGTCCACATCAACTTGAGTGATGTCATACATAATTTCCATAGCGCTCGAAAACTCTTCGTCAGGCTCTACCGAGGCTAAGTGTGTTTCAGATGTTAGGCGTTTATTCTCCATAGCGTACTTTGCGGCTTCAAAAGGCTTGGACGCACATCCAGTCATCGCAATTACAAGTGAAGTGGCCAACGCTGCTAGGCCATAGCGGTTTTTCATAATAATTCCTTTATTCTAAATTACATTTATGTGTTTAAAGTACTAAATATTCTTTTCT